>JBMOMB010000001.1:0-20854 GCA_049325215.1 Acidobacteriota bacterium
GGTCTTCGATTTGGTATGGTCTTTCCAAGCGACTCTCTCCTTTCTTCTCGCAAAAGAATTTCCCAGAAGGCTATCACGCCTCCCGGGGTGAGAGTCGCTACTTTCCACGCTCCGCCGGGCATCCTCGGGCGGGGTGTGAGGAGCATGAATTTCTCGGATTCGGTCCCGTCTACATCGATCCTGCAGGTGATCTCGTTGGAATCGAATACAGACATCTTGGCATCTATATCAGGCCGTTGGAAGATGGCAAAGTGGATTACATCAGCTACTCCAGCGGACCGGCTGGCCTGGATTCTGACCCCTGCCCGAAAGAAAAGCCGCGGCGGCGCAAGTAACAGTTTCCCGCAGTGGCTGGGACGAGGAGCGGATGCGTTGTTTCTGTCAATACCACCTTGGGGAACCATAGGGGCTGTGACCATGAGACCAGTGGGGAATCCGTGGCCACATATGTGGAGGATTCCTGCCTTGATTCCCGGCGAATACTTCCCGGCCCTTTGCGCGCCTGTGGGCAAAATAAAGCGTGTATCGCGGCCATAGGCGCCGGCCGGAAGCGTCTACCGGACCGAACACGGGTGTGACGCCCGGGTGTGCGCGGCAAAACGGACGATGCCTCTCAGGAAACGGAGGGCAAATTACGCCCAAAGAGCCGAAGGCATTCGGGGAGCCAAAGATGTGAACTCACACGAAGCGCGGGCGCTTTTGCCGGATCGAGGCTGGTGAACGGTGGAGGGCTGTATCACTGAGGCGCTTCGGAGGACTGGCGGGCGGCTGGAACGCTTCCTGTCAGGGCGCCGTGCCGGAAGCGGTGGCTGCGCATCGGATTACAACTGAAGCGGGAAAGCGCTCAGGTCAGCCATGCATCCGCGGGTTGCGTGTCACCGTGGGGAACGTGCCGGGCTCGCTTGCCTCAGGAAAATCCGGAGCAGAGACTCTGACCCGGCGTCCTGAACTTGAAAAGGAAGGCTTCAAGCCGCCTTCGGGGGGGAGCGGCCCGGCTGGGGTGGCAGTTTGCGTTGTGAGTGTGCCGTTTGACGGAAATCTTTCGCGAAAGCTCCTCGAACCGGTGGCAGACCTTTTCGCTGGTTCGGCCCCTGTCTGTGTGCTGGAGATTCAGCGGGCTGCGAACCCCGAAAGCCGGCATCTGGCTCGCGCCAACGGCTTCATGAAAGTGCGCACCAAGCTCATTTCCCGGTGAAGGGCCGGGAAACGGCTCATCCTACCGGAGCGTCTTCTCGCAGCAATCCTTCAGCGATCGCGCAAATTCGGCGAATCGCCAGGCGTCCGCGAAATTCGACGCGATCCCGAACGAAACGCGCACCGCCCCGGTGCTCTTCGCGTCGACGCACATCCGCAGGTCCTCCAGCGTGAACCGCGAGCGGTGCTCCGTCTCCGCCTGGCGGAAACACGCCGACAACTGCTCCGCCCGCAGCCCCAGCGCCGCTTCTCCGCCGCCCGGATTGCAGAAGCAGCCGGTTCGGATGGAAATGCGCTCGCGCGCCGCCAGTTCTTCGATTCGAAGATGATCGATGACTTCTCCCTCCGCGTCGTAGAAATTCATCGTCACGGTTCCGCCGCGCGGCCCCTGCGCGCCCGGGCCGTAGATCCGCACCAGCGGCCGGCCGTTGCTGTGGTGCAGCGCCTCCAGTTCTCGGATCAGCCACTCCGCCAGGCAGCGGACGCGCTCGTGGATCCTGTCAATCCCCGCTTTGCGCAGGTGCCGGAGCCCGATCTCCACGCCGGGGATGCTCAGAAAATCCACCGTCCCGTCTTCGAATGCCTCCGGCCCGTCGGCCAGGAAGTAGCGGTCCCCCTGGACCGACGCCACCGTGATCGTGCCTCCGGCGAACCAAGGCCGGTGCAGCTTCCTCAGGACGCTTCGCTTGGCGATCAAACAGCCGATCCCCGTCGGGTAGCCGAACATCTTGTAGAACGACAGCGTGACGAACTCCGGTTTCACACGGCCCAGATCCAGCGGGTTGGTGGGCACAAACGCCGCGGCATCCAGCAGGACGTCCCAGCCCGCCGTCTGCGCTTTGGCCACCCACCCCAGATCGTGCTGGGCGCCGGAGAAATTTGATTGCGCCGGATAGGCGAACAGGCAGTCCGCACAGGAGGGTCTTTCCCTCAAAGCGGCTTCCAATTGTTCCGCATCAGCCAACAAATCCGGAATGGAAAGGGGAATATACTGGATCTTCGCCCCTCTTGCCCGCGCGAATTCACGGATGCCATTTACGGAATTGTGATTGTCGAAAGTGAGCAGGTACACGCCGCCGGGGGCGAAAGGATAGGCCTCTCCGACGAGCTTCAGCGCTCCGGTGGCGTTCGGTGTGAAAATCGCCACATATTCCTCGGGCGAGGCGTTGAAGTGCTCAAGCACATCTCTCCGGCCCCGCTCCACCCACTCCGACATCAGGGCCGAGGCCGGATTCCTCGAGTGTGGGTTGCCGAACACGTGGCTCTCGAGAAGCCGCACATGTTCCTTTACCTGGCTTGCGCCATAGAGACCCGCGCCGGTGTAGTCCAGGTACACCTCGCCGAGTTCATCCAGGCGCGCATAGTCGCTTGACCGCAGTTGGTCCAGTGCCCGCGTTCCCTCATACTGAGGCCATGCGCCGACGAATGCCCTGTAGGCTTCCTGCATCGCCGCCTGGCGGTTTTCGGCGCCGCTTTTCATGCCTGCTCCATCTTCCATGGCTCATCCTCCAGTCATCCCGCCACTCTCCCCACTTCCATGAGGTGACTCTAACACACTCTAGGCAAGGGACTTTTCTCATATAGCACCACTAAGAAGTGGTGTGCTCTTCCAGATCCGTAACATACTGTAACAAAGGGACTTGACAACGGGTTCGATTTGGCGCATAAAAGAAACGGGCATGAAAGTATCAGTTATGCGGGTATTAAACTGGGCAATGTCGGCGCTGCCCAGCGCGCCGGCGCCGAAGAGGGGGGCACGCCATGCAATGGCTGACTGAGTATCTCGACAAACGCACCACCGCCGCCGACGCGGTGAGCGAAATCCGCTCCGGGCAGACGGTCTACATCCACCCCGGCTGCGCGGTGCCGCTGGACCTTGTCTCGGCCCTGCTGGAACGGTCGCGCGATCTGGAGGACGTGCAGATCATTCACATGAAAACGCTCGGCGGCGCCGACTATACGCTGCCGGAATACGAGCGCAGTTTCCGCACGATCGCTCTCTTCATTGGCGACAACGTGCGGCAGGCGGTGAATGAAGGGCGCGCCGAGTACATGCCGATCTTCCTGCATGAGATTGAAGGGCTGTTCGAGCGCGGCGAGTTGCAGCTCGACTATGTGCTGATGCAGGTGTCGCCGCCGGATAAGTACGGCTATCTGAGCCTCGGGGTGGGCGTGGACACGACGCTCACGGCGGCAAGGCATGCGCGGCGCGTGATTGCGGAAGTGAATCCGAACATGCCGCGAACGCACGGGCAGACGTTCCTCCACATCTCCGAGATCCACAGGATCGTCGAAGTGAACCATCCGCTGCCGGAGATGACCGCCGATTCCGCCAACGACATACAGCGGCGGATTGCGCGCAACGTGGCTTCGCTGATTCCCGACGGCGCCACGTTGCAGATGGGCATTGGAGCGGTGCCGGACGCGGTGCTCTCCTATCTGTCGAACCACCGGGACCTGGGCATGCACACGGAGATGTTCTCCGACGGGGTCATTCCTCTGATAGAAAAAGGAGTGATGAACGGCGCGCAAAAGACGATCCATCCGGCCAAGCTGGTGGCTGGCTTCGTGCTCGGCACGCGCCGCCTGTTCGATTTCATCGACGACAACCCGCTGTTCGAGTTCCACCCCACGAAGTATGTGAACGACCCGTTCGTGATCGCGCAGAACCGGAAGATGGTTGCCATCAATTCGGCTATTCAGGTCGATTTGACCGGGCAGGTCTGCTCCGACTCGATCGGCGTGCGCCCTTACAGCGGGTTTGGCGGGCAGGTGGACTTCATCCGGGGCGCCGCTCACAGCGAGGGAGGCAAGCCGATCATCGCCCTGCCGTCGACGGCGAAGGACGGCACGGTTTCCCGCATCGCGCCCATGCTGGAGCCGGGCGCGGGCGTAGTGACGTCGCGCGCCGACGTGCACTACGTCGTCACCGAGCACGGCATCGCGTATCTGCACGGGAAAACGCTCCGGGAGCGCGCCGAGGCGCTGATTGCGATCGCCGATCCGAAGTTCCGCGATTCGCTCACGGAATTCGCTTATAAAGCCCGCTATTTGCGTCCGAAATTGATTCCGGTCTCTTAAGGAGGCGCCATGCCAGCCGCAGTCAAGGAAGACAAAGGCTACATCGTGATCAACGAGGAGGAATGCAAGGGCTGCGGCCTTTGCATCGAGGCCTGCGTGCAGAAGGTGCTGCACGCCGCCTCCTACCTGAACCGCTACGGCTACCATCCGGCTGTGTACGACGGCCGCGGCTGCAACGGTTGCGGGTTGTGTTTCTACGCGTGCCCCGAGCCGGGCGCGATAACCGTGTACAAGGCCGCCGCCTGAACCGCAGGAGGTTTGTCATGCCCCGGCAACTGATCAAAGGCAACGAGGCGTTGGTGAAGGGCGCGATTCTCGGCGGCTGCCGCGCCTTTTACGGATATCCGATCACTCCCGCCAACGAAATCACGGAAGCGGCCGCTCTCTATCTGCCGCAGGTGGGCGGCACTTTTCTCCAGGCGGAAAGCGAAGTGGCGGCCATCAACATGGTGTTCGGCGCGGCCAGCGCGGGCGTCCGCGCGATGACGGCCTCAAGCGGCCCAGGCATCAGCCTGATGGCGGAAGGCATCAGCTACATCGCCGGCGCCGAGCTGCCCTGCGTGATCGTCAACGTCATGCGCGGCGGCCCCGGCCTTGGCAACATTGCGCCGGAACAGGGCGATTATTTCCAGGCCGTGAAAGGGGGCGGGCATGGCAATTACCGCTGCCTGGTGCTGGCGCCTGCCACGGCCCAGGAGATGTGCGACCTGGCGCGCTTGGCGTTCGAACTCGCCGACCGCTACCGCAATCCGGTGATAATCCTGACCGATGGCTACACCGGCCAGATGATGGAGCCGGTCGACTTCTACTCGGCCGCCGCCGTCGATCCCCCCGTTCCCGATTGGGCCGTCACGGGCACAGCCGAGACGCGCAAGAACCTCATTACGTCGATTTACCTCCAGCCTGACGAGCTGGAAGCGCACATTCGCAAGCTGGCCGAAAAGTACCGCCTGGCAGAACAGCGCGAGGCCCGGTGGGAGAATTACCGCACCGAAGACGCCGACCTGGTCTTTGTCGGCTATGGCATCGTGAGCCGTGTTCTGAAGTCCGCCGTCGAGTCGCTCCGCGGGCGCGGCATCCGCGCCGGGCTGCTCCGCCCGATCACTCTGTATCCGTTCCCCTCGGCGGAGATCCGCCGGCTGGCCGCGCAGGCGGCGGTCTGCTTCACGGTGGAAATGAGCACGGGCCAGATGGTGGAGGACGTGCGCCTTGCGGTCGAGGGCCGGCGCCCGGTGGAGTTTTACGGCCGCTGCGGCGGCAATGTGCCCTCGTCGGAAGAGATCGTTGAACATGTGATCCAGTGGATCGACGGCCGCGCCGAGCAGGCCGTTGCGGAGGTGATGCACCATGCCTGAAACGATTCCCGCCAATATGAAGCCAATTCACGGCAAGGCCGAGTGCCTGTATGATTCCTACTTCCGCAAGGGCGAGAATCCGCACCAGACACACTACTGCCCGGGCTGCGGCCACGGCGTCACCCTCAAGCTGCTGGCCGAGGCCATCGACGAGCTCGGCATCCGCGACCGCGCCATCATCGTCTCGCCCGTCGGCTGCTCGGTCTTTCTGTATTACTACTTCGACACGGGCAACGTGCAGGTGGCGCACGGCCGCGCGCCGGCCGTGGCCACGGGCCTCAAGCGCTCGCGCCCGGACGCCATCGTCATTTCCTATCAGGGCGACGGCGATCTGGCCGCCATCGGCTCGGCCGAGATCCTTCACGCCGCCAACCGCGGGGAAACCATCACGTCGATCTTCGTCAACAACGCCATCTACGGCATGACCGGCGGCCAGATGGCGCCCACGACGCCGCTGGGCAAGAAGACTACGACCACGCCCTTCGGCCGCGCGGCCCACAAGGACGGCTATCCGATCCACATCTCGGAGATGCTGTCCGCTTTGGACGGGCCCGTCTACATCGAGCGCGTCGCTCTGGGCAGTGTCAAACAGATCCTCGCCGCCAAGCGCTCGATCCGCAAGGCTCTGGAGAACCAGATCAAAGGGCTCGGCTTCTCGCTGGTGGAAGTCCTCTCCCCCTGTCCCACCATCTGGAAGATGGATCCGGTGGAGGCGCAGCGCCACGTGCGCGAATTCATGACCACGGTCTACCCGCTTGGAGTGAAGTGCGACCGCACGGCGCAGGCTCAGCCGAAGCCCGCCGCGCCGCCGCCTCCGCCGCTGGAAGAGTTGCCGCGGCTGCTGCGGATCCCGCTCGAGGAAGCGCCGGTGCAGCGGGCGCAGGGAGCCGGCGAGATGGACTGCCGGATCAAGGTGGCCGGTTTCGGCGGGCAGGGCGTGCTGCTGCTGGGCCAGTTGCTTGCGGAAGCGGGCATGGACTACGGGCTCGACGTGTCCTGGCTGCCGAGCTACGGGCCGGAAATGCGCTCGGGCACGTCCAACTGCCATGTCCGGCTGTCCACGCGGCCGATCGATTCGCCGCTCGTGTCCAGCTCGCATGTGCTGATCGCGCTGAACGAGCCGTCGCTGCGGAAGTTTCTGAATGCCGTGCTGCCGGGCGGCACGGTGCTGTACAACGGCACGGAGATCCCGGAAGACCTGCGGCGCGAAGACGTGGCGCTCTATGCGCTGCCGTTCTTCGAGATCGCGGATAAGGAGGGAGCGTCCAAGGCGGGCAACATCGTGGCCCTGGGCGCGCTGCTGGAGGCCACGCGCCTGCTCCCTGCCGAAGTCGTCGGCCATGCCATGGCGCGGGTCATCAAGTCGGAAAAATGGCTGGAAATCGACCGCCGCGCCCTGTCGCGCGGCATGGAAGCAGTCCGGTCCCTGACGACCCAACCCTCGAAGGAGCCCTGCCATGCCTGACATGATGGACACGCTCGTCTGGTTCAATGGCCGCATCGTTCCGTTACGGGAGGCCCAGATCAACATCCTCACGCACGCGCTGCACTACGGCACCGGCGTGTTTGAGGGCATCCGCGGCTACTGGTCGCACGACGCCGAAGAGCTTTTCCTGGTGCGGTGCGAGGAGCATTACCAGCGCTGGAAGGCCAACTGCCGCATGCTCGGCATCGAGCCGGACAAGCCGGCGGAAGAGCTCACCGAGCTCACCGCCGAACTGGTCCGAGTCAACGGTTTCCGCACCGACGTCTACGTGCGCCCGCTCGCCTATATGTCGTCGCCGCGCATCGGCGTGCGTCCCGATGGAAAATTCGATTTCGCGATCATTGCAGTTCCCTTCGGCGTTTACATCGACAGCTCGAAGGGGCTGCACGCGGGCATCGTAAGCTGGCGGCGGCTGGAGGACCACGCGCTGCCGGCGCGCGGCAAGATCTGCGGCGCCTATGTCAACAGCGTGCTCGCCACCACCGAAGCGCACCGCCACGGCTATGACGAGGCCATCATCCTCAACGAATCCGGCCATGTGGCCGAGGGCGCCACGTGCAACCTGTTCATGGTCCGCCACGGCAGGCTGGTCACGCCGCCGCCCTCGGACAACATCCTGGAAGGCATCACCCGCGCCTCGGTCATCGAGCTGGCCCGCCGGGAGCTGCATATGGAGGTGATCGAACGCTCGATCGACCGCACGGAGCTGTATTGCTGCGAAGAGGTGTTCCTCACCGGCACCGCGGTCGAGGTGGCGCCCGTCATACGGATCGACGACATTCCGGTGGGTAAGGGCCAGATCGGCGTCGTTACGGCGCACCTGAGAGAGCTGTATTCGCAGGCGGTGCACGGCCGCATCGTGGACTACCACACCTGGCTGCACCCCTGTTATCAGCCCGTGCACGTCCACTCGCGCTGATCCGGGCTGCGGGGCAGGGAAGTTCAGGCCCCCGGGCTGCCGCGCAGTTTCGAAATCATGGTGCGGATCGAATCGCGCGCCGGATTGTCGGGGTGACGGCGGAGGAAGTCCTCCAGCACATCGGCCGCGCGCGCATTGTCGCCGCGGCGCACATAGATCTCCGCCAGCGTCAGTTGCGGATGGCTGAAGTGCGCCGGGTCCAGGCGGATGGCCTCCAGCAGATATTTCTCCGCCAGGTCGAACCGCCCCAGCCCGAAGTAGGTCATGCCGAGTTGCGAGTTGGCCAGCGCGTCGTTCGGCCGCCGCAGCACGGCGTTCAGGTTGTATTTCCACGCCTCGCTGAAGTTGCCCGTGGTGACGTAGACGCCGCCGAGGTTCACGACCGGCTCGTAGGCGTTCTGATCCGCCTCCAGCGCGCGCAGGAAGTACTTCTCGGCGTCGGCGTAGCGCTGCGTCTGATAGGCGATGGTGCCAAGGAAATTCCAGGCCGCGGCGAACTGCGGGGCCAGTTCGACGGCGCGCTCCAGATGCGCGATTGCGGCCGCGACGTCCCGCGACTCGAGCTTCCTGCCCGCGTTGCGGTACTCGTCGCGCGCCTTTTGCGGGATGGCGAGTTCGCGCACGCTGACGACGGATGAGCGGTCCGGCGTCATTTTGGCCTCGTCCAGCCGCACGGCCAGCTCGACGCGTCCTTTCCTGTCCGCCGTCGAAGGGCCGACGGAGATTGTCTTGCGGACCTCGCCCTGTCCGGGGATGAAGACGATCAGCGTGTACGTGCCCTGTTCGATGTTCCGGAACCGGAAGCGCCCGTCCGGCCCGGCGAGCGTGTTGCTGTGGAAGGGCGAAGTGGCCCCATGCAGCGACACGGAAGCCTGCGTGGCGGGCACCAGCGTGCCGCGAACCTCGAACGTGTCGGCGAGCAGCCAAAGGAAGAGAAGCGCGGCGCCCACGGCTTACCGCTTCGATGATGCCACGGCTTGCGGGCCGGCTCAAGCGGAGGCGCGCGCCGCCTGCTGCAGCGCGCCGCATCATGTGGAGGCCGCGGCCGGTAGAATAGTGCCCATGTTCCGGCTTCTGGTTCTGGCTTTCCTGCTGCTGCCGCTCGGCGCGCAGAAGAAGTGGACGGACGAGGAGGTGATGGCCGTGCACCGCTCCGCGCTGCTGATCGACGGCCACAACGACGTGACCAGCCGCACGGTGCGCGGCTGGGACATCGGCTCGGAGAAAGACGCGCGGCACACAAGCATCGCGAAGCTGCGCGCGGGCGGCACTGGGGCGCAGTTCTTCGCCGCCTACGTCAGCGCCGATCTGATCGACAAGGGCGGTTCGGCGCGGCGCGCGCTGGAAATGATCGATACGATCCGGCACGACATCGTGGCGCGGCATCCGGAGCATTTCCAGTTGGCGCTGACGGCCGACGGGATCGAGGCGGCCCACAAAGCGGGCAAGATCGCGGCGCTGATCGGCATAGAAGGCGGCCATGCGATCGAGAACGAGCCGCGGCTGCTGCGGGCGTACTACGATCTGGGGGCGCGCTACATGACGCTGACTCATACGCGGAACCTCGAATGGGCCGGATCGTCGGCGGAAAAGGACAACCGGGGGCTGAGCGAGCTCGGGCGGCGCGTGATCGCCGAGATGAACCGGCTGGGCATGATGGTGGACGTGGCGCACGTGTCGGACCGCACGTTCTGGGACGTGATCGAGGCGAGCCGCGCGCCGGTGTTCAGCTCGCACTCTTCGGCGCGGGCGCTTTCGAACATTCCGCGCAACATGAGCGACGAGATGATCCGGGCGGTGGCGAAGAAGGGCGGCCTCGTGATGATCAACCTGGGCTGCGAATTCATCAGCCAGAGGTCGGCCGATACGTCGCCGTGGATCAACCCTTCTTTGCCGAAAAACGCCCGCTGCGAGCAGGCGGGGCTTGATGAAGTTGTTGCGCATATTGAGCATATCCGGAAGATTGCCGGCGTCGATGTCATTGGGTTGGGAAGCGATTTTGACGGAGTTTCCTGCACGCCGGCCGGGCTGGAAGATGTTTCACGGTGGCCGAATCTGACGCGGCGGCTGCTGGAAAAAGGGTTCACGGCGGAGGAAATCCGGAAGATATACGGGGGGAATTTTTTGCGGTTCATGCGGGCGGTGGAGAGGGTGAGGGGATAGTTTGCTGGGGTGAGGGGACAGTCCGCTGTGTCCACTTTCGGGCGATGTGCGGGGTTGGGGAGCGAGGGGTGGGGGACACAGTGGACTGTCCCCGAGGGGGAAGGTTGGGGGGAAGCGTGGGGAGCGATGGAATGCGGCCACTTGCCTGTGGCTGAGCAGAGCGCTGGCGGTGGAGACGCATGAGGACTGGAACGAGGCGGCGAGGTATCTGGACATGGATCTGCTGCGGGAGCAGGAGAAGAGCCGGCCCGGGCTGGGAGGGGCCGCCTGAATTTTGCCAAGCTGCTGCGGGCAACGCCCTTCGCGGCTTAGCCGAGCCTCAACGACGGAGCACCATGGCCCGCTGACCTGTTTGCAGAACAGCCGGCACACGACCTGGAAAGCCGGATTTCACTTTTCCTTTTGGAGCGGAACTCGCATCCATCTGCGGGGTGAAGCGAAAGATGAGGCACTGTCACCTGGGGCTGCACAAACGCCCGCCCAGCGGCCGAGTCGAGATCGACAGGCAGATCAGAATTATTGTCAGTGAACAGCATTGAGCCTGGACCTCACCGGAGGTTCTTTCCGTCCGGGCCCGCGGGACGGATCAAGGCGAACATCACGGCGAGCAAGAGGAAGACCGAGTACGCGGCAAGCGTGAGACTGCCGGTGCGCGCGCTGACCAAGCCCAGCATCCATGGCATGACGGCTCCTCCCAGCCCGCCACCGGCGAAGAGAATTCCAGTCCAGGTAACGGCGGACGCCCCGGCGCGCTGCTGGTACAGAGCCACCGCCGTGGGGAATTGTGGCGCCAGCCCGAGACCGGCGAGGCAGGCGCCGGCGAAAAATGCCATTGGGACGGTTCCATGGAGCAGAAGAGCCGTGCCCGCCGCCGCCAGCATCAGGCCGGTCTGCATCCAGGACCTGGCGGCCCGCCCCGCCCATGCCGCTGAAAGGCTGCGCCCTGCCAGAATTCCCAACCAGAACAGCGATTGCGCAGCCGCCGCCGATGGCGGGCTCAGGTTCAGCCGCCTCTGCCCAAGGCTCGGCAGCCAGCCGCTGAGGCAGGTCTCCGCGCCAACATAGAAGAACAGGAAGATCAGCTCCAGCCAAGGGAATCGGGAAGCGGCCCCTCCGGCTGGTTCGCTGCTGCCCGGCGGGCTGCCCGCCTGTGCGCGGTGCAGCCACAGAGTCGTGACGCCGGCGGCCGCGAGGAAGATGGCGAGACCACCCATGACGGCAGGCAACGGCGCGCAGGAGAGCGCCCATGAGATGATGGCCGGGCCGGCTACGGCGCCGGCGCCCCAGAACAGATTCAGCAGGTTTAGGGAACGCACGGCCTCTCCGCGGCGGGACAGCGCCATGGCGAGGTTCACAGCGGCGATGTTGAGACCCAGCCCCAGGCCATACACCGCCACGCCAGCCCATACCGCCGCCAGACCGCCAGCAAGAAAACAGGCCGCGCCGGTGGCGAGAATCAGATAAGAAACACCAGCCACTCTGGCGGCCGGCCACCGGCCGGCGGTCCAGCCATAGCTCGACGAAGCGGCGGTTGCCGCGAAAAACTGGACGGCGAAGACTGCGCCCGCCTGCCCGTCGCCGAGGGCGTACAGCCGCCTCAATTCGGGCACAAGCACGCCGAGCAGGACTGTCATGAGTCCCGACAGCGTGAAACCGGCGTACAGGACAGCCCGTCCGGGAGTCACCGGCCAATATCCCGCACCGGGCCGGTGGATTCCCGCACAACCAGCTCCGGCTCCACCTGGATCTCGTGACAGGATTCCGCGTCGTTGCCCTGGCGGATCCGCAGGAAGAGGGTTTCGGCAGCCAGTTGCCCCATGCGCCGCAGGGGCTGGCGAATGGTGGTGAGCGAGGGCAGGTGGAAAGCTGCGCCCCAGACATCGTCGAAACCCACGACGCTCACGTCGGCGGGCACGTCCAGACCGTGCTCCCGGAAGGCGCGGATCGCGCCGAAAGCGGAGACGTCGTTGAAGGCGAACAGCGCCGTAAAGGCCACGCCGCGCTCCAGGAGCCGCTGGGCCGCCACATATCCGGTCTCCGGCGACGGCGATTCCCCTTCCAACTGGACAATCAGCCGTTCATCGATGGGACACCCCAAGCGCCTGGCCGCAGCCTCGATGGAGTTCCAGCGCACCTCGGTGTCGGAAGAGAAACTCTGTCCTTTGATGACCGCGATCCGCCGGTGGCCGAAGGCGAGGAGATGGCCAAGGCCGAGCGCCGCCGCACGGTCGTGATCCAGAACAATGTTGGTCACGCCGGGTTGCTTCAGGTGACCCGACACCGACACGATCGGCAGCGGGATTCGCAGAGGGTAGGGTGTGTCGACGGCGATGAGCCCGTCGACGCAGCGTTCGTAAAACAGCCTCGGCAGCAGTTCGATCTGCTTTCTGGAGTGACGGTGGCTGGCAGCCAGGCACATATAGCCTTCTTCCATCAGCCGGTCCTCGATCCCGCTCAGCACCAGAGAGGAGTATCCCTCGCTCAGTTCCGGAACCATGACGCCAACGGCATAGGTGCGCATGGAACGCAGGGAGCGGGCCAGAAAGTTCGGCCGGTAGTTCAGCTTCCGGGCCGCGGCGAGGATCCGCTGCTGGGTCTCCGGAGGAATGGACTCGCTGCCGGCCGACTGGTTCAACACCAGAGAAACCGTCGAAGGGGACAGGCCCAAATGGGCCGCCAATTCCTTCAGGCTGACGGGCTTGGACGGCGGGGAACCACCAGCGCCGGATCCTGTGCGCGGCTTAGCCACGGTAGGCATCATCTCACGAACGCCCCTGGATCGCAAGAATCCTTTTAAAAAATCGCTTTAGTAATCCAGAGCCGAGCGCTGCCGGCGGCGCCGGGGGCAGCATCGCCACCGAGAAGGGGGGCGAAAGGATGGCGGAGGCGTGAAAAAGCGGTTGTCTGCTACTAAATCGATTTTTTTCGTTGACACGATGTTGACAATCGGCTTAGACTACCAACTAAAGCGATTTTGTAACACGCGGAGTGCGGCCCGCCGCACGAAGCGGCAGTTGACGAACGAGGGAAACGTCCATGAAGACAACTCTGTCCAGATTGGGGACGGCGCTGGCTGTCCTTCTACTTCAGATAGCGTTGCCACAGGCGCAGGCGCAGTTCCGGGCCGGGATTCAGGGGGTGGTCAAGGACCCGACCGGATCGGTGGTGCCGGGCGCCAAGGTGACGCTGACCAGTCAGGAAACCAAGGTGCAGCGCACGGTGACAACCAGCGGCGAAGGCGTTTACGCCATCACCTCGCTGGCTCCCGGGCGTTACCAGCTAACCGTAGAGAAGGAAGGGTTCGCCAGAAAGGTTCTGGCTGATGTGCGAGTCACGGCCGAGCAGACGCAATCGGTTGACGTGAGCCTTACTGTGGGCGAAACGACCGAGTCGGTGACGGTGAGCGAAAGCGTGGTTCCGCTGATTGATACGCAAACAGCGGTCATCAGCGGCACGATTACGGCCAAGGAGGTGGAGAACCTCCCTTCGTTCGGCCGGGATCCGTATCAGTTGCTGCGCCTGGCGCCTGGCGTATTCGGCAATGGCGCCCTGACCGCAGGAGGGGGATCCCAGATGTTGCCAGGAACCAACATGGGAGCCGCCGGCGCCACAGACAGCGTCTTCAAGGTCGAAAACGGCGCGCAGATCATCGCCAACGGCACGAGGCAAAACTCGAACAACTTCCAGATCGACGGCGTCGGGGTCAACAGCACGTCCTGGGGCGGGGCTGCCGTGATCACGCCCAACGAAGAGTCCGTGAAGGAAGTCCGGGTAGTGGCCAACAACTACAGCGCCGAACTGGGCCGCAACAGCGGCGCCCAGGTTCTGGTTGTGTCCAAGAATGGAACCAACGACCCGCACGGGAGCTTCCTGGCCAAGATCCACCGGCCCGAGCTGAACGCCTATCAGAGATGGAACGGACCGGGCAGCCCAAGTCCCGTCGCCAAGGACACAAACGACTTCAACCAGTTTGCCGGAAGCCTGGGCGGGCCGGTGCTGAAGAACAAGCTGTTCGCTTTTTTCTCGTATGAGACGCTCCGTAACGACAGCGTAAACATCTCCACCGGCTGGTATGAGACGGCCCAGTTCCGGCAGAGCGCCGCAGCAGGCAACAGCGTCGCCAAGCAGTTGTTGTCATTTGCCGGCGTGGAACCGGTCACCATTTCCACCATCAACCTGACTTGCGCGCAGGCGGGCCTGCCGTCCACACAGTGCCGCGACGCGGCCGGAGGCGTGGATCTGGGCTCGCCGCTCAGGCTGCCTCTGAAGTCTTCGGATCCCACCTACGGGCAGCCGGGCACGCCTTATGGCATTGGCAATGGCTTTGACGGAATTGCAGATGCCGTGTTCCTCCAGACCAGCGGTCCGAACAAGGTGACCAACCAGCAGTTCAACGGGCGGATGGATTACAACGTGACCCCCAAGGATACGCTGGCGTTCAGCGTGTACTGGGTGCCGGTGGACAACAAGTTCTTCAACGGCCCGGCGCGCTCGCACAACCTGTTCAATCACAACTCCACGGCCCGCTCTTTCACCGGGATATACACGCGCACGATCTCTCCGACGATGATCAACGAAGCGCGATTCGGCCTGAGCGGCTGGGACTGGAATGAGTTTGAAAGCAATCCGCAGATGCCGTGGGGCCTGCCGACGGCGAACCTGTGGGGCATGGGCAGCATAGGCGTGGCCAACTTCGGCGCGCCCGGCTTCAGCATTTTCGACCAGAAGACGCTGAATTACCGGGATACGCTGACGAAAATCCAGGGCAGCCATACGCTGAAATTCGGCGCTGACGTGTCCAACAGCCTCTTTCTGGACACGGCGCCCTGGTCGGCGCGCCCCTCCTACGATTTCCGCAACCTCTGGGAGTTCGCCAACGACGCCCCTTACCGCGAGGGAGGCAATTTCGATCCGGTCACCGGCCAGCCGACGACAGTGGAGAAAAACCTGCGGTTCCATGTTGTCGGACTGTTCGTCCAGGACGACTGGAAAATCCGGCCGAATCTGACTCTCAACCTGGGCCTCAGGTGGGAGTACTTCTCGCCCCTGTCGGAAAAAGACGGCAAGATCAGCACACCGGTGCTCGGCAGCGGCGCCGACGCGCTGCGCGGACTCCGCATGCGGATGGGGGGAGACCTGTTCCGAACGAGCAAGAACAACTGGGGGCCGCAGGTCGGGTTCGCATGGACGCCGACTTCGCTGCTGGGGAAGGATCTCGGGTCGAAACTCGTCTTTCGCGGAGGCTTCGGCATCGGCTACAACCTCCAGCAACTGGCGATCACTTCCAACGGGCGCTTCAACCCGCCGTTTGTCGTGGACCTCAGCCTGTTCGGCAAGGACATCGTGTACAGCGTCAATTCGGACCTGAGGAGCTACACGGGCTGGCCTTCCAATCCTGCAGCGATCCAGCAGTTCGACAAGAACACCGGCCTGCCGCTGAGCGGCGCTCCCGTGAATCTCACGGGGTTCCCCGATTTCATGCCGTCGACGGTGACATACCGCTATTCGTTCGACGCCCAATATGAAATCGCACGGAACTGGATGGCGAGCATCGGCTACCAGGGCAGCCAGAGCCGCCACTACACGATTCAGAACAATCTGAATTACTTCTTTATCAACGAGCGCAACCCGAGGGTGCAGAACCTGGGCTGGTACTCCAACGACGCCTCGGCGAAGTACAATGCCTTGCTCCTGCAGGTGCAGCGCCGTTTCGCCCGCGACGTCGAGTTCGACTTCCAATACCGGTTGAGCCGGAACGAGGATGTCGGTTCGCAGGATTACTTCATGCCCATGTATCCCTGGAACCGCTCGCGCGACTGGGGTCCATCGGACTTCAATGTCACCCACAGCTACAAGTTCTGGGGCGTTTGGACGCCTTCCTTCTTCAAGGGCAAAGGGCCGTGGGCTGAACGGCTCGCCGACGGCTGGAGCATGAGCTGGATCCTGAACGCCCACTCAGGCTTCCCCTGGACGCCCAATTACTGCAACACGAACGGCAGCGTCGGTTACCCCAACAGCGGCATCTGGTGCATCTTCCCGGCGAGGTATTCGGGCGGAGCGCAATCGAACTACAGCAACGACACGTTCCGGACTCCAGGCGGCAATTTCCCGAAAGGATCGCTGGCTTACCTTACGGTGCCGACTTGGCCGGCTCTCGGCATTCCGCCGATCCCGGATGCCAGCATCCACCGCAACATGTTCCGTGGCCCGCGCTATTTCGGCCTGGACCTCACGTTGTCCAAGTCGTTCCTTCTTCCGAAGACGCCGATCTTCGGCGAAAACGCGCGTGTGCAGTTCCAGAGCTTTTTCTTCAACGTGTTCAACCGGCTCAACCTGAAGGACGTGAACACCACCATCAGCAATGACGGCGTGACCAGCAACCCGCTGTTCGGCACCGCCCAGGGCGCGATGGCTGGCAGGATCGTCGAATTTCAGGCGAAATTCACGTTCTGACGCCCCCTTCCAGGGCCGGCGGCGAAGCCGCCCGACCGGGTCCGCCCGCCGCCGGCCCATCCTGCGCATGGCGGGAAGCTTGACTTCCAACCGCCAGGCTGGATGACGTAAAGAGAATGAGCTTGCTGCACAGAACGGCCATGCTCGCTGTGCGGACAGCGCCGGTGCTTTTCGTTCTTGTCGGCCTGGCCGGCCGGGCGGAGCAGGCGGCGTGCCGGCAACTGTTCGAAAGGGCGGAAGCCGCGAGGGCGGGGGGCCGCTTAGAGGAGTCGGTCCCCGTCTTCGAACGCGCTCTGCGCTGCGATCCAGGCCGGGCAGACGGATGGTGGGGGCTGGGATCCGTGCTGTACGAAATGGACCGGTACGCCGAAGCGTCCGTGGCGTTCCGCCATGTGACCAGGCTCGCGCCGCAGAAAGGAGATGGGTTCGCCATGCTCGGCCTCTGCGAGGCGAAGTTGGGCAGGAACAGGGAGGCCCTTGGCCACCTGGCCAGGGGGCGAAGGCTTGGACTGCGGAACGACGCCGCTTTCGCTCGGGTCGTCTGGTTCCACGAGGGGACGCTTCTGCTCCAGCAGGGGCGGTTTGGCGAGGCGCAGGAGCGGTTCGAAGCGCTCGCCCGCGACGGGGCACCGGCCAGGGAGATCGCGTGGCCGTTGGGGGCGGCGGTTCTGGGGGTCCTGCCGTCCGCGGATACCGCCGCGCGAGGCACGCTGATGCCTGTCCTGGAGAGCGCCGGACAGGCCCAATATTTCGCCGCCAGAAAGGAAATTCCGGCTGCCAGGGAATACTGGCAGGCATTTCTCCGCGATTATGGAGACCGGCGCAATGCACATTTCGCGTACGGGCGGTTCCTGCTGTCGATCTACGACGACGACGGCGCCGTGAAGGAGTTCGAGGCGGAACTGGCGCGCGATCCGGGCCACGTTCTTGCCCATGTGGGCATCGCCGGCACGAAAGCGGGCCAGGACCCGGAATTCGCCCTGCCCTATGCGGAGAAGGCCGTCAAGCTGGCGCCGGGTCTGGGCGAAGCTCACTTCCTGCTCGGCATGATCTTGCTGAATCTGGATCGTCCCGGCCGCGCCCTTACGGAATTGGAAGCGGCGCGGCGGCTTTCTCCGCGCGAGGCCAAGGTTTACTTTCAGCTCGCCCGTGCCTACGCACGAAACGGCCGTGCGGCCGAGGCGGAAGCTGCGCGAAGAATGTTTCAACGGCTTGGAGGCGCCGGACCCGCCCCGTCAGGCCCGTCCGGCGGGGATGGAAAGGAATCGACGAAGCGATGAAAATCTCCGATCGTGGCGTCTGGCCGCTCTGCCTCATCCTGCTGTTGTCCACCGCGTCAGCGGCTCAGGTCATCAAGATCGAGGCCGGCCGGCAGGGGCAGCCGCTTCCTCACTTCTGGGAGCAGGCGTTCGGCTCCGGCCGGGCCGTGCTCAGCCTCCGGGAATCGTACCGGCGGAACCTCGACGCCGTGCGTGCCGCCACAGGATTCCGGTACGTCCGGTTTCACGCGATTTTTCACGACGAGAATGGCGTGTTTGCTTTGGATGAATCTGGCAAGCCGGTCTACAATTTCAACCAGACAGACCGGATTTATGACGGCCTGCTGGCACGTGGCGTCAAGCCGTACGTTGAGCTCAGTTTCATGCCGCGCCAGATGGCCGCTACGCCGGTTTTCCATTCCTTCTGGTACAAGCCCGTCGTCTCGCCTCCCGCCGACGATGGCGCCTGGGGAGCTCTGGTCGAGAATTTCGCCCGGCACCTCGTCCGGCGGTACGGGATCGATGAAGTGGCTGACTGGTACTTCGAGGTCTGGAATGAACCGAACATCGATTTTTGGGCAGGCGAGCCGAAATTCGAGACCTACATGCAGCTTTACGGAGCTTCCGCCGCGGCCATCAAGCGAGTGAGCCCGCGGCTGAGAGTTGGCGGTCCCGCCACGGCGCAAGCGGCCTGGACGGGCCGTTTTCTGAATGAATGCGCGCGCCGCCAGTGGCCCGTGGATTTTGTGTCGACACACGTCTACGCCAATGACAGGCCGAAGGACGTCTTCGGCGCGGAAGGGCCCGTGGACCGCCGCAACATGCTTGCGCGTGCGATAGACAAGGTGTATCAGGAGGTGCGGCGGTCGGCGCATCCTTCGGTTCCGATCCATTGGTCGGAATTCAACGCCAGCTACATGAACGAGCCGGAAGTTACGGATTCCGCCTTCATGGGGCCGTGGCTGGCTGAGACGATCGCCAGGGCCCGCGGCAAGACGGACCTGATGTCGTATTGGACATTTTCGGATGATTTCGAGGAACAGGGTATTTTCAAAAGCCCCTTTTACGGCGGTTTTGGCCTCATGAATCCGCAGGGAATTCCCAAGGCGGCGTTCCACGCCTTCCGGATCCTCCACCTGCTTGGCGAGGAGGCGCTTCCCGGCCCGGAGGACGGCGCCCTGGTGACCCGGCGGCGCGACGGGAGCATCGTTGTCGCGCTGTGGAATTACGCTGAACCCGGCGGAACGGGGCCCGAACGCCGCTTTACTCTGGAGGGGGCGCCGGCGGGCGCGGCGCTCGTCCACCGCGTCGACAGCCGCCATGGATCACCCTATGATCGATGGAAGCAGATGGGCAGTCCGCGCTCGCTCAGTCTGGCGCAGCAGCGGGAACTGGAGGCCGTCGCCGCGTCTCCTCCGCCGGAGCGGCATACACTGAAGGAGAATACTCTGACGGCGGCCGTGCCGGCGCATGGCCTGGCCGTGGTCGAATTGGGGGTGCAGTAGGGGATCCGCATGCTGGCAAGGACGCGGAGGGAGATGCTCGCGGCGCTGGCGGGCGCTTCGACGGATCTGGCCGGATGGCCGCGCGGCTCGGCCTTTCTCGATGAGATGCAGCGGCGGGCATTCCTGTTCTTCTGGGAGAACTCTTCGCCCGCAACAGGGCTCGTGCTCGACCGCGCGCTGGCCGCCGGCGGCGAGAGGCGCACCGTGGCCTCCTCGGCCGCCACGGGCTTCGGGCTTGCCGCCTTCTGCGTCGCCTCCGAACGCGGCTGGATGGATCGCGGACTGCTGCGGCAGCGCATCCTGGCCGCCCTGCGCCACTACGCTCAGAACGCGCTCCACGAGCATGGCTGGTTCTACCACTTCACCGACGTGGAATCCGGCGCGCGCGTCTGGAACAGCGAAGTCTCGTCGATCGATACCGCCTTGCTGCTGGCTGGAATCATTACGGCACGGCAATATTGGGCGGACGTCGAGATCACATCTCTGGCCGATGCGATCTATGACCGCATCGATTTCCGGTGGATGCTGAACGGACATCCGGCTCTGCTCTCCCATGGATGGAAACCCGAGACCGGTTTTCTTGCCAATCGCTGGGATTCGTTCTGCGAACTCCAGATCCTCTATATCCTCGGTATGGCCTCGCGGACCACGTCCCTGCCGGATGCGAGCTGGCAGGCGTGGAAGAGGCCCTGGATGCAGTACGGCGGCTACCGTTATGTGAGCGGGGCGGATCCGCTTTTCGTGCACCAGTATTCCCATGCCTGGCTGGATTTCCGGGGGCGGAGGGAACTTGGAGGCGAAGAAATCGACTGGTTTCAAAACTCGCGCATTGCGACCCGGGCCCACCGGGCGTTCTGCATAGAGCTTGGGAAAACGCGGTTTCCCGGCTGTTATTCCTCCGATCTATGGGGAATCACAGCTTCCGATAGCCGCAAAGGATACGTCGCCTGGGGCGGGCCCCCTCCGCACCCGGCCCTGGATGGCAGCGTTGTGCCCTGCGCGGCCGGCGGTTCGCTCATGTTCGAGCCGGACCTCTGCCTTCGCGCGCTGGAGACCATGCATGCGCGGTTCGGCCAAAGGATCTGGCAGCGCTATGGATTTGTCGATGCCTTCCACCCGGTCGACGGCTGGACGAATCCGGACGTCATCGGCATCGATCTGGGCATTACGCTGCTTTCAGCCGAAAACGCGCGAAGCGGCGCCGTCTGGCGCTGGTTTATGAGCTTTGAACCGGTCCGCCAGGCGATGGACCGCGTGCTGACGCCAGAGGCGAAGCGGCGGTCCGGCCGGAACATCTGATCGGACTGCCGTGGGGCGGCGCGTGATCGCCGAGATGAACCGGCTGGGCATGATGGTGGACGTGGCGCACGTGTCGGACCGCACGTTCTGGGACGTGATCGAGGCGAGCCGCGCGCCGGTGTTCAGCTCGCACTCTTCGG
>JBMOMB010000002.1:0-20503 GCA_049325215.1 Acidobacteriota bacterium
TCTCGCGGCCTGCGGCCGCTCCGCTCGCGGCACCGAACACGGCTATGCGCCTTGCGGGTGCGATTCTAATGACGCCGGCGAAATCCGCCGATGGTGCAAATATGGGGCGCCGCGCGTCTGCCTGGATCGTGCCAGCGGCCGGGGCTGCCGCACTGGCGGCAGCGGCTGGTTCGATGCTCGTTTCCCCCATCCTCTCGGATGAAGTGTTCACGCTGGAGGCGGCGGGGCTCGATTGGGCGGCGTTGTGGAAGCACCTGCGGGCGGACGTCCATCCGCCGCTCTACTACCTGGCTGTGAAAGCCTGGCTGGGCGTCTTTGGGCACAGCCCGGAGGCGTTGCGCGCGTTCTCGCTCGCGGTGGCGGCGCTGGCGGTGGCGGCGGCGGCGTGGCTCCTGCCGAAACAGGCGCCGGGACGGAGCTGGACGGGGTGGTTCCTGGCTGCCGACGGCATCGTTCTGGTGATGTCGTTCTATGGCCGCATGTACACCCTGCTGGCGCTGTGCTGCGTGCTTGCGTGGCTTGGCTCGGACCGGCGGCTGCGCGAGGGCGGGCGGATCTGGTCCGTGCTGGCCGCCGCGGCGGTGGCAGCGGGACTGTGCTCGCATCATTTTTTCGGACTCTTTTTAACCGCCCTGGGCCTGTGGCTCGCACTGGTGCATGGCAGGTCAGCGTTGAGGCTGGCTCCGGAGTGGGGGACGGGGCTGGCGGTCTGGGCGGCGGTGTGGGGCCGCGCGGCCTGGGAGCAGGTGACGCAGCGCCCGCAGCACCTGGCGTGGGTGCAGCCGATGGACCTTTTCAGATGGCTGGAAACGGCTGGGGCGCACGTCGTATTCGTCCTGGCTATCCTGCCGGTCGGGCTCCTGGGTATGGCCCTGAGGAGGCGCGGGACGGGCCTGCAATGGCCTGTTGAGTCCCGTGCGGCCGCCGTGGCGGCGCTGGCGGCGCTTGCCCTGCCGGGGCTGATCTCCGTTTGGAAGCCCGTGTGGAACCCGCGGTTCACGATCATCGCCTCGCCGTTCCTGGCGGTGGCGATGGCGCCGCTTGGAGGGCTGTCGGCGGGCGTGTGGCCCGTGGCGGCGGTGGCGGCGGGCGCGGGCTGGTTGTGGTGGCCGGGATCGCAAACGGCCTGTACGAGCCGGGAAGCAGCCCGTCAACTGGCGGCCGTCACTGCCGCGTCCGATACGGTCGTGTTCTGCCGCCTGACGCGAAAGCCGGTGGAGTTTTACTGGAAGGGCGGTGCGGCGCGGCGGCAGTCCTTCCCGGCGGAGATCGACGCGCACCCGGGCTATGAAGGGCGGCAACCGGAGGAGGCGCTCCGCGCGGAGGCGCGCAGGCTGGCGTCCGCGGCGCCGGGGCGGGTGTTCGTGCTGGCCGACACGGGCCGGCCCGCGCCCAGAGTTCTGCTGGAAGCTCTGAAAGAAGCTGGTTTTCGCGAGCAGCCGCCGCTACTCGAGTGCGCTTCGGCGGGGAAACACTACTTCCATCTGCTGGCCGTGTTCGATCCGCCCCTCAGGCAGACAGAATCCCCATCCGGCGGGCCACGCGCGCGAGGATCTCCACGGCGCGATCCAGTTGCTCGCGGGTATGCGCGGCGGTGACGATGGTGCGCACGCGCGCCTTGCCGCGGGGCACGGTGGGGAAGCCGATGCCGGTGGCCCACAGGCCTTCCTCAAACAGCTCGGCTGAGAAGCGGTGGGCCGTGGCGGCCTCCCCGACCATGATGGGGGTGATCGGAGTCTCGCTCAAGCCCGTGTCGAAGCCGTGCGCGCGCAGGGCCTCCTTGTAATAGCGGGTGTTGTCCCACAGCCGCTGGATGCGCTCCGGCTCCTGCTCGAAAATTTCAAACGCGGCCATGCAGGCGGCAGTGACCGCGGGCGGGTGCGAGGTGGAGAACAGGAACGGGCGCGCGCGGTGGTAGAGATATTCGATCAGATCCCGGCTGCCGCAGACGTAACCGCCGAGGACGCCGACGGCCTTGGACAGCGTGCCCACCTGAACCTGCACGCGCCCGTGCACCTGGAAATGATCCACGGTGCCGCGTCCATTGCGGCCCAGCACGCCGGAAGCGTGGGCGTCGTCCACCATCATGATGGCGCCATGCTTTTCAGCCAGCTCCACCAGTTCTGGCAGCGGGCCGATGTCGCCGTCCATGGAAAAGACGCCGTCGGTGATGAGCAGCTTGCGGCCCTCCGTGTCTTTCAGTTCCTCCAGAATCTCGGCCGCATGGCGGATGTCGCGATGGCGGAAGACGTGGATCTTCGCCTTGGACAGGCGGCAGCCGTCGATGATGGAGGCGTGGTTCAGTTCGTCGCTGATGATGTGATCGTCGGCCGTGAGAATCGCGCTGACCGTGCCGGCGTTGGCGGCGAAGCCGCTCTGGAAGACGACGCAGGCTTCCGTGTTCTTGAAGGCAGCGATGCGGCGCTCGAGCTCCATGTGCATGGCCATGGTGCCGGTGATGGTGCGCACGGCGCCCGTGCCTGCGCCGAATTGCTGGACGGCGCGGATGGCGGCTTCCTTGAGCTTCGGGTGGTTGGCGAGGCCGAGGTAATTGTTGGAAGCGAGGTTGATGACCTCGCGGCCGTCGGCGCGGCAGACAGGCTCGCAGGCGCTCTCCAGTTCTCTCAGGCGGTAGTACGTTCCGGCGGCGCGCATCTCCTCAAGCTGCGCGGTGAGGTAGGCGAGGGGATTGGAATGCGACATGGCTCTCCGGCACCAGTATATCGGTTATGATGATAGAAATCGCATGAAACGCCTTTTCGTAATTCTCGCCGCGGTTGCTGTATCCGCTCTTGCCCAGCCGAAAACCGAAACGGCCCTGGACCGCTACGTCCACGCGCCGGATCCTGCCTTCCAATGGAAGCTGGTGAACCGTATCCCAGGCAACGGAGCGACGACATTCGTGCTCGAGATGGTCTCGCAGAACTGGCTGACGCCGGAAGAGGTGGACCGGACCGAGTGGCGGCACCACCTGACCATCGTGCGCCCGGACCGTGTGGACAGCGACGTGGCGCTCCTGCTGATCGGGGGCGGGCGCAACGGAAGCGCTCCACCGAAGGATGCGGATCCGATTGCCGTGGCGATCGCCCGCCGCACGCGGACGGTGACGGCGGAGTTGCGTCAGATCCCGAATCAGCCGCTCAGCTTTTTTGGAGAGGCAAGGCAGCGGTCCGAGGACTCGATCATCGCCTACACCTGGAAGCGGTATCTGGAGACGGGCGACGAGCGCTGGCCGGCGCGGCTGCCGATGACGAAGGCGGCAGTCCGGGCGATGGACGCCGTGGAGCAGTTCATGGCCTCGGAGGACGGGGGAGGGGCGAAGATCACGCGGTGGGTGGTTACGGGCGGATCCAAGCGCGGCTGGACGACGTGGACGACGGCGGCAGTGGACCGGAGAGTGATCGCGATCATCCCTGTGGTGATCGACCTGCTGAATATGGAGCGGTCTTTCATCCACCACTGGCGCGCCTACGGTTTCTGGGCCCCGGCGGTGACGGATTACGTCGAGCACGGCGTCATGGAGTGGATGGGTACGCCGCAGTTCGCCCGGCTGATGAAAATTGTCGAGCCTTTCGAGTACCGGGACCGCTTGACGATGCCGAAATTCCTGCTGAATTCAGCAGGAGATCAGTTCTTTCTTCCAGACTCATCGCAGTTTTATTTCGACCAGCTCAAAGGGGAGAAGTATCTCCGTTATGTGCCGAATACGGATCACGGGGTGACGCGGCGGTCGGACGCGGCCGAAAGCCTCGCGGCTTTCTACGAGTCGGTGGTGCGGGGATGGAAGCGGCCCGAATGTTCGTGGAAAATCACGGAAGACGGCACAATTGAAGCGGTGTGCAAGGACCGGCCGTCAGCGGTGAAGCTATGGACGGCGACGAACCCGGAAGCACGGGATTTCCGGCTGGAAACGATTGGCCGCGCCTACACGAGCGTGGACGTGCAGCCGCGGGGCGATGGCGTGTATGCGGCGCGGATTCCGAAGCCGGAGAAGGGCTTCACGGCGGGATTTCTGGAATTCACGTTCCCGACGCCGGGCGGGTCGAACTGGAAGTTCACCACAGCGGTGAAGGTGGTGCCGGACGTGTATCCGTTCCCGCCGCCGGCGTTGAAGCGGCCGGGCACGGTGGGACCGACAGGCAGGTAGGCCGGGCGGATGGGGCGGCTAGCCGGAATGTGATCCATGTTCTGCGGCTGACAGGCGCGACTTGGAAATACCGGATCGAACAGGGCCGCCTGGCACGGTAATGGCAGGGCCGCGGCCCTCACGGGGCTGAGCGCGGCGTGATTTCCCCCGTTGGGACCACTCGCTCTCCCGGCCTTCGACCGCTTCGCTCGCGGCACAAGACAGTCCCGCTGGCGCGATACAACTGCGGTGCGGCCTCCCGGGCCGGCGGCGCGCTCAGTCACGGTGCTGTCCGGCTGCCGCGGCCTGGGGCATCACGCTTCAGGCGGTTCAGGTGCGCGGGATACCGCCGGATTCAGCAATCCACGGCGGGCCAGCTTCCGCTGCCGCCGCAACTGGCGGCGGTGCTCGCGCTCGAGGCGCAGCAGTTCGATGCGGCGGCGCTCCTTGATGCTCTCGTCGATCCGGTGCCAGAAGGCGCGGGCGTAGCCCGCGGCCGAGGCGAGGCCGAACAGCATGGCACCCCAGAGCGCCGCGGTGGCAGCCGGAAGGAGCACGGGCCAGTCGGCGGCGAGGAGAGTCAGGGCGATGGCCGCGACCTGGGCCACCATCTTGGTCTTGCCGAGTTCGCTGGCCTGGATCGTGAAACCTTCGGCGGCGGCGATGCTGCGAAGCCCGGAGACCGCGAACTCGCGGCCGATGATGAGCACGGCCATCCAGCTTGGCACATGGTGAATCTGGACCAGCGAGATGAGGGCGGCCGAGACAAGCAACTTATCGGCGATGGGATCGAGCAGCATGCCCACGGTGGTGATCTGGTTCCACCGCCGCGCCAGGTAGCCGTCGAGCAGATCCGTGCCCGCCGCCGCGAGGAATATCACCAGCGCGACCATCTGATTGGAGATCTGCCGCCCGGCGATGTCATAGACGGCCTTCTCCTGCACAAGCACCGCCACCAGCAGCGGCACGAAGAAGATCCGAAGCAGGGTCAGCGCGTTCGGCAGATTCATGGCCCTCAGCACAAAGATAAACCAAAAGACTGCCGATTCCTACTCCAGGCCGGTGAGAGCTTCTGCTACGCTCAAAGTACGAGGTTGGAAGCCAGCCTCATCCTATGCATCGAATCCAAAGCGGCAGCCCGGCTGCCCGCAGACTGCTTCCCCTACTGCTCATGATCGCCGCCAACGCCATAGCCGCCGACACGCCGCCCGCGCTCCAGATCCGCCAGAAGACGCTGAAAAACGGCCTGAAGATCGTGGCTGCCGAGGACCGCTCGCGCCCGGTGGTCAACCTCCAGGTCTGGTATCACGTGGGCTCGAAGGACGAGGAGGATGGGCGGACGGGCTTCGCGCACCTGTTCGAGCACATGATGTTCCGGGGCTCGAAGAACGTCGGCCCCGAAGAGCATATGCGGCTGGTGCGGCAGGCTGGCGGGGTCGTCAACGCCTATACCGGCTTCGACACCACGGTCTACTGGGAGACGTTTCCGTCCAACTACCTCGAACGCATGCTCTGGCTGGAAGCCGACCGCATGGCGTCGCTCGACGTCTCGGAAGAGAATTTCCACAAGGAGCGGGAGGTGGTGAAAGAGGAGCGCCGCCTGCGGGTGGAAAATCCTCCTTATGGAAATCTGCTGGAAGCGGTGCTGCGGAACGCCTATGTGCGGTATCCATACCGGCACTCCCCGATCGGGTCGGCGGAGGATCTGGACCGCGCCACGCTCACCGATGTGCGGGCGTTTCATGCCAAGTATTACGTGCCGAACAACGCGACGCTGATCCTGGTGGGCGACTTTGCGGCGGAAGAGGCGTTCCGGCTGGCGGAGAAACACTTCGGGGGCATTGCGCGCGGCAGGCCCGTGCCGCGGGTGCGGGCGAAAGAGCCGGAACAGAAGAGCCGCCGCGAGACTTCGCTTCAGGATCCGAAGGCGCCGCTGGATGCCGTGGTCGCCGCCTATCATCTGCCGCCGGCCGGGCACCCGGACAGTTACGCACTGGAGATCGCCTCCTCGATTCTGTCCGCCGGCCAGAGCTCGCGGCTGTACCGGAAGCTGGTTTACGAAGACCAATCAGCGCTGACGGCGCAGGGAGAGGCCCTTTTCCTGGAGGGGCCATCGCTGTTTTTCGGCTATGCGATCGCGAATCCGGGTAAAGATATCCACGAGATTCTGAAAACGATGGAGTCTATTTTCGGGGAAATGATGAAAAAACCCGTCCCGCAGGACGAGCTGGAAAAGGCCAAAAACCAGATTCTCGCGTCTTTCATCCTGGAGCGGGAGAGCATGCAGGCGAAAGCGGATTTCCTGGGCAAATGCGCCGTGCTGCTGAAAGATCCCGCCAGGTACAACAGCGAAATCGAGCGCTACCGGCGCGTGACGGCCGCGGACGTGCAGCGGGTGGTGAAGAAGTATCTGGCTCCCGAGCGCCAGACGCGGGTGTTCATCCACCCGCAACCCGGCGCCGCGAAATAGCCGGAAGCGAGGACACCCCGTGAGGCTCCTGACTGCCATCCTTTTGATAACGGCCATGACGATCGAAGCTCAAACCACGTCCAAGACCGCGCCCCCTCCGCCGGCGCCGCCCCGCCCGTATGAATTTCCGCGCACCGTCACGCGCACGCTCGACAACGGGCTGCGCGTGTCCGTGATCGAAGACCGGCGGCTGCCGCTGGTGGCCGCCTCACTCCAGGTGCTCGCGGGCCATGCCTATGCGCCGCCGCAGAAGGCGGGGCTGGCGTCTCTGGTGGCGGCATTGCTGCGCGAGGGCACCCGGACGCGGAGCTCGCAGCAGATCGCGCAGGCGGTGGACGGCGCGGGTGGCCAGCTGAAGGCCACGTCGGGCAACGATGTGGTGACGGTGTCGATGTCGTTCATGAAGTCCAATTCGGATCTCGGCTTCGAGCTGATGGCCGACATCGTGCAGAATCCCGTCTTTGCGGAAGAAGAGATCGCCCGGCAACAGCAGCAGATCCTCTCCTCGCTCACCGTGCAATATGCGAGCGCCGAGTATCTGGCGGGCGCGGCCGCAGCGCGGGCGATTCTGGGCACGCACCCGTATGCGTATCCGGGCGACGGCACGCCGGAGACGGTGGGCGCGCTGAAGCGCCAGGATCTGGTGGAGTTTTACGAGGCGCATTTCGCTCCGAACCGCGCCTGGCTAGTGATCGCCGGCGACCTGAGCGCGGAAGAGGCGTTCGCGAGGGCGGAAAAATGGTTTGGCGGTTGGCGGAAGAAGGGGCCGGAGGACGCGCCCCTGCCCCCGGCTCCGGAGCCGCGCCCCCAGGTGCTGGTGATCGACATGCCCACGGAAAACCAGACGCAGATCGCCGTGGGCCATGCCGGCGTGGCACGCAACCATCCCGACTACATTGCTCTTCAGCTCGGCAACCAGATCCTCGGAGGCAGCTTCAATTCGCGGCTGAACATGAAGCTGCGCGCCAACGAGGGGCTGACCTACGGGGCGAGCTCCTATTTCGAGCCCAGCCGGTTCGCGGGCATCTTCGAAGCAAGCACCTTCACGCGGACGGAGAAGACGGCGGAGGCGATCCGAATGCTGGTGGATCTGCTGAAGGAGTATCGGGAGAACCCGGCCACGGACGAGGAGTTCAAGGAGGCGCGGGCGTATCTGTCCGGCTCGTTCGCCATCGCCACGGAGACCGCCTCTTCGGTGGCGGCGCGCGTGCTGGCCGCGGAAGTGAACGGCCTGGGCAGCGACTACTGGCCGCGGTACCGGGAACGGCTCGAGAAGCTGACCCGGGAAGAAGTGGCGGCGGCGGTGCAGCGCTTCCTCCAGCCCGACAAGGTCACGATCACGGCGGTGGGCAATGCCAGCGCGTTCGCCAAGGCTCTGGAAGCGTATGGGCCCGTGCGCGTGATTCCGGTCAGCGATCTGGATCTGACGGCGCCGGACCTCGTGAAGCCGAAGCGCTGAGCGCGGCCAGCAGCGCCGCGACGCCGTCGGCGCAGAGATCGGCGGCATGGCGGGATGCCGGAGGGAGCCCGCCCACGGCCTCCTCGATTGCCGCGCGCACCACTTCTCTTGCGCCAGCGCGCAGCTCGTCCAGGCTCTTGCCGTGGAGCCACTCGGCGAGTGCGGATCCGCAGCCGATCGACGCCGTGCAACCCTTGACCTGGAAGGCGGCACGCACGACCTTGCCGTCCTCGATGATGGCGCTCAGCCGGAGCCAGTCGCCGCAGGCGGGGTTTTCGGCGTCGACGACGATGGCGGGCGGGTCCAACAGGCCCGAGTGGCGGGGGTTGCGGAAGTGATCGAGAAGACGGCCGCTGTACAAGATGCAGCTCTCTGTTTCTCTTTCATGATGCACGAAACCCTGGGGGCGGGAACCAGAGGGGATGCCGTGTTCGGCAGGAGGGGGCTCAGGCCAAAGTGGAAGCGTTGCAGATGCGGAGAGCGCCGGACGATTGACGGCGGGGGCCGCCAAATTACTTGAGAGGAATACGGCGGGTCCAGGCACTATACGGGCGAGGCTCCGGAGCATGGATCGAAACACACATTCCTATCTTTCCGACGCGGATCTGTCGCGCTTTGACGACGAATACGCGCGCGCTTCAACGCAGAGGGCCGAGGCACAGACCGGCTATGAGGGGGTTCCCGACGGCTTCTACGATGCGTCGGTGGAAGATGTGCAGATCGGGCAGACGGCGACCACCGGCAATCCGATGATTGTCTGGAAGCTGCGCATCCGGGGGCCGGAGTGCGAGGGCAGGGCGCTGACGAAGGTGCGCGTGGTGACAGAGAAGACGCTGGGTTTCGTCAAGCAGGACCTGGAGCGGCTGGGGCTGCATCTGGACCGGCTGAGCGACCTGCCGGCGCGCGCGGAGGAGATGATCGACCGGCCGGTGCGGATCTTCAAGCGGGCGAATCCGGAGCGGCGGTGGACGGACGTGTTCTTCGTGTCTTCGCGGAAAGGACCGGAGAGCGAGGGCCGGCAGGAGGGTGCCTGGTCGACGGGCACGGACGACGATCTTCCGTTTTGAGCGGGGACGGCGCACGGCGCCAGACCTCCGGGCGCTGAAACGGCACCCTCCACGCGCGGCTGTGTTGCGTGCGAGCAACTGCTGAGCGGGCCGAAGGCGCTGTTGAGAGCCGCGACGGAAGGGCGCGAAGCGCCCGCAGGGAGCGGCCCTGCGGCCCCAACGCCGGCCATGCGGGGGCCGCTGTCAGGGGCACAGAGAATTGCCGGCCGGTGAGAGCGGATAGGCTCGGAAATTCGCACCCGGGCGGACCTGTCCCTCTTTTTTGGGTGGTGGGCTCGGCAGAACTCGAATCTGCGACCTCTACCGTGTCAAGGTAGCGCTCTAACCAACTGAGCTACGAGCCCGTTCGAGCAGACAACCTCATCTTACCATGACGGCTACGGAGTGCAGATCGAGCCGCGGGATCTCTGCCTGCCAGCCGCCGCCGGCGGCGCGCCAGGTGAGCGGCGTGCCGCCGGGCTCGAGGTGCGCGGCTTTGGGCTTGAAACCCTGGACCGTCAGCCTGATGGGGCCTACAGGCGGGATGAAGTCGACAGTGGCGTAATCGCCGGCCACCTGCATCGCTGTCGTGTTGATCAGGTGGACGAGGAGTTCGGCATTCTTGCGGCGAAGCACAACTTCCACCGTAGGCGGCGCGGATACCCGCACGAGCGGGCGGAAGCGAGGCTGAAGCAGCGCGCGGCCGAAGTCGCGGACGGCGGCGGCGTGGGTGGCGGCATAGACCTCGCCGATGGGGCCCGGCACGACGATGAGCTGCCCTTTGCCGAGCTCCATGCCGAGCGCCGCGGGTTTGCCCTCGCGGGTGGTGTTCAGCTCGGGGTAACGCTCGTCGAGCACGCGCGTGGTGCCGGGCTCGACGTCGAGCCAGAGCCCGGCGGCGTTGCCCACGGCGCCATGCCGGAGCCATGCCTGCGCGCGTGCGGGTTCTCCGGAAGCCTTGTAGCCCAGCCGTGGGGACAGCTTCTGCGCATTATGGGCGCCGCACAGCAGCAGTATGCCGCCGCTGCGGGCGTAGTCGAGCAGCGCATCGAGGCACTCCTCGCCGGGCTGCTCCCAGTCCGGCAGGACGATGACCGGGTATTGCGGGGCGGGCTGCCGCAGTTTCCAGTCCGGCAGGACATCCACGGACCACTGGCACGCGAGCAGCAGATCGATCCAGCCGCGCGCGGCGTCCGAGAGCCGGCCCCATCCGCCGAACAGTTTGTTTCCCGTGCGGTACAGGGATTCTTTTGAGAAAACTACGGCGATCTGCGGGACGGTTTCCGTGTGCTGGCTCCATTTCTGCAGGCGGCGGCAATGCGCGGCGAGTTCCGCCATGATTTCCACGTGAGAATCTTCGAAGTGTCCGGAGCGGGCGGGGTGATAATAGACCTGAAATCCACCGGATTGCGCGAGCACGATTCCGGCTTCCTGCATGAGCTGGGGCGCTGGCTTAAAGATGTGGCCGACGCGGTTGGAGTCGGCCTGCTGGAATCCCCAGGCCATCAGATCCCAGGGCTTTCCAGTCTGGCCGAGGTAGCGGGCCTCCAGCCGCGCGGTGGAAATGCTGGCGTTGCCGAGGTAGTCTCCGGAGAGAAAATCCACTGGCAATTCCGGCTTTTCCGGCACCATGGTCGAATACAGCCAGTTGCTGGCGATCTGAAAATGGGGATGGCTGCGGTGTAATTCATCGACATAATGGCGGACATAGCGGCGGAATTGTTCGCGGTTGAACTCGAGCCACTCGAGCCATCCGGGCTCGCCCGCCTTCTTCGGAGCCGGCCTGCCGAAAGCGCGCACGGCGGCATCGGAGTAGTCGGGATGCGTGGCCCAGCATTCGCCGTCGACCCAGGCGCCGTCCAGTTCATACTTCGTGGCGGCCTCGCGCAGTTGCGGGATCATGAGCCGGTCAACGTAAGGGCCGAACGTGGAAGTCTGGCGCGTGTCGGGCTTGCCATCGGGCGTGAGGCGCGCCCATTCGGGGTGGCGGCGCACGGCTTCACTGTCCCAGACGCCGGAGAAATGAATGAACAGAGCGATGCCGCGTCTGGCGGTTTCGGCTCGCCAGACGGCGAGGGAATCGCGGACGATGCCGGGGGCGGAGGGACCGACCTCGGAGGGCCAACCGAGCCAGCCGGGGTGGCCTTTGGAATCGTACTGGACGAAGTCTGGACGGACGCGGTCGAGGAGGCGTCCGGCGGCTTCGGGCGTGACATCCCGTCCAAGCACGGTGTCTTTTTCATTGGGGTGCAGGTCGAAATGCAGGCCGAAATAGCACTCGGCGCGGCGCAGGCGCCGGGGCTCGGGCTGGCGCGCGAGCGCGGCTGCGGGCAGGAAGGCGGCGAAGCGGCGGCGGGTGAGGTTTGTCACAGTCATCGTAGATACAATATAGGGTTCTGATGTCGTTTCAAATCATCCAACGGGAACGCGGCGGCGCAGTAGTGCTCGAGCTGAGCGGGCGGTTCGTGCTCGGAGAACCCGTGGAGCAGTTCCGTGCGCGCCTGGAGGAGCTGATCCGGACGGGGAAAATCCATGTGGCGCTGGACATGAGAAATGTCGAGTATGTGGATTCGAGCGCTCTGGACTGTCTGGTGATGGCGCACACGAAGATCTCGCGCGCGGGCGGGGGAATGTCGATTTTCGGGCTGAATGAGAAGGGGCTGGAGCTGCTGGTGATCACCAAGCTGGCGACGATTTTCCGGCTGGCGGACAACGAGCTGGACGCGGTGAACCTGTGCTTTCCAGACCGCACGGCGAAGAGTTTCGACATCCTCGAGTTTGTCCGGAAGCATTGGGGCGCGGACGCGGGCGGCGGGTCATGAGAATCGTCGTTGTCGGCGGCGTGGCGGCGGGGCTGAGCGCGGCGTCGCGCGCGCGCAGGCTGGACCCGTCGGCGGAGATTGTCGTTTTCGAGAAAGGCAGGAGGATCTCCTACGGGGCGTGCGGGTTGCCATATTTGCTCGAGGGGCAGGTGGCCTCGATCGAGCAACTGGTTGTGTACCAGCCGGCGTTTTTCGAGAAAGAGCGCAAGATTCGCATCCGCACTGAAAGCGAAGTGGTGGCCGTGCACCACGGGCGGCGCGAAGCAGTGCTGGCCAGCGGCGAGCGGGTGCCGTACGACCGGCTGGTGTGGGCGGCCGGGGCGCGTCCGGCCCGGGCGCCGGGCGCGCCGCGCGTGTTCCGGCTGCACACCGACGAAGACGCACTGCGGCTCAAGGAATTTCTGGATAGAGAGCGCCCGCGGACGGCGGCGGTGATCGGGGGCGGCTACATCGGGCTGGAGGCGGCCACTGCGCTCCGGGCGCGGGGCTTGCGGGTGCGGCTCTACCACGATGCGACGACGCTGTTGAACCGCGAGGATGCCTGGTTGACCGCGCGCGTGGCGGAGAGGCTGGAGCAATGCGGGGTGGAAGTGCGGCTGAACGAACCCGCCGATCCTGAGGCCGTGGAGGCGGAGGTTGTGATCGAAGCGACCGGACTGCGTCCGAATGTGGAGGTGCTGGCGGATGCAGGCGCGGCGCTCGGACGCACTGGGGCGCTGGCGGTGAGCGAGCACATGGAGACGTCGCTGCACGGAGTGTTCGCGGCGGGCGACTGCTGCGAGACTCGGCACATTGTCTCCGGGCGGGATGTGTGGATTCCACTGGGGACGACGGCGAACAAGATGGGGCGGGTGGCCGGGGCGAACGCGGCGGGCCGCAGGGAGCGGTTCACGGGCGTGGCGGGGACATCGATCGTGCGGGTGGGAGGGCTGGCTGTGGCGGTGACGGGGCTGTCGCAACAGCAGGCGCGGCGGGAAGGATTCTCGCCTGTGGAGGCGGTTGTGGAGGGGCGCGAGCGGGCGCGGTACTTTTTCGGCAAGACGATCGCGGTCCAACTGGTTGCAGACCGGCGGAGCCGGAGGCTGCTGGGCGCGGCGGTAACGGGAGACGGCGGAGTGCTGGCGCGGATCAACACGGCGGCGGCGGCACTGGCGGCGCGCATGGACATGGAGACGTTCGCGGGGCTCGACCTGGCGTATGCGCCGCCGTATTCAATAGTGATGGATCCGCTGCTCGTGTGCGCGCAGCAGTTGCTGCGGCTGCTGGATCATTGAGGACACGGGGCTCCGGAAGCGCAGGTTGATAGACTGGGAATTTCAGCGATCTCCGCAACGGAGGAACGGTAGCAGGCCATGCTCAGCAAGGGACAGACGGCGCCGGATTTCGAACTTGAACGGCTCGAGGGCGGGCGGATCTCGCTCCGGCAGGTTCTGGAGCGGGGTCCGGCGGCGATCGTTTTCTTCAAAGCAAGCTGCCCCACATGCCAACTGGCGCTGCCGTTTCTGGACCGCATGCGGGGCGGCGCGTTGCCAGTGTATGCCGTCAGCCAGGACGATGCGGCCCGGACGCGCGAGTTTCTGCGGCAGTTTCCGGTGGGGCTGCCGGTGCTGCTGGACGCGGCTGCGGCGGGCTATCCGGCGAGCAGCGCGTTTGGGATCGAGTATGTGCCGTCGCTGTTCGTGATTGAGGTGGACAGAACGATTTCAGAAAGCTGCGAGGTGTTCGACCGGCGGGTGTATGAGGCGCTTGGCGCGCGCGCAGGCAGGCTCATCTTCCAGCCGGGCGAGTCCGTGCCGCTGTACAAGCCGGGTTGAGCGGCGAAGAACAAGGCTCCCGGCGGGAGCCCGGTTGCATCGGAATAAGAGGAGCGAGGAAGGAGCGGAGCAGTCGAAATGCCGAAGATCCAGGAAATCCTGAAGGGCGCGGCGGCGATCGCCAAGGGGATGTCGGTGACCCTCAAGGAAATGATGAATCCGATCATCACCGACGACTATCCCGATGCGCCGCCGGTGTTCCAGGAGCGCTACCGCGGGCTGCATGTGTTGCAGCGCGACGACAACGGATTGGAGAAGTGCGTCGCCTGTTTCCTGTGTTCGGCTGCATGCCCGGTGCAGTGCATCTACATCGAAGCCGCGGACAACACGGAGCAGGAGCGGATCAGCGGCGGCGAGCGCTACGCGGCGGTGTACAACATCGACTACAGCCGCTGCATCTTCTGCGGCTACTGCGTGGAGGCGTGTCCGACCGACGCGATCACGCACGGGCACGGGTTTGAGCTGGCGAGTTTCAATACAAGCACGCTGATCTACCGGAAGGAGCAGTTGCTGGCGCCGCTGCCGGAGGGGGCGACGGGCAAGGTGAAGCTGGATCACCCGGTGGCGGTGGGCGACGGCGATCATTAACGGTGCCGTCCCGATCCACGCTGTGGCTGAATGGGCCCCAGACGCAAACGGAGAGAAAGCGCCGAAAAATGGTGCCAGGCGGGCCTGTCCCTACTTTTTTGAGAGGACGCGGTAGGCGCGGCGGGCAACGATCAGTTCTTCGTTGGTGGCGAGCGCGACCACCTTCACCTGAGAACCCGGGCTTGAGAGCACGCGGTCTCCCTGTCCGTCTTCGTTGATCGAGGCATCCAGGTGGACGCCGAGGAACGACAGCCCTTCGCAGATGGCGCGGCGCAGGGCGGGGCTGTTTTCGCCGATGCCGCCGGTGAAGGCGATGGCATCGAGGCCATTCATGACGGCGGCGCAGCCGGCGACGGCCTTCTTCACCTGATACACGAACACTTCCAGCGCGAGGTTGGCGGCGGCTGAGCCCGCGCGCGCGGCCTCCATGATGTCGCGCACGTCGCCGCCAGCGACGCCGGACAGACCGGCGAGACCGCTGACGCGAGACAGTTCCGTGCGGGCCTGCTCCGTGGTCCAGCCGTTGCGGTCCATCATGTAGAGCACGGCGAAGACATCGAGGTCGCCGTGGCGGGTGGCGTTTTCGAGCCCCGATTGCGGCGAGAATCCCATGGTCGTGTCGACCGAGACGCCGCGGTCGATGGCGCAGACCGAAGAGCTGCCGCCGAGGTGGCAACTGGCGAGGCGCAGATCCGCGGGCGCACAGCCGAGCAGTTGGGGCACGCGGAGGCTGACATATTCATGGGAGGCGCCGTGGAAGCCATATTTTTCGACTCCGTGAGCGATGCGCCAATCCTGCGGAACGCCGTAGACGCGGGCGTATTGCGGCTTGTTGCGGTGGAATTCGGTTTCGAAGGCGGCGACCAGTGGCACGCCGGGCATGGCCAGGCGGAAGGCGCGGATGGCTTCGAGATAGATGGCGTTGTGCAGCGGGGCGGCAAGCAGGAACTGCGCCATGGCCTGCTCGACGCCGTCATCGATGAGGTAGGTGCCCTGGTAGCGGGGTCCGCCGTGGGCCGCCTTGAACGCGACGGCGTCGACTGGCGTGTCGCCGGAGCGGATTTCGGCGATGGCGGCGGAGTAGTTGGAGACACGCTCGAATCGCCCGCGGGCCAGCACCCGCTCCTCCGGCATGGCGAGGATCTGGTACTTGAGCGACGTCGACCCGAGATTGGGGATGAGGATGTTCATGCTCTACTTGCCGGCGGCCAGACTCACGAGATTCTGTTGCGCGCGCGCCTGGAACGGGCTTTTCATCCTGGCGCAGGCGCTCCAGTGCTTCTGGGCGGCGGCAAGGCGGGCCTTGTCCCGTTTGGGCCCTTTGCCGGCGAGATTGTAGTTGGCGAGGCCGAGATAGAAATACGCCCCGGGAAGCAGGTCGCTGGCGGCGGAACTGGCCTGAATGGCGGGGAGTCCTTCGGCGAGGATTTTCTCGCATTCCGGCCATTTTTCCCGGGCGCCATAGGCGATGCCCGCGATCCAATAGCCGCGTGCGAGAGTGTCTTTCTTCTTCTTCTCCCAGGCGGCGGGATCCATGCCTTCGGGCGCAGTGCGGGAAGGCAGCATCTGGATGAGAGCTGTAGCGTATTCAGCGGCCTTGTCGAAATTCTTGGTCGAGCTGAGATGCGTATCCGCGGCGAAGACGAGCATGTCTTCATTGGCGAAGCCCTGGGCGGAGGCGTTTTCCGCGTACTCGAGCGCCCGCTTCATGTCCTTCATCTGAATCAGGGCGATGAAGCCGCGGCCGGCGGTCTGGGGCATGTACTGGCTCTTGGGATTGGCTTTTTCGAGGCCCAGGGCCAGCGTAACAACGGCCTGAGGATCGCCACTCTTAAGGGCAGCCGCATAGAACGAGTATTCGGCGCGGGCGGTGACTTGTTTGGCGAAGTCGACCTCGGCTTTCCAGGTTTCGGCTTCAGTCTCGTCTTCGGGTTGTTTGGACCCGATCTTCTTCTTCGCGGCGGCGATGGTGGCATCGGCCCATTCGACGATGCAGGCGGCGTCGTTTTTCTCCTCGCACGCCTGCAATGCGTTGTAGGCGGCCGGCGCATTGTCGGGCTCGGCGGCGAGGATGTCGCGGACGCCGGAGATCACCTTGTCGAGCGCCTTGGTCTTGAGCCAGAGTGGCACGACCTGATTCAGGGCGTAGGGCTTGCCGGCGTGGTTCGGAAACTTCTGGAGAAATTCCTCGTAGAGCTGAATCTTTTTGGCGTCGTCGGACTCCGAGCCGGCCATTTGCAGCAGGAGCCCCTCCGGCGTCTGGGCGTCGATCTGGTAGCGCTGGCTCTGGGCCCCGGCGGGCGCGGCGAGCAGGAACGCGGCTAGCAACGCAAGTCTCATGGATGCCTCCCTGTTACGTCTGCTGATAATATTACAGAGTTCCGCGCCGATGGGCGAGAGGAAAGCGAGGCGCCAGCGATGATTCCTACAACCTACATGACGACGTTGCTGCTGATGATTCTGTCGATGCTGTGCTGGGGCTCGTGGGCCAATACCATGAAGATGGCCGGGCGCTGGCGGTTCGAGCTGTACTACTTCGACTATGTGATCGGCGTGATGCTGAGCGCCGCGGTGGCGGCCTTCACGTTCGGGAGCATGGAAACGGTGATTCCGGGCTTGGACCAGGTGCTGTTCCCGTTTCTGGACAATCTGGCGGTGACGGGCAAGAGGCAGATTGCGCTGGCGGCTGGGGGTGGGATCGTTTTCAACCTGGCGAATCTGCTGCTGGTGGCGGCGATTTCGGTGGCAGGGCTGGCGGTGGCGTTTCCGGTAGGGATCGGGCTCGCGTTGATCGTGGGAGCGGTTCTGAACTATGTGATCAACCCGGCGGGGCGGCCGGAACTGGTGTTCGGCGGCGTGGCACTGGTGGTGCTGGCGATCGTGATGACAGCAATGGCCTACACGGCGCTGTCGCGGCAGCGCGCGGCGGAGAAGCCGGCGGAGGCGCTGCCGGAGCGCGGCAAGCGGGAGAAGCCCGGCGGGCGCAGGAACTCGCCCTGGAAGGGGCTGGGGCTGAGCCTTGCGGCGGGCGTGCTGATGGGGCTGTTCTATCCGCTGGTGGAGATGAGCAAGCAGGGCGATCTTGGATTGGGCCCGTATGCGGCGGCATTCTGCTTTGCGGTGGGCGTGCTGGTATCGACGCCGGTGTTCAACCTGTTCTTCATGAATCTGCCGGTGGAGGGCGAGCCGGTCGGGTTCCGGGACTACCTAACGGGCACATCGCGGCAGCATGCGCTGGGAGTGCTGGGCGGAATCATCTGGAGCGTGGGCACGATCAGCAACTTCGTGGCGGCGAGCGCGCCGAAGACGGTGAACGTGGGGCCGGCGGTGAGCTACGCGATGGGGCAGGGCGCCACGCTGGTGAGCACGCTGTGGGGGCTGCTGGTGTGGAAAGAGTTCGCCGGCGCCAACCCGCGAGTGAAGGCGCGGATCTGGCTGATGCTCCTGCTCTACGCGGCAGGGCTGGGGCTGCTGTCGGTCGCGCCGCTTTACCGCTGAGAGAGGGCGCGGACGAGGGCTTCGAGGATTTCCGCCGAGGGCAGGCTGCCCTGGGCGATGCGCGGCGAGCCGCCGCCACGGCCTCCGCACTTCTCCAGAGCGGCCTTCAGGCGCGAGCCGGCGTCGATGCCGGTTTGGGCTCCGGTGGCGAGCAGGATGCTGGGCGGGTTCTCGCAGGCGGCCAGAAACACGCCGCGGCCGGCGGAACAAAAACTCTGGGCGAGCGCGCGCACTTCGTCGTCAATGGCGCTGGCGGCGATTCTCTCCACGTGCACGCGCAGTCCGCCGGGATCGGGGGAGCAGGATTCATAGAGCTCGCGGCCGCGCATTTGGGCGAGTTCCAGAGCGAGTTTGCGGCGCGTTTTTTCGGCCTGTTTGGCCTGCTCGAGCACTGACGCGGCGGCCTGGGGCACGTCGCCGGGAGCGGCGCTGAACAGGCGCGCCGTGCGGTCGAGAGCTTCGAAATCGGCGCGGGCGCGGGCGATGGCGCGCGAGCCGCAGAGGAACTCGACGCGCGACTGGCCGCGGATCTTCTCCGTTTTGCGGACCAGGATGGCGCCGATCTGGCCGGTGGAGCGCACGTGGGTGCCGCCGCAGGCTGAGCGGTCGATGCCTTCGATGGTGATGATGCGCAGGGTCCCTTCGCGCGCGGATTCTTTTCGCAGGCCGGCGGCGGAGGCGGCGTCTTCGAATGTGATCGAGACAGGCAGGTCCTGCCAGAGGATGTCGTTGGCGCGGCGTTCGGCGGCGGCGAGCTGGGCGGGCGTCAGGGCGGGCGTGTCGAGATCGATGGTGCTGGCTTCGGCGCCCATGTGGAAGCTCACGGTGGCGAAGCCGAACAGTTGTTCGAAGACGGCTGACAGCAGGTGCTGGCCGGTGTGCTGCTGCATGTGCTCGAAGCGGCGGGGCCAGTCGATGGCGCCGCGGGCCAGTTCCGATTCCGGCAACGGCTGCTCGAGCACGTGGATGATGCGGTCTTCGGAGTCTTCTTCGACGGCGATGACGCGGATGCCGTTCAGAAAACCGGTATCGTGAGGCTGGCCGCCGGAGGCGGGATAGAAGGCGGTGCGGTCGAGCACGATGCGCGCACCGCCGTCGAGCCGCTCGAGGACGCGGGCTTCGAATTCCGTCAAGTAGCTGTCGGTGTAGTAGAGCCGCTCAGTCATGCGGCGGAAAGCCTCGCCGGAGGTTCCTGCGTCAGACCCACTCGAACGCGCCTTTCCTGTAAGCCCAGATGTAGCCGGCGATCAGGATGGCGAGAAAGACGCCGACCTCGGCCACGCCGAACCAGCCGAGCTGCCGGAACCGGACCGCCCACGGGAACAGGAAGATGGTTTCCACGTCGAAGACAACGAACAGGATGGCGACGATGTAGAACCGCACCGTATAGCGGCCGCGGGCGTTGGAAGCGGCGCGGATGCCGCACTCGTACGCCTCCAGCTTGACGGGGATCGGCAGCGACGGGCGCAGGTAGCGGAAGATGGCGAGCAGGACGAGCGGGAAGAGGATGGCGCAGATGAGGAAGATGAAGATCGGCAGATATCCTTCCGGCATGGTTTCACTATATCATCGCGTGTCAAGGCAAAGTAGAAACTTCCGGTTTCGGGCAAAGTAGAAAGTTCCGGTTTTGAGCGGTGGTTTGGGCCGCCCGTGGTATGTTCGATCAGCTGCGCCGGGGTCGCGCCTGGCGCGGATGCCCAAGGCCGAAGCGACGGGGCTGGCTCCGGAGCAATCGGTAGAAGCCCCGCTGGAAGCGGGAATCGTTGAGCGATTCCTGGCTGCCCGCGGGGCTTTTCCATTGAAGACGGATTGCTTGGGTGAACGCCCCGAGCGAGGCTTTGGGCACAGCAAGCGCGAAGCCCGCCGGGCCGCTTCGGCCCGGCGCTCGAATTCCCTCTGCGGCCCCGCTTCAGCCATGGCGGTTGGACTCCTCGATGGCCAGCCACATCGGCGGGGCGGGCCGCTCCCAGAAGCCCTCCATCCACCGGCTTTTGCCACCGGCATTGTGGTTCCGGCGTGGCGGCTTGCGCGGCGCCGCAGGCGCAGCCGGCGCCGCCGGCCCGCACTCAGCGATCTCTACGTAGCGGCCTTCATAGCGGGCTTTGAGCGTTCCGTCCAGCCGCAGTTCCACCCGCAGGCTCTGGCGCTTCATCCCGGCCTGCACATCCTGCCTCGCGATCTGATACCGCCGGCCAGCAAATGAGATCGTGTAGTCGTTGTCGATCACCCGCGTCTCGACATGGCTCAAACTGGCCCCCCAGATCGATCTCCGCCGTCAGCGGCCGGTGTGCATTCGCCACGCCCTCCAGAGACAGCGCGAAGCGTTCGTTCCACTCCGGCCAATACTCCTGCTCCAGAAACCGGTTGGCTTCCGCCAGGGTCCTCACCTTGGCCAGCCGCAGCAGCTTCACCAGCCGGTCCTGATCCGTGCCGAAACTGCGCTCCACCCGCCCCTTGGCCTGCGGCGACAGCGCCCCGATCCAGCCGATGCCCAACTCCCGCAACGCCCGCCCGATCTGCGTCAGCCGGTCCGCCGCACGCCACTCGTCCTCACTTTCCCTCCCCCTCCGCGCCACCGCAAACATCGAGTGCCGATCCGTGTACACATCCACCATCCGCCCATACCGCTCCAGGTACTCCCACAGCAGCCCCATGTTGGCCCGCGTGCTGTTGCTTGCCA
>JBMOMB010000003.1:0-111204 GCA_049325215.1 Acidobacteriota bacterium
AGTTCCATTGCCCTCCCGACCAATACCAATATCCGCCGTACACCCCCAGCAACTCCCCGCCCGGACCGTAGACTTCGTACTTCGGCGGGTTCCCTGACACATCCGCCCTCCTCACCCGTCGGCCCCGCGTGTCGTACGCATACTGATACCGCGCCACCCCGTCCTGCTTCACCACCGAGAGCCGGCCTTCCACATCGTAGTCGGCCCCGAGCGTGACCGTCCCGCCCGGCCACTGGGTCATGTGCCCGGCGGCGTCATAGGCGAACCCCGCCGCCGTGATCCGGTTCGTCGCGGCATTGATCGATAGCGAAACCACGGGCCCAGTCCCCTTCGTCACATTGTGCGCCAACCGGTTGCCGAACCCATCATACGTCCAGATGAAACCTCACTCCGGCCCCCGCCGTCGCCGCCGCGATCAGCTGAGGTGGCCCCCAAAGTTTGGACAGTTTTTGCCCGATCCTTAATTGGGTCGCGGCGGGTTCGGAGGGCGGCATTGCGGCCGCCCCGTCAGTCCGGACCTCACGAGGCGCTCGGGTCGCATCCCTGCGTCGCCCTGTCTTGCTGCGAGGCTCTTCCAGTGTACGGCAGCCAGGCTGATTCTCAAACATCGAAGCAGCCAGTCTGGCCGAAAGCGATAAATTCCGGGGTTTGGGGCGGAGCCACAATTTCAGGCCTGAGCCATGAGCGCCGCCGGCAAGCCGAACACCTCGGCCGGCGTCCGATAGGCGAGTCCCTGATGCGGCCGGCTGTGGTTGTAGAACCGGAAATAGCCGTCCAAAGCCGTCCACAGTTGCCGCCCGTCGGCGAAATCGCCCGGATAGATCAGCTCGTACTTCACCGAGCGCCACAGCCGCTCGATGAACACGTTGTCCAGCCAGCGGCCGCGGCCGTCCATGCTGATCTGGATCTGGTGCTGCTGAAGCGTCGCAATGAACTCCGGCGCCGTGAACTGCGCTCCCTGGCCGCTGTTGAAGATATCCGGCCGGTCCAGTGTCAGGGCGGCCTCCAGCGCCTCCCGGCAGAAGCCCGCCTCCAGCGTCGCCGACAGCGCCCAACTCAGCACGTACCGGCTGAACCAGTCCATCACCGCCACCAGGTAGAGGAAGCCCCGCCGCATCGGCACATAGGTGATGTCGCTCGACCAGACCTGATTCGGCCGCTCGATGACCAGGTCCCGCAGCAGGTATGGATAGATCTCCCGGCCCGCGCCTGGCTGGCTCGGCCGCGGCTTGGGATACAGCGCCTCGATGCCTGCGATCCGCATCAGCCGCACGGCGCGCTTGCGGTTGACCCCGCACAGCTCGGCCAGCCGCCGGCTCCCCAGGAATGGATGCTCCAGATACAGCTCGTCCAGCCGCCGCAGCAGCGCCAGATTCTCTTCGCTCTCCGGCCTCGGCTGGTAGTAATAGCTGGAACGCGCCAGCCCCAGCAGCTCGCACTGACGCCCGATGCTCAACTGCGGATGCTCTGGATCGACCCATCGCCGCTTGTCCTCCACCCTGCCAGGCCATTCTTTTTTTTAAGAAATCCAGCTCCACTTTCAGCTTTCCAATCTCCTGGTACAGCGCGTCCTTCTCCGGATCGCAATCCGGCCGCGCCGCCCCGGCGCCGGCGAAGATCGACGGCAACTGCTCCAGAGCCTGCTTCTTCCACACGGCCACCAGATTCGGATGCACGTCATAGACCTTGGCGATCTCGGCAGCCGTCCGCACGGCCCGGATCGCCTCCACGGCCACCTTCGCCTTCAGGCTCGGCGGGTACGTCTTTCGCGTTCTCGGCATGGCTTCTCTCCATTCTCCATGCCGCCAGCCCACTGATCCGGACTGTCCAGGAATTGGGGTTCACTTCCCCCCTCGCCGGCAGGGTGGAGGTCAGTCGGATGAGAATCGGCCGCACGAGCGATGTGCGTTAGGAGGCCGAAAGCCGGATCGGCCAGTGGGTATTTCTTGACGATCCCGTCGAACGACATTTCTTCCCCGCGTCGCCCGAGTTCACAGGCCGGCACGTCGTAGACCATCCCCTCTCTCAGGCTCGCCCAATGCCTGTCCGCGGGCAAGAACACAAACTTCGCATCCGGACCGATGAACTTCTTGATGAGCCGAGGGCAGGCAATGCGATCGACCTTCATCTTTTCGCGCGTGATCCACTTCATTGCACTTCCGCCTTAGCATCGCGAAGCTGAATCGCTCGGCTGCCGATCCGGCGCATCTCCTCCTTGCTGTGGGTAACGTAGACGAGGGTGAACCCGAGTTGCGTGTGCAAATCCAAGATCTGTCCGCACAATTCATCTCTGAGCTCGTCATCGAGGTTGGAGAGTGGTTCGTCCATCAAGACCGCCAGCGGCTGTGCAACGAGCGCGCGTGCGATCGCGACACGCTGCTGCTGGCCACCAGAGAGACGGGCTGGGTAGGCGTCCGCCAATCCGTTGAGCTGAACGCGCGCCAGCATGTCGGTGATTCGTTGCCGGCGGATCTCGCTTGCCAACCGCTGCGCCTTCAGCGCAAAGTCGAGGTTTTGCGCGACCGTGAGGTGCGGCCATAGCGCCAGATCCTGGAAGACCATGCCCAGGCGCCTGTGTTCAGGGCTGATGAGAATCGTGCCGTCAGCGGCAACCAGCTTGCCACCGACCAGCACTCTTCCAACATCCGGCGCCAGGAAGCCCGCAATGAGCCGCAGGACGGTGGTCTTGCCGCATCCGGAGCGGCCGTGCAGCACAACTCTTTCCCCTTCTTCGATTCGGAAAGAAAGACCATCAACCACGGCTCGGTCGTCATAGCGCTTCGAAACTCTCTGGAACTCGATTGCGCTCATGCTGCTTTACCCCATATCCGTTTGGCTGCACCATAAACGATCAATGGCACCGCCGCCAGGCTTATCGAGAGCAAGCACAGCGCTGCGATGAGTTCCGCCGATCCATTCGCCATCAGCGTCATGGTTCGGCCTGTCAGGGTATCGTGCCCAGGCGGGGCGAGCAGCAAGGGCAGACTCACATCGCGCAGACAGAAGAGGAAAGTCACCACCCAACTCAAGATGATTGACGGAACCAGGAGTGGCGCCAATATCCCGAATATCCTCCGGAACCATCCAGCGCCGGCTACCTCCGCTGCCTCCTCCACCGCAGGCGAGGCCTGCGCAAACCCGGCGAGTATGGTTCTGGTCCCAAGCACGGCATATTGAGCAATGTAGCCGATCACAAGAATTGCAGGTGTGGCATAGATCCAGTTTGTAGAAGGCCTGTTCCAGAGAGCGATCAGGCCGATGCCAATCACCGTTCCGGGAAGGGTGAACAGGAATAGCGTGGCGGCGTCGACCCAGCGCCAGCACACTATGGCGCGCCGATAGATCAGGTATGCGAGAAAGAACCCGAGCAACGCCAGTGCGGTTGCCGAAACTGCCGAATAGGCAAGGCTGCGAGCCGCACTCCCGCCGGCGCGATCCCAGGCCCCCCTGAGGGCCGCAACACCGAGCCCGCGAAACACGAGCGCACCGAGCGGCAAGGCCACGACGAACAGCACAGCCAGTGTGACAAGAACACAGAGCGGAATCCTGATGCGGCCCAGAGGCAGGAGGCTGGGCTCTTGCCTTCCAACCCATCCGAATTGGAAGGTCCTGCCTTGCAGCACCCTTTGCTCCACGGCCAAACCGAGCAACGCGAAGCCCACCAATGGAAGGGCTTCGGCAGTCGCTGCTCCGAAATTATAGAACGCCGTAAGTTCGGTGAAAGCGGCAACCGGGAAGACAGTCACACGCAGAAACGCGGGCGCTCCGAACTCGCCCATTGTCAGAAGAAAGACAAGCACAAGGGACACCAGGATTCCAGGCGCCGCCAGGGGAATCGTGATGCTCTTGAGCACGGCTGGCCAGCCGCTGGAAAGCCTCGCGGCCTGCTCCAGTGTGGGGTTCACCGCATTCACGGAAGTCATCGTGAGCAGTAGAACGACCGGCAGGAACGCCGTGGTGAGGACAAGCACTGCTCCAGGCAGCCCAAACAGCCAATTGGAGGCCGCCTCCCCGACTGACGAACCAGCCCACTGCGCAACAAGGCCGCCCCGGCCGAGCACTTCATACCAGCCGACGGCAAGGACGTAAGGAGGAAAGAGAACCGGCACTGAGAGTGCCATCGTGAGCATCCTTCGCATGGGCAGATCGGTCCTGGCGAAGAGGAGCCCCAACGGAATTCCGGCGGATCCGGCCAAAAGCGTCGTCAGCACTGCCAGGACCAGACTAGTGCGAAACAGGGCCCAAATCCGCGCGGTGCCGAGCGTGTTCGTGTAGTTTCGGGCGTCGCTAAGACTGGCGGCCAGCACCCAGCACAATGGAAGCACGCCGGCGATGACAAGTAGAGCGGCGGCCATCCAAAGCGTGATTCGTTTGCTGGTCAGTAGCCTACCCATTCCTTGAGAACCGGCTGAACGCTTTGAAGTTTGGCGGCCAGATTCGCGTACTCTACCTTCATCACCCTGATCTGCTCGACCGGCTTGAGCTCCTTGGGTGGCGTGACACCAGGATGCAGAGGGATCTGTGCGCAATCCGCGGCAGCGAGTTTACGTTCCGTCTCCTTCGAAACCAGATACTCGATCAACTTCCTGCCGTTGTCCGCGTTCGGTCCGCCACGGATGAGGGCAACGGCGTTCGGGATGATCAGCAGGCCGATCTCGCCCTCGCCTTGATCGGGATACACGATGTCAATAGGTTTGCCGCGGCGCATCCGATCCACCGCGTCGTCGCTGTCTACTAGCGCGAACTCGAACTCACCGGACGCAACGAAATCAGCACTCTCTCCGTTGCTCGTTGAGAGCTTTACCCGGTTCGACTTCAACCCGTCGAGGAACTGCCTGGCCTTCTCGTCGCCCCACACTGCGAACAGAGCCGCCATGTGCGCGGTCGTCGTACCGAACAGTGGGTTTGCGATCACCGCTTTCCCCTTCGTTTTCGGATCCACGTACGCAAGCAGGCTCACGGGTTTCGTCTTGGCGGCCCGGTTGACGACCAGTACCCGCGCGCGAGCTGAAAACCCGGTCCAGTATCCCTCCGGGTCCTTGAACTGCTCCGGAATCTGCCGGGCGTTGGCCGGCTTGAACGGCGTCGAAATTCCTTGTTGACGGAGAACGTCGGCACGGACCGGCTCGTTGGCCCAGTACACGTCGGCTTGCGGGTTGTTCTTTTCCGCCAGCAACCGGTTCATTACGCCGGTGCTCTTGGCTTCCTCAGTGTCGAAGACAGCCTTCACCTGAAGGCCGGTCTCCCTCTCAAAATCCTGAAGGATCGGCTCGGAGAAGACCTGATCCTCGCTCACGTAAACGACGACGGCCTTGCTTCTTGCTGCATCCGGCCTCGCGCCGCATCCAGCCAGCATCAAGACGGGCCAGAGAAGGACGCATCCGCACTTCACTTGCTTACCTCCTGAATGTCCATCGAAGCTTGATGGCCAGAACTTCCCTGTCCGGAATAACATTCAAATCGCTCTTCCTGAGCAGAAGCCTCTGCCAGCCGCGATTCCACACGATGAAAAGATCGTTGCCTGGCTTGAGGGTCCAGCGCAGACGCATGTTGTTGCCGACGTTCTGTGACTCGGTATCGTATTGCAGAAAGCTGCTCCATATCAGATCTGGGTTGAACGCGTATACCAGGTTGAGCTGTGTCAGACGTTGCACAAAAACGCCTTGCTGCAACGTGCCGAAGTTCTGATCGCTCGACAGTCCCGCTTGCCAGCGTCCCTTCCGATCCGTGAACCGCAGATGGTTGGACTGCTGGAGCAGCCGCCCATTGTAGAAGCTCCCGAACCATGTAGTTGTGCCGAACTCCCACCAGCGGTGGCTGCTGGTCTCGAATTCCGCACGGAAGCGCGTGAAGTGATAGGCGCCGACTGGCAAGGTCACACCTTTCGAAATCTCAAAGGGCTGGGGCAGAAACTCATACCAAGGCACCCAATTGAATTCGAAACGGTCGCCGGACTCCAGGCGGATGTTGACGGGCGCCCAAAAGAAGCGCCAGGACTCCGTGATCCCCTGGTGGTTAGTGACGCGGTAGTAGCGGTGCTCCATGAACTCCTGGCGCACCCACCGGAACGGTCCGCTCTTGCTGGGCCGCGGCTTGAATTCGCAGGAGGCGTCAAAGCGGCGTGTGCCAGGCCTGGGCAGGAAACCGAGCCCGGCGTCCAGAGACTCCCCGAACTGGTTCAGCGACGTAAAGCAGTCCCATAGGTCATTGGGATAGTCGATCTTGAAGCCCCATCCAGCGCGGTTGCCCTTGGAAATGCCGCCTGAACTGAGCGCAGTCCATCCGCCGACGAGGAAGTTCTTGTTTCCGAAGAACTGAGACGTCCGCCACACGCCGTCGAATCCAGCCAGCGAATTGCGGTGGACCCCGTCCGGGTTCCCGTTTGTCAGGAGCGTCCCAAGCCGCAGCTTCGGAGTCACATCGTAGGAGAGGCGTCCGGCGAAGAGGTTTGTGCCCGGCACCACAGATCCGGCGGTAGTCACGTACGTGTCCCGCGTCTGGACGTCCAGCAGCCCAATGTTCCACTTTCCGATCCGGCCATTCAACTTGACGCCAGCGGTAATAGGGATCCGCTCACCCATATACAGGCCCACTTTGCGGCTGAAGAACGGAATAAACTGCCCGTCGAGGCCCAGTCCGAACTGGAACTGGTTGGCGCCCTCCAGGAAGAAAGAGCGCTTTTCAGGAAAGAAGAGTGGAAACCGGGTCACATTGAGCTGACGTGAATCCACTTCTGTTTCCGCGAAGTCCGTATTGAACGTAAAGACAGACGCCAGTTGGGGCGTAATCCGCCAGGTGATGTCGGCGCCCGGCTGTCCCTGCCAAACCCGGCTGCCTTGCCGGAAATCAGTCTGAACCCGCCCGGTGGCGAAGGGGCTCACTTCGATGCCTCGGCCCTGTTCCAGCCCCTCGACGCCAGCAAGGGAACCGGCCCGGCTCAGGTCGTACAACATGGAATCGAGCGTGGGCGAACTCCAGCGCATGACCGTGCGGTCTCGCGGAATGTTGCGCTCGAAATTGACGCCCCACTCGCCCAGGCTTTTCTTGAAGCTCAGCGTGCTCGCCGGGATGACGATCTCCGCTGACCAGCCACCCGGAACCCGGGCAGTCCGCGCGTCCCAGATGCCATCCCAATCCAGGCTTGGCTCTCCGGAGCCTGTGATGAGGCCGTCTACCCGGGCGCCCGCGGCATTCACGCGGAAGAAGTAGCCTGTCCGGTGATCACCGTAAGTATCCAATACGACGGCGACGGCATCGTCACCTTCCACTTTGCCGTCCCGCTGCATGGTGTGGACCGCGATCGCCTTCGTGTCCGGATCGGTGCACTCGAACCCGAAATATAGTTTATTGTCCAGTACAAGCACGCGGACCCTGGTCCGGTATGGGCTTGGCGCTCGCGGCTTTGGCGATTGTTGCACCAATTCGACGATCATCTTGGCTTCTTGCCAGGCCGGCTCGTCCAGTTTTCCGTCAAATTGGATGGAACCGGCAGGGCGATCCGCGACAATCACAAAAGGGCCACTTGATCCCCCGCTCTGGGCTTTCACCGAGCAGACAAGGCACAGAGCGGCTGCGCAGGTTCGAATCGATCGCCGCATGGAGCCGGTGGCTACTTGCCATCAATCTGGAAATCATCGAAGTATGTGACGCTGTCGGCCTTGGTCCAGAGCCCGACTTTGCCGGCGCCGGTAAATGTAGAGTCCTCGACCTCAAAGATCTTCTTGCCATCGTACAGCACGCTGAAGACGTTACCCGCAAACTCGACGCGCAAAGTGCTCCAGGCCTGCTTGGGAACCCGATGTTTGACCCCGTAGGTATTGGCCGGGGTGCCTTTCGGCGCAAGGGAAATCCGCTTTCCACCCTCCACCTTGTAGAGCACCACGTTATCTTCGAGCGCGTTTGCTCGGACGACGTAGTAGTTATCGGGGTCCTTGTAGCGCCAGACCAGACCGGCGGCCTGATCGACGGAGCCGGAGACGGGTTTGAATTTCACGGTCAAGGCGCCGTTGGCAAAGTTGGCCTTTTCGTAAATCGCCAGTGGGAACCGCCCCCCGGTCCGGTCGGCGGATGTCTGGGCCATGACGTTCGGTTTGCTGGGCGCCGTGTCGTCCTTCAGGACTTCCCACTTCGGGGCACCGCCCGTATGGGTCATCGCCACGGTCCAACCCGCTGGAACACTCCCGACCGCGGCCGAGTCGAAGTTGACGGTCTGCGCGCCACAAAGCGCTGCGAAGACGAGCGTTGCCGTGACTGCAAGTATATTGTGCATAGGAAACTCCTTTGAAACTATCCTGAGCGCAGAATCTGAAATTTCCCTGAAAGTGAGAGGGTGACCGTCAGAATCGAAACCGGCCCGCCACCTCGACGCGGCGCGCCGGCGCGGACGCCACCGCCGGGCCGAAGAACGGAGAGCGTAGGTCCCCGGTCCAGGATGTATAGTTGAGAGCGTTCATTGCGTTGAAGGCATTTACCGCGGCAGTGAGGACAGGATCTTTCTCGTTTCGGCTTCGGTTGAGGGAAAAGTCCCGACTCCAACCCGAGGTCGAGAGTGTTTCCTCCTGGCCCCACAGGGTTGTTCCGGCGGACCCCAGCGGGCCGGCCGCTGACATTGCCATCTTGGTTCAAATCGAGCGCCGCTCTCAGTTCGTACGGACGCCTCGAGCAGGCCACAAACAGGATGCCCCGGTTGAACCGGTTCGAGGCCTTGATGGCGCCTGCCAGGTTCGACCGGTGCCGCCCCCCCAGTACCTGCCGCGACCCTCCTAAGGATCGGGCGATAACCGTCCAGATTTCAGGGGCCACCTCGTTCCGCCCGTGCTCCATTGGACCCGGTTGGCAAACCTGCGGAGCAGAAGGCTCCCGCTCCGTCGCTTTCGGCCCGTCTGCATTCCCCCCGGTTGCGGTCTTCAGGGCAACTATGGCGCCTGGGACTACCGGCCCGCTCGTGTCTGTGACGATGCCGCTCAGGGGTGTTCCGGCCCCGGCGGCAGCCGCCGCTGACCTGCCCCCTTCAGAAGCCGGAATTTCTTGGCCCAATATGGCCTCCATCGCGCAAATGTGCTGATGGCCATTGATGCTGTCCAAATTAACCCCCTCGGGACGCGCCGCTTACTGAGACAGCCGGGAACTTGGACAAGAGTGCCCCTGGCTAATTTCCATCCGGCGGCCCGCCGATTGGAAGGAGCTCGGGGAAGGGCCAAAGCAGGGGAAGCGTGGCGGTCAGACGCCGGCCATCCGGGATGAAGAAATTCACCCAAACGCCCTCCGGCTGGGCGGACGGCAAGTCCACCACGATCTCTACAACACCGGCTAGCCCCTCAGGCGCATACGTCATCGAGATGGGAGAGAGAGGAATGGGAGAGGCGGAGAAGGACTGGCCAAGCATCACGGGGAGGGGGGCTACAGGCGTGAAGTCCTGCGTCTGCGTGAGCGAGTCATCGGACAGCGGCGTCTGGCCTTGCCCTGCACCAGTGACGCGGATGGCAACGCGGTCTCCCCAATTCAGCTTTACTCCAGGACCAACCTTGGTGCGCACGCTGCCCTCGATCTTCCAGGCGTTGACAACGAATCCGGCCACGCCACCTGCGAAGTAAACCGGGGTGGCATAAGCCATTGGGACGGTATCGGAGACGAAAACGTTCACGGGTTGGGAGGCACGGCCCTGATAAGAGACGCGGACTGTGGTGACCCATTGGCCGGAGACTGCAAAGGGGACAATGGCGACTGCCTCGGTGGTGGAGACTGAAATCAGGCGCGCCGGCGTTGAGTCGAACGTCACAACCACGCCGGCCAGCTCCGACGGCAGTGCGGCGCCTGCAGATTCCTCCGCCGCCACTGGTTCTTCGGGGCCGAGATGTTGGCCGCGGATGCGGACGCGCATGCCAGGCGCCACTGCTTCCGGGCTGAGGCTGGCGTCGCTGACCACGGCAAACGGACCGATCATGGGGGCAGGCGGGTCATCGGGCGCTGGCGCAGTTGGTGCGAAGTAATCTCGCCTGTTCATGCCGATGACCAGCACGGCCTTGCCCGCTCCGTTGTTCTGTCCGTAAGCGATGTCGATGCGTCCATCGCCATCGAAGTCGCCCGTGGCGAAGGTTCCAGCCCTGAGCGAAGGAAGAAAGTCAGTAAAGTTCACGAGGCGCGAGCCGTTGTTCAAGTAAAGCCGCCAAAACTGATCTTCGCGGTTCAGCAGCAGATCGGGGTAACCATCGCCATTGAAATCCTGGAGGAACATCTCGCCAGCATCGGTTGCATGATTGGCGGCAATGGTGCTCCGCTGTACCACCGTTTCCGGCAGCCAATCGAGCGTGCCGTCGTAGTAGGTGCCGTCACCCCGATTGATGAGGATCTGGTATCCGGCGTGCGAAACGGCTTCCACGTCCAAAACGAGGTCGGGCCAACCATCGTTGTTCAGATCGCCCACGGCAACGCGGCGGGTGCTGCTGTTGGGGCCGCCGTTCTTCAAGGGCAGAGCGCCGGGAGCCATCTCCTGGAAATGCCCGGTACCGTCGTTCAGCAGCAGCAGATCCCGGTCGCTCCAGCCGGGACCGAGGAACAGATCGGGGAAGCCATCGCGGTTGGCGTCCAGGAATCTGGCGGAGAATACTGTCCTCTTGGACAAAGACGGCGGCAGACGGCTGTTGTCGATGGCGAAGTGACCGGAGCCGTCGTTGACCATCAAGGTCATGCGAAAATACGGAGGCTCGGTGACGAGGTTGATGTCGGCGAAGAAAAGGTCGACGTTGCCGTCGCCGTCAATGTCGGCGAAGTCGCTGTCATGCGCGAACTTGTCACGGATGGGCATCCGGTCCAATGTTTCCTCGGCAAGCCTTCCGTCAGCGGTCTGGATGAAGACCCGATTCTGGGCTGGAGCCGGTTTGCAGCAGAAATAATCAGAGCCCGCGTCAGTGAGGATCAGATCGGCGCGACCGTCATGGTTCAAGTCGCTGGTTGCAGCTCTGCCGGCGCTGAGCGCCACGATGGGAACGTCCCCGAAAACCTCGTTCGTCGCCTCGGTGAAAAAACCTTTGCCATCGTTGCGGTAAGCATGCAGTGTGGATGGGCGAGCTTTGGGATTATAGAAAGACGAACCGATCAGATCCAGGTCGCCGTCATTGTCAAAATCGATGGGGATCAGAGTTCCAAAAGACACTTCGATGGACGACTGGACCTGTTCCGACCATTCGAACGGATTGGCATCCCAAAGGGCCGGGCGGAACCAGACGGGCCAATACTGCTCAACGACCGGGTTGTTGGCATTTCCGTTGATTAGCTTCGTCCGGCTGGAATAGATGAGACTAGCGGTCTGGCCCGAGACAAGATCGCGGAACGTGTAGCCGGGACCGTCGTCCAGCGGCCAGAAACCCGCCAGGCCCTCCTCGCTGCCCTCAAAACGGGTCTCCATCGCGGCCCGGATTTCCCCTGCCGATTTGGCGTAGTTCCAAATTCCGAACTGCCGCATCAGGCCGATGAAGCCGTTGAACCGAAAGCCGGGATTGCTCCCATCCGGAGGGCGAACTGTCGCCCCGAGATGAATCGGCTGACCGCTGAGGCCCGGGGGGCCAGGGCTGAATTGCTGTCTGGCGAGAACGCCGTTGATGTAAATCCGCTGGAAGGCGCCGTCGTTGGTGACGGCGATGTGCGTCCACCGGTTCAGAGGCAGCACGTCCTGTGTTCGCGAGGACATCTGCGAGCCGGGCGTGCCACGCGTCGATCCCCAGCCAACATGGCCTTCGGTGTCCAGCAGGAGCTGGAAACTAAAGAACGGGTCGCTGTCGGGGTCGTCTAGGAAACGTTCCGCCAGGATGGCATAGCCGCGCCGCTCGGGGTATGCCCAGAGCTGGAGCGTGTAAGTATTCCCGAGCGCCGCCACGGCGCCCACCGGCATGACGACGGCGTTCTTGCCGTCGAACCGCATCTGCCACTCTTGCTCCGGAGGTTGTAGCGCCGTCTGCGCTGCAAGTGGCAAAAGAAGGCTGTGTGACACCAGGAGCCACGGCGTGATTTTCAATTCCCTCCTCCTCAGCAGAGCGCGTTCCCAGACGCTTTTGGCAACTTTACCAGATCATACGGCGAAGGTCAAGCGAAACCCATCTGCTGTCGCGGCAACGTGAGAAGTTCCTATATGGGCAAAGTAGAAAGTTCCTGTTGACAGCCGATGGGCTGAGGGATGGAACGAATCGCGATAGGCCAAGGGGAACGCCACTGGCTGCTGCGTGAGAGAGCTGGCATGGATCTGCTGCGGGAGCAGGAGAAGAGCGGGCCCCGGCTGGGAGAGGCTGCCTGAATCTTGCCAAGCTGCCGCGGGCTACGCCCTTCGCAACTTAACCGAGCCTCAGCGGCGGAGCATCATGGCCCACTGACCTATGTGCAGAAAATTCGATACACAACTCCCGGGGCGAGGCGGACTTTCCTGAAGACGCGGATGCGGGGACGGAGTTTCATGGCCTAGCGCCTGGTGTCGAAAATCGCACTTTTACCGACACCCAGACCCTGCCATGATCCGCAAGTGATTGCAATGGGGAAAGTTATAGAACCCGTGGCGGAGAGGGAGGGATTCGAACCCTCGGTAGAGGTTTAAGCCCCTACGACGGTTTAGCAAACCGCTGCTTTCGACCACTCAGCCACCTCTCCGCGAAGTGCGTGGTCACCTTGCAGTTTAGCACACGAGCTTTTGGCGGACAGCCATTCAGAGGGGCAACTGGTCGGCGATCTCAATGCTGAAGCCCACCAGGGCGACGACCTTGCGGGGGCCTTGAGCCGGTTCTGCCTGTGTTGCTCAAGTGTGTCTCTCGCGGGCGGCAGAGGGCCGCCAAGGCTCTTGGAATGGTATCGCCTCCGGCGGGGCAGTAACCTCACCGCAAACCGGCCCTGACTGGCTTCCCGTTTTGATGGGCCCTGAGCGCCGCAGCATCGTCATCGCGAAGGCGGCCACCACTGCCGGAACATTTTCATGTACAGAAGCTCGCGAGCTGGCGACAACCCCATGCGGGGCCGGTCGGCCAGATCGACGCCAACCCCTGGAGCGGAGGAAGCCGTCGGGCCAGCAGCGTACTTGCCTGCCGTATAGCGGCCCGCAGGATTCGCCGCGATCTGCCAGTTGTCCTGGTCAGCCGAGCGACTCCTGCCCTGCCTGGACACTCTGAGTGACTTTCGCCTCTTGCTGCCGATCCCAGGCTCGCCGAAGATCCGTGCTTTGACCGGCTCCCTTTCCTCCATGGCTGGCAGCACGCGGTGCCGCACCTTGCCCAGTGCGGACTCTTTGCTCCAGACGCTTTGGCCGCCAGATGGCCGAGCAACCGCTGCGCTGCCTGCAGCCGGCCAGGAGCAGGCCGTCCTACGGTGGGATTGAAGCTCTTGTGCTTACCGCACAAGCGGCGCCCATTCGCGTGACCGTTGAGCGGGTCATGCCGGTCTGGGCTTCTGAAGGCGAACGCCCGAGGCGCGCGAAGAAAGTGCCAGACGCATTCATCGCGGTCCGGGCTCGGAGTGGACTCAAAAGACGAAGCCAGTCTTTCACAACAGATTCCTTCTATCGGGCAATGGCTTAATGTGACTTCTCCTGCCCGGCGGCCGTCGAAGCCTGATGGAAGGGTTCTGCCTCAGGAGGTTCCAGACATGTCCCCAAGCAACGAAAGCTTCGACTCTGCTCTGGCGGCAGCTTTGCGCGCAGACATGGAGCCGCCGCCCGACTTGGCACCTGTGCTCCGGCGTGCCCGAAGGCGACTGGCTGCCCTCAACGTGTTCAGCCTTGTGCTGGGGCGGATCTGGTTAGCTTTGGCCTGGCTGCTCGCGCCGCTCGCTGCGCGGTTGCACCGCCTGGCCCTGGATCCTTCCCGACAACTTTTTCGATAGGAGTATGAACGATGGGAACAATGAGCCAAGCGCTTACCTGGATGAGCGATCCCCTCGTCACCCTGTATCAGCGGCTGGCGGCGCTAGCGCCGAACATCGTTGGCGCACTGCTGCTGCTGCTGGCTGGCTACATCCTGGGCAAGATCGCTGCGGTTATTGCTCGTAAACTGATCGTCCGGCTAGGAGCGGACCGGCTCGCCGAAAGCTCTGGCCTGGCTTCCATGATGCGCCAATGGGGCATGGACCGTCCTTTGTCGGGCGTAGTTGGATCGCTGGCATTTGGCTTTGTCCTCCTGGCCTTTGCAATCGCGGCGTCTGATGCGCTCGGCTTGGGAGCGGCAGGCCAGACCGTAGCTCGGATAATGCTGTTTCTGCCCAAGTTCGCCGCAGCTTTGGCCGTGCTGGTGCTGGGCCTGATGGCGGCAACCTGGCTGAGTGGGCTGGTGCGCCACCTGGCTGACCAGGCCGGTGTGGAGTATGCATCTACCCTGGCGCGCCTGACGATGGGTGTGCTCTCGACTCTGGTTGTGCTGGTCGCGATTGACCAGCTAGGCATCCGCATCGTCTTGCTGGAAGAGGTGATCGGCATCGCCCTGGCGGCAACGGGCCTGGCTGTCGCAATCTCGCTCGGTTCGGGCACGCGCACGCTGTCGGGTGAGATTGTCAGCGGCATCTACGTGCGGGATCTCATCAGGGAGGGTGACCGCCTCGAGTGGAATGGCAGGCAAGCCGTCGTGCGAGAGGTGGGAACGATCAAGACCACCCTTGAGCTGGACGATGGACGCTTGCTCAGCATAGCAAACTCCCGCCTCGCCCAGGATGAGGTCACGATCAGCCGTCAGATGTGAGAGCGGATGGCCCGCATACACGCCAATGAATGAACTGGACGACGCCGCTTTGGTGGCGCGGGCCAAGACAGAGCTACCTCACCGCACCGGTGCCTTCGAAGCGCTGATGCGGCGCCATGGCGGGCGCATTCGTGCGGTCACGCGCCGCTTTGCCGCCTCGAGCGCCGATGCCGAAGATCTCGCCCAGGAGGTGATGCTCAAGGTGTTCTTCGAGCTCCCGCGCTTTCGCGGCGAGGCGGCCTTTACCACCTGGCTTTGGCGGCTGGCGGCCAACCTTTGCATCGATCATCAGCGCAGGCTTGATGGCCGGCAAGCGGCGTCCTCATGGCCCGGTGCGAATCAACGACACGAGTTCGAAGACCCGCACGACTCCATTGCAGCCGCCGAAGCGCGCCTGGACGCCGAAAAGTTGCTGCGTTTTTTGACCCCGGAAGATCGCATGCTGGTGCTGCTCCACCTGGCTGTGGGACTGGAATTCAGGGAGGTTGCTGCTACAATGGGGCTCGGCTTGTCAGCGGTCAAGATGCGTTATGCCCGGGCGATGGACAGACTTAAGGCGCTCGCAGGCATATCGTCCAACACGGCTTCGACGCAACCGGTGAAACAGGTTGCGCCTCACGTGCCGTGCGCATCCACCGAAGTGCCACGGCCTCCTCTCCTCCCGGGCTGACCGCTCGCCATGGCGGGGACAGCCTGAATTGAGCCCTATGCCACATCGCGATGGGACAAAGCGCTCTGTCCCTGTCACGATTTTTTGTCAACATCGCACAATATCCCTCGTGAAAGCTGGGCATTCAGCGATGTCAGGGAACGTGTTTCGTGGACGCCAACTCTCTATGAACCTCCGGTGCCTGTGAGTCTTCCAGATTGCGCTACAGGGACGCCCCACCAGCAGGCGCTCGCTACGACACCAAAGGGGTCCGTCTAACGGACAGTCAATGGGATAGGTCGCGAATGGCCGGCTTGGCTCGTGAAGCCGCTCTTTGGCTGACAAGTGCCCACGGGGACAGTCAGCTATGTCCCCAGGCAACTGGTGCAGAGCGCTCAATTCAGGCTGTCCCTCGTTTTATGGAAAGAGAACAGTGCCGCCAGACGACACAGGATTCACACCGGCTGCTGATCGACGATCTCGATGTTGAACCCCTCGAGGGCGACCACTTTGCGCGGGTGGTTCGTGAGCAGGCGGATCTTGTGCAGGCCGAGGTCGGCGAGGATCTGCGCGCCAATGCCGGTCTCGTGCTGGAGCAGGCGCTGGCCGGCGGGGGAAGCGTAGTGCATGTAGGCGCGCGTATGGGAGATCAGCCGTGGCAGGCCGCCGGAAGCGTCCGGGTCGATCTGGCGGATGCCGGGGCCGGTCTGGTGGAGATACACAAGGACGCCGGCGCCTTCGGCCACGATCTTTTCCAAAGCGGACCGGAGGATACGGTGGCAGTCGCATTCAATGGAGTGGAACACGTCGCCGTATGTGCAGCGGGTGTGCATGCGGACCAGAGCGGCGTCCCGCAGCCAGGGTTCGCCATAAACGAGCGCGAGATGGGTTTCGGGGTCGATCGAGGATGTGTACGAAATGGTGCGGAACTCGCCGATGTCGGTCCTCAGCAGCCCTTCGGCGGCGCGGCGGACAATGCTCTCATGTTCGAGCCGGTACCGGATCAGGTCCGCTACGGAGATCATCTTCAGGTTGTGCTCTGCGCAGAAGCGTTCCAGCTCAGGAACGCGGGCCATGGAGCCGTCGTCGTTCATGATTTCGCAGATCACGCCGCCGGGCCGCAGTCCGGCGAGGCGCGCCAGATCGACGGCGGCTTCCGTCTGGCCGGAGCGTACGAGAACGCCGCCTTCGCGGGCGCGCAGGGGGAAGACGTGGCCGGGGCGCGCCAGATCGGCGGGCTTCGCATCCGGACTGATGGCGACCTGGATGGTGCGGGCGCGGTCGGCGGCGGAGATGCCGGTGGTGACGCCTGTGGCGGCGTCGATGGCCTCGCAGAAAGCGGTGCCGAACTGCGACGTGTTGCGTGACGACATCAGGGGAAGATTCAGGCGGTCGCAGATCTCTGGCGCGAGGGCGAGGCAGATGAGGCCGCGGCCGTACTTGGCCATGAAGTTGATGGCTTCCGGCGTGGCGAACTCGGCGGCGAGGGTCAGGTCGCCTTCGTTTTCACGGTCCTCGTCGTCGACGACCACGAGCATCTCGCCGCGGCGGAATGCGTCGATGGCGTCGGGGATGGGGGCGAAGGGCATAAGGTTCCGACTTTCATTATCGGCGACGCGGCGGCAGGGCAGGCGCGGATCGTGTTAGGTTTCGGACATGAGAATCCGGGTTGTCGGCTTTCTTCTGGCCTGGGTGTCCGCAGCCACCGTTGGCGGGTCCGATCTGGCGGTGCGGGTGAACCAGGCTGGTTATCTGACGGACGCGCCGAAGGCGGCCGTGGTGTCCTCCACCGCCGAGGCGCGGCAGTTCATGGTGCGCGAGGCGCGCTCTGGCAAAGTGGCGTTCCGCGGAGAGCTGCCGGCGCCCGTGCAGGACGCGGACAGCGGAGATACGGTGCGGGCGGCGGACTTTACCGCGCTCCGCAAGGCGGGCCGGTATTTCGTCGAGGTTTCCGGTGCGGGGAAAAGTCCTGAATTTGAGATCAGTCCGCGCGCCTACGACCGGGTGTTTTATCTCGCGATGCGGTCCTATTACGGCCAGCGCTGTGGGACGGCCGTGGATCTGGGGCCGGATTTTCCCGGCTTCCGCTACGAGGCCTGCCACAGGGAGGGGGCCTGGCATGCGTCCTCCGGCAGAGAGGGGAAGGCCCCGTCGGTCAAAGGGTGGCACGATGCGGGAGACTACGGGCGCTATGTGGTGAACTCCGGCATCACAACGGGAACGCTGCTTTGGACATACGAGCTGTACGGGGATAAAGTGGGGAAAGTCCGTCTGAATATTCCCGAGTCAGGCGACAAGATTCCGGACATTCTCGATGAAATCCGCTGGAATCTGGACTGGATGCTCACCATGCAGGATGCCGACGGAGGCGTCTGGCACAAGCAGACCACGGAGAAATTCTGCGGATTCGTGATGCCGCACGAGGATACGATGACAAGCTACGTGATCGGGACGGGCGCGGCGCCCTACAAGAGCACCTGTGCGACCGCGGATTTCGCGGCGGTGATGGCCATCGCGGCGCGCCTGTACCGCCCCTTCGATGCGGAGTTCGCCCAGGCCGTCCTGGAAGCGGCCGAAAAGGCCTGGCGCTGGGCGGAACAGAATCCCGCGGTTCTGTTTTCCAATCCGAAAGGCGTCTCCACGGGCGCCTACGGCGACCGGGACTGTTCCGATGAACGGCTCTGGGCGGCCGCGGAGCTCTGGCGAACCACGAAAGCGGAAAACTACGAGTCATATTTTCTGGCAAGCTGGGAAAAATTCCGCCCGCAGATATCAGACCAGCGCCCGCCAGCATGGCCGCAAGTGGCTCCGCTGGCATTGTGGGGATGGGTGCTTTCCGGCGGCGCTGGCGCGGACAAGATCCGGCCGCTGATCCTGGAAGCCGCGGACCGGCTGGCGGCCCGCACGGCGCGGAACGGTTACCGGGTGAGCCTGACTGCGAAGGACTACATCTGGGGATCGAACAGCGTGTCTGCCAATTACGGCGTGCAGTTGCTGGTGGCGCACCGGCTCCAGCCGAAGCCCGAATACCTTCACGCAGCGCTCGACAATCTGCACTACCTGCTGGGCCGCAATACGTTTTCGCTGTCTTTTGTAAGCCGGGTGGGGGCCAATCCGTTCCGCCACCCGCATCACCGGCCGTCAGGCGCGGATCGGAACCCCGAGCCTTGGCCCGGATTGCTGGCCGGCGGGCCGAACGCGCGGCGGCAGGATCCAGCGATGAAAAGGCTCCCCGACGGGCTGCCGCCGGCGAAGATGTATCTCGACGAGCAGGAGTCCTACGCGACCAATGAAGTGGCGATCAACTGGAACGCGCCGCTGGTGTTCCTGCTGGCGGGCGTGATGAGCGGCCGCTGAGGCCGCGCATCAGCGGACACGCATGAGTTTCAGCGCCGCATCCGGCTTGAACTCCGGTGTGGGAAGGCGAAGGAGTCCTCCCTTGTGTTGCACAGCCGTCGGGCCCAGCGCACCGCCGTCTTCCGGCCGGACCCATTCGGCGCGGTATGAGCCCGGCGGCACATCCAGAAGGAGGAATGCGCCGCCCGCGCCGGTGAGATAGATGGCGTAAGCCTCGCCGGGCCTGGCCATCGCCACGGCTTCGGCGCCGGGCGCATGGCGGACGAGTTCGCGGGCGGGCTGCATGGAGAGCAGCGGGAGTGACTCGAGCCATTCGCGCAGGATCCGGAATTGCCGCCGCAGCGCCGGGCTGCCGCCGCCGGGACTCTTCGCCTGAACGTCCGTGCCGTCTTCCTTGCCTACGCTGAGGGAATAGTCGAGGTGGTTGAAGAGGCCGCCGCCGGAGAGCATGAAGCGCCACGCCTGCCTGCGATACGCCGCGTCCGAGGTGCCGAGGAATCCGGTCTCGTCATAGGAGATCGGGACGTTCCACTCGTAGTTCCACCACACGGCTTCAGGGTAGGCGTAGTGGAAATTCACGATGTCCGCGTTGTTGAGAAGTGCGGGCAGAGGAGCGCGGAAATTGCAGGCGTTCCAGGCGATGAGATGGCGGTTCGGGAGCGACGATTCTTCCGAGCGGATCCACCCGGCAACTCGCTCCTGCCACAGCAGCGAAGCCTGGTCGGCGCAGTCCGCAGTGTTCGGCCAGCGGGGCATGGCGTAGGGGTTGACGGGTTCTCCGGTGACGGCGCGGTCGGCCCAGGGCTCGTTCTGGATTTCGAAAATCACATTGGAATAGGGGTTCAATTCGCGGACGATTTTGCGAACCAATTTGTCCTGCAACGCGAGGACATTGCCGTTCTCCAAGGTGTGGAGCAGCTTCCAGTCCGTCACGGCCGTGCCATTGAGGTTGTTCGCCGGGTTGAAGGGACTGACGCTCCACTGCTTCCCTCCGTAGGTGGAGCAGAACAATGTGACCTCCACCGCAATGCCAAGCTTTTCGGCTTCGGCGGCGAACGCCTTCAGCCGGTCGAAGTACTCCGGGTTCCACGCCTCCAGGTCGAACCTGCCACCACGCTGCGGCCAGGGGGCAACGAAGCGCACCGGGGCGAGCGTGTTTCTTTCGATGCCGAAATCGCCCGGCGTTTCCCGGTAAGTCCCCGTAAAAATGCGTGTATAATTCATGCCTTCTCGGGCGAGCGTGGCGAGGTATCTGCGCCAGTCGAAGTCTCCGTTGAGCACCGCGCCGTAGTGCTCCGCCGAAGTGACCACGATGAAAGGCTTGCCCTGCCAGAGCAGATAGTGCGGGTTGCCGGGGTGGACGCGGATGGGTTCAGCGGCGCGCGCGGCAGGCGGCGCAGCGGCGCAGAACAGAGCGAAGACAATGGCCAGCTTCATTCGGGCTCCTTCCGACAGGGTAATGCAAGTGCGCGGCGGCGAAGCGGACAAAGGCGCGGCGGCTCCGCATAGAATACGGACATGCGACTCCCGGTTGTCCTTGCTTTCCTTGTGTCATCGCTGGCGGCGCCGGCGCAGCAGGCGCCGCGCCCCGAGCATCCCCAGCCGCAGTTCATGCGGGCGGAATGGCGGAGCCTGAACGGCGCGTGGCAATTCGCTTTTGACGACAAGGACGAAGGGCTGGGCGCGGGCTGGCACCTTTCGGCGCAACCCTTCACGCGGAACATCATCGTGCCGTTCTGTTTTGAGAGCAGACTGAGCGGAATCGGGGACACGTCCTTCCATCCCGTGGTCTGGTACCGCCGCCAGTTCGAAATTCCGGCGGCGTGGAAGGGGCGGCGCGTGCTGCTGCACTTCGGCGCGGTGGATTACAGGGCGGCGGTCTGGGTGAACGGGCAGGCAGCGGGAGAACACGAGGGCGGCAACACGCCGTTCCGGTTCGACATCACGCCGCTGCTCAAGACCGGAGCGAATACCATCGTAGTGCGGGCGTGGGACCCGCCTGAAGACCGGGCGATCCCGCGCGGCAAGCAGTACTGGGAGCCGAAGTCGCGGAGCATATTCTACACGCGTACAAGCGGGATCTGGCAGAGCGTGTGGCTGGAAGCGGCGGGACAGAGCTGGCTGGAGTATGCGCGGATCGTGCCGCGGCTGGACGGGACGGTGACGATCCATGCCCGGGTGGCGCGCCCGCAGCCGGGGCTGACGTTGCAGGTGGCCGTGAAGTCCGGCGATCAGACCGTGGCGGCGGGCATGGGCAGCCTGGCCGACACCAAGTATGTGGACGCGGCCGTGTTCGTGCGCAACCCGAGACTGTGGACGCTGGAGCGGCCGAGCCTGTATGACCTTGTGCTGGAGCTGAAAAAAGGGGCTGAGACGCTCGACACCGTGCAGTCGTATTTCGGTTTCCGCGAGGTCTCCATCGAAAACGGGCGGTTCTGTTTGAACCGCCGGCCGGTGTATCTGAAGCTGCTGCTCGACCAGGGCTACTGGCCGGAGAGCTTGTTGACGCCGCCATCGGACGAGGCGATTCAATACGACATCCGGATGGCGAAGGAGATGGGCTTCAACGGCGTGCGCAAGCACCAGAAAGTGGAAGACCCGCGCTTCCTGTACTGGGCGGACAAAATGGGCTTCCTGGTGAGCGGCGAGATGGCGAACGCTTACCTGTACGACGAGCAGTATGTAGCGCGCTTCCTGCGAGAGTGGACCGAAGCCGTGGAGCGCGACATCAACCATCCCTCGCTGGTGATGTGGGCGCCGCTGAACGAAAGCTGGGGCGTACCCGATCTGCGCGACCCCCGGCAGCAGGCGCATCTGCGCACGCTCTACCACGTGACCAAGTCGCTGGATCCGACGCGCCCGGTGATCGACAACGAGGGCTGGGAGCACGTGGAGACGACGGACCTGTACGCAGTGCATGACTACTCGCCGAATCATGATGCGCTTTACGGGCGCTGGGCCAGGGTGGAAGTGAGACCCGGCGCGAAGCTGCCGCCCAACGGACGGCCGTATGTGGCAGCCGGGCATGAATACAACGGCGCGCCGCTGTACCTGAGCGAATTCGGCGGCATCGCCTACATCCTGCCGGGCACGAACGTTCCGGAGTCGGCGTGGGGCTATGCGGGCGTCGAGAAGACGGCCGAAGCCGCGCTGCAGCGGCTCGCCGGGCTTTACGACGCCATCGCGAAACTCCCCTTCATCGGCATCTGCTACACGCAGATCACCGATGTCGAGCAGGAGATCAACGGGCTGATGACCTACGACCGGAAACCGAAGTTCGATCCGAAGGCTATCAAGGCGCTGAACGACAGGCTCCGGTAAACGGCCTCGCGGAGAGACGGGCGCCGCCGGCCGGAAAAAAGTGCGCAACCCGCACGCCGGTGGCTCGTAACAGAGGACAGATGGACGCGACGCCCGACTTTGCCGAGATCGTCCGCGAGCATCAGGCGATGGTTTACAGCCTGGCGCTGCACGCGCTGAGGGACTCCGCCGCTGCCGAGGACATCACGCAGGACGTGTTTCTCGCCCTGCATCAGAACCTCTGGCGGCTGGAGAGCCCGTCGCACATCCGGCACTGGCTGGCGCGGGTGACAAGCCACCGCTGCATCGATGAAATCCGCAAGCGCGGCTACCGCCGCGGGCCGGCGCTCGAAGAAGTCAGCGAGCCGGGCCGCACCGACTCAGACCGCGACCCGCTGCTCCGGCAGCGCCTGCGGCAGATGGTGGCGGCGTTGCCCGCGCCGGCCCGGCTGATGATTCTGCTCCGGTACCAGGAGGAGATGGAACTGGCCGAGATCGCCCGGGTGCTGGATGTGCCGGTGCAGACGGTGAAGAGCCGCCTGCACCGGGCGCTGGCTTTGTTGAGAGAGAAGATGAGCCGCCAGACGGCTGGCGTCAGGGAGGCACGGTCATGAATCCTGTGGATCCTTTCGAGCAGCAGTTGCGGGAAGCGTTCCGGCGCGTCGAGCCGCCTCCGGGGCTCGAGCAGAGGATTCTGCGGCGGGTCCAGCCGCGCCGGCCGCGGGGGCTGCCACCGTGGTTCGCTGTGGCGGCCAGTGTTGTCCTCGTGGTGGGCGGTTCGCTGGGAGTGATGCGGTGGCAGGAGCATGAACACCGGAAGCGCGAAGCGGAGCGGGTGCGGCAGCAGTTGGCGCTGACGCTGGAAATCACGTCGCGCACTCTCGCCAGGGCCGATCAGCGTCTGAAGTCCATCGGAGTGGAACGGATTCGATTGCAGGAGGTTTCTTCATGGCAAGAATACTGATTCTCGCCGTCATGCTGCTGCCGCTTGGCGCCCAGCACATTGATTACAGTCTCTTTGACCGGCTCGCCGAAAAGGCGAAGGAGTCGGCCGTCGTGAACCTTGGGCCGGAGCAGCTCTCGCTGCTGGCCGGGATGCAGCCGAAGGAGGGCGGCAGGGAACTGGCCGACCTGGTCAAGACCTTGAAAGGCATCCAGGTGCGCAGCCTGGAATTCGATTCGCCCGGCCAATATGATCTCAACGAAGTCCGCGCGCTGGGGGAGAAGATCAAGGGCAGCGGCACGTGGGTGCCGCTCATCACCGTGAAGGAGAAAGGCGAGTTCACCGAGATCCTGATCCGCAAAGGAGCTGACGGGAAATCGGACGGGCTGCTGATCCTGGCCGCCGAGCCGAAGGAGCTGACGCTGGTCCATATCGACGGCGTGGGCGACATCGCGTCGCTGGCAAAGCTTGGCGGGCTGGCGGGAATTCCGGAGATCGCCGGAGCGCTGGGAGGGGCGAAGAAATCCGGACCGAAGAAAGCGCCTGCCCAGAAAAAAGACGACGAATAATCCAGCGGACGCGGGCGCTGCGCCGTCCGCCAAGATGCGAAGGGCGGCCCTCGCTAATCGAGGCGCCGCCCGCGTCCTTCACATCCGGTTGAGATTTCTTTACTGCCGCAGAGGCGTAAAGCGGTACTGCACCGTGTCCGTCCAGCCGTCCTGCGCCACGGTGAGCAGATAGCCCTTCATCAGGTTGATGTCGAAATTGGGAACCGCGGCGAGGTTGACCATAATCGTGTCCTTGTTGCCCGGCGCCCGCCAGATGGCGTCCTGCGGCACGACGAAGTCCTCCAGCACCACGTAGGTCTTCGCATCAGGAAGGAACCGCCCCTGAATTTCCAGCCAGTGTCCCGCGCCGCTCCAGAACTGCCGCCACCAGTTGATGCCGGGAACCAGGTAATCCACGTCGACGATGTCCCGGAAGTAGCCCTTGGCGGCGAAATCAGTGGCGGAGAAGGATTGCTTTCCGTCCGGAGTCTGCACGATCACCAGGTATGTGGTCAATCCGGCCTGCCAGAAATCCCCCAGTGTCTTGATCCCCGGCAGGTAGAAGGAAAAGCCAGGTTGCAGGTCCTCATCCGCCTCCAGCGACTCCAGCGCCCACTCCTGCTCGTTGTCCGGCGGAAGGATGAAGAACTGCACCCGGCTGCCTTTGGGCAGGGGCTCCGTCAACACGAAGAACGCCTCGCGCCCGGTGTCAAACATGTTGATCTGCACCACTCCCGGCGCCATCGCCTGGGGCAGCACGCCCTTCTCACCCGCTGCTGCCTGCCGCAGCCCGCGCTTGCTCCGCGCCTGCGCGAACGTCCGCGCCGCCGCGCGGGCAGATTCGGTGAACTTGGCCTTCACCACCTTGCCCGCCATCTGCGCCTGCACCCGTTCGGCGCGTGTAGCGCGCTCCGCCGCCGCTGGCATCAGCATCAGGCACGCCGCCGCTCCTGCCAGCCAAACGCTTCGTAACATGTCGTGATATCTCCTTCCTCAATCCAAACCGGCCAGCGCCCTGAAAGACGCGCATCGCGCACCGCCGGTTGCATCCATTCTCTCAAACCGGCAGCTCGATCACGGTGCGCGTCCCCTCGCCCTTCTGCGACGTGATGCTGAGCCCGTAGTTGGCCCCGAACAGCACCTGCAACCGTTCGTTCACGTTCGACACGCCAATGCCCGCCTGCTCCAGAATCGATTTCAGCCGCTCTTCTTCCATGCCCACCCCGTCATCGGCCACGGTCAGCACCAGCCGCCGCCCCCGGCTGTCCTCGTCGAGGCGGCTTTCAATCCGCACCTCGCCCCCGTCGATCTTGTGCGCCAGCCCGTGCCGGATCGAGTTCTCCACCAGCGGCTGCAGCAGCATGGCGGGCACCTGGCAGTCCAGCGTCCGCTCATCGATGTCTTTCACCACGCGCAGCTTGTGCCCGAACCGCGCCATCTCGATCGAAAGATAATCATCGATAAACGCCAGCTCTTCCCGCAACGGCGCGAAGTTGTCCGTCTTGCGCAACAGGCGGCGCAGGATGTTCGACAACCGGTAGACCACCTGCCGCGCCTTGTCGGGGTCGGTGCGGATCAGCGAGCCCACCGTGTTCAGGGTGTTGAAGAGAAAGTGCGGGTTGATCTGCGAGCTCAGCGCGCTCAGCCGCGCCTGCACCAGCAGCCGCTCCTTGCTCTCCAGCAGCCGTTCATTGCGGGCGCTGCCCCAGATCTTGATCGGCAGCGAGACTGTGAAGATCGTCGTCACGAACACCGCCACGTTGGCCCATCCGCGCGCCGGATCGTAGAGCGTGAAGATCATCTTCGGCCCGAAGAGCTGGTACACGGTGTAGCGCATCAGTTCCGCCAGCAGGATCGCCGCCAGCCCGGCGATCTGGAACAGGCTGCGCAGGCGGTCTTCCGGGTGGAAGATCAGCCGCCACAGGCTCAGGTCGAAGAACGGGCTGATGCGCCACACCTCCTCGGCCCGAGGCGCGAGATCCCGCAGCAGGCCTCCCATCACTCCCACCGCCGCATACAGGGGCATCGACAGATACTCGCCGGAGAAGAATGCGGGCATCGACGTCAGCACTCCCGCCACGAGCCCCGGCACATAGCCGCCGATGATGCCCGCCAGGAGGCTCCCCTCCATCGCCATCTCCGCCGCCGCGTAGCTGCCCGTGGCGATGCGGATGAAGCTGCCGGCCACGCAGAAGGCCGAAACCATGCCCGCCAGTTGCAGCCCCTCGACCGGCGTCCGCTCCTCGCGCAGCAGGAGCCCGAGGAAATGGCTCGAGCGCGACAGGATGCTCGCAATCGAGGCCGCCGCCGCCAGCTTGATCATCAGGATGATGATCTGGTTGTCCATCGCTGCCTGTCCGCCTGACAGGGCCTCCCGGCCCCCATACTAGAATAGAGAAAGAAACCCTCCACGCATGGAAGCCTCCTCAGAGATTGCGCTCCGGCATGTCGCCGACGCTGATTTCCCTTCGGAATTCGGCCAGTTCCGCATCCACGGCTTCGAGGGAGAGCGGGACGGGGCGCGCGAAGAGGCGGTCGTGCTCGTCATGGGCGAGCCGCAAGGGCCGCCGCCGCTGGTCCGGATTCATTCGCAGTGCTTCACCGGCGACGTCTTCCACTCGCTCCGCTGCGACTGCCGGGCGCAGCTCGAACTGGCGCTGGAGGCGATCGCCGCCGAGGGCCGCGGCATCATCATTTACGAGATGAAAGAGGGCCGCGGCATCGGGCTGATGAACAAGCTCCGCGCATACAGCCTCCAGGACCAGGGCGCCGATACCGTCGAGGCCAACGAGCGGCTGGGCTTCGAACCCGACCTCCGCGTCTACGAACTGCCTGCCGCCATCCTCCGCTACTTTGGCGTCGGCGAAGTCCGCCTCCTCACGAACAATCCGGACAAGATCGCGGCGCTCGAACACGCGGGGATCCGCGTCGCCGAGCGCATCCCCTGCCAGCCCAGGCCGCAAACCCATCACGCCGTGCGCTACCTCAAGACGAAGAAGAAGCGCATGGGGCATTTGCTGGAGCTGTAGTCCCGAGTTCCGGCTGCGCCGCACTTGCCGGAAGCGATGAAGAAGCACCCTCACTGTCCCGCCCGCTTCACCCGCCGCTCGCTGCTGGCGGCACCTCTGGCTGCGAGCCCGCGCGGAGGGCTGTTCCGGGGGACTTTCCTTCAGCCCTGGGCGAGGCATCTGGAATGGACTCCCGAACAGTGGGACGAACTGCTCGGCGCGCTGGCCGCGCTCGGCTGCGAAGAGATCGTTCTTCAGTGGTGCCGCTACGACGAGTTCGACTACGCCCCGCTGGCCGCGCGCCTCCTCGATGGGGCGCGCGCCCGACGCATGCGGGTCGCAGTAGGCCTGCCCTATTCCAGCCAGTGGTGGCGGCGGATCGCAGCCGATGCCGCGCTGGCGCTCGATGAGCTGGCCGCCCGCGCCCGGAGCTTTTCCGAATCGTCCGAGGCCCGCCAGTGGCGGCGGCATCCCGCGTTTGCCGGCTGGTATCTGCCCGAAGAGATCGACGACGATCACTGGTTCGCTCCGGCGCGGCGGCGGATGCTGGCGGCAACGCTGGACCGGCTGGCGGGAGTGCTGCGGCCGCTGGCGGTGTCAGGTTTCACGAACCGCGGTCATTCGGCCGGCGAAGTGGCGGCGTTCTGGCACGAACTGGCCGCCCGGCGGCGCCTGGCGCGGGTGCTGTTTCAGGACGGCATCGGCGCGGGCAAGATGACGCTGGCCGCATGGCCGGCGTATCTGGAAGCGTTGCGCGGGCGGCTGGGCAGGCGGCTCGAGGTGGTCGTCGAGATCTTCGAGTCCCGGCCTGCGGAAGCAGGCTTCGAGGCTGTGCCGGCGCCGCTGGACAGGGTCCGGCTGCAAGTGGAACTGGCGCGCCGCGCCACGCGCCGGCCGCCGTTGAGCTTCAGCCTGCCCGATTATGCCACGCCGCAGGCCGGCCCCGCGGCCGCGGAGCTGTTCCAGGCGCTGGCGGCGCGGAAGGGCCGGGACTAAATCTCTCTCAAAAGCCCGCGCCGGGAGCCGATATGGCGCGTGAGGCCCCGGGACTGCAGCCGGGGTCCAGCCAGTCCAAACCCAAGGGTCAAGGAGAGAATCCATGAATCTTTCACAGTGGATCCGCTGCGCCGTGCTCGTGGCTGCCGCCGCGGCGCTGCCCGCCTTCGCTCAGGAAGAAATCACCACGGCGAACGCGCTGGGCCGCGTCGTGAAGAAGGTCGCCCCCGCTTTCCCTGTCGCCGCCAAACAGCTCAATGTGACCGGCACGCAGGACGTCCAGATCGTCGTCGATGAACATGGCAACGTCACCGACGCCAAGGTCCTCAAAGGCAATGCCCTCTTCACCCAGTCCTCGCTGGCCGCGGTCAGGGAGTGGAAATTCACGCCGCTGCTCAAGGACGGCCAGCCCGTGAAATTCACCACTGTGGTCACCTTCAATTACACGAAATAACGCACGCATCCCCCCTGGGCGGGCGCGCCTTCCCCAAGGCCGTCCGCCCTCGATTCGCTTTCTCAATCCGCCGCCGGGCAAAATAAAAGCACATGGCCGCCCGGCTCTCCATCGCCATACTGCTTCTTGTTTTCGCCCGCGCGGCTTCCCCCCAGCCCCTCCCTCCTCCCTTTCAGGCCCGCGTCACCTCCATCACCGACGGCGATACCCTCACTGTCCTCCACAACCGCCAGCAGATCCGCATCCGCCTCTACGGCATCGACTGTCCCGAACGCGGCCAGCCCTTCCACTCCCGCGCCACCCAGCGCACGGCCGCTCTGGCCCACCGCCAGATCGTCACCGTCCAACCCGAATCCCGCGACCGCTACGGCCGCCTTGTCGCCTGGGTCGTGCTGCCTGACGGGCGCTCGCTCAACGAGACCCTGGTGGCCGAAGGCTTCGCCTGGTACTTCCGCCGCTACGCCCCGCGCAACACGCGGCTCGCACAGCTCGAGCAATCCGCCCGGCACGCGCGCCGCGGCCTCTGGCAGGACCCTGAACCCATCCCTCCCTGGGAGTGGCGCCGCCACTCGCGCCGGCCCGCTGTTCGACAATAATGCTTGCCATGAAAAGCTACCGGAAAGAGCTCTGGTTCGAGGTGCCTTCGCGCCGCGCCTTCATCAATATCACGCCGCAGGTGGAGGAGTGCCTCCGGGAAAGCGGCATCCGCGAAGGGCTCTGCCTCGTGAACGCCATGCACATCACTGCCAGCGTCTTCATCAACGATGACGAACCCGGGCTGCACCAGGACTTCGACGTGTGGCTGGAAAAACTCGCCCCGCACGGGCCAATATCCGCCTATCGCCACAACCGCACTGGCGAGGACAACGCCGACGCCCACATGAAGCGCCAGATCATGGGCCGCGAGGTCGTCGTCGCCGTCACGGGCGGCAAGCTCGATTTCGGCCCCTGGGAGCAGATCTTCTACGGCGAGTTCGACGGCCACCGCCGCAAGCGCGTGCTCGTGAAGATCATCGGCGAGTAATGCCGCCGCCCCGCTACACTGAAGAAGAACGCTGCCCAGTTTATGCCCGGCCTTCTCGAACGACTCAAGCAGGGAATCCAGAAAACCCGCGCCGGCTTTGTCGGCAAGGTGGAAGACGTCCTCCTCGGCAAGAAGGAGATCGATCCGGACCTGCTCGACGAGCTCGAGTACACGCTGATCACCGCCGACATTGGCGTGCGCACCGCCAGCGAAATTCTCGAGTCCATCCGCCAGCGCGTCGACCGCCATCTGGTCAACGATCCCGGCGAACTCCGGCAGTTGATCCGCGAGCACCTGCTCGGCGTGCTGGAAGCCGGCGACCGCCCGCTCAACTGGCCCGCGCAGCCTCCGGCTGTGGTGCTGCTGGTGGGTGTCAACGGGAGCGGCAAGACGACCACGGCCGGCAAGCTGGCGGCGCAGTTCAAGGCCCAGGGCAGGAGCGTGCTGCTGTGCGCCGCCGACACGTTCCGCGCCGCGGCCATTGACCAGCTTGAGGTGTGGAGCCGGCGCGCCGGCGTCGAACTCATCCGCCAGGGCGCGGGCGCCGACCCCAGCGCCGTTCTGTTCGACGCCATTCAGGCGGCCAAAGCCCGCAACGCCGACATCCTGATGGCCGACACGGCCGGCCGCCTGCACACGAAATCGAACCTGATGGCCGAACTCGAAAAGATGCGCCGCACGGCCGCGCGCCTGATCGACGGCGCGCCCCATGAAGTGTGGCTCGTGCTCGATGCGACCACGGGCCAGAACGGACTCGAGCAGGCGCGCCGCTTCACCGAATCGGCGGGCGTCACCGGGCTCATTCTCACCAAGCTCGACGGCACAGCCAAGGGCGGCATTATCGTGGCCATCGCCCGCGAGCTCAGCCTGCCCATCCGCTACGTCGGCGTCGGCGAGCAGGCCGACGACCTGCTGCCCTTCGACGCGCATCAGTTCATCGACTCGCTGTTCGAACCATGAACCCGGAATGGATCCGCGAAGCGCTCGCCCTGGCCCGCCAGGGCGCCGGCCGCGTTTCGCCCAACCCGGCCGTCGGCGCCGTCGTCGTGCGCGAGGGTCGCGCCGTGGGCCGCGGATTCCATACCTGGGCGGGCGTCAAGCACGCGGAAGTTCTCGCACTGGAAGAAGCCGGCGAAGCCGCGCGCGGAGCCGACCTCTACGTGACGCTTGAGCCCTGCGCGCACACGGGCCGCACGCCTCCCTGCGTCGAGGCCATCCTGCGCGCGGGCATCGCGCGCGTCATTTCGATCACGGAAGATCCCAACCCGCTGGTCGCCGGCAAGGGCTTTGCGCGGCTGCGCGAAGCGGGCGTCGAGGTTGTGCTGCTGGAAGAGTTCGCCGAGGAGGCGCGGCGGCTGAATCTGGCGTTCTTCCACTTCATGCGCACTGGCCGCCCGCTGGTGACGCTGAAAGCGGCGCTCACGCTGGACGGCAAGATCGCCGCTCCCGAAGACAACACCGGCTGGATCACGTCCGAGCGCGCCCGCGCCCATGTCCAGACGGTGAGGCACGAACACGACGCCATCCTCACGGGCATCAACACCGTGCTCGGCGATGACTGCCTGCTCACTGACCGCAGCGGGCTGGAGCGGGCCCGCCCGTTGCTGCGCATCGTGCTCGATTCGCTCCTCCGCCTGCCGCCCAACAGCCGCATGGTCCAGAGCTGCCGCAATGACGTGCTGGTGGTGTGCACGTCCGTGGCGCCGCCCGCCAGGCGCGCCGCGCTGGAGGCGCACGGCGTGGAAGTCGCCGCACTCGACGGCGAAGGCGGACGCCCCGATCTGAAGCGGGTTGTCTCGCTGCTGGCCGAACGCCAGTACCTTTCGCTGATGATTGAAGCCGGCAGCAAGGTGAACTGGTCGGCGCTCGAGTCCGGCGCCGTGGACCGCATCCTGTTCTACTATGCGCCAAAGATTCTCGGCGGCATCGAATCGCTGCCTGTGGCCGGCGGACTCGGGCGCCGCCGCCGCTCGGACGCCATCCTGTTCCGCGACGTGCGCCTCATGCCCATTCCGCCGGACGAGTTCCTGCTGGAAGCCTGGCTCGTGAAATCGTGATCCGCCCGCGTGTAGCAGCCATGCCGCGGGAGCCCTCGAACGGGACGGGCGCGTGCAGGATCACTGGTTGACGTAAGACAGCAGCCGCTCGTGCACGGTCTTGGCGCGCTGGTTGTCCCAGCAGGCGACAAACACGGTGTCGTCGCCCGCGATGGTACCGGCGATCTCCGGCCAGTCCTCCTGGTCGAGAGCGACGGCGAGGGAGTTGGCGCTGCCGGTGGAGGTCTTCAGGACAACCAGGTGCTGAGCCAGATGGACGTCCAGCAGGTACTCGGCCATCACCTGCGCTAGGCTCGGTCCAGTCGGGTCGGGCAGGATCTCGCGGTAACCGTCAGCCGTCTTGACGATGCCCATCTCGCGGAGGTCGCGCGAGAGGGTGACCTGGGTGACGTCGATGCCCAGGGCGCGCAGTTCCTGGGCGAGTTCTTCCTGCGTGTTGATCCGTTTCGAGCGGATCAGCTTGAGGATCTGTCCCTGACGGTAGTTCTTGGTCATGAGATGGACTCCAGGCGCCGCCGGGCTTCAGCCAGCGCGGCGGCGACGGTTTGCGGGGCGGCGCCACCGGGCGCGAGGCGCGTTGCCAGCCCCTTTTCAGGATCGAGCAGTTCGGCCATTTCGGGCGAAAAGCGCGGGTCGAAAGAGTGCAGCCCGGCGCCCGTCCAGTCCTGCGGCTTGCGTCCCGAGCGGACGCTTTCAAGCACCAGCCTCCCCACCAACTGGTGGGCGTCATGGAAGGGCACGCCGGAGCGCGCCAGCGCTTCCGCCAGATCCGTGGCCACCAGCCAGCCCTCGGCGGCGGCGCGGCGGGCCGTTTCCGGGCGGAGTTCGGCCGTTTCCACCACCGTACGGGCCATTTCCAGCGCGGATTCGGTCTGATCGGCCGCCTCAAACAACGGCTCTTTGTCCTCCTGCATATCGCGATTGTAAGTCAGCGGGAGGCCTTTCAGTGTGATAAATAACGACGTAAGGCAGGCGAAAACCCGGCCGCATTTGCCGCGGATCAGTTCTAGGGAATCCGGATTTTTCTTTTGAGGCATCAGCGAGGAGCCGCTGGTGACCGAGTCCGACAGCTCCAGCCAGCCGAATTCTTCCGACGAATACAGGATCCAGTCTTCGGCCAGGCGCGACAGGTGCAGCATCAGCAGGGAAGCGGCGGAGAGAAAGTCGAGCGCCCAGTCACGGTCTGCGCTGACGTCCATCGAATTCGCCGTGATCGCGTCGAAACCCAGCTCCCGGGCCAGCGCTTCGCGGTCGATCGCAAAGCCGCAGCCGGCCAGAGCGCCGGAGCCGAGCGGCATGACGTTGACGCGGGCGCGCGCCTGCCGGAGCCGCTCGTGATCTCGCCAGAACATCTCAAAATAGGCGAGCAGATAGTGCGCCCAGGTCACCGGCTGCGCGCGGCGCAGGTGCGTGTAGCCGGGGATCACCGTCGCCGTGTGCGGCGCGGCGGCGTCCAGCAGCGCGCCCATCAGCGCCCGGAGCGATGCCGCGCAGCGGTCGATCGTGCCGCGCAGCCACAGGCGCGTGTCAAGTGAGACCTGCTCGTTGCGCGAACGCCCGGTGTGGATTTTCGAAGCCAGCTCGCCGGTCTTTTCCTTCAGGATCCGGATGACGTAAGTGTGGATGTCCTCGTCAGGCGCATCCGGCGGCGGGGGAGGCGTCTCCGCCAGGGCGCGGCAGATCTCTTCCGCCTCCCCGGACGTCAGGATGCCGGCCCGGGCCAGCGCCCGCGCCCAAGCCTGTGAGCCGAGGATGTCGGCTTCGAACAGCCGCCGGTCGAAGTGCAGCGACCATGAAAACCGCTGGAAGACTTCTCCCGGTCCCTGCTCGAATCGTCCGCCCCAGAGCTTCACGCCGTTATCGCCTCCTTCTCCTAGTGTGCCGGACCGTCCAGCAGCATGAGCAGCAGCGCCTTCTGCGCGTGCAGGCGGTTCTCCGCCTGCTCGAAGACCAGCGACGCCGGAGATTCGATGACGTCCGCCGTCACCTCCTCCTCGCGGTGCGCCGGCAGGCAGTGCAGGAAGAACGCGCCCGGCGCCGCCATCGCCATCAGCTCGCGGTTCACCTGATAGGCGGCGAAGACGCGCGCCCGCTCGGCGGCCTCGTGCTCGAATCCCATGGAAGCCCACACGTCGGTGTACACGGCGCCGGCGCCGCGGAGTCCCTGCTCCGGATTGTTGGTCACTTCGATCAGCGCGCCTGTTTCCACGGCGAACAGGCGCGCCTGTTCGACGATCTTCGCGTCGGGCTCGTAGCCCGGCGGGGTGATGCAGACGAAGTCGAGCCCCAGCCGCGCGGCATCGAGCATGAGCGAATGGGCCACGTTGTTGCCGTCGCCCACAAAGGCGAGCTTGTGGCCGCGCCACCCGCCCCATTGCTCCCGCAGCGTCTGCATGTCGGCCAGCGCCTGGCACGGATGATACTTGTCCGAGAGTGCGTTGACCACCGGAATCCGCGCATGCCGGGCCAGCGCATCCACGGTCTCCTGCGAGAACGTGCGGGCCACGATCAGGTCCGTCCATCGCTCCAGGTTGCGCGCCACGTCCTCCACCGGCTCCCGCCCGCCGACGGGTCCGGTCGTCAGCAGCGCGTCGCCGCCGAGCTGCTTGGCAGCCACTTCGAACGTCATGCGCGTGCGCAGCGAGGGCTTTTCGAAAAGCAGGCTGAGGATGCGCCCACGCAGGGCAAGACGGAACCGCTGAGGCTGGCGCTTCACTTCAGCGGCAAGATCCAGCAGCGTGCGCAGTTCGGCGGCGGTCAGGTCGAGATCGGAGGTCAGGTCGCCCGAGCGGACGCGCGGAAAGGGAGATGGGGCCGATTCGATCATGGCGTCAGGCAACATTCCTCCCGTGTCGTGTGAATAAGTATTCAGTCTACTGCATAATTACACATTCCGGCCCGGCGGCGCAAGTGGCCCTTACCGGAGGGCCTCTTCAAAGAAGCGGGTCTGCTCGGCCCAGCGGTGCTGGCTGGCCCGGCCCGTCAGTCCGTGGCTCTTCTGCGGGTAGATGAGTGTCTGGACGGACTTGCCGGCCAGTTGCAGGGCGTTCATCATTTGCAGGGCGTTGGCGAACAGGACGTTGTCATCTTCAATGTTGTGGATGAGCAGCAGCTTCCCCTTCAGATTGGCGGCAGCGTGGACGGGCGAGCTGTCCCGGTAGCCCTCTTCGTTGTCGGAAGGAAGTCCGAGATAGCGCTCTGTATAGATGGTGTCGTAGTTGCGCCAGTCGGTGACGGCGGCGCCGGCGGCGCCGGCTTTGAACACGTCCGGCGCGTGCAGCAGGCAGTAAAGGGTCATGTAGCCTCCATAGCTCCAGCCCTGGACTCCGATGCGATGGGTGTCGATAAAGCCGAGGCTCTCCAGATAGCGGATGCCTTCGAGCTGGTCGGCGAGCTCCTGTTTGCCGAGACGGCGGTAGAGGGCGGCTTCAAACTTGTGGCCGCGGCCGGCCGAACCGCGGTTGTCCATCTGCCAGATGACGAAGCCCTTGTGGGCCATCACCTGCTCCCAGTTCAGTCCGCCTGCCCAGGCGTTGCGCACGCTCTGGGCGTGCGGGCCGCCGTAAACGGAGACGATGACCGGGTACTTTTTCGCCGGATCGAAATTCGCCGGGCGGATCAGGCGGCCGTAGAATTCCGTTCCGTCCGCCCCTTTGAAGCGATGAATTTCCGTCTTGAGGATCTCGTATTCTTCCAGGATTTTCCGGTCCGCCTCGCGCCATACGCGGAGTTCTTTCCCGCTCGAATCGTGCATCGTCGTGCGGGGCGGCGTGTCGAGGCTCGAAAAAGTATCCAGGTAGAAATCGCACGCCGGGCTCATCTGGACGGAGTGGGTCCCGGCCCCCGGACTGATCAGGACCGGCGCCGCGGCGTCGAACGATGTGCGGTAGAGATGCCGCTCGAGCGGGCCGGCCTGCGTGCTGGTGAAGAAGATCCGCCCGCCCGCCTCATCCACGCAGGCGATGGAGCTCACCTCCCAGTCGCCGTGCGTGAGCTGGCGCAGCGGTTTTCCGTCGGGCGCGTGCAGGTACAGATGGCGGAAGCCGCTCTGTTCGCTCGAGCGGAGGATCCGGCCATCGGAGAGCAGGCGGAAATCGTCGGTGATGTTGATCCACGCGGGGTCGGTCTCCTCGATCAGCAGCCGGGAGCGGCTGGTGGAGACATCGGCGGCGAGGATCCAGAGATGGTCCTGCACGCGGTTCATCCGGTGGACGAGGACGGACTTCGAGTCGGGCGACCAGTGCAGGCGTGCAATGAGGAAGTCGCGGGTTTCGCCGAAATCCATCCACCGGGCCGCTCCGCCGGATGCGGAGACGACGCCCACGCGCACGTCGGCGTTCGGCTGGCCGGCCTTGGGATAGCGCTGCGGCTCGGCGACAGCGGCCGTTTTCAGGAAGTCGCCGTGCGGGTAGAGAGGCTCGCGGCTGACGTCGAACTGGAGGAAGGCGATCTTTGTGGAGTCGGGCGACCACCAGTGGGCCGTGCCGAGATCGAGTTCCTCGGGGTAGACCCAATCGAGCATGCCGTTCCACAACGTCTCGGTCGAGTCATGCGTGAGCCTGGTGAGCTTCTTCGAGGCGATCTCAAGCACGTAGAGCTCGCGGCCGCGCCGGAAGCTGACTTTCGCGCCGTCAGGCGACAGTTTCGGGTCGCGCTCAGCCACGGGAGTGGACGTGAGCTGGGTGACGGCGCCCGAGGACTCGTCCCACAGGAAAAGGTCTCCGCCGGAGAGGATGAGGATCTTCCCACCGTCGTCCGACCATTGAAGACGCTGTTCGCGCACGCGGCGGTTTTCCCATGACATCCGCTCCGGCTGCGGATAAGGCTGCGCCTGCCGCGACAGTTCGGCGAGGTTCGCAATCTCCTTTTCATCGCCCGTGGCGGCGTCGTGAAGATAGACCTTGTCGGCGCGGATCACGGCCAGCCGCTTTCCTCGCGGCGGCCAGAACACCTGGGCGCCGGGCGCCATCATGCGCGCGCCCGCCGAGGACAGCGCCTCGAGCGTGACGGGCTTCTTCGCCTGGGCGCGGGCGGGCGGCTGGCACAACAAAGCGGATGCCAGCAGGGGAACGAGTGGCGAGACTCTCAGCAGGCTCATGCGAAACAGCATGGCACAATCGTGTTGTGGGCAGGATTCTGGCTCTCGACTTGGGGCGGCGCAGGATCGGGCTTGCCGTGGCGCTGGAGGGCGGCGCCGCGCACGGACTCGGCGCGCTGGCGCGCCGTTCGCTGCGCGAAGACCTGGAACGGCTCAAACGGATGGCGGAAGAGCGCCGGGTGGAGCGGTTCGTGGTGGGGCTGCCCCTGAACATGGACGGCAGCGAGAGCGCGATGGCGCGGGAAGTGCGCGCCTTCGGCGAGCGGCTGCGGCAGGAGACCGGGATCGAGGTGTCGTACCAGGACGAAAGGCTGACGTCGTTCGAGGCGGAGGAAAGGCTGAAGCAGCGCGGCATGAGCCTGAAGCGGATGCTGGAAGCCAAGCGCCGGGGAGCGGTGGACGAAATGGCGGCGGTGATCGTGCTGGAAGACTACCTCGGCAGGGCGGGGGGCGCATGAGGGGCGGGCTGCGCGCGGGCCTGTTTCTGGCGGGCGCGGCTGCCGCGCTGTCTCTGTACCTGGTGAAAGCGGACCGCTATGCCGGCTTTGCGGGAGAAGTCTTCGTCGACATTCCGCGGGGCACGCGGTCGGTGCGGATCGCCGGGATGCTCGCCGATGCGGGCGTGGTGCGGCATCCGTGGCTGTTCCTGCTGGCGCGTGCATGGCATCCGAGATGGAAACCGCTGGCGGGGGAATATCAGTTCACCGCTCCGGCAACTCCGGAGCGCGTGCTGGAACGGCTGGCGCGGGGCGACGTTTATACGGTGGAGTTGCGCGTACCGGAAGGCACGGACGTTTTTGATCTGGCGGAACTGGTGGAGGCGGCGGGGCTGGCCCCGGCCAAAGAGTTCCTCAAAGCCGCGCTGCCGCACGAAGGGTACCTGTTTCCGTCCACCTATCGTTTCTCCCGGAAAGCGGATGCGCGGCAGATTGTGGAAACCATGCGCCGCACGTTCGAACAGGTCTGGCAGGAGCTGGGCGGGACGGAGGAGCGCAAGCGCGAGACCGTGATCCTGGCGTCGCTGGTGGAGGCGGAAGCGGTGAAGGACAGCGAGCGGGCGCGCATCGCGCGCGTGTTTCTGAACCGCCTCAGGAAGGGCATGCGGCTCGAGTGCGACCCGACCGTGAAATACGCCGCCCGGCGTGAAGGGCGCTGGCGCGGGACAATCTATCGCAGCGATCTCGAAAGCCGCAACCGCTACAACACGTATGTGTGGTACGGGCTGCCGCCGGGGCCGGTGACGAACCCGGGGCGCCGGTCTCTGGAAGCGGCGCTGCACCCGGCCGAAACAGAAGATCTCTATTTTGTTGCGCGCGCCAACGGCGATGGAGGCCATGTGTTCAGCCGCAACTACGATGCCCACCAGAAAGCGGTGCGAGAATATCGGCGGGGACTGAACCATGCGCCGCGGCCGGGCGGAAATTCGCAAATGGCTGGAGAGGCAGGGCGCAAGCCGCGTTGACGAGGCTCTGGCGGCGCGCCTGCGGGCGGAGTTCCCCGAAGTCAGCGAATCCACGCTGCGGCGGGCGCTCCGGGAGAGCGGCCTGCCGCTGGACCCGCTCGTGGAGGGCGTGCGGCAGGACACGCTGGAACACCTGGAACGCACGCTGCTGGCGCTCGCCGGCGAGTACGAGCGCGGAGACCCTGCGCGCCGGGCGCAGGTGCGGGAGCTGGTGTTGACGGCGCGCCGCCACACGGAGCTGGCGGCGCGGCGGAAGCCGAAGGACGAGGAACTGCTCTGGCTGCGGACGTGGCTCGAGAACCCGCTCGTCTTTCCCGCCTGGGCGCGGCTGCGCCGGCGCGCTTGCTCCGGCCGCGGCGATGCGGTGTGATGGACGCATGCGAATCGACCGCAGACAATTCCTGGCCCTGATGGCCGCCGCGCCGGCCGCGGGGCAGGGCAAGCAGGCGTGGCTTTACATCGGCGCGTATACGAGCGAGAAGAACCGTGGCATCACGGCGGCGCGGTTCGATCTGTCCACCGGCGCCATCTCGGACATGATCCTGGCCGCGGAGACGCCGAATCCAACGTTTCTCGAGATTCATCCCAATGGCCGCTGGCTGTATGCCGTGAACGAGATCGCCAATTACGAAGGCAGGCGCGAAGGCTCCATCACCGCCTATGAGATCGACCGCGCCACCGGGCGGCTGAAGGAGCTGAACCGGGCCTCCACCAAAGGCGGCGGCCCGTGCCATGTGAACCTGGACCGCACCGGCCGGATGGCGATGATCGCCAACTACGGGGGCGGCAGCGTCGCCTCGTACCGGATCCTGGAAGACGGCCGCGTGAGCGAGGCCGTGAGCTTTTTCCAGCACGAGGGCAGCGGCGCGAACCCGAAGCGGCAGGAGCGGCCGCACGCGCACTCGGTCAATCCCACGCCGGATAACCGCTTCGCCGTGGTTTGCGACCTGGGCACGGACGAGATCGTGATCTACGCCATCGATCCGGCCAAAGGATCCATGCAGCGCCACGGCGCGGCGAAGCTCGCTCCCGGCAGCGGACCGCGCCATTTCGCCTTCCATCCCAACGGCCGCTTCGGTTACTCGGTGAACGAGCTGCTGTCGACCGTGACGGCGTTCGAATACCGCAACGGCGCGCTGAAAGAGATCCACACGGTCTCCACGCTGCCGGAGGGCTTTTCAGGCGACAACACCACGGCCGAAATCCGCGTGCATCCCTCCGGGCAGTGGCTCTACGCCTCCAACCGCGGCGAGGACTCGATTGCCGCGTTCCGGATTGATCCACGCACCGGCCGCCTCACGCGGATGAGCAACACGCCCACCCAGGGCCGCGTGCCGCGCAACTTCTACGTCGAGCCTTCGGGACGCTGGCTGCTGGCGGCGAATCAGAGGTCGGACAGCGTGGTCGTGTTCGAGATCGACACGAAGACCGGCGCGCTGCTTCCGGCGAAACAGGGCATCACCGTGGGACAGCCGGTTTGCCTGCGGATGGTGCGCTGAAACCCGGCCTCGCCAGCGCCCGATCCGGCTGCCAAGCTGCCCGGAGGCCGGCTAGCGGGCGCCGCCCGCAGCGTCCGCCTGCGCCGGAGGCTGAGCCTCCTGCCCTTCGGGCAGAATGATCACCGTCTCGCCCGGCAGCGCCTTGTTCAGGTGCTGGCGTATCGCGCGCTTGCGCTCCTCGTCGCTGACCTTGAGCCGTTCGACTTCCTGGGCCTTGCGGCGCACCTGTTCTTTCAGCAGGCTCACCTCTTCCTCAATCGCCCGCATCTCGCGGTACTTCTCCAGCATCAGCGGCAAGCCCTGAGGGCGCAGCAGCGCCGAGACAAGCGCGGCAAGACAGAACACCGCGGCAGTGAACAAAGCCAGCTTGTGGAGGAGAGGTGTCATGGCCGGAACAATTCACCTAAATCTCGTTTATAATCCGTCTCGCGGGAGAAGTCCAGACCCCGGAGAAAATAATGACGGACAAAATTCTCGTTTCGGCTGCCTGCGGCTCGGCGGAAGAGGCGCAGAAGCTGGCTCGGATGCTGGTGGAAGAGCGCCTGGCCGCCTGCGTCCAGGTCGTGCCGCAGATCCGCAGCGTCTACCGCTGGCGCGGCGCCGTGGAAGAGAGCGACGAGTGGCTGCTGCTCGCCAAGAGCCGCCGCGACCTGTTCGAGCAGCTCCGGCGGCGGCTGCGCGCGGCGCACTCTTACGAACTGCCCGAGATCGTGGCGCTTGCGGTGGTCGACGGCGATCCGGACTATCTCGCCTGGATCGATTCGGGACTGCGCGGCATGGACTCCTTGCAGGACGAGACCCCCGTGTGATGGGATAGTGGCTCATGACTGCGCCGCAAGTTCCTACGCGCGCCCGCCACTGGGTGGTGGTGTTCGCCGTCACACTGGCCATCCTGAGCTACATCGACCGCGTGGCCATATCGCAGGCGGCGCCGCTCATCTCCAAGGATCTGGGTTTCACCAAACAGCAGATGGGCTACATTTTTTCAGCATTCGCTCTCGCCTACGCGCTGTTTGAAATCCCCGGCGGGTGGATGGGCGACTGGATGGGGCCGCGGCGCGTCCTGATGCGCATCGTGCTGTGGTGGTCGTTTTTCACCGCGGCGACTGGATGGGCGTGGAACTTCCTCTCGATGTGGGTGGTGCGGTTCCTGTTCGGCGCCGGCGAAGCGGGCTGCTTCCCGAACCTCACCAAGGCGTTCACGACGTGGCTGCCGGAGCACGAGCGCGTCCGCGCGCAGGGCATCATGTGGTCGTTCGCGCGGTGGGGCGGCGCGTTCACGCCGCCGCTGTTCGCGCTGCTGTTCCGCTGGATGGGCTGGCGTGACGTCTTCCACGTGTTCGGATTGATCGGACTGGTGTGGGCGTTTTTCTTTTACCGCTGGTACCGCGACAATCCAAAGGAACATCCGTCCGTGAACGCCGCGGAACTGGCTCTGCTGGAAGGCGCGGAAGAGACGGCCTCCGGCCACGGCGACGTGCCGTGGGGCAAGATGGTGCGGCGCGGATCGGTGTGGCTGCTGTGGATGCAGTATTTCCTGCTGACCTATCCCTGGTACTTCTACATCACCTGGCTGCCTACCTATTTGCAGGAATCGCGCCATATGGACACCTGGGCGAGCGCGCGTTTCGCCATCCTGCCGCTGCTGTTCGGCGGCATCGGATCCATGTTCGCGGGCTTTCTGGCCAAGTATGTCTCGCTCTGGCTCGGCTCGGTGAGCCGCGCCCGCAAATGGATGGGCGCGGCAGGCTTCCTGGGGGCGGCCATATTTCTGCTGATCTCCACGCTGACGCGGGATCCTCTGCCGGCCATGCTGGCCATGGGCATGGCTTCCTTCTGCAACGACCTGGTGATGCCCGGCGCCTGGGGCGCCTGCATGGACATCGGCGGCAAGTACGCCGGCACCCTGGCCGGCTCTATGAACATGATGGGCAATTTTGCGGGGATTCTCGCGCCTTCCATCGGCGGCTTCATTCTGGCTCACACGGGCAATGACTGGAACCTGTTCCTGTTCACCATGGCCGGCGCTTACTTCCTCGGCGCTTTCTGCTGGCCCTTCATCCACTCCACCCGGCCGCTGGAGGACTGACTTGTTCTTGCGTTGCGCGATGGCGCTGCCACTGATTCTGGCGCCGGCGGCGGCGGAGATCGTCACCGAGCGCATCTTCGGCCCCGAAGTGCCGACGGGACCTTACAAGCATCCGGCTTCCATCTGCGCGCTGGACAACGGCGACCTGTTGCTTGTCTATTACGGCGGCGAGGGCGAGTACGCGCAGTCGACCGCCGTTTTCCTGTCGCGACTGCCCGCGGGCGGCAGGCGCTGGAGCGCCCCGCGTGCGGTGGCGCGCGATCCTTTTCGCTCCACGGGCAACGGCGTCTGCTGGCAGGACCCTTCGGGGCGCGTGTGGCTGTTCTATGTGATCCGGTTCGGCGAGACCTGGAGCACATCGCGCATCGCCGCCAAAGTCAGCGGCGACCGCGGCCGCACGTGGTCGGATCCCGGCCTGCTGAGTCTCGAAGAAGGCTGGATGGTGCGCGGCAAACCGGCCGTCCTGTCCAGCGGCCGGTGGCTGCTGCCCGTGTACCACGAGGTGGGCAGCGGCCGCGAGCGCGTGGAACCGGAGACGTCGTCGTTTTTCCTGATCCGCGAGCCGGGCCAGAGCGGGTGGAGGCCGAGCGGCAGAATCCGTTCAAAGAACGGAAATCTGCAACCCGCGCCCGTCGAACTCGAGCCCGGCCATGTACTCGCCTTCTGCCGCCGCGGCGGAGGGTATGGGCCGGAAGAGCGCGGCTTCATTGTGGCGGCCGAGTCGCGCGACGGCGGGCTGACCTGGAGCGAGGGCCAGGACACGGATCTGCCGAATCCCAACTCCGCCGTGGAACTCATCCGCCTGCGCAGCGGCCGGCTGCTGCTCATCTACAATCCCTCCATGCACCGGCGCACGCCGCTGACGGCGGCCCTGAGCGAGGACGGCGGCAGGACGTGGCCCTGGCGCCGGAATCTGGCCGAGGGCGAAGATTCCTTCGCCTATCCCAGCGCCGTGCAGACGCCGGACGGGCTCATCCATGTCGTCTACACGAGCAGCGGGCGCAAGGTGGTGCGCCGCGCGGTGTTCCGCGAAGGCGACATCCTGGAACAGGCGGAAAGGCGTTGACTTTTCTTTTTGCGTCCGGTGTATATTGGGGGAGTAGGGAGCGACTCCTGAGGCTTCCCAGAAACAACGGATTCTCCAGAGTTCGGGCGCACACCGGCGCTCAGTGCCGGTGGACGCCCGATTTCCGTCTCCGGAGATCCGGACTCCACCAGGTGTTACCCGCCAAGAATAGACTGCATGCATCCTAGATTTCCCCGCCCGCGCGTCAGAGTCCGAGAGAACGTGAACGAAGCCATCCGGGCGCGAGAAGTGCGCGCCGTGTTTCCCGACGGCTCCGTCGAGATCATGCCCACCCAACAGGCGATCCGCCGCGCCAAGGAGCTGGGGCTCGACCTCATCCTGGTGGCGCCGACCGCCGAGCCTCCCGTCGCCAAGGCGATGGACTACGGGCAGTGGCAATACGAGCAGAAGAAGAAGCAGCAGGAAGCGAAGAAGAAGCAGCACGTGATCCAGGTGAAGGAGCTGAAATTCCGCCCCAACACCGACGATCACGACTACGACTTCAAGCTGAAACACGCCATCCGCTTTCTGACGGAAGGCAACCGGGTCAAGGCCCTGGTGCAGTTCCGCGGACGCGAGATCGCCCACGCCGACCTGGGCAAGAACCTGCTGATGCGTCTTGCCGGGGATCTGGCGCAGTACGGCGCCGTGGAAGGGCAGCCCCGGCTGGAAGGCCGCTTCGCCCACATCATCATCACGCCGGTGAAAAAAGAGGGCAAGAAGGAGAAGCCCGCCGACCCGAAGCCCGCCGCGCCTGCTCCTCCTGCCAAGCCGGACGCCGCGCAGAGCTGAACGGCGTCACAAACGGGCTGGCCCGCCGGCGCGGGGCCGCCTCAGATTTCCAGCGGCGACACGGGCACGCGCGAGCGGCGGCCCTCCACCACCACGATGCCGCTTTCCGTCACATGGTATCTCTTGCGGTCGGCCTCGAGGTCGTGGCCGATCACGGCGCCCTCCGGCACGACAACGTTCTTGTCGAGGATGGCGCGCCTGATGCGGGCGTGGCGCCCGATGTCGCAGTTGTCGAAGATGATCGAGTCTTCGACCAGGGCGCCGGAATGCACGCGCACGCCGCGGCCGATGACCGAGTTGCGCACCATGCCGCCGGAAAGAATGGAGCCTGAGCTCACGATGGAATCGATGGCCTGCCCGCGGCGGTTCTCTTCATCGAAGGTGAACTTGGCCGGAGGGTCGTCATATCCGGCGGTGCGCAGCGGCCATTGCCGGTTGTACAGGTTCAGCACCGGGCTTACCGCGCGCAGGTCCATGTTGGCGTCGTAGTAAGCATCGATGGTTCCCACATCCCTCCAGTAAACGGGAGCGCCGACGGGATCTCCCGGAATGTGGTTGGTGCCGAAATCGTAAGCGAAGACGTCGCCGCGGGCGACCCATTTGGGCAGGATGTCGCGCCCGAAGTCATGGGAAGAGTTCTCGTCATGCGCGTCGTCGTACAGGTACTTGAGAAGCGCCGGAGTGGAGAAAATGTAATTGCCCATGGAGGCGAGCACGCTCGAGGGGTTTCCGGGAATGGTGGGGGCGTCGGCCTTCTTCTCGTGAAACGCGAGAATGCGGCCATCTGCGGCCACCTCGATGACGCCGAATTCCGCGGCCATTTCCTTCGGCACGGGGATGGCGGCGACGGTGGCCTGGGCGCGCTTCTGTTCGTGATACTCGATCATCTCGCGCACGTTCATGCGGTAGACGTGATCGGCGCCGAACACCGCCACCACGTGCGGCTCGGACTGCTCGATCAGGTTCACGTTCTGGAAGATGGCGTCCGCGGTGCCGCGGTACCAGGTTTCGCCCGGAGAGCGCATCTGGGCAGGCACGGGGATGATGTAGCGGTCTTTCAGAATGCCGGAGAACTCCCAGCCATCCCGCAGATGCTGCAACAGCGACTGGCTCTTGAACTGGATGAGCACATAAATGGAATGAAGGCCGGAATTAACCAGGTTCGAGAGCACGAAATCCACGATGCGGTACTGGCCGCCGAACGGGACTGCTGGTTTGGCGCGCTCTTTTGTGAGGGGATATAGGCGGGTTCCTTTCCCCCCGGCAAGGACGAATGACAGAACGCGCAGATGCATGACTGCAATCTCCTCAGGCGTGCATGATACCACCGGGCTTTGCAGGCGCGCTGCGTCAACGGGGGCGTGGAAGATGGCCGGAGCATGCGCGCTGGAGAGCGGCGCGCAGGGAAGATTGCCGCGCGGGATCGAGCACGGCGCCGGCGTGTGTGACGTAGAAGACGTCGATCGCCTTGTGCGCGCGCGTGTCGACCAGCACGAGGCGGATGTCGCAGCCTTCGGCGGAGATCGCCGAAGCCAGATCGTGCAGCAGAGCCGGGCGGTCCTGCGCCACGACTTCCACCACGGTGGCGTGACCGGCCAAGTCCTCGGAGAACGTGATCGCAGGGGGAATGGATGCGGCGCGCGAGGGCATGCGCGGCGCGGCGCGCCGGCGGAGGAGTTCCGCGGCTGAGACGCGCCTGGCTGCGGCCTGCAACAGAGTTTCCGTCAGGCGCCCCTGTTCCGGCGGATTCAACTCGAGAGTGCGGTGCGGATCGGCAAAGCGGAAACTGTCCACGGCAAAACCGTCCTGATGAGTGAAGGCTTCGCACTGCACAATCTCCATGCCGAAAGAAGACAGGGCGCCGGCCAGATCGGCGAACAGGCGCGGATGGTCTGCGGCGGCGACGACCGCCAGCCAGGCTCCGCCAGAAGAGATGAGCCTGACGGCGGCTCCTTTGGTGCGGGCGCGATCCAGCAGCGCGGCATCCAGTTCGAAATCCTCCGCGGTGCGGTTCCATCGATAGCGCGCGGGCAGGCCGGCCAGCAGCGCCCGCGCGGCGTGGCTCAGGGAAGCCAGCAGCGCCTCTCCGTTGTCGGCGGGCTCGTCGAGGCCGCTTTCGATGCGGGCGTGCAGCGTCCGGTAGAGGCTGAGCAGTTGCGCAGCGCGCCAGGCCGTCATGCGGCCCGCGCCCACGGCGCTGATGTCGGCGTAAGTTAGCAGCAACAGCAGGCGCAGGCGGTCCGCCGTTCCCAGCTCGCGCGCCAGCCACTGCTGTACCGGGAGCGCAGCCACATCCCGCGTCTGCATGGCTTGGCTCAACAGCAGGTGCTTTTCGATCAGGAACAGAACTGCGGACTCGTCCTCAGGCGCAAATCTTTCGCGCCGCAGGAACTCGCGGGCGATATCCACCGACTCACGGGTGTGATCGCGCCCGGAGCCTTTCCCGATGTCATGCAGAAGCAGCGCCAGGCGCAGCAGCCACCGGTCGCGCCCGCATTCTTCCCAGATCTCGGAAAAGAAGCGCCGCGGCGGCGCCTTCTCGCCGGGGAGTTCCTCGAGCACTTCCAGTGCAGCGTTGGTGTGCTCATCCACGGTGAAGCGGTGGTAGAAATCGGGCACGACCAGATGATCGATGCGCCGCCATTCCGGAAGCGCCGCCGGCAGATATCCGGTGGACCGCATTGCGCGCACTGCGGCCGCTGCGCAGGGCAGGCTGAACAGCTCGCGCCAGAAGGCCGCGCCTGCCGGGCGGCCGGCACGGCGTTCCATCCATGCCGGCGCGTGACGCTCCAGCCGCGCCTCGGTCTCCCGAGAAGGCATCAGGCCGTGCCGCGCAGTGAAGAGGAACAACCGCAAGGGCAACTCCGCGTCGCGTTCCAGCATGCCCGGATTGCGGAGGAACACCAGATCGCGGGAGACCGTGAAGTCCGCGGTAGACAGCCTCCTGCGCCGGTCGAACCAGGCGGAGAGGCGTCCCCGGTCCTGCGATTCGAAATCTTCCATCGCGCGTTCCGCTCCGCGCAGTACCGCGTTCGCATTCAGGTACCAGGCCCGCATGAAAGACGCCGGATCGCAGGCGCCGAGAAGGCCCTCCCGCGCCGCCGCGTCCTGCGAGTCGAAGTCGAGCACGTTGTTGTCGCGTCCGTGCCGGCGATGCAGGAAGATGCGCACGGCCGCCAGCTTCTCCAGCAGGCCTGCCAGAGGCGCGGACCCCGCCGGGCCGAACAGCCGCGCCAGCCACTCCGCCGTTTGTAGGTCCCGCAATCCGCCAGGGCCCTCTTTGACGTCGGGCTCCAGATGGAAAACCGTCTGTTGAAAGCGTGCGTGACGCGCTCGCGCGGCCGTGCAGATGAGGCGCGCGAGCTCCGCGCTACGGCTTTGCAGGAACCGGCGCCAGCGCTCTTCGAACTCTGCGAACAGTTCGGGATCGCCGGCCAGCAGCCTGTGGTCGAGCAGCGAAAAGGCCAGCTCGGGATTGCCCGGCTGAAGCGCGCAGCATTCCTCGATGGTGCGGACCGAATGCGAGGCCCGCAGGCCGGCGTCCCAGAGCCGGCGGAGAAACTGTCCCGCATGGTCGCGCTCGCGGATGGTCGACAGCGGCCTGGCCGAAAGAAGCAGCAGGTCGACGTCGGAGTGGGGGAACAGCCTGCGGCGGCCGTAGCCCCCGGCTGCAAGCAATGCGATGCCGGGGGCTTCCAGATGCAGTGCAAAGGCTTCGCGGGCGAGCGCGTCCACGCCTCGCGTCCGCTCTTCCAGCAACGCGGCGGCGGATTCAGAGGGCATCCACGCCGCGGTCGTCATTGCGGATCCGCACTGCCTCCTCGACTGCCAGCACGAAGATCTTGCCGTCGCCGATCTTGCCCGTCCGGGCTGCGGCGGCGATGGCGGAAACGATTTCGCTGGCGCGCTCGGCGCGGCAAAAGATTTCGATCTTTACTTTGGGCAGCAGGTCGACCTGATACTCCTGGCCGCGGTAGACCTCCTTGTGCCCTTTTTGACGGCCGTGGCCGCGCACCTCAGTGATCGTCATGCCGTCTACGCCGATCTGCTTCAAGGCCTCCTTCACGTCTTCGAGTTTGAAGGGCTGGATGATGGCTTCGATTTTCTTCACGGCTGCACCTCTTTCATTACGCCTCGAAATTGTAGCCTTCTTCGCCGTGCATGGAGAGATCGAGCCCGTCGGTCTCGTGCTCCGGCGCGGCGCGCAGTCCGCAGGCGAGGTCGGCGATCTTCAGGCAGATGAAGCTGCCCGCGGCGGCCAGGACGATGGCCACCAGGGCGCCGAGTCCCTGGTTCACAATCTGCGCCGCGTTGCCGTCCACCAGCCCGAGCGCCGCCGGCTTGCCCGCGGAATCCTTCAGCGCGTTGTTGACGGCATTTGTGGCGAACACGCCCGTCAGCAGCGCGCCGAGCGTGCCGCCGACTCCATGGACGCCGAATGCATCCAGCGAGTCGTCATAGCCGAGCCGCATCTTGACCATCGCCACCATGGCGTAGCAGACCAGTCCCGCCAGCAATCCGATCAGCAGCGCGGGCATGGGAAGCACGAAACCGGAGGCGGGCGTGATGGCCACCAGTCCGGCGACGCAACCGGAGATTCCACCGAGCACCGAAGGCTTGCCCGTGCGCAGCCACTCCGCGGCCAGCCAGCCAACCACTCCGCCGGCGGCGCCGAAATGCGTGGCCACGAAAGCGGAGGCCGCCAGCGGCCCTGCGGTCAGCGCTGAGCCCGCGTTGAATCCGAACCATCCGAACCACAGCAGGCATGCGCCCGCGAAGCTCAACACCAGCGAGTGCGGCCGCATCGGCTCCTGGAGATAGCCGGCACGGGGCTTCAGATACAGGGCGGCGATCAAGGCAGAGACCCCGGATGTGATGTGCACCACCGTGCCGCCGGCGAAATCGAAGCAGGGGATCTTTCCGCCGGAAAACGCATTGAACAATCCGCCCTTGCCCCACACCATGTGCGCCATCGGGAAGTACACGATGAAGAGCCACAACGTGGTGTAGAGCACCATTCCGTTGAACTTGATCCGCTCGGCATAAGCTCCGGAGATCAGCGCCGGCGTGATGATGGCGAACATCATCTGAAACGCCATGAACGTCAGGTGAGGCAGCGTCGCCGCGTAATCCGCGTTCGGCTCCATCCCCACGCCGCGGAGGAACACATACTGGAAGCTGCCGATCACGGCGTTGCCCTCGCCAAAGGCGAGGCTGTAACCCACGATGGCCCAGATCACGGTGGCCAGCGCCATCAGAATGAAGCTGTGCATCATCGTGCCGAGCACGTTTTTGCGCCGCACCAGCCCGCCGTAGAACAGGGCGAGGCCGGGACCGGTCATCAGCAGCACGAGGGCGCAACTGGCCAGCATCCAGGCATTGTCGGCCGACATCTGCGCCGACGCCGCGGCCGAGCCGGCCGCTTTCACGGCTTCGGGCAATTCCTCCGCGGCCGCGGTGGCCGCGGTTGTGAGAATCAGACTGAAAAGACACTTCATCGCAGTTCGTTTTGTCCTGTCGTAATGGATTTCGGTCACAGGCGCCGGGCAGCGCCCTCCACGAGGCGCCGCTTGCCTTGCGTCCGTCTCTGCCATCCCGGCGTCGAGGCTCGGCGGAAGCAGAGCGGTTCTGATCGGGCTTGCCGGACTTGGGCGATGAGGAAGGCCGTGCCGTGTCCCAGACCGGCAGGGCATCGAGCGCGAACCCGACGGGGGCCGCTTATGCTGATGCTAAACCGCAGCGGCGCGGGAAATCCAACAGATAATTCTTCTGAAGCTCAATCAAAAAATGAATCGCTGCCGCAGGAAGCGCGGCTTCGCTACAGTAGGAAGGAAAAGCTGCATGTTCGCTTCCGCACGGATGTGCGGCTGTCCGCCGTGCGGGAACCGGGCTTGCCGCGGCGATCGCCCCATGACACTGTTTCACCAGCCTGTGATGGCTTTCCTCGCCGCCGGCGGCGAAGCAGACACGCTGCCTTTGCGGCTTCTCGTGGTCTTCGGTTTCGCCAAGCTGCTGGCCGAGGCGGCGCAGCGGCTGCGCATGCCCGGCATCGTAGGAGGGCTGGCGGCGGGCATCGTCATCGGCCCGTCGGGTTTCGGCTGGATCCAATACGACGAGCTGCTGCACGCCATGGCCGAGCTGGGCGTGATGTTCCTGCTGTTCCAGGTGGGGCTGGAAGTGAAGGCCTCAGAGCTGGTGCGCGTGGGCAAAGTGGCGCTGCTGTCGGCGGTGCTTGGCGTGGCCCTGCCGCTGGTTGCCGGCTGGGCCATCATGTTGGCGGCGGGCCACCCGCAGATCGAATCGATCTTCATGGGCGCGGCGATGGTGGCGACCAGTGTCGGCATCACGGCGCAGGTGCTGGCCTCCAAAGGCGTGTTGAGCCACCGGACGGCGCAGGTGATCCTGGCGGCGGCGGTGATCGATGACGTGCTTGGGCTGCTGGTGCTGGCGGTGGTGTCGTCGATGGCGCGCGCGGGAGGCGCAGACTGGGCGGGGCTGGCTGTGTCCACGGTGGTTTCCATCGTTTTCGTCGCGGCGGTGGTGAAGTACGGGTCGCGCACCGCCGGCCTGGTGGTGCCGAAGCTGACGCAGAACCTGCGGGTGGAAGAGGCCGAATTCGCTGTGGCCGTGACGTTCCTGTTCGTGATGGCGCTGCTGGCGACGTACTCGGGCGTAGCGGCGATCATCGGCGCGTTTCTTGCGGGCATGGCGCTGGCCGAGACGGCCTCGGACCACCTGCACACGCTGGTGCGCGGCGCGGGCGAGCTGATGGTGCCGTTTTTCCTGGCCTCGATCGGCCTGCAACTGGATACAAGCGTGTTCCGCAGCGGCAGCACGATCGTGCTGGCCCTGGTCATTCTGGCGGCGGCGATCGCTTCGAAGTGGATCGGCTGCGGGCTGGGCGCGGTCTCGCTGGGCTGGAAGGACGCCGCGCGGGTCGGCGCCGGCATGGTGCCGCGCGGCGAAGTGGGCATGGTGGTGGCGCAGGTGGGCCTGAAAGCGGGCGCGATCACGCAGCCCGTTTACGGAGTGGCCGTGTTCATGGCCGTAATGACCACGATCCTCGCTCCGCCGGTTTTGAACCTGCTCTACAAGGGTGTGACCTCCGTACCTCGTTCCAGCCCGCCTCCAGTGGAGCTGGGCTGAGCGGCGGGCCTCACCGCGGGACGATCACCCCCGCCAGAGGATGCGGTCCTACAGGAATCATGGTGAACAGCGGCGCGGTCTTGCGGCGGCGCGTGTTGACGGGAATCGCGGGAATCCTGATGACCGCCGTGTCGCCGGAGCCGCGGTTCAGGACGAGCGCGAACTCCTGATCCGGCGTGATGTAAATCGCTCCCGGATCCAGGCCCACCCCGGTGACGGAAACCACCCGCTGCTCGGCGATGCTGAATGTCGTCACCGAGCCGGCTTGCGGATTGGAGACGAACAGCAGCGGCGGCTCCGCGCTGGCCGCCATCTCGCCGGGCTTGCGCCCGCTGAGCGACGTCTGCGCAATCTCGCTGCGGTAGGGGTAGGCGATGACCACTGAATCGCTGCCCTCGCCCGTAATGAAGAGCTGGCCTCCGTCGGCGCTGAAGCAGAAACGTTCCGGCACGACGGCCAGAGGCAGTTGTACGACCACATCGCGGGTCTGTGGATCCATCAGGATCAACTGCCGGCGGTCCAGGCCGGCGACGATCGCCATGCGGCCGTCGGCGCGGAACCGCACCGGGCCGAGACGGTCGTCCACCAGCCGCGGCGGCAGAACCAGATTGGAGCCGAGGTGGATGAAGACCACCTCTCCGCCCTCGAGCGCAATGCAGGCCCGCGGCTCCGCGCCGGCCACATCAAAGCTGACGGGAGGGCGCGGCAGCGGTATGGCGGAGCGCATCCGCAGGGGCTCCAGATCCACCGGCGCCAGCCGCGGCGGATCCGCCATCAGGCACCAGATCCTGCCGTGCTTCAGCACCGCCGTCTGCGGAACGCCGCCGAGCCGCAGCACGGCCACCGGCTTGAGCTGCGCTCCGTCGAAGACGGACAGCGAACCCGCCCGGCTGCATAGCGCGTACACCTTGTCCCCGCGCGCCATCACCGTTGTCGCCGGCGCGGGCAGCGGCAGCGGCCGCTCGAACCGGAAGCGCTCCAGATCCACGACGCCCAGCGCGGCTTCCGTGGCGGAGGCCACGAAGAAACGGCCGGGGAAGCCGCCCCTGGCCGCCCTCCGGCAGGCCGCCGCGAGGCCGGTCATCCAGGCTGCCAGCGCGCGTCTGGTGATCACAGCAGGACCGTCGTCTTGATGCCGGAGACCTCAATTGTCCGGCCGCACCGGGGATTCTTGCACCGCACCTTGTCGTCGATCAGGACCATGTAACTCTGTGCTTTGGCGAATTTGGCCCGGTCGCGTTCGTCCGCGCCCCCGGGCAGGCGGTCCTTCTTGCGCCGGACCAGCCACTGGAGTTCGTACTCCTCGACGGTGCGGCAGAATGGACAGTTCAGGCGGGCCGGCTTCGCTGTCTTCGATTCGCTGTAAAACAGCCGCTCATCCACGACTTTCAATCTTGGCACAACGGGTCCGCGGGTGGAGAGGGCGTCATAATGAAATCGTGCTGACTGCCGTTGTGACGCTGACAGCAGCGCTGTTGTCCTGGAAAGCCGACATCGAATCGCGTGGAGTGGCGGTCGTGGTGGCTGAAGCGCGGCAGTCCGCCGGCGGCGGGCTGGTGGTGCCGCAGGACACGCCCCACCTGGACCTGCTGGCCCCGTACCTGGGATCGGAAGAGTTTCAGCGCCAGTTTGCGCTCATGCACGCCTCCATGGTGTTCCAGCGCGCGCCAGGCAGGGAAGTGGCTTTCGTGCTCCTCAACGGAGACAGGCGCGCGGAATGGGAATCGCGCCAGGAGGCGCTGCTGGCGCATGAGTTCGGTCATGCCTGGATCAAGGCGGAGAAATATCCCACGCCCGTCTTCGTGCCCGGACCGCACGCCTGCCTGGCGATCCACACCGGCGACATCACCCAGCACGTGCTCATCCGGCGAGAGATGGAGCGGCGCGGCATCGAGTACCGCCGCGCCTGGCTGCAGGAACTGGAGCGGGCGATTCCAGCGATGGAATCCGCGGCGGCGCCGCCCGAAGAGGACCGCTGCGCGCGGGCGCGGCTGGCCGCGGAATGGGTGGACGTGAGGCTCGCCCTGCAGGCCGGCGAGTGGCCGGCGCAGGCCCGGTATGAGGCCGCCGCGCGCCGCTACATGCCGGAGGTTGTCTCCACGGTGGAGCGGATCACGGACTACGTCCGCCGCCGCGATCTCAGCGACAGGACGCAGCACCGCGAGGCGCTGAAAGCGGTCTTCGAGATGCTGAAAGATCTGGTCTACTACCGGGCGAAGGAATTCCGCGTCTATGGTACGCTCAAAAAGAAACGGGCGGCCGGTTGACGGCCGCGCGCCCCGCCGCGGCGCAGGCCCGGCGGGTTCCGTCTCTTCCCCATGAACATCCGGTCCTTATTCAGCCTTTTTTCATCCGACCTTGCCATCGATCTGGGCACGGCCAACACGCTCGTGTTCGCCAAGGGCAAGGGCATCGTCGTCAACGAACCCTCCATTGTCGCCATCAACAAGGTGACCGGCGAGGTGGAGGCTGTTGGCAAGGAAGCCAAGGAGATGCTGGGCCGCACGCCCGGCAACATCGTCGCCATCCGGCCGATGAAGGACGGCGTCATCGCCGATTTCAAGGTCACCGAGCGGATGCTGAATTACTTCATCCAGAAGGCGCACGGCCGCAAGATGCTGGTCCACCCGCGCATTGTCATCGGCGTCCCCAGCGAGATCACGCAGGTGGAAAAGCGCGCCGTCATCGATTCGGCCTACCGCGCCAAGGCGAGCGAAGTCCATCTGGTGGAACAGGCGATGGTGGCGGCCATCGGCGCGGGACTCCCGATCACGGAGCCTTCCGGCAATATGGTGGTCGACATCGGCGGCGGAACCACCGACGTGGCCGTCATTTCGCTCAGCGGCATCGTCTATTCGCGTTCCGTGCGCGTGGCCGGCAACGAGATGGACGACGCCATCATGCAGTACCTCAAGAAGAAGTACAACCTGCTGGTGGGCGAGCGCACGGCAGAGCAGATCAAGATGCAGATCGGCAGCGCCTATGCTCTCGACAAGCCCCTGACCATGGAGATCAAGGGCCGCAATCTCATCGAGGGCGTGCCGCGCACCATCGTCGTGAACGATGAAGAGATCCGCGAAGCGCTGTCGGAGTGCGTGGCGACGATCATGAACGCCATCCGCGTCGCGCTCGAACGCACGCCTCCCGAACTCAGCGCCGACATCAGCGACCGCGGCATCGTCCTCACCGGCGGCGGCGCGCTGCTCAAGAACCTCGACAAGCGCATCCGTGAAGAAACCGGACTGCCCGTATCGATCGCCGAGGACCCGCTGGCCAGCGTCGTGCTCGGAACCGGGCGCATGCTGACCGACTTCAAGCTGCTGCGGCGCATCGCCATCGAATAGCGGGCCGCCGGCGACGAGGCCGCCTGAGCGTATGGACAGCTTTCTGGGCCGTTACCGGAACCTGAGCGTGCTGCTGCTGCTGGTGGTCGGGCAGTTGCTCCTGCTCGCCTACCAGGTGCGCAGCAGCCAGGACGTGCCGCTGATCCGCGTCTGGGCCGTGGCCGCAGTCGCTCCTCTGGCGCGCGGGCTCGAGTCCGGACGCGCGGCGGCCGCCGGTTTCTTTTCCGACTACTTCATCCTGCGGGACGTGCGCGCCGAGAACGAACGGCTCAGGAAGGAACTCGGCGAACTGCGCCTGAAAAACCACTTTCTGGCGGCGGAGCTGGCGTCGGCGGAGCGGGCGAAGGCGCTCGAACAATACCGCGCGCGCATCCCCTCCAGAACGCTCGCCGTGCGTGTCATTGGAGCAGGCGCCGGACCGGACACGAGGACGGTCTTCGTCGACCGCGGCTCGTCGGACGGCGTGCAGAAAGGCATGGCCGCCATCACGCCCGAGGGCATTGTCGGCAAAGTGGTGGCCGCCTATCCGATGGCCTCGCTTGTGCAGTTGATCACGGCCCCGGGCGCGGTGGCCAGCGTGGTCTCGCAGAAAAGCCGCGTCCACGGCGCCCTGAAAGGCACGGGCGGGTCCCTTTGCACCGTCGATCATGTCGAGAACAAAGATCCGCTCGAGCCGGGCGAGTGGTTCTACACCTCCGGCAACGATCGCGTCTTCCCCCGCGGCCTTCCCGCCGGACAGGTGACGCTGGTGCGGGAAGGCAGAGGCGGCAAGGAAGTGCTGGTGGAGCCGAGCGCGCTGAAGTCGCGCATCGAGGAGATGCTGATCGTGCTGGACGGCGTTCACGGGCTGATTCCTCCGCCCGGCGAGCCGCCGGCCGAAGGTGTCAGCCTTTTGCCTCCCCCTCCTCCGGATCGCCAGCCGGCCGAGGGCGCTGCCGCTCCCTCCTCCAACAGCGGCGCCCTCACCGATGCCGACCGGCTGGCCGAACGTTACCGGCGGCTGACCGAGGCGCAAGGCGTTCAGCTTGGCGTGAAAGGCCGCATCGCCGACTTCGCCCGCGAGCCGGCGCCTGCTGCCGGTGCGGCCGCGAAAAAGCCCGGGACACCCGCGCCCGGCAAGACGGAGCCGCCCCGCCCATGAGCCGTCTGGAAGACAGCCTCTCGGCGGGGCTCGCCGCCAGGGGCAAGGCGGCGAGGTTCCCGGCGGCGCTGTATGTGCTGGCGCCTCTGGCCGCCATCCTGTTCCAGGTGTACGTGCCGCGCTTCTTCGATGCGCTGTCCTACCTGGAGCTCCCGCTGCTGGCAGCCATCTACTTCGCGCTCATGCGGCGCAAGCCCGCCTCGGGCGCCATGATCGGCTGCGTCATCGGCCTGGCGCAGGACGCCCTGTCGCCTCACCCGCTCGGCATGAACGGCATCAGCAAGACGCTGTCCTGTTATTTCGCGGCGTCGCTGAGCCTGCGTTTCGACGTCGAGAACACGGTGCTGCGGTTCCTTCTGGGATTCTTCTTCTACCTGTTCCACCAGTTCTTTTTCTGGGCGCTGAGCCGGGGGCTGCTCGGGCAGCAGACCGATTTCCAGATCCCTCAGACGGTGATCTCCGCGTTTCTCAACGCCGTCGTCGCCGCGGCGCTGTTCAGCTTCCTCGACCGCTTCCGGCGGGAGGACTGAGGGCGCTGTCCAGGGAGAAGCCACTGAGGGGGCTGCAACGGAGCTTGCCACATTGCCCGGCCATGGTATGCTTGCATGCCGTTCACCGAGAGGCGGGTTTTCATCCGCCTGCGCCCATCCGCACCCTCTCCAAGATTGGCAAGAAATAAGGAACAACTGGTCAAGAAGTGTGATATATAAGAGTACGTGTAGTACTAGATCGACTGCTGAGATAATCTGATTGGTGTTCAAAACTAACCTGTAAGTTATTGAAAGCACGTTGGCTGAGTGGGAGGTCACAGCCTATCTCAACAACGTGGGGGGGTGGGCTCGCCGCATAAGGAGGACGAAGCGGCTGCTATGCTGGCGAGCGAGTAATACGGGAAGACGTCAGGTTGGCGCCCGGGTTGTGCCGATCCTGGCGAAACAAAAGGGCGGCTGTTCGCCGTAGGGCCTCACTGAATGCCGGAAAGACGTCTGGTCGTCATGGCCAGCGCAGGAGAAGGCCAATGGAACAGGATGCTCCGCAGATCTTGGTTGTAGACGATGATGCCCAGGTGCAACGTCTGTTGTTGCAGACTTTGTCCCGGCATGGGTTTGAGTGCGTGGCGGCATCTGATGCGGCCAGCGCCAGAGACCTGCTTGCCAGGCAGGAATTCGATTTGGCTTTGTGTGACGTCAGAATGCCGGGGGAATCCGGGATTGCTCTGGCGAAGTACATCCGTGAAAAGTACCCCAGGACTGCGGTAATCGTGCTGACGGCCGTGGACGATTGGGAAATCGCGGATGATGTCCTGGAAAGCGGAGTCTATGGCTTCCTCCTCAAACCCTTCCACACCTCGGATCTGATCATCAACGTCCGCAACGCCGTCCGGATGCGGAGACTGGAAGATGCGAATCGGCGATATCGCGAACATCTCGAGCAGCTTGTAGAGGAGCGCACGATCAGACTCAAGAAAGCGCTGGACGGGATCGTGCAGGTGGTGACCCGGATGGTCGAAGCCCGGGATCCGTACACGGCTGGTCATCAGCAGCGAGTCGCGGGGCTGGCTGTCTCCATCGGCAAGGAACTCGGCCTGTCACAGGATCAGTTGGAGGGCCTCTCTGTGGGCGGCATGATCCATGATCTGGGGAAGGTCTGCGTTCCGGCAGAAATTCTCAGCAGGCCAGGTGCTCTGTCGCCCGTGGAGTTCTCACTCATCCAGATGCACTGCGAACAGGGCTTCCGGATCATCGGGGACATCGAATTTCCGTGGCCGGTGGGACGGATGGTCCTGGAGCACCACGAGAAATGGAACGGACGGGGCTATCCCAAAGGCCTTTCCGGCGAGCAGATCCTGTTGGAAGCCAGGATTCTCTGTGTGGCCGATGTCGTGGAGGCCATTTCGTCGCATCGGCCATACCGCCCGGGTTTGGGCCTGGATTCTGCTATCAGTGAAATTGCGAGCAACCGCGGCGTGCTGTATGATCCCGCGGTTGTCGATGCCTTCATGAAGCTGGTTCAGGCCGGGGCCGTGGATCTCAAGGCATCTCCCCGCTGGGACCAGACGCGCGCCTAAAACGGGGGATATGATCTCAACACGAGTGTAAAACACAGGGGAAACTGTCCCTGTTGAACGCCGCCGGAGCAGTCTCAGGCATGGAGGTATGCACTTGGTGATGGAGTCTACTGATCGCATCTCGACTGGCATCCCGGGGATCGACGAGATCCTTTGTGGGGGGCTCCTTCCTGCGTCTTCCTATCTTCTTGTCGGAGGCCCCGGTACGGGAAAGACAGTCCTTTCGTTGCGGTTCCTGATGGAGGGTGCACGCAGAAGTGAGAAATGTCTGCTCATCTCCTTCGGGGAGTCGGAAAGAAGAGTGAGGCGCGATGCGGCCTCGTTCGGCTGGTCTCTCGATGGCATCGATTTTGAGGATTTTTCGGGAATAGGCTCAGGGCGTGTACCCGCCGGGGAATACAAAGTATTTCGTCTGAGTGACGTGGAGGGAGAGCCTGTGTGGGGGCGTCTCCGCGAAACCATCGCGAAGTACGAGCCGGCCAGGCTGGTGATCGATTCCGTATCTTTCCTCAAGTTTCTTTCCGCCGACGAATTCCAATACAGACGGCAGTTGCAGTCGTTGTTGGCCCAATTGTCCGGTCAAGGATGCGTATGCATTCTGCTGGTCAGCCCCCTGGAGTTGGAGAAGGATGCGACGCTCGCCTTCGCCGTGGATGGGGTGGTCCGCCTGGAGAGGATTCTCTCGGAAAACCGTCTTGTCGAGATCAGGACACTCGAAGTAGAGAAGTTCCGGGGCAGCAGCTACCTGGGGGGCAGGCACGCGATGCGGATCTCGGAGTCAGGCATCTCGCTCTGGCCGCACAGGACGGAACCAATTGCTGGAGCGGGCACCCCGACCGGCCTCATCACCTCAGGGATCGAGGGGGTCGATGAGTTGATGGGGGGCGGGCTGCCCACGGGGAGTAGCACTTTGATCGCAGGTCCTGCCGGAGCCGGAAAGACGACTCTGGGCGTCCAGTTGCTGGCAAGCGCTGCTGCCAGCGGACTCAAAGGCGCTTTGTATTCTTTTGAAGAGTCGATCGAATCGATCATCCGGAGATGCCGCGGCCTTTCCATTCCACTAGAGGAGCATATCCGTGAAAATCGGATTCTTATGCGCCAGGTCAACCCGATGGAAGTGTATCCGGATGAGTTCGCCGAGACGGTTCGACGGGATATTGAGCAGCAAAGATGCGACGTGATTCTCCTGGACAGCCTCAGAGGTTACGAGATGGCGCTGGAGACTTTCGGCAATGCCGTGGCCAATGTCCAGAACCTGATTCAACTGGTGCGCCGTCTGGGGCGAAGCCTCATTGTGATCAGCGAGCAGGAGTTGGTCACCGGCAATCTCCAGATCAGCAGGGCAGGAGTCAGCTATGTAAGTGATAACATCCTGCTTCTGCGGCTTGCGGAATACAGGGGAGAGGTGATCCGGCTCATCGTTTGTCTCAAGAAACGCGGCGGGGCCCATCAGACTGCCATCCGCGAACTGAAATTTTCGAACGAGGGAATCTCCGTCGGAAGGACGTTCAAAGAGCTGAGCGGCCTGTTGACTGGTGTTCCTGTCCTCGGAGCCGCGCCTCAAGGGCCCGAGCATAAAGCAGCAAGCGATGTTTGAAGGAATCGAGGTTGGACTCGGCTATTCCGAGGCGATCGACCGGGCCCTGCTGATGGAATTCCTGCAAGGCTTAGGTTGCCGGGTCGTCGACCTTTATCAGAACGGCATCCAGCCGGCCGACTGTTATGTGCTTGATGTGGGCGGCACATTCCGGTTCGGCGATGACGTTCTCCGCGCCAAGGCCGGCTCCGAGGTGTTCTTGCCTGTCGCCCTCGTGCTGGACGCCAGAGAGAACGCGACGTCGTGGCTGGAGGCGGGATTCGACGTCGCTCTCCGGCAGCCTCTGTCCAAGGACGATCTCGCGGCTCATCTGAAGGTTCTGACCCGGCTCCGCCGGCATTCCATCGAGATGGCCGAGTCCGGCGAGATGAGATACAGGGCCGTGTTTGAGGCGTCGGCCACGGCGCTCCTGCTGGTTTCGGAAGACGGCACTGTGCTCATGGCCAACGCACAGGCGGCCCTTCTCACCGGCAGAGGGCAGCTAGAACTCGTGGGGGCCCGATGGTTTGAGTTCCTGGATGCGAGCGGTGCAGCACAAGTGCGCAGGCGCCTGGCAGCGCTCCGCCGAGGTCAGGAAGGCTCCGGGGAGGTTTTCGAAGCGCGGCTGACGGACGCGCAGGGGCGAGTGCGCAGTGTCGGAATTTCGCTGGGCCTGATGCCCGATGGCAGGGAGATCATCGTCTCGCTGCTGGACTTAACGCCACAGATCGCCGCCCTGAAAGCCTTGGCCGAAAGCGAAGTCTTGTTCCGGAGTTTGTTCGAGGATAACACGGCTCCGATGCTCTTGGTTCATCCCAGGAGCATGAGGATCATCGACGCCAATCCCGTTGCATGTGAGTTCTTTGGTTGGCCTCGCGAACGGATGCGGGCAATGGAGACACCGGAACTTACGGTGAGTCCGGTGGGAGCCGCGGAAATAAAGGAGTTTGGGCGGCGTGAGACTGGACGATTCGAGACGCAGGTGAGGTTGGCTGACGGCACGATCCGGCACGTCAGCATCTATGCGTCCCTCATTGGCCCCCCCAGGCGCAGAGTCCGTCTGGCCATCATCCACGACATCACGGCACGAAAGCAGGCGGAAGCGGCCTTGCGCGAGAGCGAGGAGAGATTCCGCCAGATCACCGATTTGATCTCTGATTACGCATATGAGCTTCGGGTGACGCCAGACCGATCGGCCCAGATTGAATGGGTCTCGGAGTCGTTTTCGAAGACGATAGGTTACACGATCGAGGAGATGAAACAGATGGGAGGGTGGATCGAGATCATCCATCCTGAGGACCGTGCGCGGATGCGCAGGCACTCGGTCCGGGTGCTCGGCGGACAGAATGATGTCTGCGAGGCGAGGATGATTGCCAAGGACGGGACTTGGCGCTGGGTGAGAGACTACGCCGCCGCCGTGCGTGACGAGGAATCCGGTCTGGTGACACGGATTTACGGAGCGGCTCAGGATATCACACGGGACCGGCAGGCGGAACTGGAGCGGGAGAGGCTGATCACCGCGATCGAGCAGACCGATGACATGATCGTTGTCACGGATTCTGAAGGGAAGATCCTGTACGTCAACAAGGCAGTCGAGGTCCTGACTGGATTTCGGAAGCATGAATTGCCCGGGCGCCAGGCCGGCCTTCTATTGTCCAAAGAGTTAGACGAGAGGGTTCTTCGGGAGCTGGGCGACCAGCTCGTCAAAGGTGTTACGTGGTCTGGCAGGATCGTGTGCCAGCGAGAGGGAGGCTCCACTTTCCCCGCCGATGCAGCCATTTCGCCCGTCCGCGACAGCGCCGGGAACACTGTCGGCTTTGTGGCGGTGGGGCGCGACGAGTCTGAGAAGCTCAAGTATCTCGAAGAGCAATCACGCCTTCAACAGCAGTTGCATCGCGCGCAGCGGCTGGAGTCCCTGGGGCGGCTGGCTGGCGGCGTCGCCCACGACTTCAACAACATGCTGACCGTGATTCTGGGGTATGGAGCGTCTGTGCTGGAACGCCTCCACCCCACGGAACCGGCACGACGCGAAGTCGAAGAAATCGTGAGAGCGGGGCAACGGTCTGCCGACCTGACCCGGCAGCTTCTGGCATTTGGCCGCCGGCAGCCGTTACAGCCGGAGGTGATCAGTCTGAATGATGGGATCTGTAACCTTCACCGGATGCTGTTGCGGCTCGTGGGCGAGGATGTCGAGGTGGCGCTCGATCTCACGGAAGACCTCCCGTCCGTGAGAATCGATCCTGTCCAGTTCGAGCAGGTGGTCATGAACCTCGTCGTCAACGCCCGGGACGCCATGGCGAAGGGCGGTCGCCTCACTATCCGGACTGCGCTGGCAGAGTTGGGAGACGTGCCGGCCGGCGTACAGGGGACGAATCACGGACTGGACTGGGTCGTGTTGACTGTCGCCGATACGGGCTGCGGCATGGATCAGCAGACATTGGAACGGATCTTCGATCCTTTCTTTACAACCAAGGAGCAGGGAAAGGGGACCGGGCTCGGGCTCTCGACCGTATACGGCATTGTCAAGCAGTCGGGAGGCGCCATCGATGTGTCCTCCGAGGTAAATTGCGGCACAACTTTCCGCATCTTCTTCCCTGCCACCGCAGGGCGCGCCGTGCCTCGGAAGACAGTGGCAAGCGCCGGCCCGGGAGTAGAAGGGCGCGGAGAACAGATTCTCGTGGTGGAAGACGAAAGCGCTCTGCGGGGCCTCCTGGAAGCGTTCCTGACAAGATTGGGCTACAGAGTGATTCCAGTTGCGAACGGAGGAGAGGCCATCCTGCAGGTGGAAGAGAATGGCCTCCGGCCCGCCCTCGTGCTTTCAGACGTCATCATGCCCGGCCTGAGCGGACCGGACCTCGTGCGGAGACTCAAATCCAGCATTCCGGGACTGAAGGTTCTTTTCATGTCTGGGTATTCTGACGGGGTCATGGTGGAGCATGGCTTCGAGGATCTGTGTGCCGGATTCGTGCAAAAGCCCTTCGATCTGAACCAGATTGCCGCGAAAGTCCGCGACGCTCTGGATGCCTGAGCAGGGTGCGTTAAAGTTGTCCGTACAGAAGCAGCACCGCCGTCCGGCGTGATCTCCTGGTGCATCTTCTGTTTCTGATGGAAATCCGTTCCGGGCAACCGTCCAGGCGCTTGCAGCGTGCCGCAGCGGAGGTCTTGTTCGGTTTCCTCGACCGTTTCCGGTGCGAGGACGGAGGACGGCGCTGGGCGCGGCCTTCTGCGTATATTGCGCTCCCCGGTCATGTCCGGCGCCATCAAGCGCCCGTCTTTGAGCGGCGTGTCACCGGTGGCGCTGTCGGCGGGCGCGCCGCCGCTGGTCCGGCGTGCAGGCCGGGGTGCAGCGCGTCTTCCAGCGCGTCTTCAACGCCACGCGCGGCCAGTGAAGCCGCGAGGCTACACTAGTATCTGATGCGGCGCCACAGCCGCGTGCAGCCTTGCGATACCTCCGCGCAGAACGAGAGCCCGACTCCCTCCCAGCCCGGTCTCTGTTCCGCGACGAGACCAAGTTCGCGGCGGGCAAGATCGCGGCGTTCCAGTACCTCATCGTTGCCGTCTTTCTCTTCCTCGCGGTGGGCTACTGGGACTTGCAGGTCCTCAACGAGGAGTTTTATTCGGAGAAGGCTCAGCAGAATCAGATCAAGAGCCTGCCCATCCTCGCGCCCCGGGGCAAGATTCTGGACCGCGACGGCCGCATCATCGTCGACAACCACGAGTCCTACCGCCTGATCCTCTCACGCGAGAACCTGCGCCCGTCGCACCTCCGGCCCATTGCGCTCGGGTTGAATCTCGATCCCGGCGAGCTGGAAGCGAAGCTGCGCCGCTACAGCAGGCAGCCGACGTATTTCGCCGTGCCGCTCAAAGAAGAACTGAATCCTGAAGAGCTGGCCTTTGTGGAGGCCTTCTCCGGTCCGAGCGGCTTTCCTGAACTGGAGTTGATCAAGTCGCAATACCGCATCTACCCGAAGGGCGGGCTGGCGGCGCACCTGGTGGGCTATGTCGGAGAAATCAGCGATGCCGAGCTGAACTCGCTGGACTGGGCTCACCACAATCCCGGCGACCTGATCGGCAAAACAGGCGTCGAGCGCTACTACAACGAGCATCTGGCCGGCATCGACGGCCAGCGCCAGGTGCGCGTGGACAACCGCATGAACACGCGCGAAGTGCTCGGCATCAAGGAGGCGGTTCCCGGCCGGGACCTGCGGCTCACCATCGACCTCGACCTCCAGGTGGTGGCGGAGCTGGCGATGGAAGACAAGCGGGGCGCCGTGGTGGCGCTGGATCCGCGCACCGGCGAAGTGCTGGCGCTGGTGTCGCATCCTTCCTACGATCCCAACCGCTTCTCCAGCCGCATCACTGCGCGCGAGTATGCCGCGCTGGTGCAGGATCCCTACCGCCCGATGTTCAACCGCGCGCTGCAGGCACAACTGGCGCCGGGTTCGACGTTCAAGCCGATCATGGCGCTGGCGGCGCTGGAGTCCGGCGCCATCGACGACGACTTCACGGTGCACTGCACGGGAGGCGCTACCTGGTACGGGCGGTTCTTCAAGTGCCACCGCCGCGGCGGGCACGGCACCGTCAACCTGAAGACGGCCATTGCACAGAGTTGCGACGTGTTCTTCTATGCCGTCGGCAACCGGATGGGCATCGACACCATCGCCCATTACGCGGAACTGATGGGGTTCGGCAACCAGACCGGCATCGATCTGCCCGGCGAAAAGGAGGGCGTGGTGCCCTCGACGCAGTGGAAGATCCGGACGCAGCGGGAGAAGTGGTATGCCGGCGAGACCATCTCCGTCGCCATCGGCCAGGGCGCGCTGACGGTGACGCCACTGCAACTGGCGCACGCAATGGGGGGCATTGCCATGGGAGGCGTCTTCATGCGGCCGCACATCGTGCGGCCGGAAAAGCCCGAGCCGCCGCTGCGCAATGCCGGTTTCCGGCCGGAAAACGTCCGCAAGGTGATCGACGGCCTGTGCGCTGCCGTCAACGAGTGGGGCACGGCTGCGGCGTCGCGGATTCCCGGCATCGAGATGTGCGGCAAGACAGGCACGGCGCAATTGGCCTCCAATGACCTGCTCCGCCTGAAGAATTCCTCCGACTGGCACGACAACGCCTGGTTTGTCGGCTTCGCGACGCCGGACAACCCGGAAATTGTCGTCGCTGTATTGTGGGAAAACGGACAGCACGGCGATATGGCGGCGCCGATCGTGCGCGACGTCATCAAGGCTTACTACGACAAGAAGCAGCGTCTGGAACGGCTTGGCCGGCAGCCCGCCAGCCTCGCCTCGGCCTGGCTCCAGCCGCCCGGCGCCGCCGGAGGGACGCGCTGATGGCGGCCTACCGCTCGCTCCGCAATCTCGACTGGGTGCTCGTACTGGTGGCGCTGTTCATCGCCGCGCTCGGCATCCTGCAGATCTACAGCGCCACCATCGACACAGCCTGGCGCTCGGCCTGGTGGAAGCAGGCCGTGTTCCTTGCCGCCGGGCTGCTGGTGATGTGGATCACCACCCGCATCGACTACCACACGCTGCTGGGGCAGGCGCCGGCGCTCTATGTGGTCAGTCTCGGCCTGCTGGTGCTGACGCCGCTGGTGGGGGCGCTCGTCTGGGGCTCCAGGCGCTGGATCCCTGTCGGGTTCGGTTTCAAGTTTCAGCCTTCGGAGTTCGTCAAACTGGTGCTAATATTACTGATAGCCCGGTATTTGGCTGAGCTGAAATCGGATCGGCTCACGGGCCGGGACCTGGTGAAGCTGGGCTTGCTGGCCGGCATCCCCTGCGGGCTGGTGGCGGCTCAGCCGGATCTGGGGACGGCGCTGACGTATGTATCCATTGTTTGCGCCGGAGTGTTTTTCGGCGGCATCCGCTGGCAGCACCTGCTGTTGCTCGGCGTTGCGGCTGTCGTGCTGATGCCTGCCGGGTGGTTCGTGCTCAAGGATTATCAGAAGGCTCGGTTGGAGACGTTCCTGGATCCGATGAAAGACCCTGCGGGCAAGGGATACCAGGTGATTCAATCGAAGATCGCGGTCGGCGCCGGCGGCATCTGGGGCCGCGGCGTGGCGCGGGGTTCGCAAACGCAGCTCCGCTTCCTGCCGGTGGCTCACACGGATTTCCTGATCTCCGCCTTCGCCGAAGAGCATGGGTTTGTCGGCATCCTGGCCGTGTTCGGGTTGTACTTCCTGCTGCTGATGCAGATTGTTCAAAACGCGCAGGCGGCGCCGGACCGGGCGGGGATGTTCATTTGCATGGGTGTTTGCTCGGTGTTGCTGTTCCACCTGCTCGTCAACGCGGGCATGGCGGTGGGACGGATGCCGGTGACCGGCATTCCGCTTCCCCTGATGAGTTACGGCGGATCGAGCATGTTGTCGGTTTTCATGATGCTGGGGCTTGTCAATAACGTAAGGCTCCGGCGGTTTTCAGCGTGACCTGGAACGAGAGAGCGTATCCGGAAAGGTTTGTCGATCCGGCGTCAGGCACAAGTCGAGGACAGAGATTTCGCAGGCGGAACAACGCCTCCTGTCCGGGCACCGTTCTGGCATCCAGCGCGCCTCGTGGGCGCCGGCCGGGCGTGCTCGGCGGTTTGTGAAAGTTTCTAGCATTGCTTCCATCCGGCTGCGGGCCATGCACGGCTTGCACCGGTTCGACCAGCCTGAATCGTCTGGAGCTTCCGATCCTTCCTCCTCTCCGCTCCTGCAGTCTACGCCCCTGGAGTGGAGGTAATCAGCATGCCATCGAAGGAGTTGGTGGTCAGTCAAAACCGCCACGAAACAAAAGCGGCCATTCTGGAAGACGGCCAGTTGGTGGAGATTTATTTCCAGCGGGCCAACGAATACTCTCTGGCCGGGTCCATTCACAAGGGCCGCGTCACACGCGTCCTGCCGGGAATGCAGTCGGCCTTTGTCGATCTCGGCCTGGATCGCGACTGCTTTCTCTACGTCTCCGATTTCTTCGAGGAGAACGCCGACGAGTTCGACCGTGTGGCCGACGAACGCCGGCCGCAGCCGCGCAACCGCTTCCGCGCCGCCGCTCCCGCCCCGGAAGCGCAGGCGCCGGCGGTGGAGCAAGCTCCCGCGCCCGAGGCAGGAGAGCGCTTCGACCGCCGGTCCCGCCGCACGCGCCGCCGCCGCCGCGGCCGCGGCCTGCCCGAATCGAAATTCGCCACCCTGGATGAGACCGCCACGGCCGAGCCCGCCGCAGTAGCGGAGCCGGAACAAGCTGGCGAATCCCCGGCCGACGATCTCCTTCTGTTGCCCGGCGAGTCCCTTGCCAAGTACCGGCGCCGCCAGGAAGCATCGGATGCCGGATCCGCTCCCGCCGGCGTGGACGACGCGGAACTCGAAGAGGCCGCCGAGGATGCGGCGGAAAAGATCCTGGACCGCGTCGAGGCGCTCGAACAGGCGGCCGAATGGCCGGAGCGCCCGGACCAGCAGGAGGTTGAGGAGGATGCCGCCACGGCCGAAGAGGAGGCCGGAGCCGGGGCCGAAGAAGAGGAAGAAGAGATCGAGGAGACTGCGTCCGCCGGGTTGCCTGCCGGAGCAACGCCCGAGCCGCAGGCGGAAGAGCTGACCCTGCCACGCACAGACGCCCGGCAGGAGGGCGCGCCCTCAGGGACTGCGGAGGCGGCCGGGGCTGTCGAACCTGTGCCGGAGCCTGCTGGACCGGAGGCGGGTGTGGAACCCGGCGCCGCGGCAGGAGAAGGCGAAAAGCCGGAGGAAGAAGGGATTGAACCCGCCCGTATGCCCGTCAGCCTGACCGCTACGCTGCGGGCTCAGGGCGGGAGGGCTCCCCACCGAATCACCCGCCGCTCCCGCCGCCGGGGCCGCGGCGACCGGATTGGCGCAGAGGCTGAAGAGCCGGCGGCTGCCGAGCCGGCGGCGCCCGCGCCGCCTGCCGCAGCCGGGCCCGAGATGCCGGCGCGGGAGCGCCCGCCGCAGCCCTCCATCGCCGACCTGCTGAAGGAAGGCCAGGAAATCATCGTCCAGATCGCCAAGGAGCCTCTCGGCCAGAAAGGCGCCCGCATCACCTCGCACATCGCGCTGCCCGGCCGCTACGTGGTTTACATGCCGACGGTGGATCACCTCGGAGTGAGCCGCCGCATCTCGACCGACCAGGAGCGCCAGCGGCTGCGCCGCATCCTCCAGAAGCACCGGGAAGGCATTCCCGGCGGCTTCATCATGCGCACGGCCGGCGAAGGGCGCAGTGAGGAAGAGATCGCCGCCGATATGAGCCATCTGGCGGCGCTCTGGCTGGACATCAAACAGAAGGCCGAAAAACGCCGCGCCCCGGCCCTTTTGCACCATGACGTGGAAATCGTCCAGCGCATCATCCGTGATCAGCTCACCGAGGGCTTCAAGGCCATCTGGGTCGACAGCGAAGACCTCTACGAGCAGGTGCTGCACAATGTGGAGCGCTTCCAGCCCGATCTGCTGAACCGGGTGAAGCTATACACCCGTCCCGAGCCGATCTTTGACGCTTTCGGAATTACGCAGGAACTGGAAAAAGCGCTGCGGCCGAAAGTGTGGCTGAAATCCGGCGGATATATCGTCATTAACCAGACGGAAGCGCTTGTCGCTATTGATGTCAATACGGGCAAATTTGTCGGAAAATCGAACCGCCTGGAAGACACGATCGTCAAGACCAACCTGGAAGCCGTCAAGGAGATCGTCCGCCAGATCCGGCTGCGCGACCTCGGCGGCATCATCGTGGTCGACTTCATCGACATGGAGGAGCGGAAGAACCGCCAGAAGGTGATGCAGGCGCTCGAAGAGGCCATGCGCCTGGACAAGGCGCCATACAAGGTCCTCCAGTTCAATGATTTCGGCCTCGTCGCCATCACCCGGAAACGCGTCAAGCAGTCTCTCGAGCGCACGCTCTGCTCGCCATGCCCCACCTGCGAAGGCGCCGGTTATGTGAAGAGCGTCACCACCGTTATCGGGGAAATCCTCACTGAAGCGGCCAAATACGCCAAAGTGGTGGATACGCCCAACGTCGTGCTCCGCGTGCATCCGGACGTGGCGAAGGAACTGAAGTCCACGGAAAACGACTTTCTGGAGGAGCTTGAGGAAATCCTGGGGCGGCCCGTGGTGGTGAGCCCCGATCCTCTGCTCCATCCGGAAAAATTCGACATGGCGTAGGCCAGGCGTGCGGGTTTTTCTACACGCTCTGCTTCTGCTGGCCGCCTCAGGCGCGGTCCTGTGCGGCCAGCGCATCACAGTGTTCAGCGAGTTTCAGCGCCCCGGGCCCGGCGGCGGAATCGTTCCCGCCGACCAGGCTCCTGCCCGGCGCGAAATCCTTTCCCCGGCGCTGGTCCGCAACGGATGGGCCTCGTTTCTGTTCACGGTGGAGGCGCCGCCCGGCGAGTTTTACACGATCTACATCGCTCAGAATCCGGACGCCACGGCGAAGGCGGACTTGTACCAGCTCGAGTACACCGATGCTGGAGGCGTCTGGATACCCGACGGCCTGAAGCCCGCGCAGCAGCCTGTGCAGGCCGTACTGGCCGAAAGCCAGAAAACGCAGGCTTACCTGCTCGATCTCTTCCTGCCGGCATCCGCGCCGGTGGAACGCTTCCGTCTGGAAATTCAACTGCACGCTGCTGGACGCTGGACGATTTACCCGATGGAAATGCGCCCCATGGAGACCGTGGCGCCTCCGGCGCCGCCGCTGCGGGGAACCCTGCCGCCCGTCGCTGCGCGCGCGGATTCGACCGTGACGAAGGCGCTGCAAGCCGCTCTTTGCCGGACGGAAGAGGGGCCCGGGATCCGGCTCGACACTCTCCGGGCGGTGATCCTGCGCAACACACTGCAGGACCTCGCCCTCGCGCGGCGCCAGGCGGACGGGGCGGAGAAGGGGCTGCTTGAAACCCTGCTCCGGGCCGGCGGCTGGACTGCGCGTGAGGATTTCTGCCGTGCGGCCGGACCCGCTCCGCGAGGTCCTGAATGGTGGCTCCGCGTGCGCGGTTTTCTCTATCAGGGGCTCCCCCTGCCGGAGTGAGGGAATTTCGTGCGCGGTTCCTGCCGCTGAGCCGGAGGGTCTTGGCCGCGCCTGGCAGCGCGGGCGCAAGTGTTGTGAACAGCCGGGATGGTAAACTGTGGAAGTACATCTCGCGCAGTGCGCCTGCCCTGCGAATCAGACCCGGAGAGGTGGCCGAGTGGTTGAAGGCGCACGCTTGGAAAGCGTGTATACGGGAAACCGTATCGCGGGTTCGAATCCCGCCCTCTCCGCCACTGGTTCTATAACTTTCCTCATTGCAATCGCTTGCGGATCATGGTAGGGTCTGGGTGTCGGTAAAAGTGCGATTTTCGACACCAAACGCCGGGCCAGGAAACTCCGTCCCCGCATCCGCTTCTTCAGGAAAGTCCGCCTCGCCCCGGGAGTTGTGTACCGAATTTTCTGCACATAGGTCAGTGGGCCATGATGCTCCGCCGCTGAGGCCCGGTTAAGTTGCGAAGGGCGTAGCCCGCGGCAGCTTGGCAAGATTCAGGCAGCCTCTCCCAGCCGAGACCCGCTCTTCTCCTGCTTCCGCAGCAGATCCATGTCCAGATACCTCGCCGCCTCGCTCCAGTCCTCGTGAGTCTCTACCGCCAGCGCCCGCACCAGCCTCAGGCAACTGGCCGCGTTCGGAAAGATCCGCACCACCAGCGTCCGGCGCTTGATCTCCTCGTTGAGCCGCTCCAGCATGCTGGTCGACTTCAGGTGCTTGTGCTGCGCCAGCGGCAGCGCGTGGAAGCTCAGCGCCGCTTCGATGTCGTCCTCCACCCACTGGCACGGCTTGTTGTAGCGGCCCTGCCAGCGCACCAGCCCCCTTCGGATCCTGGCGCGCCTCTGCCGCCGTCCGCCGCTCGTCGCGGCGCACCAGTTCCCTCACGCAGCGGCCTGTCCCGTTCCTCTTGGCTCATCGCGATTCGTTCCACCCCTTAGCCCATCGGCTGTCAATAGGAACTCCTCCTTTTGCAGCACTGGGCCAAGAAATTCCGGCTTCTAAAGGGGGCAAAATCGCGCAAGATGATTTCAGGCGCTCGACACCAACCTGCACCTAAGAACGGGACAACCTCGGTCGAGCTGACATCCTGCCCGATCGGGCGAGTACGTCCGGGAAACTGCGCAGGCGCTGCCGCGCCCTGCGGGACCGTCCGGCGCGATGATGGCCATTCCTGCTCTCTCCTCTGGCCGTGGAAGACCGGATCGTGCCGCCGCTGGACGCGCTCAGGCAGCCGTCAAAAGGAAAGCCGCAGGCTGACCTGAACCTCGCGGTTCGGCGTCGCCGCTTCCGTGATCGTGCCGAATTGCGGCGTATTCACGAAACGGTTAGGAGTGCCCAGATTGGTGTGGTTCAGGGCATTGAAAAGCTCGCCGCGAAACTGGAGGCGCGCCGTTTCCGAGATGGCGAATTCGCGGACCAGCGCCGCATCGAGGGTTTGCATGCCGGGCCCATAAACTGTGTTGCGTCCCACGTTTCCGAATGTGTAAGCGCCGGGCATCGCGAAGGCCGCCGTGTTGAACCAGCGCTCGGCGGTTCGCGTGCCGGGACCGAATACCGGCGCCCCGGTGTAATTGGCACGGATCGGGTTCTCTCCCAGAATTGTCCCTGCATTGGCGGTATCGCCGAACACGGAAATTGTGAACGGAAAGCCGCTCTGCACCTGGTAGATCGTGGACAGCCGCCAGCCGCGAGTCGCGGCGCGGATCCAGCGCCAGCGAGACGCCTTCGGCACATCGTAAACCGCGCTGAGGGCGAAGCGATGACGGATATCGCAGGAAGGCCCTTTCTCGGCACGGAGGTTATTGTTGTCCTGGGGTATGCTCGATTCGAACATCGGAGAGCGGAAGTCCGGTGCGTCGCTCAGGTTCTTGGCGAACGTGTAATTCGCGAGCAGGCTGAGGCCTCTCGAGTAGCGGCGGCGCACCTTGACGTAGCCCGCGTCGTACCAGCTCCTGGCCGTATTCTCGAGGATGTTCACTCCGCTGACCGGGAACGTCCGGCTGGCGACAGTGAGGCCGGCTGGCAGCTCGGCGGCCTCGGAGAACCTGGCTGTCTGATATGGGCGGCGGGGCTGGATCAGGCCAGGCCCCGGAGACGCATTGTTGATCAGATGCGCCCGCTGAAGATGGAAGCCTCGCCCCCCCTGGTAGCCGATTTCCAGCGTGGTTGCCGGGGCGAAGCTTTTCTCCACGGACGCGCTCCACTGTTGGATGTATTGTGACGGCGGGCGCGGATCGAATCCGGCGAAGCTCACCACGGTGCGGCCAAGCACAGGCGGAGCAAAGTTGAATGTCGTGATCGACGGGATGAAATTGTCGCTCTGGTTGGTTTCGGGAAAGACCACCGGGACGTTATGCAACTGGTTGCACCAGGTGTTCATGTTGACCGGCGTATAGAAGATGCCATAAGCGGCGTGCACAACCATCCCGACCGAGGCCAGGTGGTGCGAAACTCCGAAGCGAGGCGCAAAGCGTTTCTTGTTCGCGAACATGAGGCCGCGAGGAAGGCCTTCCTGGCCGCCAATGACGGCGCGAAGCTGGCCATTCTCCAGGAGCAGGTTGCTCCATGGACGGGCGATGTCGCGCAGTGGGCTCATATATTCGTACCGAAGGCCGATCTCGAGTGTCGTATTCGCAGTCACACGCCAACTGTCCTGCACGAATGCGTCCGCATACCACTGGCGCAAATCCATACTGGGAATGCCGGCCTGGCGCTGCCTCACGGCCGGCAAGGCGAGCAAGAAGCTGGCCAGGGCCGATCCCGTACCGTCGGAGCTCGCTGTCCGGGTGGTGAAGCCGTTGGTGAACTGGTAATAGCCGCGGTTCTGAAAGAAACCCCACATGGGCCAGATGTAATGACGGTAGCTGACACCAAACTTCAAGCCATGGCGGCCGCGCTGCCAAGACATGGTGTCGCGGCCTTCATACAGCCCGTCCCATTCCTTGGCTGGCGTAGCGGCGAAGCTGTCGCCGAAGCCCGAGTAACCCTGAACATCGAACCGCGGAGCGCCGTAGGCCCCTTTGCCGCCGAAGCCGACCCCTTCGATCCCGAGCTGGCTGACGATGTCGTTGCTTTCGTTGTTCTCCGAATAGCGGTGCATGGCCAGACGCGAGATTGCAAACGAAGCGGTATTCACCGCAGCGGGCGAGATGATGTGGTTCCATGCGACGATCATGTGCTGGGACATGTTGTTGTGGAAGGCGCCGAAGCCAGGCAGATTCTCGGGCATGAAGCCACGCTCTTTGCTGCCGGAGTAGCGGCCGTAGACGACATCGCCCCTGCTGAAAATGCGGTCAATCCGCAAGGTGCCCTGGTCCTGCCCGTGGCGATGCTTCCGTACATCGAGAAAATTATTGGCATCGACTCCCACACCCGGACCCATGTTCGGGCGAACGACATACTTGTTCAGCATGATCGACGCAACAGGGCTGATCATGTGCGCCGGAATGCGGTTTAGCGGAAACGGATCGCGCAGGATCCGGGGGTTGTCCGGACTGACTGGCAATGACGGATTGAAATCCGGGTTGTTGCGCGAGCTGAATGGATTGAAGACATTGACGCCGGCCTGGGAGAAGTCGCCCGCCACCTCCATCTCGGTGGGCACCGTGGCCACGCTGCTCATGGCTTTCACTTTGCGCAGACCTTCGTAGTTGGAGAAGAAGAACGTCTTGCCGCCCGGCAACGGGCCGCCAAGCGAGGCGCCGAAGTTGTTCTGCGTGAGGCGGCTTCCTCCCTCCATCTCGTTAAAGTTGCGGGCATCCATCGCGTCGTTGCGGAGAAACTCGTATATCGTCCCGTGAAACTTGCTCGTGCCGGATCGCGTAATGATGTTGATCTGCCCGCCGCCCGCGCCACCCTGCTCGGCGGAGTAACTGCCGGTCTGCACTCCAAACTCGAGGACTGCATCCGGTGACAGGCTCAGGTTCTGCGCGTTGAAGGTGGGATCGGTGTTGGTGGCGCCATCAAGCAGGAAGTAATTGGCGTTCGGCCGGTTCCCGCCGATGCTCAGCGCAGAAGGCTGGCCGGGCCGCCAGTAGAGAGGATTCATGTCACCTCGCTGCGCGCCGTGGCCGATGTGAGAGCCGGGCACTAACAGAACCAGGTCGAGCAGCATCCGGCCATTCAGCGGAAGCTCACGGATCGATTGCTGCTCGATCACCTCGCCGAGACTCGCATCCGCGGTCTTGAGAAGCTCGGCAGAACCCACGACATCCACCGAGTCTGAGGCCTGGCCGAGCGTGAGGGTGAGATCAAGCCGCATCTGCTGGCCAACTTCCAGGCGCACGCGCCGCGTGAAGGCAGCGAAACCGGCCGCTTCGACGTGCAGGTCGTATTCGCCCGGCGCCAGGCTGGCGAAATCGTACAGCCCTTCCGGGCCCACGACCACGTCACGGATCGCGCCTGTCGCGGCCGACCTGAGCCGCACCCGCGCCTGCTGAACGGGCCGCTTTTGTGGATCCTCGATTGTCCCGCTCAGACTCGCGAAGTTGATCTGAGCCCACAGTTGCAGAGCGAAAACAAGAATTAATCCGGCACCCCTCATGCGCATAAAGCATAGTACGTAGAAAAGTGAAGCAAGTCTATAATCGAAAAATACTATTAATCCTCGAACAAATTCAGCCATTCCTATCCAAATTAGCCCTTGAGGAATGAAGCGGTCGGGCTGGCAGGTTGACTTGGGATTCGCACAAGAGTCTACATCTGCCTTCAGGAGCACACGGCCATGAATCAAGCATGCAGCACTTTCGCGCAGCTATTGCAATTCATCCCGTCAGCCGGGTTCGCCGTGGCCACTCCGGGCAAGGCGGCCGGCATCGATGTGGCTCTCAGCGTGCGGTTCGAGCCAGGCACGCTGCTGGCGTCTGACCGCGGCTATCAGGATTTCGGCTGGTCGATGGAGCTGAGGCGGCATGGCGTATGCTTCATCACGCGGCTCAAGGACAACGACCCGGGTGCAGGGTGGTCGAGCAGCGGCCGGCTGCGGGCGTGGCATGGTCTGGGACGAAGTCATCCTGCTGGTGCTGGTGCGGTTGCAGGAGCAGGGACCGGAGGCGATCATAAGGCGGATCGAGGTGGAGGGCGGGGACGGCGAGACGGTGGTGTTCAGGACCAACCATCTGAAGCTGTCGGCGGCGGCGTATCGGGAGCGGTGGCAGATCGAGCTGCTGTTGAAGAGGATGAGGCAGGCGCTGTGGATCAAGACACAAGCCGGCGCCAGCACCAGCGCGGTGCTGAGCCAGGTTTGGACAGAGCTGATTGCGATGCTGCTGGTGAAGTGCCTGCACATGCGGAGCCGGCACGGACGGAGCCTATCGAACCTGGTGGCGCTGCTGAGGCAACAGCTCTGTCTACCGGGGCTTCCAGCGCCGGCTGGCCCCCCGTTCGAGCCACCGCCACAGCCGCCAGCAGTCCAACAACCGGCCTTCGGGATGACCTGACTTGGACAGCAGACCGCGTATGCTATGCGGGGCTGGTCACTGTGAAGTAAGACCCTCGGACCAGATCATGCCAACAGCGTTCGGAATGTCTTCCCAAGAAGGAAAGGTGCTTCGCCCGGGAATCCGGCTGCGGCGCGGCTCACAGATTGATGTCGATGTGCCCCATGCGGTGCTCCGGGCGAAAGATCTCGCAGTGAAGCTGGAGCAAGGCGTAGACAAGGTCATCGGCTCCGGTGATGGCTTCATAGTGTCTTGCTGAACCTTCGGCACGAAAAAGGCCGTGGTAAGCAAACAGGCTGATGGATCTGCCGGCCACTTCGATGGCGCACTTCCGGTAGATTTGCCGCTTTTCCTTCGGGACCGCCGGGTCCGAGCTCAGCGCGGCCATCAGGGAGATGACCTGCGCGGCGGCGCGCGGCCAGAGGTGCGCGGTGTCCGCGGGCCAGCCTGCCGCCACATAGTCGTCGGCGATCGCAGCGGCCTCTCGCAGGAAGCGCGGCTCCTGTTGCTGGCGGTATTGGGTGAGGAACCTGAGCGCCACGCTCGAAGCGGTAGCCTGCCCGTACGCCATGCGCCACAGCTCGGCCCGTGGAGCGGGCGCCTCGTGGGAGAAGGCGCGATCGTCCAGCGCGCGGACGGCGTTCCGCCAAGCCTCGCGCCGGGCCGGCACCAGTTCAGCGGCCTTCCAGAGCAAGATCCGCAGGGCTGGGTCAAAAGCTTCAGCGGGACGGAAGTCCCCGGCATTCACCAGCAGACTCCATGGCTGCAGGCGCAGAGCGGTGCGGCTTTCGATCAACACCTCGATCCGCTCGACATATTTCGGATCGCGGCTCTCGACGTAGGCGTTGGCAAAGGCCCAAATATAGAAAGCGGCGTGCCGCGGGAACGCCGCCCCCGTGGCGGCCCCTCTGGCGGGACTGTGCACGCGATAGCCGGCATGGCGATTGAAGTCGCCCGTGCGCTTGTCCGCGATCTGCGACATCCAGAGTCCTTCGGCGATGCGGAGCGCGCGGTACGGGTCGATCGCGTAGAGTTTGTCCCAGAAAGGGAAAGGACGGTAAATTTCGTGGACGTCGGAATGAGCCCGCTCCCGCACAAAGTCCCAACTGTTGTGCTCGCCGGAGGCCATGAGACCAGTCTCGGGACTCTGACAGCGCTTGAGCCAGAAAGCCAGATACCTGTCGGCGTGCTGCTCGTATCGCCTGTCGCCGGTGAGCACGCTGAGCTCGTACATGGCGCGCAGCAGCGAGAAGTCGTGTTCGATGTTGTTCCCGAACGGCGCACGGTCACCTGGACGGATACCGCTGGGGACGGGAGGCAGCCCGAAACCGATGGATTGCACCTGACGGTTGCGCGAGCGGTAGAACTCAGGGGGCACGCTCTCCACCGGCAGGCGCAGCGTCTCGAGGTCGAGCATGGCCGCAAATAGCGGAGAGTGCTCGACACCGTAACGGTCGGTCCCATGTTCGATCATGGTGTCCGCAAAGCGGCGGACGGTATCGAGGTACTGGTCTCCGGCGAAGGCGGACGAAACGATCAACAGTGCAGCAGGGATTCTCACCGGGCATCCTCCTGGACCGGCGTAGATCAAGGCTGGGAAGCCGCGGGGCCGATCACCCGCAGGTTCACGCTCTTGAGGCTCTCACCGAGCCGGGCCCTGGGAACTTTAGCGCCCACGGCATAGATGGCGCCGGATACATCGGACAGGACAAGAGGCTTTTCCGTCTCGAACTGAAGGACCGGCCGGTTTACCGTGTCATACACGTAGCATCCAATGAATTCCACGCCGCCGGGCAAGCTGGAGACGGCAGGCCGCCGCACCTGCAACAGCACCGGGACCCGGGGCCCGGCGTAGTTCGGAACCTGCCCCTGCCAAGGGGAATGCCAGTGACAGTTCACGAACCGGACCTTCACGCTCGAGGCGGACTTGTCGTAGACCAGCGCGCCTTCGCGCGCAGTGTTCTCTGAGACGCAGTTGATGAATTCGATCAGCCCCTCCGGCCCGTCATCACGCACGCCGCCCACAACCATTCCAGCGCCCGCACCCGGCGCGCCCGGAAGCATCCGCGTAAGGCAATTCTCGAAGCGGATGGACACTGGCGCTGATTTCCGGCTTAAGGGACGCAAATACACCTGCATGCCGTGCCCGCTGTTGTTCTCGAAGATGCAGTTGCGCACGAGGACGCTTTGCAGCCGTTCGTCTTCGACGTCCGGCTCAAGGTCAATGCCGGACTCGGGCGCGGTGCCTTGAGTAGAGGAGAAGCGGCAGTTCTCTACCAGGAGGTTGACGGCGCTGATCACGCTCATTCCCTGCCGGTGGTTCCCGTACGCAGAACAGTCGCGCACGACCACGTTTTCACTCCAGCGCCTGGTGGCGTTGCCCGCGATGTAAAAGCCGTCGCCACCGCTGAGGTCCGAGGAAATGCCTTCGACGAGCACGTTTTTCACGCCGCGGAGCGAGAGGCCCATGCGCCATTCGGCTTTCTGATAAGGCGGCTTCTGGTAATCGGATTTGTGCATCCGCAGCACGGCGCCGTAGCCGCGGATAGTCAGGTTCTCTACGCCGTCGGCGGTGAGCAGACTGTCGCCGCGCCCCAGGAAGGCGCCTCTCTTGGCCAGCAGGATCACGCCGGGCTCGATGAGGATTTCCTGATTCCCGCGCAAATTCACGGGCGTGATGACCCACGGTGAGCCCATGTACGGGATGATGACCTTTTTCGCACCGGAATCGAGCGCAGCCTGGAGCGCGCTGGTGGAATCCTCGGCCGAGAATCCCCACCAGGCGGCGTTGGCAGTGTCGCGCTTGCCGGCGTGGACTTCCGCCACTGCCTGAGGATCGGCGGCGTTTGGCTGTGCTGCCGCTGCGAGGATCAGGAGGGAGAAAGAGGCGAGGAGGTGAACTAGCGGTCTCATAGGGCCACCCGGAACAGGCGGATTTCGTTGGCCATGTCGGGCCGCGCGACCTCCGCGTAAGCCCACAACTCGTCCCCCACCCGCATCCAGTGCGAATAGCGCCACGTCCGGTAGTTCTTGCTGGGTGTCGTGCTGACAAACAGGGGCGCGTCGGGCGTCAGATCGATAATGTGATGGAGATCGAAGGTGAATCCTACCCCCGTGGCCACGTTATAGACCGGGTCATACCACTCGACGCTCGATCCCTCATAAATGAACAGGTATCCCAGACCGAGAGGCAGGACGGAGGCAGGACGGATGAAGAAGTCGTGCCAGCCGCTTAAGTCCATGATGGACCGGTATGCGTTGCCGGCGGGCTCCCAGGCGATTCCGTCGACGCTTCGAAAATGATAGGTGCGTTCCAGTCCTCGATGCTGGCCGATGACGTAGGCATGGTAAGCTCCCTCGGCATACAAAACGACGGGGTCTTTGTAGCCTTCGACGGGCAGGTCGCGGGGGCCGCTTTTCGGCTGTGGGCGGATCACTGGTTCGGCCGACGAGGCCACGAAACGGGTGGGGTCCGCGGCGTCCTCGAACCGGATAATCGACCAGGGACCGCCTTCCCAAGGCCCGCAGCCGTAGAGCTTGAACTTCCCGGTTTTCGGATCGATCAACATCGACGGGCGCTCGAAGCCCGGGATGGGGACCTGCTCGCGGCGAATGCTATGGACCTGCTGAAAGCGGATGCCGTCGGTGCTCCGCAGAATGCGAATCTCGTAGCCTCGCAATCCCAGAGGACCTTCGGCGGTCCGCATTCGGCAGGCGAGCCAGAAGACGCCGCTGGGATCGCGCACCACGGAGGGCGCCCCCGCCCACCAATCGGCCTCTGGCCTGTCGGGCTCCAGGATCACCTGATACCGTTCAAATTTCCGAAGAATACTCCCGAGGCAATCGTGGGCGTCCGGGGTGGATTTCGCGCCGCTCCCAGCCGTGATCAGAGCCATCAGTCCTCGTCGAGACATGTGCAACATCTCATTCAGCTCCCATTGCGTGTCAACAGCTCTCTGGATCCTAACTCAGTTCCCTGCCCGTCTAGAAGGTGGCTCGAAAGGCGAGTTGTATGATGCGAGGGGCACTGGCCGTCTGGATAACTCCGAAGGTGGAGGCGTTGCCGAGGTTGGTTCCCGGAGGGCCGAACTGCGGAGTATTGGTGAGGTTGGCCGCTTCGCCACGGACCTGGAAGTGAACCCGCTCCCAGACCTGGAAAGATTTCCATACGGCAGCATCCATCTGCCGCCTTCCCGGAGCGCGGATTTCCCCGAAGAAAATGGGTTCCGGCGGGACCGTGAACTGGTTGGGGAGAGGCGCAAAGCAGGACGTGTCGAAATAGGGATTGAGCACCTTGCCGGAGGCATCCCGCAAGTCTCCGAGGCGGCTGCTCACTGAACCGCTCTTGCTCGCGTTGCACGTTCGCACGGGACGGCCATTGGGATGCGAGAACTGCAGCGGGGCGCCAGAAGCGATACGTACGCTGCTCGAGACTGTCCATCCACCGGCCAGCAGGTCGACCGCGCGGGTGGCCTTGCCCAGGAAGCGCCTGCCCCGTCCCACTGGCAGTTCGTAGACCGCGGCCAGATTCATGACATGTGTTCGGTCGAGCCCCGAAATCCCGCTGATGTTGCGGCCGGGATTGACAAGGCTGATGGTATTGCGCTCCAGTTGCTTGGAGAAGGTGTAGTTCCACATCAACGTCAAACCACCGCGCATGCGCCTGTCGGCGCGGAGTTGCAGCGCGTTGTAATTGGCGCTGTTGGCGTTGGTGTACAGGGTAACGCTGGTGAACTGCGGGTAGGCCAGGAGCAACTGCCGCCGGATGACCGTCGAGGCGGTGCCCAGCGATGTGGTGGCGGGGAAGACTCCGTAGAACGGGTTCGGCACGCGGGTCAGCAGGCTGGTCCCGAGGTTCAGGTACGCGTCAGAGAGTTCGTTGAGATTGAATCCCGTCGCTGCGGCGGTGGCTCCACCGAAGCCCTTGAGGCTCAAGATATGGATGTAGCTGGCTTCGATGATCCAGTCCTGGCTCAACTGACGTTGCACGCCGAAGGTCCACTGCTGGTTGTAAGGAACCACAGCGCCCTGATCGAAAATCGTGCCGGTGGAGTCTCCCATCCGCGACAAAATGCCCTGGCTCGCCCCAATTACAGGAGGCAATCCAGCGGGAAAGGGATTACGAACCGTGGCGTAAGGCGTAGCGCCCGAATCAAGCGAGCCGACAATAGTGGCGTTCAACCCCCACAATGAAGACGTGGGCAACGCGTTCTCCTGGTTGTAAGTGCCGCTGACGTAGAAGAGCGAGTAGCCTCCGCGCAGGACCGTCCGAGGAGTCACCTGGTAGGCGAATCCGATGCGGGGCGAGAAGTTGTTCCAGTCAGTTGACCCTTGCGTGCGAGGGTTGCCATCAATGCCGGCCAGGAGCAGGCCACCCCTGAGGCTCATGCCGGGCACTGTGATGCCAGGCAGCTCGGCGGTCCGGTCGAAACCATGGACGATGCGGTCGTACCGTTCCACGTAAGGGCGTTCGGCCTCCCAACGGATTCCAGGAGTGATCGTCAGCTTAGGGGATACTTTCCAGGTGTCCTGCACATAGAACGCCAGGAAAAGACTGGACAGGTAAGGGCTCTGTGAATACGAAAGGCTGCCGGAATCAGGGTAACCCAGCAGCAGCGCCGCCATCGCCGAGCCGGAAGTGGTGTCGGTCGCGTTGGCGAATGGGTCTGAGCGCGTGAATTTCTTGTCGAAGTTGAAAAAGCCGGCGCCCTGGTTGGACACCGTCTGGGACCAGGTCACTTTCCGCAGGTCCGCTCCGAATTTCAAGATGTGGGTGCTCTGGAGCCTGGTGAAGGAGGGCACGATCTGGAAGTTGTTGTTGGCGCGCAGCCGCACCCTGCCCCCCACGTTGGGCACACCGTCGGCGGCCAGGAACACGCGCGGCCATGCTTTGTTGATCGCATTGGCTGTAATGATCTCAGGGACCTTGATATCGGCAGGATCCAGGCGGTTGGCGGAGTAAGTGAGGAGGTCGGCATAGCGGGCCCAACTGTAGCTGAACGAGGCCAGCAGCGTAGGGCTGACGGTCCAGGTATGGTTCAGCATGAAAGTGGGGGCCTTGGCGTCCTGGATAGGCACGTCCATGATGCCGGCCGGGCAACCGTCGCATTCGGTAAGCTGAGTTATCCGCGCGAATCGGCCGAACAGCCGATGTCTGCCAGTCAAGGTGTGATCCACGCGGACGGACCACTGGACGGCCCGGGACGGAATCAGGAAGGAGCCGGCCCAGTTTGGGCGGCCGAGTTGCGGCGCCACGTCCAGGTTGGCCTGGGGATAAAAGTTCATCAGCGCCTTGCCCATGGGGTCGAAGCGCGATGGATTGAGCCGATTGCCAGCGATGGGCTGGCGCGTGGCCTTATTGCCGGTCACCACTGTCGTGAGCGGGTCGTAGAGCATCAGCCGGGATCCCGATGGGCTGAGGGTGGCGGAGAAATCGCCCTGGCGCTCGTCTGCCGATGGAACGCGGGCGAGCTGATTAAATGGACTGTTGTCGCTGTCCCGCTGCCAGCTTACGAAGAAGAACGTCTTATCGCGCCGGATGGGACCGCCGCCAGCACCGGAGTAGTATCGCCGGTTGACGTCCGCTCGTGGAAGGCGGTTCCGGTTGTTAAACCAGCCGTTGGCGTTCAGCGCGGGATCGCCGTAAAACCCCTCGAAGGAGCCGTGGAATTCGTTGGTCCCGGAGCGGGTAGCCATGGCGATGGTTCCCCCGTTGGTGCGGCCAAGGGAGACGTCGATGTTGGTGGTTTTCACCGAAAACTCCGACAGAGCGTCCGAGGAGGGCGCACTGGCGACATTGCCGCGGCCGCGCGGCACGGTCACGCTGACGCCGTCTACCGTCATCTCGTTGCTGCCGCTGGTCGAGCCGCCGCCGTTTACCGACAGTCCGGCTGTAAGATCCCCGGCATCGGCGAAGCCGGAGGAGGCGTAGCCTCCGCTGACGTTCACCCCGGGCGCCAGCATTACCAGATTGAGGGGGTTCCGCAGGGGGACGTAGAGCTTGTCTACGTAACTGCGGGTCATGGTTTGCGACAACTCGGCATCCACTACATTCAAGGGTGGCAGCGCAGCCGTAACCGTGACCTGCTCGGTGGTGGAACCCAGTTCCAGGGCGATGTTCAGGCGCAGCCGCTCTCCAACTGAGGCCTCCACGCCCTTCTGGACATAACGCTTGAAGCCCTGTGCCTCGATTGCGATGGTATACACTCCAGGGTTCACCGAAGAAAGGACATAGTTGCCATCTGCGGAGGACGTGGTTTCGATCCTGACGCCTGTCTGGTCGTTGAGGGCGACGACCCGCGCGCCCGGGACCAAGGCGCCGCTCGGATCGGAAACTTGGCCCTCGATCTGGCCATAATAGAGTTGCCCCGTGGCCAGGGGCACGCAGACTCCCAGAAGAGCCGCCCACACCAGGATTGAGCGAATTCCCATCGTTCCGAGCCTCCTCGCGCGACGCAATTCCTACCGCCCCGCTGCTGGAAAGCTGGGCTGGATGTGTGCGCAGTTGTATGCTAAGCTCTGGTGACATGGCGTGGGAAGGTGAGATCACAGTGAACTCACCGTGAATCGCCCCTGATGGAGAACTGGAAAGCAGGCCAGGACTCGGAACGCAGCCAGCAGGGCATGGGGGGAAGCCTCCTGGTCCAGGCGGAGGACTGCCGCAAGCTCGTCGAGCGCGTGGTTGCCAGTCCGCGTTTCCAGCGATCCCCCAAGCTCAAGGAATTCCTCCAGTTCGTGTGCGGGCAAGCCTTGGCGGGGCCGGCGGAAGCCGTTCACGAGCAGCAGATCGGCCACCTGGTCTACGGCCGGCGCGTGGATTACGACACCGGACAAGACAACATCGTGCGGGTGGAAGCACGGCGCCTCCGCCGGGAGCTGGAGGATTACTTCGCCTCGGAGGGACGGGACGAGCCGGTAATCATCAGCATCCCCAAGGGTGGCTACGTGCCCTTGTTCCTCCGCCGGGGAGAGCCGCGCGGGCAGCAGATTACCGCCCGTGGCGGGCTGATGAGACGAACCTGGTGGATCGCTGTGCTGGGTGCTGGCCTCTTGCTGGCTCCGGCACTCCTGTGGCTGCGAGGCGGCGGCAGAGACATCCCGCGGCCTGCCGCGGCGGCCCGGGGACTCTGGCCGCTGATCCTCAAGCCTGGAGAGCGGACTTTTGTCATCGTGGCAGACGGATCGCTGGCGGCGATCCAGGACCTTTCCGGCGCCACTGTTCCCCTCAGTGACTACGTGGAACGGCGGTATCTCAACGAACTCAAGCCGGAGTTGCGTGAACTGGCGCGCCGCCAACTGACCGGGCCGGCGAGCGTCCTGTTCGTCTCCCGGATCGTACACCTGAACGGCGGAAGGCTGGACAACCTGTTCATCCGGCACCCCAGCGCCGTAAGCGTCAGGGACTTCCAGAACGACAACCACATCCTGCTGGGGAGCCGCTACTCCAATCCGTGGTTGGACCTTTTCCGGGAGAAGCGGAATTTCGAGTTGGTCCTGGCCCGGTTTCCGACGGCGCCGTGTTACACAAACCGTTCTCCAGGTCCCGGCGAGCAGGCCCGCTACTGCGGAGACGCCGCCTCCGGGGAGCAGTATGGCGTGGTGGCTTTCTTGCCGAATTTATCGGGCACGGGGAACGTGCTCATCATTGAAGGAACCACGACGGCAGGAACCGAGGCGGCCTGGCAGTTCCTGAACGCCTGGCAAGGACTCGATGATTTCGTGCGCCGGTACCATCTGGCAAAAGCCGGGCGAGGGCTGCCTTACTTCGAGCTCCTGTTACGAGTCCGCACGCGCGAGGGCACCCCAGTCGAGTTCGTGTACGTAACGCATCGACTCGTGGATGTGCGCTCGAGCCTGGGCACGGCAACAGAGCAGCCTGGCAGATGACCTCTTCACCTGCCTGGTTGAATCGATAGGACTTGCTCCGCCAGGCAGTGAATTGCGCTGACCTGCTCTGCGAAATGTCGGCCAGCAATCATTTGGAAAGCCGTCGGAGCAGAGCGAAGAGGGGCAATCCGTCTTTTCGCAATCCACATCATGAACCTCTTGCGCTCACACCCGCCGTTCATCTGCTCGTGAACGACACGAGATGGGACCACGAAGACCTTCGGTGATCCATCTCCACAGTTGAAGTCCAGGAAAGTGCAGAAGAGCCCGTGGCTCCTCTGGTGCAGTCCCTCCCCGCCGGCGGCGAGGAGAGCCTCGCGCGACTCCGATAGCGCTACCGCCTTGACCCCATCGCTGCGGCCCACGGACTCCAGATCCGCACCACAGAGCACCGCTGGAACCACGCTCATCTTGCGCTTGGCCGGGCGAGCGGCACTTGCCGCCGCAGCCCGGCGCCGGGCTCCTCGCGCGGGTCCTGAGTCAGAGTGCTTCATGTTGGAGATACTGATCCGCCTTCTCGCAAATCAGTGTCCAAGGAAATCGTGGGGCGGGGGAGCCCGTTGTCCGGAGGGTCTCGATCAGGCGTTTGCCCGCTCAGATGCTGTCGTTCCGGACCAGAGTGGCGCGCAAGCCCTCCCGTTCCCGCCAGAAAGACAGGAAAGACTCTGCTCCTTCCGCCGTCAGGTAGCGCTGAAGAAGCTGCCTGTCCGCGCCGAGCAGATCCACCAGAATCAGGCCGTCCAGAGTGTTGGAGAAGTCCTTGTCCACGTTGAACGCCAGCAGGCGTCCGCCAAGCCGTAAGTACTGGCGCAGCAGCACGGGCATCCCCTTGCCATCCGGTTCGATGGAGGCGACCAGTTCGGAGAGTTGATCCGGCTCGCTCCACCGCAGGCGGCGCCACTCGCGCCGGATCGACGGGGACTGGGAGGAACGCAGGGGGCGGCGCGGACGGACCAGCCTAGCCAACGCCGGCTCGCCTGCTGTTTCCAGCAGCGCCGTGGACAACAGCAGGCGTGACGTGAACGTGTAAGAGTCGCTGATGCTGACCGGTCCGAACAGGTACCGGCATTCGGGATGGCGCACGATCCATGCCCCGATGCCCTGCCAGAGTGTCAGCAGCGCCATGTACAGCTTCTGATATTGCGGGCGGACGAAGGACCGGCCGAGTTCGGCAGCCGGCCCGAGCCGGCGGAAGAATTCGGGAGAAAACCGGAACAGGGTCGAGGTGTAGAGCCCTGCCAGTCCGTGTTCCGGAAGGATCGATTGAGTGGCCCCGATACGGTAGCCGCCCGCCACGGCGCCGTCCTTCAGGTTCCAGAGCACGAGCTGGTCGTAGTGGCCGTCGAACCGGTCGATGTCAGTCTCCCGGCCCGTGCCCTCCCCCGCAGCGCGGAAGGCCGTCTCGCGGAGGCGTCCGATCTCCTGCATCAGCCCTGGATCCTCGTGCGCGCGGAACAGCGTCACCGCCCACTCAGAGGTTTCGACGAGGCATCGCCGCTGCAATGACCGTTCGAGCACGTCGGGCCGGGCAGCCGCGGCCGGCGCGCTTTCCACGGCCGGGACGTGCCGGGGCGAGGGGGCAGCGAAACATTTTCCTAAAAGAATGGTTCTTGCCCGCAGATGCTCCATCATGCCGCAGTCGTCCATCGGGGCCAGTTTGCGCAGCGGAACGGGCGTCCCCACGCGCACGATCACTTCCGCGCCCCGCTTGTTCAGCATCTCGAAAGGGAGGCGGGCGGTCCTCAGCCGTGGGTGCACGGCCCCCAGAAAATGGAACACCGGGCTGTTGCCGGCCCCGATGTACAACGGGAGCGCGGACGCACCGCCGGCGCGGATCAGCCTGGCGACGGCCGGATTCCAGTCCGGATCCTCGACCGCCCAGTGCTTCCAGTCGATTCGCGAAACATCTCCAGCAGGAAACACGATCAGCGCGCCGCCCGATCTCAGCCACCGCACCGCTTCTCTCATCGCCCCGCGGTTGGCCTCCACGCTGCCCGCGCGAGCGTAGGGGTCCACCCGGATCAGATACGGCTCGACCGCCGCGTGGACCGGGATGAGATGGTTGACGAGAATGCGCACGTCGGAGCGGCGGCGCAGGCAAACCGCGGTGGCGACGGCGCCGTCCAGCAAACCGGTGGGATGATTGGCGGCCATCACAAGCGGGCCGGTGTCCGGGATGCGCTGCCATTCGGCGGACGGCGAGCTGATTTCGATGTCGAGCGCGCGGAGAACGTTCTCAAAGACGTTGGGACCATCCACGCGGCAGGCGGCGCGCATCAGCTCGTGGAGGCCGGAAAACAGCACGTGCTCGGCGATGGCGCGAGCCCTGCGGGCGCTGGCGCGCCGTGCCATTCCTGGCGCCGGGAAGGCGCCGCGAAGGCGGTGAAAGACCTGGGAAGGTTGCACGGGTACAGTATCGATGCCCCATTTCAAGATCCGGTGAATGCCGCGTTGCGATTCGTTGAAGGCGGCGCAGGCAAGGTATGCTGTCAGAGTTGGGAGGAACGATGCCGGAACAGCAGATGCAGACCGTTGATGAGTTCACCATTTCGATGAGGCAGCTTGAAGATTTCCAGTTCGAGGTTCGCTTCGACAAGGAACAGCACGCTCCGCTGCACATGGACGAACCCAAGCCTCTCGGCCTTGACGCCGCGCCCAACGCCTCCCGCGTGCTGGCGGCGGCGATCGGCAACTGCCTTACTGCCAGCCTGCTGTTCTGCACCCGGAAAGCCCGCGTGGAGCTGGGTCCGATGGAGACGCGGGTGCACGTCAAGATCGGCCGGAACGAGCGAGGGCGGCTCCGCGTTGCGTCCGTGGAAGTGGAGATCGATCCGCACTTCCGGCCAGGCGAGCGCGAGAAGGCCGCACGTTGCCTGGAGCTGTTCGAAGACTTCTGCGTGGTCACCGAAAGCGTGCGCCACGGCATCCCGGTGGAAGTGCACGTCAAGGAGTAGGCGGCGGTCAGCGCCCGCCGGCTTTGCCGCGCGGCGCGAACTCGCGGATGGTGTTGAACAGCGCCCCCAGGCCAAGCTGAACGCCAACTCCGCGGAATGCCTCGGCGTTGGTGCGATAGCCTTCGGGCATCCATGAGTTGCCGATGAATTCGGCGGCAAACGCCGAGCCGATGCGCGGCGTGTTCACCACGGTGGCGCCCCTGCGGTCCAGGGTGAGGAAGTTCCACAGCAGGGCGTGCCCGAAGCGCGGGAAGAAGCCCTGGCAGCCGCAGCGGACGTATCGCACTTCATAGCCCAGCGCAGCGGCGCCGGCGTGGGACATCGAGTCCTGGAGCGCAAACCGGGCGAAGCGGTTGGCGAGGCGGCGCGAGTAGCCACCGATGCCCTGGGGCCAAACTTCGGGGCGGCCGTTGAGATGATCTCCAAGCGCCGGTCCGGCGGCGCGGAAAAACGTGCCCGGCGAGGCGTAGGTGGCCCGCCAGTAGATGCGCCAGCGCTCCTCACCCGTCAGCGGCCGCCACGCGCCGCGATCCACCGTGTTGAAATACCGCCCCCAGTTCTTTTGCACGGGCTGGCGCGGCTCCGTTCCTGCGGGAGCAGGCGGCTCCTGCGCAGCCAGCGCTAGACAGGTCAGTACGGTGAGCAGGAGCAGTCTCATGCGGCTCGCCCGATTGGATGCACGGGGCGGGCAGAGGCCCGCAAATTCCGATAAACTGGTAGTTTCCACCTTACAACGAGGAGCATTACTCTGCATGATCCAGGCGACTCAACTGCGCCCAGGGATGGTGATCAAGTTCAACAACGAACTGCACTCGGTGTTCTCTGTTTTCCACCGCACGCCCGGCAACCTGCGCGGCTTTGTACAGGCCAAGATGCGCAACCTGCGCACCGGCGCGATGATCGAGCACCGGTTTTCGTCAGAAGACCGGGTCGAGAAGGCCGTTCTCGAAGAAGTCGAAATGGAGTACATGTACGACGACGGCGAATACTACTACTTCATGAACACCGAGAACTTCGAGCAGATCCACCTGACCAAGGACGAGCTTGGGGATGGCACCGGATATCTCGTGCCCAACCTCCGCGTCCATGTGGAGTTCTATGAAGGCAAGCCCATCAGCGTGGAGTTGCCGCCCACGGTGGACATGAAGGTCGTCGAGACCGAGCCCGGGCTGAAGGGGGCGAGCGTTTCCAATGTGGGCAAGCCGGCCAAGGTGGAGACCGGCCTGGTGGTAACGGTGCCGCAGTTCGTCAACGAAGGCGACGTGATCCGCGTCAACACCTCGGAAGGCACCTACCAGGAGCGCGTAACCACGGCTTGAGCGCGGCCGTGCGCGGACCGCGCCCGGCCTGTCCTGGCGGCGCGAGCCGCTCAAGGCCCGGCTGTAATCTTCGTCGAAAGCGCTCCGTCGATCCAGGCGGTCACCGGTTTCGAGCCGTCCCAGGCGAGCCAGATGAAGCCCCCGGCGTCGGTGGGCACGGGCTGCTCAAGCCCCTCGATGCGCACCGGCAGGCCCGGGTACGGAATGCGGTTCGGGTCGGTGGCGCGCAGCACCAGCAGGCCCTCGCCGCGCCAGTAATCCACGAGCGTCACATCCGAACGGGCGGCTTTCACCGCGAGCTTCTGGTGCAGCACCTCGAACGAAGGATCGTCGGCGAAGAAGTACACATCGGCGACGCCCGCGGCCGAGGCCCGCAAATGGAAGCTGGCTTCCGTCGCCCCGGCGGGAATCACCACCGGATCGAGAGGCTCGATGAAGCTGGACGCGTACAGCCCGATGCGGAGGTCGTGATCGAGCGGACGCGCGATGGACAGCCGCACTGGCACCGGCTCGCCAGCCACGCCGCCCGCCGCCGGCCATAACGTGGACCGCAGCATGCGGTGCAGGGACGTGCCCGCCCAGGCGCGCTGTCCCGCGGCGCGGTGGTAGAAGGGCTCGAACTCGGCGCGGTAGGCCTCCAGTTGCGCCAGTTCTTCGGCCGAAGGCTCCGTGCCCGGCGGCACGACCAGGATGAAGGCGAACCGGAACAGGCGCTGGGCCACGGTGTCATCCGGCGTGCGGCGCCCTTCCGCTGCGATCAGTTCCTCGACGGTCACGTCGCGCCGCGAACCGCGCAGTGTCACGTTGACGCGCGGCAGCGCGCTGCGTGAGACGTTCGAATTGGCGACGTAGAAAACCGGATCGACCTCGCCGGAGCCGCGCAGTCCCATCAGGTACTGGTCAAGCGCAGAGAAACCTTCCACAGTCGCTATCGTCAGGAAAGTGCCGTCGCGGTTGTCGGCGATGCGGTTGCCTTCCAGCAGCGAGGCGTCGGAGTGGAAATTGAAGCTCCAGTGGGCCAGTTGCGCGCCGAGCATCGGCAGGTCCGACGGACGCTCGGGATCGCGCACGCTGGCCAGCGCCAGGAACAGATGGCCGGCCTCGTGGCCAAGAATCGTCATGGTGGAATCCCCGGTGATGGCGCCGCGAGAACCCACCCGCGCATATGGGTCGACCGGATACTGGCTCAGCGGCCCCATGTTCATCACCGCCTGGAGCCGCCAGGGCGAGCCGTACACATACCCGCGGTCCAGAGCGGTGTCGCCGATGCCGGTCGTGTTCGAGCGGACCGTGACCTCGTAGGCCACTGCGTTCTGGGCGGCGTCGATGCCAAGGGAGTTGAAGATCACCAGATAGTCGAAGGCGTCATCATGAGTCTCGTAAAAGCGCTGGGCGATGCGGACGATGTCGAGCGAACGCTCGCTTCCGAAGCGTTCTGCCACGGCCGAGGAGAACTCGCCTGCGGGCGGCGCCGCCAAGTCGGCCACTTCTGGCTGGCCCTGGAGGTAGCCGGGCGCAATGCCGGCGACGGCAGCCGAGGGAGTCCCGGAAAAATAGTGGAACACGATGCGGCCGCCGGACTCGAGCACGAGCTGGAACGTCTGGCGCGGGCCCGTGCTGAAGTCGCGATACTCTGGCACCTCCCGCCAGGTGACCGTGACGCGGTTGGCCTCCAGGTTCACGATCACCGCCCCTCCGCGCGAGGGGTCGAGGTCGGCGAACAGAGGCGCAATGCGCGGCGGGCCGGAGAACAGCCTGCCGAGGCTGCGCGAAGACGAATCGGCATCGGGCTGAAGGAAAGTCACGGCGCCGTCGGAATGAACGAGCATTTCGCGGTGACGCCGGCCGAAAAATGGAAAATCAAAAGGGAGGCCGATGGAGCGGTAATCGTCGTCGCCGAGGCTCTGAATGGCCTGGCCCTGATCGGCCGCCTGCCCGTTGTAAGCCTGCGGCCCCGACTCCAGCCGGTAGCGCGAGGCGTCCGGGGAGACGGGGGTGAACGCGATGCTGCGCCCCGTGAGGTTGAACGTGTTGGGCTCCATCACGGCGCCCCCGCTGGAATCCATGACGGCGATGTGACCGTAATCGCGCGCCCACGACGCCGGCGCCGCCCGCGGGGCCGCTTTCAGCCGCCGCAACTGGCGCCATTGGGCCTCGTGCTCGGCCGGCGCCGCCACCCGCGCTCCGCGCTCGGTGCCGCAGAGAGCAGCCACCGTGCGCGCCGGCGCCGCGGCCGGCGCGAGCCAGAGGATCAGGGAACTTGCAAGAACGGATCTGCGTATCATGATCGTTGACCGAACAGACGGATCCCGCGGCCGCGCCGTTGCGGGCTCCGTCTTCAGCATAGCGTCTGAGCTGCCAAGGAGGGACCTGATGCCCTATTGCACGAGTTGCGGATCGGAGGTGGCGGAAGGAGCCAGGTTCTGCGCCCGGTGCGGCGCCGCAGTGGGCGGAGCGGCCGCCTTGTCCGCTTCCGCCTATGCGCAGGCGGAACCGATCGACTACACCATCCAGGGTGACAACCTGCAAGTGGTGCGCATCCGGCTCAGGCCCGGGCAGGAGGTCTACGCCGAGGCCGGCAAGATGATCTACAAGACGGCCTCCGTGCAGTGGGAGAGCCGGATGACGGGCCAGTCGATCAGCGAAAAGATCTGGGGCGCGCTGAAGCGAAAGCTGATGGGTGAATCGCTTTTCTGGACCTATTTCCGCGCTTCCGCGCCGGGAGAAGTGGGCTTTGCCGGCGCTTATCCGGGACGGATACAGGCATTCGACCTGAAAGCTGGCCAGTCTATTCTCGCTCAGCGGGACAGTTTCGTCTGTGCGCAATCATCCACTCGGGTCGACATTGCATTTGTGAAAAAAATCGGATCCGGGCTGTTTGGAGGCGAGGGATTTATCCTGCAGAAGATCACCGGGCCGGGAATGGCTTTCATCCACGCGGGCGGAGACTTCGTCGAGTTTGAACTGGGGCCGGGCGAGGTGCTTCATGTCGACACGGGATGCATCGTGGCCTTTGACGAGAGCGTCGATTACGACGTGCAGTTCGCCGGAGGCATCAAGACGGCCATCTTCGGCGGTGAGGGGCTGTTTCTGGCCACTCTGCGCGGGCCGGGGCGGGTGATTATCCAGAGCATGACGCTTGAGAAGCTGCGCCGCGAGCTGAGTCCCGGCCAGCCGGGCGGCGACGAGCGGAGTCCGCTTGAATCGCTGGGCGGGTTTTTCCGGAGCGAGGACTGAATCCACGGCTGGCGAACGGTAAAGTGCGGGCGGCTTTGTGCCGATCATAAAGGAGGAGCGGCATGCCCGCATGACTCCGAAACCTGAGAACGCATCGCCGGCCGGGGAGGCAAGCGCGCCGGAGACCGTCCTCTCGTCTATGAACGCCGGCGGGCAGCAACGCCTGCAGTTGCTCACCAGCCTGAACCACGAGATCCGGACCCCGCTCAGCGGGGTGCTGGGGGCGATCGATCTGCTGCTGGAGACTGGGCTGACCGACGAGCAGCGTGAATTCGCCATGATGGCGCGCGAGTCGGCCAGCAGCCTTCTGGAGCTGCTGAACGACACTCTGGAGTACAACTCCCTGGTCAGCGGCATCGCCCAATTGGACGAAGCCGAGTTCGACCTGCGGGACACCCTGCAAGCGGTGATGACCGAGTTCATGGCGCAGGCCGAAAACCGTCGCATGGAGCTGCAATGGGTGCTCGACCCGATTCTGCCCCGTATCGTCCGCGCTGACGCGGGCCGCCTGACGCAGCTTCTGCGGTTCATGCTGCGCTATGCCATGCGGACCGTCTCCTCCGGAGGCGTGATGGTGGGTACCAGGCTGGATTCCGGCGGCGAGGCGGGGATGGTGATGCTGGCCATCGTGCTGCAATGCCGCAACGGGCTGACCGTGGCATCGGTCCGGGATCTGGTTGAGGAGTTCGAATCCCAGCGCCAGGGAGCGGCAGCCCATTTTCACGGACTTGCCCTCGATCTGGCGCTGGCGCGGTCCGTCACCCGGCTGATGCACGGCACCCTGGAGTTCGAGGACTTGCAGGGGGAAGTGCGGCTGACGGCGAAAATCCCGGCTGGGTTGCCCGAATACCCGCGGCGTGGCCCGGACGGCGCCGGCCCGGGTGATGGCGACTGCCTCATCCTGGTCGTCGAAGACAATCCGGTCAGCCAGCGCGTCCTCCGCGCCATCCTCGCCAAAGGCGACTACAAGGTGGAATGTTGCGGCGACGGGCCCTCGGCGCTGGCCGCGGCCGCACGGCGCCGGTACCGTCTGGTCCTGATGGACCTGTTCATGCCGGGCATGGACGGACTGGAGACGCTCGAGCGGTTGCGGCAGATCCCCGGCTACGATTCCACGCCCGTGCTGGCATTGACCGCGGAGGTCAGCGCGCAATTGCGCCAGGAGTGCAGGCAGCGCGGCATGGCGGCGTTCCTCACCAAGCCGGTGCATGCCGGTGAACTGCTTGAGACGGTCCGGAGATTTCTGGCGGCGGGGTGAGGCCGGATGGACCGCCGCATCTCTCAGATCGTGTCGGTATCACGGTCATCTCCGGTTGTGTGCTCCAACATGTAGCAGAAATTCGCCACCATGAACCGGGCCGATTCAGAGTCGAAGGGCGCCGCCACTTCGATCAGTTTGTATGAGACGTTTTCCTCCGCGTCGTCGTCGTCGTCATCGTCGTCATCGTCGTCATCGTCCGGGATCTCATGATCCGCCATGTTGTATCGCGCAGCCGGCCGCTGTTCAAGATTCACATCGAGTCCGCACTCCTTGTACAGCTCCAACACCCGCTCCCTGCTGAACCCGCTCACCCGCTGGACAAATTCCACGCACTCGAGTGGGAAGACTTTCGGGTAAGGCATCCTGTGAGTGATTTCCGGCCAGAGCTCCGGTTCTTCGTTCAACAGGCGAAGCAGGCACTCCAACCAGAGAGGTTGTTCGCCTCTGGCGCATTCTCCGAGCTGAGGGGGTAGGCAGCAATCCCTCCAGTTCCTGGCGTAGCATGCCGTGACACACTCCCGCCGCGCCTCCTCGCTCCAGACGGGATGCCACATGCCGAGAAGAGTCAATTGGTCCTCCGGGGCCTCGTCTCCGGTGCCATGAAACATGACATAGCCCCGCTCCCGGGTGGTGTAGATCGTGAGGCTCCACGCGCCCCCAATGCCGCTCACCACCCAGCACGAGACCACGTCCTTGGACCAGACCTCTTCAGGCGGGCACTCATCAGCCAGGCCAAACAAGGCAGGCAACGCATCGAAAACCTCAACCTCATGCTCTTCTATGAGGCGCATCGCCCGCCTCCGGCTGGAACCGGGCAATCCGCGGCATAAGAGGTCTCCAGCAGAAACCGGTGACTTCGGAAAACGGACAAGGCCCCGGCGATCATCCACAGCGTAGAAATTACACAGCTCTTCGTAGAGGGCTTTGCGGATCCGGGATGCATCCAGACGATCGAAAGGCGGTTCCAAATCCACGGTAATTATCTCCCACGAGAATAAGAATTACTTGAATAAAGAGACCGCCCCTGGCCCAAAACGGTTTCACGAACTTTTGTTCATGCGCTCCACCCCGCCTTGCCGCGGTCCTGCGGCAGGCGGCGCAGCGCGGAGGGCGGGCCCGTCTCCGTCAGCAGGAAATCGCGGTGCGCTTTCCACGCACGCCCGGGGTGCGGGGATGCCCTCGTGTTGGACAGGGGGTCCGGCAGGCGCAAGGGGAATCCCTGATGCCCGCCTAGGTGCATTTTCTGCGTTCACCTCCGTCACCGGGCTTTTGCCGGCGGCATCTCTCGTTCAACCCCAATCGGGGCCATAGGAGAACAAAGCATGAAGAGAATCCCGTTAGCGGCTCTCGCCGCGGGCGGGGTGCTTCTTGCGGTGTTTTCGGTCACCATCGCAGGCGGTCTCCCCACCGCTGGCTACAAAGTTGTGGGATGGAATGACCTCGGGATGCATTGCGTCGACGGCAATGACTATTCCGTGTTCTCCATCCTTCCCCCCTACAACAACATCCATGCCCAGGTCATCGACCCGAACGGCAAGCTGGTCAAGAGCGCCTCGGCTCTCCGGCTCACCTACGAGGCGGTCGCGGATCCCGAGGGCCTGATCAATCGCACGTCCATAGGCAAAACCAACTTCTGGCAGTACGTCGAGCCCTTGTTCGGCGTCCGCCTGCGGGAAGACTTGGGGCTGGCAGGACAGGCCATGCCGGGCCCGAAAAACGTGCCGCAACCGATGAGGTTCGACGATAGGAAGTTCGAATGGCTGGCGGAAGGCATCCCGATCCTTCCCTACCCCGACAACCCGCCTTCGGCCGGCGCGAGACACTTTTATCCGATGATGCGCGTCGCTGTGCGCGATTCGAGGATGAAGGTGCTCGCTACGGCCAACATCGTGCTTCCCGTCTCGGATGAAATGGCGTGCTCAGGCTGCCATTCGTCGGCGACGATCGACAGCCGCGCCATGCCATCGACACTGGCGTTCGATCCGTCGCCGGACCGCGATTACAAGCTGAACATCCTCCAGCTCCATGACGACCGGCACGGAACCGGCTTGATGGCCCGGCAGCCTGTCCTGTGCGCCAGGTGCCACGGCTCGAACGCACTGGGCACCGCCGGCACGGCCAAGCCGCTGACGCAGGTGCTCCACGCCAAACATGCCGAGGTGGTGGAAACCGGGCAGGAGGCAACCCGCACGGCTTGCTACCGGTGCCACCCGGGCTCGGACACGCAGTGCCTGCGGGGCGCGATGGGCAATGCCGGCATGCAGTGCCAGAACTGCCACGGCTCCATGAGCGTGGTCGGCGCGGCCGGCCGCAGAGGCTGGCTCGATGAACCTGCCTGCGAGAACTGCCACACCGGAACGGCCCTGAAGAACGCAGGGCAGATCCGTTACACGGACGCCTTCGCCGCGGACGGTAGCTGGCGGCAACCGGCCGACCCGCGGTTCGCCGTCAACACCGGCAAGCTGTACCGGCTGTCGGCCGGCCACGGAAAACTGGCCTGCGAAGCCTGCCACGGCTCGACTCACGCCGAGTATCCGTCCTCGCACCCCAACGACAACCTGCTGGCCATCCGGTTGCAGGGTCACGCGGGCACACTGTCTGAGTGCGCGTCCTGCCACGGAAGCGCGGTCAGCAACTCCCTGAAGGGCCCGCATAGAATGCACCCCGCGACAGCGTCCTGGGTGGACAAGCACGGCGATCTGGTGGAGAGCCAGGGCTATGGCGCCTGCCGGGATTGCCACGGCGGCGACCTGCGCGGAACCGTTCTCTCAGCCGCGCTGGCCGACCGCGCGTTCCAGCATGAGAGGCGGACATACCAGTTCGCCAAGGGCGCGCTCATCGGCTGCTGGAGCTGCCACAACGGCCCCAACCCGTAATCCGCAACGAACCGGAGAAGCGCATGCGGAACTCGATAAGATGGCCGTATGCGCTTCTCTCTCCGCAAGGACGACTTCGGGCGCCTGGAATGCGTGCTCGGCGACGGGCAGGAGCAGCACTCCGTCTTCGGCGCCGATCCGGAAACCGCTCTGGATGACCTTTCGGCGGCTCTCGACGACCTGGAGACGTCCGGTTCGGGGGAATGCGTCTGGCTGGTCTCGAGCGGCGAATACCGCTGGGTGCTGCGGCGCGTGGATGACCGCGTGCGGCTGGCGGTGATGTTCCTGCACAGCGTGGCGGTGGGCTACCAGCACGTCTATTGGGGCGAGCATCCGCTTGTGGAAGTGCTCGACCAGTGCCGCGCGGAAATCCGCCGCGCGAGAGAAGCCGCTTGATCAGGTCCCTGCATCACTGCCCCCGACGGCGGCGCCCGCCCTTCCGCCCCATCGCCCGCAAGTCCGGGTGATTGAAAGGAGAGGGAGCGTCAGCGCGCGGCGAACCGCCGCGCAAGGCTTTCATCACGCGGCCTCTGGCGAAATAGCGCCACGGCGCCAACACAGGCGCGCGGGCAAGGAGGTGCGAAATAATGGAGACCCGCCGCAAAAACACGGCGCTGAAATCCGTTCTCCAGATTGAGGGACTTGAACATGACACGAATCAGAAACACAGTACTGGGTCTTGCCTTGGTAGTTCCAGCCGGTTTGCTGTCCGCGCAAACGGCATCGCCGGACACGCGCCGCGCGCAGCCCGGGCCGCAACAAAGGGGGACCGCGGCGGAAGCACCGGCGGCACGGTACCACCTGCTGGTGAAGGGGGGACCCCCCGGCGCAGGAATCGTATCCGCACTGATCGAGGAGGTCCAACTGAAGCATCCGTCGACGCCCGATGAGGTGAAAGCGTTGCTCCAACAAATGAGAATCAATGGGGGCATGCCGAACCGCATCAGCATGAACGTCTCGCTGCCAAGACAGACCCAGGGCGCTACTTTCGGGGAGCGTGCTGTCAGCAAGGCTGCGGCCGCCAGTGGAGGGGGAGCGGCCAGCGCTGCATACGCCGCCACTGGAAGAGCGGCTCCTATGCGTGACATCGTCATCGTGCTCTGCGACAGCCAGGAGGAGGAGGCTCAGGCGCAGCGGCTGATTCCGGCGCAACTGGAGGCAGCGCAAGCCCCCGCGGACCGTTCCGCGGCGGGGAAGAGTCGCGAGGCCCTCATCCGCCGCGTAACTGCGCCTGGCGGAGCGGAGTGGGTCTGGATCTCTGGAGAGCCCCGGCCGTAGCGGGCCGCCGCCGGGCCGGCGCGGACCGAGCCGCCGCGCGGGAGCCGATCTCCGCCAGCAGCGATTCGGCGAGCGGAGGAAAAAGGAGTAGGAAAGCGGGGCCGCTGGCATCAGCAGCCACGGCCCCGCCCGCAGGCTTGGGCGGGCCGGCGCATGCATCGTGGAGGAGCGTGCATACAGCTGGCGGGGGATGCCACAGCCGCCGCGGGTGGCAGGGGGTTCTGCGCGGTCCGCCGCCGGAACCCCCGTGTCCCAAAGTTCGTCTGCGGCAGGGCTGGTGCGGTTGGAGGCTCTCAACCCGGAAGCGGGCGGGAAGGTTTTGGTCCGCCTGCACGGGGGATGGATCAGCGCCCGATCAGAAGAGGCGAAGCCAGCGCATCCTGCTGGCTTTCCCACCAGGACTCAAACCAGCGCCTCATTGCGATGGCCTGCTCGCGGCGCGCAGGGGAAAGAGGCACGGCCGGAAGACAGCGGCGCAGCCCGCGCGCCTCCGCCAACACTTCCAGTCCCATCGGCGCAGGCCAGGCGTCGATCCATTGCAGGGCTTCCGCCAGGGACCGCTCAAGCCTCGATGATAACGGCCAGTCGCCGTTCAGCGTGGCTTCCCACAGCGCAACGATCAGTTCTGGCAGCACGCACGCCACGCCGGAGATCGCCCCATCGGCGAGCCCGCGCCGGCACGCCTCGGCCAGCACCCAGTCGTTGCCGATAAACCGGCGCGCGCCAAGCGCCGGATCCGCGGTCAGGAGCTCGAGGATGTCCAGTTGCCCGCTGCTGTCCTTTACACCGGCAATCCGCGGCTCCGAGCGCAACAATTCAACAACGGCCGGGCAGCTCACGCCGGTGACAAACGCGGGCAGGTTGTAAATGAGTACCGGCCGCTCCGCCGCGGCCGCCACAGCCCGGTAAAACTGCTCGACGTCGTCGTCCCTGTAGCGGAAAAAACACGGCGGCGGCACCAGGTGGGCGTCGGCGCCTGCCGCTTCCGCATCGCGCAGGCAGCGGATCGTGGTTTGCGTGCATGCCGATCCTTCGCCGGCGATCACGACAACGCCGTCTCGGGCGACGCGGCGAGCCAGGGTGACGGCGGTGCGCCTCTCCTCCGGAGTCGCGCGGGCGTATTCGCCCGTCGCGCCGTTGACGCACACGCCTGCCACCCCGCTCGCGCACAAGAAAGCCACCATCCTCTCGAATTCATCCCACTCGGGGCGCCCCTCCTCATCCCGCGGCAGCAAAGCCGCGGCGATGACGCCACGGAGCGGTGAATTTCGAGACATAATGGTGTACTCCCGCAGCCGGAAAGGCGGTCTCCGCCTTCTAGACCGGCAGCGCGCTACTCTGTATGGTATACAAAGATGTTGAGCCAGTCAAACCAGAAATCGAAACGGCGTTCCACGAGAGGGGCGGCGAAAGCCGCCTCCGCGAGTCTCGAGTCACGCTCCCTGGCTAAAGGACTCATGATCGTCGAGGCTCTCGCCTCGCGCGAAGAGGCGATGGCCCTGAAGGACATCGCTGCGCTCATCGGTCTGGGCAAAGCGTCCACGCTCCGTCTGCTGCGCACACTGCAGGGGCTCGGCTACATCCACCGGGACGAGCACGAGAACTATTATTGCGAGCGCGTCTGGCCGACCATGAAACAGCAGACGCGGCTCACCGCCCTGCGGCAGTGCGCCATGCCAGTGCTGGCACGGCTCAATGCGGAACTGGGCGAAACGGTCGCGCTCGCCTTTCTGTTCGATGACGTGATCCGCGTGGTCGAGGTGATCGAGAGCACCCATCACATCCGGATGTCGAACTACCGGGGCGGCATTCTGCAACCTTATGCCTCTTCGCTCGGAAAATCGATCACCGCGTACCAGACGCCCGAACTGGTGCAGCGCCTGCTGTACACTTACGGCATCTTCGCCCTCACGCCGAACACGCTCACCGATTTCCGCGCCATCCAGAACGAGTTCGCCACGGTGCAGGAACGGGGCTATGCGTGGGACAACGAGGAAACCGTGCTCGGCGGCATCTGCTGCGGCGCGCCCATTCATGGGCCCGGCGGAGAGGTGTTCGCGGCGATCAGCATGTCCATGCCCAAGGCCCGGTTCACCAAGCAGATTGAAGAGGTGCTGCCGAAGATGATGATCGACTACGCGGCCGAAGTGGCCAAAGGACTCAAGAAGGCGCTCGGCTGATGGGAGTGGAGATCGTCACCGGCGCCGCCGCCTCCCGCGCGCGCGTGGCGCTGTTCGACTTCGACGGCACGCTCTCGTTGATCCGCGCCGGCTGGTTCGACGTGATGGTGCCGATGATGGTCGAGGTGCTCGCCTCCCTTGGCACGGGCGAACCGGAAGAGGAGATCGAGCGCACGGTCCGGGAGTTCGTCTACCGTCTCACCGGCAAGCAGACCATCTACCAGATGATCGAACTCGCCCGGCAGGTGGAACTGCGCGGCGGCAGGCCGGAAGATCCGCTCGTATACAAACGCCGCTACCTCGATCGCCTGCACGCCCGCATCCGGCACCGGCTGGAGGAGCTGGAAACGGGCGCGGCCCCGCCGGAGAAGTACCTCGTTCCGGGCTCGCGCGCGCTGCTGGAGATGCTGCGGCGGCGGGGGCTGAAGCTCTACCTCGCCTCCGGAACCGACGAGGAATTCATGCGGCGCGAAGCGGAACTGCTGCGCCTGACCGGATATTTCGACGGCGGGGTTTTCGGCGCGCTGGACGATTACAAGAGCTTTTCGAAAAAAATCCTCATCGAAAGGATCATCAGCCGGTCGGAAGCCACGGGCAGCGAGCTGCTCGGGTTTGGCGACGGTTATGTGGAGATCGAAAACGTCAAAGCCGTCGGCGGCGTGGCTGTCGGAGTGGCCACCGACGAGCCCGAATGCCAGCGGGTGGACGCCTGGAAGCGGAACCGGCTGCTTTCGGTGGGGGCGGATTATATCATCCCCAATTATCTCTGTCTGGATGAATTAGAGCGCTGTCTGTTCCCGGAGTAAGCCTTACAATTCTGCGCCATTCCGGCGCAGAAAGCGCTTTTCGATGATCTCGCGCCGCACGAAGCCATCCGACCGGAACGCCAGCGGCGCCGCCAGCCGTTCCAGCCAGGAGGCGCCCCTCCTCCCTGTCCCGCGAGGCCCAAGCTCTTTCTCGAGAGCCGCCGCATACGCCGCGCCGTCCAGCCGCTCGGGCCGCAACCCGGCGGCCAGCACCGCTTCCGCCGCCAGCGTGCCGGAGACGATCGCCGGCAGAATTCCCTCCCCGCTCGAGTCATTGGCCAGGCCGGCGGCGTCGCCCGCCAGCAGCACCCCCTCGCCGAACACCGGCCGCCGCGCCAGGCGCCTGAGAAGATAGGCGTGTCCTCGCACCGGCGTTTCGCGGCCCTGCGGCAGAATGCCGCGCCGCCGCAGGCTGTTTCCGTACCGCTCAAGCAGGGGCTTCAGACGGTGATGGCGCAGCGTACCGAAACCAACATTCAGCCACCGCCCCTTGCGGACGCACCACCCGTATCCCTCCAGGTCGGGCGCGAAGCTCAGATCCACCCAGCCCTCGGGCAATGCGCAGCGGGCGGCCTCATCTTCCGTCAGCTCGAATTCGGCTTCCTGCGCGGCCACGGCCGGTTCGTCGGAAGGCCTGGCGCCCAGGCGGCGCGCCACCGGGCAGAAGTGCCCGCCGGCCCCCACCAGCACCGGAGCCTCCCACTCGCCGTTGATCGTCCACTTCCCGCCGCGGCGTTCGATCGACGTCACTTCGGCGCCGGTGCGGACCGTGGCGCCTGACCGCTTCAACAGGAACGTATCGAACTCGCACCGCCGGATGGCGTAGCTCACTGGGGCGCCGAAATCCACGGGCACGGGCCGGCCGCCCAGCAGCGAAACACGGAAGGACGTGATGGCCGTCATCTGTCCATGCCGCGCGTATTCGGCCGGATCGAGACCGAGGCGCGCCACGGTCTCGAGGGTGATCCATCCCGCGCACGGCTTGTCGCGCGGGAAATGCGCGCGGTCCACCACCAGCACTTCCATCCCGCCCCGCGCCAGCCGCGAGGCGCACGCCGATCCGGCCGGCCCCCCGCCGACAATGATCGCGTCGTAGGCGTTCATGCGGGCTCCCCGGCCCGCGCGGCTTCCTCCTGGCCGCTTTCGCGGTTCCACAGCTTCTTCGTGCAGCGCGGGCCGGCGAACAGAACCTGGTACAGCTCCAGCGAGCCGCTCCGGAACGACGCCTCAGACCCGGCCAGATAGAGCTTCCAGGCGCGGGCGAACTCTTCATCGAACATCGCCGCCACCTGCGGCTCGGCCGCTTCAAAACGCTCGCGCCAGCAGCGCAGCGTCCGCGCGTAATGGGAGCGCAGGTTCTCCACGTCGGCCACATGATAGGCGCCGGCCTCGAGCAGCGGCAGCATCTCGCTCAGCGCGGGCGCGTAGGCGCCTGGGAAGATCCGCTTGCGGATCCATGGATTCAGCGGCGCGGGACGGGACCGCCCGATGAAATGGAGCAGGCCGCGGCCCGTTTCGCCGATCGTGCGGCGGATCACCTCGCCCAGCTCGTCATAGTGCTCCTTGCCGACGTGTTCCAGCATGCCGATCGAGGCGAAGGCGTCGTAGGCGCCCGTGATGTTGCGGTAGTCGTCGAGCACGAACTCGACGCGGCTCTCCAGTCCCAGCTCCCGGCAGCGCCGCCGCGCCCAGGCGATCTGCTCTTCGCTGATATTGAACGCGCGCACGCGGCAGCCATGCACCCGCGCGATGTACAGCGCGAAGGCGCCCCAGCCGCAGCCCGCGTCCACCACGCGCTCTCCGGGCTCCAGCGCCAGTTTCCGCGCCACCCGTTCCATTTTCGCCACCTGCGCTTCCTCCAGAGACGCATCCTCCCTCGGGAAGTAGGCGCAGGTGTACAGCATCTCTTCGTCAAGCCACAGCCGGTAGAACTCGTTGCCGAGGTCATAGTGGCGGCGGATGTTTTTCTTCGCCGCGCGCACCGAGCGCCGCTGCGTCCAGTCCAGGTACCACGAAATCAGCCTGGACGTTCCGCGGCCGTCCGCCGAGCGCGGATAGTGCCGGTAGATCGCTTCACAGAACTCCGCCAGCGATCCGTCCACTTCCACCGCGCCAGACGCGTAATTTTCGGCGAATCCCGTCTCCGGATCCGCCAGCATGGCCGCCACCGCGCGCCAGCTCCGGATCCGCAGGGTGAAGGGCGCCCCCGCCCCCCCTGCCTCCGCCGCCGTTCCGTCGGGCAGCACGATGCGCACCGGAGGATTGCCGGCAGCCCTGAGGATCCGCGCGCCGGCGTTCCGGGCCGCTGCGCCAAGCCATTGGTGTTGTGCCATGAATCACCTCCACTCGACAGCCCTCGGCCACAAATTAGCACCACCGTTGGCCGGAATCCAGCCCCCGCCGTTATACTGGCATCCATGCCCCGCGGGCGCGCGCCGCGGGCCTCGGGAGCTTGCGCGCCGGCGCCCCGCGGCCGGGCGGAAATTCTGCGGTCTTTTGTGAATTGAACGGGAATTCGATGATTTTGATGAACGATTTCCGCCGGCAATGGGCGGACGCCGCCGCCGACTTCCGCCGCGCGCTGGAGCGCACCGGCTCATCCGGCTGGTACATTCTCGGCCGCGAGGTGGAGCGGTTCGAACGGAACCTCGCCGGCGCCTGGGGCCTCCCGCATGCCGTGGGCGTCGCCAGCGGCCTCGACGCCCTCGAGATCGGACTCCGGATCCTGGGCTGCCGCAGCGGAGACCGCGTGCTCACGGCTCCTGTCTCGGCTTTCGCCACCGCGCTGGCCGTGCTGCGCGCCGGCGGCGTGCCCGTTTTCGCTCCGTGCTCGCCCGATGGGCTGACGGACCTGGAGGCCTGCGAGGAAATCGTGGAGCGCGATCCGGGCATCCGCTTCTTCGTGCCTGTGCATCTGTACGGCCACTGTCTCGATCTGGACCGGCTCGGCGCCATCGCCGCCCGCGGCGTGCGCGTCGTCGAAGACTGCGCCCAGTCCATCCTCGCCCGCTGGAACGGACGCCCCTGCGGCACGGCGGGCGGGGCGGCCGCCGTCAGCTTTTACCCGACCAAGAACCTGGGCGCTCTGGGCGACGGCGGCGCGCTTCTGACGCGGGATGAAGAGGTGGCCGCGCAGGCCCGCTGCTGGCGCGATTACGGCCAGCAGGGCAAATACCATCACGTCGTGGCGGGACTCAACAGCCGTCTCGACGAATTGCAGGCGGCGTTTCTTGCCGAAGCCGGGCTGCCGAGACTGGAGAAATGGACCGCGCGCCGGCGCGCCATCGCCCGCGCCTACCTCGAGGGCATCCGGCATCCCCAGATCGAAATCCCCGCCTCTCCGCCCGGCTCCGCATCGGTCTGGCACCTCTTCCCGGTGCTCGTGCCCGACGGCGCCAAAGAGCGTTTCCGCCGTCACATGGAGCAGTGCGGGGTGCAGACGGCGGAACATTATCCCCTGCCCATGTTTGATCAGCCCGCCATGCGCGGCGCGGCCCACGAGGTGGCCGGAGATCCGGAGCCCGCCCGCCTCTTCTGCCGCCGCGAAGTCAGCCTGCCCATCCATCCTTACCTCGCCGATGACGAGGTACAAGCCGTGATCGAAGCCTCCAACCGCTGGCCGGGCGTGTAGCTTCCGGCGCGCGCGAAGGGATAAGCTGGAACGCATGAAGCGTTTCGTGTTCATCGCTGTCCTGTGCGCGGCGGCAGCCGCCATCCTTTTGGCCCAGTTGCCCAAGGGCGTGCGCCCGCCCGGCGAGGATTGGGTGCAACTGTTCAACGGCAAGGATCTCACCGGCTGGAACCCGGTCGGCAAGGAGGAGTGGACGGTGGCCGACGGCGTGCTCATCGGCCGGGCCGTCACAAAGGAATACGGCTATCTGGAAACCGCCAGGGATTACCGCAATTTCCAGCTTTCACTGAAATTCAAATGCATTGGAACCGGAAATTCCGGCATCTATTTCCACACGCGCTTCAAGCCGGGCACGGCCGACGTCAGCCAGGGCGCGCAGTTCGAGATCGACTGCACCATCGGCCGCCACACCGGCGGCGTCTACGGTTTCGGCCGCGCCTGGATCGTCTGGCCCGCGCCGGAAAACGAGACCGTCGTGCGCCAGAACGAGTGGAACGAGATGCTGGTCACGGTGAACGGCAACCGCTACGTCTCGCGCCTGAACGGCGTGCAGATGATCGACTTCACCGATCCGCGCGCGCCGTTCCTCACCGGCACCATCGCGCTCCAGCTTCACTCCGGCGGCGAAGGCCACATGCAGTTCCGCGACATCTGGGTGCGGGAGCTGCCCTGAGGAAGGCCCCCGGCCGGAGTCATTGCCGCTTTGTCCGCCGGCAGACCGTGAGCGCGCCCTCGGGATCGAGCGCCGCCGAGCCTTCATCGATGTGCACGATGCGGCCGTCGGGACCGATGACGAAGGTGGTGCGGTTGGCGATGCCGCTCGGCTCGTTGAGAACGCCGTAGGCGCGCGCCACCTCGCGGCGGGCGAAGTCGCTGGCCAGCGGGAAACTGAGCTTCAGCACCTCCTGCGCCCAGTGGCGCAGCGACGGCAGGTTGTCCGTGCTGACGCCGATCACGGTGGCGCCGGCTTTTTCGAATTCTGCGATACCAGCCTGGTACGCTGTCATCTCCTTCGTTCAACCACCGGTGAAGGCGGCCGGGAAGAAGGCGACTACCACCGTCTTGCCGCGGTGCGCGGCCAGGTGGAACTCCTGGCCGGCGGTGGTGCGCAGGCGGAAGTCGGGAGCTTCATCGCCGGGCTTGAGATGGGTTTTCGGCGGCGCGGCCGGCTGGGCCAGAGCCAGCGCGGCGAAGATCGCGGTCAACATCCCAGAACGCATCGAGCCTCCTTGTCAGCGTCCGCGAGGGTGGCGGACTTGGCTCAAGCATATCACTGCCCCCACTTTTCCTGTGATTCCTCCCCGGCCATCCGATATGAGCGGTGAGAGCCGCGCCCCGCGGATTCCGCAAATCTCCACGGCGCGGCCGAAGCGGGCAAGGACCGCCGGACATCATGGAAAAGCCGATTGTAGCCAGCACTCAGGCCAGGGCGGCGCAGGGCCGCCAGGGCAAGTACCTCGTCTTCGACCTCGGCCGCGAGGAGTTCGCCGTGGCCGTGCTGAAGGTGCGCGAGATCATGGGGCTTCAGGAGATCACCGAGGTGCCGCAGACGCCGCCCTACGTCCGGGGCGTGATCAACCTGCGCGGCCAGGTGATTCCGGTGGTGGACCTGCGGCGCAAGTTCGGCATGCCGGACGCGGAGGCCACCTCGCGCACCTGCATCATCGTGCTGCACGTGCGGCGCAGCAGCGTCGCGGGCGACCCGCTGCTGATGGGCGTCGTCGTCGACGGCGTCAGCGAGGTGCTCACCATCCAGGAACAGGAGATTGAGGACACCCCGTCGTTCGGAGAGGACGTGCGCCTGCCCTACATTCTCGGCCTGGCGAAGGTGAAGGGGCGGGTGAAGATCCTGCTGGACATCGACCAGGTGATGACGGCGCAGGAGCTCGGCGGGATGGAACGGTTGCCCTTGGACGCAGAGGCCGCGCCGGCGCAGGCCTGAGCCGCGCAACGGCGGCGGAACCATCAGGAGAGCTTACGGACAAGAGGAAGGGAAGAAGCAATGTCGTTAGTGAAACGGAACTTGGGCAGCAAGATGTACCTGAGCCTGGGGCTGACCGGCGCGCTCCTGCTGCTGGTGGGCGGCGGCGGGATCTTCAGCGCGTCGATGCTGAGCGGGCTGGTGCAGCAGACGGTCAACAGCGAGGGGAAGAAACTTCAGTATGCGATGGCGGTGGAAAAGAGCGTGGCCTCCGGCGAGGCGTCGCTGCGCGGCGTGCTGCTGGGGGCGATGACGGGCGACGCGGAGCTGACGCGGCAGTCGCGGGCGAATCTTCAGAAGGCCCTGCTCGAGGCCGGCGAGGCGGTCGACGCCATCCAGCCGCTGCTGGATGCCAACGAGGGCAGGCGCCTGAACGCGGAACTGCGCCGGAACCTGGAGGAGTGGGCGCAGCAGACGGCGCTGTTCCTCGGCCATGTGGACGGGCAGCGGTTCGACGAGGCCACGCGGGTGCAGGCGTCGGTGCTCGGGCCGTTGCTCGACCGGACGCGGAAGGACTCGGCGGCGATGGCGGCGATGCAGCGCCGGCAGCTCGACCAGGCGGCTGCGGGCGCCACCACGCACTCGCGGCTGGCCACGCTGCTGCTGATTGCCGGCGTGCTGGTGGCGGCGGGGGTGTCGGGGGCGGCGACATGGGTGATGCGCGGGGCGGACCGGACGCTGAAGCGGATCGCGGCCGAGATCGCCGACGGCGCGCGGCAGGTGGCCAGCGCGGCGCAGCAGGTGTCGAGTTCGTCGCAGGCGCTGGCGCAGGGATCGAGCCAACAGGCGGCGTCGCTCGAGCAGACCTCGGCCTCGACCGAAGAGCTGAACTCGATGACGCAGAAGAACGCCGAGAACGCTTCAATGGCGGCGGGCGAGACGGAGAAGGCCGATCAACTGCTCAAGGAGACCAATGAGAAGCTCGGCCAGATGATCGGGTCGATGAAGGAGATCAACGCATCGAGCGAGAAGATCAGCCGCATCATCCGTGTCATCGACGAGATCGCCTTCCAGACCAACATTCTGGCGCTGAACGCGGCGGTGGAGGCGGCGCGCGCGGGCGAGGCGGGCATGGGCTTCGCCGTGGTGGCGGACGAAGTTCGCAACCTGTCGCAGCGCTGCGCCCAGGCGGCCAAGGACACCTCCGACCTGATCGAAGAGTCGATCGTACGGTCCAACGAGGGCAAGCTGCGGCTGGACGAAGTGGCGGCCTGCATCAGCCGGGTCTTCGACAACGCATCGCGGATCCGCGTGCTGGCGAGCGAGGTGCACATGGGCAGCCAGGAGCAGGCCCGGGGCATCGAGCAGATCGCGCGCGCGGTGGCGCAGATGCAGCAGGTGACGCAGTCCACCGCGGCCAGCGCCGAGGAGAGCGCTTCGGCGGGCGAGGAGATGTCGGCGCAGGCGCAGCACCTGCAAGCGGCGGTCGGCCGGCTGCGCGAGCTGGTGGGCGCGGACGGGGACGAACACGAGGCCGCGCCGCCGGCACGCACGGTTCCGGGCTCCGCGCCTGCGGCGCGGGCGCCGGGCGCGGTGGGCGTCAAGACGGCGGCGCGCATGGAGATCCCGCTCGAAGACGGGTTCCGCGATTTCTGAACGCCGCGGCGGCTCCTGAAGGGCAGAAGCGCATCCCGGGGGTGACCCACAGCCATGGCGCAGGACAGGGAGAGGATCGAGGGCGCTCCGGCGGCCGGACCGGAGCGGCCGGACGCAGCCGAGGGGCTGCGGGCGCTGGCCGAGAGCATGGAACCGGCGGCGGCAAATCCGCTGGCGCAGGATCCGGAACTGGTGCAGGACTTCCTGATGGAGGCGCGCGAGCACCTGGCCAGGATCGAGTCCTGCCTGCTTGAGATCGAGCAGGGCGTGCACACGCAGGAGACGCTTCACTCGGCTTTCCGCAGCTTTCACACGATCAAGGGGCTGGCCGGCTTCCTCGACTACCCGGTCATGCAGCGGGTGGCGCACGAGACCGAGACTCTGCTCGATCTGGCGCGCAACGGCAAGCTGGTCATGAGGCCGGCGGCGGTGGACGTGGTGCTGGCGGCGGGCGATTATCTGCGGTCGTGGCTCGATGCGATCGAGGCGGCCGCGGCGGGCCGCCCGGCGGCGCCGCCTCCCGAGCCGGACGCGCTGAGCGCACGCATTGAAGCGGCGGCCTCCGGCGGGCCGGAGCAATCCGGCGGCGAGCTACAGCCGGACGGGCCGGCGCCGCAGCGCGAGGCGGCCGCAGGCGCGGCCGAGAGCCCGGCGGCAGGCCGGAGCCGCGCGGACGGCGACGCGTCGCTCGTGAAAGTGGACACGGCCAAGCTCGAATACTTGGTGGATATGGTGGGCGAGCTGGTGATCGCGCAGACGGTGCTCAGGCACAATCCGGATTTCGCCCAGGTGAAATCGCCGAAGCTGCAGCGCGACATCGCGCACCTGGCGCGCGTGACGGGCGAAGTGCAGAAGACGGCGATGGCGATGCGCATGGTGCCGGTGGGGCGCCTGTTCCGGCGCATGACGCGGCTGGTGCGCGATCTGGCGCGCAAGTCGGGCAAGCTGGCCGAGCTGGAGCTGCACGGCGAGGACGTCGAACTGGACCGCACGATCGTCGAGGAGCTGCACGACCCGCTGGTGCATATGCTGCGCAACAGCATGGACCACGGGCTGGAGACGCCGGCCGAGCGCGAGGCCAGAGGCAAGCCGGCGGCGGGCCGCATCCGGCTGGCGGCGTCGCACCAGGCGGGCATGATCGTCATCGAGATCAGCGACGACGGCAGAGGCCTCGACCGCGAAAGGATCTTCCGCAAGGCGGTGGAACGGGGCCTGGTCTCGGCCGACGCCAGGCTGAGCGACACGGAGGTGTTCCACCTGATCTTCGAGCCGGGCTTTTCGACCGCCGAGCAGGTGACCGACGTCAGCGGCCGCGGCGTGGGCATGGACGTGGTGCGCAAGCACATCAACAGGCTGCGCGGCCGGATCGAGATCGTCTCCTCGGACGGAGCGGGCACGACGTTCCTGCTGAAGGCGCCCCTCACGCTGGCCATCATCGACGGGCTGATCGTGTCGGTCGGGGGCGAGCGGTTCATCGTGCCGGTCTTCGCCGTGCGCGAGATGTTCAGGGCTTCGCCCGAACAGGTCTTCACCGTGGAAGGCAAGGGCGAGATGGCGATGGTGCGCGGGCGGCTCCTGCCGGTGGTGCGGCTGGCGGCGAAGCTGGGCGTGGCGCCGCGCAGCCAGGACCCCTGCGAAGGGTTGATGATCGTCGGAGAAAGCGGCAGCCGGATGTTCTGCCTGCTGGTGGACGAGCTTGTGGGCAAGCAGGAGGTGGTGATCAAGAGCCTGGGGCCGGCCTTCCGCGAGGTGCGCGGCTTTGCCGGCGGGGCGATTCTGGGTGACGGGCGGGTGGGGCTGATCCTGGACCTGGCGGCGGTGGCAGGCGACGCCGGCGCGGTGTTGCGCCGCTGAGGAGGCCAGGCGGGGGACGGGATGCCGATGCAGGGGCTGACGGAGAAGGAATTCCGCGAAATCCGCGAGCTGGCCTACCGCAGCTTCGGGCTCGACCTGCGGCCGGGCAAGGAGGCGCTGGTCAACGCGCGGCTGGCGCGGCGCGTGCAGGAGCTGGGGCTGGGCAGCCTGTCGGAGTATGTCGAGGCGGTGAAGGCCGACCGCACGGGCGAGGAGCTTGAGCGGCTGATCAACGCCTTGACGACGAACCACACGAGCTTCCTGCGGGAGCCGCAGCACTTCGCGCTGTTGCGGGAGGCGGTGCTGCCGCCGCTCATCCGGCGCGGGACGGTCCGGATCTGGAGCGCTGGCTGTTCGACGGGCGAGGAGCCCTACACGATCCTGTTCACGGCGGCCGAGGCGCTGGGCGCGGAGCGGATCGGGTCGCTCCACCTGCTGGCGACCGACATCTCGACGCGCGTGCTCGAGAAGGCGCAGGCGGGCATCTATCCGGGGGAGCGGCTGGAGGGGCTGCCGCCGGGCTGGGCGCAGCGGTTTTTCCAGAAGGGAGAGGGCCGCTGGGAGGGCAGTGTGCGGGTGAAGCCGGAATGGCGGGCGCGCGTGGAGTTCCGGCGGCTGAACCTGATGGAGGACTTCAGCTTCCTGCCGCGGTGTCACGTGATTTTCTGCCGCAACGTGATGATCTACTTCGACAAGCCCACCCAGGAGCGGTTGGTGCGGCGGTTCGAGGAACGGCTCGAGCCGGGCGGATGGTTTCTGATCGGGCACAGCGAAGGGCTGATGGGCATCCGTCACGGGCTGGACTACGTCAGGCCGGCCGTCTACCGGAAGCCGGCCGGGGCCGGCGCCGCTGGCAGGAGGGGCGCTTGAGGACGATGGTCGTGGGAGTGGCAGACTGCAAGGTGACCGACGAGCCGGCAGAGCTCGTGACGTTTGCGCTCGGCTCCTGCATCGCCGTGGTGATCTGGGACCCGGAGGCGAAGGTGGGCGGGCTGCTTCACTTCATGCTGCCGGAGAGCGCGGTGGACCGCGAGACGCAGGGCCGGGCCAACCCCTACCGGTACGCGGACACGGGCACGCCGCTGCTGTTCCGCCAGGCCTACGAGAAGGGAGCCGAGAAGCGGCGCCTCCAGGTGCGGCTGGCGGGAGGGGCCAGCGTGGTGGACACGGGCGGCGTGTTCAACATCGGCAGGCGGAACCACGCGGCCGTGCGGAAAATTCTGTGGCGGGCGGGCGTGCTGGTGCATGCAGAAGACGTCGGGGGCTCGGTGTCGCGCACGGTGCGGCTGGATGTGGCGACGGGCCGGTGCACGGTCAGCGAGCCCTCGGGAGCAGTGCGGGAATTGAGGGCCGGAACGCCGGCCGAGTGGGCGGCAGGAGGTGCCGGATGCCAACTCGCCTGATGGTCGTGGACGATTCGCCCGTCATGCGGGCCTTTGTGAAACGGACAATTGCACTGGCCGGAGTCGAAACGTCGGAGATTCTGGAAGCCTCCAACGGCCGTGAAGCGCTCGACAGGCTGCGCGCCTGTACGGCCTCGCCGGCCGTGGATCTGATCCTGACCGACATCAACATGCCGGTGATGGACGGCGAGCAGTTGATCGGCGAACTGAAGTCCGACCCCGGCTTGCGTTCGATCCCGGTGATCGTGGTATCGACCGATTCGACGGAGAACCGCGTAGGGGCGCTGTTGCGGCTGGGGGCGAGCGACTACGTGCGCAAGCCGTTCCCTCCGGAGCGGCTGAGCGAGGTCCTTGGCGGGCTGCTGCGACAGGCGGGCGCGGGGCGGAAGGAGTTCTAGCCATGCAGGAGGCGAGACCGGACCGGGCGGCGGTGCAGCGGGCGCTGGAGGAGGCCGTGCTGGAAGTGCTCGAGACGATGTGTTTCGAATTCCCGGCGGATGAGCCCTCGGCAGGCGAGCCCGCGGTGGACGGCACGGTGCAGGCCGTGGCGCGGTTTGCAGGCAGCGCCCGCGGGGCGCTGCGGGTGGCGCTGGCGGGCGAAGCGCCGCGGCGGCTGGCGGCCGCTTTCCTGGGGATGGACGAGACGGATGTGGGCGCGCAGAAAGTGCTGCAGATGGCCTCGGAACTGGCCAACATGCTGTGCGGCGCCACGCTGAGCCGGCTGGCGCCGCACGGACGGCTGCGGATCGCAACCCCGGAAGCCGGCTGGGGCGGCGAGCCGTCCGGGGGCGGCGGCTGGCTGCGCTTTCCGCTGGAGGGGGGCGAGGTGGCGGTGACCCTGAAATGGGAGGAGGAGTCATGACGAATCCGCGAAAGATCCGCGTGCTGGTGGTCGATGATTCGGCCATCGTCAGAAGAGTGCTGGCGGATGTGCTGAACCAGCAACCCGATATCGAAGTGGCCGGGACGGCGCCGGACGCCTTTGTGGCGCGGGACAAAATCGTCGCGCTGCGGCCTGACGTGATCACGCTCGATGTGGAAATGCCGCGCATGGACGGGCTCACATTCCTCGAAAAGCTGATGAAGCACTATCCGCTGCCGGTGATCGTGGTCAGCTCTCTCACCCAGAACTCGACCCGCGCCGCGCTGGAGGCCGTGACACGCGGCGCGGTGGACGTGCTGGCCAAGCCCGGCGGACCCTATTCGGTCGCGGATCTGAGGGACGACCTGCCGCAGCGGGTGCGGGCGGCGGCGGCTGCCAAACTGCGCGCCGCGCCCGCGCCGCCGCCGCCGCCGCGGCTTCCGGCGCCAGGCCCGGGCGCGGCACCGAAGAACGCCGGCACCCCGCAACACCTGATCGCCATCGGCGCTTCCACCGGCGGCACCGTGGCCATCGAGCGCGTGCTCACCGCCCTGCCCCCGGCGATGCCTCCCATTGTCATCGCCCAGCACATCCCGCCGGGCTTCTCCGCCACTTTCGCCCAGCGGCTGAACAAAGTCTGCCCCTTCGAAGTCAGGGAGGCCGAGGGCGGAGAGACGCTTTCGAACGGCATGGCCGTGGTCGCGCCGGGCAACCGCCACCTGGAAGTCGAACGCATCCCCGGTGGCGGCTGGCGCACGCGCCTGCACGACGGGCCCAAGGTCTGCTATCAGCGGCCCTCGGTCGACGTGCTGTTCCGGAGCGTGGCCCGCGAAGCCGGCGCGCACTCGACCGGCGTGCTGCTCACCGGCATGGGCGCCGACGGCGCCGCCGGACTGCTCGAGATGCGCAGCGCCGGCGCGTCCACTCTCGCGCAGGATGAGGAAACCAGCGTGGTTTACGGCATGCCCCGTGAGGCGGTCCGCCTCGGCGCCGCCGCGCAGGTGCTGCCGCTCGATGAGATCGCGGGCGCATTGATGAAGCGAGCCCCCGCTCCGGTGGCCGTCTGACCCCGGCCACGCCTGCACTCCTACAGAACCGCGCTGAACGGGGAAGTCAGAAAGAGCCGCGACAGGAGGGCGCGAAGCGCCCGCAAGGAGCGGCCCGCGGGCCTCCGGCCCGCTTCACTCGCGGCTCCTTCACGGCGCCGCCAGGCAATACAACCGCCGCTCGAGGGCTCGTGGCGCCCGCAAGGAGCGGCCCGCGGCGCACATCCACGCCGCGGCCGCTCGTTCCCGCGGGCCTCCGGCCCGCTTCACTCGCGGCTCCTTCACGGCGCCGC
>JBMOMB010000004.1:0-317612 GCA_049325215.1 Acidobacteriota bacterium
ATGGCATGGAAGAGGTCGTGGGTTCGAATCCCACCAGGTCCACCAAACCCGTCAGTTCGAAGCCCCACCCGCTGCTCACATCCGCTCCCCGATCCGGCTGTAAGGAACTCGCGGCCGGCGCCTCTGCATGAGTATGGCGCCCGCTTCGACCGGACAGCCATGCCTCCCCGCCGGCAGCCAGGCCAGAGATGAAACCGGCGGCGCCGCTGGCGCTGACATCACGCTCGTCCGGCAACCGCCGGCAGCCGGACTCCAGGCAGCGCGTTACACCGCTGCCAGCATCGCGCTCGCGGTTTTCTCCGGAACGTGGCGCACGTCGTGCCCGACGTAGATCTGGCGCGGGCGGGCGATCTTCTGCTCGGGATCGAGCAGCATCTCCTCCCATTGCGCCAGCCAGCCGACGGTGCGCGGAATGGCGAACAGCACCGTGAACATCTCCGGCTTGAAGCCCATGGCCTGATAAATGATGCCGGAGTAAAAGTCCACGTTGGGATAGAGCTTCCGCTTGACGAAGTACTCGTCCTCGAGCGCAATCCTCTCGAGTTCGAGAGCGATGTCGAGCTTCGGATTGCGCCCGGTGACTTCGAACACGCGGTCCGCGGTCCACTTGATGATGCGCGCGCGCGGATCGTAGTTCTTGTAGATCCGGTGGCCGAAGCCCATCAGCTTCACTTCGCCCTTCTTCACCCGCTCGATGTATGCCGGCACCTTGTCCTTCGAGCCGATCTCGTCCAGCATCTTGAGCACTTCCTCGTTGGCGCCTCCATGCAGCGGACCGGACAAGGCGGCGGCCGCCGCGGCCAGCGACACATAGGGATCGGCATGCGAGCTGCCGACACTGCGCATCACGTTGGCGCTGCAGTTCTGCTCGTGGTCTGCATGCAGGATGAACAGAATGTCGAGCGCCCGGGCCAACACCGGGTTGGCGTGGTACTTCGGCTCCACCATCTTCCACAGCATGTTCATGAAATTCTCGGTGTAGCTGAGGTCATTGTCCGGATAGACGTACGGATAGCCGAGGCTGTGGCGGTAGCAGTAGGCGGCGATCGTCGGAACCTTCGCAATCAGCCGCATCATCTGGAGACGGCGCACATCCTTGTTGAAGATGTCGCGGGCATCTTTGTACACGGTGGACAGCGCCGCCACCGTGCTGATCAGCATGGCCATCGGGTGGGCGTCATACCGGAAGCCTTCCAGGAACGTCTTGGTCGTCTCATGCAGCATCGTGTGCTGCTTGATCGACGCCTCCCAGGACCGCAATTCTTCTGGCGTTGGCAGCTCGCCGTTGATCAACAGCCAGGCTACTTCGAGAAAGGTGCAGCGCTCGGCGAGTTCTTCAATCGGGTATCCGCGGTAGCGCAGAATGCCTTTGTCGCCGTCGATGAACGTAATGGCGCTCCGGCAGGAGGCCGTGTTCATGAACGCCGGGTCGTAACCCATGACCCCGAAGTCCTGTTCGTCCTTCTTGATCTGACGGAGATCCATGGTGCGGATGCAGCCGTCAGTGAAGGGGATCGTGTAAGTCTTCCCAGTGCGATTGTCCGTGATCGTGAGAGTATTCTGGTTTTCCATCAGTGCAGCTCCAGTCAGAAAGAACTTTGCCGGCCGGCCCGGCGCCCCCCATGCGGCGCCGGACCACCCGGGCAGCCGACACACGCCGCCGGCGCTGCGGCCGGCGGCAAAACCAACCCTCGGCCGGGAATCAATCCTCCCAAGTCCCGTGTATCACCCCCGGAGAACGGATTCAAGGCCTATCGGGATGATTTGGTCTGATTCTCTGAGGCGATATAGTGGAGGAAGCCGGGCGCATGACCTGGGCCCTGGATCCGGAACGTCCGGCGAGATTATCGAGAGGTGCAGATCATGGAATCCTACAACGGAATTCCGGTACCCGCCGACGGGCAGCGGATCGAATTTCAGAACGGCCGGTTTGTTGTCCCCGACAATCCCATTCTTCCCTTCATCGAAGGAGACGGAACCGGGCCGGACATCTGGCGTGCGTCCAAGGCGGTATTCGACGCCGCCGTCGAAAAAGCGTATGGCGGCAAGCGGAGGATCGTCTGGTATGAAGTGTTCGCCGGCGAAAAGGCATTCAACAGGTTCAACACCTGGCTGCCTGACGACACCCTGAAAGCGATCCAGAAATTCCGCGTGGCCATCAAGGGGCCGCTCACAACGCCCGTGGGCGGCGGCATCCGCAGCCTGAACGTCAGCCTGCGCCAGTTGCTGAACCTCTATGTCTGCATGCGTCCGGTGAAGTATTATCCCGGCGTGCCGTCGCCGATGAAGCGCCCCGAGCTGCTCGACATCGTCATCTTCCGCGAGAACACCGAGGACGTCTACGCCGGCATCGAGTGGAAGCAGGGAACCCCCGAGGCCGCCAAAGTCATCGAGTTCCTGGCGAAAGAAATGGGCGCGAAAATCCGCCCCGACTCCGGCATCGGCGTCAAGCCCATCAGCTTGACGGGTTCAAAGCGCCTCGTCCGCCGGGCCATTCAGTACGCGCTCGAAAGCGGCCGCAAGAGCGTCACCCTCGTCCACAAGGGCAACATCATGAAGTTCACCGAGGGCGCCTTCCGCGACTGGGGTTACGAAGTGGCGAAAGAGGAATTCGCCGGCCGCGTCGTCACCGAGGCGGAAGCCGGCTCGAACCCGCCAGACGGGAAGGTCATCATCAAAGACCGCATCGCCGACTCCATGTTCCAGCAGCTCCTGCTCCGTCCCGACGAGTACGACGTCCTTGCCACGCCGAACCTCAACGGCGACTATCTGTCCGACGCGGCGGCGGCGCAGGTGGGAGGGCTCGGAATGGCGCCCGGCGCCAACATCGGCGACGAATACGGCGTGTTCGAGGCCACGCACGGCACCGCGCCGAAATACGCCGGCCAGGACGTGGTCAACCCCTCCAGCGTCATCCTTTCCGGCGTCATGATGTTCGAGTTCATCGGCTGGAAAGAGGCGGCGCAGCTCATCGAGAAAGGCATTACCGAAGCCATCCGCCAGAAGCGTGTCACTTACGACCTGCACCGGATGATGGAAGGCGCCACCAAGCTCAAGACGAGCGAATTCGGCCAGGCCATCATCGAGAACATGTAGCCTGCGCGGCTGCCGGACCGCGACGGCCTTCAACGGCAAAAACACAAAGGGCGCGCCCGCCGGGGCGCGCCCTCCGTTTTCAGGCTGTCAGCCGCGTCTCAGAACGACAGGCGCAGGCCAAAGCGGAACTGCCGTGAGGAGTCCGCGCTGGTGATGCACATGAAGTTCTGGAGCGGGTTGGCCTTGGACGTATCCAGCGTGCCGTCCGGCCGCAACTGCATGGCCGAAGAGTTGCCCGACGGGTTGCCCCAACGGGCATTGTGAGCCACGTTGTACGACTCGGCCCGGAATTCCATGTTCAGCTTTTCCGTGATGCGGAAGTTCTTGAACAGGCCGGGATCCAGCCGCCAGAACCCGGGACCGTACAGCGCGTTGATGCCCATCGAGCCGGGAATGTACTGCGGGTTCTTCGAGTCGAAGTAGAACAGCGGATCGCGGAAGCTGGACGGGTCGTAGTAGGGCTGCTGCGGGCCCTTGCCGCCGAGCTTCTTCACCGGGCCGATCTGGTGCGCCGTCTGCGTGCAGCCGATGCACTGCAAGGACTGTCCGCTGCCGGTGACCGTGAACGGGGTGCCGCTGTAGGCGCTGAAGATGCCGGTCAGGCGCCACCCACCGGCGATGAAGTCCGCCACCTTGTTCTCAAGGGCGTACTTGCGGCCCTTGCCGAAGGGCATCTCGTAAACCCAGCCCATGGTGAACATATGGCGGCGGTCATAGCTCGCCGGCGAATAGTTGCGGGCCAGCATGCCCTCCCAGTTGAAGGCCTTCGGGCCGGTCCAGCCGGTGTCGTCGGCCATGTTCAGGGCCTTGCCGAAGGTGTAGGAGACGGTCATGAAGAGCCCGTCGCTGTAAGACTTCTTCAGGTTGACCTGAAGTGAATCATACGCGCCGTAGCCCCAGCCGTCCCACATGTTGGCGCCGATGGTCTTGCCGTAAAGCTTGGCCAGCGGCAGATTGGCGGTTGTCGTGCCAAGGCCCGGACCGACGGTATTGATGTTCCGGTCCATAAGCTGCTTGATGGTGCGGGTGGCCACATAGCCGGCGCTGCCGACCATGTTCCACGGCAGTTGCCGCTCGATCGTAAAGTTCCAGCTCTGGATGTAGCCGCGGTGGAGCATGCCGCCCCAGGCGCTGCGCGGCCCCATGTCGAAGCTGAGCGGCAGCGTCAGAGTGCCCTTGCTGATGTCGGGCGTGGGGACATCGGGTATGCCCTGGTCCACGGTGTTGTACCAGCCGTAGGTGGACACGGTAGGCACCCAGGATGCCGACAGCGTGGCCGGATAGAGTCCGCGCAGCGGGCGTCCAAAGGGAATCGGGTCGTAGGTGATGCCGTAGCCGGCGCGGATCACGTTCTTGTCGCCGACGCGGTAGGCGAAGCCGATGCGCGGTGCAAACAGCTTCTTGCTGACATCGATGCCTGCGTTGCGAGGCACGTTGCCGAGGCCGCCAAGGTAGACGATGTTGGTGTAGGGATCCCACCGCTCGATGCCGCGGTCGCCGCGGTTGATCAGCGGGTAGTACTCGTAGCGTAGGCCGAGATTCAGCGTCAGCCGGCGGTTCACCTGCCAGCGGTCGCGGAAGTACCAGGCGAGCTGCCACTCACGGGTCTTCATCTCCAGATACTGGATCGACTTGGAGTAGCTGCTCACCAGCCCCAGCAGCGCCGCCGCATAAGCGTTCGGCTCGCGCGCGGCCTGGCCAGGCAGAATCGTCACACCGCCGGAGAAGTTGATCGCTCCGCGCGGGTTGGCCGTCTCCGGCTGCCAGTGGTTCAGCTCCAGCCGCCGCGGCTCGAAGCCCCAGCGAAGCTCATGAGCACCCTGGATCTTGCTGAAGTTGGTCTGGTAGGTGTAGCTGCGCTCTTTGCGGAACAGCGGAGCCCAGGTGGCGCCGACGCCGACATAGGTGAAGCCGAAGCCGCCGACATACGGAAGCCCGCCGTAACGCGGGTCGTTCGCATACTGGCGCCCACCGTTGGTGCCGGGGATCTTCCAGTCATCCAGACCGACGTTGCGGCCCTGTCCCGGAATGCCGACCTCCTGGTCCATCCGCGTGTAGCCGAACACGCCGTCCATGATGAACGTGGGCGAGAACGTGTAGTTGTGTCCGGCCGTTACCAACTGCGTCGTCGTGTCGCCGAAGCCTTCCGTGCCCAGCGCCGGGCCGCCCAAGTCCCTAAACGAGTAAGCGCCGCTTACCGGCGCATCCATGCGGCTGTATTTGCCCCAGACCATCAGCTTCGACGTCGCCGCCCAGTTAGACTTGAAATCGTACTGGCTGCGCTTCAGCGTCAGGATGCCGGCGGCGAAGTAGTTGCCCTGAAGATTGTTCGGATCCGTGGGCGAAACCTGGTTCGGCAACGGCATCTTGGAGTAGATGTTCGGGAAGATCGAGTTCCACCTCGTCTTCGGAACAACGTTGCCGGGGAACGGCTGCCGGTTGACCGCCTCGTTGGCAGGCACCGTCGCCGGGTCATAGACGATCGAGTAGCTGCTCCAGCGGCTGAAATCCCCTTCGCGGAAGTCCTGCGGCGCCACCGAGTAGTTGCCCGAGTAGCCCGTGCCTTCCTGCGTCCTCTCATACGAGAAGAAGTAGAACAGCTTGTCCTTCTTAATCGGTCCGCCCAGAGTGCCGCCGGCGATGTTCTGCGTCGTCTTCGGCATCTTGAACGTGGCCGAACGGAAGTAGGGCGCCGTGTTCAGCCGGTTGTTGTTGTGGAACCAGAACGCCACGCCGTGCAGTTCATTCGTGCCGGACTTCGTTGTCACGGTGATGGCGGCGCCGCCCGCCATGCCCTGCTCGGCGTCGAACGAGTTGGTGCTGATATTCACCGTCTCGATCGACTCCACCGGCTGGACATAAGCCACATGGTGGGGCAGCCAGATATTGATGTTCACCGCGCCGTCAGTGAGCGTGTTGTTGTTGTTGCGCGGCGTGCCGTTGATGTTGGTTGTCAGCGCGCGTCCAGGCGTATCGACGACCGCGTTCTGGAACGCCGCCGGCGTAGCGCCGGGCACCAGGTTGATCAGCGTCTGATAGTTCCGGTAGCCGGGCAGGGGCATGCTGGTGACGGTTTGCGAGGCGATCTCCGCGCGGACGTCGCTCTTGTCCGTCTGCAACACCACCGCCGAAGCGGATACCGTGACCTGCTCGGTCATCTGGCCGACTTCCAGCCGCGCGTCCACGCGGGTGACCGTGTTGATGGTCACCTCGACCCCCGTCCGGCTCAATGTCCGGAATCCGGGAGCGGAGAAACGCAGCTCGTACTGGCCAGCGGGCAGGTTGGGAGCTGTATAACGGCCCGCCTCATCGGCCTCAACTTCACGAGTCAGGCCGGTAGCGGGGTTGGTGATGGTGATCTTGGCCTTGGGGACCACCGCACCGGTGGGGTCTTCCACAAGGCCGACAATGGAGCCGTAAAGAACCTGCGACAGAGCAGGCGTTGCGGTCAAGGCCAACAGGGTCAAGACGGCAAGTAGAGTGATCGTGATGTGTCTTCGCATAAGCGACGAGACAACCTCCTCCCCGTCATTAGACTGCAATTCGGGATTCCGGTCAACCCCGCAGTTCCTGCAACTGGGATTTCAGATTCTCAAGCCCGAAAAGGCGGCTCTCAGCGCCGCGCTTCCCGGATCTGCCGCAGAGCAGGCGCCAGGTTCTTCGGCAGGTAGATCGAGAAAACCTTGCCGCCGAGCCCCTTCACGAGACTCGTCACCGCATCCGCGTCCTCCGGCAGATTCGGCAGCGAGAAGGCGAGATGGAAGGCCGGCGGCGCGTCTTCCCTGAGAGCCGGGTCGAGCGAGCGCAGCTTCTCCCCGCCCCGCCAGCGCGCCCCGATGAAAATCAGCGCATCGGGCCGCGGCTCGCCGCGCACGCTGCGCCTCACCAGGTCCTGGAGAAAATCCCCGGCGAGCGGCCCCTCCTGCAGCGTCCGCAGCGGGATCGTGCCGAAGTCGATCCGCGCCAGTTGCCGCGCCAGCCTTCCCACGTCCTGCCGGCTGAGCTGCCGCGATTCGAACACCACCTCGCGCTTGGCAAGATCGAAAACGGTGAGCGACGCGGAACGGAAGCCGCCGTCCCGCAGCACCGTGCTCAGAGTGCTCAGCAGCACCTGACGGTCCCATGGCGACAGGCGCGTCACATAGCGCCGCGGGCGAACGGGCGAGGCGTGGAGAAAGATCGCCACATGGCCCTGCCCTTCCCCGGAGAACCCCTGCCAGAACCCGCTGTCCAGCGAGCTCACCTTGCCCGCTGCCAGCGTGGCGCTGTCCTCGCGTACCTTGACTGTCCACTCGCGCCGACACTCGCCACCCCCCGTCGTCACCGCCATCATCTCCACGCGGTATGTGCCGCGGCCCAGGAGCCAGCCCCCGCCCAGGTTCATCTCGACCTTCCGGACATCGGCACCCTCGGGCGGATCCGGCACTCTCAGCCGCTGGTACAGATACGCCGGACCGCTCCCCGGCGCCAGCGGCGTGACACGGACCACGGTGATGATCTCGCGCGGGGCGTCTCCCTGCAACAATGCGGAGGCGGGAACCGCCAGCCCGTATCCGGACCAGACGCGGAGGCCATAATCCAGAAACGGCTGGAACCTGTCGACCCGGCACGGGATGGTCCTGTCCGGCTTGCGGCGCCACTGCGAGTCGAACGCGGCGGCCAACTGGCGCCCCGCGTCCGAACCGGGGTCGACGAGCCACTGGGCCGCGGCGGGCGCGGCCATGGTCAGCAGGGCTGCCAGCAGGGCTTTCACGGAATGCCTGCTTCCATCATGCCGGAGGCGCGCGGCGGGCTGCACGGCGCTTTTGCAGGCCCGAAAGCCCCTCCAGACGGCCTTCCCGCCGCCGCTGATGCAAAAAAACCCTGAAAAATGGCCCTTCCCGCGCGTTTTCCTCTTTACACTGGCCCGCCAGATACCTTATGATTGATCTGCAAACGGAACCATCCAACATTTTCGGTTGGTTTTGTTTTATTCAAACCGGCCCGGCCGAGCGGCCGCGCCGGCGAAGGGAGAGACGCAGACAAATATGGCCGAAGTGAAGAAGATGACCCAGACCCAGGTGGTGAACGAGATCGCCACCGCAACCGGAATCACCAAGAAACAGGCGAAGGCCGCCATGGAAAAGCTGGTGGACCTCGCCATTGCGCAGACCAAGAAGGTGGGCGTGTTCGTCCTGCCGGGCATCGGGCGCCTGAAGAAGGTGGAGCGCAAGGCGCGCATGGGCCGCAACCCGGCCACCGGCGAGCCGATCAAGATCCCGGCCCGCAAGTCCGTGAAGCTCACCCTCTCAAAGTCGATCAAGGACGCGATCGTTCCGCCCAAGCCGAAGAAGTAACTCGGGACAGGCCTGTTTCGCGCGGCCCCGCATCTCCACCCGGAGCGGCGGGGCCGTCTCTTTGTCCGGGCTCTTCGCCGCAAAATATGAAGCCCCGCGCGGCGAACCGGGCCAGGCGGGGCAGTTTCTGTGGAGGTTCCGGAATCGCCGCCTTGCTTGCCGGCGGCGTCTCAGGCAGACGGAAAGCGGAGGCTCAAGCCTGCTTCTTCTCTTCCGGCTTGGCGGGCGTCTGCTCTTCCTTCAAAGCGTTCTTGAAGTTTTTGATTCCTTCTCCGAGGCCTTTGGCCAGTTCCGGGATCTTCTTCCCGCCAAACAGCAGGACGGCGACGCCCAGAATAATCAGCAGTTCGGGTAAGCCAATCGACCGCACAGGGCCTCCTTTGTCATCTTCATTGTAGGGAGCCGCGGAAACAGGCGTCAAGCAAGCCTTCGGAGTCCACGGTGATGAGCAGACGAAGCAAGTCCGGCAGGAAGGAGCGCGAAGCCGCGCGCAAGGCCCGGCGGCAGGCGCGCCTCGCCGTCGGGCCGGTGCCGCCCGCCCGTGTGATACCGTCAGCGAAATTGCGCAAACCCAAACACAGGAAAGACGCCCGCCAGGACCAGGACGACGAATCCTGAACGCGCGCGCCGCATGAGAACTTGCCGCCCGCGCGCCGACTACTTTCCTGATTGCGCAGTCCTCTGGCGATGCCGGCGCTCCTGTTCGCCGGCGGGGTGGCCGTGTCCAGGCTGGCCGGCCTTTCCGCCGCCGAGGCCGCGGTATGCTTCGCTGCCGCGGCGGCGGGACGCCTCCTCGTCCGCCATCCGGTCACGGCCCGCCTCACGGCCTGGACCGCCGTGGCCGCCGCCGGCGCACTTGCCGCGGCTCTCCACCCTCCGCCCGCGCCTCCTCCGTTCAACCTCACGCCGCGCCGCATCGCAGGCTGCGTGGCGGAGTCTTCCGTCATCCGCGGCGGCCGGATGCAATTCACCCTGGAGGTCCAGCCCGGCGCGCGCGTCCGGGTCTCCTGGCCGCCTGCCAAAGACGGCGCGTTTCCCGAGCCGCTCCTCTACGGGCAGCGCATTGCCGCCCAGCTCCGCCTGTGGCCCGTGCGCGGCTTCCGCAATCCCGGCGGCTTCGACGCCGCCGCTTACTCCGCCCGGCGCGGAATCTTCTGGTCCGCCGCGCCCGTGCGCGGGGCCAGGCTCGAACGGCTCCCCGGCCCCTGCGGCTCGCCCTGGCGCCGCCCCATCGAGCAGCTGCGCGCCGCGGCGCTCCAGCGGATCGAAGAAGTCTACCGCCGCAACGAGGCGCGCGCGGCGCTGATGCGCGGGCTCCTGCTCGGCGACAAGAGCGGCATCCGCAAGGCGTGGGTCGAGGACTTCCGCCGCACCGGCACCTATCACGCGCTCGTCATCTCGGGCAGCCACATCACGCTGGTCTGCGGGCTGTTCCTGCTCTGGCGCCGCTTCTCCGGGCTCGGCTGGCGAACCGTTCCGCTGGCCTCTTCCGCGCTCGCCTGGCTCTATGCGCTCATGGCCGGTGCAGATCCCCCCGTGCTGCGCGCGGCGGCAGGGTTCACGCTGTTCGCCGCCGGCGCGGCGTTTTACCGGCGGCTGGCGCTGCTGAACACCGTGGGCGCGGTGGCCATCCTCTTTCTGGCGCTGGATCCCGATCAGTTGTTCGACGGCAGCTTCCTGATGTCGTTTCTCGCCGTCGCCGCTCTGGGCGCCTTCTTCCCGCCGCAGGAGGCCGGGGAAACCCTGGATGCGCCATCAGCGGCGGGCAGGCTTGAGCGCAGTCTGGCTGCCGAGACGCTGCATGAGCTCCTCCGGCTGCCCGTGCGCACGGCCCGCCATCTCCTGGATGCCCTCACCGGCGCCTGGCATTGGGCCCGCAATCTGTTCCTGGCTTCCGCAGCGGTGCAGTTGAGCCTCGCCCTGCCCATGGCGCTGCTCTTCCACCGGCTGTCGATCACCGGGTTCAGCGCAAACGTCGCCGCCGTGCCGTTCGTCTCGCTGGCGATCCCTCTCGGCTTTGCGGCAGCCATCACGGAGTGGGCGTGGCTCGGCGAGCTGGCCGGCGCCTGTCTCGATCTGTCCCGGCGCCTTGCCGCATGGCACGCGCAGTTCGAACCCGGCTGGACGATTCCCGCTCCGCCCCTGTGGCTGGCCACCGCAGTGGCGCTCGCCCTGTTTGCCTGGGCTTCGGCGCGGAATCGCGCGTGGCGCTGGGCTGCGGCAGGCGTCTACCTGGCCCTGCTGGCGCTCGTCGCCATCCACCCTTTCCCGCCCCATGCCTCCCCGGGCGAACTCGAATTGACCGCCCTCGACGTCGGGCAGGGCGAAAGCCTCCTGATGGCTCTGCCCGGCGCCCGTTTCGCCCTGGTCGACACCGGCGGCCTCCCGCAGCACGGGCGCAGGCGCGCCGAACCGTTCGACGTAGGGGAGGAAGTGGTGGCGCCGTACCTCTGGAGCCGCGGCATCCGCCGGCTGGATCTTCTGGTGCTTTCCCATCTGCACGAAGACCATGCATCAGGCGCTCCCTCCATAATCCGCAACTTCCACCCGCGCGAACTTTGGATCTCGTTCGCCCCCGATACGCCGCTGTGGCGCAGGATTCAGGCGGCCGCGGATTCGGCAGGCGTCCGCGTCCGGGTCCTCAAACAGGGAGACTCGTGCAGCCTCGGTCCGGTGCAGTGCCGCGTCCTTGCGCCTCCCGCCGGCCAGCCATGGAGCGGACGCCCGCAAAACGAAGACTCGCTCGTCCTCGAGCTGCGCTACGGCCGCCACACATTTCTGCTCACGGGCGACATCGAAGCAAAACAGGAAGCGGAACTCTCGCTCGCCGGGTGGCTCCACCCGGCGCAGGTGCTCAAGGCGCCGCACCACGGCTCCAGGCGCAGCGCCACGCCGTGGCTGCTCGATTCCACACGCCCGGCGGTAGCCCTTTTGAGCGCCGGCCCGGACAACTCCTTCGGTCTGCCGCACCCGGAAATGCTGGAGCGATTGCGCGAAAAACGCACACTCGTCCTCCGCACCGATCTCGACGGCCCGGTCACGGTCCGCTCCGACGGCCGCTATCTCTCAGCGGCGGCCCTGCCTCCGGCCTCCTGGCGGCTTTTCGAAGACTGGTGGTAGGCGGGCCTAGGAGGCTGGTTCGTCCGTCCCCTCCTCGGCTTCCGCCGCGCCCCCCGGCCCCGCCTGGATCGCCTCGCGCAGGATGGTCTGGGCCTGCTCCACCTGGTCTTCCGGCACCAGCAGCTCATACGGCAGGTTGGGCAGCGGCGTGGCCCCCTGCACGATCACCTCGATGCCGCCGGCCTCCAGCAGTGGCCGCACGGACGCCAGTTCCAATTCGGAAAGCTCGAGTTCGAGCCCGTCGAGCGAGAGCGGGACGAAACGGCGCTCGCTCCCGGATTCTGTTTGGCTGCTCATGGCGCCTCCGCCTTTATTCTAGGGTCAATCGGCGAAAATTCAGCCCCGGGCGCTAGAATAAACGTCAGGAGGCTCTTCGAAAATGGCATTCGACACCGAAGAATACACGAGCAATGCACTGTGGTTTTTGGCCGGCGCCGCTGTAGGGGCGACCCTCGCGCTTCTTTTCGCCCCGGCGCCAGGCCATGTCACCCGCCGCAAGATCCGCCACGCCGGCCGCCGCGGCATCATCGCCGCCGAGCGGGCAGGCGAGGAACTCATGGACAAGGGCCGCGAAGTGTACGAGAAGGGCAAGCAGCTCGCCGACGAAGCCGCCGAACTCTTCGAACGCGGCAAGAAGCTCGTGGAGGGCTAGCCCTGATGCGCCTGTGCGAATTCCGCAACGAGCCCTACACCGACTTCTCCCTGTCCGAGAACGCCGGTAAGATGCGGGCAGCCCTGTCTGCTGTCCGGGCCGAATTCGGAAAAGAGTACGATATCCGGATCGGCCAGGCCCGTCATCGCACCGGCGCCCTGCTCGCTTCGCTCAATCCCTCCAGACCCTCGGAAATCGTCGGCCTCCATCACAAGGCCACGCCCGAGCTGGCGCGCCAGGCCATTGAAGCGGCCGACCGCTTCTTCCCGCAGTGGGCCGCTTTTCCGGTGAGCGAGCGCGCCGCCTTGCTGCGGCGCGCGGCCGCCATCCTCCGCCAGCGCAAGATGGAATTCGATGCCTGGCTCGTCTACGAAGCCGGCAAGACCTGGCCCGAGGCCGAAGCCGACGTCAGCGAGGCCATCGACTTCTGCGAATATTACGCCCTGCTCGCCGAGCGCATGGCCAATCCCGAGCCTCTCGTGCAATTGCCCGGCGAGCGCGACGAACTGCGCTACATCCCTCTCGGCGCCGGCGTGATCATTCCGCCATGGAACTTCCCGCTGGCCATCCTCACCGGCATGACCACCGCCGCCCTCGTAAGCGGCAACACCGTGGTCGTCAAGCCGAGCTCCGACACGCCCACCATCGCCGCCAAATTCGCGGCAGTGCTTGAAGAAGCCGGCTTCCCCCTCGACGCCTTCACGCTCCTGGTCGGCAGCGGCGCCGAAGTGGGCGACATCCTGGTCCAGCACCCGCGCACCCGCTTCATCTCCTTCACCGGCTCGCGCGAGGTCGGGCTCCGCATCAACGAGCTCGCCGCGAAAGCCGTGCCCGGCCAGATCTGGATCAAGCGCGTCATCGCCGAAATGGGCGGCAAGGACGCCATCATCGTCGATGAAGAGGCCGATCTGGACTCGGCCGTGCAGGGCGTGCTGGTCAGCGCTTACGGCTATCAGGGCCAGAAGTGCTCGGCCTGCTCCCGCGCCATCGTCAGCGAGAAACTCTACGCGGACTTCCTCGACCGCCTGGTGTCGCGCGTGAAGCAGATCCGCGTCGGCCCCGCCGATGATCCCGCCAACTACATGGGCCCCGTCATCAACGAGCGGTCCATGAATTCGATCCTCGGCTATATCGAAATCGGGAAACGGGAAGGACGCCTCGTCTGCGGCGGCGAGCGGCTCCCCGGCGAGGGCTACTTCCTCGCACCCACAATCTTTGAAGGCGTGGACCGCAAGGCGCGCATCTTCCAGGAAGAGATCTTCGGCCCCGTGCTCGCCGTCACGGCCGCGCGCGATTTCGATCACGCCATCGAACTCGCCAACGACAGCGAATACGGCCTCACCGGCGCGGTCTACACTCTGAACCGCGAGAAGATCGAAAAAGCCAAAGACCGCTTCCACGCCGGCAACCTCTACATCAACCGCAAGTGCACCGGCGCCATGGTCGGCGCCCATCCCTTCGGCGGCTTCAACATGTCCGGCACCGATTCCAAGGCCGGCGGCCCCGATTACCTTTTCTGGTTCGTGCAGGCCAAGTCCATCGGCGAAAAGATCCTCTGACGCCCCGCGTCCCCTTCGGACGGGCTGCGTTGTATCATGGTGTGCGTAGCCCCGTTCCAAAGGGGACCATCAAGTCACAGATCCAGGGTCGACTCTGATCCACGTGGCGAACGGCGAGGCCGGGTGGCCTCGCCGTTCTCCTTTTCGCGCCGAGTTGCGATAGGATCGGTCCGTCATGTCTGGGACCCGCCGCAACTTCCTCGCTTCGTCGTTCGCGCTGCCCTCGCTGTCGCACGCCATCCAGCAGACCGCTTCCCCCTACCGCCGCCCGAAACTGAAGATCACCGACGTGCGCACCGCGCAGGTGATGGGCCACGGGCTGCAACTGCACGTCCGCATCTACACCGATCAGGGCATCTACGGCCACGGCGAAGGCACCGACGCCGTTCAGGGCGGCGCCGGCCTGGTACGCATGTTCCGCCGCTTCCTCGCCGGGCAGGATCCCCTGAACATCGAGGCTCTCTGGGAACGCATCCGCACCGCAGGCATCTTCGCCGGCGCGCAGGGCGGCCAGTATGTCGCCGCGCTGAGCGCAGTTGAAATCGCCCTTTGGGATCTCGCCGGAAAGGCTCTCGGCGTGCCCGTTTATCAACTGCTGGGCGGAAAGGTGCGCGACCGCGTGCGCCTTTACTGCGATTCAGCCAACCACCACCCGGACGATCCCCAGGCGCGGCCGAAGTTGAAGGAAATCGAAACCATGGGTTTCACCGCCATCAAGATCGACATTGATGAAGCGCAGGATCCCGGGCGCTGGGACCGGGTGAACTGGACCGCCTCCAACGCCGAGGTCGACCGCATGGTCAAGGAGGTCGCCTTCGTGCGGGAAACGCTCAACCCCCGCGTGGACCTCGCCGTCGATATGCACGGCCGCTACGACGCCCCCACAGCCAAGCGCGTGGCAGCAGAACTAGAACGTTTTCATCTGCTCTGGCTCGAAGAGCCCGTGCCCCCCGAAAACACCGCCGTCATGCGCGACATCCGCGAATCCACCAAAACGCCGATCTGCGCTGGAGAAAACCTCTTCCTCCGCCACGGGTTCCGCGAACTGCTCGAAAAGCGCGCCGTCGACATTGTCATGCCCGACCTCCAGAAGTGCGGCGGGCTGCTCGAGGGCCGCAAGATCGCCGACATGGCGCACGTCTATTACACGCCCTTCGCGCCCCACTGCGTGGTCTCGCCCATCGGGACCATGGCCTCCTGCCACGTCTGCGCCGCCGTGCCCAACTTCCTCGTCCTCGAGTGGCACTGGATTTCGCGCCTGGAACTCTGGCGCAACTTCGTCCGCGAGGGCGAGATCATCGACAAAGGCTTCGTCACGCCGCCCGACCGCCCCGGCATCGGCGTCGAGATGAACGAAGAAGCCGCGCGCAAGGTCCAGGTGAAGGACACGCCCTGGTTCGAGCCGGGGCTGTGACGCGGCTCACCGCTGCGGCTCGCCGCGATCGATCTTCGCCTCGTGCTCGGCCATCAGCTCGAGCAGTCGCCGCGCCAGCTCCGGGTTCTCCGCCGCCACGTCGTACTTCTCCGAAGGGTCGTGCTCGAGATGAAACAATAGCGGCGGATCGTGTTTTGACTTGCCGCCCTTCCACTCCGCCGTGTCCGAAGCGCGGTGCAGCTTCCACGGCCCCTGCCGCACCGCGCAGAGATCCTCGGCGTTCCAGTAGAACAGCGTGCGCTCCCGCAACGGCGACTCCGTGCGCAGCTCGCGCGTCAGATCCTCTCCGTCCAGCACCGCCTGAGGCGGTGCGGCGCCCGCCATCGCGGCAAATGTCGGCAGCAGATCGAGCATCGAACCCACCTGCGCGCTCGTCCTCCGCGGGGCCACCACGCCGGGCTGCCGCGCGATGAACGGCACACGCACCCCGCCTTCCCACGTCGTCGCCTTGCCTTCCCGCAGCAGTCCCGCCGAACCGGCATGTACGCGCCGCGCCAGCCATGGCCCGTTGTCCGACGTGAAGATGACGAGCGTGTTCTTCTCCTGCCCCGTCTCCGCCAGCGCCTTCAGCACTTCGCCCACGCTCCAGTCGATCTCCGCCACCACTTCGCCATACAGCCCGCGCGGGCTCGTGCCCCGGAACCGCGGGCTCGCATACAGCGGCACGTGCGGGAACGTGTGCGCGTAATACAGGAAGAACGGACGCCCGCGGAACGCGCGGATCCGCCGCACCGCCTCTTCCGTGTACCGCGGCGTCAGCATCCCCTGGTCGGGTTCCGTCTCGATCACTGACTCGTCCCGCATCAGCGGCAGCGGAGGGTGCTTCGCATTGCCGGGCGATCCAGGCCCCTCGTAAGGGTGCATGTCGTTCGAATACGGGATTCCGTAATACGAGTCGAAGCCGTGCCGCGTCGGCAGATACTGCGGCAGGTGGCCCAGATGCCACTTGCCGATCGCCGCCGTCTGATAACCCGCGCCCTTGAGCACCTCCGCCACCGTCGTCTCGCTCTTCGGCAGGCCGCCCGTCGATTGCGGGAACAGCACGCGCGTCAGCCCGCTGCGCACCGGATAGCGCCCGGTCAGCAGCGCCGCGCGGCTCGGGGTGCAGACCGGCGCTGCGGAATACCATTGCGTGAACTTCGCTCCTTCCGCCGCCATGCGGTCCAGATTTGGCGTGCGGATCGTGGGATGGCCGTAACAGCCGAGGTCTCCGTATCCAAGATCGTCGGCGTAGATCAGCACAAAGTTCTGCCGGCGCTTCGCCGCAAAAGAAAGGCCGGCGATGGTAGCGCCGGCCGTGGCATGCAGGAAACTCCTTCTGTCGACTGTCACCGCAGCAGCACCTTCCGGACCGCCACATTATCACGTTCGTCGGCTGCCCGGACGGCGATCACAAACTCGCTGCCCGCAGGCTTCGCAACCGATGTCTCATAGTCGTGCTGGAGAGAATCCGTGATGCGCGTCGTAGGCTCGGCGTCCACCCAGTCTCCCCCGTTGACCGACACCTCGGCGTATTGCAGCGCCGACAGCGCGTCTTTCACCTGGAACCGCACCACGATCCGGCCGCCTTCCACGCGGGCCGACAGCCCGGAAATCTCGGGCGGCGTGTTGTCGATGAGAAAATCCTCGCTCTCCATCTGCGCCGTCAGCTCTCTGCCCGGATAATTGTCGGGCCTGTCGCTGAGCGTGACGCGCAGCCGGTAGCGCCCGTCGGCGAACGCCGTGCTGTCCCAACTGTAGCGGCTTTCCTTGAGCTGGTCCTTGAGCAGCTTCCACTCGCGCTCGCCTTCGCCGCGGATCTCGATCCGCGCCTCCAGCCCGTCGTTGTTCGGATCCAGCGCCCGCCAGCGCACGCCTGTCCAGCCCTTCTCGTAATTCATCGTCGCCGAACCGCTCTCCGTCGCCGCCGGCTGCGCGGAGCCCGCCTGCCGCCGCTGCGCCGGCTGGCCGAGCCCCGGCAGCGTCAGGTTCTTCGACGCTGTCAGCGAAGCGCCCGCCGCGGGGAAGCGGTAGTTGAACGGCGTGATCTCGATCTTCTCGATCACCGGCGCCAGGTTCTTCGGCTGATATGCGGCTTCCACCAGCCTCAACTGCGGCGATGCTCCCGTCGGCGCCGCCTCCAGCACGGCGCGGTACTGCAGAAACCGTGCCGGCGGCGAAGCAATGCGCTCTCCGGCGGCCGGCACCTCCTGCCACGCGCTCCAGTTCCGGTTCGGGTCTTCCACGTTGCCGCTGCGCGTTTCGATCCGGATGCGACCCCCATTCAACTCGCCCTCGTGCCTCAGCCGCCCCCAATACGTGAACGCGCCCGCATCCAGCACTTCACTCTCGATCGTCCCCGACTTCTCGATCTCCGGCCCCAGTTGGAACACCATCCCGGGGTTGGCCGTGGCCGCCAGCAGGCCCCCTCCGGGCGCGGCGGCGAGCGCCGTCACCTGCTCCGGCTCGGCCTTCACCAGCGTCGTGTAGGAATTCGGCGTGTCGATCCGGTAGATCACTCCGTCGCCGCCGGTACCCGCGATCAACGCGCCCTTCCCGTCCAGCGCCAGCGCGTACACCACTGCCGTGTTGCTCGTCCAGATCAGCCGCGGCTCGCCGTCCGGAGCGATGCGGTAGATGTCGCTGCCCGCCGCCTGCGCCGCCACTCCGATGGCCGGAGGCGGCGGCGCCGCAGGCGCGCGTTGCGCCTGCGCCTGCGGTTGCGGCTGCGGCTGCGGTTGTGCCGCGGCGGCCTGCGCTTGCGCCGGAGGAGCGGCAGCGGCAGAGAGCGCCGCCGGCGCCGTGGGCGCGCGCCTCGCGCCCACAGCCGCTGCGTAGACCGCACCGTCCGCGGCCACCGCCAGCGCCGTCACTTCGCGCTTCGCCGTCTGGTGCAAAACAAAACCCTGCCCTTTTGTATCGATCCGCAGCACCACCCCGCCCGGCTCCGTTCCCGCGATCCACGTCCCCTGCGGCCCCCTCGCAAGCGACCGCACGTGAGACTCGCCCGCGTCGAACACCGTGCTCGCCGCGCCGTCCGGAGCCACCCTGACCACGCGCCCCGGATCGCCCGTGGCCGCATAGAGCGTTCCGTCCGCCTCCGCGATCAGCGCCCACACGTAGCGCGGCTCCAGTTGCGCATGCAGCGCAGCCTTGCCGTCAGCGCCGATACGGAAGATCTTCCCCTCCGGCGACAACGCCGCATACACCGTGCCGCCCGGCCCCGCCGCCAGCGCGTATACCGAGCCGCTGCCCAGGTCGGCGAACGCCCGGCTCCTGCCCTGCGCGTCGATCCGAAGCACCTTCCCGTCGCCGCTGCCGGCCAGCACTGCGCCGCCTGGGACGGGCAGCAGCGACCACACAAACGCCGTCTCGGCGTCCGCCACCCGCTTCCACGCGGGGGCCAGCGTCAGCCGCCCGTCGCTGGCGAGCGCCAGCCGCTCGATCTTTCCTTTCTCGAAGTCCGCCTCTTCGCTCTGCTTCCACAGCTTCGTCTCCACGGCGTAAGCGGCGCAGACGGCCACGGCCGCCGATATCCAGACAGGGATCGGTTTCATCTTCTTGAATTGTCCTATTGCACTTTGAAGCGGAGCACCGCGCTGCCTGTCACCAGGCTGTCCAGCGGCATCTCTCCCAGCGGCACGGCTGTCTCTGGCGTGGCCAGTGCGCGCCCCGGCGCCCGCGGGTTCTGCATCGCCGCCAGCACCGACGGCGGCACGTCGCGCATGGCCTGGTCTTCCACGAACACCGTCGGCCTGCTTGTCAGCAGCGAAATGTACAGCCGGTCGTTGCTGCGCTCCTGCATGAGCAGCGATGCCGTCTGCGCCAGGTTCATCTGCCGGTTCAGGATTCCCGCCATCGCCTGCGGCCGGTTCAGCAGTTCCGCGTTGCTGATGAGCACCCGGTATTCGCCGCGCGCCAGGTTGCCCGGCACGCGGAAGCGGAACTCCCGCGTCTGCCGCTCGCCGCGCCACGGCCGCAGCGCGATCCGCGCCACCATCTCCTCGCCCGGCGCCGCCTCGCTCTTTTCGAGCCACGCGCTTTCAATCACCGTCTCCTGCTTCTGCGGCCGCATCTCGAGCACCGCCTCCACCCGCTTCACCCGCGCCTCTTCCTGCGGGTTCTGCATCAGACGGTTGAACCTGTCCGCCCACCACGCGGCCAGTTGCATCGGCGCCGGCGCCGGCCCCGCCCCCGACGCGATCATCGTCGACAGCTTCAGCGGCTCGAGCCCTTCGCACTCGATCAACCCCTCCAGTCTGTACGTGGCCTCGTCGGCTGCGCTCGAGTTCAGGTCCTGGAGGGTGTTGTACGTCGTCAGCATCATCAGGAACGGCGTCCAGCGCGGATGAATGAAGACGTTGAAGCGGTATTGCTTCTCTTCCACCGGCCCGCCTGGCAGCGGCTGCGTGCGCACCTTCAGCGACACCGGAATCGTCTCTGCCTGCACCCCCAGCTCGCCCATGATGCCGGAATGGCGGTCCTGCCGCAGCGCCCCGACGATCTCCGTCATGTTGGCGAACTTGTTGGGCTGGAACTGCGAGCTGAGCACCATCAGCACTTCGCCCTTGGCCATCGGCATCTCCACCGGGCCCAGGTTGAAAAAGCTGTGGCCGAAGCCCAGCACGCGCCTGCCGTCGTTGTACGTCACCGTGCCCAGCCCCGTCACCGTCATGTCCCCGCTCACCAGCACGCCCGCAATGGCCTCTCCGGGTTGCAGCGCCTTCTGCCAGCCAGGCGCCGGCCGCGTGTCATACACCGCGCCCGCCGCCCCGCCATGCACCGCCGCCACTCCCATCTGCTCGAAAAACGGCTGGAAGTCCCGCAAGGTCGATTCGTGAAAACCCGCCAGCGCCAGCGGCGTCTCGATCGGCACGAGCCGCACGCCCCCGCCCAGCAATCCGGCCGGCGGCGCCAGCTCGGCCCGCGCCACCGTTGTCTGCGGCGTCTTCGGATTCACCGGCCGCGACGCGTCGATCTCGCTGATCTCCAGCATCTGCTCGATCGGCGTAATGCCGCAGATTGCGTCCGGCGAGAACACGCTGATCCGCAGGGCGATCGCCCCCACCAGCTTCCCGTCCACATACACCGGGCTGCCGCTCATCCCGCCAGCCACGTTCGTCTGCGCCGCCTTGCCCCCCAGCTTGGCCAGGATCACGTCCTGCCGCGGCCCCCATGCGTTCTTCCACAACCCGATGATCTCCACTGGCACCGGCTCCGGATGCGCGCCCTGGAACACCGTCCACGCCACGCCCCTCATCCCCGGCCGGATCTCAGCCGCTCTCAGAATCTCCACCGGGCCCGACACCGGACGCGGTGGCGTCTCTCCATGCCAGGCGGGCGCTTCCCCATACGGGCTGTGGCGGACCGCCGCCACGTCGCCGTTCGTCCCCTGCGCCCATGCTGCCGCGGAAACAGCCGCACACAGCAACGCCCTCGCGATTCTCATCCCAGGTCTCTTTTCCGTGCCGGCGCTTTCCGGCTCTGCTTCAATTATCGGCTACTTTCTTGGATGCCGCAGGCCAGGAGCCCGCTCCCGCTCAGTTCTCCGGTTCAAGCGCGGCCGTCAGCGGCTGCGGCTGCGGCCGGGGAGCCGGAGCGGCACGGCACCCGGGGTATGGCCGCGCCGTCAGCCCCAGCGCTCCCAGATTCAGCCCCGGCAGCGGCGCGTCCACCAGCTTCGCCGCGTCCGCCTCCGCGATCACCGGCAGCAGCCGGTACGCCTGCTCGAGCGCGGCCAGCTTCGCCTGCTGCGCGTCGCTCATCAGCTTGCGCGCCTGCTCGTGATACTTCCGGTCCGTGTCCCGGCTCTCCCGGCAGATCGCCTCCAGCTCCATGTAACGCAGCCCCAGCGCCAGCGGATCCAACACTGCTGCCATCGTCTCCTGCCGCAGCTCCCTCTCCACCTGCGCCACCCGCCGGCTCTTGGCGGCCAGATACAGGTTCCACTCCGCCTGGATCCGGCCCAGTTCCAGCATCTGCTGCGGGGTCAGCTCCAGGTACTTCACAATCTGCGGCCACAGCCGGACGGGCATCATGTCCCCTGGCCCTTGCGCCGCCGCCGGCCATGCCGCCACCAGCAAAACGAGAATGCAGACTGCGTACTTCATGCTCTGCTCCCCTGCTCCCGCGCCTCGGAAGCCCGCTCCAGCCGCGCGGGTACAATGAAAGTCTCCCCTATTACTATGCGCATCGCTCTGTGCCAGATCAACCCTACCGTGGGCGACCTGGCAGGCAATCTCGAACTTGTTCTCGACACCGCCCGACGCGCCGCCGCCCGCGGCGCCGCTCTGGCCGTCTTCCCCGAACTCGTCCTCACAGGCTATCCCCCCCGCGACCTGCTCGAAAAAGAGTCTTTCCGCACCCGCTCGCTGGAGGCCCTCGACCGCCTGGTCGCGGCCAGCAAGGAGATCCCCTGCGGCATCGTCGCCGGCTACGTGGGCGCCGCGCCTGCCGGCGCCCGCCGCAGCGCCACCAACTCCGCCGCCTTGATTGAGAACGGCCGGCTCCTCGCCACCCAATCCAAGATGCTGCTGCCTACTTACGACGTCTTCGACGAAGGCCGCTATTTCCAGCCCGCCTCGTCGCAGCAGGTGTGCGAATACCGCGGACTCCGCCTCGGCATCGCCATCTGCGAGGACGCCTGGAATGACAAGCAGTTCTGGGAGCGGCCCTCTTACGACAGCGACCCTGTCGAGTCGCTCGTCTCGCAGGGCGCCCAGGTGATTGTATCGATCAACGGATCTCCGTACGACCTCACAAAGCGGGCCCTGCGCCGCCAGATGTTCACCGCCATGGCCCGCCGCCACGGCCTGCCCCACGTCTACGTCAACATGGTTGGCGGCAACGACCAGCTGATCTTCGACGGCTCCAGCTTCGCCGTTGATGCAACCGGCCGCATCGCCGCGGCCGCTCCCTCCTTCCGCGAGGACATCGTCCTGTTCGACCCTCTGTCCGGCGAGGGCGAAATCCGCAGCTCCCACCCCGACGAAATCGAAGCCGCTTACGACGCCCTCGTCCTCGGCACCCGCGACTACATCTCCAAGTGCGGCTTCCGCAGCGTCCTGGTCGGCTTGAGCGGCGGCATCGATTCCAGCCTCGTCGCCTGCATCGCCGCCGACGCCGTCGGCCCGCAGAACGTCACCGGCGTCTCCATGCCCGGCCCCTATTCCTCCGATCACAGCCTCACCGACGCCCGCGCCCTGGCCCGCAACCTCGGCATCCGCTACGAAGTCATCTCCATCACCCCCGCATACGAAACCCTGCTCGCCACCTTCGCCCCCGTCTTCGGCAACGCGCCCGCCGACGTCACTGAAGAAAACATCCAATCCCGCCTGCGCGGCCTCACTCTCATGGCTCTCTCCAACAAGTGGGGCGCGCTCGTCCTCACCACCGGCAACAAGAGCGAAGTCGCCGTCGGCTATTGCACCCTGTACGGCGACATGGCGGGCGGCCTCGCCGTCATCAGCGATGTGCCCAAAACCATGGTCTACGAGCTCTGCCGCCGTGTGAACGCCCGCCGCCCCGGCACGGTTCCCGAGAATGTCTTCCTCAAGCCTCCCTCCGCCGAGCTCCGTCCCAATCAGAAGGACTCCGATTCTCTGCCCGAGTATGAAGTCCTCGATCCTATCCTCAAAGCCTACGTGGAGGAGATGAAGGCCCCCTCCACGATCGCCGCCGAACTCGGCCTCCCGCTCGATCTGGTCCGCGGCGTCGTCAACCGCGTCGACCGCAGCGAATACAAGCGCCAGCAGGCCGCCCCCGGGCTCAAGGTAACCACCAAGGCGTTCGGCATGGGACGGCGCTTCCCCATCGCGCAAAGGTTCTGCGAATGAGATCCCTTCTCCGATTTTCCCTTCCCGTCTTCATCCTTCTGGCCGCAGGGGTGCTCACCTCCCAGCAGGCGCCGCCCGAGCGGGTCGGCCCACTCCCCGGCGGCGGCTTTCTGCTCAATTCCGGCTGGCTCCTGCGCCCGGCGGGCGAGCAGGTTCCCCTGAGCACCATGCCCATGGCCAGCGCCCTCTCGCCTGACGGAAAATTCCTCGCCATCCTGCAGGGCGGCTATCTCCCTCCCGTGGTCAGCATCCATGACCCCGCCACGCTCCGAAAGATCTCCGAAGTCTCCCTGCCCGACGCCTGGCTCGGCCTCGCCTTCGCCCCGCAGGGCGGCCTGCTGTATGTGAGCGGCGGCTCGCGCGCCGCCGTCTATGAACTCGCCCTTCTGCCGGATGGAAGGCTCGAACGGCGCCGCGAATTCCCCGTGGTCGAAGAAAAGGACCGCCGGCACACCGACTTCCTCGGCGATCTCGCTCTCTCTCCCGACGGCCGCCTGGTCTACGCCGCCGCCCTGCACCGCGACATGATCTATGTCATCAACCCGCAGTCGGGCATGGTCATCGAACGCTGGAAGACGGCCCACCGCCCGTACCGCATCCTCTTCCACCCGGACGGCAAGAGCTTTTTCGTCACCGGATGGGGCGACGGCACGCTGCGCCAGCACTTCGCCGATTCGGGAGAGGAGATCGCCCGCTACTCCACCGGTCCGCAGCCCATGGACATGGCCTGGCGCCTCAAGCCCGCCGCCGTCGAACAGGGCGAGGAGCCCGTTCCCTACACCGCGCGCCTGTTCGTCGCCGTCTCAGGCTCCAATCTCGTGCAGGTCTTCGGACTCGTCCCCGGCGGGCTGCTGCGCCGCGTGGAATCCATCAGCGTGGCCCTCTATCGCGACTTCCCCGAGGTGGCCGGGATGACCCCCAGCGCTCTCGCCCTCTCCCCCGATGAAGAACGCCTCTATGTCGTCTGCTCCGACTCGAACGCCGTCGCCCGCGTCAACCTCAGCGAACGCCGCAGCGTCGTCGAGGGCTTCATCCCCACCGGCTGGTATCCGCTCGCCGCCCGCGTCCTGCCCTCCGGCAAGCTCATGGTGTTGAACGGACGCGGCGCGGGCTCCTTCCCCAATCCCCGCGGCCCCAATCCGCTCGTCCGCCGCGCCGTCCTCCATGAAGGCAACGTCGCCGTCGAGTACGTCGCCGCCATCCAGCGCGGCAGCGCCACGCTTCTCGACGAGCCCTCGCCCGCGCAGATGCCTGAGTTCACCGCGCGCGTGCTCGACAACGCTCCCTGGCCCCGCACCCGCCCGATGCAATCTCCCCCGGAGGGCCATCCGCTCGAAAAAGCAGGCGACGAATCCCCCATCCGTCACGTCATTTACGTCGTCAAGGAAAACCGCACTTACGACCAGATCCTCGGCGATCTCGGCATCGGCAACGGCGACCCTTCTCTCACCCTCTTTGGGGAAGATGTCACCCCCAACCACCACAAGCTCGCCCGCCAGTTCGTCCTGCTCGACAACTTCTACGTCAATGCCGACGTGAGCGCGGACGGCCACAACTGGTCCAGCGCCGCCATCGCCCCGGCTTACGTCCAGCGCATGTGGCCTAACTCTTACGCCGCCCGCCGCCGCCACTACGACTATGAAGGCGGCGAGCGCGCCGCCATCCCTCCCGCCGGCTACATCTGGAGCAATGCCCTCCTCGCCGGACTCAGCTTCCGCAACTACGGCTGGTGGGTCACCAACATCACCCCCGCCCCCTCTTCCGGACGCCAGATCGCGGCCGTCCGCGACCCCTCGCTTGCTCAGCACACCAACATGGACTATCGCGGCTTTGACCTGGACTACCCCGACGCCGAGCGCCTCAAGGTGTTCCTCAAAGACCTGGAAGAATTCGAGCGCCGCGGGCAGATGCCCCGCCTGATGACCATCCGCCTCGGCAACGACCACACCTCCGGCGTCGCGCCCGGCAAGATCGCCCCGAAATCCGCCATGGCCGATAACGATCTCGCCCTCGGCCTGCTCGTCGAAGCCGTCTCGAAATCGAAATTCTGGCCCGCCACCGCCATCTTCGTTCTTGAGGATGACGCGCAGAACGGCTCCGACCACGTCGACAGCCACCGCGCCCCCGCATACATCCTCTCCCCTTACACCCGCGGCCGCGGCATCGACTCGACGATGTACAACACCGTCAGCATGCTTCGCACCATCGAACACATCCTCGGCCTCCGCCCCATGACCATTCATGACGCCACCGCCCGCCCCATGTGGGCCGCGTTCAACGCGAAATCCGACCCCCGCCCGTACTCGGCTGAAAAGGCCCGCGTACCCCTCGATGAACGAAATCCCGGAAACTCGCCTCTCGCCGCCCGCTCCACGAAACTCGATCTCAGCGAAGCCGACCGCATTGACGACGACGAATTGAACGAGATCCTCTGGCGCGCCCTCCGCGGCACAGAACCTCCGCCGCCCGTGCGCAGCTACTGGGGGCGCTGATGGCTCACACCTATCTGGTCTTTGTCTGGCACATGCACCAGCCCTTTTACAAGGACCTGGCCACGGGAGAGTACCAGCTCCCCTGGACCCGCATGCACGCCCTCAAGGACTACTACGGCATGGCGGCCATCCTCGACGATTTCCCCAGGATCCGCCAGACGTTCAACCTCGTGCCTTCCATGCTCGTCCAGATAGAAGAGTACGCTGAAGGCCGCGCCGCCGATCCATTCCTCCGGCTCGCCCTCAAGCCCGCCGAAGAACTCACCGCCCCGGAAACCGAGTTCGTCCTCAAGTACTTCTTCCAGGCCAATCCCGGCCGGGTCATCCAGCGTTATCCGCGCTATCAGGAACTGCACGAGCTGTGGCGCTCCGCCCACTCCAACCCCGCCGAACTCGCCCGCCGCATGGGGCCGGCCGGTCTCCGCGATCTTCAGGTCCTGTCCCAGCTTGCCTGGTTCGACGAGATCTTCCTCGACAGCGACCCTGAAGTGAAGGCCCTGGTCGCAAAGGGCCGCAATTACTCGCCTGACGACCAGCGCCTCATTGGCCGCAAGGAGCAGGAGATCTGCGGCCTTGTCATTCCCACATACAAGCGCCTCGCCGCCGCCGGCCGCATCGAGCTCTCCGTCACGCCCTTCTACCACCCCATCCTTCCGCTGCTGTGCGACTCCAACATCGCCAGCGTCTCCCAGCCCGGCGCGCCTCTCCCGCGCCGCTTCCGCTACCCTGAGGATGCCCGCGTCCAGATCGCCTCCGCCCTGGACTACGCCCGCACCAGGCTCGGCGTCCAGCCCGCCGGCTTGTGGCCCAGCGAAGGCAGCGTCTCCGATGAAGTCCTCGCCCTCGCCGCTGATCTCGGCGTCCGGTGGATGGCCACGGACAACGGCGTCCTCGGCGCCACCCTGGGCCGCATTGCCGGTGTTCCGGAAACCTGGCGCCCCTATGTCTGGCGCCAGGACGGCCGCGAGATGCGGATGATCTTCCGCGACCATTTCCTCAGCGACCTGATCGGCTTCGTCTATTCGCGCATGGAGCCTGCCGCCGCCGCCCACCACTTCCTCGACCGCATCCGCGATAACGCCCGCATCCTCCATCGGGAAGGCCGGGACGCACTCATCCCCATCATTCTCGACGGCGAAAATGCCTGGGAATACTACGAGCGCAGCGGGCGTCCTTTCCTGAAAACCCTCTACCAGCTCATCAGCCAGGATCCCGGCATCTCCGCCGTCACCGTCAGCGAGGCGCTGGAAAAACTGCCAGCCGCCGAGATCGGCCGCATCCATCCGGGCTCGTGGATCAACGCCAATTTCGAGGTCTGGATCGGCCACGAAGAGGACAACACAGCCTGGGAATACCTGCTGGAAGCCCGCGAAACCTACAGCCGTGTCATCCAGGGCCCCGAAGGCGCGGCGCTGACCGCGGAACAGAAGCAGCTCGCGTACCAGGAGATCCTCATCGCCGAAGGCAGCGACTGGTGCTGGTGGTACGGCCCTCACCACCACACCGAAAACCGCGCCGAGTTCGACCAGCTCTTCCGCTCCCACCTTGCCCAGTGCTATCGCGCGCTCGGCCAGACCCCGCCCGCCGCGCTGTCCCGCCCCATCGCCCATGTCGCCGCGGAAGCCTACCATCAGGCGCCCTGCGGCCTGATCGAGCCTGCCGTCGATGGAGAAATCTCCTCCTACTTCGAGTGGCTCGGCTCCGGCGTCTACCGCCCCGACCACCGCCAGGGCGCCATGCACGGCCGCGCCTCCCTCCTCCGGGAGCTACGTTTCGGCAGCGACGGCAGCCGCCTTTTCATCCGCGCTGACATGGAACAGTCCAGCCCCGGCGCCATGGCCGGCCTTGAACTCCGCCTCACCGTGCGTGCAGCCAACGCCGAAACCGAATTCCGCTTCGCCCTCGCCCGCGACGGCGCTTCCCTCACCGCCATGTCCGGCCGCGGCGCCCGCCACGCCCTGCCCGAGGTCTCCTGCGCCTACCTCCGCATTTTCGAGTGCGCCGTCGATCTCGCCGGCATCGACGCCTCACCCGCCGCCCCGCTCCAGATCCAGGTCTCCCTCTGGCGCGAGGGGCTCCCGCTGGAAGCCGCCCCTCCTCACGGCTGGATTGAATTCACCCCCGGCGAACCCGCCGAATGGGAGTGACCCCCAAAAGTTAGGGAAAGAAGTAGGGACAGGCCCGCCCGGGCGCAAATTTCTTGCTCCCGAGGGGGACAGCCTGATCCGGCTCCTTCCTCAATTTTGCGAAGATGGCAATGCTGTCTCACCCCTTCGCGATTTCCGCGTATGCGGCGGAAAGAAGACTCTGACAGCAGCCGGTCAAGAAGCAGCGCTTCTGCTGGAAACATGACAATGCAAGGCCCGGCCCCGCCGCTGGTCCGAGCCGTGCACGAAGGCCGCGTGAGCGCGCTTCTGTGCCGCGCCCGAGACTGAGCGGTCCTGACGTGATTGCGCCCGTCATGCCCAGCCCCGTTGGGACCGCCCGCTCTCGCGGCCCTGGCTCCCGCGCCGCGCCGGCTGTCCGCTCCACCACCGCATCGAGCAGCCGCGCCGCCCGGCGCAGCTATCCTGCCCCATGCGCCGCCAGCGGAGGCATGAGCCGCGGCGGAATCCTATTTGTTACCGTAAGCCGAATACTTATTCAGCAGGCTGATCAGTCCCTGCGCCGCCGGCGGCACGCTGCGCTTCCCCCGAAGCACCTCTTTCCGATCCACGCCCGCCCCGTAAAGCGCCTCATCCACGCTCTTGTCATCGCGCATCGTAGTCCCCTGCAGCGTCAGCCCGCCAAAGACGCCGCGCGAGCGCGACCACGACAGGATCTCCGCCCGCATCGTCGCATCCGTCTGCGCGCTCGTCGACCGCCCCACCGGCCCCGCCGCTCCCGTCGCGTCCACCCCCAGAGTGAACTTGCTCTTGAGCAGCCGCTCCATGCCGGATTGATTCATCACCAGCATCACGATATCCACCTCCGCCCCGCCGATCTGGAGCCCGAAGGTCCCGCCTTCGATCCGCACCCCCACCGGGCCGGTCCAGCCCTGCCCGCTCGGCATCCGGCAGGCCGCAAATCCCCGTCCGTATTTCCCGCCGAAAATGAACCCCGCTTTCTTCGCCCCCGGAATGATGATCGCGCACTGCGCCTTCGCGAACAGATCCTGCGGAATCGCCTTGTCTTCAATCGACATGATCTCCTGGAGCACCGTAGCCGCGGCCTTCAGGCGTTCGTTCTCCGCCTTGCCCGCCCAGGCGGCGATGCCCAGACACACGAAAAGAAAACTGAGTTTGTGCATGGAATCTCCAGTCCCTTAATGATAGCGCCCTGCCGCGCTCCGGGGCGCGGCAGGGCGTTGATCGTCAGGCTCCTACGGCGCCTAGAACGTGTAACGCAGGCCCATCACAATCCGGCGGTTGCCGCCGTCCGTGTTGCCTTCCAGCCCCCATGCGCTGCTGTTGACGCGCGACTCCGGTATGCCGTAGTTACGCGTGTTCGAACCGTTGTAGAATTCGCACCGGAATTGAAGCCTGTTGCCTTCGCTGATCCGGATGTTCTTCACAATCGCGAGGTCGAGATTGTTGATCCCGTCGGCGCGCAGGATGTTCCGACCCGCGTTGCCGATCGGGCTGGCGGCGGTGACCTGCGAGAACAGGGTCCGCCCGCCCGCCTGAAGGATCTCCCGCAAGGTCATCCGCGAAAGGTCCAGGCTCGTCGCCACATTGGGCCGGATCGCGTTGCCCACCAACGCGTCGATGCCCGACAGCCGGAATCCGGGGTCCGCGCCGTTCAGCGGGCTGAACGGCGCGCCCGACTGCAACGTCAGGAAACCCGACACCTGCCAGCCTCCCGCGATCCTGCCCAGCACGCCCTGCTGCTCCCGAAAGAAAGGAAGCTCGTAGACTCCGTTGATGGAGAAGCGATGCGGCCGGTCATAAGTCGAGCGTCCGCGGTCGGCCCGCCAGTTGTAGCTGTCCTGCGGCACCGCCACTTCACCCGACACTGACGGGTTGAAGATCTCGCTGGCCAGGTCGATGAAGGAACTCCACGTGTAGTGGGCTGCCATCGTGAAGTTGTTGGACAGCCGCTTCTCCAGGCTTGCCTGCATCGAGTGGTAGATCGAATTGGCAGAGTTCGCGCGCAGCCGCCGCACGCCCTGGTCCGCAAACAGCCGTTGCCTGCCCTGAGAGCCGGGAATCGTCGGATTGCCGTCCAACGTCTGGAACAGCGCCGTACCCTTCGTCGCGATGTAACCAACCGTGGCGATCCAGTCCCGCGCCACTTCCCGCTGCACCTGGAAGGAAAACTGCTCCGCGAGCGGCGCGCGGAAATCGCTGGCCACCAGCGTCCTCGGCACCTGGAGCGGATCCGGCGGCGGCGGGACCACCCCCTGGAACCCCAGCGCGTACACATACTGGAAGCTGTTCGGAGTCCGCGCCGCCAGCACGTTCACCTGCGTGAAGGGGAAGGCGCTGAAGATGTTCAGGTAGATGTTGTTGAAGATCAGGTCGTAGGTCCGCGAGTAGCCGCCTCGCAGCACCGTCCGGTCCGTCAGCCGGTAGTTGAAGCCGAACCGGGGTGCCCAGTTGTTCTTGTCCCTCGGCGGCACCGGCGTGAACAGGAACCGCGGGTCGTTGTTGTTGGCCGCCACCACCCGTTTGTTGATCCCGGCCAGCCATTGCGCCGGATTGCCCGGCGTCTCGTATCGCAGCCCGTAAGTCAGCGTCAGCCGCCGGTTCACCCGCCACTCGTCCTGCACGTAGAAGAAGTAGTCGTAATAGCGGTACGCCTGCCAGCGTGGCACGCCCGGCAGAAACGTGTTGATCGACGCCGTCTGCGCCACGTCGTCCACCAGGTCCTGCAGCGTGTTGTAGGCCAGCCGCCCGCGGATGGTCGGGTTGAAGTCCTGGATCTGGTCCTGCCGGCGGAAATCAAACCCCGTCTTGATCGTGTGCGAGCCTTTCAGGATCGAGAAATTGTCCGCCAGTTGGTAGTTGTTCAACACCTGCGCCTGCGGCAGATTCAGCGCCAGCCCGAACGCCGTGCGCGAAGAGGCCGCGTTGAACCCTGTCATGCCCAGCTCGGAGATCTCGATCGACGGGATCGATTCCGCCTTCGGGTCCTGGGCGCTGGTGACGGAGAACAGCCGTTGAAAGCTCAGCCGCAACTCGTTGTAAACGTGAGGCGTGAAGGTCGAATTCACGCCCGCGGCGGCTGCCTGACGGCGCGCCGGGGAAGTGCTCAGCAGGCCAGGCGGAACCGCCTGCCCGCCCACGCTGATCCGGTCGTCGAACATGTACCGCGCGACCAGAGAGTGCCTGTCGTCAAGCTTGTGATCCACCCGCCCCATCCACTGCCAGACATCGCCCAGATTGGCCGCCGCGCCGCTCAGCGTGCCCAGCGGCACGGAGTAGCTCTGTCCGCCGAGAGTGAAATTCGCCGTGCGCCCCGTCGGCGCCTGCGCCGGCGGCACGTGATCCAGCAGGGCCTTCACCTGCGGCCGCGTGCCCGCCGCATTGCGCAGGATCGCCTGCCCTTCCGCCGTCGGCGCTGCGCCGATGGCTGTGCCGCTGGCGAAGCGGCGGTCCGTCCAGCGCAGGATCGACCCGAAAAAGAACGTCCTGTCCTTCCGGATCGGCCCGCCCAGCGTCCCGGCAAACTGGTTCTCCACCCGCCACGGCGCCCGCGGGAAGTTCCGCTTGTCCAGATTGCTTCGCGCGTTCAGCTTGTTGCCGTTGTAAAACCAGTAGGCCGAGCCGTGAAACTCGTTCGTCCCGCTCTTGGTCACGATGTTGACCACCGAGCCGGCAGCCCGCCCGAACTCGGCCGCGAATTGATTCGTTACAATCCGCATCTCGGCCACCGTGTCCGGATTGTTGATCTCCTGCACCAGGCCGCCGACGCTCGCGTGGTTCGAGTCCTGCCCGTCGATCATGAAGTTGTTCGAGCGCGTCCGCATGCCGTTCACCGAGAACGACACGCCTCCGGATGTAAAGCCGCTGTTGCCCGAACTCAACTGGCTCACGCCCGGAATCTGCAACGCCAGGTTGAGAATGTTGCGGTTCGGCGCCATCGGGAGGTCGCCGATGCGCTTCACGTCGAAGTTCGTCCCGACTTCGGCGTTGGTCGTGTTGATCATCGCGGCGTCCGATGTCACCGTGACCACTTCCGTCAGCCCGGCAACCTCGAGCCCGATGCTCATCTCCACGTCCTGCCCGACACGCAGCGTAACCGGCCCCTGCACGTAGCGGCTGAAGCCGCTGCGCGAGACCGACACTTCGTACGAGCCTGGCGGCAGGTTCGGCACGCGAAACACGCCTTCGGCGTTGGTCGTCGTCTCGCGGCTCACGTTCGTTGACAGATTCCGGACGCGCACCTCCGCGCCGCTCACGGCGGCCCCGGAGGGATCCCGCACCGTTCCCAGGATGGCGGCCAGGGTCGCTTGCGCCCATGTGGCGGGCGTCGAAACGAACCAGACACAGGCCAGAAAGAGCGTACAGACCAGTTTCTTCATCGCAAGCCCCTTCGCGCGGCGGCGCCGCGCATGAAATTTGGGCTCAGGATACCACGAATTCCGCCGTCCCGGTCCCTCAGAAGGCGCGCCCCCCCCGCCTCCTGTTCCGCCCATGCCCCTCGGTCCCCGGCTCCCCGCCAGTGCCGCCCTCCGCCGGCACCCCCGCCGTATAATCAAGGCAGGGCTTTCGAGATTCGATGAGGATCACCAACCTGCTGGCGCTTGCTGTCTGGGCCTGGGCCGCGTCCCTGTCTCCCGCCCCGGCGCAGGAGGCCAAACCTCGTCTGCCGGCGCAGCAGCCTAAACCGCCCGTCCGGTCCGAGGAGGCCTTCAAGACCTCCGTCTCCGAGGTCGTCGTCCCGGTCACCGTCACCGACGACAAAGGCCGTTTCGTCTCCAACCTCGATGAAAAAGATTTCCTTCTGCTCGACGAGGGCGTTCCCCAGAAAATCACTTACTTCACCCGCGAGCGCAACCAGCCTGTCGTCATCGGCTACCTCATCGACCTCTCCAACCGCACCCGCCTCCACTGGGACAAGTTCCGCGAGGCCGTCATCGAGCTCGTCGACGCCACCATGGAGCCCGACGGCAAGCCCGACAAGCGCTTCTCCGGCTACCTCATCGGCTACTCCACCGATGCCGAACTCCTTGTCAACACGACCGATGATCCTGAAAAAATCATCGACCGCGTCCGCAAACTGAAGCCCGGCGGCAGCTCCGCCCTCTTCGACGCCGTCTACATGGCCTGCACCAGCCGCACCCTCGTCGTCGGCGAGCCCATCGAGCCCCGCCGCGTCATCGTCATCGTCGGCGACGGCACCGACACGAGCAGCAAGAAGTCTCTCGAAGAAGTGGTCGAGGTCGCCCAGCGCAATCTCGTCACCATCTACGGCGTCTCCACCGTCGCCTTCGGCTTCCACAGCGCCGGCGACGCCAATCTCAAGCGCCTCTGCGAGTCCACCGGCGGCCGTGTCGTCTACCCCCTCGAAAACATCTACTCCGACGTCAGCGGCTACCTCTCCACCCCCTCAGACGAGGGCAATTACGCCCTCAAGGTCGGAACCGGCGGCTACGCCGCGGCCATCATGCGGGGCATCGTCAACGCCATCGCCGCCACTGCCGGCGAGATCACCACCCAGTACATCCTCCGCTACGTTCCCTCCGAACTCGACACCCGGAAGCCGTTCCGCCGCATCGAAGTGCGCGTCAACCTGCCCAACGTCAAGGTCCGCGCCCGCGAAGGCTATTATCCTTTCAACCCCTGACCGCTTCCTCCCGATAAGCACTCATATGACCGTCCGCACTCGCCGGGTCCAGTACCGAGTCCTCCAGGCCCTCGGCGAGAACTGCGGCGTCATCGTCGCCGACCCCGAGTCGGGCGAGTGCGCCTTCCGCTTCCGCGACGATTTCGCCGATTTCGCCGGCGAAGAAGCGGAAATCCTCGCCGCCCTCACGGCCCAGTTGCCCGAACTTCACCGCGAAATGGGCACGCAGGCCTTCCTTCGCTGGATCGATGAGAGCCTCTCCAACACCCTCAGCGTCACCGGGCCCTTCGATTCCCTCGCCATCGACCTCGACCGCACCGCCCAGGCTCTCTATCGCAAGCACGTCTCCTCCCGCGTCCGCCCCTATGAAACCCACCTGCCGCTTATTCCCATCGAGCTCGCTGCCGGCGGCTTCGGCGCCGACAAAGCCAAAGGCGTCGAAGAGTGGGTCGAAGCCCGCGTCCCCGGCCGCCGCCGCCTCTCCGGCGACCTTTTCCTTGTCCGTGTCTCCGGCCGCTCCATGGAGCCCGACATCCCCGACGGTTCCCTCTGCGTCTTCCGCTCCTACTACGGCGGCTCCCGCAAGAACGGCATCTTCATCGTCCAGCGCATGGCCACCCTCGACGAAGGCGGCGAGTTCACCATCAAGCGCTACTCCAGCTCCAGGGAGGTCCACAACGGCGAGTGGCGCCACACCCAGATCACCATGCGCCCCGACAACCCCGAATTCCAGGACTGGGACCTCCGCGAAGACGAGCAATACATCACCATCGCCGAGTTCGTCTGCGTCCTCGAAGATCCCCTCCCGGAATAGCCTCTCAAGCCCTTCTGCCCGCCTGCGGTATCATCAGCAGCATGAAGTCCGAAACCAGCCGCAGAGCCTTCCTGCAAACCGTTCCCGCCGCCGCGGCCGCTGCCGCCGCCGCGCCCTCCGGCGCCTCCGCCGCTGCCGCCCCGGCGCCGTCCATCCGCCTTGGCATCGCCAGCTATTCCTTCCGCGAGTTCAGCCGCCGCCTTTGCATCCAGTACACAAAGCAGCTCGGCATCTCGCTGCTCACCGTCAAGGAGTTCCACGCCCTCTACCGCTCCACTCCCGAAGAGCTCGACCGCGCCCGCCGTGAGTTCGCCGCCGCCGGCCTCACCCTCACCGGCGGGGGCACTGTCTATATGCAGAAAGAAGATCCCGACGACGTCAAATTTTATTTCGAGTACGCCCGGCGCCTCGGCCTGCCCATGATGAACGTCGGCCCCACCGCAAAAACCCTTCCCATTATCGAGAAATTCGCCAAAGAATACGACATCAAAATCGCCATCCACAACCACGGCCCCGAGGACAAACACTTCCCCGCCCCCTCCGACGCCCTCAAGCTCATCAAGGACATGGATCCCCGCATGGGCCTCTGCATCGATGTCGGCCACACCACGCGCACGGGCAAGAACCTCCTCGAAGAGATCGAGATGGCCGGCTCCCGCCTGCTCGACATGCACATCAAGGATCTCCGCGACCTCACGCAGGCCCGCAGCCAGTGCGACGTCGGCGACGGCCAGATGCCCATCCCCCAGATCTTCCGCCTCCTGATGAAAATGGATTACGCTGGCGTTGTCCACCTCGAATACGAGATCAACTCCGACAACCCGCTGCCCGGCATGCAGCGCAGCTTCGCCTATATGCGCGGCGTCATCGCCGGCATCCAGAGCTGAGCAGCGCCCGGCACCGTCCAGCCCATGGGAGAAGCCATTCAGTGGTACTCACCGAGCAGGCGCAGCGGCTGAACCAGGCCCGGCAGGACTTCGCCGCGGGGAAACTCTCCGGGGAAGACTACTGCCGCCTCGCGCGATCCTTCGGCGTCGAGGACGCCCTCGCCGAGCTTCTCGAAGCTGATCAGCTCCTGGCCAGGGGGCTGCCGAAGGAGGCGGAAGCGAAATACTGGCGCTCGGCGGATCTGGCCCCCTGCCAACCACAGGCTTTTGTCGCCCTCAACAGGCTGTTGTTCAGCGGCCCCCAGCCCGAAGCCAGCCCCGATTGGATGGCCATGGAAGCCCTTTGCCTTCTGAGAACCGCCTGCCACCCGGCCCTCTGGGAGGATCCCCATGTCGATCCCATCCCTCCTCATCTCTTCAGTCGCCTTCCCTTCCCCAAGGGCAACAAAATGCCCTCGCCTGCCGAGCGCGCGGAAATGGCAGGGATGCTTCTCCTCCGCACGGTTCTCGACACCGGCGGCCTGGCCGTCCCGCGCCTCTGGCGGCACGTCCATCTGGCTACCGTCTTCGAAGACCCGATGCGCGAGGAAGACGTCGTCTGGCTGCTCGAACACCGCCAGGAAACCCTGCCTCTGCTGGCCGCCATCGTCGACGGTTATCCCCTGAATTTGCTCGGCAAGTACGCCGAAATAGCCCTGGAGAATTCCCTCGCCCTGCTCGGCGAAGCGGGCGGCCCGCAGTACCTCGAGAGCGTCCTCACCGCCCTGCCTGCAATCGACCCCGATGAGAACGACGCCGCCATCTGGACGCTTCGCCGCTGGATGGCCCGCGAGCCGGAGGCCTTCGCCGCCGAGTTGCGCCGGCTGCGGCCCCGCCTCGACGAGGACGATCTCATCTGGCTGGTCGCCGCTCTGAGCAAGGCCGCCCGCGGCCCCCGTCTCGCCCCCGTCTGGGAAGAGCTCTTCGAGGCCGGTCGCACCATGCCGGATTCCATGCAGGAGTGGTCTGCGGCCCTCGCCGTCACGGCTCATATGGTGCTCGGCCCCGAGGAGGCGCGCGAAAGGATCGCCCGCGTCGAACGGCAGTTCGGGCGTTATTGGCGCGCTGAAACCAGAGCTTTGCTCCAAACCGTCCGCGAATTGCGCAGCGAGGATCTCGACGAGCTCTGGGCCAGGACGGAGGCGCAGCGCCCGACTGTCCTTGAGATCTGCACCGGCCAGGCCGAATGGCCTTCCGAGTCCGAAGAGGAACCGGACGAGGAAGATGCCGGCAATGAAGCCGCCGAAGCCGGGCTCCGCCTCAGCACTTTCGGCCGCAACGATCCCTGCTGGTGCGGCAGCGGCAAGAAATACAAAAAATGCCACCGCGCCGAAGACGAGAACCTGGCGCGCGGCAATCAAGATCCTCCGCCCTCCACCGGCGCCCCTGACCCGTTTGCCAGGGTTCGCGAGGAAGTGTCCCGCTTCACTCTGGCCGCCCTCTCCCCCTCCCAGTTCAAAAACAGGATCGAAGACTTCTTCGGTTCCGTCGACGCGGCGAACGAGGACGAGATGCCTGCCTTCGTCGACTGGCTCATCCACGACTGGCGCCCAGCCGCCGGCCGGCCTACCTTCCTGGAGAAATTCCTCCGCTCCGAAGGCCCCCGGCTCGATCCCGCCGTCCGCGGCATTGTGCAAACCTGGACCACCGCTTCCATCGACCTTTACGAGGCCCTCCGCGTCGAAGAAGGCAAGGGCGTCCAGGTGCGTTGCTACGAGACCGGGGACGAGTTCTTTGTCCATGACGTGTCTTCGTCCCGGCAACTGGTCCGCGGCGATTATCTCCTCAGCCGCATCGTGCGCGAACACGATCGCCATGTCTTCAACGGCGATGGCGTCATGGTGCCTCGCTTCTTGCTCGCCTCGTTCCTCGACTGGCTCCAGGAAGACCGCAGCAGGACCGGACTCGGCCGCACCGCTCATTTCCGGGCCCGCTGGCCCGCCATCCGCCGTTTCGTTTTCGAATTGCCGGAACTGACTTGGAGGCAGCTCCGCCTGGCCAATTCGGACGGAGACCCGCTTGAGTTCCAGAAAGCAGTTTACGAAGTAATGGACGAGCCGGCCTTGCTCGGCGCGCTCGCTTCCTGTCCGGCGTTCATCGATGACGGCCGCGGCAGCTTCACCTGGCTGCGTGGCGATCCTGGCTCGCCGGACAACACCATCCTCGGCCATCTCAGCCTGTCGGAAGGCCGCCTCGCGCTCGAGTGCAATTCCCGCAACCGGCTGGCCGCCGGCAAGGCGCTCCTTCAGAAGACCGCCCCCGGCTGCCTCCGCCACCTGGGCGACGAGATCACCCCCATCGACGAACTCAAGCGCCAGGTCTCAAGGGGAACCTCCCCCGGAACGGAAGACTCGGTGCCCCCGGAAATCGCCAACCCTCTCATCGAGCAGATGCTCGAGCGCCACTACAGCACCTGGCCCGACACGCCGCTGCCCGCCCTTGGCGGCAAGACGCCCCGCGAAGCAGTCCGCACGCCAGGAGGCCGCCGAGAGGTGGAGGACCTCCTGCTCGACTTCGAGAATGAGGCCGAACACGACCGCCGCGAGGGCCGCCCCGCTTACGATTTCTCCCGCCTTCGCCGGGCGCTCGGCCTCAATTGAGAGACGCCGCCGAAAACACCTGCGCCCGGAACGCCCACAGCTTCGCCTCCGGATTCCGCCACGCCCCCGCCGGCAGCCCCGCCTTGTGCGCCAGCGCCTCCAGGAACCACTCCCGCGTCGCATTCCGTTCCCGCCCCACCTGCGGCAGCAGCAGCCCACGCCGCCCCCAGCACTCCAGATACCCCCCATGCTCGCCCGCCCGGAACCGCTCCGGCTTCACCAGCCGCTTGAAAGGCGTCAGAATCGAAATTTCGATCTCCAGATCCTTGGGCGCCGTCACCCGCGTCGGAAACCGAGGATCATGAAGCGCCGAAAGCGCCAGCTCCGGCACGGACTCCCGGTAGCGGTCCTCGTTGCCGATCCGCCCGATGCAGCCGAACAGCTCGCCACGCTCGTGCAGCGTCACAAACACGCCGCCCCTCCGGTCCAGCTCTTCCAGCGCCGCCTCGCTCTCCACCGGACGCTCCACCCCGCGCTCCCGCACCTGATCGAGCGTCGCCTCCACGCTCTTGAGCAGCTCCCGCTGCGCCGCTTCCCCCAGATAAAACGAACTCTCGCGGAAATAGCCGAGCGCCGCATAACCCACCGACAACGAATAGTCCCCGTTCAGGTCGCCCGTCGTCATGTAGTCCAGCGCCGCCTGGAAGATCTCCTCCTCCCCGTTGAGCAGCCCGAGGACCTCCAGCAGCAGGCTCACCGGGGCCACCCCGCACGTCGTCGAGCCGTTCCGCCTCAGCTCCGCCAGAAAGAACGCCGGGTCCAGGCTCGACGCCGCGTCGATCACCTCCCGGTCCAGAGCGTGCAGGTTCTCCGCCGTCTCGCTGTCCAGCGGAAACGGCGTGAATCCGAACCGCCGCCCGTAATGCGTCAGATCCGTGCTCGCCAGCAACACGTCCCCGGGGCGCAGCCCCTCGGCCACTTTCCGCGCCGCCTCCTTCCGCACCCGCTCCGCCGCCGACCCGATGTACAAGGGCGCCACCGGCACGCCCGGCAGCAGCTTCTGCTCGAACGGCAACTGGATCTCCAGCGAGTGGTCGCAGGCCGCCGCGGGCGGCAGCGCGGGAAAATCGAAGCCTGAAAAATCCACCGCCGCCCGCCCCAGCGGCGTCTCGTAGGCCGTGATCCGCGGCATCACCACTTCCGCCGGTCCGCCCGCGTGCAGAAATCCGAGCATCACCACCCGCGCGGGCTTCGCCGCCGCCAGGTGCCGCCATGCCGCCGCCGCCACCCTGCCCGAGTACTCGAGCCCCGCGTGCGGCGCCACCGCCGCCACCGCTCCCGGCAGCACGGCCGCGCCAATCCGTTCCTCCGATGTTTCAATCAATTCCTCCAGCAATTGTTCCAGCTCGCGCGCGCCTGCCGGATACCACGTTCCCGCAAACGGTGTCGCAAATGTCGCCGTCATGGCGCCTCCTCTCCCGCCCCCCGCTGCGGCGCCGTCCAGAATCCCGCGATCGCCGCTCCGCACTTCGGACACGGTCCTCCAGCTCTCAGCCGGTTCACGAGCACCCGGAAGCCGTACCGCTCCACCAGCACCGCCCCGCACTGCCAGCACCGTGTGTTCTCCAGATCTCCCAGCTTCCCCGGCAGGTTCCCCGCATACACGTACCGCAGCCCCGCCTCCCGCCCCGCCTGTACCGCCCGCAACAGGTCCTCGGGCGAGGTGGGTCTCGTATCGGTCATCCTGTAATCGGGATGAAACGCCGTCACGTGCCAGGGAATATCCACGGAAATCGACGCCAGAAATCCGGCAATATCCCGTAATTCCTCTTCCGAATCGTTGAATCCCGGCACCACCAGCGTCACCACCTCCAGCCAGAACCCCATCTCATGAATCCGCCGGATCGAGTCCAGCACCGGCCCGAGCCGCCCTCCCAGCTTCCGGTAGTTCGCGTCCCGGAACGACTTCAGGTCCACCTTGAAGAGATCCAGCCACGGGCGCAAGTACTCGAGCACCTCCGGCGTCGCGTTCCCATTGGAGACGAAGCCCGTGACGAGCCTGTGCCGCCGCGCCTCCCGGAACACCTCCACCGCCCACTCCGCCGTGATCAGCGGCTCGTTGTAGGTGCTCACCACGCACTGAGAGCCGCTCGCAAGCGCCTGCCCCACGAGCTCCTGCGCACTCATCGGCTGGAAATACAGGTCCGCCCTCGCGTCCCGCAGCGCCTGCGAACTCAGCCAGTTCTGGCAGTAATCGCAGTGCAGGTCGCAGCCCAGCATCCCGAAACTCAACGCCCTCGCCCCCGGCAGAGCGTGAAAGAACGGCTTCTTCTCGATCGGATCCACGTGCAGCGCGTTCACATATCCGTGCGGCGCCATCAGCCGCCCGCCATCGTTGAACCGCACCTTGCACACCCCCGGCAGCCCGGGAAAGATCGGGCACCGGTGCCCGCACGCCAGGCACCTCACCCGCCCGTCGCCCAGCGGCTCGGCGAGCGGCGACTCCCGCACATGGCGCGCCAGTTCCTCTGCGAGCGTCATCGCCTTCTGCCGCCCCTATTGTAGGGCCAATCGCAAGCGGCTGGAAGCCGTTTCCCGATCCCCGCCCCCTATCCCCGCCCCATCACCACCGCGTCTTCCACCGGATCCCGGTAATACCCGCGCCGCACGCCCCGTCGCGTAAATCCCAGCGCTTCATAAAACCGGATCGCCCCTTCGTTGGATGCCCGTACCTCCAGCCACACCCTCTTGCCCTGCATCTCCTCCACCAGCGCCCGCCCCACGCCCCGCCGGCGCGCCCCCGGCGCCACCGCCAGATTCAACAGCTCCGCCTCCCCGCCCGGCAACTCCTGCCACACGGCGAACCCCGCCACCACTCCCTCCTCCTCCGCTACCCACACCTCCCGTCCCGGCGCCTCCCGCACCTCCCACTGCGCGGCCTCCGGACACGCCCTCTGCACCGCCCTGACGGCCTCTCCGTCGCCGTCCCTCATCCGCCGCACAACGATTCCCATAGCTCTGCCTGCCTCCGCGCCAGCGCGTCCCAGGAATAGTGCCGCTCCGCGTGCCGCCGCGCTGCTTCCGCCATCCGCCGCCGCAGCCCGTCATCCTCGAGCAGCTTCTCGATCCCCGCAGCGAACTCCTCCCCCGTCTCCGCCAGCCACACGCTCTCCCCGTGTTCGAGCCCAAGCCCCGCCACCCCCGAAGGCGTGGACACCATCGCCCGCGACGACGCCATCGCCTCCAGCGCCTTCAGGTTCGTTCCCGCCGATACCACCGTCGGAATCACCACCAGCGCCGCCCGCTCATACAGCGGCTGCACGTCCGCCACATACCCGTGCACCGTGATCCGCTCATCCAGCGCCCGCGGCGTCCAGTACAGCTCCGGCTGCGGTCCCGCCACCACCGTCAGCCGCACGTCCCGCCTCCCCATCCTTGGCCAGACCTCTTCCAGCAAAAACTCGAACGCCCGCACGTTCGGAAAGTGCCGGAACGACCCCACAAACAGCAGCTCCGGCGCTCCCCCTCTCCTCTCCGGCGCCGCCCGGAAGCGCTCCAGATCCACGCCGTTGGCGATCACCACCGCCTTCTCCCCGATCCCCAGCAGCGCCGCGTCCTTTTCGCTCATCACCACCACTCGCCGCGCCCTATCCACAGCCCGCCGCTCGAACCACTCCCACCGCTTCCAGTCCCACCAGGAACCCAGCCGCCTCTTCCGCTCATGCACCTGCCCGAACAGGTCCCACGTCACGTCGTGTTCCACCAGCACGTCGGGCCTGTACCGCGCCATCTGCGTATACTCGGCCTGCAGCAGGTCCACGCCCAGCGCCCGCATCCGCTCCCGCAGTCCCCGCTCGAGCTCCGGCGTGTAAAACTCGCACGCCTCCGGCGGCGCGAGCGTCGACCACCGCGGCTCCCGCCACCTCGGCTTCGCCGCCACGTGCACTGCCGCGCAGAAGTCCGCCATCACCCGGTAGTCCTCCGCCGTCTGCCCGTCCTCGAATCCGAACAAAACGATGTCGAACTGTTCCGAACATTTCCGCAGCAGGTTGTACAACCGCACCGCCCCCCCGTGCGCCGGCGGCCACGGCAGGTACGGCGTCAACACCGCCACCCGCCGCTTCCCATCGCGGAACCCCCGCCCGCCCGCCTCCCGCCACTCGCGCGGCAGCTCGCTCCGGTCCCGCTTCCACGGCGCCAGCCACCGGGGGCGCAAGAAGATCCGGTCCCTCGGCACGCCCCGCAGGAACAGCAGCGACGCCACCGGCTCCCGCCAGTGCACATGGTGCCGCTCCATCCTCCCGTTGAACGCCAGCACCCGGAACGGAAACGCCCACAGCGCCGCCGCCAGCGCCCTCCGGTCCTCCAGCCGAACCGCGCACAGCGCCACCCGCCGCCCCCGCGCCGCCCTCCGCAGCGCCAGCCACGCCTCCCCCGCGCTCCCATCCGGCAGCGCCACCTCCACCACCTCCGCCTCCGGCTCGAGCCGCCGCATCTCCTCTCCGTGCGGTCCCACCCCGGCCGCCAGAATGACCGCTTCAGCATCCTTCCCCAGCAGCCCGAACACCGCCCGCTTCAGCGCCTGCCTCACCGCGCTCCATCCCCCTTCCGCAACGACAGGCGCAGCACGCCCCAGCTCGCCATGGGCATCAGCGCCGCCGCCACGCAGACCGGCGCGAATCCGTAAGCGTCCACCACGCGCCCTGCAACCGACGAAAACACCCCTTGCAGCGCTCCGTACGCCGCCGTCAGTCCGGATACGGCAAACGCCGCCCGGTGCGCGCCGAACAGATCCAGCGGCATCGCATAGATGTTCACGCTCGAAGCCACGCAGGCGAAAAACGACAGGCAGATCAACACCGTCGCCCACCCCGCCGTCGGCATCCACGGCACGAAAATTCCTCCCAGCAACAGCAATGAAGCCAGCAAAATCGTCCGCATTCTGGCCGGAGTCACATCCTCCATTCCCGCCGAAATCCTCAGGGTCAGCCATCCCCCGGCCAGCCCGCCCAGCGTCGCGAATATCGGCGGAATCCAGGCAAAATGATAATTGGCCTCCGCCTGCGTCAGCCCGTGTTCCCGCACCAGGAACACCGTCGTCCAGTTCACCCACAGCGAATACACCGCCATCAGCAGCACATTCGAAGCCAGCAGCCCCCAGTACCGCCTGTCGGCCAGGATCGCCCGCACCCCCTTCCCCGCACCCGCCCTCGTCCCGCTCTGCGCCGGCACGCGCCGCTCTACCGTCAGCCACAGCGGAATCCACAAGAGCCCCGCCGCGCCCAGCATCACAAACGCCGCCCTCCACCCGTAAGCCCGCGCGATCGTCTGCGCCGCCACCGGCGCCAGGATCGCCCCCGCCGTCAACCCGATCTGGAACACCGCGCTGCCCAGCGCTCTCTCCCGCGGCGGCAAATACACCGCGCTGGCCTTGCCCGTGGCCGGCACTCCCCCCGCCTCCCCCAGCCCCAGCCCCATCCGGCACGCCATGAGCCCCTGTACGGAGTTCATCCACCCCGTCGCCATCCCGGCCAGCGACCACAGTCCCACTGCCAGCGAGCTGCCCCACCGCAAGCCCGCCCGGTCGATCACCCATCCCGCCAGCGGCGCCCCCACGGCATAAGTCACGGAAAACGCCAGAATGACATCACCATATCCGGCCGCTGTCATCCCGAATTCCGCCATCAATTGCGGCGCTAATGCGGCTAAAATCTGCCTGTCCAGAAAATTCACTGCATTCGCCAGCGCAAAGACGCCGATCACCACCCACCGCAGGCGCGACGTCATGGCAGAAACTCGACCGACACCACTTCCGCCGCTCCGCCCGCCCTGGCCGTATATTCCACTTTCACCCGCCGGGCCGGCTTCTGCGGCCCGCAGCTCAACTGCACCTGCTGCTGCCCGGCCCCGAGCACCACCACCCTGCCGGCGTCCGCCACCACCATCGTCACCGTCTTGCCCGCCGCGTCCCGCAAAACGAGCCTCGCCCGCTGCCCCTGGCACTGCACGCTCTCCAGCGTCCCCGTGAACGTCTGCGCCGGCGGCCCCTCCCACCACGGCTCGATTTTCTTCCCCTCCAGCCCGCCCTGGCTCGCCTTCTTCTCCGCCTCCCGGATCCTCTCGAGCGCCTCTCTCTTCAGCCGCTCCAGTTCGTCCTGCTCTTCTTTCCGCCGCCGCGCCCGCTCCGCCGCTTCGGCCTCGAACCTCGCCTGCTCGAACTCCTCACGCGCTCCCGCGATCCGCGCCCTCTCCTCCTCGCTCCGCGCCACGCGCTCTGCCGCCCGCCAGCTCTTCTCCGCCTCCGCGTACTGCTTCGCCTCCGTCTGCGCCTTCGCCAGTTGTTGCCACAGCTCCGGGTCCCGCGGCTTCAGCTCCGCCGCCTTCTTCAGCAGATGCGCGCGCCGCACCGGCCCCGCCTCCCGCGCCGCCGCCCGCACATACGGCTCCGCCCACCGCGGGTTCTTCTGCGCCGCCTCCTCGTAGAGCCCCACCTCCAGCAGCCCCCGCGCGCATTTGTCCCGCTGCGGATCCATCAGTTTCTTCATCGCTTCGAAAGCCTGCCGCGCCTCCTCCCTCGCTCCCTCGGCAAGCAGCACGAGCCCCAGCCCCTCAAACGCCAGCGGCCCCGGCCTCTCTTCAATCGCCCGCTGATACGCCGCCCGCACTTCCGCCGGCGGCGCGCCCCGCGCCATCAACAGGTCCGCCGGCAGCACCCGCAGCCGCGACGGCAGCATCGGCACCACCGGAAATGCCAGCCGCGGGTTCAGCGGCCGCGCCGGCAAGGTCAGCGTCCGGAAGCGCCCTCCCGCCAGATACCTCTCCGTCTCCGCCTCGAACTCCTCCACCCTCCTGCCGAACGCGTTCCGGAATGCCGTGCCCCAGTCCGCTCCCGCCGCCAGGTTCGACAGCAGCACCCGCGTCCGCGTCGTCGTCGCCTCGTCCGTGAGCAGAGATTGCAGCAGCGCCCACTCCTTCGTCCGCTGCGCCGGCTCGGGCGGCGCCCCCAGTGTCACCCGCCCCGCCTCCAGCGTCATGGTCGAAAACAGCACCGCCACCGTCTCCTCCAGCCGTCCCGGCATCCGCTCCTGCCAGTTGTCTTCAATGAACAGCAGCGCCAGCTCCCGGAAAAACTCCGGGCCCGGCGCCGCCCCCGCCGGCCACGCCGTCACCCATCCCTCCCGCGAGAAGCCCAGCTGCGGCGGCGGCTCGCCCTTCTGCGGCCGCCGCACCACCACCGTCACCGGCCAGACCGTTGCCAGATCCTTCTTCCCCAGCGTCTCCCCGAACACGAACCGGAACTGCTCCAGATGGTACAGCGCCTCCCGCGCCCGCTCCTGGCCGGCGTCCGAGTAAACAACAAAAGGTCCGCTTTTTGTTTCGATCCACTCCGCCGCCCGCAGCCCCCCTGCGGCCGCCGCGATGCAGAACAGAATGAGCCGGACTCGCATCGCCACGCTCCCGCGATCAGCCGATCGGGCCCTGCGCCGCTGACAGAGCCGCCACGATCCTCTCCCTTTCTTTCTCCGCGATCTCCACCGCCGAGTCCAGCGCCACCCAGTACGTCGCCGCCGCCACTACATAGCCGCTCAGCAGCACCAGATAAAACGCCAGCTCCCGCTCAAACGCATACCGCGCCAGATACGCCAGCCCCACCGGGGCCAGCAGCAGCGGATAGAACAGCACCATCAGCCCCTGGATCCTCCCCGCCGACGCCTGCCGCCAGCTCGACGACGGGTCCATCGCCCGCGGCGATTTCACGCTCGCCAGGTTCCCGATCGCCACCAGAAACAGCGTGATCATCAGCGCGCAGGCGAACGCTTCGGGAATCTTCGCCAGCGGAAACCGGATCCTCAGCACCGACAGCGCCACCGTCACCATCACGATCTCCGCCAGCAGCGCCAGCACCGCCGTCACGTTCTTCGCCACGATCACCGTCCGCAGCCGGATCGGCATCACGAAGTACGCCTGCACCGCCGTCCGGTCGAATCCCAGCATGTTCCAGAACAGCACCTCCCCCAGCAGCAGCGCCGCGTACAGGCTCACCCACAGCAGCAGGTTCTCGCCTGAGCGCTCCGTCCCCCAGTAGCCCCGGAACGCCAGCGGCAGCCAGATGATGATGCCGAACGTGAACCCCATGAAAAAGACCAGCCGGAATCGCGGCGAGCGCCCCAGCGTCCGCAGTTCCTTCGTCACCAGCGCCCCCAGAGGGTCCGGCATCAGCCGCCCCGGCAGCTCGAGTAACTTCTCGAGCACGCCCAGAGCCGCTATCCCTCGCCTCCCTCTCTCCTTCGATTGCACCTCGGCGGCGTCCCAGCGCAGGCTCCGCCGGAACTGCGTGTATCCGAACCACGCCGCCAGCGCCAGCCAGGCGCCCGCGCCCGCAAACGCCGCCCCCGTAAACTTCCCCGTGCTCAGCAGCGCGATGGTCGTCCACGGCAGAGGCAGATGCGGCGTCCACGCCGCGTACTTCTGGTACAGGCCCCGCAACTGCTCCGGTGGCGCCGCCACGATCAGCAGTTGCGGCAGTGCCGCGATCAGCACAATCCCCAGCACCACCAGCTCCCGGACGCCCCGCCTCGCCAGCAGCCGGCTCAGCAGATCCCGGACCCCCACCGAGAGCATCAGGTTGAACAGCACAAACACCAGCAGGAACCCCGCCGTCCACCCAGGTGTCACCGGACTCCGCGCCAGTCCGGCGAATACACCCGCCATCACGATCAGCACTTCCGTCCCCGTCGACACCCGCAGCAGCGCCTCCACCGCGAACAACTTCCGGTAGGAGACCGGGTACACCATCAGCCGCTTCAGATCCAGGCTCAGCCCCGACGCCGCCATCATCACCGGCATCAGTTGCCAGAACGCCGTCGCTCCCAGCAGAATCGTCGCCGTCACCGCCGTCAGGTTCTCCCTGGACCGCACCTCCGGCAGCGCCGTCGCCGCCAGCCATGCCAGAAAACACACCAGCCCGTACCACACCGCCATCGAGAGCCAGTAAAACACCCGCGCCGCTCCGATCGAGCCCCCGGTCACGCGGTTGTACAGGACCCGGAACTGCGCCCCCACCACCGCCCGAACCTGATCGTCCACCGCAATCATCGCCCCTCGGTCACCTCAGCCAGTCCAGCGCTTCTGTCGTTCGCGCCGGGCCGCCCACAACCCTCACGAACAGGTCTTCCAGTGTCTCCTCCCCGGTGCGCAGCTCCTCCATCGCCCCCTCCACGATCAGCCGCCCCTGATGGATGATTCCCACCCGGTCGCACAACCTCTCCACCACCTCGAGCACATGCGACGTCAGGAAGATCGTCGCCCCCTGCTTCACCTGTTCGAGCAGAATGTCCTTCATCAGCCGCGCCCCCACCGCGTCCACCCCCTCGAACGGCTCGTCCAGCAGGAACAGCTCCGGACGGTGGATCAGCGCCGCCGCCATCGCCACCCGCTTCCTCATCCCCTTCGAGTATTCCGCGATCAGCTTCCGCCCCGCGGTGTCCAGCTCGAACAGCTCCATCAGCTCCGCGGCCCGCCTCCGCGCCAGCTCCCGCCCCAGGCCGTACATCCGCCCCACGAACTCCACGAATTCCAGCCCCGTCAGATGATCGAACAGCAGGCTCTCGTCCGGGACCAGCCCGATGCGCGCCTTGATCGCCAGCGCCTCCTCCGGCATCGCCCGCCCCAGAATCCGGATCTCGCCCTCCGTCGGCGGCGCCAGCCCCATCAACATCCGGATCGTCGTCGTCTTGCCCGCCCCGTTCGGTCCCAGAAAGCCGAAGAAGCAGCCGCGCTCCACCGTCAGCGTCAACCCGTCCACCGCCGCCTTCTCTCCGTACACCTTCCGCAGGCCGCGGATCTCTATGGCAGGGCTGGCTTCGGGCGTCATCGCTGCTACTCCATCCTACCCGTTTCCGCATTCTCGGGCCTGCGGCCAGGCACGTTTTTTTGCCTGAGACTCTCAACTTCTGCCGCCACCCAGCCGATGATGTCGAATGTGAGTCAGAGTATTCTGCCCAAGGTTTCTCCCAGAGACCTGGCCCTCAAAAGTCTCGACCAGCTCCCTCCCTTTTCGCCGGTCCTCAACCACCTCATGGCCACCTTGGCCGATGAAGACGTCAGCTTCGCCCGCCTCGCCGACCTGATCGAGCGCGACACGGTCCTCAGCGGCAACGTCTTACGCCTGGTCAACTCCGCCCTGTACGGCCGCCGCGGCAACGTCAGCAGCGTCCGCGCCGCCGTCTCCATCCTCGGCATCTACAAGCTGCGCAACTTCCTCCTCGGCTTCTCGGTCTCCCGTCTCTGGTCTCGCGTCAAGACCCCCGATTCCTGGTCCATGGCCCGCTTCAACGAGCACGCCATCGCCACCGCCCTTCTCGCCGACCGCCTCGTCCAGAAAACCTCCGCCGAGTACCCCGAAGGCGCCTTCGCCGCCGGGCTCCTCCATGACCTCGGCCGCCTCATGATCGCCACCGCCCTGCCTGAAGAGCACCTGCGCATCCATGCCATGCGCGTCTCCAGCGGCCGGCCGCTCGAGCAGTGCGAGTACGCCGTCATCGACGCCTCGCACGCCGAACTCAGCGCCGCCGCCCTCGGCAGGTGGAACATCCCTGCCCCCATCCAAAAGGCCGTCCTCTACCATCATCAGCCTGGCCTCGACCCGGCGCGCCATTCCTCCCCTCATCCCCCTCTCAGCCTCATCGTGTCAGTCGCCGATGCCCTGGCCGACGCCACTGGCCACAGCGTCTCCGCTGAAGACGAGCAAGCCGTCCCGCCTCCCCAGGAGTCCTTGTCCGCGCTCCGCCTCGCCCACGACGCCGAGTCCATCCTCGCCGCCTTCGAAGAGGACCTCCAACCCCTCAAAGCCTCGCTCTGACCGTTCCCCGGCATCCGAGCTGCGCGGGAGCGCCCCAGGCGCGGCCAGGCCGCCCGCCACCTCCGCAACGGCCACCACTGCCGCAGCCGCAGCCGGCACATCCGGATCGAGCTGGAACTTCCCCCTTCAAACGCGGGCACTCTGCATACCGGCACAAGGCCCAGCGTTACGGCTCCCGCGCTGTGACCGCCAAGGCGCTGCAAGATAGAGTTCACCGTGCTGCCCACAATGAACGGAACTGGTCAGAATTCCTGCCGGAGTTCGCCGTCCATCACGGCCGCGGCCCACCTGCACGGGGCCGGTCCTACCCCTCCACACGAGCCGCCTTCGGCGCCTCCACCGCCTCTCCCGTGATCAGCCGCGCCCTCGGATTGAACGTCACATACTTCAGCGCCCACTGTAGCAAGACCAGCATCCGGTTCTGATAGCCGATCAGATACACGATGTGGATGAACAGCCACGCCAGCCACGCCAATACTCCGCCAAAGCGCAGCCGCCCGAACCACGCCACCGCCGCGTGCCGCCCGATCACAGCCAGGCTCCCCTTGTCCCGGTATTCGAACCGTCCCGGCTCCTCCCCGCGCAGCCTCCTCCGGATCGCCTGCGCCGCGAACACCCCCATCTGGATCGCCGCCGGCGCCACCCCCGGTGCCTGACGCCCATCTTGTCCCTCGACATGCGCCAAGTCCCCCACCACGAAGATTTCGGGATGCCCCGGCACGCTCAGGTCTTCCGCCACCAGGACCGCGCCGCGTCGATCCAGTTCCGCCCCAAGAGCCTTTCGCAACATCTCCCCCACCCGCGACGCCCTTACCCCTGCCGCCCACAGCACAGTCCGTGAACCAATCCACTCCCGCTTCCCGTCCTGCCGCCTCACCCAAACTCCTGCCTCAGTCACCTCTTCCACCCGCAGCCCGCACCGCGCCCTCACTCCCAGCCTGATCAGGTGCCGCTCCGCTTTCTCTGACAGCTCCTCCGGATAGCCCGCCAGCACCCTCTCCCCCGCGTCCAGCAACAGAATTCGTGCGAGCTCCGGCTTTATACTACGAAAATCGTTTTTAAGCGTCTGGCGAGCAATCTCCCCCAGCGCCCCCGCCAGCTCAACCCCCGTCGGCCCGGCTCCAATCACGACAAACGTCAGCCATTCCATTTGCTTCCCGATGTCCGATTCCCGCTCCGCCCCCTCGAAAGCCGCCAGGATCCGAGCCCTCATTTCCGTGGCATCCTCCACCGTCTTCAGCCCCGGCGCATGACGGCTCCACTCATTACGACCAAAGTAGTCGTTCTCGGTGCCTGTCGCCACGATGAGCGAGTCATACTCCACCCACCCGTTATCCAGAATCACCCGCCTCCCCACCGCATCCAGCCCCACCATCTCCCCCATCAGCACCCGCGTGTTCTTCTGCTTCCGCAGAATCCTGCGCAGCGGGCTCGCAATGTCGGAGGGCGACAGGCCCCCTGTCGCCACCTGGTACAGCAGCGGCTGGAACAGATGGAAATTCCTCTTGTCGATCAGCGTCACCTGCACCGGCGCATCCCGCAAAGTCCGCGCCGCATACAAGCCGGCAAATCCGCCGCCGACGATGACGACCTTCGCCAGCTTCTCCAGCTCCCCGCCAAAACCTGGTGTGCCCATATTCTTTGGATGCTCGACCCACCCCCGCCCGCTCCGTCCCATTCCCTTCCCCTGCCTCCACCCGCGGGGCGCCGCCAACCAGGATTCCCCCGGCCTTCAGTCCGGGGGTACCTGCACTCATCACCCGCCCCCGGCGCTACCCTATCGGTGAAACCATGCCACCGGATCCCAGGCAGCGCCTCGCCGTCGTCCTCATCGACACCCGCAACCCCCTCAACATCGGCGCCGCCGCCCGCGCCATGAGCAACTTCGGATTCTTCGACCTCCGCCTGGTCCGCCCCTACCACGTCGCCTTCGAAGAAGCGGTCAGCGCCGTCGGCGCGGCGGACCTCCTCCGCAGCGCCCGCCTCTTCGACTCCGTCGCAGACGCCGTCGCTGACTGCTCCCTTGTCGTCGGCGCCACCGGTCTCGGCCACCGCGTCTTCGAGCACCCCCTCCACCGGCTCGAACGCGCTGGCCGCCTCCTCCGCCGCCATCTGCAATCCGCCCGCGCCGCCATCCTGTTCGGCAGCGAGAAGTTCGGCCTCTCCAACCACGACATCTCCCACTGCCACTGGCTCCTGCACATCCCCACCCGCCCCGAGCACGACTCCATGAACCTTGGCCAGGCGGTCGCCGTCACCCTCTACGAACTCTCCCGCTCCCCCGCCGCCGCCCGCCACCTCCCCGAAGCCGCGGAACGCGCCACCGGAGCGGAACTCGAACGCCTCTCCCTCCTGCTCGAACAGGTCCTCCAATACAGCGGCTACTCCGGCTTCGAGCGCGAGACCTCCGCCCCGGACAAAACCCGCCGCCTCGTCCGCCGGCTCTCGCTCACCTCCCGCGACGCCGCCATCTGGACCGGCATGCTGCGCCAGATCCTCTGGAAGCTCACCCACCCCGCCGGATGATATTCTGGCAATTGCGATGTCCAGGGTCGAATTGCACTACGAATTTCTCGCCCCATTTCAGGATTCGTGGGCCGAAGCCATCGAGCGCCTCCACGCCGTTTACGGCTTCCATGCGCTGAAACTCGCCCCTTCTCTCGACCGCCTCACCGTTGTCTACGATGCCAGCCGTCTGACCCCCGCTGACGTCGAACACCACCTCCGCATGGCTGGCCTGCCCGTCCGCCGCAGCGTCGCGCAGTCGGCTCTCGCCTCATGAACCTCGCCCTCAATTTTTTCGACTTTTCCACGGGCTGGCACCCTGCCTGGCGCTTCCTCCTCGTCGCCGCCGCCGGCACCGCCGCCCTCGCCATCGCCATCTGGATCGGTCTCCGCGCCCTTCACAGAATCGCCCAGCGTACCAGCACTACCCTTGATGACGAACTCCTCCACGCCCTTCGATGGCCGGCCCAGTGGACCGCCGTCGCCATCGCCCTGCTCGTCGCCCTGAAGGACGTCGAGGAGCGCCACCTATCCCGCGCGGCCGAGCACAAGCTCACCGTCTTCATCGCCGCACTCATCATCGTCCCTCTCACCATCGGCATCTCCCGCGCCACCATCATCCTTCTGCGTTACTCCCTGGCCAGGAGCGCCACAGGCTGGCACGTCACCACCCTCACGGCCGCCACCATCCGCATCCTGTGGGCCATTCCCGGCCTGCTCGTCATTCTCAACCTCCTCGACATCTCCCTCGCCCCCGCCCTCACTGCGCTCGGCGTCGGCGGCATCGCCGTCAGCCTCGCCCTCAAAGACACTCTCGCCAACCTCTTTTCCGGCTTCTACATCTCCATGGCCGGCAACATCCACAAGGGCGATTACATCCAGCTCGACTCCGGCCAGGAAGGCTTTGTCGAAGACGTCACCTGGCGTATCACCACCCTCCGCACCCTCCAGAACAACCTCGTCGTCATCCCCAATTCCAAACTCAGCGAGGCCCTCGTCACCAACTTCAGCTTCCCTGAAAAGAGCCTCGCCGTCCGCATCCCCATAAACGTCAGTTACGAAGCCGACATCGATCACGTCGAACGCGTCGTCCTCGAAGAAGTCGAAGCCGCCCGCGGCCTCGACGGCCTCCTCTTCGATCCTCCCCCCGCCGTCCGCTTCAACCCTGGCTTCGGCGACTCCTCCCTGAACCTGCTCCTGATCGTCCACGTCGAGGAATTCACCAAACAGTACCTCGTTCAGGATCAGCTCCGCCGCCGCATCCTCGCGCGCTTCCGCCGCGAGGGCATCAACATTCCCTTCCCCATCCGCACCCTCGACCTGCCCCCCGGTTCGCTCAAGCGCGCCCTCGATCCCGGCCCTTCCACCCCTCCTCCAGGGGCCTGACCTCTCCATCGGCGGCGCTGCCAGCCGGGCGGTGAGCCAGACAGCCCGCAAATCTCGATAATCAGAATGAAACGCACAGCCGCCCGTCAGAGGGGCCGGCGCATCTCAGATGTCTCAAGTGGAGGAAGTTGTGTCCAGACTCTGGCTTTTCATCATCCTGCTGTCTCCCTGCGCCCGGGGTGACTGCACCCCGCGGAAGTTCACTCCCAACGAGGCGAAAACCGCCACGCAAGTCCTGGAAGCCGCGAAAGCCGCCTTCGCCCCGGCGCCCGCGGGCTGGCAGGACAGCCTGGCCAGTTCCCCCTTCCGGGTGCCGCCCCCGTGCGAGCTCGTCGGGCCCGCCCAGACCGTCTATCTCGTGTCAACCCATACCTATTCCATCCTGAATCCCTCGTCGCGCCGCGAATACCCCGAACAGAAGGAGATCAAACGCCTCCAGGACGAGCGGGACGCTCTCACCCGCCGCCCGGACTCCGTCCGGCAGAAAATCAACGAAATCCGCGCCCGCGCCAGCGAGAAAATGCGCGCTTCCAAAGCGGCTGAACGGGCCGGAAATCAGGACGAAGCCCGCCGCTTGCGCCAGGAATACGACCTCATTATGAGAGAAGAAACTCCTGTCATCCAGGAATTTGAAGCCTCCATCGCGCCAAGACTGAACGAAATCGACTCGAAAATCAGCCAGCTTCAGAAAACCCTGCCCCGCTATGACACGCGCGTCTTCGTGGCGCTCACCATCTCGGCGCACAGGAAGCCCGTGGAGCCCGATCCCCAGCCCGGCAAGGGCCTCAACGAGGACGTCTACGTCTGGCGCCGCGCGGGCGCGCCTCCTTACGCCGGCGCCGTTAACACCGTGATTCTCAAGATCGGGGGCTGGCCCGATTACCGCGAGGCGGTGACGCCGCTCATCGACATGGACAAGCTCGCGGCGCTGGTCAAATAGCCTCCCGCGCCTGAGGCGGCGCGTCCGCAAAAGCAAAAGGGCCGCCCCGTTCCGGGCGGCCCTTCGCGATTCAGATGCGGCGCGGCTTACCGCCGCGGACTGCGGTTGCGGGAAGGTCTCGGCTCCGGCGGCTTCGCGCCCGGCTCGGCCTTCTTCTCCTCGCCCGCCGGATCGCCCGCGCGCCCGCCGTTCTTCAGCTTCTCACGCTGCTCGCGCAGCACCGCGCGCCGGCTCAGCTTGATGCGGTTGCCTTCCAGCGCCAGCACCTTCACCAGGATCTGGTCGCCTTCGTTCAGCTCGTCCCGCACGCTCTTGACGCGGTTCTCGCTGATCTCGGAGATGTGCAGCAGCCCGTCGGTGCCGGGGAACAGCTCGACGAACGCGCCGAAGTCGGCGATGCGGACCACCTTGCCGAGGTAGGTCTTGCCCACCTCCGCCACGGCCGCGATCTCCGAAATCATCTTCAACGCGCGCGCCGCCGAGTCTCCGTCGGAAGCGAAGACGTTCACCGTGCCGTCGTCGTGCACGTCGATCTTGACACCCGTCTGATCGATGATGCCCCGGATCACCTTGCCACCCGGCCCGATGATCTCGCGGATCTTCTCCGTCGGCACCGTGATCGTGTAGATGCGCGGCGCATACGGGCTGAGCTCGGGCCGCGGAGCGGAGATCGCCTCGTCCATCCGGTCCAGGATGAACAGCCGCGCCCGCCGCGCCTGTTCGAGCGCCTCGCGCATGATCTGCGGGCTCACGTTCTGCACCTTGATGTCCATCTGCAGCGCCGTGATCCCCTCGCGCGTGCCCGCCACCTTGAAGTCCATGTCGCCGTAATGGTCCTCCGCGCCGGCGATGTCGGTCAGGATCGCGTACTTGTCGCCGTCGGTCACCAGGCCCATCGCGATGCCCGCCACCGGCGCCTTGATCTTCACCCCCGCATCCATCAGTGACAGGCTCGCCCCGCACACCGTGGCCATCGAAGACGACCCGTTCGACTCGAGAATGTCGCTCACGATCCGCAGCGTGTACGGGAACTCGCTCTCCGGGGGAATCATCGGCCCGATCGCCCGCTCCGCCAGCGCCCCGTGTCCAATTTCACGCCGGCCGGGCCCGCGCATGAAGCCCACTTCGCCCACCGAGAACGGCGGGAAATTGTAGTGCAGCATCAGGCGCTTGGACGTCTCCAGCAGGTTCAGCGTCTCCAGCCTCTGCTCGTCTTCCTTCGTACCCAGCGTCGTCGTCACCAGCGCCTGCGTCTCGCCGCGCGTGAACAGCGCCGAGCCGTGCACCCGCGGCAGCACGCCCACTTCGATCGTGATCGGCCGGATCTCGTCGAAAGCGCGCCGGTCGGGCCGCTGCCGCAGATCGAGAACTTCGTGGCGGAAGATCCGCTCCCGCAGCAGTTCGAAGCAGGCCTTCGCCTCCTGCTGGTCCGCCTCTTCGGTGAAGGCGGCCACGGCTTCGTCTTCCAGCGCGTCCACCCGCGCATAGCTCTCCGTCTTGCCGTACTTCTGCGTGTTCAGCGCATCGGCCAGACGCTCGCCTACGAGCTGCTCCACCTTCGCGTAAATCTCTTCGTTGCGCTTCGGCGGCGTGAACTCGCGCTTCGGCTTGCCCGCCAGCTTCACCAGCTCGCGGATGCCGTTGTTGATCTTCTGGCAGCACTGGAAAGCGTACTCGATGGTGGCGAGCACCTCTTCTTCCGTGGCCTCGCACGCGCCGGCTTCCACCATCACGATGCCGTGTTCCGTGGCCGCAACTACGATGTTGATCTTCGACTGGTTCTGCTGTTCGTAGGACGGGAACGGAATGTAGTCGTCCCCCACGCGGCACACCCGCACGCCGCTCACCACATGTTCAAACGGAATGTCGGAAATCGCCAGCGCCGCGCCCGAACCGACCAGCGCCATCGCCGACGGATCGGTGTCCGGCGCAGCCGACAGCACCAGGCTGATGATCTGCGTTTCGCACATGTAGCCCTCGGGGAACAGCGGCCGCAACGGCCGGTCCACCAGGCGCGAAGTCAGAACTTCCCGGTCGCTCGGACGCCCTTCGCGCTTCAGGTAGCCGCCCGGGATGCGCCCGGCGGCGTAAGTGTATTCGCGGTAATCAACGGTCAGCGGAAAAAACGCCGCGTTCGGCTTCGGTTCGGTGTTCGAGCACGCCGAGCTCAGGACAACGGTATCTCCAATGGTCACCACCACAGCGCCGTGGGCCTGCTTGGCCATCCGGCCCGTTTCCAGTGTCAGGATTCGACCCCCAAGGTCGACTTCAACAATATGCTTCATGTCAGTGAATCTCCAGGCTCTGGCGCATGCAATCGCGCCAGAGCGTCTCTTGTCTTGGCTTGTCGGGAAAGCGGTTGGGAAGCGGAGGTCAGCAAGGGGCGCAAGCCCGGGGCGCAATTCTCGCTATCCGTATGGTATGGGCGGAGGGATTGTCCCATGAGCGGGCATCCTGGGCCTGCCACTCCCGCCCTTTCCGGGCGGCAGTGGCGGCGGATGGCCGGGATCCGCGCCTAACGGCGCAGCCCGAGGCTGACAATCAGCGCCTTGTATCGCTCAGGGCTCTTCCGCTTCAGATAATCCAGAAGCTTGCGGCGGCGGGCCACCAGCGTCAGAAGCCCCCGCCTGCTGTGATGATCCTTCTTGTGGATCTTGAAATGCTCGGTCAACTGGGCGATGTTCCGCGTCAATAGCGCAATCTGCACTTCCGGCGAACCCGTGTCGGTCTTGTGCTGCCGGTACTTTGAAATCAGCTCGTTCTTGGCTTCCTGGGCCAGCGCCATTCGATTTCCTTGCGCTCCTTCTACTTACTTTCCTCTTTCTTTACCCTCTCAGGATAACACACTCCCGCTGCGCCCGCCCTTCCCGCCGTACCTGCCTGCTCAGCCCTCCGTGGCCGCCATCCCGCAAGCCTGCTCATACCCCCGCACCAGATAGAAAATCAGCAGGTCGAAGAACCGCCCGAGCTGGAGTTCGAGCTCTTCCTCCGCGTACAGATCCACGCTGGTCTGCACGAACGCCTCGTCCCGGATGTAGTCGAGCGCCGCCTCTTTCAGCAACTGGACCGCGCGGATGCTCTCGCTTAAAGGAATGCCCTGAGCGTAGCGGTCGCGGCCGACCTTCTCGTAGAATGCCGCAATCTCTCCCTCCGAGCTGGAAACCAGCCAGTGGCCGAGGTTGCGCAACAGCTTCCGGCAGTTCTCCGTGATCTCCGACTCCGGCATCCAGCTGATGTGCGGCAGACTCTGCTGAAGGCGGAGCCGGCGCAGGAATCTTGCGGTAATGGCCTCCCAGTGATCTTCGATTTGGTGAACCAGCTTGGCCGAAACCATGGCTCTGCCTCCCGTCCATCCTCTAGGTACGCTGATTCCCGCCCCGAGTCAAGGGCTCTGCGGCTCCCGCCGCCCCGCCATAGAATGAGAAGGCCATGAAGATCGAAAAGATCGAGACCGTGCAGGTCCCGCCCCGGTGGGGGCTGCTGCGCATCCTCACCGATGAGGGCGCCGAAGGCTATGGCGAATACACCCTCGAGGGCCAACTGGCCGCGTCGGAAGCCGCCGTGCACGAACTGGGCGAGTTCTTCCTCGCCAAAGAGCCGGCCCGCGTCAAGGCGCTCGTGCGCGGCTGCTACGACCGCAGTTTCTACCACGGCGGCGCCGTCTACATGAGCGCGCTGGGCGGCATCGAAATGGCGTTGTGGGACTTGGCCGGCAAGGCCGCCAGCCAGCCTGTGCACCGCCTCCTCGGCGGCCGGGTGCGCGACCGCGTCAAGGTCTACCGCTGGGCCGGCGGCAACAACAACCCGCCGGAGGCGGCCGCGCAGGAAGCGGCGGCAGTGGTGGCCGCCGGCGCGCGCGCTTTGAAAATGAATGCCTGCCCCCCGCTGGCTGCCATCGACACTTACGGCGGCATTCAGTTGGCTGTGGACCGCCTGCGCGCCGTGCGCGAAGCGGTCGGCTGGCAGGTTGACATCGCTCTCGACTTCCACGGCCGCTGCAACGTGCCGATGGCGCGCCGTCTCGCCAGGGCGCTCGAGTTCGGCAATCCGCTGTTCTACGAAGAACCCGTCCGCCCCGATTACAACCGCTGGCTGCCCGAAATCGCCGCCATTACCCATGTGCCCATCGCCACCGGCGAACGCATGTGCACGGTCGCCGAATTCAGCGACATCGTCGCCGCCAGGGGCGCCCACGTCCTTCAGCCCGACGTCGTGCACGCCGGCGGCATCTCGAACACCGCCGAAATCGGCGCGCTGGCCGAGGCTAATGGCATCGCGCTCGCGCCCCACTGCCCGCTGTCCCCCGTGGCCTTCATGGCCAGCCTCCACGTCGTCGCCCAATGCCGCGCGGGCTGGATTCTCGAGTGGGCCAAGGGGATTCATTACAACACCGCCGGCGCAACCGGAGATGTCGATCCCTGGCTGCGTTACGTCGACGAGCGCGACTGGCCGCTCTTCGAGCCTGACGCCGAAGGCCACCTGCCCATTCCCGAGACGCCGGGGCTCGGCCTGCGGCTGAACTGGGCCGAAGTCGAAAAGGCCTCCCGCGCAGGCGTAGACTGGCGCGACCAGACCATGTACCTGCCAGACGGCACGCTGGCCAACTGGTAGCGCATGGTAAGGTGAAATTATCCTGGTTTTCACCCGAAATTCATCCTTCTCGCGTATCCAGAAAGCATGAGCGCCGTAACGCGCGCGCTTCAGTCCTGGATCCAGACGGCCGATCACGGCCTCATGCGCCGTTTGCAGCGCTGGACCGCGCCTCAGTGGTTCCGCTGGTGGATGGTCGCCGCCACTCGCGGCGGCGACGGCTGGCTCTGGTACGCCGTGGGCGCGGTTCTGATTGGAGCCGGAGGCGCGGAAGGCCGTCTGGCGGCGGCCGAAGCCGCTGCATCGAGCGCTGCGGCCATCGGGCTCTTCCGGTATCTGAAGCGCAAAGCGGGGCGGCGCCGGCCTTGCGAACTCGAACCCCATGCCTGGTCGCGCATCCTGCCCCCGGACGAGTTCAGCTTCCCTTCCGGCCACACCATGACCGCCTTCGCGGTTACCGTGCCCGTAGTGTCGCACTTCCCCGCCGCCGGTCCGGTGATGTACCTCTGCGCGGCTTCCATTGCCGCGTCGCGGGTGGCGCTGGGCATGCATTTCCTCAGCGACGTCGTCGCCGGCGGCGCGCTCGGCTGGCTTCTCGGGATGCTCGCCCACCAGGCCGCCCTTTGACCGCGGCCGTCCCGGCCTCGCTCCCGCCGGATTGACCAGCAGCCCCCTATTGCGATAGAGTCATTCCTTCGATAGGTCATGTAGAAAAGAAAGTCTGACTCCAGCCGCGCGATCCGGTACGAATGCGAACTCTTCTCTCTCCTGCTGTTCTGATCGCTCTTGGTTGCGCAATTTGTCCCTCCTTCCTGGTCCGCGCGCAGAACCTCATATCGCCTGGCAGCGTGGCCGCCCCCGTTTCCGATGACGTGCTCGACCGGCTGCCCCGGCACGAGCCGGACCTGAGGCCGCCGGCGCGCCCGCCGCAACTGCTGGGCTCACCCGACACCGCCCAGGATCTGTCCACGCCTGCGCAGCGGGCGCTGCGGGCGGCGGAGCGGCTGTTCTTGCACGGGCGGTTTCTGATTCAGGAGGGAAAGCCGGAAGAGGCGCGCAGGGCGTTCGATGAAGCCGTGGACACGCTGCTGGCGGTGCCGGGGCAGGAAGCCGGGCGGGAACAGATCGAAAAGCGCGCCGAAGAGCTGATCCGGCGCATCCGCCGCTATGATCTCGAGGAGTTGGGGGCCGGGGAAGCCCCGGAGCTTCTGCCTCTGCCGCCTTCGCCGCTGGAAGAGATTCTGGATCTGACATTTCCCGTCGATCCGGCGGCGCGGCACCGTTCGCTTGAGAAGTTGCAGTTGGGCGCCTCGCAGTTGCCGCTGTCGGTCAACGACGCCGTGCTCGACTACATCAACTACTTCACCGGGCCGAAAGGATCGCGGATTCTGCTTAACGGGCTGCGCCGCAGCGGCCGCTACCGCCAGATGATTCAGCGGATCTTCGATGAAGAGGGCGTGCCGCGCGAGCTGATGCACCTGGCGCAGGCCGAATCGGCCTTCCAGCCGACGGCGGTGAGCCGGGCGCGGGCCGTGGGCATGTGGCAATTCATCCGCACCCGCGGCGCCGAGTACGGGCTCGAGGCGGGCAAGGCGCGGGATGACCGGATGGATCCCGAGAAGGCGACGCGGGCGGCCGCCCGGCATCTGCGCGACCTCTACCAGCAGACCGGAGACTGGTACCTGGCCATGGCCGCCTACAACTGCGGCCCGATGTGCGTCGAGCGCGCCGTGCAGCGCACCGGCTACGCCGACTTCTGGGAGCTGCGCGCCCGCAACGCGCTGCCGCGCGAAACGATGAATTACGTCCCCGCGATTCTCGCCATGGCCATCATCGCCCAGAACCCGCAGCGGTTCGGACTGCCGCCGGTGGACCTTGACGATCCGCTCGAGTTCGATACCATCCGGCTGGAGGCGGATACCTCGCTGGCCCTGATCGCCGATGCCGCCGAGGCGCCGTTGTCCGAAATCCGCGATCTGAATCCGGGCGTGCTGGGCGCGGCCGCCCCGGCGGGCCATGAGATCCGCGTGCCCCGAGGCGCCGGCCCTGCGGTGCTCGCCGCCCTGGACCTGGTGCCGGAGGCGAAACGCGCCTCGGCGCGCCTCCACCGCTTCAACAGCGGCGACACGCCCGCTTCGATCGCCAGGCGCTATGGAACCACCCCCGCGCAGATCGCCGCTGTGAACGATCTGGAAAGAATCGAGGAGGGGGCGCTCGTGATCGTGCCCGTCACGGCGGCACAGGCGGCGAAGAAGCCCCGGACAGCGGCGCAGACGGCGAAGAGGAGCCGGACGGCCATGCGGAGCGCGGCGGCCCGCCGCTCCGGATCGAGGAGCAGGGCGGCCCTGCGCACGCCCACAGCCCGCAAACCGGCCCCGCGCCAGACCGCCGCGCGGCGCTAGCGCCGCCCTCAGCCCGCACCGCCCCTCTTCACCGGAGAGGCAAAACAAGTTATGCTAATTATGATTCGGCCTGCAGGGAGGACCGTGTCATGAGTCAATGGATCGCCAAGCCGTTTGACTCCTACGACGAGGAGACGGATTTCGATTCCGCTCTCAGCGACGACAGCGTAGGAGAGGTCGAGGAGATGGAAGAGGGGCTGGAAGCGCTCCAACCGGAAGCCAAACCGGCTGCGCCGGAAACGCCTTCCGCCCCGCCCGCCGCCGAGCCGCCGCAGGCTGCCGCGCCGCCTGAGCCCCAGACGGCACCCGAGCCCGCGCCCGCGCGCCCGGCCAAAGCCCCAGCACGAGTTTCCCGGCCTACGTCCGGGAGAGCCGCTCCGAAAGCGGCGAAAAAACCGGCAACTGCCGTTCGAAAGGTAACGAAGAAAACAGTGAAGACTGCAACCAAGAAGGCTGCGCAGAAAAAGGCAGCCGCTCCGAAGAAAGCTGCGGCGAAAAAGGCCACGGCCGTGAAGAAGGCGGCGAAGAAGGCTGCGCCGAAAAAGGCTGCGCCCAAGAAAGCCGCCCCGAAGAAGGCCGTGGCGAAGAAGGCCGTAGCCAAGAAGGCGGTGAAGAAGGCCGCCGTGAAGAAAGCCGCAAAGAAGCCCGCGGCGAAAAAGAAGTAAGCCGGAGCGGCGCCCGCCCGCGCTCCAGTGCCGGGCTGTGCGCTCTTTCCTTCATTCCTGATGTTCAATGGGGCGTCCCACGGGACGCCCTTTTTGATCATGGGGGCTGGTCATAGCCTGCGCCATTAGCGTGGGTTTCCGCCCTCCTGAAAGTTCACCGGTCACTCTTGTGCGCCGGAAAGAGCCACGATCAGCCTGCGGGACATTAGCCTGGATGAAACACGCCGCCAGCCGCGCTCCCCTCAGAATGGTTCCAGCAGCAGGCGAAGAAAAATAGAAATAGGGAGAGGCCCGCCTGGCACCACTTTTTGACTGCATTCTTTTTGTTGTTCCGCGAGCTCCAACAGTACCGCCCCCCCAGCCGCTGATTTTCGAAGGAGCCAGCATACCGCTGGCGGGTCATAAATGAAAATCGCCGCCGTGACTTTCAAGGGTGCGGCCCCGGCGCCCCCCAAGGCAGGGGAGCCGCTCCAGAACGCCGAAGGTGCGGCCAAGCCGCCACCTGTCTTCAGCCAGGCGGCGCCATCTCCGCCCCAACAGCCGCCGCCCCCGCAGGCGCGACGGCGCCGCGCCCATCGGGCCCCAGGTAGCAGAACCGCGGCTGGATACCGCTTGAGCGCCCGGACGGAGGGGCCCCCGCGCGCCCTTCGCATATGGCACAGCAACAGGGCCTGACAGCGTGCTCCGGCCACTGGCGAGAACGCCGAAGCCTGCCCCACCCTCTCCAGATCGGGCAGCTCGACCGCCGGCGGGGTCACCCGGAGCGCGCCCGGCGCTCTCTCACGAGCAGCTCTTGCCCTTCTTGAATTTCTTCATGGCGCCGCCCGGCGGGGCGATCGGTGCCGGTCCGGATGCCGGGCTCGACATTGCGCCCGGCTGCACCGCAGCCGGCGCCACGGAGACCGCTGCGGGAGCCGGCGAGGCGGACTGCGCGATCACCGGCTTCACCCGGCCCGCCATCCCATAGCCCACCACCAATCCGAACGCCAGAACCACGGCGAACGCCGCCGCCGCCGTTTGAGGAGCCAGCCGCAGTTGCCATGCACGCGACCGGTCGATTGTCGGATTGCCCCAGATCTCCGTCGCTGCAAAAGCGCCGACGGCCATCAGGACAACCACTGCCGCCACCAGTCCGGGCTGCCAGCCGAGCACCTCAGGAAGCGTCTTCACTCCCATCGCGCCCCACTGATAGAGCGGCTGCAGCCAATCGTACCCGGACGCGAACACGAACGTGCCGAACAGCATGCCCGCGATGTAGGCCACGGCGTCGAGTTTGCCTGAAGCCGCCGCCACCGCCGACGTGCCCGGACAGTAGCCGCCGATGATGAAGCCGGCCCCGAGGAGCAGCCCGCCGACGATCTGCGCTCCCAGGAACGTCTCCTTCTGCGTCACCGCGTCGGCTTCCATCCAGCCGATCCCCGTGAAATAGAGCAATCCCAGCATGGCGACGACAATCGCCGTAAACATGACGCGCAAAACAGCCCAATCCTTAAAATAAAAGATGGATGTCAGCTTTTTTGAGCTCCCAAAACCAGCCCGTTCCAGAAAAAATCCAAAGAATAAGCCAAGGAAAAAGATGGCGATGAAGCCCGCCTCTTCTCCAATTGCTCCCGTCGCATAAAGCGGCGCCATCATTGCCATTGCCTCCTGACGAAATATGCGAGTGAAAACGCGGCCGCAAAGACCGCCATCATGAACGCCCAGCTCCCCAGCGAGAGCTGCGCGCCCCCGCTCAGCGCCTGCCCGCTCGTGCAGCCGCGGGCCAGCCGCGCCGCGATGCCGGTCATCGCGCCTCCCGCAAACGCCCAGAGCAGCCGCCCCCGCGTACTGGCATGCGGGCCGCGCTCCACTTCCGGTTTCAGCCTGCCGGCGGTCAAGGCTCCGATCAGTCCGCCCAGAAAGACTCCGGCGAATTGAAAGACCATCCAGTCCTTGAGCGGGTTCTTCCCTTCTCCGGCATACTGCCGCAGATAGTGGTTTGACTCCGTCCACGCCGGCGCGAATTTTTCGCCCGCCGCAGCCAGAAACTGGGTAAATGCGCCAGACGCGCCCAGCCCGCTGCCCAGCACATAGAACGAGGCCAGCAGCGTCAGGCCGATGCCTGTGCCGGCCAGATATGGATTCCAGTATCGAGTTTCAGATGAGTTCACAAAAGCACCTCCCATTGGCTCGCCTGTCCGGCGAACACAAGCACGGCACGTAACGCCATGCCTCCTGACAAAACCAGCGCGGGGGCCACGGCCGAATGCGCCACGCGCCCCTTGCCTTCCAGGCGCTCCAGCCACACGGGCAGCGCCATTCCCGCAAACGCCACCGCGATCCAGAATACGGCCGTGAACGGCCCGCCGAAGAACAGGCCGGCCGCCGCCCGTTGGGCATGTCCGCCGCTGAGCAGCGCAAGGAAAAACAACGCCAGCACAACAGCCTCGGCGGCGATGAATCCGGCGTCGAGCCGCGCCAGCTTGCGGCGCCATCCGGTGTCTGTTTCGAGCAGCACCAGAAGCGCCGCGGCGGCGCTGAGCCCGCTCAACAGAAACAGCGGGCCGAGCAGCGGCGAGTTCCACAGCGGCCGGGCACCCAGTGAGCTGAGCAGAATGCCCGTGTAGACACCCAGGCCGGCGCCCAGCACAACGTTCAGCGAGGCGATGGCGCGGCGGAATGGAAACGGCGCCCCGGCCACCCATCGCCTGCCCGGCGGGCCGAATTCGCTCCACGCGGCCCACGCGAACAGCGCCGAGGCGGGATAGACGAGGGCCAGAATCCACGCTCCCCAGGACATCGGCGCGCTCAGCCGGAATGTCGTGTAGAACCGCCAAACGTTCCACTTGTTTTCCAGGTCCAGGAAGAGCGCAAACATCCCGGCGCTCAGCAGGGCTGGCGCCAGCAGCGGAGCCAGCCAGGCCACCGCCGGGCTCAGCTTGTCAGGCGTCTCGCGCCTGTGCATCCAGCCGGACAGGATGAGCAGTCCAGCCGCCAACCCGCCCAGAAACAGATAGGCCGCGATCTCCCAGCCCCAAACGTGAAGCGCCGGAAATGTTTCCGCGTTCCGGCCCGCGATGTCAACGTCCACTGGCATCATGACGGCTACTCCAGATAAAAGAGGTTCGGCTTGGTCCCCGCTTCCGGTTTCAGCGTCCGGTGCCTGCGCGCGCCCAGCGTGCGAGACAGCGTGCTCGAGGGATCGTCGAGGTCGCCGAAAATCATGGCCCGGCTCGGGCAGGTGGAGACGCAGGCGGGCTCCAGCCCCTCGCGCACCCGGTGCAGGCAGAACGTGCATTTCTCCGCCGTGCCCCGCGAGTTGATGAAGCGCGCATCGTAAGGGCACGCCGCCAGGCACGCCTTGCAGCCCGTGCAGCGGTCCTCGTCGACGAGCACCACGCCTCCGTCGGCATAGTGGCTGGCGCCCGTCGGACAGTTCCAGACGCAGGGCGCGTCCGAACACTGGTTGCAGCGCTCGGAGAGGATTTCCAGGTGCACATTGGGGAACTCGCCGCGCGAACGCTGTGTGATGCGGCAGCGGAAAGCGTCTTCGTCGACGCGGTTCTCCACCTTGCATGCCACCACACAGGCGGCGCAGCCCATGCAGGTGCGAAGGTCGATGGCCATGCCGTAGCGTGGCATTGCTCAGGACTCCTTTTCGATGCGCACAAAGTTGTTGAACATCCCGGTACCGCCCATCAGCGGATCGATGCTCACCCGTGTCACCAGGCCCGTAGTGGAGGCGCCCCGCCCTGCGGTGAAGCGCAGCTTCGGCGCGGTGTGGCCGAAACCGTGCACCATGTAAACGCAGTCGGGGCGGATGCGGTTGGTGACCCGCGCCCGCACAGGCGCGCTTTTCACGCCATCCTGATTCACCAGCCGGATGCGCTCGTTGTGCCTGACACCGAGTTCGGCCGCGGCCCGGTTGTGGATCCAGACCTCGTTCTCCCGGACAACCGAGCCGAGCACGCGGTTGTTGGTGGTGCGGCCGAAGGTGTGCAGCGGAGACCGCCCAAACAGCAGCCGGAAATACCCTCCCGGCGGCTCTGGCTTCGGGTAATATTTCGGCACGGGATCCACGCCCATGTCCGCCAGCATTTTCGAGTACAGTTCGATCTTTCCGCTCGGTGTATCAAACTTGTGGTCCGGCGGGAGCGCGGTCTCCTCTGCCGGATAGACAGCCACGCCGCGCTTCTTCATATCCGCCAGGTTCAGGTTCAGGCCGCGCAGGCGCCTATCCAGATACTCTTCGATGTTCTTCCACGGGAAATAGGCTTCCAGGCCGAGCCGGCGGGCCAGCCCCTTGGCGATCCACCAGCCGGGCCTGGATTCGAACATCGGCGGAACCACGGGCTGCCGCAGCGCGACAAACGGCGTGCGGTAGGCGCCCGAGTAAAGGTCGTCGTACCGCTCCAGGTAGGTGCACTCTGGCAGCACCACATCCGCGTAACCGGCGATCTCCACCGGCAGGACGTCGATCACCACCAGCAGGTCGAGGGCGTGTATCGCCTCCAGCGTCTTCTGGGGTTGCGGCAGAGACTGAAGCAGGTTGGTGCCGTACACCAGCCAGCCTCGCGCGCGGTAGGGCGCGCCCGCCAGCGTCGCGTCGCAAAGTCCCGACGCCAGCGTTTCATCGGCCAGCGGATACCTGTTGCCCGCCCCATCGATCGCCTCGCGGTGCGGCTTGGGAAGCGGCGGCGCCGGGTAGGGCGGCACGTCCACGCCGGAAGGCAGGAAGAACCCGCCCTTCGCACCCCAACTTCCGAGCAGCGCATTCAGGATGGCGATGGCCCGGCTGCGCTGGGCATCGTCGCCGTACCAGGTGACGTGGCGGCCCGGATGCACGATCACGGCCGGTTGCGCCGCCGCCATCTCCCGCGCCACGGTGCGGATCAAATCAGCCGGAATCTCCGTAATCTTTTCCGCCCATTCCGGCGTCATGTCCTGAATCGCGCTCCTGAAGTCGTCAAATCCAGTTGCGTATTTCTCGATAAACGCCCTGTTGTAAATCCCTTCCTGAACCAGAACATGGGCCCAGGCCATCAGCAGCGCGATGTCCGTGCCGGGCTTGATGGGAAGATACCAGTTCGCCTTGGAGGCAGCCACCGAGTAGCGTGGATCCACCACGGCAATCCTGGTGCCGCGCCGGATGGCCTCGGCGAATTCCTGAACCTGCGTGTTGTGCATGTTCTCGCCGAGGTGGCTCCCGATCAGCACCAGGAAGCGCGTATTGGCAATGTCGGTGTTTTCGGGCGACCCGATGCCCGTGCCGAAGGTGAGTTGAAAGCCCACCTCCCGCGGGCCTCGGCATTGCGCGTAACTGGGCGCGGCGATGTTCGGCGAACCGAACGCCTTCATCAATTGCCCGAAGAACGACCCGCCGTGGCCATGTGTGAACAGCGCCAGCGCCTCGGGCCCGTGTTTGGCCTTGATCTCGAGCATCTTCGCGGCGATGGTATCCAGCGCCTCATCCCAGCTTGCTTCGCGGAAGCGCTCTTGGCCGCGGGCGCCGGTGCGGATGAGCGGTTTTTTCAGCCGGTCCGGATCGTAGAGAAGTCCCGTGCCGCCGTTGCCGCGCGGGCACAGCCGCCCCAGCGCCAACGGATGCGCAGGATGGCCGTCCAGTTTGGTGACCACGCCATCCTGCACTGTGGCGATAACTCCGCACTTCCAGAAACACAGCTCGCAAAAGGTAGGAACCTTGCGGATCTCCAGCGGCGAGGTGGAGGCGGGGGACCGCATCGCCAGGGAAGTCGCGGCCGCTGCCGCCGCGCCTCCGGCCGTGATCTGGAGAAACGTGCGTCGTTTCATGATCTAGGGACCTCAATGTCCTCGATGCAGCCTGCCCCGCCCGGGTGACACGGGAACTCTCTCAGCGCTCAGCCCCGAATGAGAAGCCCACCTCGAACTCCCATTGGCGCATCCGGAGCTGGATGCTTTGGCGGCCGGGCGCTTCCAGCGGGTTGGCGCCCCGCACCGTGTGCTCCAGAGCGTGAACCATGGAGAAGTGGACGTGCTTGCCGCCCGCGAGGGCGCGCGTCACGCCGAAAGCAACGTGCCGCTCAATCACTCCGGGCGCCAGGATGTTGAACAGCACCTCGGAAGAAGGGATGGGTTGGCCTGATGTGGAGAACCCCCCGCGCAACATCCACCCGCTCGCCGGATTCACCTCCACCCCGAAACGGCCTACCGTCACATCCCTCCACCCGAAGCCGGCACCGTTGCGGTCGCCGAGCCGCACCTGCATGAGGTTTGGCAGGAGCGGGTTGCCAACTGAGTTGACCGTGGAATACAGCACCCGTTGGACGTCGACGGAGAAGGACGCCCGTGACTGCGGCAGGATGGTCACACCAGCCGTGTAAGCCGGCGGAATGTCGAAGCCACCGGCTTCGGCAAACAGCCCCCGGTAGCGCTCGAACTTCCCCATCTTGATCCGCGACTGATAGTAGGCGCCAATGGTGAGCCGTGGATGGACGGCGCCCATGTAGCCTGCCTTCACGCCGGCACCGGCGGACTGGGCGAAGCCCTTGTTCGACAGAGCGGCAGGATCGGAGGAAAATGGGGCGAAGGCGGAAATCCCTTCCGCCTTGAAACGTTGCCACGCCAGGATCGCCGACACTCCGACAGAATGCTTCCCGGCAAAGCGCTGCGCCAGCGTCGGAGCAATGAAGAGTTGCATCAGATCCACACCCGCCGGCTGGCTGCCGAACACGGGCGAGGCGTAGTTCGTGTTCATGCCGCCATTGCCGAAAACGGAGATGCCGAACGAGGTGCCCTCCCGAACACGCCAGTTAGCGCCGAACGACGGAATCAGGAACAGGCGGGAGCCGCTTTCCACCCTGCCGGGCGCCAAACCGAAGGTCCCAGGCGCGCCGGACGGGGCGCCCTCTACCTGAAAGCTCCGAAACGGGCGGAAGAAGTTCAGCCCGAGATCATAGCGGTGGCCGGCCCAATACATGGATGCCGGGTTATTGGCGGCGCCCATCGCGTCCTGCGCGCGGGCCGCGCAGGCGCCGGCCATGCCCTTGCATTGGGTGCCGTAGCCATTGGAAAAGTAGCCGTCCGTCGCAGCAGCCGGGATGGAAGCCAGCACGGATAAGAGAATCAGACCCGTAGGTGTGCAATAAGAGTACATGGAGTGCACGATGCAATTCCTGCACCGGAGGTGACAGTGCGAGGAGGAAAAAGGAGCCGGTTTTGCCGGCCGGAGGCGCGGGCTGTCTGGAATATCAGTACACGAAAGTTCTGAATCCGTGCCGGGACGTGTTGATTACAGATACAGGAGTCCGATATAGTGATTTCTTGGGCGTCTTCTTGCTAGACTTCTACAGTTCTGATCGCCCGCAGCGGCCGGCCCAGGCCGGGCGGGGTCGCGATTCCGGAAAATTCGGGAGGATTGACCTGATGGTACCCACTGCGAGCCTGTCGAGTGCAACGAGGCAGGCGAAGACTCTTGGCGCGGCAGGCGCATGGCGGCGCGCCGGCACATGGCTCCTGCTGCTGGTGTTGATGTTCGGCGCAGGCGTGCTGCCGGCTATGGCCCAGCCCGCTCATCATGGCGGCGGAGAAGCCAACCTCGTGCTGCCGGATCTCGACCGGGCTCAATTCTTCGGCATTGGCGGCCGCAGTCTGCTGATGATCGGTCTTGTAGTGTGCGCGCTCGGCCTGTTGTTCGGCCTGAGCATTTACACGCGGCTGAAGAACATGCCGGTGCACAAGTCCATGCTCGAGGTCAGCGAACTGATCTACGAGACCTGCAAGACCTATCTGGCGACACAGGGCAAGTTCCTGGTGATTCTCGAGCTCTTCATCGCCGTCATCATCGTCTTCTACTTCGGCTTCCTCCAGCACATGGAAGCCTACCGCGTGGCGGTCATTCTACTGTTCAGCGTCATCGGCATCGGCGGCAGCTTCGGCGTGGCGGCGTTCGGCATGAGAGTGAACACGTTCGCCAACTCTCGCGCTTCGTTCGCCAGCCTCAGCGGCAAGGCGTTTCCGTGCTACGACATTCCACTGCAGGCCGGCATGAGCATCGGCATGATGCTGATCTCGGTTGAGCTGCTGCTGATGCTGTTCATCCTGCTTTTCATTCCGGGCGACCTGGCCGGCCCCTGCTTCATTGGTTTCGCCATCGGCGAATCGCTCGGCGCCGCCGCCCTCCGCGTCGCGGGCGGCATTTTCACCAAGATCGCCGACATCGGCGCCGACCTGATGAAGATCGTCTTCAAGATCAAGGAAGACGACGCCCGCAACCCCGGCGTCATCGCCGACTGCACGGGCGACAACGCCGGCGACTCGGTGGGCCCGTCGGCCGACGGTTTCGAGACTTACGGCGTCACCGGAGTGGCGCTGATCAGCTTCATCCTGCTCGGCATCAATGAGCGTGTGGCCGGCCCGGACTGGCAGATCATCCAGGTCCAGTTGCTGGTGTGGATCTTCACGATGCGCGTGATGATGGTCATCTCGTCGGGCGTCAGCTACTTCATTAATGGCGTGCTCGCCAGGGCCAAATACGCCGATGCCGAGAAGATGAATTTCGAACAGCCCCTGACGAACCTCGTCTGGATTACGTCGCTGCTGTCCATCGCCCTCACCTATGTCGTCAGCTACCTGATGGTTCCTGAACTGAAAGGCGACACGACGCTGTGGTGGAAGCTCGCCACGGTCATCAGTTGCGGCACGCTGGCAGGCGCGCTGATTCCTGAGTTCGTCAAAGTGTTCACCTCCACCAGTTCGCGCCATGTGCGCGAAATCGTGAAAGCCTCCGAAGAGGGCGGCGCCTCGCTGAACATCCTGTCCGGCTTCATCGCAGGCAACTTCTCCGCCTACTGGCTCGGCTTCGCCATCCTCACGCTGATGTCGATCGCCTACTGGATGTCCACCATGGGCCTGGCCGCGCTGATGATGGCGCCCGCCGTGTTCGCGCTCGGCCTGGTCGCCTTCGGCTTCCTCGGCATGGGGCCCGTGACCATCGCCGTCGACTCCTACGGTCCGGTCACCGACAACGCCCAGTCCGTCTACGAACTCTCCACCATCGAGCAGATCCCCGGCATCGAAAGCGAAATCGAAAGCCAGTTCGGCTTCCGGCCGCAGTTCGAGAAGGCCAAGGACAACCTGGAAGAGAACGACGGCGCGGGCAACACCTTCAAGGCCACGTCCAAGCCCGTGCTCATCGGCACTGCGGTGGTCGGGGCCACCACGATGATCTTCTCGATCATCGTGGCGCTGACCAACGGCCTGGAAGAGAGCCGCGTGGCGTTCCTGTCGATTCTGCACGCCCCCTTCTTCTTCGGCCTCATCGCCGGCGGCGCCATGATCTACTGGTTCACCGGCGCCTCCACCCAGGCCGTCTCCACCGGCGCCTACCGGGCGGTCGAATTCATCAAGCGCAACATCAAGCTCGAGGGCACAACCAAGGCCAGCGTCGCCGATTCGAAGAAGGTGGTCGAGATCTGCACCCAGTACGCCCAGCGCGGCATGTTCAACATCTTCATCGCCGTGTTCTTCGGCACGCTGGCGTTCTCCTTCGTCGAGGAGTTCTTCTTCATCGGCTACCTGATCGCCATCGCGATCTTCGGCCTGTTCCAGGCGATCTTCATGGCCAACGCCGGCGGCGCCTGGGACAACGCCAAGAAGATCGTGGAAACCGAGATGAAGGCCAAGGGCACCGACCTCCACGCCGCCACCGTAGTCGGCGACACGGTCGGCGACCCGTTCAAGGACACCTCCTCGGTGGCCCTCAACCCGACCATCAAGTTCACCACGCTGTTCGGCCTGCTCGCCGTCGAGCTCGCCGTCAGCATGCGCAACCAGGGCCAGGCCATGCTGACTCACGTCCTGGCCGTGATCTTCCTGCTCATCTCCATGACCTTCGTCTACCGCTCGTTCTACAAGATGAGAATCGAGAAGTAGACGCTTTCCCTTCCAGGCGAAAAAGGGCGGCCCCGTCGGGCCGCCCTTTTTCTGTCCCGCGGGCGGCGCCCTGCAAAAACGCCCCGCCCGCTGCGCTGTTGCCAGGGCCTCGTGGCCCGTACCGCCAGACGCCTGAGCGCCGCGATGGAATCGGCCCGCAGCCGGTTTCAGTCCCGTGGCTGAAACGCCGCAGGCGGCCAGCGCCGCAGAGCGTGCGCGGCCACGCGGAACCGCTCTCGAGGGCGCTTCGCGCCCTCCACTTGCAGCACTGAGCCTGTCCGCGCACGGCGCTTGCGCCTCTGAAGAATGGCACCTGGCAAGCTTGGCCGCGTTTTGTGCTTCGTGCCGGAGAGGAAGCGCACCAACCGCGAGAAGGATCGGCCGCCCGCCGGCCTCTACCGTGCTCCCCGGCGCAGCGCCCAGCGCGCGACGACGAGTTCCGCGGTCTGGCGCTCCATTTCCTCATCCACTTCTCTGCGCCAGTCCTGCATCCTCCTTTGGCGCAGTTTCTCAAGCGCTTCCACCTCCTTCCGCGCGCTCAACACGGACTCGCGCTGCGCGGCCACGCGCGAAGCGGCGGCGGCAGCCTCCCCCGCCAGCCGTTCCGCTTCGGCGGCGGCAAAGCGGCGGAAGGCGGCCACGGCTGCCAACTGGCCGGAAGCAAGCACCGGCAGGCTGCGGATGGACTCGCTCACCATCCGCTCCTCGCGCTCCAGCGACGAGCGCGCCTGCTCGATGCCCGCCAGATCAGCCAGCAGGCGGTCCAGACGGGCCTGTTCGGCAGCCAGCCGGCTGCGGCGGTAGTTCAGCAATCTTTCCAGCGGAAACCGAAACTTTTTCATGGCTCTGTCCAACACCTCTGCCTTGGGGGGAGGAAAGCGGTCTTCGCGTCCGCCGCTGCCTGCCAGCGCCTGGCGCATCTGTTGCGGGAGGCAATATCCTGAGCCTCTGAATCCTTCGCGGCAGCGGCAAACACAGTTTCGCCTGCGGCGAAGCATGGCCCCCGCCCGCAGGCTGGCCCAGCCCGCTCTTCCCAGGCCTTCCCGCGCCCATCTCACGCGCCTCCCGCCAGAGCGGCCAATCTGGCCTCTACCTGCCCGTAATCGGCGCGCTCATGCGGCGCCTGCCTCAGGAACTGCTTCAGGTCGCTTTCCAGCCGGAGCGCCGCGTCGAGCTGCGGATTCGTCCCGGCCGCGTACGCGCCGATGCGGACAAGGTCTTCCGAGGCGTGCAGCACGGCCAGAGCCTCCCGCAGCCGGCTGGCCGCTTCGCGCTGCCGCGGCGTGGCCAGGCGGGGGGCGAGGCGCGAGACCGAATGCAGCAGATCGATCGCCGGGTAATGGCCGGCGTTGGCCAGGGCGCGCGACAGCACGATGTGCCCATCGAGGATGCCCCGCACGGCATCGGTGACGGGTTCATTCAGGTCATCGCCCTCGACCAGGACGGTGAAGAACCCGGTGATCGATCCGCGCCGGAAATTGCCCGCGCGCTCGAAGACGCGCGGCAGCATCTGGAAGACGCTCGGCGTGTAGCCCTTCTGGCTGGGCGGCTCGCCCGCGGCCAGGCCGATCTCCCGCTGGGCCATGGCGAGACGGGTGACCGAGTCGGCCACCAGCAGCACGTGCCGGCCCTGGTCGCGGAAATACTCGGCGACGGCGAGCGCGACAAAGCAGGCCCGCACGCGCAACGGGGAGGGCCGGTCGGAGGTGGCGACGACCAGCACAGAGCGGCGCATCCCTTCCGGGCCGAGTTCGTGTTCGATGAAGTCGCGGACCTCGCGATTGCGTTCGCCGATCAGCGCGAGCACGCAGACATCGGCATTGCTGTTCTTGACCAGGCTGCCGAGCAGAGTGCTCTTGCCCACGCCGCTTCCTCCGAAGATGCCCACTCGCTGGCCGCGGCCGACGGTGAGGAAGCCGTCGATGGCGCGGATGCCCGTTTCCAGCCGCTCCGAGATCGGTTCCCGCTCCAGCGGGCCGGGCGGCGGCGCGTAGAGATCGTACAGCGCGGCGGTTTCCAGCAGCGGACCTCCATCCATCGGCTGGCCGAAGCCGTCGAGTACGCGGCCCAGCAATTGGCCGGAAACACGGACGCGGGCGGCTTCCGGCCGGGCGGTGATCACGTCGCCGGGCTGCAGGCCAGTGGTCTCTTCGAGCGGCATCGAGAGGATGCGGCCATCGCGGAAGCCGATGACCTGAGTGCGGATGACGGCCCCGGCCCGGGTGAGAATCTCGCAGAAGTCGCCCACTGCGGCCGCCGGGCCGTCGGATTCGATGAGAAGGCCGGCCGTGCGCACGACCGATCCCGACAGACGGACCAAGTCCATCCGGTCGAGAGCCGCCACGAAGCGCCGCGCGTCGAACCATCCGGATGACAGGTTCATCGCCGTCCTCCCGTTGCGAGAGTATCGGCGAGGCCGCGGCCGATTTCATCGAGCTGCGTCTCCAGGGAAGCGTCGATCGTTCCGCGGACGGTCTCCACGAGCACGGCGCCGGGCTCAAGCGACGGGTCTTCCCGGATCTCGATCGACTGGGGCGCGCCGATGCGGGCCAGATGGGCGCGGACCGGCGCCGCCAGGCCAGGGTGGAGGCGGACTTCGGTCACCTCGCGCAGAGACGCCTTCTCGAGCGCCGCCTTGGCCAGGCCGAGAACGGCTTCCGCGTCCACGTGCAGCTCGCGGCGCAGGATGCGGCGCGCGATCGCCAGGGCGAGCTCGACCAGTTCGCGCTCGGCCGAGGCGCGCAGGCGCGGCTTGAGCCCGGCCAGCTCTTCGACGGCGCGGGCGGTTTCGTTTTCGAGTTGAGCCGCCGCCTGCCGGCGGCCTTCTTCGATGCCCTGTTGATAAGCCTCGCGCCGCGCCGCCTCCAGTTCAGCGCGCAGCCGCGCCTCCCACTGCTCTGGCTCGGGTTCGCCCCCGCTCCGCTGTCCTGCCGACCCGGCCTCTGGCGGGGCCTGCGGCGCCAGAATCCGGAACTCGGCGTCCTGCACGCGGGGGCCTATTTGCGGCCATGCCAGCGGCTGAAAGGCGCCTTGCGGAACCGAGCGCAGGATTCTTGCGGCCATGGCTTCACACGACGTACTGCTCGCCGACGGCGCCCTTCAGGCTCAGCACTCCTTCCGCCTCGAGCTGCCGGACGACGGCGATAATCTGCTGCTGGGCGGCTTCGACTTCCTTGATCTTGACCGGCCCCAGCGCTTCCATGTCTTCCCGCAGCATCTCCGCGCCGCGCTGGGACATGGACTGCATGAAGTGGTTCTTGAGCTGGTCGCTGGTGCCCTTGAGGGCCACCGTGAGCAGCTTGCGGTCGACGCGGGCCAGGATCTCCTTGATGCCGTTCTGATCGATCAGGAGCAGGTCTTCAAAGACGAACATCAGGTGCCGGATTGTCTCGGCGAGGTTGGGGTCCTGGGCCTCGATCGTGTCGAGAATCTCTTTGCTGGTGGCCGAGTCGAGGCGGTTGAACATCTCGGCCACCGCCCGCACGCCCCCGTAGCTCTCCCGGCTGAGCTCGCCGAGCGCCTTGAGCTTCTGGCCGATGATGCCGGCGATCTTCGAGATGATATCGGGCGAGATCTGCTCGAGGTTGGCCATGCGGAGTGCGACGTCGGCGCGGATCTCAGGGGGCAGCGAAAACAACAACCCGGCCGCCTGTGAAGAGCCGAGGTGGCTGAGGATCAGGGCGATGGTCTGCGGGTGCTCGCTGTGGATGAACTTGGCCAGTTGTTGCGGATCGGCTTTCTGCAAGGCGTCGAAGCTGGCCGTGTCATGGCCGAGGAGTTTGACGAGACGGTCGAGGATGCGGGTGGCCATCTCCGGCCCGAAGGCATTGACGAGCATCTTGCGGGCGTATTCGATGCCGCCTTTCAGGACGTAGTCCTGCGCCATCGACATCTGGTAGAACTCGTCCAGAATGCCCTCTGCGTCCGCGGCCGTGATGGTGGGGATGCGGGCTACCTCCTTGCCGATGGCGGCGACTTCGTCCTCTTCCAGGTGCTTGAGCACAAGGCCGCTGAGCTCTTCGCCAAGAGTCACCATCAGCACCGCAGCCTTCTGCGGGCCGGAATACCGCTGGACGGATTCTTTCTCTGGCAGCGCGTTGGCGATCATCAGCGGCTCTCCGTTATCCAGGTGCGGATCAGTTGGGCGGTGGCTTCAGGATCCTTGCGCGTCTGTTCGGCGATGGCTTTCTTGAGCACTTCGGCTTTCTTGGTTTGTGTGGGAAGCTGCTTCTGAAGCGCCAGCAGAGCTTCCCGCTCCAGCCTCTCTTTCTCGGCGCGGTTGTGTTCCAGAGCGGCGAGAGCCTGCTTTTCGAGGGCCAAGTCATCCGCCGCGGCGATTTGAGCCTGAGCAGCGCCGCCGGTGAGCACCGCAGCGGCGGGGGCCACGGAGCCGGCCGGACTCCTGCGGAGCACGCGGCGGAGGATCAGCCAGGCGATGGCGAGCACGACGATCAACAGAGACGCTGCCGCGCCAAGCCAGACGGGCAACGGCGCCTTTTCGAGCAGGGGTTTGGCCCAGGCGGGCGGGACGAATCCGCCGGGCGCAGATCCTCCGGCAGGGGCGCGCGCGGCGGGCGGTTCGGCCAGGAGCGTCGATTCGAACGGCAGGCTCTCGACCAGGATCTGGTCGCCGCGGTCCTGCTGAAATCCAACGACACCCGCCAGAACATCGCGGACGATCTTGAGGGTCTCCGGCGAGGGCGGCTCCAACACCCGGCGGGCGCGCGCCCCCTCGCCCTCCCACCGCAGCTTGTGATCGACCAGCACAGCAACCGAAAGCCGCCGGAGAGAGCCTTGCGGGATCTTGAGGTGGCGCACGACGCGGCTGGTCTGATAGGTGATGTTTTCGGTCTTGCGCGATACGCCCGACGATGAACCCGGCAGCCGCGGCGCGGGGCGCGGAAGATTGGACGCCGTGCCCGGGATGCCGGCCGCGGCGGCGGCGCCGGAGACATCCTCCGTGTGCGCCGATGTCACCATGACGGATTTCGAGGGGTCGAATGTCTCCTCGCTCTGTTCGCCGGAGGTGAAGTCGCATTCGACATTGACGCCGGCGCGGTAGCGGTCCGGTCCGAGCAGCGGATCGAGGGTCGAGCGGATCTTGGCCAGGTACTCGCGTTCGAGGCTTTGCCGGAATTCGAGCATGGCGGAGGAGTGCCGGCCTTCTCCTTCGAGTTCCAGCGCAGGCCGGCTGAGGAGATTGCCGGCCATGTCGAGCACGGAGACGGCCTCGGGAGCAAGGCCCTCGACGGCGCTGGCCGTGAGGTGCTGGACGGCGACGACATTCTGGGGAGACAGTCTCGCGCCGGGGCGCAATTTGACCATCACGCTGGCTTTCGCCGGCTGGCGGTTCTCCGTGAAGAGGGACTCTTTGGCGAAGGTCACATGGACGCGGGCGCGCTCGACTTCGGCCAGCGACATGACGCTGCGCTCAAGCTCTCCTTCCAGGGCGCGCCGGAAGTTGACCTGCTCAGCGAAGTCAGTGACGCCCAGATTGGTCTGGTCGAAGAGCTCGAATCCGACGCGGCCCGTGCGGGGCAGGCCGGCGGCGGCCATCTCCAGCCGGAGCTCGGCCACGCGGTCCGACGGAACCAGCACGGCGCCTCCGTCGGAGACGCGGTAGCGGACATTGGCCACTTTCAGTTTCGAGACAATCGAACCGGCGTCTTCCGGCTCCAGATTGGTGAACAACGGCCTCAGGTCGCGCTGGCGGTTCCACTGCACAGCGGCGGCCAACAGCGCGATGACGGCCACGAGGGCGCCGCCGAGGGTGGCGCGCTGTTTCCAGGAGAGCGATTGCCAGAGCCGGGCGAGCTGTTGCATGGCGTTGTCCCGCGCGTCAGGACGCTAGACCTGCATGCGCATGATCTCCTGGTAAGCCTGGATGGCCTTGTTGCGCACCTGCAGGAAGAGTTCGAAGCCGAGCTGGGCCTGTTGCTGGGCCAGCGCGACCTGGTGCAGGTCCACGCCTTCGCCGCGGAGGAAGCGGCCGATTTCGGCTTCAGCGTTCTTCTGCATGGCATCGACCGTGTGCAGCGCGCCGGAGAGCGCCGAGGAGAAACCGCCCTGGCTCTGACCGGCGGGGCGGAGCGGCTCGACAGGATCGGGATGGCGGATGGCGGAGATGGGGGCAACCGGGTTCATCGCAGCAAGTCAATGGATTTCGACAGCATGTCTTTGACCGCGGTCATCGCGGCGACGTTGGCCTGATAGCCCCGGGCCGCGCCCATCAGGTCGACCATCTCTTCCGCGGGGCTGATCCGCGGGTAAGCGACGTAGCCTTGCGGGTTGGCGTGGGGATGGCCGGGCTGGTAGCGGAGGTCGGGCGGACGCGAATCCTCGACAATTCCGGCCACGGCAACGCCGGTCGAGCCCGAATCCAGTTCCGTCTGGAAGACGGCGGAAAAGGGCGAGGCCTGGGGGCTCGGTTCGAAGACGACATCCTTGCGGCGGTACGGACCGCCCTCGGGAGTGCGGGTTGTTTCCGAATTGGCGAGATTCTCGACGATGACTTCGGCCCGGGCGCGCTGGGCAGCCAGGCCGGAAGCGCTGACGGAAAGAAGTTGAAACAGGCTCATGCGGAACGGCCCTCCTCGATGGCCATGCGGATCTTGCGAACCTCGGCGCGGGCCAACTGCGAGGCCACGTTGAAGCGCAGGGCGTTCTCCGCCAGCAGGCGGGTTTCGCGGTCCAGGCTGACGTTGTTGCCGTCGTTCTTGACGGTGAGGTCCAGAGGCTCGATCACGCGCGGGCGGGCGCCGGGGGCGAGGGAGAGGAACTCGAACTGAAAGTCGATGTCGCGCGTGCGGTAGCCGGGGGTGTCGATGTTGGCCAGATTGGAGGCGACAAGGCGCTGCCGTTCGGCCAACAGGTCCATGTATCGTCCCAGGTCTTGGGCGAGCGGCGTGAGCATGGCGCTGAGGTTCTTGCAGGTAAGGGGCCGGAGTATGGATTATCGGCGGCGGAAGGGCGGGCTTGAGGAGAAACCGCCTTCGAATCCCTGAATTTAGCCCTTACGTCGAGCCCTGGGCGGAGGTCCGTAGAGGGCTGGATAGGCGTGTTCCATTTCGGAGGCTGTTTCAAGGGCTGTTCCGATTTGGATCAGCGGGCCTTGCCCGATGCCCGGACAGAAGCGGGCCGTGCGGCGCCATGCCTGGCTGGAAGAGACGAGTTCGGGCCAGAAGGGAAAGAGGCGGCACTGGGTGGGCTTGGCAGGATGGATGCCGCAGCCACCGTCAAGCAGGAAGGGGCACTGCCGTCCGCGGGGCTTGCGGAAGCGCATCCGGTACCGCGTCCGGTACACATAGCGGCGCTCGAACTGGGCTGCGGACAGGCCCACGAACCATGCGGCGCGGCGCAGATCCTCTTCGCTAAGGTAGACGAAGCCCTCCTGCTGGCAGCAACGGGTGCAGCCGGGCTGGCAGGCGAATCGAAGACCGTCCAATGCGCTCATTATGGCAGGCCGGGGCGTGGCGCCGTGCAGCATTCCGGCGGCGCCGGGGAGCCGCGGCCGGCCTGTTGGAAAGCGCCCTTATGCGGCGGAGTCTGGCGCGCCGCCGGGCGACGGGGGCCTGGCCACGGCCTGGCGGCACTTCTCGAACAGCTCCAGCAAGGCCTCGGCCTGTTCTTCGGGCGTGCGCGGCGGCCTGCCGGAGAAGCCGACAGCCTGCGCTCCTTTGGCGTAGCCGGTGGTGGTGGCGATGAATTTCATCAGTTCCAGCGCGATTTCGTCGCGGGATTTCGGCCTGAGATCGGCGGCTCCGTTGTGATCCTGCATCCGTGTTTCCTGTGATGGGCGTTTGCCGCCCGCCGGCCAGCGCCGGGCGGCGCCAACGTGTTTATTCTAGAGGGTAGATGCCGGTGCACGCGACGCGGCTGGCACGCCGCATGCGCGGCGGCGCGCAGGCGCATCTCCTGGCCTGCGAAGACGGCCGCTTCTACGTCACCAAATTTCTCAACAATCCGCAGCACCACCGGATTCTGGCCAACGAGTGGGCGGCGACGGTGCTGCTCCGGCATCTCGGCGTGGCGGCGCCCGAGGCGCGCGCCGTGCTGGTGGACGCGGACTTCCTGGCCGCCGAGCCGGAGGTCCACTTCCAGCTCGGCTCGCGGCGCGTGCCCGTGAAGCCGGGGCTGCAGTTCGGGTCGCTGTTTCCGGGCGATCCCGACCGCGACGCCGTTTATGACTTCCTGCCGGATGCGCTGCTGCCCTCGGTGGCGAATCTGGACCATTTCGCCGGTGTGCTGGTGTTCGACAAATGGGCGGCCAATTCCGACGCCCGGCAGGCGATTTTTTTCCGCAGGAAGCTGCGGGAATTCCTTGGAGAAGGCGCGCATCCCAACCAGAAGGGGTTCATCGCCCAGATGATCGATCACGGCTACGTGTTCGACGGGCCGCACTGGGAGTTCGCCGATTCCCCGATTCAGGGCCTGTACTTCCGCCCCCTGGTGTATCAGAACGTGCGCTCGCTCGAAGACTTCGAGCCGTGGCTGTCGCGGGCGCGCCACTGCCCCGAAGAGGTGTTCGACGAGATCCTGCGCACGACGCCGCCGGCATGGGTGGACGGCGAGGAGCGGCGGTGGGAACAATTATTGGAGAAATTGTTTGAAAGGCGGCGGCGCATCGAGGACCTGGTAATGGGCACGATCCGCGCGCGGCCGCAGCACTTCCCGTCCTGGCGCGGATAGGGCGCGCGGCCGGGTCTGCTCCGCCGGCCGGGCGCCGCTCCCGGCCTCAGGCGGCGGCGATCAGGAAGGGCTGGCTCTCGACAGGCTGGGCCCAGAACAGGATGGCAATGAGGGCCAGCAGCGCGGCCAGGGTGATCAGCACGACCCCTGCGACTTTGAGCCACGCCATGACCCTGGGATCGGGATGGAGGACATGCGCGTGTCTCATCCGACACCTCCATCTGCAATATAGATCCTCGCGGCCGCGGGATCAAGAGCCGGTGATCTTCCCTTCGCGCATGGTGAAGCGGATGCCGCGCCGATCGAGCTGATCCAGAAGCAGGCGGCAGAGAACCCCTTCAAAGCCGAGCGCCTCCGGCGGATGCACGCCGGGCCGGTCAAAAAGGCCGTCGAGCACGATCCGCGCGGCGGCGGCAGCGGTGAACCCGGTGGTGCGGGCCATGGAGAGAAGCCCGTTTTCGGCGTCGTAGTGATCGACGAGATCCATGTGGAGGCGCGCAGCGTGGCCGCTCCGCAAGCATCCCTCGAACAGGAGCCGCATGACGGTGATGTCGGCCTCGCCCGGCTCGAAGCGCCAGGCGCGCCGGCAGACGGCGGTGAGCGCGGGCAGCGCATCGGGCGCGAAGAAGCCGGCCTCGCGGAGCTTCACGATGAATTCGTAATGCTCGGGGTGGCGCAGCGTCTTCTCGATCAGCGTGGGGACGGAGGGCAGCGAACCCAGCAGGGTGCGGATGCCGTCGGTGTGGAAAGCCACGAGCGGGCCGGTTTCGGGAAACTCGATGGTTTCGGGACCGGAGAGCGGATCGAGGATCACCGGCTCGCCGCCGATGCGGAAGCGGCAGGGACGGGTGTATTCGTCGATCACGCTCTCGGCGGCGAACGGGTTCTTGTAGAACCACGGCGGCTGCGGGTGGCGGGGCAGGCCGCCGACGTAGCAGACGTAGCGGTCCAGACGCAAGAAGCGGTGGCGGGCGGCGTGAGCGGCCAGGATGTTCGACAGGCCGGGGCAGACTCCGCAATCGACGATCACGGTGGCGCCGCGGGCGGCGGCGCGTTCCGAAAGCACCGTGGGATCTTCCTCGGTGAAGGAGATGTCCACCACATTCTTGCCGAGGCCGATCAGGCGTTCGAGCACGCGGAAGCCGATGGCCCCGGGCATGGCGGACAGGACGATGTCCGCAGGGGCCGCGATCGCCTCGAGCACGCCGGGCGCGAGGAGATCGGCCTGCACGGTGCGGCACGGCCAGCGCGCGGCGATGCGGAGATTGTCCGGGTTGAGATCGGCGACAGTGACATTGAAGTCGCCGGCGAGGTCGAAGACCATGGCGCGGCCGATGAGGCCGGCCCCGAGCACGGTGACGCGGCGGCCGCTCATGGCGATTCCCGGGCCAACGCGGCGAGCCGGGCCTGAATGAGAGCGAGCGCCTTTGGACCGCGCACCTCCAGCTCCTCCTCGCCGGAAAGGACGAGGTCGGCGAAGGCGCTTGAGGGGCGGATGAATCGGTCGGCGCCGGGCTTGACGGTGGCGGCGAACTGTTCCAGCACGCTCTCCGGCGTGCGGCCGCGCTCGCGCGTGTCGCGGTGGAGGCGGCGGGCGAGGCAGAGCGGGTCGGGGGCATCCACAAACAATTTGGCAAAGAAATGTTCGCGCAGCTCCGGCCAGTAGAGCGCGAACAGGCCCTCCACGACGACGAGGCCGCGCGGGACGATGCGCTCGCCGCCGCGGGCGCGGGCGTGGGTGGCGAAGTCGTAGAGGGGGGCGGTGACGGCCTCGCCGCGGGCGAGCGCGGCCACGTCCCGGATGATGGCCTGGTGATCGACGGCGGCAGGCTCGTCGAAGTTGGTGCGCGCCCGCTGTTCGAGCGGCAGATGCGACAGGTCGATGTAGTAATGGTCGAGGTTGAGCACGGGCGCGGAGAGGCGCCCGGCCAGCCAGCGCGCCAGCTCGGTCTTGCCCGCGCAGGAAGGGCCGGCGATCCCGATCAGGCGGGACGGCGCGGCGCCCGGCTCACCGGTCATGGATCAGGCCCTCGCGGCGGTCTGGAACGGGCCGTCCGCCTGAGGAGGCGGCGCGGCGGCGGGTTGGAGCCGGACGCTGACGAGCTTGGAGACGCCCTGCTCCTGCATGGTGACGCCGTAAAGCATTTCGGCGGCGCTCATGGTTTTCTTGGCATGCGTGATCACGATGAACTGGGTATAGGCGGACATGTCCTTCAACAGCGAGACCAGCCGCCCGACGTTGGCTTCATCCAGAGGGGCGTCGACTTCGTCGAGCACGCAGAAGGGGCTGGGCTGGTACTGGAAGATGGCCATCAGCAGAGCGATGGCCGTGAGCGCCTTTTCGCCTCCCGACAGCAGCAGGACATTCTGGAGGCGCTTGCCCGGCGGCTGGGCGACAATTTCGATGCCCTGGTCGAGCGCATCGCCTTCGCCGATGAGGCGCATTTCGCCGACGCCGCCTCCGAAGAGGGTGCGGAACATCTGGCGGAAGTTCTCGTTGATGACGCCGAAGGCTTCGGTGAACCGCTTGCGGGATTCGGTGTCGATCTCGCGGATCGTATTTTCGGTGTCGCGGATGGAGTCCAGCAGATCCTGGCGCTGGGTGTTGAGGAAGTCGTAGCGCTGCTGGGCCTCCTGGTATTCGGAGAGAGCCTCGGGGTTCACGGGGCCGAGGGCCTCGATGCGGCGGCGCAGTTCGGCGGCTTTTTCTTCCGCTTCGGCGACAGCGAGCTCGTCGACCTCAACCACCGCGGCTGCTTCCAGAGCGGCTGCGGTTTCCGAACCGGCAGGCAGTCCGGCGGGGGCATCCGCAGCCGCGGCGGGAGCGTCCTGGCGGAGAGCCAGGCGGGATGCGGCTTCGAGCACGGGGATGCCGAGGTCCTTGCGGCAGTTCTCATCGAGGTGCCTGAGATCGCTTTGGCGGCGGACGAGTTCGAGCTCGATCTGGCCGCGGCGGTCCTGGGCTTCGGCCAGCAGCATGCGCGTGGCCTTCACGCGCTCTTCGGCTTCGGCGAGCGCGGCGCGCTGGGCGGTTTCTTTCTCCGCCAGCGTGGCGGTCTCCAGCTCGAGCCTCTCCAGTTCGGCGGCGGACCGCGCGGCGCGGTCTTCCAGCGCAAGGTTCAGCTCGAGGAGCTGATTGCGCTTGAGAGCGAGGCTTTCCAGTTCGGCGGCGAGGGCCGCGCGGCGGGAGGCTGTCTCCTGGATCTCGCGGTCCAGGCGGGAGACGGCGGACTGGACGCTGCGCCGGCGTTCTTCGCAGCCGGCGAGTTCGACGCGCAGCACGGCGTGTTCTTCGCTGAGCGAATCGAGCTGCTGTTTGCGGGATTCGAGCTGGGCGCGCGCGGCTTCGAGTTCGGCCTCGATGGCGGCGCGCTGCTGTTCCTTTTCGGCGGCGAGCCTGGCCTTGGCCTCGCGCTCGGCGCCCGAGCGCTCAGCGTCGCGGTTGAGGCGGTCGAGCTCGACGCCGGCGAGCGAGAGCCGCTGCTGGGCGCGCTGCTGCTCCTCGTTCAGCTTGCGCATCTCCTGATCGAGCAGCAGCGTTTCCTTTTCCTGGCGCTGCTGCTGGACGCGGAGCTGTTCGAGAGATTCGGCGAGCTCATGGATGGCTGCTTCGAGCTGATCCAGCTCCTGCTGGGCGGCGGCGATGCCGGCCTGGCGCTGGTCGAACAACGAGCTGATCTCGCGCAGTTCCCGCTTCAGAGCGAGAGGGCCCGAGCCGGTGCGGCGGCCGCCAGTGACGGCCTGGCCGTGGTAGCAGACGCCGTCGGAGAGAAGGAAGAAGAGATCGGGATGGACGGCGGCCAGGCGCTGGGCGGCTTCGCGGGACTCGGCGAGGAAGCAGCGGGCCAGCCGCGGCAGCAGGGCGGCGGGGGCGTTGGTGAGGCCGTTGGTGAAGCGTATGCCCTCACTGAGCCGGCCAACGATCCCGGTTTCGGGGCCGATGGCCGGCTCGGGGACGGGGGAGGACACGGCAGGGGCGCTGCCGTGCAAATTCGGCTCGACAAGGAATGTGGCGCGGCCGTCGAGGTCGCCGCGAAGGAAGTCGAGGCCGCGGCGGGCATCGTCCCAGGACTTTACGACGACGTATTCGAGTTCCTCATGGAGGAACTCTTCGGCGGCCTTTTCAAACTCGGGGTGAGTGAGCTCGATGAAGTCTGCGAGCACGCCGGCGGGGGCGAAGCCGTCCGTCTCACCGCGCTGAGCGGCCTGGAACAGGCGCTTGACGGACTCGGTGGTGTAGGCGCGGTGAGAGAGGATCTGGTCGAGGGAGTCGCGGCGGGCGCGCAGGGAGCTGGCTTCGTGGCGCAGGGCTTCGAGGCGCTTGCGGGTTTCCGCGGCCTGGGCGCGCTTGTCCTGCAACTCCCGCTCGGTCCGGGCGCGGCGGTCCTGCGTGGATTCGAGTTCGAGCTGGCGGCCGGCGAGCTTTTTCGAGAGGTCTTCGCGGGCGGCGCGGAGGCGGGCGAGTTCAGTCTCGGCGGCCTCGGCGTCCTTGCGGACGCGGGCGCGGTCGCGCTCGATGGCGGAGAGGAACGATTCGATCTGGGCGAGCTGGTTGCGGAGCGAGGCGGCTTCTCCCAGCAGGGAGACGACGCGGCGGCGCATCTCCTCGAGGCTGCGCTCCTGGCGCGCAAGCTCGGCCTGGACGGCGTCGCGCTCCTGCTGTTTGGCGGCGAGGCGGCTCTGCGCATCGGCAACCGCGGCGCCGAGTTCCATAAGCTGTTCGGCGAGATGGGCGCGCTCCTGCTGCTGGCGGGCGGAGCGCTCGGCGATCTGCCCGGTCTCGGATTCGCCCTGCTGGAGGCGCTGTTCGATGGAAGCGATCTCACGGGCCTGCGAGGCGATCTGCCCCTGGATGCGCTCGGCCTCGAGGCGCGCTTCCGCGGCGCGCTTGCGGGCTTCGGTGAGGGCGGCTTCCAGCCGGAAAAACTCTTCGCGGGCTTCGACGACGGCCCGGTCCTCCTGGCCGACGCGCGCCTGAAGTCCGCTGTAGGAGGCGGAGGCCGATTCCAGCTCGGAGGCGATCCGCGCCGCCTCGCGTTCGAGCAGGAGATAGCGGCCGGCCAGCGCGATGCGGAGCTGCGAGTCGAGTTCGCCTTTCAGTTCTTCGTAACGGCGGGCCTTGCCGGCCTGGCGTTTCAGCGAGTTGACCTGGCGCGAGACCTCTTCGAGGATGTCGAAGACGCGCGTCAGGTTTTGCTTGGCGCCTTCCAGCTTGGCTTCGGCCAGGCGGCGCTTGTTCTTGAATTTGGAGATGCCGCAGGCCTCTTCGATGACCGCACGGCGGTCGAGCGGCTTGGAGGAAAGGATCTGGCCGATGCGGCCCTGCTCGATGATGGCGTAAGACTCGGGCCCGAGCCCGGTGCCCATGAAGAGTTCCTGGATGTCGCGCAGGCGTGCAATGCGGCCATTGATGAGGTACTCGCTCTCGCCGGAGCGGAAGAGGCGGCGGGTGACGGTGATCTCCTGGGCCTTCTCAGGCAGCGCCGCGGCGGGCGCAAGAGAGACGGCGGCGGGCGCGGAGGCCTGTGGCGGGGCGGCGCCGTCTCCGCATTCTGGGGATTCTGGCGAGGCGGCGTTGCCGTTTCCGTTGCCGCCGTTCACGCCGTTGGCTTTGGCAGCGGGGGCGTCTGCGGCCCTGGCAGGTTTCTGCCCAGGCACCTGGATCTGGCCGGTCGGGTCGACCAGCACCATCGTCACCTGGGCCATGCCCAGGGGCTTGCGGTCGCGCGTGCCGGCGAAGATGACATCTTCCATGCGCGAGCCGCGCAGGCTCTTGGCCGACTGCTCGCCCAGCACCCAACTGATGGCGTCGCTGAGATTGGACTTGCCGCAGCCGTTGGGGCCGACGATGGCAGCGATGCCCCGGCCAGGGAAGCGCATTTCGCTGCGGTCGGGAAAGGACTTGAAGCCCTGAAGTTCCACGCGTTTCAGGATCAGCAAAGCCGGAATCCTCTTCTTCGGTTCACTACTGAATTTGACGCGTGCGCATAGGGCACGGCCACTCGGGGGGGCAAGTTATTTCCGAGCATACACCGAAACGGGAGGCAAGGCAAGACCCCCGGTAGCATATTTTGGCCCCGCGACCCTTCGACCCCAACATTTAGTGGCTGGATGGCTGCCCGGAGTGGAGACGGATTCAGCCCGGCAGGCCGGCAGGGCATGCGGCTCGGATCCCCGCATGACGCTGAGTCGAATTGCCGGGAGAGGACCGCAGACCCCTTCGCCCGCAGCGGCGCAGGGGGAAGCAGTGGGTGGCTCAGGGCTTGTCCGGCGGGGGCGCCTCGTCCCAGAAATCGAAGAAATAGATGGATTCGAGCTGGGTCCCGGGGCGGAGGCAGGCCTGCTCCTTCAGGTATCCGGTGCGCAGGTCGTAGATCCAGCCGTGAAGGACGGGCCGGTCGAATTTTTTCCAGGCGCGCTGGACGATGGAGGTCTCGGCGAGGTTGTTGACCTGCTCCATGACGTTGATTTCGACCATGCGGTCGAGGCGGGCCCGCGGGTCCTCGATGGCGTCGATCTCACGGCGGTGGAGGCGGTAGACGTCCTTGATGTAGCGGAGCCACTTGTTGATGAGGCCGAAGTCGTGGCGCGTGAGCGCGTTCTTGACGCCGCCGCAGTCGTAGTGGCCGCAGACGATGACGTGTTTCACCTCGAGCACCTCCACGGCGTACTGGAGCACGCTGAGCATGTTGAAGTCGGTGTGGACGACGAGGTTGGCCACGTTGCGGTGGACGAAGAGTTCGCCGGGTTGCGTGCCGGTGATTTCCTCGGCGGGCACGCGGGAATCCGAGCAGCCGATCCACATGAACTCGGGGCGCTGTTGCGTGGCCTGGCGTTCGAAGAACTGGGGATCCACGCTGAGCTTGTCCTGCACCCAGGCCTTGTTGGCCAGCAGCATCTTCTTGTACGACTCCATGGAGACCTCTCAGATCAGAAATTGCGCAATTCGACGGTGATATTCCGGTAAGGGGCGAGCGCGAGGTAGTCTTCGACGGCCTCGCGGATGTCGTGGTCGATGTAGAGCGCCTTGGTGGCGTCGATGATGACATGGGAGCCGCCGGGGATCCGGCGCAGGCGGGAGCGGAGCTCGTTCTTGTTGACGAAAGAGGCGTCCTTGTTGAAGCGCACCAGATAATGGCGGTCCTGGCTCACCACAGTGAGCGCAGCGTGGTGGTTGGCGCGGATGACGAAAAAGATGCCGAACAGGAAGCCCACCAGGACGCCTTTCAGCAGGTCGGTGAACACCACCGCCAGGACGGTGACCAGGAAAGGAAGGAACTGGCTCCAGCCCTGGGCGTACATGGCGCGGAACAGGGCCGGCTTGGCGAGCTTGTAGCCGACAAGGATGAGAATGGCGGCCAGGCAGGCCAACGGGATCTGGTTCAGAAGCCCGGGAAAGAACGCCACGCTAAGCAGCAGGAGCCAGCCGTGGATGAACGACGACAACCAGGTGCGGGCGCCGGCGAAGACATTGGCCGATGTGCGGACGACGACGCTCGTCATGGGCAGGCCGCCGAGCAGGCCGCTGACCATATTGCCGACGCCCTGCGCCATCAGCTCGCGGTTGGTCGGGGTGATGCGGTGGAAGGGATCGAGGCGGTCGGCTGCTTCGATGGAAAGAAGAGTCTCGATGCTGGCGACCACAGCCAGCGTCGCGGCGACAATCCAGACATTGGCGTCGCCGGCGCGGGTGAAATCGGGAAATGTGAGGAACTGGAGAAACTCGCGGGGCGACCCGGCCACGGGCAAGGAAACCAGATGCTCGCGCTCGGTAATTACCAGCGAAGAGCCCAGGGCGCGGAAGAGAGCGTTCAACCCGAGGCCCAATCCCACGGCCAGCAGCGGCCCGGGCACGAGGCGCAGAAGGCCCGACAGGCGGGGCTGAAGGCGGTCCCAGGCAAACATGACCGCCAGCGAGGCGGCGGCGATCACGATGGCCCCGGCGTGCGGCGCGGACAGGGCTGTGAGCAGGTCTGTGAGGGTATTCAGGCCCGATTTTTCCAGGAAGGCGAAGTCGCCGATATAGTCCTCGTCGCGGCCGAGCGCATGAGGAATCTGCTTGAGCACGATGACAATGCCGATGGCCGCCAGCATGCCCTTGATGACGGAGTTGGGAACGTAATCGGCCAGCAGGCCCAGGCGGAAGACACCCATGAGGAACTGGAGCGCGCCGGCCAGCACCACAGCCATCAGAAAGGCGGGAAACGCCCCAAGGCTGGCGATCGCGGCGGCGACGATCACGCTGAGGCCGGCGGCAGGGCCGGTGACGCTGACCTGGGAAGCGGAGAGAAAGGAAACGGCAATGCCGCCGACGATGCCGGCAATGATGCCGGAAAACAGGGGAGCGCCGGAAGCCAGAGCGATGCCCAGACACAACGGCAGCGCAACGAGAAAGACGACCGTGCCCGCAGGGCCGTCGTATCGGATGAAATTGCCCTTGCTGGGATCGAGAATTCCGCCGCCGGCGCCTTGCGGTCCGTTCACACTTCTTCCTTGCATGACAGCAGCCGTCATCACCAGTTTCCACCCCCAGCAGCCGATTCGAAGAGCTTGCTCCAGGTATACCACATGAGGCCGCGGCGCACGCGATGACGGGCAAGGCGGGGGCGTTTCACCGGCGCCCCAGCCAGGTTTTCAGACGGCGCCATGCGGCCATGCTAGATTAGGGAGACGGGCGCGCGCCAGCCATGGGCATCCGCTATCTGATCGTCCTATCCACAGTCATCGGCGTGTGCCTGGTTGCGCCGCTGCGGCCGGTTCTCGGCCTGTACGGCTATTACTGGTTTGCGATGATGCGGCCGGACATCCTGTCCTGGACCGGACCGAACCGGTATTCTCTTGTGCTGGCAGCCGTGACTCTGCTCTCGAATCTGCCGGCCATTCTCCGCAGCCTGCCCCTGTTGGTGTTGAATTCGATCCTGCGCAATCTGATGCTGTTCATGCTCGTGGTGACGATTTCCGTCATCACCGCCGTGGATCCCACGCTCTGTCTTGACCGGTACGACCAGTTCATCCGTGTTTTCCTCATGGCCCTCGTGATTCCTCTGGTCATCCAGACTCCAGAGCATTTGCGCTGGTTCATTGTCGTTACGGCGGGATCCCTGGGCCTGCTTGGCGCGAGGTTCGGTCTTTGGGGCCTGCTGCATGGCGGCGCCGTGTTCCAGGTTGGATACGGAGGCATGCTTAGCGACAACAACACGATGGCCCTGGCGTTTGCCATGGCCATTCCGATGTGCTGGTACGCACGCCTGCTGGTGCCGTGGAAGTTCGCCCGGCTGGGATTTGCGGCGGCTGCTCTGTGCTGCCTGGCGGCGGTGGTTTTCACGCACAGCCGTGGCGGCGTGCTCTCTGTCGGGGTGGCGCTCTTGCTGATTACGCTCAGCGAGCGGAGAAAGCTGCTGGCGTTTGTCATCCTCTTTGCGGGCGCGGTGGGGGTGGCGTACCTAGTGTGGGACAGCATCAGCTCGCGCATGTCCACCCTCAAGAATCCTGAAGCGGAAGCCTCGGCGAGGAGCCGGATCGAACTGGCCCGCGCCGCTCCCAAGCTGTGGCTCGACTATCCGCTGTTCGGGGTCGGATTCACGGAAACCAACCAGCAGCGGCTGATTTTCAAATATGTGCCGCCGCAGTACGCCACCGAATACGCGGGCAAGGTCCTGCACAACAACTGGCTGCAACTGCTGGTCGACAGCGGGATCTTTGCATTCCTGCTCTATGTCTGGCTGTTGTTCAGCAGCATGATCCGGACATGGATCGCCGGCAGGCGCCTTGCGAAGGCTGGACGGGCGGAGGAGGCTGCCATTCCAAGGTCGATAGCGGTCTCTCTGGCCACTTTCGCCGTGGGCTCGACGTTTCTCTCGCGAACCACTTTCGACCTCGTCTACGTTCTGATCTGCCTTACGGCCGCGTGGATGGAGATCCAGAAAAGGACGGAAGTCAATGGCGCTGAAGCGGAGGCGGAACCGAATCGAGCCGCAGCTCCCGCCCCCATCACCCTGCGTCAGGCGCCTCCAGGGCCTGGCACTGCGGGCGGGCGGCCCAAGGTGGCGCGGCCGGGCGGTGGGCTGATCCGGCTGCGCAGAAACACACCCTGACGCCGGCATGATTGGCCGGAAGCGCGCCGGCAAGATCCCTCCAGCGGGCCGCGGAGATGTGCCCGCGGCGGCGTTGCGAGGACAGACGGGACGCCTCGGAGGAGAAGCGAGGACGCCGAGGCAGGATCCCGCTGCGGTGCACGCGGCGTTCCGGCTTCGCGCCCCTGCGTGCCGCCGATGGCAAGACGGATCACACCATCGCCTCCTGTCATGCGCCGTTTCCGACGGTTCCCCGCGCCGGGACAGCCATTCGATCAGGCGGCCGCTGGCAGCGCAGCCAGCCTGAGCATCCTGTTGACAGCCTGCCGGCGCCGGCGGTTGCCAGCCGGGCCTCCGTGCGTCCTCACCGCAGGCGCTCTTCCAGCACGCGCTGCAGCTCCGCAGCGAGGTCTTCAGCCGGCTGGCGATGGGCTTCCGGAGCAGGCGGCTTTTGCATGACACAGAGGATGTTGGACTGGAACCTTCCCCTGGCGATCGACTTCATTGCGATCAGTTCCATCCAGCCGAGCACCCCCAGCCTTCCGAAGGTGCCCGAACTGCCCACGGTCTTCGCCAGGACGACATTCCAGCCGCATTCACGCCCGACCTTTTGAATGGTGGACAACGAGTTCATCCGGTAGAAGGTTGGAAACACATCCTCCTCATTTCTGCCCTCGATCAGGAATACGAGCTTTCTTCTTAGGCTGTAAGGAATCAGCCTGGCAAGAATCACCAGGTAATTCAGGCCGTTGGGAGTGTGAAAGGCGAACAGTCCTCCGGGCGCGAGGATCCGCCACAGCTCGCCGAGCAGCGAACGGGGATCCGCGATATGCTCCACAACCACATTTGCGGTGACCAGATCCAGACACGAGTCCCGGAAGGGTAGATGCTCCCCGACGGCCATGATCCGGTTCCGGATCAGGGTGTGCTCGCGGATCGATGCGTCCACGTCGACGCCGACCAACAGCGAGGCCCTCCCTGCCAGGGCAGCCTGGCTCTGGCGGTCCAGCACCCATTCCGGCAAAAGCTGGCGGCCGCAGCCCAGATCCAGCCACCTGCACCCGGGCCGCACGACAGCGTCGAGCAGCCTGGCATACCGCCTTTGGGAGTGCGTCAGGTCAACGCCCAGGAACTGAGAGAGTTTGCCCCGGTAGCGATACCAAAAGCCCATGAATCCATCCGGCACGCAAGCTGTTCAGGAAGTGCAGGCACACAGAAACTGATATCCAGCTCCGCGCTCTTAGCATATCCCGATTCCCTGCCCGCTTCGGCAAAGCCGGCACTGGCAGCAACCGCGCGGCAAGCGGGCGCGCCGACGGGAAAACCTGGGAGTTCAAAGAGAACAAGGCGGTGCGGACGTCAGGATCCGCACCGCCTCCGCCAGTTCAGGAAGACGGGATCAGAACAGGAACCGCAGGCCCAACTGGACGATGCGGCGGCCGACCTTGGAATCGGCGTAACCGAACCGCGGGTTGGTGACGCGCCCGGCGGCGTCCATGGTCATGCGCAGGTTCTGATCGTTGTTCACGAACGAGGCATTGGGGTGGTTGGGCATGTTGTAAGCCGAGAACCGGAACTGCACGTTCCTCGACTCGCCCCACTTGAAGTTCTTGAACACCGAGAGGTCGGTGTTGAAGAAACCGGGTCCGCGGAAGTAGGGCATCACTGTGGGGCCGTTGACGCCGAGCTGCCCGTTTTGACCCGCGATCGGAGGCGCGAAGCAGGCCGCGTTGAGGTATTGATTCGGCCCGAGGTTGGCGCGCGGGTCGCACACGAGGATCGGGCTAAGGGCCCAGGCGTCGGTACCGGTGACCTCCATGTCACTCATGTTGTTGCCCGGACGGATCTTGGACGGCGCCTGGAAGTTGAAATTGTTGTCGGAGTTCTGCCAGATGTTGACGCCGCTGGTGGCCTGGACGATGCCGGAGATCTGCCAGCCGTTGGCGATGCCCTTGGCAAAGATATTGCCGGTCTTGACGACATCCGGAATGTTCAGCACATAGCTGGCGGCGAGCACATGGGTCCGGTCGAAGCTGAGAGGCCCGTAGTTCTCTTTGATGGACTCCGGCAGAGCCTTGATCGGATTGGTGACGATGCCCATCGCCTTCGACCATGTGTAAGCCAGCGTGTAGTTGGACCAGCCGGCCTGCTTGGTGGCGAAGACCTGCAGCGAGTTGTAGTTGGAATACGAGGTGTGGCTGGGGACGTTGAGGTTCTGGAAATTCTTCAGGACGCGGTAGGCGTTGGTGTCGCCGCCGGGATCATTGATCATGGCGCCGACGGGGACGCGGTTGATGTTCTGGTAGCCGCTGTTGATGAGGTTGTCGGATTTGTTGCCGACATAGGAGAGTTCGAGCAGCGTACGGCTGGGCAGCCGCTGGCTGATGGTGAAGCTGTAACTCTGCGTGCGCGGCTGCCGGTCGTCGCGCCCGTCGACGGCCGTGCCGCCGAAGGACAGCGAGCCCTGTGTGGCGGTGGCGTCGATCTGCGGCAGCGTCACGCCGCAGCAGACGGACGTGTTGCGTACGCCCGCCGGCATGTCCATGGCGTCAGCGGCAAGCTGCGGGTCGTGGTAATAGAACATGCCGTAGCCGCCGCGGAGCACGGTCTTGCCCTTGCCGAAAAGATCCCAGGCGAAGCCGAAGCGCGGCGAGTAATACAACGCCCGCGTCTGCCAGCCGGCCAGCGGCACGCTCTTGTCTTTGGCGTGCCAGAGGATGCCGGGCAGCGCCGATGACGGCGCGCTGGGATCGTAGGCGGATGGCACCCAGGTGGCGATGCCGATGCCGTTGCGCGCCGTCCAGGGTTGCATATGCTGAATGCGCAAGCCGTATTCGAGCGTGAAGCGCGGCGTCAGCTTCCAGCTATCCTGCGCGAAAAAGGCAAGCTCGTTCCATTTGATATCGCGGGCGATCTGCTTGGTGGATTCGCTGTACTGCACGACAATGCCTGTCACGTAATCGCCGAGCACGTTGCCCGTGCTTGCGCCCGCCCAGGTATCGAAGATCAACTGCCCGTTCGAGTTGGCGTTGCCCGGCTGGTTGTTGCGGATGTAGCCGTAGTAGCCGCCGAACTTCATGGTGTGGGTGCCGGTCACCTTGCTCACGGTGTTGGTCAGGGTCACCAGGTGTTTGGTGGCGAACAGAATCGGGTCGAATCCGCCGGTGGAGTACACGCCGGCGGTGGGCGCCGACCACGTCCAGAAGGCAGGGATCTTGTCGTCCTGCTTGAAGATGCCCTTGTAGGGGTAGTTGTTGGCCGCACGGGTCATCTTGTTGTAGTCCTGATACGAGTTCGGGAAATCGACGAAGGTGTAGCCGAAGACCGTCTCGTTGGTGAGCGTGGGGGAGATGACCTTGGTGAAGTTGAAAGAAATGCTGTCGGTGCGGTTCTTGCCTTCGATCGGCGTCGGCAGGGGCACGGCGCCGGCGTTGCGCCACCAGAGCATGATGGGGAAGGGCTGGAGCTCGTTCTGGCGGTTGTAACGGACGAAAAGCTTGGTATTGTCGCTGATGTTGTAGTCGACGCGGCTGAGGCTCTGCCACATGTTCTGGTCGATCACGAGTACGCGAGCCCAGTTGAAGCCGTTGCCTGCGCCCGCCGGATCCGTGTTCGGCAGCGGTGTGAGCTTGAGCAGGTTGGCCATGCCGGGGTCGATCTGGCTGGCCGGGATGCGGCCGCCCGGGTAGCGGTCAGCCTTCAGGGGATTGGCGGCGATGCCGGCGGCGTTGCGGAGCTTGTCGAGGTAGGCCGTGTCGGAGAAGTCGCCCTGCCGCATCGCCTCGGTGTGAACGACGGAGCGCAACAGGCCGGTATCGATGGTCTGCCGGAAGCTTTCGAATCCGGTGAAGAAGAACATCTTGTCGCGATTGCGGTTGAACTTCGTGCCGGGCAACAGCACCGGGCCACTGAAAGTGCCGCCGGGGAAGAAATACTTGTTGTTGGGGCGGCCGGCGATGGGCTTGCCCGTCTTCGGATCAGAGCCCTGGGCGTTGTTCAGCCAGTCGTTGGCGTTCATCGAATAGTGGCGGGCGTAGAGATAGGCGCTGCCATGAAAATCGCGGCCGCCTGCCTTGGTGATCGAGTTCAGCACGACGGGGCCTTTGGCGTTCTCGGCGCCGAAGTTCGACTGCTGCACCTTGAACTCCTCGATCATCTCGGGGTTCGGGTTCACGGGGTTGGCGCAGTTGCACCCCGGGTCGCTGACGTGCGCGCCGTCGGCGACGATGTCGAGCGCCTCGGGCCGCGTCCCGTTGGCCGAGAAGTTGCCGATCGTGCTCTGCTTGCCGCCGTCGCCGTTGCCGTTGATGCCGATGTTTTCGCCGTTGAAGCCAGGACGGTTCTCGACGCCCGGGCTGATGAAAGCCATGCCGGGCAGGATCTTGATGAACTCGGCGGCGCTGCGGCCGACGATGGCCACGTCTTGCATCTGCCGCTGCGTGAGAACAACGTTCTTCTCGCCGGTGTCGACAGGGGTCAACTCTTCGAGCACCGCCGTCACGCTGACTTCCGTGCCTGTCGTGGCCACCTGAAGAACCACCTCACCCAGTGTGCGCCGGTCGCCGGCGTTGAAAGTGACTTTCTCCGCCTTGTAGGGCTGGAAGCCCTGCATCTCAATGGTGACCGTGTACGATCCCGGCAGGACACCGGAGATCGAGAAATAGCCTTCGGAGTTGGTCGTGGTGCGCCGGATGTCGCCGGATCTCTCATTGGTCAGGGTGACCGTTGCGCCTGGCACCACAGCCGAAGAGCTGTCCATGACGATTCCTGTCAGGCTGCCGGTGATGATCTGGGCTTGCAGCCCGGCAAGTCCGGCAAACAACAGCAGGACTGCCACGCCCAACCCGGACAACCTGAAAAGAATAGAGTGACGCGATCTCTGTCTCATCGAAACCCCTATGCCAACACAAGTCAATTGGCTGCCTTGTCTCGGTCTGGCAGCTAGATTAATGTAATCCCATTATCCAGCACAGGGAAGGATAAAGCGGTTACCGCACCACGCCGCGTCTTCGTTACTTCCTATTAGTCCTTCCTTATCAATCACGTTACATAACCATGAGGGCATCGGTAACGCGGCCGGGCCCGCGGTTTACGCCGAGTGCAATCAGTGCTATAGTGCCGATTGTGCCGGACGCAGCCGCTTCCACCCGCCGCGAAGCTCAGCCTGAGGGTTTCCAGGCTGAAAGGGCGGAACTCGGGGCCGTGCTGGCTTCAGAGGCATTCCAGCGGGCGCCCACGTTGGGGCTGGTGCTGACTTACATCTGCGAGAAGTACTTCCAGGGCGCCTCCGAGCTGATCAAGGAATACAACATCGCGGTCGAGGCATTGGGCCGCGGGCAGGACTTCGATCAGAAGCGGGACTCGATTGTCCGCGTGGAGGCGCACCGGCTCCGCAAGAGGCTGAAGGAATACTACGAATCGGAAGGCAAACATCATGCCATCCGCATTGAGTTGCCGCTGGGCACCTACGTTCCGGTGTTTCGGAGGACCGAGCTCGCGGCGGAAACGGGGGGCTTCACCGGGGAGACACGGCAGGAGCCCGCAGCCGCGCCGGCCAGTGGTGTTGCGGCGCTGGAGCGAGCCCCGCGCCCCGGCCGGCTCAGGCGCAACCTGTGGCTGGCTTTAAGCGCGGCCTGCCTGCTGGCCGCCGGCAGCGGCGCCCTTTTTCTGTGGCAGCGAGCCCCGGCCGGCGCCTCAAAGGCTGCCGCGAACCGGCCTTCCCAGCCGGTGGATCTGGCGGCGGCGGCCATCGTGGGCGAGATCCGGATCTCGGCAGGCAGCGCAGAATCGGTGCGCGACGGCGACGGTCTGGTGTGGTACTCGGACCGCTATTTCGAGGGCGGCAAAGCGGCAGGCGATCCGAAGCTCGATGTGGCGGGCACGCTCACGCCGGGCCTGTTCCGGACCTGGCGCGAAGGGGAGTTCCGGTACCGGATCCCGCTGAAGGCTGGCACGTATGAACTGACCCTGTGGTTCGCCGAGCCGGCGTTGCGTTCAGGCGCCGACAACGTCCGCACCTTCCGCATCTGGATGAACGGCAAAGTGGCGGTCGAGGAATTCGACATCATGACCGAGGCGGGCGCGGGCCAGGTGGCGGTGGCCAAGATCTGGAAGGACATCACACCCGCGGAGGACGGATTTGTTCACCTTGCATTCACCCCGTTGGGTGGCACCCCGCTGCTGTCAGGGCTCTCAATCGTCCCTGGCACCCCGGGACGGCTGCGCCCGATCCGCATCGCCGCCCGCGAGGAGCCGTACACGGATTCGTCGGGTTACTTATGGTCTGCCGACCGCTTCTTCTTTGGCGGCAAGCTCGTGAAAAGGAGGGAGGCCATCCAGGGCACGTCGGACCCGGAACTGTACCGGGGAGAGCGCTATGGAAGGCTGACATACACGATTCCCGTGCCGCCCGATTCCACGTACACGGCTGTCCTGCACTTTGCCGAAACCTGGTTCGGCAGCCAAGGCGGCGGAGGGGGCGCCGGCAGCCGGGTGTTCGACATTCTCTGCAACGGCGTCCTGCTCGAGCGGGAATTCGACGTCTACCGCGAGGCGGGAGGCGCGTTCCGGGCGGTTCGCAAAACCTACCGGGGATTGAAGCCCACGCCCAACGGCAAGCTGGTGCTGCAACTGGTGCCCGGCCGCAATTATGCGTTCCTGAACGCGCTGGAAATCCTCGACGAAGGGCGGCGGCCGGCGGCCCAGCGCCCCCAGAAATAGCTGGTGGGATCCGCTATCAGACTGGTAGAATGGAACTTTGGCCGTATAGTGCGGCGCTGAGGCCGAAGATATGAGAACGCTCTTCCTGAATCCGCCCTCTTTCGAGGGTTTCGACGGCGGCGCCAGCTCCCGCTGGCCGGCCACGCGCGAGATCGAGTCCTACTGGTACCCGGTGTGGCTCTGCTACCCGGCGGGCATGCTGCCTGACTCGAAGGTGGTGGACGCTCCGCCGCACCGGATCTCGATTGAACAGACCGTCGCCCTGGCGAAGGACTTCGAACTGCTGGTGCTGTTCACCTCCGCGCCCGGTTTCGACGTCGACGTGCGCATGGCGTCGATGATGAAGGACTCGAATCCGAAGCTGAAGGTCTGCTTCGTGGGTCCGCCGGTGACGACCGAGCCAGAGAAGGCGCTCGCCCACACGGCCATCGACTTTGTGATCCGCCGCGAGTTCGATCATCAGATCGTCGCATACGCCAACGGCACCCCGCTCGAAGAGATTGCCGGCGCCAGTTTCCGCAAGGACGGGAGCATCGTGCACAATCCGGAAGCGCCCTACATTGAAAACCTGGACGAGCTGCCGTGGGTAACCAAGGTCTACAAGCGCGATCTGGACTTCCGCCGCTACAACGTTCCGTTCCTGCTGAACCCGTTCATCAGCCTTTACACCTCCCGCGGCTGCCCGGCGATGTGCACGTTCTGCCTGTGGCCGCAGACGCACTCGGGACACCGCTGGCGGCTCCGCTCGGTGGATGACGTCGTGGCCGAGGTGAAGTGGGCGAAGGAGAACTTCCCCGGGCTGAAGGAGATCTTCTTCGACGACGACACATTCAACTACAAGGGCGCCCGGACCATCGAGCTATGCAAGAAACTGGCGCCGCTGGGCGTCACCTGGTCCTGCACCTCGCGCGTGACGACCGACTACGACACGCTGGCGGCGATGAAGGACGCCGGCGCGCGCCTCCTCATTGTCGGCTACGAGTCCGGGGACCCGCAGATCCTGAAGAACATCAAGAAAGGCGCCACGGTGGAGATGGCGCGCCGCTTCACGAAGAACGCGCACAAGCTCGGCTTGACGATCCACGCCGACTACATCGTCGGGTTGCCCGGCGAGACGCGCGACTCGATCCGCCGCACGATCGAGTTCGCCAAGGAGCTCGACACGGAAACCATCCAGGTTTCGATCGCGCATCCGTATCCGGGCACGGAATTTTACGATTACGCGCAGAAGAACGGGCTGATCCAGCTCGGCGTCTCCATGACGGACGAGAGCGGCCATCAACTGCCGAACATCGTCTATCCGGGACTGGACCGCGCCGAGCTGGTCGACTGGGTGCAGCGCTTCTACGACGAATATTACTACCGGCCGAAGGCCGCCTTCCGAGTGGTAGCCAAAGCGGTGCTCAACGGCGACGTGAAGCGGCTGTACAAGGAAGCCCGCGAGTACCTCAGCCTGCGCGCCAAGCGCAAGCAGTTTGTGGCCGAACACAAGACGCGCGCCGAGGCGGAGCCCGCCAGGGAAACGGTGGCTGCCAGCGGGGACTGAGCCGGTATGAACGCCAGGGCGCTGCGGCACACGGCGGGCGTCGTTCTGTTGAACGCCGCCGGTAATTTCGCCCTTTCCGTGGGGATGAAGCGCGCCGCGGCGGCCACCGGCCCTGTTCTGGCGCTGCTGGAGCCGGCCGCCATCGCGGGGATCGTATTGCTGATCGCCTGGATGCTGTTGCGCCTGCGGCTGCTACAGATCGCCGACCTGTCGTTCGTGCTGCCGCTGACGGCGGTGGGCTACATCCTGAGCGCCGCCATGGGCGCGGCGTTACTCGGGGAGCATGTGAGCCTGGCGAGATGGGCCGGGGCGGTGCTCATCACGGGCGGAGCGGCGCTCACCTCGACCACACCGGCCGAAGGAGCGGGGACGCGCAACGCACGGCCCGGTTCCGGGCGGCGCGACGGGGAGGCCGCATGACGGCCGAGTGGCTGCTGGTGGCCGCGGTGGTGGCCTGCACCGCCTGCGCCGACCTGCTGCAATCGCACGGCATGCGCCGCGGCGGCGCACGCTGGAAGGTGCCGCTGTCGATCGTGTTTCTGACCGCCTCCTTCTTCGCGTTCACTCAACTGCTCCGCATCGCCGACCTCTCGTTCGCGGTGCCCGCAACGGCGGCCAGCCTGGTGCTGGAAACGCTGCTGGCGCGGCTGGTGCTGAAGGAGCCTGTGGGCTGGAAGCGCTGGGGGGGCGCGGTGCTGGCGGCAGCCGGCGTCGCGCTGCTGGCGCGTTGACCGAATGGCTGCTGCTGGCGGCAGCGGCCGCGGCGTTGTTGTACCAGTCGGCGGCGCTGGCCGCCTGTGCAACTTTCTTCATTCGCACGCGGTTTGCGCCCGCGCAGCCTCCGGCAGACCTGCCGCCGGTTTCGATTCTGAAGCCCGTTTACGGACTCGATCCGCAACTGGAAGAGGCCGTCGCATCGCACCTGTGTCTGGATTATCCGGAATACGAACTGCTCCTCGGCTTCCAGCGCGCCGATGACCCGGCTATCGGCGTGCTGCAACGCCTTCTGGACGCGCATCCACAGGCGCACGCGCGGATCGAGGTCATCGAGACCGGGGCGATGAACGCCAAGACGGGCGTGCTGGATGCTCTGAGCCGCAAGGCGCGGCACGGCGTGCTGGTGGTGAATGACGCCGACATCACCGTGCCTCCGGATTATCTCAGGAAGCTGGTGGCGGGCCTGAGCCAGCCCGGCGTAGGCGTGGTGACCTGCCTGTACCGGGCGCGCGCGGCCTCGCTGGCGGGGTGTTTCGAGGCGCTGGGCATCGCCACCGATTTCATGCCTTCGGCGCTGGTAGCGCCGTGGGTGGGTGTGCGGGAATTCGGCTTCGGCTCCACCCTTTGCTTCCGGCGGGCGGACCTCGACGCCATTGGCGGGTTCGGCGCTTTCGACGACTTCATCGCCGATGACTATCAGCTCGCCTCGCGCATCGTGTCTCTGGGCAAGCGGGCCGCGTTCGCCGACATCCCCGTGCTCACCTATCTGGCCGATCCCGGCTGGCGCAGCATCTGGAGGCATCAGCTCCGCTGGGCGCGCACCATCCGTTACTCGCGCCCCGGGGGATTTGCGGGCATGCCGGTGACGCACGCGGGCGTGTGGGTGGTGGCGAACCTCGCCGGGGGCAACATAGGCGCCGCCGCGGCCCTGTGGCTCGCGCGCAGCGCGATGGGCGCCTTTGCGGGCTTCGCAGTGCTCGGCCACTGGCCCGCCCTGGCCGCCGCACCACTGATCCCGCTTTGGGATCTCTTCGCCTTCGCGATCTGGGCGGCGGCATGGTGCGGAAACACCACCTGGTGGCGCGGGCGCCGCATCCGTCTGGGCGCGAACGGCAGGGTTGTCGAGAATCACCCGGCCGCGGAAAAGAACGCGTAGTCCCGGCCCATTGCCAGCCCGTGCGCGTACAGCGCCGCTTCGAGCGCGTGGTAGTCGCCCCACATCGACGACTCGCCGCGCGGTACGCGGCTTGAGTCCGGCATGTGGTCCCAGCCGTTGGGGCGGTGATAGACCGAGTGCAGAATCAGCCCCTCATGGGCGGCTTGCGTGGACAGGTAGGGTTCGCCGAGGAGGGTGTCGAGCACGGTGAGCCCGGCGCGGAAGCAGCGGTCATCGCCAAGATAACGCCCCAGCCGCATCAGTCCCTGCGCGGCGATGGCGGCGGCGGAGCTGTCCACGGGCTCGTGCGGGTTGAATGGATCGGAAGGACGGCTGCGCCAGTCGCCCAGCTTTCCTAGCTCCGGCGCACCCGTGTCCCAATACGGAATCCCGTCTGCGGCCGTATTTTCGATGTAGAAGCCGCACGTGGCCTGCGCGGCTTTCAGCCATTCCGCGCGGATCTGCGCCTTGCCGCCGAACGGCGCGAGCTCGTCTTCCGTCAGGGTTTCGAGAAACTCGAGCTGTTCGGCGAAACCGAGCATGGCCCAGGCGAGGCCGCGCGTCCAGGTGGAAAAAGGCGAATAGCCCTGCTGCGAATTCGGGCAGCGGTAGCGGCCATCATTTGGATTGAAAACCGACTCATGCGCCACGCGCCCCCGCACGTCGTAGTGATCGCGCCCTTCGCCGTAATAGACCGAGTAGCGCGCCGTCGAGCGGGCATGATCCACCAGCCGGCCGAGCAGGGAGATGCGCTCGTCGTTTTCGCCCATCAGCGCGTGGCCCAGCCGGTGCGCCACGGCCAGCGCGCGCAGGGAACGAATCGTATCGACAAATAGCGAATGCGGGCCATTGAACGAGTAAATGTAGCCGCCCCCGCCGTGGATGCGCGACCAGCGCGCCGCCTGCACGGCGCCGCTGACTTTCAGCGCCAGCTCGTAGAAACGCCGTTCCCAGAGCGTTTCCGCGATGCGGCCCTCGTTCATCAGGCGCAGCAGATTGCCGCAGGTGGAGACGTTGTTGAAGCCGTGGTCGTGCACGCCCGTGTGGGTCAGGTGCGGGGCCATGCGCTCCACGGTGCGGCTGCGGCCGAGCTCCAGCATGGCCTCGTCGCCCGTGGCGTCGAACACGAGCAGCGGCATGCCGAACTGGAACCCCTGCGTCCACTCGGTCCAGCCGCGCGCCGTGTAGCGGCCATCGACGGTGAACACGGGCGAGCCGCGCGAGGGGTCCCAGCGCTGGTCGAGAAGGCGGACCTTCGCCGCGGCGAGCTCAAACAGCTTCTGCAATTTTTGTTGAAACGACGGGGATTCCAGGGAGAGCTCGGAGCGGATGATCATACGGGGATGACTCTCCCGGTGCGCGCGGCTTCGTGAGCGGCGAGCGTGAGTTCGCAGACGCGGAAGATTTCGCTGTGCGGCAGCGTGGTGGGCTTGCCGAGGTAGACGTGATCGAGGAATTCGGCGAACAGCGAGCCGGCAGGCGGCAGCTCCAGCACCTTCTCCGGCTTGCGCGAGGCCGTCAGCAGGGTGACGCCCGTGGCCGCCATGTACTCGGCCACGCCGCGCGTGCCGGCCAGCCGCAGCCGGTCATCGCCGTGCGAACCGGCGGTGGCGGGGCGGCAGTAGTCCATGTGCAGGCAGGCCACGCCGCCGTTGTCGAGTCGGAAAGAGGAGGCGGTGGTGGTTTCCATCGCGCCCTGCCGCAGGTCTCCGGCGACGCCCTGGAAGCCGGCCACGGCGCGGAATTCCCGTCCGCTTGTCCAGCGCATCAGGTCGATCATGTGAATGCCGATCCAGAGGATCGTGCTGCCGTAGGTGGCGCGGTCCTGCATCCACTTCGGGCGCTTGCCGAGCACATACGATTTCTGGGCCGAGACCTGGATCACTTCGCCGATGTCGCCGCAGGAGACGATCTTTTTCAGCGCCAGATAGGGCCGCTCCCAGCGCATCGGCAGCAACATCCCGAGCCTGGCGCCGGAGCGCTTCAGCTCGCGCTTGATGCGCTCGAGATCGTGCGACGTCAGCGCCAGAGGCTTCTCGGCGACCACGTGAAGGCCGCGGCGGAGGCATTCGAGAATCGCCTCGGCGCGGTGCCCGTTGTCGTTGCACACGCCGACGATATCCGGCTTCGTCTCATCCAGCATCCGCCGCGGATCGGAGTAGACGCGCGCCTTTCCTTTCCCGTATTTCTCGGCGGCGGCGGCATCGTAGTGCTGCACGCCGACGATCTCGACATCCGGGTAGCTGGCCAGCGGTTTAGTGTATTCGCCCGCGTGGCCGTCGAGGCCCCAGACGGCGACGCGCACCTTCTTCGGCAGCCGCACCACTTCGGGCGCCGCCGCTGCCGGAGCCGCCAGGAAGGCCCTGCGGCTCAGGGGAAAATCGGCCGGCACTGACATACCTGTATTCTGTCAAACCTCCGGCTCCAGCCGGGGATCGGAGACGGGGTCGCCCACCGCGAAATGATAGACCACCTGCCGGGCGCCGCGCGGATCGAGCCCCAGCCACTCGTGGACGTGATCGTCGTAGAACGCGCCAATGCCCGTGCCGCGGAAACCGAAGGCCTCCGCGGCCAGGTACAGCCGGTGGCCGAGCGCGCCCGCCTCGTGGTGCACGAAGCGGTACGCGCGGTCTCCGAAACGCGCCGCCGCGCCGCCGAGGCCGGCCACGAAGCTCACGGTGAAGCAGGAATTGCCCGCGAGGTCCTGCCCCAGGCTCAGCGCGGCGGCAACCAGGCGCTGATCGCCCTCGCGAATCCGGTGCAACGCGCCCCGCTCAAGCCTGTAGAGTCCCGGCGCGATTCCGTTCACGCGGTGGACGAACAGGAACGACGCGACGAACGGCCCGCCCCAGCAGGTCACGAGCGGCTCTTCTAGCAGGGCGCGCATCGCATCGAACGCTTCCGGCGGCAACATCCGGCCTTCGGGCAGAAAGTCAAGCGCCGAACGCCGCCGCCGCGCGAGTGTCCCATAGTCGCCATACGCCCACCGGACCAGCCGCGGCGGGGGCGGCTCGGGGATCTCTCCGCACCGAAGCGTGGCCGCGTGCATCCGCTCGATGAGCGGGTAGTCGACGGTCTCCTCCGACAGCCGGTTCGCCCGCCCTGGAGACCAGACAACATTTTCCGGCCGTCCTGTTTCCGCTGGGGGCCACAACTCCAGCATGAGCATCGGTTGCTCGTCGCCCGCCAGGCGCAGGGCGGCGGCCACGCGCGCATCGTCAAAGACTCCGCGCACGCGCGATGGCCAGCCCAGCGCTCCGGCGGCGTACTGCACGGCCAGCATGGCATGGCCGAGGTCGAGGTTCACATAGCGGTAGGCGCGGGCGCGGTATTTCCACGCTTCGCGCCAGAAGATCGACGTGAGAACGATGGTGAGAGGGGCTTCGCAGGGGACGCCGGGAACCGCGCCGCGCGCGCGGCGCTCCACGGAGTGTGAAGAAGGGCGGTAGTGGTAAAGCCCGTCATCCCAGCCGGCCATCCCGCGCGCGAGAAAATGGAACTCCGTCGGATGCAGGTTGCCCGAGGACGGGTTGACGCGCAGCGCATAACGGTATCCTGACGGGGCCTGTTTGGTGGCGCTGATCGAGCAGGAGTAGTAGAACAGCGCGGAGACAGCTTCAGCGCCCGTCAGGGACGGCGCGAGCGGCGGATCGGCGGGCAGGTCGACAAGCGGCGCTCCCTCGTAATGACGGAAGGGCGCGGGCATGTTGGCCCAGTCGAGATAGTGGCGCGAGGCGCGAAGGCGCTCGGGCGTGTGTTTGGTGGCTTCGTGATATTCGGCGAGTGCGGGGGGCAGCATGGAGCGGCGCGCTCAGGGGCGCGGTTCGTAAAAGCTGAGCGAATTGTCGCCCTGGCTGAGGATGCGGACGCGCTTCAGCTTGCCGTACGAGTCCCGCAGATGGCGCGTGAACTTCGATGCGTGCTGCACGATTATCAGCGGGCGCGGATTCTCCCCCAGCGCCGTCAGGCACAGCTCGTACTCGCGCTCGCGCGGATAGGGAGGATCGAGGAAGACGATATCGGCCTCGAACTTCGTGATGACCGGCGCGGCGTTGCCCGGGTGGACCTCGCAGCGCGAAGCGATGTCGAGCATCTGGATGTTTTCTTCGAGCGCCCGCAGCGCGGGGCGGCTCTTTTCGAGAAAGATGACGTGGCGCGCCCCGCGGCTGAGGGCCTCGATGCCGACGCTGCCGGAGCCCGCGTAGGCGTCCAGAAAGACCGCCCCGGCGATGCGGGGCGACAGGATGTTGAACAACGCTTCTCTCAGCCGGTCCGGCGTTGGCCGCACCGTCTCGCCGTGCGGCGCCTTCAGCCGGCGCGAGCGAAACTCTCCGCCGATGACTCTCATTCGTGTCCGGTGATTCCTTTCCTGCTTTGCTCCATGGTTCAGCCGACCAGCGCCAGGCCGTAGCGCCGCTGCCAGTGCTGGCGCACGTACTGCATCGCCCGTTCGTACTCCTCGCGCGACGGAGGCTGCGCGGCGAACTCCAGCGCCTCCCGCCGCGCCGCTTCCAGAATGTCGTGATCGCGGATCAGGTTTCCGATGCGGAACACGGGGAGTCCGCTCTGCCGGGTGCCGAGGAACTCGCCCGGTCCGCGCAGCTTCAGGTCCATCTCGGAGATGTAGAAGCCGTCACCGGATTCGACCAGCGTGCGGATGCGCTCGCGCGCCGTCTCGGAGAGCTTGTCCGTGACCAGGATGCAGTAGCTCTGCGCCGCGCCGCGCCCCACGCGTCCGCGCAACTGATGCAACTGCGCCAGGCCGAAGCGCTCCGCATTCTCGATCACCATTACGGTGGCGTTGGGCACGTCGACGCCGACTTCGACCACGGTCGTCGAGACGAGCACCTGGAGCTCGCCGCGCTTGAAGGCGTCCATCACGCGGTCCTTTTCTTCCGCCGACAGCTTCCCGTGCAGCAGGCCGATGCGCAGGTTCGGGAAGACGTGCTGAGTGAGTTCGCGGTAGGCTGCCTCGGCAGCTTTGAGCGCCGTGGCCTCGTTCTCTTCGATCGCCGGGTAGACGATGTAGGCCTGCCGCCCCGCCTGGATCTCGCGGAGAAGGAAGCTGTAGACCTGCTCGATTTCATGCTTCGTCTTGTGGATGGTCTGGATGGGCTTGCGCCCCGGCGGCAGCTCGTCGATCACGCTCAGGTCGAGATCGCCGTAAACGGTGAGCGCCAGCGTGCGCGGAATGGGCGTGGCGGTCATCACCAGCACGTCGGGCGTCAGCCCCTTCTGCTGGAGCGCCTTCCGTTGCAGGACGCCGAAGCGGTGCTGTTCGTCGATGATGACCAGCCCGAGGCGCGCGAAGGCGACGTCCTCCTCCAGCAGCGCGTGCGTGCCGATGACGATCTGGGCGAAGCCGGTGGAGACGGCGCGCTTGTTCAGTTCCTTCTCCTTTTTTCTGAGCGAGCCGAGCAGCAGCACGATGTTGTAGCGGAGCGGCTCGAAGATCTTGCGGAAGTTGAGCCAGTGCTGGGTGGCGAGGATCTCGGTCGGGGCCAGGATCGCCGTCTGGTAGCCGTTTTCCACGGCGATCACCGCCGCCTGTGCGGCGACGATAGTCTTGCCGCTGCCAACGTCGCCCTGCAAGAGGCGGTTCATGGGCGCCGTCGAGGCCATGTCGCGGGCGATCTCGCCGAGCACGCGCTTCTGCGCCGCCGTGGGCTTGAATGGCAGCATCTTCTTGATCTGCTCGCGCACGCGCCCGGTCAACTGGAAGGAGATGCCGGCGGCGCTGCGCTCTTCGTCTTTTTTCAGCGCCAGCCCCACCTGAAGCCAGAAGAACTCCTCGAAGATCAGCCGCACCTGCGCGGGCGTGCGGAAGGCGTTCAGCAGCCGCAGGTCCGTCTCCTGCGGCGGAAAGTGCAGCTCGCGCAACGACTCGGCCAGCGCCGGCAGGCGCATCCGCCGCCGCACGGATTCGGGCAGCGGATCTTCCATTTCGCCGAGCGCCGCCGTCAGCCGGTAGAGCACGTTGCGGAAAACCCGCGTGGAGACCTTTCCCGCAGCTTCGTAGACGGGCACGATGCGCCCCGTGTGCAGGCCGGCGTCCTCGTCGTCTTCGTCGCCGCGCAGGATCTCGAACTCTGGATGGAGCATGATGAGCCCGCCCTGGTAAGCGTCGAACTCGACCTTGCCGTACAGCGCCACGCGCACGCCCGGCTGCAACACCCCGGCCAGATATTGCGCGTGGAACCAGCGTGCGGCCAGGGGCGTCCGCGAGCCGTCGGTGAACACCGCTTCGATCATGCCGAGGTCGCGGCGGCGGAACCGCGGCGCCTGCACGCGCACGACGGTGGCAATCACCGTAGCCGTCTCGCCCGGCGCGAGCTGGTTCACCGGCTTCAGGTTGGACCGGTCCTCGTAGCGGAACGGCGCGTAGTAGAGAAGGTCGCCCGCGGTTTCGATGCCCTTCGCCTTGAGCTCTTCGGCGCGCTTCGGGCCGACGCCCTTTACGTATTGCACCGGCGTGGAGGAATCGAATGACACGGCGTGAGACGGTGGAAATCCCAGTGTACGAAAGAGGGCTCCGCCGTTGGCGCGCGTGAGGCAAGCCCCGCTAAGATGGCCTTGATGCCGCCGCGCACGCCCACGCTGATCCAGCTTCTCGGCCTGCTGGTGACGCTGGCCGCCGTGGGTTCGTTTTCCGTCTTCACGCTCCGGCAGGTGGAGGAGCTGCGGCGGCTCGGCTCCGACATCGTCGACCGCAACCGCCGCGACTCGCTCCAACTGATCCGCATCCAGGATGACGTGGCGCAGCTCGGCCTCGCCCTGCGCGACATGGCCGAAGGCGCCGAGCCGTATCCCATGGAAGCCTACCGTCCGCAGTTCCAGCGGCTGCGCGAGGATCTGGAAAACGCGCTTGCGCTGGAAGCCAGGCTGATGCCCGCCACGCGGACGGAGGCGCAGCAACGCCTGCTGGAAACCGTGTTCGCGCGGTTCTGGACCGTGGTCGACGAACTCTGGCTGCTCGCCTCGGAGGGCAAGCCGGAGGCCGCGCGGGCGCTCATCCGCACGCGCATCGAGGCCGAGCGCGCCACGCTGGCCACGCTGATTTCGCGGCTGCTGATCCAGAACAACGAGGCCGAAGCGGCGGCGGTGGAGGAGATCCAGGCCATCCATTCCAAGGTGGAGCGCAACCTGTACTACCTGCTGGCTGCCGTGCTCGCAGCCATCCTGATTACCGGCTCGCTGGTCATCTGGCACGACCGGCGCATGTTCGCGCAGGTCTCGCACCTGTCGGAGCAGCGCAAGGAGCTGGCCGGGCAGGTGATCCGCGTTCAGGAGGACCTGTTCCGGACGCTGGCGCGCGAGCTGCACGACGAGTTCGGCCAGGTGCTCACGGCCATCGGCATGATGCTGCTGCGGGTGGAGAAGCGCCTGCCGGAGGGCGCGCCAGGGCGCGAGGATCTGCGCGAGGTGCGGGAGATCGCCAACCAGACACTGGACCGCGTCCGCGGCATGTCGCAGATGCTGCACCCGCCGGTGCTTGACGATTACGGACTGGAGCGGAGCATCGAATGGTACCTGGGACAGTTCGAGAAACAGACCGGGCTGAAGGTGCATTACCAGAAGAGCGGCGCGGCGCCGTGGATCGGCGATTCGGTAGCCATTCACATGTACCGCATCCTCCAGGAATCGCTGAACAACGTGGTGCGGCACGCGCACGTCACCGAAGCATGGGTGCGCGTGAGCTACGCGCCGGAGAAAATGGAGATGGAGATTGAAGACCACGGGACCGGGCTGCCGGAGAATCCGCAGGAAAGCGGCCTCGGCATGATCGGCATGCGCGAGCGGGCCGAACTGCTGGGCGGCCGGATCGAGTTCCGGCGCAGGCCCGGGGGAGGGACTATTGTACGCGTGGAGGCTCCGCTGGGCGTGAAGGGAGGCAAGGGATGAGCAGGATCCGCGTGCTGTTGGCGGACGACCATTCGCTGGTGCGCAAAGGTTTCCGGCGGATGCTGGAGGACGACCCGCAAATCGAGGTGGTGGGTGAAGCGGCGACGGGCTTGCAGGCGGTGGAGGAAGCCGAACGGCTGAAGCCGGACGTCGTGGTGATGGACCTCGCCATGCCGGAACTGGATGGGATCCAGGCGGCCAGCCAGATTCTGAAAAAGGCGCCCGGCGCCGGCATTCTGATGCTGTCGATGTACTCGGAAGACACGTATGTGCGCAACGCCTTCGCCGCGGGCGTGAAAGGGTATCTTCTGAAGAACGCGCTCGAGGTCGACCTGCCGTATGCGATCAAGGAGATCGCCGCCGGCCGCATGGTCATCGCCCCCGGGCTCACGCCTCCGAGCCAGCAGGAGACTCCGAGCGACTTCGAGAAGCTGACCCAGCGCGAGCGCGAAGTGCTCCAGCACATCGTGCAGGGCCGCTCCAACAAGGAGATCGCGGCGATTCTGGGCCTGAGCGTCAACACCGTCGCCGTGCACCGGGCCAATCTGATGCAGGCGCTCGGCATACACCGCACGGCAGACCTCGTCGTGTACGCCATCAAGAAAGGGCTGGTGACTTTGCCGGAAGGACCCGGGCCGGAGAAGTAGGCGGAGATGCTGCGGCGGGACTTTCTCGCAGGGCTCGGGGGGCTGCTGGCGGCGCCTGCACCCGCGCAGCAGGGGCCCGGCTTCCGTTTCACCGATGTCACGCGCGCCGCGGGCATCAATTTCGTCCACAATTCCGGCGCATTTGGCAAGAAATACCTGCCGGAAACCATGGGTTCCGGATGCGCTTTTTTCGATTATGACGGCGACGGCTGGCAGGACATTCTGTTGATCAATGCGATGGACTGGCCCGGCCACAAGCGGCGTCGCTCGACGCTGAAGCTGTACCGCAACAACCGCAACGGCACGTTTACCGACGTCACCCGCGCCGCCGGGCTCGACGTCGAAATGTACGGGCTCGGCGTCGCCATCGGCGATTACGACAACGACGGACACCCGGACATCTTCATCTCCTGCCTCGGCCAGAGCCGGCTGTTCCACAACACCGGCAAGGGAACGTTTGTCGATGTCACGCGCTCGAGCGGCCTGTGGGGGCACGAGGGCTTCTCGACCTCGGCCATGTGGTTCGACTACGACCGCGACGGCCTGCTGGACCTGTTCGTCACCAACTATGTGCGATGGACGCAGGAAGGCGACATCTTCTGCTCCTTCGATGGAAACAGCAAGGCTTATTGCACCCCTGAGGCGTACCGGGGCGTCACCTGCTGGCTGTTCCGCAACCGCGGCGACGGGACGTTCGAGGATGTCACGGCCAAGGCGGGGGTGCTCGACACGACCTCCAAGTCGCTGGGCGTCACGCTGCTCGACTTCAACAACGACGGCTGGCCCGACGTCTTTGTCGCCAACGACACCCAGCCCAACAAGCTCTACACGAACCTCCGCAACGGCCGCTTCCTCGAGCAGGCCGTGCGCATCGGACTGGCGTTCAGCGAAGACGGCCGCGCCCGCGCCGGCATGGGCGTCGACGCCGCCGACGTGGACAACTCCGGCCTCGTCTCGATCATTGTCACCAACTTTGACAACGAGATGATGGGCCTGTACCGCAGCAACCGCGACGGCCAGTTCGTGGACCGCGCCCCGCAGGCCGGCATCGGCCAGGCCACGCGGCACTCGCTCGGCTTCGGCTGCTTTTTCTTCGACCCGGATCTGGACGGCATGCTCGACCTGCTCATCGTCAACGGCCATATCGACGAGTCCATCAGCCGCGCCCGCCGCAACGTGACGCACGCCCAGCCGCCGCACCTGTTCATGAACGACGGCAAGGGCAATTTCCGCGACTTCAGCCGCCTTGCCGGCGAGGCTTTTGCAAGCCCCAAGGTCGCCCGCGGCGCCGCTTATGGCGATTTCGACAACGATGGCGATCTCGACGTGCTCATCACCACCAACAACGGGCCCGCCTACCTCTACAGGAACGATCTCGGCAACGGCCACCGCAGCGTCCGCCTGCGCCTGGCCGGGACCAAGTCGAACCGGGACGCCATCGGCGCGGTGGTCAAGTTCGAGTCCTCCGGGCTGACGGGCACGCGAACCGTGAAGTCCGCCACCGGCTACCTGTCGCAATGCGAGCTGCCGGTGACCATCGGTTTGGGACGCCGCGAAACCCTCGAGCGTGTAACCATCCTCTGGCCGAGCGGGCGGACGGAAGAATACAAGAACCTGAGGGCTGGCGGCCGCTTCCTCGTTATAGAAGGCAAAGGACTTAGGCCCGACCGCACCTGATACTCCCCTTACCGCTGGATCGAATGTACTAGAGATTCGGTCACGGTACGAGTACATCTTTGTTCTTGCAAATCAACCGGGTAGCCTTGGAGTAGGCCTGTTGCAGCACAGGCTCTCAGCGCCGCCTGCCAACCGGTGGCGGCCCTGATGCAGGTAGGCGGCCAACTTGAGAATCAGAATCCGGCTCCAGAAAACCCGGCACCAGGCCGTTCGGCGGCGCCAGCCGTCCGGCGGCTGGGCGCCCATTCTTCTGGCCGCGCTCGTTCTGGCAGGGGCGGCAGGAGTCATCGCCGTCTGGCAAGGGCGGCAATCGGCGGAACCGGGCAGCTCAGCCCTGGATGGCCCGCTGTCGAGTTATCTGGATCATCTGGTAGACCGGAAGACCAGACTGCCCGGCCGGCTGGTCTACCCTTATTCCGTGATCCCGGGCGGCGTCGCCTCACCCGAGGAAGTGGTGGAAGCGGCGCAGCGCGATCCTGTCGTGGCTCGTCATTACGCGGGCTTCGACGCCAGGCGGGCGAGGACAGCCACGCTCCGCCAGCCGCGGCTCGCCTACGTTTCCTACCGAATCAAGGACAGGGTGTTCTTTACCAAGAAGCCCGTGCGGCTCTTTGCTGGAGAACAGGTCATCACCGATGGCAAGACCACCATCCGCGCCCGCTGCGGCAACAAGGTGGAAGAGGCGCCCCAGATGGCCGTCAGCCCTGAAGAGCCGCCCGAAGAGATCCTGAATACCCCCAAGCTCGAGCCGGAACCGGAGCGCGCTGTGCCTGTGGCGCCCGGACTGGCAGCAGAGCCTCCGGCAAAGGAGACTCCACTGGCGGCTGTGACGCCTCCGCCCGGCTTTGCGCCCCTGGACATGCCCACGCGAGGCCCGAGCGGCACGTGGCTGACGCCTCCGATTGCCGGACCGGGTTTTCTGCCCCCTGTTTCCGGTCCCGGCCCTGGCGGTACCGTGCCGCCTTCGCCTCCGGGCGGTCCCGGGCCGGAACCCGGCACGCCCCCTCCGGCAGTTCCGCCTCCTCCGGTAGTTCCGCCGCCGCCAGTCACTCCCCCGGGCGCCACGCCCCCAAGCACGCCCCCGCCGACCCCGCCCGAACCGCCGGTAACGCCCCCTCCGGACACGCCGCCGGCCACGCCGCCGGGGACGCCCCCCGGCACGCCCGGCGCCCCTCCGGTGTCGCCGCCCTTAACGCCCCCAACCGCTCCGGGGACTCCATCGGTGGCTCCGCCGCCGGCCGGGCCGCCATCGGATCCGGGCTCTCCACCCGCACAGCCACCCACCGGCGGTGAAGTGCCGCCCCCGGGCCCGCTCCCGCCGCCGTTGCTGCCACCGCCACCCTCGGATCCGGAAACGCCGTCGTCGGAGCCGCCGCCGGAGATCATCATCCCGCCGCCGAACGGCTCGCCGCCGCCGGAGGTGCCTGAGCCGCCTCCGATCCCCGAGCCATCCACCTATGTCCTGATGGGGCTTGGGCTGCTGGCGTTGTCCGCCGTACGCCGTTGGCGCCTGCGCCCCTGAGGACGGCGAGCCGTCTTGGGCCGCGCGGTAAAATGATCATTACCCTCAGGAAGGAACCGCGCGCGATGAGTCTGACGCTCTGCCGCACCGGGACGCTTGCATGAACCGAAGAACCTTTCTTGCGGCCGGCGCCGCTACCTCTTTCGCTCAACCTGCCACAGTCCGCCTGGGCATCATCGGCTGTGGTTGGTGGGGCGGCGTGGATCTCCGGGCGGCCTACCAGGAGGGCGGCGTCACCTGCTCCGCACTGTGCGACGCGGATTCGAAGATGCTCGACGACATGGCGGCGCTGGTCGAGAAGCAGGAAGGCCGCCGCCCGCGCCTGTACAAGCATTACGAAGAGATGCTCGATGCGGGCGGGCTCGACGCCGTCATCCTGGCCACGCCCCCGCACTGGCACGCGCTGCCCTTCATCGCCGCCACCCGCCGCAAGCTGGCCATCTATTCGGAAAAGCCTCTGGCGTACGACATCCGCGAAGGGCGCGCCATGGTGAACGCCTGGAAAAAGGCCGGCAACACCGTGCAGGTCGGCTTCCAGCGCCGCCAGAGCGAGGCCTTCGCCGCCGCGGCCGATTACATCCGCAGCGGCGCGCCCGGCCGTCCCGTCCAGGCCGATGTCAACATTCACTACACTGCCACGCCGCTCGACAACACGCCTCAGCCTCCGCCGCCCACGCTCGACTGGGACCTCTGGTGCGGTCCCGCGCCCAAACTCCCCTATTCGCCCAACGTCGGCCATCGGGCCTGGCGCCTGGAGCAGACCACCGGCAACGGCCATCTCGTCGATTGGGGCATCCATCTGATCGACGCCACGCGCGTGCCGCTCGGACTCGGCATGCCGAAGAAGATCACTGCCGCCGGCGGCATCTATCACTACAAGGGGCGCATCACCACGCCGGACACCCTGACCGCGCATTTCGAATTCGATCCCTGCCCCGTGGTCTGGCGCCACCGCCTGTGGGGCGCGGTCGAGCGCGACCCCGAGTTCTCCAACGGCGTCACCGTGTTCTGCGAAAAGGAGACGGTGTTCGTCACCGATCAGCGCTGGATCGTCCTCCCCAGGGGCAAAGACGCGCAGCGGCGCGTGCAGGACACCAGGCCTCCGTCTGATCTGAGCCGCCTGCACATGCGGCAGTTCCTCGAATCCGTGCGCGCGTCGAAGCCGGCTCCCTGCACGCCCGAGGACGCCTTCCGCTCCACCGCCACCGTGCAACTCGGCATGATCGCTTACCGGGCCGGGCGGACCATCGAGTGGGACGAGCAGGGCGAGCGCATCCCGAACGACGCCGCCGCCCACGCCATGCTGAAACGAAATTACCGCGCCCCGTACAAGCACCCGTGGGGCTGAGCTTTACTCTGGATTTCGAGGAGGCGAGATGAGCGATCCCGTTGTTCCGCTGACGCTGGAAGGCGCGGCGGTGCTCCACCAGATGTTCCGCATCCGTTGGGACGAGTGGCGCGCCCTTGACGCCCACTCGCGTCACGTCGCACTCGAAGAGGCGCGCGAGTGGCTCCAGATCAAGGAAGGCGCCGAAGGCGGCGAGCAGTCCGCCGCCTACGCCATGCTCGGACACAAGGGCGACCTGATGTTGCTGCACTTCCGCCGCGACTTCACCGGATTGCTGGAAGCCGAGCAGAACGTCCGCCAGGCGCGTATCGGCCGGTATCTCGACATCACCCACTCTTTTCTCAGCGTTGTCGAACTGGGCCTGTACGAGTCCACGCGGAAGATCCATGAGGAGCTGGCCGGACGCGGCCTGGCCCCGGGGACGCCCGAATGGGACGCCGCCGTGCAGGAGACGCTCGAGCGGCAGCGCAAGGCCATGGCGGCGCGCCTCTGGCCGGAGATCCCCGAGAGCCGTTACATCTGCTTTTATCCGATGGACCGCCGCCGCGGAGAGTCGAAAAACTGGTATCAGGTCCCGTTCGCCGAGCGCCAGCGCATGATGCATGAGCATGGCCTCATCGGCCGCAAGTATGCGGGCTCGGTGCGCCAGATCATCTCCGGCTCGATCGGCTTCGACGATTGGGAGTGGGGCGTCGATCTGTTCAGCGACGATCCGCTGGAGTTCAAGCGGCTCATCTACGAGATGCGCTTCGACGAGGTGAGCGCCGTTTACGCCCAGTTCGGCCAGTTCTTCATCGGCATCCGCGTGCCCAACGAGAAGATGGACACGCTGATGCGCGGCGACGTCCGCGGCGCCATCGGCTGAAGCGGGGACTCCTTCGCGAGGCGCGCGGCTCCCTGCACGGCAGGCTTCCGCTGGAAAAAAAGCGGCCCGGCGAGGGAGGCGCGCCGGGCCATTCAACACTAGAGGTAGACGGACTTCAGAACCTGCCCTCGGGCGCCGTCACCCGCCGTGTGCGAGGGGCCCGCGGCGGCGCAGCGGCTTCATCCAGCGTCACCTGCACAGTCATCTCTTTCCGGTCCCTTACCACGACCACGGGAACCGTCTTCTTCGACGCCTGGCGCACGGCCCGCAGCGCCGCTGTGATGTCGCGCGGCTCCTCCACTTTGCGGTCGTCCACCTTCACGATCACGTCGCCGGCTTTCAGCCCTGCCTTCTCGGCCGGCGTGTCTTTCATGACGCTGCGCACCAGCACGCCTTCTTTCACGCCGAGGAAGTCTCCCAATTGCGAGCCCTTCAGCGCCTCGCCTTCGATGCCGAGCACCCCGGCGCGCCAGCTCATCATGACCCGCGGCACGTCGCGCATCCCTTCCAGCGACCTCTCGATCTGGATCTTGATATCTTCGTCAAATTTCGGCCCGGGGACGTTGAACGAGCGCCCTTTGCGCTCCGCTACCGTGGCGGTGATGGTTTGGGTGGCCCCGTTGCGGAACACCGTCAGCCGCACCGTGCGCCCCGGCGGGGTCTCCCGGACGAACCGCACGAACTGCTGCGTGCCTTCCACCCGCTGGCCGTTGTATTCGAGCACTACGTCGCCCGGCTTGAGCCCCGCCTTGTCCGCCGGGCTGTCCGGCTCCACCGTGGTGATCTCCACTCCGTGCTCTTCTTTCAGCTTCAGCGCCCTGGCCCGCTCCGCGGTGATCTCTTTGACGCCGACGCCCAGATACGTGCCGCCGCTCTGGAGGAAGATCATCGTGTCCGGCGGCGGTGGCGGCGGTGGCGGAGGTGGCTGCATCGCCAGTTCCTGTTCCTGTTCGCTCCAGACAGACGCCGGCTGGCCTGCAGCCGGGACTGCGATGATCATCAGCGCGGCGAGCGCCGCCGCGCCGGCAAGCAGTATGTGATTCCCGAGGACTTTCATGGCAAACCTCACTCACTTCCACGGCAGGCCGCGTACGTTGCGCATCCGTTCCCCTGCCCGTTCATTTCTTCGCATCCGTTTTGACAGACGAACCAGCCGTTCAAACGTCTCGCCCCTCTGGTAAAAAGGGGGACATGCCCGCCCGGTCGCGAATTTTTGTCATGCGTGCCGCGCCGGGTCCGCTCCCTCGAAAATCGCCCTTGGGCGGGGCTGCGCCGGCGGCCGCTCACTTTCGGCGGCTGACGCCGCCTTCGTTCGCGGCACTGAACCTGCCGCAAGCCGCACCGATTTTCATCCCTGCTGATTTCCCGAAGGGGCATCGGGGCTCGATCCCGCAGGCTGCGGCCGCTTCGCTCGCGGCCCAAAAGACGGCGCCGGCCCGCCGGCCTCAAAACGTCCCGTAGGACGCCTTCATCGCCGCAAGCGCCTTCAGCGTGCGCTGCCGCACGTACTGATCCTCTTCGCGGTGCAGCAACTGTTGCAGCGCTCCCGCCACGTCCGGCTCCTGGACGTCGGCCAGCATCTCCACAGCCGCCATCCGCACGGCGACGTGCTTTTCTTCGAGCAACACCTGCGCCAGCGCCTGCCGCGTCTCCGGGTCATGAGCGTAAGGCCGCAGGGCTTCCAGCGCCTTCAGCCGCACGCCCGCGTTCTCGTCGGTGCGCAGCGCGTTGATCAGCGCGCGCCGCACGTCCGCGTCCGCCGTGCGGTTTTTCAACAGGTCGATCGACTCCACCCGCACGCCCGGATCGGTGGGATCGTTCGCCGCCGCCAGCAGCAGCCGCCGGATCCGCTCATCCTGGAACGATCCCCGCAACTCCCGCGGCCGGATCTCTTCATACTGCACCCGCACCTCGCCGCGGTCTGTCGTGTCCACCAGGCGCACTTTTCCGACCACCGCCGGAGGCGAACTCCGAGCCAGCGGCCCCAGCACCGGCGCATCCTCAGGAAGCATCCGCGCGCCGAAGAACCCGAGCGCGAGCATCGCCACCGCCCCCACGGGACGCAGCCACATCGGAGGCGACACCACCCACCGGGTCCAGATCCGGCGCAGCGCCGCCCAGCCGCGCTGCCCGCGCTCTTTTTCAAGCGCCGCTGCCAGATCGCACCGGCAGCGCGCCAGCAGCTCCGCCGAAACGCCCGCCTCGCCCTGTCCGAGCAGCAGCGTCAGCTTCTCGCACCGCGTCCGCTCGGCGGCGCACGCGGCGCAGGAAGCCAGATGCTGCTCCACGCGCTCTTCTTCGTCGAAGCTGAGCTCGCCGTACAGATACAGCGGAATCAGATCCCGGACTTCCTGGCAGTTCATAGGAACTCTCCCAACGCCTGGCGCATCTTCTGCGTCGCCCGGAACAGGCAGTTCTTCGCCGCCACCTCGCTCGACCCGAGCGCCTCGCCGATCTCCTTCAGCCGCATCCCCTGATAGTGGCGCAGCTCGAACACCGTCCGCTCGCGCGGCGTCAGCCCGTCAAGCGCCTTCTCGATCACGGCCCGCAACTCGCCGTTCAGCGCCGCCCGCTGGGGATCGCCCGCCGGGCGCGCTTCCGCCACCGTTTCAAGCCGGTCGACCACGCCTTCGTCCGTCTCCACCGCCGCCGGCTCCGTGCGACGCACCTTCCGCTTCCGCAGTGCATCGAGGCACAGATTCGTGGCGATGCGGTAGAGCCATGTGGAGAAGCTGCAATCGAAGCGGAAGTTGCCCAGGTTCCGGAAGACGCGCAGAAACGTCTCCTGGTACACGTCATGGGCGTCGTCGGGGTTGCGGAGCAGGTTCATCGCCAGCCGCAGCACCTGTTGATCGTAGGAGCGCACCAGCCGCTCGAAAGCCTCAGCATCGCCGGACTGCGCGGCGCGGATCGTGGCAGCCTCGTCCATGCATGCATCCCGCCGGGCGCTCGCGCGGGCGCCGCTTTCGATCGCCAGTGTCGCTCCCGGTTCCATCGTGGTTCCTCGCCAGGGCGCAGCACGCCCTCACCGGAAACAGACGGACGGGGAAGAAAAACGTCTCGCTGAAAATTTCAGTCTGCCACTTCGACTTCGATCCGGCGGTGGGCCGGCTCCAGGGCAACGATGCGGAAGCGCCTCAACTGGCCCGTCCGCAGGGTCTTACGGTCGCTCTCCGTGGCGCCGCCGCCTTTCCATTTCGCCGCCAGCAACGCCGCCAGCCCGTCGACGTCCGCTGCCGCCGCGCGGGCCTTCTCGCCCTCGCCCGCGGCTTCTTTCAGCCGGCAGCGGGCGTGGACGCCCTCGCTGATTTCCACTTTGGCGTGGCTCGCGTGCGTCTCCACGACGCGCCCGCTCACCAGATCGCCCACCTGATGCTCGCTGATGAAGATGTCGGCCGACGTCGGCTCCAGCGCTTTCATGCTCAGCCGGATGCGCCGCTTCTCGGCATCCACCTCGAGCACCTGCGCCTTCACCACCTGCCCCGGCGACAGCACCTCTTTGGGATGCTGCACGCGCTTCTCGCGCGTGATGTCGGCCACGTGGATCATGCCTTCGATGCCGTCGCCCAGATCCACAAAAGCCCCGAACTGCGCCATGTTGGTTACCGGACCCTCCACCACCGTGCCCGGCGCGAATCGCGTTGCCGCCGTGTCCCAGGGATTGCCGAGCGCCTGTTTCAGCCCCAGCGCGATGCGGCGCTCGGCAGGCTTGACCTCCAGCACCACGGCCTCCACGGTGTCGCCCACCTGCACCACGTCCTCGGGCTTCCGCACCCGCTTCGACCAGGACATCTCCGACAGGTGAATCAAGCCGTCCACGCCGGGGGCGATTTCGACAAATGCGCCGAACTCCGCCAGCCGCACCACCTTGCCGCGCACGCGGTCGCCCGGCTTGAGCGCCGATGCAGCCTCCGTCCAGGGATCCGGCGCCAGTTGCTTCATCCCGAGCGAGATTTTCCGGCTGCCGCGGTTGATCTTCAGAATCTTCACTTCCACCGTCTGGCCGGGGCTGACCACGCTGGAGGGCTTGTCCACGCGGCTCCAGCTCATATCGGTCACGTGCAGCAGCCCGTCGATGCCGGGAGCGAGCTCGATGAAGGCGCCGAAATCGGTCACCGTGCGCACGCGCCCCTGCACGACCATTCCTTCCTGGAGCCGCTCAAACGCCGCCTGCCTGGCCGCCGCCGCCTGTTCTTCCAACACGCCCCGCCGGTCCACCACGATGTCGGGACGCTGCGGGTTCTCCAGGTCGAGCTTCGTGATCCGGCACTCGATCTGTTGCCCCACCAGCGTGGGCAGCTCCGCCATCTCCCGGATGCCGCTGCGCGAGGCCGGCAGAAACGCGTGTACGCCGTCGGCCACCTGCACCCGCAGCCCGCCTTTCACCTGCTCGGTCACCAGGCCGAGAATCACATGCTTGCCTTCGAACGCCGCCTGAAGCCCCGTGTAGTCCCTCGGCTGCTCCACCCGGATCGTCGACAGCAGATAGTAGCCGTCATCGGTGCGGCCGCTGATGTTCACCATCAGCGTCGAACCCGGCGCCAGATCCGGCGGCAGCCCGGGCGTGCCGCGCCGGAGGATGCCCTCCATCTTCCGGCCCACATCGACAACGATCGCCTCTTCATTGATGGAAACGACGGTGCCCTCCAGCGCCGCGCCCTCGTCTCCGTTGCTCTGCGCCGCCTCGAACGCGGCCAGCATCTCGCCGAAAGCCTCTTCCTGCGGCGGAGCGGGCGCTTCGGCAAGCGGAGAAACGTCAGTCAGGTTGGAGGAATCTGCTGGATTCATGGACAAACTCGCGAGACCTCTCATATTCTGACATACTCGCGCCCGAGCGAGGGCGGACGGCGCCTCAGTGTGCGCTAAGATGACGGCTTGCAGGCCAACCACAGCGCACCGTGGAAGCGCTTCCTGCCGCGCGCGCAGGACGCGGTCTGGCTGCTGCTGTTTTCCGCTCTTGCCTGGGTCAGCCCGACGCGCGGCCCTGCCGAGATCGAGGTCCTCTCCGCCCTCGCCGTGCTTCAGGTGGCGGCTCCCCGCGCCCGCGCCTTTCAGTCGCCGCGGGGCAACCTCGCGCTCATCTCGCTCAAACTCCTGCTCGGCTTCCTGCTCATCGGAGTCACTGGCGGCATCGCCTCCAGCTACTATCTGATCCTGCTGCTGCCGGTTCTCTCCGCGGCCACCACCCTCGGACCCGCCGGCACAGCCGTCTTTACGGCTCTGGCCTGCCTCGCCTACCTCGCCTTCATCCCGGTCGCCTACAACCTCGGCTACATCCTGGAAGGGCTCTATCTGCGCGACCTCACTCTGCGCGTGCTCTTCCTCCCGGTGGTCGCGTATCTCACCTACTCGCTGGCGGAAGCCAACCGCCGCGCCGCCCGCCGCGCCGAAGCCGCCGCCGCCGAGCTCGCCGAGGTCAACCGCCGCCTGCTGGAGGCCGAAGCCAGCGCCCGCCGCAGCGAGCGGCTCGCCGCGCTCGGCCAGCTCACCGCCGGACTCGCCCACGAGCTGCGCAACCCTCTCGGCACGATGAAAGCCAGCGCCGAGATGCTGATGGATCGCGCGCCCGCGGACAATGCCGTGGTGCGCGAACTGGCCGAATACATCTCCGCCGAGGTCGACCGCACCAACTCTCTTATCACGCGCTTCCTCGAATTCGCCCGCCCCTTGAGGCTCGAAAAAACGCCTGCCGACATCCACACCGTGCTCGATAGCGCCATCGAGCACCTCGACCGCGAATCACCCGGCTCGGCCGCACGCATCCACCGCAACTACGATCCTGCGCTGCCCCTCATCGAGGCGGACGCGGAGCTGATCGAGCGCGTCTTTTTCAATCTGTTACGCAACGCGCTGGAGGCGTCCCCGCCCGGGGCTCTGGTCACCGTCAAGACCCGCCGCTCTCCTCAAGGAGTCGAAATCGCCGTCATCGACCGCGGCCCCGGCGTTCCCCCGGAACACCGCGAACAGATCTTCAACCCGTTCTTCACCACCAAGCCGGGCGGCGTCGGCCTCGGGCTCGCCATTTCGGCCAAGATCGTCGGCGATCATGGCGGCGTCATCAGCGTCGACTCCGAGCCGGACGCCGGCGCTATCTTTCTCGTCTCGCTGCCCGCATCTTCGGGGTGACACTCGCCGGTGTTCATCTGTGTAACAAATTCGGGCCTCGGGCCCGTTTCGCGCCCATCGCAGCCGGATTTCGCCGAACAAAACGGCCTCCGGATCGTCCAAGCTAGGTGAAGAACGCCGAACGCGAGGGTGAATCAGGCGTCCGGCCATTCAAGTCTGGAACTTCATCGAGCGGAGGAAGAGAAGCTGTATGAGTCCAGCCCGCGCCGCGCATCCGGTCTCCTGGGATCCCGCCCAGGCGTCAGCCACGCACCACAGGCGTTTCCTCGACGGAATCCGCCTCACGCGCAAGGAGAAGGCTCTCCTGGAGATGTTGATGGACAATCCGGGCCGGTGCATCAGCCGCCAGACGCTGCTGAAATCGGTCTGGAACTACGCCGAAGACGCCCGGACCCGCACAGTGGATGTCCACATCCAGCGGCTGCGGCGCAAACTCGGCCCCAATGCCGACGCGCTCAAGACGATCGTCCGCATCGGCTACTGCTGGCTGCCGGAATCCGCCTGAACGCCCGGCCGCGCTGAAACCGCCGCCTCCGGCGGCCGCGTCCCACAGTTGGAAACGCTCTTTCATGGGACGCGCCAACGGCCATATGATGAAGGCGGCAATGCAGCCCCGCGTGCTCATCGTCGAGGACGAAGAGAAGCTCCGCCGCGTCCTGTCGCTCCACCTGGAATCGAAGGGGTTCGAGACGATCCCCGTTTCCACCGCCGAGGAGGCCCTGCGCCTAGCCCCGCAGGCGCATCTCGTGCTCACCGACCTCCGCCTGCCGGGCATGGACGGGCTCGAGCTGCTCGAATCCCTGCAACGTCTCAACGCGCGCCTGCCGGTGGTGGTGATGACTGCGTTCTCTTCCGTGGAGACCGCCGTGGAGGCGATGAAGAAGGGCGCTGCGGATTTCCTCCCCAAGCCGTTCTCGCTCGATCACCTCGACGCCGTTGTCAGCAAGGCGCTCGAAGTGCAGCAGCTCCGCGAAGAGAACACGCGCCTGCGGGAGGAGCTCGGCCGCCGCTACCGCATCGAGAACATCATCGGCACGGGGCCGAAGATGCAGGAGATCCTGGCCGCCGTCATGCGCGTCGCTCCCACGCGCACCACCGTGCTGCTGTGCGGCGAGAGCGGCGTGGGCAAGGACCTGATCGCGCGCGCCATTCATTTCCATTCGCCGCGCGCCCCGCAGCCCTTCGTCAAGATCAACTGCACCACCATCCCGGAAAACCTGATGGAGAGCGAGCTGTTCGGCTATGAAAAGGGCGCCTTTACCGGAGCCGTCGCCTCGCGTCCCGGCAAGTTCGAACAGGCCGACAAAGGCACGGTGTTCCTTGACGAAATCGGCGACGTGCCCCCGTCGGTCCAGGTGAAACTGCTGCGCGTGCTCCAGGACCGCGAGTTTGAGCGGCTCGGCAGCACCCGCACGCGGCAGATCGATGTGCGCGTCATCGCGGCCACCAACGCCGATCTCCGCCGCGCCCTCGAAGAGGGCAATTTCCGCGAAGACCTTTACTACCGGCTCAACGTCTTTCCCATCACCATCCCGCCGCTGCGGGAGCGGCGCGAGGACATCCCGCTGCTCGCCGAGCGCTTCCTCCGCCGCTTCGCCGCCGAAACCGGCGCCCGCGTCACGGAGATCTCCCCCGAGGCGATGCGCAAGCTCATCGACTACCATTGGCCCGGCAACGTCCGTGAACTGGAAAACGTAATCGAACGCAGCCTGCTCTATGCGGACGGAACCGTGCTCGGCCCTGAACACATCCGCCTCGACTATGCCCCTCGCCGCGCCGCCAACGGCCAGGCTGCCGCTTCGAGCGACGGTTTCCTGCCCGAGGGCGTGACGCTCGAGCAATACGAGCAGCAATTGATCCGCGAAGCCCTGCGCCGCGCCGGCGGCAACAAGAGCCAGGCCGCGCGGCTGCTCGGACTCACGCGCAACGCGCTGCGCTACCGCCTCTCCCAGATGGGCCTGGAATGAGCAGCCGGGGAGTCGCGCCTGGCCCTGCTTGTTGCAGAACCTTTACTGGAGCGCGCCGCAGGCCGTGTTCGGTCGTCCTGGCCGGAGCCGCCGCAGCCCTGTTCAGTGCCGCGAGCGAAGCGGCCGCGGGCTGCGGGAGCGGTGGTCCCACGCGGACAGTCATGCCGCGCGCGGAGCGCGCCCCTGAAAATCGCCCTTGGGCGGGTCTGCGCCGGCGGCCGCTCACTTTCGGCGGCTGACGCCGCCTTCGTTTGCGGCACTGAATCCGCCGCAGGGCGCGGCGATTTTCATCCCCGCTGATGTCCCGCAGGGTCATCGGGTCTGAATCCGGCCGGAATTCTGGCGAATTCCGCCCTTCGAGAGCGGCACAGCACATCGCCACCGCTCCATTCCCCCTCGTCCGGATTGGCTCATCCCGCCGTCGAAATGATCTCGGCCAGACGCTGCGCCGCCGCGGCAAACGGCCTCCCGGAAGCGAACGCCCGCGCCGCCTCGCCCATCGCCCGCCGCCGCGGCTCATCGGCCAACAATTCCTCCACGGCGCGCCACAATCCCTCGCGCGCCCGGGCGCGCTCCACCAGCACGCCGAATTCCGGCCGCACGATCTCCCGCGTCCCGTCGCTGTCCACCGCCACCGCCGGCAACCCCGCCGCCAGCGCCTCCATCAGCGTCAACCCGTAACTCTCATGCCGCGACGCGAACACATAGACATCCGCCAGGCGGAAAAACGCCTGTTTCTGCGCTCCCGTCACATGTCCGGGAAACTCGACCCGGATCCGCCGCAGCCGCGCCGCCAACCGCTCCAGCTTCCGCTGATGCGCGCGCCCCTGCATGTACGCGGGCGCTCCGCACACGAACAACCGCACGGCTGGAACCGCGGCCCCGCGCGTCCGCTCCCAGTCGAGCAGCGATTCCAGCAACACGTCCTGTCCCTTCTCCGGCGAGATCCGGCTCAACGCCAGCAGCACCCGCTCCCGCGGTTCAACTCCATACTCGCGCCGCAGCTCCTCGGCATCACCGCAAGCGTCCTCCGCGGGCGGCGCGCCCCACGGCAGCACATGGATTCCATCGGCGCGCGCCTCCGGCCAGCATTCGAGCAGCGTGCGCTTCATGCCCGAAGATGGCACGGCCACGGCGGCCGAATAGCGCAGGCTCTCCGCCTGCCTCTGAAAAATCAGCCGCAGGATCAGCGGCGCCGCCTGCGCCACGCCCAGGCGCTCCAGCGCGCGCCAGGCAGCCGCCAGCCGCCGCGGCGCCACCAGCCCGCGCAGATAAATATTGGCGATATAGGCGACCACGTCCACGTGATAGATGGTCACGATCCGGAAGCCCGCCCGCGCAACGGCGGCGAAATCTGGCGCCTCGCTGATGTCGTTCACCAGCACCGCGGCTGTGCGCGGATCATGCTCCAGAATTCTTCGCGCCGCCGCGGCGCTGAAGTCCCGGCAGAAGGCGGCGTAGCAGCTCTCATCAAAAGCCGCCAGATCCAGGCCGGAAGGCGCCCCCGCGCCGAGCACCGCCGGCGTGATCATTTCCAGCTCAAAGGGCCGCGTCCGCCGCCACTCCTGTTCCAGCAGCCGCGCCACCGCCGCACCTCCGCCCAGCGGCGCGTCCGCGGAGAAGCCCGCATGCGCCGCGCAGTAGACAACGCGCTCCACGCTCACTCGCGCCCGGCCCTCAGCGCCTCATCCTGCATTTGCAGCACCAGCACATACCAGGCCAGCAACAGCAGCAGCTCCAGTTCCGGCGTCTCGGGCAGCCGCACCTCCACCGCCGCGCCCGCGCTGAACTCCCCCTTCAGACGAATCCGGAACACCTCCCGCCGGCCGTTGTCCACCAGGATGGCGCTGCGCGACCAGACTCCTGCGAGGCGGAATTCGAACGCCTCGCCTGAAGCCAGCCGGAGCTGGCCCTGGCTCGCGCTGAAATTCGGGTGGTACATCGCGCAATCTTGGTCCTCGCCCTCGCGGCGGGCCGTCACAACCGGCGACAGGAACCCCGTGCGCTTGAACGTCCACGCGCCCGAGGCCGCGCGCCCGCGGGCCAGGGTGCCGAACATCTTCAGAAATTCGAGCTCGGCAATCCGCTCCTCGCCCGCGCGCAGCTCGTAATGGCGCTGCACCGCCGCACCCTGCTTCCAGACGAGCGGCCCTGCAAGCCCGGCACGAAATGGTGTCATCGCCCAGCTCCTTCCGCCCGGCCGTGGGCGGTCCGGGCGCTCATCAGAATCATACTCCGCCGGGCTTCCTTTTCCGGCTCAGCCACACGTTGATCAGCAGCAGCGCCGCCCCGCACGTGATTGCCGAGTCCGCTACGTTGAAGGCGGGCCAGTGGCGGCTGCCCAGGTGGAAATCCAGAAAGTCGGTCACGCTGCCGAAAGCCACGCGGTCAAACAGATTGCCCGCCGCCCCGGCGAGAATCAACGCCAGCGCCGCCTGGAGCGTCCAGTGCTCGCCGCGCGTCCGGCACGCCTGCCAGAGCAGCCATCCCACCAGCAGCGTCAGCGCTCCAGTGATCGCCGTCAACACCTGGCCGCCCGCGCCCGCGCCCTGTTCGGCAAAAAGACTGAATGCCACGCCCGTGTTGCGCGTGTGCACGATGCGGAAGAATCCATCGATCACGGGGACCGCCTCCCACTCGGCCACGCGCGACTCGATCAAATGCTTTGTGGCGCGGTCCAGAACCGCCACCGCCGCAGCTACAACCCAGGGCCAGCGCCGCGCCACGCCTCACGCTCCCGCAATTTCATGCACCGCCGCCGTGCAGGCGGGACAGATCGTGGGCAGCGCCGGATCGGTGCCAAGAGCCGTCGAGTACTTCCAGCAGCGCTCGCACTTCTCTCCATCGGCGCGCAGCACCGTGGCGCGCAGCGCCTCGCCACGCCGCAGCTCCACCTGCGATGTGATGAAGATCGAGGGCAGCTCCGCCTGGTAGCGCTCGAGCAGCGGCCACAATTCGCCATCGGCCTCAAGGACGATCTTCGCCTCCAGCGGCGCGCCGATCAGCTTCGCGTTGCGCGCCTCTTCCAGGCTCTTGAGCACCGCCTCGCGCACCTCCATCAGCCGGTCCCAATCGGCGCTCAGCCGCCCGTGCTCTTCCGGCAGCCCGGCGGTCAGCTCCTCCGGCAACGGCGCCAGCGCCAGATGCACGCTCTCCGGATCCGCCGGCAGCCGCCGCATGTGCGACCACGCCTCTTCGCAGGTGAACGCCAGCACAGGCGCGAACAACCGCACCAGCGCATGCTGCACCCGGTACAGCGCCGTCTGTGCGCTGCGGCGCGCCTTCGATTTCGGGGCGCTCGTGTACAGGCGGTCCTTCAGAATGTCGAAATACACCGCGCTCAGGTCCGTGGTCGTGAAGTTGTACACAGACTGGTAAATGCGGTGGAATGCCAGCTCGTCATACCAGCGCCGGCACTGCTCCACCAGCGCGGCGGCGCGGTACAGGATCCACCGGTCGATCTCCTGCAACTCATCTCCGGGCAGCGCATCGGCCGCCGGATCGAAGTCGTGCAGGTTGCCCAGCGCGTAGCGGAACGTGTTGCGGATCTTACGGTACGCCTCGGTGAGCCTCGTCAGGATCAGCTCGCTCACCCGCACGTCTTCCTGGAATGCCACCGAGCTCACCCACAGCCGCAGCACGTCGGCGCCGTAATGCTTGATGATGTCCTCCGGCGCGATCACGTTGCCGAGCGATTTCGACATCGCCCGCCCCTCGCCGTCCAGCACCCAGCCGTTGGTCGCGCACTCGCGGTATGGCGAGCGCCCGCGCAGCCCCACCCCCACCAGCAGGGACGAGTGGAACCAGCCGCGGTACTGATCGCCGCCCTCCAGGTACATGTCGCACGGCCACGGCAGCCCGTTGCCCTCGTGGAGCACGGCCAGATGACTGGCGCCGGAGTCGAACCACACATCGAGGATGTCGTTCTCCTTGCGGAACTCCGCGCCCCCGCAGGAGGCGCACTTCGCCTCGGGACCCAGCAGTTCCGCCGCCGTGCGGTCATACCAGGCGTCGGCGGTGTGCTGCGCGAACAGGTCCACTACGTGGTCCAGGAACCGGCGGTCGGTGAGCGGCTCGTTGCAGCGCTCGCAATAGAACACGACGATCGGCACGCCCCACACCCGCTGCCGCGAGATGCACCAGTCGGGGCGCGTGGCGATCATGTTCGCCATCCGCTCTTCGCCCCATTCGGGATGCCACTTCACTTCGTGGATCGCTTCGAGCGCCTTCTGCCGCAGCCCGTTGCGGTCCATGCCGATGAACCACTGCTCGGTGGCGCGGAAGATGGTCGGATTGTGGCAGCGCCAGCAGTGCGGGTAGGAGTGGTCGAGCTTCTTCTCCGCCAGCAGCGCGCCCGCCTCGCGGAGAATGGAGTTGACCACCGCGTTGCCTTCCCACACCGTCTTGCCGATCAGCGCCTCCGGCAGCCGCCCCGGCGCGCCCGCGGCGTGGAAAAAGCGCCCGCCTGCATCGACGGGACAGAACGTCGGCAGCCCGTATTTCTGCCCGGTGAGATAGTCCTCGGCGCCGTGGCCCGGCGCGGTGTGCACAGCCCCGGTACCCTGTTCGAGCGTCACGTAATCGGCCAGCACGCCGGGCGACTCGCGCTCCAGGAACGGGTGCCGGAACCGCGCTCCTTCGAGCTTCGCTCCCGCAAAGCGGGCCACCTCGCGCGCGCCGATCCATCCGCAGTTCTGCGCCGTCGCCTCCGCGAGTTCGGCCGCAACGATGTAAACCGCCCCGCCGGCTTCCACCGCTGCGTATTCGAACGTTGGATGATACGCGATGGCCACGTTGGCCGGAATCGTCCACGGCGTCGTCGTCCAGATCAGCCCGTACACCTCGCGCCCGGCGAGCGCCGGGTCGATCTCCGCCGCGTCCGACAGGAGCCTGAACCGCACCCAGATCGAAGGGCTCGCGTGGTTCTCGTACTCGACCTCCGCCTCCGCCAGGGCCGTCTTGCAGTGGATGCACCAGTTGACCGGCTTCAGCCCCTTGTAGACCGAGCCCTGCGCGAGGAAATCCACGAAGGCGCGGGCGATCGTGGCCTCGTATTCCGCGCTCATCGTCAGGTACGGATCCTCCCAGCGGCCGAACACGCCCAGCCGCTGGAAGGAGCCGCTCTGGAGTTTCACGTACTTCTCGGCGTACCTGCGGCACTCGGCGCGGATCTGGACCACGCTCATCTTCGCCTTCTTCGGCCCCAACTGGCTGTCCACCTTGATCTCGATCGGCAGCCCGTGGCAGTCCCAGCCCGGCACATACGGCGAGTCGTAGCCGGCCATGGTCTTCCACTTGACGATGAAGTCCTTGAGAATCTTGTTGAAGGCGTGCCCGAGGTGGATGTTGCCGTTGGCGTAAGGCGGCCCGTCGTGCAGCACATACATCGGGCGGCCGCGGCGGGCTTCGCGAATCCGTTGATAGATGCCCTGGCTGCGCCAGCGCTCCAGCATCTTCGGCTCGTTCACCGCCAGGTTCGCCTTCATGCCGAAGCCGGTCGAGGGCAGGTTGACGGTCTTTTTGAGATCAAGGCTTCCAGTGTCCATGTCGGGAATACCGCAGGGTAGGGCTGAAACTATCATCGTACAATGGGGTGCAACGCGCGGCCCGGCAACCGCGTCCCGCATTCAGGCATGCTCAGGCTGGCGCTCTTCCTGTTTCTGGCGGCATCCCTCCACGCGGGCGAGTTACTGACATACGATTCCCGCGGCGCGCTGCGGAATGTCTCTGGGGCGGCCGCCCGCGAGTCCGGCTTCTTTCTGGCGGACCGCGGCGCGCTGCTCGGCGCAGCCGCCGCCGCTGTTCTCGATTCCAGCGGCACGCTGCACCCCGTGCTCTTCATCAGCGGAGATGACCCCGATGCCGGCGTTGCCGAGATCTTCGTCGGCCACCAGGCGCCCGCCGGTCCGCCCCGCGCGCCCGAAATCGGCAAGACCGTGCGCGCCGGCGCCGCCACGGCCACTGTGCGCTACACCAAGGAGTCCGGGGCCTTTGGCTGGATCGCGCGGCTCGAGTTTCCCGAAGGCGTCCACCCGGCCGCGGGCGCGCTGCTCGATGACAACGGCCGCCTCCTCGGCTGGCATCTGCCGAAGACCGTCGACGGCGCGCCCATGCATTTCGGTATCCCTGTCGCCCGCTTCGACGCCATGCACGGCGCCCTCCGCCTGACGCTCGCCGCCTGGAACGCCGCCCAGGACCTGCGCGGCGAGCCGGAGCATCAGCGCGCCCTCGGCCATCTCTGGGCCGACGACTTCGACGGCGCCCGGCACTATTTCTCGAAAGCCGTGGAAGCAAACCCCTCGCACGCCCGCGCCTGGCTTCATCTCGGATTCGTCGAAGGCAAGACCGGCCACACCCGCCGCGCCATCGAGTGCTATGAAACGGCCATCCGCCTCGATCCGAAGCTCGCGCCCGCATACTACTATCTGGGCTTCGCGCTGGTCATGGCCGGCGAGGGCGGCCAGGCGCTCGGCGTCTGCGAAAAACTCGGGAAACTCGACGCCGGGCTCGCCCAGCGGCTCCGCGCCTTCATCGACATCTCCCATGTGGACACCGTGAAGAAAGACGGCGCCCAAGGCGGCAGCCTGTACCACAAACACTGAGTCCCGCCGGCGCCCGCGCCCGGCCATTCGACAAAATGGCATGCAATTTGCTAGCCTACTAATGTCGAGGAATTTCTACCCCGCCATGGCAGCCAAACCCCCCTTCGCCAAAGGCGCCCAGGTCGAGCACCCCAAATACGGTCCCGGCCAGGTCGCCGAATGCAACGACACTTACATCACCATCAAGTTCGACGAGCACGGCGAGAAGAAATTCGTTCTCGAAATCGCCTTGCCGTCCATCCGCAAAATCGACCGCCAGCCGCCATCGGACAAGAAGCGCGCGTCCCGCAAGAAAGCGGCGGCGCCCGCCGCTGTCGAGTAGTCCCGGCGCGGCCGCCGGTCTGTTACACTGGGCTTTCCCTCCGATGAAGTTCGGCGTCGTAGTCTTCCCCGGCAGCAATTGCGATCACGACGCCTGGCATGCAGCAGGCCATGTCGCCGGCCACCAGGCGGAGTTCCTGTGGCACAACGAGGACACGGTGCGCGGCGCCGACTGCGTCATCCTGCCCGGCGGCTTCAGCTACGGCGATTATCTCCGCTGCGGGGCCATCGCCAAGTTTTCTCCTGTCATGAACGCCGTCAAAAGGCACGCCCTGGCGGGCGGCCTCGTGCTCGGCATCTGCAACGGCTTCCAGATCCTCACCGAGTGCGGCCTGCTGCCCGGCGCGCTCATCCGCAACCGCGGCCTGAACTTCATCTGCAAGCCGGTGCGGCTCCGCGTGGAAACCGTCAACTCCCCCTTCACCTGCGCCTATGAGCCCGGCCAGGAGACCGTCATCCCGATCGCGCACGGCGAAGGCTGTTATTTGGCCGACGAGCGCACGCTCGACGAACTGGAAGCCGAAGACCGCGTCGCTTTCCGCTATCTCGACAATCCAAACGGCTCTCTGCGCGACATCGCCGGCATCCTGAACCGCGGGCGCAACGTGCTCGGCATGATGCCCCACCCGGAGCGCGCCGTCGAGCCGCTGCTCGGCTCGGCCGGCGGCCTCGGCGTCTTCCATTCCCTGGCCCGCTGCTTTGCGGAACGCACCCGCTGATCCCATGAGCGAAGTCACCCCGGAAATCGTCGCGGCGCACTCGATCACGCCGGACGAATACCAGCGGATCGTCTCCATCCTCGGCCGTGAACCCAACCTCACCGAGCTCGGCATCTTCAGCGTCATGTGGAGCGAGCATTGCAGCTACAAGAGCTCGCGCGTCCACCTGAAGAAGCTCCCCACCCGCGGCCGCTACGTCGTCCAGGGGCCGGGAGAAAACGCCGGCATCGTCACCCTCGGCCACGACGCCGAGGGCCACGAGTGGGTGATCGCATTCAAGATCGAATCGCACAACCATCCGAGTTTCATCGAGCCTTTCCAGGGCGCGGCGACCGGCGTCGGCGGCATCCTGCGCGACATCTTCACCATGGGCGCGCGGCCCATCGCCGTCATGGACGCCCTCCGCTTCGGCCCCCTCGATGATCCGGCCGCCGGCGCGCGCAACCGCCGCATCCTCGACGGCGTCGTCCACGGCATCGCCCACTACGGCAACTGCTTCGGCGTGCCCACCGTCGGCGGCGAAACCATGTTCGAGCCGAGTTACAGCGGCAATCCGCTGATCAATGTCTTCGCCCTCGGCATCGCCCGCCGCGACAAGATCTTTTACGGCCGCGCCTGCGGCGTCGGCAACCCGGTCATCTACGTCGGGGCCAAGACCGGCCGCGACGGCATCCACGGCGCCACCATGGCCTCCGGCGAATTCACCGAAGAGAGCAAACAGAAGCGCCCCAACGTGCAGGTCGGCGACCCTTTCATGGAGAAGCTCCTGCTGGAAGCCTGCCTCGAAGCCATGGAAACCGGCGCGGTGGCCGGCATCCAGGACATGGGCGCCGCGGGCCTCACCTGCTCCACTTGCGAAATGGGCAGCCGCGCCGGCACGGGCATCGAGATCGACCTGATGCATGTGCCGCAGCGCGAAACCGGCATGACTCCCTACGAGATCATGCTCAGCGAAAGCCAGGAGCGCATGCTGCTGGTGGCGCACCAGGGCCGCGAGCAGGAGGTGCTCGATGTCTTCCGCAAGTGGGGCCTCGACGCCCGCATCGTCGGCCATGTCACCGGCGACGGCATGATGCGCGTGAAGAACCACGGCCAGGTCGTCGCCGAGATCCCGTCGCGCCCGCTCGCTGACGAGGCGCCGCTCTATCACCGCCCTTACACGAAGCCGCTGCGCGAGACGCCGATGGAGGCGCCCGCGTTCGCTTCCGCGGATCTGGCCGCCGATCTGTTCACGCTGGCCGCCGCCCAGGATCTCTGCGACAAGCGCTGGATCTGGGAGCAGTACGACTTCATGGTGCGCACCAACACGGTCCTCGGCCCTGGCGCCGATGCCGCCGTGCTGCGCATCAAAGAGACGGGCACGATGATCGCCATGGCGCTCGACGGCAACGGCCGCTACTGCTATCTGGACCCGCGCCAGGGCGCGCGCCTGCTGGTGGCCGAGTGCGCCCGCAACCTCGCCTGCGTGGGCGCCGAGCCGGTCGGCGCCACCAACAACCTCAACTTCGGCAACCCCGAACGGCCCGAAATCATGGCTCAGATCGTCGAAGCCATCGAGGGGATTGCCGAGGCGTGCACGTTCTTCGAGGCCCCGATCACCGGCGGCAACGTCAGCCTCTATAACGAGACGCTCGGCGAGGCCGTTTTCCCCACCCCCGTCATCGGCCTCGTCGGCACGATGCCCCTGATCGAGCCGCCCGGCGCCGGTTTCCGCGCGGCGGGCCGCCTGCTGTATCTGATTGGCGGCATCGGCGAAGCCGACGAGACGCGCATGGGCGGCACGCAGTACGCCAAGCAGGTTCTGCGCACGCTTTGGGGCCTGCCCCCGCAGATCGACTTTGAATTCGAGAAGCGCGTGCAGGCGGCCGTGCGCGAGATGGCGCGCTCCGGCGCCGTCGAGTCCGCCCACGACCTGAGCGACGGCGGCCTCGCCTGGTGCCTCGCCGAGTGCGCTTTTCCGCGCGGGATCGGCGCGCGCGTGGAGCTGGATTCCGGCCTCCGCCCCGAGCTGCTGCTGTTCCACGAAGGCCCCTCGCGCGTCATCGTCTCCACGGCGGACCCGGATCTGGTGGAAGAGATCGCCGCGCGCCACGGCGCGCCCGCCCTGCGTATCGGAGAAACCGGCGCGGACGAGCTCGTCATCGCCAACCGCGGCGCGGAACTTCTCCGCGCCTCCGTGCGCGGACTGAAACAGCGCTGGTCGACGGCGCTCGAACAGTGGCTCCATGCGGGCCAGGAGATCCATGCCTGAGCGGCGCGAACATCCAGCGTGGGACAAGCTGCACGAAGAGTGCGGCATCTTCGCCGTCTACGGCCATCCCGAGGCGGCCAGCCTCGCCCACCTCGGCCTGCACGCCCTGCAACACCGCGGCCAGGAGAGCGCCGGCATCGCTTCGAGCGACGGCTCGATGGTCTACTGCCACAAGGACATGGGCCATGTCGCCGACATCTTCACCGCCGACGTCCTGCGGCGCCTGCCCGGCTATATCGCCATCGGCCACACCCGCTATTCCACCGCCGGCGACACCGCCGTGCTCAACGCCCAGCCCTTCTCGGTGGCCTGCAGCAAGGGCCGCATCGCCGTCGCCCACAACGGCAACCTCACCAACGCCCCCGAGCTGCGCCGGCAGCTTGAGAAGACCGGCTCCATCTTCCAGGCCACCAGCGACACCGAAGTCATCCTTCACCTCGTCGCCCGCAGCGCGGAGAGAACCATTTCCGGAGCTCTGCGCGAGGCCCTGCTCATGATCGACGGCGCCTTCTCGCTCGTTTTCCTCGCCCAGGACCGCATCATTGTCGCCCGCGATCCGTATGGCTTCCGCCCGCTCGCCATCGGCCGGATGAACCTGCGCTCCGGTCCCGCCTACGTCTTCGCCAGCGAGACCTGCGCCTTCGACCTCATCGACGCCTCCCACATCGGCGACGTCGAACCGGGCGAAATGGTCATTGCCGGGCCGCAAGGGCTCGAGCGCGAGTTTTTCACCGTGCCCCAGCGCCGCGCCCAGTGCGTCTTCGAGCACGTCTATTTCTCCCGGCCCGACTCCGTTGTGTTCGGCCGCAGCGTGCAGTTCTCGCGCGAGATGATGGGCCGGCTCCTCGCCGCCGAGAAGCCTGTGGATGCCGATGTCGTCGTGCCCATCCCGGACTCCGGCGTCGCCGCCGCTCTCGGCTATTCGGCCGCCTCCGGCATCCCCTTCCGCCACGGCCTCATCCGCAATCACTACGTGGGCCGCACCTTCATCGAGCCCTCGCAGGCCATCCGCGATTTCGGCGTGCGCCTCAAGCTGAATCCCGTGCGCGAGATCCTCCGCGGCAAGAGCGTCGTGCTCGTCGACGATTCCATCGTCCGCGGCACCACGTCCCAGAAGATCGTCCGCATGGTGCGCAACGCCGGCGCCCGCGAGGTCCACCTCCGCATCTCCTGCCCGCCCACCATGTCGCCCTGTTACTACGGCGTCGACACGCCCACCAAGCGCGAACTCATCGCCGCCAATCAGTCGATCGAGGAAATCCGCCAGTTCATCGGCGCCGACACGCTCGCCTACCTCTCGCTCGAAAACCTCATGAAGTCGGTCGAAGACGACGGCCAGTCCTACTGCTACGCCTGCTACACGGGCCGCTATCCTACCGACATCGTCTCGGTCGAGGAACTGCTGGCTTCACGCGTCCGCACCTGATCCCTGGGCGGGCGGCCCGGCAGGCTGCCTCCGCCGCCGCCAGTCGAACAGCACCACTCCCGCCGCCACGCTCACGTTCAGGCTCGCAATCTGTCCCGACATCGGAATCCGCAGCAGGAAGTCGCAGCGCTTCCGCGTCAGCTCGTGCAATCCGCGCCCCTCGCTCCCGAACACGAGCGCCGCCGGGTCGGAATACTCGGCGTCATAGTAAGCCGTCGATCCGCGCTCATCCACGCCGTAAATCCAGAAGCCAGCCTGCTTCATCTGCTCGAGCGCCCGGTTGATGTTGGTCACCCGCACGACCGGCAGCAACGACAGCGCCCCCGCCGCCGCCTTCGCCACCGCTTCAGACAGCGGCGCCGAGCGCCGCTCCGGCGCGACCACCGCCGCGGCGCCTGCCGCATACGCCGTGCGGATGACCGCCCCCAGATTGTGCGGGTCTTCCACGCCATCCAGCACCACGAGCAGGCCGGCGCGGGCCAGAACGTCGTCCAGGCTCACCGCCCGCTGCGCTGCCGCCACCGCCACCACGCCCTGATGCGGCGCATTGCGGCTCAGCCGGTCCAGCGCCTCCCGCGGTTCGAACCGCACCGGCACGCCCGCCTGCCGGCACAGATCGATGATCTCCTGGAGCCTTGCCCCGCCCGCCCCGCGCGCAATCGACACGCGTTCGATCGGACGCCCGGCGCGCAGCGCCTCGCGCACCGGATGAATGCCCGCCAGCACAGCCATAGCTCCATCGTAGGGCAAGAAAAGGGGACAGGGACACAATTGCCCTGTGTCCGCCGCCCCGCAGCCGCTTCCGTGCCGCGACTGCAGCGCCGCAGGCGCGAAAGGAGCGGTCTGCAGCACAGCGCCGCGTCGGGACCGCTCGTTCCGGCCGCTCAGGCGGCCTCCACTCGCGGCACGGAATCCGCTGGAGCTGGCCGCGGGCCATGTTCCGTGCCGCGACTGCAGCGCCGCAGGCGCGAAAGGAGCGCCCCCCTGGCCCCCGCCGCGAATAAAACATTTTCCTGGGTTTCTGTTGACGCAGCCGCCGTTCAAGATTAGGATGACGGTAGGCGCAGTTTCCGCTATGGCCACAGCCGCGGCACAACCACAACCCGTGGAGATCCCGGACAAGCTCTATTTCCGCATCGGCGAAGTCAGCCGGCTCACCGGCGTCAAAGCCTCCGTGCTGCGCTTCTGGGAGAGCGAGTTCCCGCAGCTCCATCCGAAGAAGTCCGGGACCAACCAGCGCCTGTACCGCCGCAAAGACATCGAAACGGTCCTCGAGATCAAGCGGCTCCTCTGGGAGAAGCGCTTCACCATTGAAGGCGCGCGCGCCGCGCTCGCCGAACAGCGCCACGCCAGACGCCAGGAGCGCGCCGCTCCGGCCGCTGCCGGCGCGCTAGCCGCCCCGCCCCCGGCCCCGCCCGCGCACCCCCTCCAGCGCCATCTCTTCGCACCGGACCCGGAACGCGCCGCCGCCCTGATCGACCGCGTCCGTCACGAACTGAAAGCCATCCTCGACCTGCTGACCGACTGAGAAAGACGGACGGAACACGATTTTCCCCGGCCTCTGCCGGCTGTTGCCCCGGCCTTACTTCCGCTTCTTCTCTTCCAGCGCTTTGAGCACCGCTTCCGTCACCGCCGCGATCAGTTCATCCGTCACCGCCGGCGAACGGCCCGCGCCGGCAGCGGAGTTCGGCAGCGTCGTGATCGCGCCCGGCCGCTCCGGCATGTCGCACACCGGGCAGCCCTCCCCGCCCAGCCGAGCGTCCGGCAGCCCCAGCCGCTGCTTGATGGCCAGCAGGTCCTCGGCCTTCTCCGCCGGAATGTGGGACAGCGGCGCTCCCAACTGCTGCGCCAGCATCAGCGTCCAGCAATAGGTGTCCACGACCTCGGCGTACCACTCGGCGTGCGTCACCGTGTCGGCCCAGCACACGATGCCGTGATTGGCCAGCAGCACCGTGTTGTGCGTCTTAACGAACGGCAGCACCGTCTCGGCGAACTTCTTCGTCCCCGGCGTTTCATACGGCGAAAGCGCCACCCTGCCGATGAACACCTCGTACTCGGGAATCACGCATGTCGGCGGCACGCGTCCCGTGATCGCATAGGCCGTCGCATGCGGCGGATGGCAATGCACCACCGCCCGCGCTTCGGGCACGGCTTTGTAGATCTCCAGATGGAGCAGAATCTCGCTCGTCCGCGCCTTGCCCCCGGCCAACTGTTTGCCGTCCAGATCCACCAGGCACAGATCGGCCGGTGTCAGGTCCGCCTTGCTGCACAGCGTGGGCGTGCACAGCACTGCGTCGTCCTGCAGACGATAGCTGATGTTGCCCCCGTTGCCGTCCACATACATCCGGTGCCACAGCTTGCGCCCCACCGCGCAGATCTCTTCCTTGAACGGCTGCGCCTCGGCGGAATTCAGCAGCGCCTCCCACCCGTCGCCGCCCTCGCGGCCGCACAGCCGCAGCCCGTGCCGCGCCACAGCCTCCGCCGCCTCCGGCGTCAGCATCGCGCCAGGTTGCAGCAGCAGCTCCACCACTCCGGCGCGCGCCGCATCTTCCACGTCCTGCGCCGTGATGATCCGGTGCCGGCTCAGATCCCTGCGGCTCATCTCCGATCCTCTCTCGAAACCTGTCTCATAACTCAAATGGCGTGCTCCTTCAAAAAATCCGCAGCGCTCCCGCCCCAAGCGCAATCTGCCGCTCCCGCGTGAACGTCAGCGCCGTCGTCACTCCTTCGCCGGTCGGCGTCGCGATCGAATAGCTCAGGTACCCCGGCGCGCCCGACCCCAGCGCCGCCACGCACGGCGCGTTGTGCACGAACAGCGTCGTGTTCATCGCCCGCGCCATTTTCGTCACGTTGTTCAGGTTCCGCGAGTGAATTATCGCCGTGTGCCGGAAGCCCCGCTCCGCCTTCAGCGCCGCGCGGATCCCGTCGTCGATGTCCCGCACCTTCACCAGCGGCACGAACGGCATCATCTGCTCTTCCTGCACAAACACATGGTCCTCGTGCGTTTCGCCGAACAGCAGCTCCGTCCCCGGCGGCACCTCCACCCCCGCCGCGCGCGCGAGCACCGCCACGTCTTTCCCGATCAGGTCCTTCTTCAGATGCCCGTGCGCGCAGCCTTTGCCGTCATGCTCCAGATCGAACGCCGCCCGCGTCAGCCGCTCGATCGCGTCCGGCCGCAACTCGTACGCTTTCGCCCTCTTCATGGCCGCCACAAACGCGTCAAACACCTGCCCCACCACAAACACTTCCTTCTCGCCGATGCACAGCAGGTTGTTGTCGAACCCCGCCCCCAGCACCACTGAGCGCGCCGCCAGATCCAGATCCGCCGTCTCGTCCACCACCACCGGCGGATTGCCCGGCCCCGCCGCAATCACCCGCTTGCCGTGCTTCATCGCCGCCCGCACCACCGCCGGCCCGCCCGTCACGCACAGCAGGGCGATCTTCGGATGCCGGAACACCTCCTCCGCCGTGCGAATGCTCGCCGCCGCGCACGCCGTCAGCGCATTGCGCACGCCCGTGGCCTCGAAAATCGCGCGGTTGAAATGCTGGATCGCCCGCATTGCGATCTTCGCGCCCGCCGGATGCGGGCTGAACACGGCGGTGTTTCCCGCCGCCAGCACGTTGATCGCGTTCGAAGCCAGCGTCGGCGCCGAATGCGTCGCCGGCAGCACCATCCCCACCACGCCCCACGGCGCCCGCTCGATCAGGCACAGCCCGTCCTTGTCAGTCCGCGCCCGAGCCTGCAGCGCCTCCACGCCCGGCACATTGCGGATGATCCGCAGCTTTTCGATCTTGTGATCCAGCCGCCCGAGCCCCGTCTCCTCCAGCTCCAGACGTCCCCACTCTTCCGCATGCCGATCGCAGAGATCCTTGATCAGACCGACGATCCGCTCGCGCTCGGCCAGCCCCATCGCGGCGATCTTCGGCTGCGCCTCAGCCGCCGCCTCCGCAGCTTCATCCACCGTCGCGAACACCCCGTCGCCTTCGGCGGCTGCCTCCGCTTTGCGCGCGCCGCCGTCACCGCCCGCCAACCGGCCTTCCAGCCGCTCGAGCACCTCGCGCGCGATTTCGGCCACCAGCTTCTCCTGCTCGCTCGTCATCGCCTTGGTTCCAGCGCCGTCCGCGCTTCTTTCTATTCTGCGACAAACCGCCACGACAAAGGGCGCGGAACCGCCCCGAGGCCCCGTCCGTGCCTGGGCTCAGGCCGCCTCACGAGCCGGGCCCCACACGCGGCGTGCTCTTTGAATCGATGCCAGGCGCCTCTACAGCTCCACCTGTGTCTCCACCCACCGCCCCTCCCGCGCGCTCTGGAGCACCGCCTCGCACACCTTCTGCGTCTGAAGCGCGTTGCGGAAATCCGGCTGCACCCGCTCGCCCGTTTCCAGCCCGCGCACGAAATCGGCCAGCGCATTCAGAAACGTGTGCTCGTAGCCGATCACCAGCCCCGGCACCCAGTAACGGTCCATGTAGGGATGCTCGGCATTGGTCACATGAATCCGCCGCCAGCCCCGTACATGGCCCGGCACGCCCGGATACTCGAAGTAGTCGAGATACTCCATCTCCTCCAGGTTGAACCGCAGCGAGCCGTCCGCTCCGTTCAGCTCCAGCGTCTTCAGCGCCTTGTGTCCGCGCGCGTAACGCGTCGCTTCAAACAGCCCCAGCGAGCCATTGGCGAACTCGGCGATGAACAGCGACGCATCGTCGATGCCCACCGGCTCCGTCCGGCCCGTCAGCGCATGCACGCGCTCTTTGACAAAAGTCTCGGTGCGCGCCACCACGCGCGTGATCGCGCCGTTCAGATACATCGCCGTGTCGATGTTGTGCGCCAGCAGATCGCCGGTCACGCCGCTGCCCGCCGCATTCACATCCAGCCGCCAGAGCGCCGCGCCCCCCTGCGGCACCTCCGGCGAAATCGTCCAGTCCTGGAGGAAATTCGTCCGGTAGTGGAACGGCCTCCCAATCCGCCCCTCCTCCACCAGTTGCCTGGCCAGCGCGATCGCCGGCACGCGCCGGTAGTTGTACCAAACCATGTTCGGCACGCCCGCCCGCTCCACCGCCTCCACCATCTTCCCGGCCTCATCGAGCGTGCGCGCCAGCGGCTTTTCGCACAGCACCATCTTCCCCGCTTCCGCCGCGGCGATGGCGATTCCGGCATGCATGTCGTTCGGCGCGCAGATGTCCACCAGGTCCACGTCCGGGGCCTCCACCACGCGGCGCCAATCGGTTTCGGCGTGCGCGAACCCCCACTGCACGGCGAACGCCCGCACCTTCGCCTCATTGCGCCCGCAGGCGGCCTGCAACACCGGACGGCTCCGGACCGGGAAGAAATCCGCGAGCCTCTTGTAAGCGTTCGCGTGCGCCCGCCCCATGAAGCCATATCCGATCACCGCCACGCGCAGCTCTCTCATGACGCGTACCTCGCCACCAGTTCATCCACCCGCTTCTTGCAGCTCGCCGTCGCTTCCCACGCATCGGGCCAGAAGCAGAGATCGATCGTGATCCAGCCGTGCTCGAGCCGCGCCGCATGGAGCAACGCCGGAAACAGCGTGTCGAAATCGAGCACGCCCAGACCGAACGGCGGATGCGCCGATGTCTCGTCGTTGCCTTCGGCGTCTTTGTGGCAGGTGTTGTCGCTGTCGATCACATGCACATGCCGGATGCGCCCGTCGAGCATCCGGAGAAACTCCAACTGCGAGGCGAACACCTCCTTAGCGCCCTCCTGCCGCGCGCCCACCACGCCCACCATCTGCCCGTGGCAGGTGTCATACAGCAGCCCGAAATTGGGCCGGTTGACCGCATCGTGGATGCGCACGATCTCCGACGGCTTGTTGAACGCGAACCCGGGCTCGAATTCCCAAACCACGTCCACGCCGAACTCCGCGGCGATGTCGCAGCAGGCCTGCCAGGCCCGCACCACGCGTTCCGCCGCCGCACCTGCGCCGGTCTCCCGCAGCACCGACGGCGGCTGAACCGTATCCACCCGCACCGCCGGAATCCCCAGGTCCGCCGCGAACTCCGCGTTGCGGCGGAATTCCTGGATATATTTCGACGGATCGTCTGTATTGATCAGTTTTTCTCCCCACAAATTCGCCGCAATTCCGCTGAATTCCAGACCGGTTTCCTTCATCCGCGCGCGCAGCTCGGCCCGCTGCGATTTCTCCGGCATCGCGCCCGGCCACTCGCTGTCCGGCCCGTTCGGATTGCCCGGATTCGGGTGCGGCGGAAACGCCCCCAGCTCCACGCCGTCGAAGCGCAGATCCTTCAGCTTTTCGATCACGGCGTCGAACGGCACAGGGTGCGCCGCCCACGGGCCGATCGTGTAGGCCCAGCTCCCGATCGAGATCTTCATGGCTCTCCTCCTTCGCTTCAGTGAACCAGCGGCGCCGCGTCCGGATTGCCCGGCCCGAAATGCTTCAGCATCACCAGCGGCTCGCGGTCGCTGCGGTTCGTGATCCGCACTCCGGCTCCGGCCGCCGCCCGCGTCACGAAGAACTCGTCCTTCGTCATCTGCCCGAAGCGGATCAGCGTCGGCGTCTCCGCCTCGTGCACGCCCACCTGCCCGCAGCCCTGCGTCAGGATCACCCCGTGCGCCGCCGCGTCCCGCACCACCACGCTGCGGCCGGGCATCACCGTGAGTTCCTTGGCCGAATACCACGGCCGTCCGTAGGTGACCCAGACCTCGCGGTAGCCTTCTTCCGCCATCTCCGCTTCAGCCCGCACCGGCACAGGGAACACCTTGTTGTGCCTGCCGAACTCCGGGTCCACGTTCTTCTCCCAGTCGAGCATCGACAGGATGTAATCCAGATCGTGATGGTGTTCCGGCGGCACGTCCTTCACCAGCAGGTCCCACGGCACGGCGCGCCCTTCGACCATCGACTGGAACATCCCGAACACGTCGGAGTCCACCTGCGGTTCATAAGTCACCAGAGAGCCAGGCGCGTGCAGCACGCCTGCATCCACCTGCCACCCCGTGCCCGGCTCCAGCCTGTAGGCGCGCGACAGGTAGAGGATGCCGTTGTCGCCCTGGTTCCAGCGCTCCAGGCACCGCCGCACGTCGTCCTTCGACGTGCCCGGCTCGAGCCCCATGAACGTGTAGGGGAAATTGTTGCCGTGGAAATTGTACTGGGGCGGGAAATAGTACGCCTCGGGCTTCCCTTTGCGGCCCACTTTCGCGGCGTGCTCGTCCATCTGGTGCATGTGGTGCGGAATCGGCCCGAGATTGTCGAAGAACTTGCACAAAATCCGGAAGCCCCCGTGCTCGCGCATCACATCGGCGCCGAGCAGTTGATCGCCCATCTCTTCCACGGCCTCCTTCAGCAACACGCGGCGGCCGGCAATGTCGATGTAGCTGAGGCCCTCGTCCTCGGGCGTGCCAGGGCCGTTGTCGGCGCGGGTCGTCGACGAGAACCAGCGCTCGTCGATCCCCCCGCGATGGGCGCCCAGCGCGTAGAGGTCGTCCGGGTGCAATTTCAGCCTTCCGCCAGGCATCAGAAAAGAGCGCGGAACCCAGCACGGGGCCATGCGGAGAATGCCTTCTCCGGCGGCGAGCGCTTCTCGAACCAGGGCAACATGGGACATGAACTCTCTCCTTGCCGCGCCACTATACCGCATCACTCCCTGGAAAGCACGCGCCGCGCTGCGCCTGCCGCCGCGTCAACGGCTGCGCCAGCGCGCCGCCGCCCGCCGCAACACGAGCCGCGCGCGCCGGACGAGATGCAGCACACGGTATGTTTCCGGGATGTCCGGCTCACACTCGGCCCCGCCCCGCCACCCGGCTTCCAGCAGCCGTGCCTGATACAGCCGGAACAGGGCCGCCCCCGCTCCGGTCTCTTCCACGCGCCAACCTGGCCGGAACTTCGTGACAAAATCCGGCGCGGCGGGATCGTATCCGCTGAAATGAAACAACCGCAGCAGCCGCCCGCCGAGCAGAAAATCCCCTCCCCGCCGCTCCACCGCAGCCCATCCCAGCCGCCAGTAGGCGGCATTGCAACCGGGATCGCGGCAGACATGCAGATCCGCTACAAATCCCGGCGCCAGATCGAGCCACCGCTGGTCATAGTGCATCCCCGCCTCGACATCTTCAAAGCAGCGCCACCGCAGCCGCTTCGCCCACCACTCCAGAAAGCGGCGGGCCTCGCCGCAATCGCTGGCCCCGACAAATCCACCATTGAACATCCCCGCCATCAGCAGCGCCCGCTCCAGGCCCTCATCCGGCCGTTCGGCCGCCTCCGGCCCCATGTGCGGCGTCAGCATCAGGGCGTGCTCCGATGCCTGGCGGAAGCACGGTTCCAGGCTGGCCAGCACCAGCGTGTCCGGATCCAGGAACACGGCCGTGCGGTGGCCGGCGTCGAAGACGGCCCGAAGCGCGCATGGCTTCAGCGCCGCGCATAGTTCCTTGGGGCCGTAGCGCAGCATCATCCCGCGCAGACCTTCCACCCGTAGCTCATCCAGCATCACGACACGCGCCCCCAGCCGCTCGAGCCCCGCGGCCCTCCGCCGTGACCCGGCCAGCACCACATAGAGCGGCGTCTCCGGGTGGAAGTGCCGCAGCGAAGCGGCTATCGCCGCCGCCTGCGGCAGGTAATTGGCCGCCGCCACCGTCACGGCCGCCAGCGCCTCAGCCATGCCCGCCTCCCCGGAGCGCCACAGGATGCTCCCGGGCCAGCCAGGCGTAAAAGGTGTCCCCGCCCGCCGTGCGGAAGGGATCGCCAAAACGGCGCGCCGCATCGCCCAGCTCCCGGTACCGCCGGCGCGCCTCGTAGGGAATCCGCGCGCCGTTGTCGAAGGAGTCCCACGCGTAAGGCAGCGCACGCGTCTCGCGCCAGCCGCACTCTTCCAGCAGGCGCTGGTAGCGGGCGAACACCTCAGCCGCCTCCCCCGCCTCCGCCACCGCCGCCGCACTGTAGCGCGTGATCCGCTCCGGCCGCTCCGGATCGTAGCCGCTGAAACGGAAGATCCGGCAAGGCGCCCCGCACGCCGTCACCCGCCCGCCGCTCACTGCAATGCGCCGCTCGGGCAGATTCCAGTGGCCCACATTGACGCCCGCATCTCTCACAATCCCGCACTGCGGCGCCAGACTCGGCACAAAGTCCAGCCACCGCTGCTCGTAATGCAGGCCGTGATCGACGTCCAGCAGGCACAGCCGCCACGTCTTCTGCTTCCACCACTCGAGCACCCGCTGCGACTCCTCGCACTGCGCAAAACCCAGCACGCCGCCGTTGAAGACTCCCGCCCGCAGGACGTTCCGCTCCTGCTCGAGCGCCCACCCGCCTCCCGGCGGCTCCAGAAAGTGCGGCGTCAGTAGCACCGAATGCCGTTCGAGCATCTCCAAAAGCGAGTCCAGCCGGTCCAGCACGAGTGTCTCCTGCTTCAGAAACAGAACGCTCTGGAAGCCGGATTCCAGCAGGTGCGCGATCAGGAAAGGCGTCGCAGCGTAGCTCAGTTCCATCTCGCCGTAACGGAAACAGAAGCGCTCTGGCTCAGGAACCTCCAGTGCGCCAAATGCAATCATCTCGAACGGCTCGCGGCCGGCGCGGATGCCGCCGTGCCCTTCATCGGCCAGCAGACAGTAGAAGGGGATCTCCGGATGCTGCTCGCGGAAGGATCGCGCTGTGGCGCGCGCCAGCGCCACGCGCGAGCGGGAGGCGATGGTGGCGGCGGCGACCCTGGTCATTCTACCCTGCATCTGTCCACGGCAGCCCGCCGCATCGAGACTCCAGCATACCAGCGGTTCCTGCGGACTGCCTGATGCGTCCGCATCTTTTTCGCTCAAGCCTCTTCCGCCCGGACCGATGAGCGGAGATGAAGCCGGAGCGCAGGACTCGAAGCGGTCCCGGCTGGAAGGACTCCAGCCGAAGCCTCGGCCCAAAAGGAGAAGAAGATCGTGGCGTTTACGATTAACACCAACATCGCTTCCTTGCAGGCGCAGGAGTACCTCCGCGTCACGCAGGAGTTTCAGACCAAGACCATCAGCCGGGTCACGTCGGGCCTGCGCATCGTCAGTTCGGGCGATGACGCCGCCGGCCTGGCCATTGCCAACGGGTTCCGCAGCGACCAGGCGGTGCTGACGCAGGGCATCCGCAATGCCAACGACGGCCTGGCGACGTTGCAGACCATCGACAGCGGCATCAACAACATCAGCAAGCTGCTCGACCGCGCCCGCACGCTGGCGACGCAGTCGGCCTCGGGCACGTTCAACGGCGACCGCACGGTGCTCAACAGCGAGTTCCAGAGCGTGATCGAGGAAATCAACCGCCAGGCGCAGGCCATCGGCCTCAACCAGGGCGGTGATTTCGCCAAGAACCTCAGCGTGTTCATCGGGGGCGGCCGCGGCAGCACCAACTCGGAGGTGATCACCAACGGCAGCGTCGGCGTCGATCTGCGGCAGTCCACGGTCGACGCCCGCAGCCTGGGTTTGAGCGGCTATTCGGCGGCGAGCGACTCGGCCTACGACATGAGCGTTTACGACGACGGCACGGCCACCGACCTCGAAAGCGCCATCGGGGGCGCCACGTCCATGACATTCAACCTCTCCGGCGTGGGCTTTGACGATCAGACCGTCAGCGTGAACCTGACGGGCGTGCAGGATCTGAAGGGCCTTGTCGAGGCCATCAACGCAGGCATCGCCAGCGCCGCGGGCGGCACCTCGGCGGGCGCCGTGGCCCTGCGCAACGCCAACATCACCGCCCAGATCAACGCCGACGGCAAGGGCTTCTCGCTCGTCTCTGCCTCCAGCGCTTTCGCCGTCGAGGCGGGCGCAGACGCCGCGGCTCAGCGCATGTTCGGCCTCACCGCTGCGGCCAACGTGAAGGTGGCCGGAGGGCTGGAGGCGAGGTCGCTGAGTTTCACCGGCCTCACCGCCGCCAATACGCAAATCGTCACCATCTCCGCCATCGGATCCGATGGTTCTCTCCAGTCTGTCGACGTCACTCTGGACGCCAGCAACGCCGCCACCGCTGAAGCCGCCGCCGATACCATCAACGCTGCGCTGCTGGCCAGCAACAAGGACGGGCTGATGAAGATCGCGGCCGCCGAAGCCGGATCCGGCACAAACCGCATCACCTTCGCCAGCACCTCCGCTTTCAAGCTGGTGGTGCAATCGGGCACTGCGGCCGAAGGCCTCAACGGCGGCACCGCCGTGACCTCAGATTCCACCACCGACAGCAGCTCCGAGACAACTCTCGATTCCAGCGGAGGCGCGAACCTCTCCGTTTCCACGCAGGAAAGCGCCGAGCGGGCGGTCAACGCCCTGGCCGATGCGGTGGAGAAACTCGGCCAGGCCCAGGCCGTCGTCGGCAAGGGCCAGAACCAGTTCAACTTCGCCGTCAGCCTCGCCGCCACCCAGCTCACCAACCTCGCCGCCAGCGAGTCCCGCATCCGCGATGCCGACCTCGCCTTCGAAGCGGCCAACCTCACCAAGGCCCAGATCCTGACCCAGGCCGGCGTCGCCGCCCTGGCCCAGGCCAACGCCGCCCCGCAGGCCGTTCTCAGCCTGCTCCGCGGTTGATCGCCCCTCACCACCCCTTGAGGCCGAGCCCCGAGGCCCGGTGGCGCTTCTGCGCTGCCGGGCCTCAAGTTTTTCAGTCCTTCCGCCGATCCTCCCCATAAGAGGCTTACCCGATGACGCAGCCCCACACACACCCTTCGCCCGCGGCAGCCCAGTACCACCTCGCCGGCCTGGAATTCCTCGTCTCGGGCCAGGTCGAAGATGCGGTCCGCTGGCTGCGCTACGCCGTGGATCTCGATCCCCGCTGCGCCTCAGCCTGGAACGATCTCGGCGTCATTCTGGAAGCCTTGGGCAACACCCGCGACGCCATTTACTGTTACCGCCGCGCCCTGCAAGCCCGGCCGGGCATGGACGAGCCCCGCCGCAATCTGCTCGCCCTGGCTGTTCAGGGCGCCGCCCGTCCTCTGATTCCGCCCGCCGGTTCCCGTGCCGCTGTCGCGGCCGCCCGCTGAGCCGCGCCGCCCTCGGACCCGCGTCCGCTCCAGTCGCAGCTTTTTGTACAGCTACAGGACCGCACTTGCAGGCCACGCCAGCCCTGTTGTGCGCCGCGGACGAAGGCCGGAATTGGCCGGATTCCGGGCCGAAGCAAGCCACGATGACCCTGCGGAACATCAGCATGGATGAAAATCGGCAAGGGCCTCCGCGCTCCCTTCATGGAGCCAAAAAAAGGGCGTAACTGATTCTATTGCCGTTACTTGCGGGGCATTTTGGAAAGCCCGGCCGGCTCCGCCTCCGCGCAACACAGGCCACCTTGTGGGCAGCGCCCCCTACGGGCGTTCAACCGCCCTCCAGCCGCGGCACTGAACACTGCCAGCCCCCGCTTGATTCGCGGTTCTCACTACGAGCCCGTGAAAAGCCGCGGTTTTTCAGTCAGGTGGATTGCACCACCGACTGGTGGCAAGAGCAGAAAATTCAGATATTACAGTCTGATTCAAAGGATCAGGCAACCCTCGGCCAGCCTCTCCATTAAAGACGCTAAATACAATCGCGTCATGACGTTGGCGTCAGAGAAGGGTTGACACCAGACCTGTTTCGGGTTACCCTTGGGTAACTCCCTTATGTAGAAAGAAGATACTACTGCTGAAGAGTGGCAATGAGGTTCCGGAATGACCTTTCAAATCGGTGAGAAGGTGGTCTACCCGAACCATGGGGTAGGCACGATCGAGAACATCAGTTCCCGAACCTTCGGCAATCAGACCGAAAAATTCTATCTCCTCCGGCTCTCCGCAAACAATATGACCGTCATGGTGCCTTTTTCGCACGTTGAGCAGGTTGGACTGCGCAAGGTTACCAGAAACGGCGACATCCACAAAGTCCTGCTCTATCTTGCCAACGGGCAGGGCAGGACGTGCCAGGACTGGAAGGACCGTTTCAAAGAAAATTCCGCCAAAATGCAGAGCGGGAGTCTGCTTGAAATCGCCGAGGTCTTGAAGTGTCTCGTGGAAATTCAGGCCCATAAGCCGCTGTCTTTCCGCGAGAAGAAGATGCTCGAGCGCGCCCGCCTGATGCTGGTCTCCGAACTGGCCACATCCCGCGGCATATCCGAACCCGAGGCTGTGGACTTACTGTCCCGGTCTCTGGCCAAAGCGAGTCTGAGATTCCCCGAGCCGCTCTGACAGAGCCGCTCCCTCGCCCCGCGCCCTCAGCCCCGCAGCGCTGGGCTACAGGCGTGTGCAGTCTGCCTATCCTCGCGCGAACCTGCCCCCTGCGATGCCGGCCCCGTTTCCGGCCGGCTTCACCGGCCGGCGGCCGGCGGGCTTCCACCGCGGGAAGCCATCTCAAGAGGCGCGGTCCCGCTCAGTGGATTCCCTTAGTACGGGCCACCGCACAGGGCTACAAATTCGGTGAATTTCCGCATAGTATTCGTTCCCTCTCTGGCCGAAGATAACAGTGGAAGGATCACACTCGCGGAATGCGGTGTCTCTATTGCGGGAACAGGCTGTCGCTTCTGCGCAGATTCGCGGACGGAGAGTTCTGTTCCGACGCACACCGCGAAGCCCATCAAAGATTGCAGGACGAACTGGCCCTGACTCGCCTGGCTGACACCCGTTCCGGCCGGGCAGGCAATCAGCCCAGGGCGCAGAAGAGAGGCATGGCAGGCGCGGCTGGCCTGCCGCCCCATGCGCCATTGTTGCCTCAGGGGGCGGTCTGGATGGACTGCCGGAGAATCGTGCCGCTGCCCTTGCAGCCGAAGGTGTTCACGCCAGTCCACTTCCTTCCTGAATCCTGTCTCCGTGCCACGATTCGGGGATTGCCCGCGCCGCCGGCCGCGGCCTGGCAGGTGGCGGTGCCGCCGAAGCCCGCCGGCGGAGCACAACTGAAAGTTCTCCCGGCCCTGCCACCCCAGTTTGATTTCCCCCCGCCGCTGGGTGACAGCCCGCCCGCGCCCGCCGAGGCCGCGGCCGCCCCTCCTCAGCCCCTGCTCCCGTTGCCGGTCCAGCCGTGCCTCCAGGAGGAATGGCCGCTGCTGGAGGTCCGGCCTCTGCATCGGCGCAAGCTGGTCGTCATTGTGCCCAAGTCCGGTCTGAGCACTCAGGCCGGCCAACTCACTGCAGCACCTGCTGTGGCATGGACGCCGGGTTTACTGCCGGCCAATGGCGCGGCAAGCCGCCGTGCCCATGCCGAGCCTCTCAGGCTCGCCACACAGCCGGTTCTGGGCTTCCCGGCCGCGCCAGCGTCCCTCGATCTGCCGGACTGGGTGAAGCCGGCCGCCACGGCCGCAGCGGAGATTCCAGACAGCCTCGAGCATCCTTCCGAACCGCCCCTGCGGCTTGCGCTGCTCCCCCTGGACCCGCCGCCACCCGTGTTCGCCGCCATCAGGCTTTCAACCGCCGTTTTCGGGCCGCTGCTACTGGACGGCTCCGCGGCCCTGCCTCGCTCCTCACGAGCGCCCGGAATCATCGGGGCAGAGCCGCGCCTACAGCCACTGGCCCGGCTGGACTCGCCCCTTGGGCCACCGGCCCGGCAGGCCCAATCCTGCGCGGCCGTGACCTGCTGGCTCCCCGAACCCGCGGAGGGAGAGCAGAAGATGCCCGAGCTCCGCCAGGCGATCCACGCCCGCCGGCTGTCCTGGCCGGTGCTTGCAGGCCTCGCGCCCCTGGCCACGCCACCGGCCAAGCTCGCGGCCCCCCTCTGCGCTATCCCTCTGCTGCCGGCGCTCATTACCTGGCATGACGCCCAGCCTCCTGCCGTCTCGCGGCCTCTCTCGCTCAGGCAGCTACGCCTCGCCCACCGGATGCCGCCGGTCGGACCGGCCGCCGAGGCGGTGTCCCCTATGGTGCAGGCGGTGCCTCCCCCAGAACCCGGGTGGTCGCTCTCCTGCTCTCCGCCCCCGCCGCTCAGGCTGGATCTCCAACCGCCAGAGCCCCTTTGCCCGGCGCCTGCCGCGCCCGAGGAGGTTCCGGAGTCAGGACTGCACGCCCTCGGCCGCGCCGTGGCGGCGTGCCAGGACAGCGCTGAGCCCGGCCCGGAATTCATCCAGTTCCAAATCCGGCAAGAACAAGCAGCGGAAGTCAGTGAACTCCCGGCGGTATCTCCGGCCGCGTCCGAAGAGCGGCTGGAACCTGGCCTCGAGCCGGTGCCCGGCCTGTGTGGCCGCCTTCCGGTAATGCCGGTCCGTCCATTGGATGCTTTTGCCAAGCCCGTCCTGGCTTCTTCGGCCTCCGTCCGGCCCTGCTGGGCCACTGTCGACGATGCACGCCCGGCTCACCCCAGCCTTCGACTGGAACTCGACCATGCAGATGGCTCGGGCCCCAGGCGCCACGCAGGCCAGCGGCCCTTCAGAAACAAGCTCTCCCGGCCCCGCGGAAAGAGCCGCTTTTGGATCCATGCCCCTTCGGATCTGAAGTGGATTGCCGTCGCCCTGCCCCTGCTCCTCGTGGTTGTGGTCTACAGTTTTAGCGCCAACAAGCCGAACATTCCGGCAGGAGATTCCGGGATGGCGTCCACAGCCACAGCGCCCGCCACAAGCGGCGCCGGACAGCCCTGGCTCAGGGCCAACGCCCTCCAGCGCATGATCATGCGCCGGGCCGGCGTGCGCCTGTTCGACGATTTCCGCGGCGGTCTCGGCTCCTGGCAGGGAAACAATGGCTGGGCCAAAACCTGGCGTTATGGTGACGCCACCTTCGTCCAGCCTGGAGATCTGGCTCTCCTTTCGCCCAGCCTGAGCTTCACCGATTACACGTTGACTTTCCTGGGCCAGATCGAACGCCGCAGCCTGAACTGGGTCTTCCGGGCCAGGGACCTCGACAACTATTACGCCATGCGGATCGCCGTCACCCGGGGCGGGCCGCTCCCGGAGGCTGTCCTCGTGCGGTCGGTCGTGATCAACGGCAGAGAACGGGAGGTGAAGAGCCTGCCGATTCCCTTCCCCGTCCAGCCCGACACTCTCTATCTCGTGCGGATGGAAGTGCGCGGCAACGATTTCACCACTTACATCCAGAACCAGATTGTGGATCACTTCAGCGACAACCGCCTGAAGTCGGGCGGCATCGGGTTCTACAGCCCCCGGGGCGACCGGGCGCTGCTGCGGTGGGTGGAAGTCTCCCACCAGTACGACTATCTTGGCAGGCTCTGTGCCCTGCTGTCCCCTTACGGCGTGCAGAATCTGCCCGCCGATTAGCGCCAAAGATGAGGTTAGATATGCGAGAAGACAACCGCCTGCTGGAGGAACTCAAGCCGGAAAAGGGCACCTCTCTGGCGCGCGCCGTCGCCCTTCATCTCGAGGGCAAAGGCCGCGAGGCGCTCCAGGAACTGGACCGCGCGCTCGAATCTGGAGATCCGCCGCGCGAGGTGTATGCCGCCCGCGGGCACATCCAGTTCGAGTTGGAGTTGTACGACGAGGCCGTCAAGAGCTACGAGTCGCTGACGACCATCGACCCCAACGCCCAGTCGGCTTACTTCAACCTCGCGGTTTGCCAGGAAAAACTCGGCCGCTGGGCCGAAGCGGCGGCCAATTTCGAGCGTGTCCTGCAACATGACCCGGCGCGCAATGACGCCCGCCTCGGCCTGGGCATCTCGCTGCTCCACCTGAAAAAGGCTGAGCACGCCCTGGAGTGCTTCAACCAATGCCTCAAAGCCGACCCCGCCAGCGAAACCGCGCTTTTCGGCAAGGCCGTGGCCCTGGAATTGCTCACCCGCTTCGATGAAGCCCTGAGCCTGTACCGCCAGATCCTCGCCTCCAACCCCAACGCCGAAGAGCCCATGTCGAACATGATCCACATCGGCATGCGCCGCGGCGACGAGGCGCTGGTCTCGGAAATCAGCGAGCGGCTCCTCGCCCTCCGCCCCTTCTCCCAGACCGCCCTGGAAGGCCTCGCCTGGTGCGCCTTCCATCGCGAGGACTACGAAGCCGCCTCCCGCTATTGCGCCAAGCTCGTGGAACTGACGCCGGAACATTTCGAGCGCCGCTACAACCTCGGCGTGGCGCTTCAGAAACTCGAGCGTTATGAGCAGGCCGAAAAATCTTACGAGGAGGCCGCCCGCCTCCGGCCCGACCATGTTCAGACCTGGGCCAACCTCGGCATGGTCCGCCAGCTTCTCGGCAATGCCCGCGGCGCGCGCGAAGCCTATGAAACCTCGCTCCGGCTGAATTCCGACCAGCCCGAAGTGACCGCCAACCTCGCCGGTCTGCTCGAAGCCCAGGGCCAGACGGAAGAGGCCGAAGCATTCTACGCCGGTCTCACCTCAAAGCATCCGGAACTGGCCGACGCCCACTTCCGCCTCGGCTACCTCCGCCTGTGCCGCGGTGACGCTCTCGGCGCCATCGAGGCCTTCGAGCACTGCGTCCGCGCCAGGTCCGATTGGCTCGAGGCCCTTGTCAACCTCGGCCTCGCCTACAAACAGACGGGCGAGTCCGACCGCGCCCAACAGTACCTCCAGCAGGCGATCGCTCTCAAGCCCGACTCCGTCGAGGCCCTCCGCGCCATGGCCGCGCTCGCCGTCGAACAGGGCGACGATCCCCGCGCCCTCGAACTTCAGGGCAAGCTCATCGACCTCGGTGAACGTTCACCCGAACTGTTCTACAACACCGGGCTCCTGCTCCACCGCCGCGGCCAGCTCGACGATGCCGTCGCCCTCTATCGCGAGGCCATCGTCATGCGCCCGCAGTTCCCCGAAGCGCTCCTCAACCTGGGCCATGCTCTCAAAGCCCAGGGCCGCACCGAGGAGGCCAAGAGCTACTGGCGCCAGGCCCTCGAAATCAAACCGGAACTCGCCGAAGGTTACTTCGGCGACTGAGCCGCCCGTGCGACCCGGGCCCCGCGCACCCGCGCCGCGGCATCAGCGCGTCCTGAGCCGCCGCCACAGCAGGTACAGGGCATTCTGCACCGCAAACCGGCGCACGCGCTCCCGTCCCGTGGGGAATCGGAACAGCCGCGCCGACGCCTCCGCCGGCGTTGCCAGCCCGATCCACACGGTGCCCGGCTCAATGCCAGGCGTCGACGTCTCCGGTCCCGCCTCACCTGTAATTGACAACGCGTAAGAAGCACCCGTCCGGTCGCGCGCCGACTCCGCCATCGCCACCGCCACAGCCTCGCTCACCACTCCGTGCCGCTTCACCAGTGCTTCGTCCAGGCCCAGCAGCCGTGTCTTCATCGCCTCGCCGTACACGACGAAACCGCCGGCAAACCACGCAGACGCCCCCGGCACCTCCGTGAACCGCGCCGCCAGCAGTCCGGCCGTGCAACTCTCGGCCACGGCCACCGTCTCGCCCCGCCCGAGCAGCGCCCGCCCCACCACCGCCTCCAGAGGCGAGCCGTCCGTGGAGTACACACTGTCTCCCAACGCCGCCAGGATCTTCGCTCCCAGCTCCTCGGCCAGAGATTCGGCCTCCTGCTCCGTGGCTCCACGCGCCCGCAGGTGGATTTGCACGTCCCCCTCGGCAGCCAGGATCGTCGTCACCGGGTTCGCATACGGCCTGTAAATCGGCGCGATCCGGTTGTCCAGGTCCGACTCGCCCATGCCGGCCACCCGGAAAAACCGCGTCCGGATGAAGGCCTGCGGCAGCCTCTCCCGCAGCAGCGGCAGGCAGTGGCTCTCAAACATCGGCTGCAATTCCCGCGGCGGTCCCGGCAGCAGCACCACCATCCCGCCAGGCAGGTCCAGCCACTGTCCCGGCGCCGTGCCGTGAGGGTTCGGCAGCGGCATCGCGCCCTCGATCAGAAACGCCTGCCGCCGGTTGTTCGGCGCCATCGTGCGCCCCAGCCGCCGGAACCGTTCTTCGATCCCCGCAAGGATCTCCTCGCTGAACAGCAGCCGCCGCTTCAGCGCCTGCGCCACCGCCTCGCGCGTCACGTCGTCTTCGGTCGGGCCCAGCCCCCCGGTGATCAGCAGCAGTGGCACGCGGTCCAGCGCCGAGGCCGTGGCCTGCGCCAGCAGGTTGCGCTCGTCGCCCACCACCGTCTTCCGGATCACTTCCACGCCGAGTTCGTTCAGTTGCGCCGTCAGCCACAACGAGTTGGTGTCGATCCGCGCGGGCGTCAGCAACTCGCTGCCTACGGCAATGATCTCCGCGTTCATGGCGCTCCGCCGCCTCAGTACGGCCACCAGCCGCGGATGCCCGCCGGCGCTCGGTACAGCGCGCCAGTGGTCGTGATGTAGAGGTCCCCGGAAGGCGCAAAGGCCAGCCCTACGATGTTCGGCCCCGAGAGATAATGCGAGATCTCCGCCTTCGGGTTCAGCCGCAGAATTCCCTTCCGCCCCCGCCACGATCCCGCCACATAGAGATTGCCCTCTTCGTCAAACGCCAGCCCCTGCGGCCGTCCCAGCCCGCGGAAGAACGTCTCCACCTCGCCCGTCGGCGCCACGCGGTAAATGCAGTCGTAGCTCGACGTCGTCGGTCCCGTCACGTACAGATGCCCGTCGGGGCCGAACGCCAGGTGATAGGCCGCCACCGACGGCTCCAGCGTCGTGAAGACGTAAATCTGCCGGTTCCGGCTGATCTTGAAAATCGTGCCCGAGCGGTCCCCCACAAACAGATTTCCCTCGGCGTCGAAGGCCAGCCCCGTCGCCACCCCCATGCCTTCGACGTACACCGTCATGATGGCCGCTTCCGACACCTGGTAGACGATCCCGTCGAAACGGGAAGAGACGTGCAGCACGCCCTCCGGGTCGAACGCCAGCCCCGTCGCGTTCGTTAGCTCGGACAGAAACGGCGTCACCTCCCCCGCCGGGTCGATCTTGTAGACGCTCACCGGCGTCTTCTGCCCCCGCGAGCCGCTGAACGTCGTGTAGACGTTGCCCTCGCGGTCGATCGCCGGATTGGCCACCGGGTGCAGGTTGTCGGCCACCAGCGTCGCCACCACCACCTCGGCGGCATCGCTGTCGGCGCTGCCGTTGCGCACCAGCACTTCGCCATACACCGCCTCTTGCGGCACGCGCGCCACGATGTAGTGGCCCGATGACACCGTCAGCGGCGCCGCGCAACCGCCGATCGTGACCACCGGCCGCGGCGCCGTGGGAAAATTCCTGCCCCGGATCTGAATCTCGCCGCCCGCCATCGCAGCCGGCGGCGTCACGGATTCGATCACCGGCTTGTTTGTTGAGTTCCTCATGGAAGGCATCCCGTCTCCGGCTTCCTCTTACGATTGAAACATGTTTGCCGCCAGCGCACGCCCCGCACCAAGCGCGAGCGCTGCGTAAAGCCCGGCCAGCACGTCATCGGCTACGATGCCCCACCCGCCGGGCAACCTCTCGGCCGCCCGCACCGGCCACGGCTTGAAAATGTCGAACAGCCGGAACAGCACGAACGCCGCCGCTCCCTCGGCCCACGTGAACGCTCCCGCACCGGCGAGCGCGATCCACTGCCCCACCACCTCATCGATCACGACCATCCCCGGGTCTTCCACGCCCTGCCGCCGCGCCACCTCCCCCGCCGCCCAGACGGCCGGCAGCAGCAACACGGCCGCCAGCGCCGCATGCCAACCCATCGAATAGCCCAGCCACCGTTGCAACGCCCACGCCGCCGCCAGCGCCCCCAGCGAGCCCGCCGTCCCAGGCCCCAGCGGCCAGTACCCGCAGCCGAACCACGTCGCCACCGCCAGCGCCGCTTTACTCTTCATCCTCCTCCTCGCGCTTTTCCTCGGCCGCCGGCGCCGGCTCGACCGGAATCCGGTACTCTTCATCGGCCCATTTGCCCAGATCGATCAACCGGCAACGCTCGCTGCAAAACGGCATCTCCGGCGCCCCGAACGGCACCTCTTTCCGGCAAATCGGGCATCTCAACTTGAGCGTCATTGGTGCGCGTGCGGCCTGCCGGCCGCGCCGTGAATGATGCGGAACGGACCCGGCGGCGCTGGGGGCGGGGCGGCCGGAGCCTCGTCCGTCAGGTCTCCCACGAGATCATAATCGTACGCCTTGCGGATCCGCATCCGGCGGAACTGGCCTGGCTGCGGGGCCTGCGGCCCGGGATCGGCCACGTAGCACACTCCGTCGATATCTGGTGCCTGCGACCTGAGCCGCGCCTGCCACACCAGCCCGCTGTCGGCCGACGGCCCTTCGATCAGCACAGGAAACTCGCGCCCCACAAGTTCCCGGTTGCGCCGCCTCGATATCTTCCTCTGCAACGCCATCAGCCGCCGCCTGCGGTTGTACGCCGTCCGCCGGTCCACCTTCCCGTCGAGATGATAACTCTGGCTGGTTTCTTCGTCCGAGTAACTGAATACGCCCAGCCTGTCGAATTGCGCCGCCTCCACAAACTGGCACAATTCTTCGAAATCCTGCTCTGTTTCACCCGGAAATCCCACAATCATCGACGTCCGCACCGCCACGCCCGGCACCGCGCGCCGGATTTTTTCCAGCAAGCGCAGGAAAATTTCCCCTGATGCGCCCCGCTTCATCCGCTTCAGAATTCTTGCCGAGGCATGCTGCAAAGGCATGTCGATATACTTCACCAGCGCCTCGTGCTCCGCCAGCGTCTCAAGCAGCCGCGTCGTGATCCGGTTCGGGTAGCAGTACAGGAACCGGATCCATTTTCCCCCGGGCGCTTCGATCTGCGCCAACTGCCCGAGCAGCGACGCCAGGCCGTCCTTCAGCCCCAGATCCTCACCGTACGCAGTCGTGTCCTGCCCGATCAGGTTGATCTCCCGCACCCCCTGCCCGAGCAGCGCCCGCGCCTCCGCCACGACGCTCTCCGGACGCCGGCTGCGGAACCGCCCCCGGAACTGCGGAATCACGCAGAACGTGCACGGGTGGTCGCAGCCCTCGTTGATCTTGATATAAGCGTAATGGCGCGGCGTCGCCAGCACCCGCGGCGTCAGGTGGTGGTACAGGTAAGGCGCCGCATCCGCGCCGCCGGCTTCCAGCCCCTCGCAGACATCCGCGATCCGCTCGATCTCGTTCGTGCCCACCACCGCATCCACTTCCGGAATCTCCTCCCGGATGTCGCCGCGGTAGTGCTCCACGAGGCAGCCCGCCACGATCAGCCTTTTCGCCTGTCCTTTTTTCTTGAATTCCGCCATTTCCAGAATGGCGTCCACCGATTCCTGCTTCGCCGGGCCGATAAAGGAGCATGTATTGACGACAATGGCGTCGGCCTCCTGCGGGTCCGCCGTCAGCGTGTGTCCGCGCCTGGCGAGCGTCCCCATCATCACTTCAGTGTCCACCAGGTTCTTGGGACAGCCCAGGCTGACGAAACCGATTTTCAGGCCATTTTTCATAGAATTCAATGAAATTTTGCCTCCAACAGGCCGGCTGCAGATTACAGGTCTTCGGGGAAAACTGCGTAATTTGGCGGCGGTGGGAACAGCGTTTTCAGCAGGAGCAGCCGCTTCCTCAGCCAGTTCGAGGGGATCTGCCGCGGCCCCGGCTCCACGTCGATATCGCAGCAGATGCCGTGCAGGTACAGCGTCAGCGTATCGATGAAGCTCTGCCGGATGTATTGCTTCAGCCGTTCCGTCGGCCGGCTGAAATTGCGGTCCCGCCGCGTCAGCTCGTTCTTCAGCAGCCACGACCGCTCATCCACTTCCCCGTGCACGCCCGCCTTCAGCTCCGCCTCCAGCAGCGCCGCATATTCCGGCGGCGCTCCCCCCGGCAGAGAGCCTGCCGCCAGCTCGGCGATCGCGCGGTAAAAGCGGTAGTGATGATCGGCGACATCGGCGCCTTTCACAGCAAACGCCAGCACCGCCCCGTCGCGCGCCATCGTCGTGCTCGACTGTACCTGCTCGCGGCTGTCCGGCGGTTCGGTGGAAATGAAAGTCTCCTCGCCCTCGCGGCGCCGGGGCGCCCGCGTTCTGCACAGGTACGGCACCAGCAGGATCCGCATCTCCGGCAGCAGCGCCGCAATCGCCGGCGGCAACGCCGCCACCGGCTCTTCCAGCAGTTCCCGCCGGTCCTCCTCGCTGAGAGGAACTGCCGCCGCGAAATACTGGATCCGGTTTCCCAGCGGCACCATTTCGTTGCGAAAATGGTCCGCGAATTGCGCCACCTGAAGGCGCGAAGGAAGGGTGGGCAACGACATCAATCCCTGTGTTTTCAGCATACCAGAGCCATGCGCCGTCCATCACTGCGCCCGCATGCCGTGGCAGACTGGTATCTGGCGTGAAGATCCTTGTTTCGGCGGGCGAACCGTCTGGAGACCGCTATGCCGCCGGCGTCGTGCGCGCCCTGGCGCGCCTTCTGCCGGACGCGGACTTCTTCGGCTGCCCTGGCGATGAGATGCTGGCAGCCGGCGTCCGCCCCGTGGCCGATCAATCCGCCCTCTCCGTCGTCGGCCTCGTCGAGGTCATCGGCCATCTCCCCGCCATCTGGCGCGAGTACAGCCGCCTCGCCGCCGCCGCACGCGCCGAACGCCCCGCCGCCGCCCTGCTTGCCGACAGCGCCGCCTTCCATCTGCGCGTCGCCGCAAGCCTGCGCCGCTTCGGCATCCCCGTTTTCCATCTAGTCGCCCCGCAGGCCTGGGCATGGCGCGAAGGCCGCGTCCGCCAACTCCGCCGAAACGTGACCGAACTCCACTGCATCTTCCCATTCGAGGAGGATTTCTTCCGCTCCCGCGGCGTCAACGCGCACTACATCGGCCACCCCCTGGCGCGTGTGGTCCGGCCGTCGCTTGCGCGGAATGAGTTCTTCTCCCGCCACCGGATTCCGGCCGGCCGACCGCTGGTGACTCTCTGCCCGGGCAGCCGCCGCGGCGAAGTCGCCCGCCACCTGCCCGTGCTGCGCGAAGCTGTCGAGCGTATCTCCGCGGCCCGCGCCTGCACGTTTCTGCTGGCTGCTCCGGCCGGCAGCGCGGAGAGGTTCGGACAGGGATTCTTTGAACCCCTGTGTGGGGCGGGCGCAGTCCGATATTGTGAGGGAGAGACCTGGGACGCCATGGCACACGCTGATCTGACGCTGGCCGCCAGCGGCACGGTCACCACCGAGGCCGCCCTGCTCGGCTCGCCCATGGTCATCTTCTATCGCGTCCACCCGCTCACCTGGCGCATCGGCCGGCCGCTCGTCCGCGTCCCGTTTTTCTCCATCGTCAACCTGGCCGCGGGCCGCGAAGTGGCGCCGGAACTCATCCAGAACGATTGCACCGGAGAACGCCTCGCGTCCGAAGCGCTCCGCCTGCTGGCCAGCGAGGAGACGCGCCTCCAGATGCGCCTTGCGCTCGACAGCGTGCGCCGCGCCCTCGCCACTGACCGCGATCCCTATGAAGTCTCCGCGGCGCGCATCGCCGCGTTCCTGAATCGTGAGGTGACCGCATGACGGGCCGTTCCTTGCCCTGTTCTCTGATCCTTGCGTCGGCGATTGTACTTGCCGCTGCCGCCCAGCCGCGCCGCGGCGCCATCGATGTCGACAGTTACCGCATCGAGCTGAATGTCGAACCCTCGCAGCAGACCCTGAGCCAGCGCACCGCCGTCACTTTCACGCCTGCGGAAGACCGGGTCCAGACCGTTGCCTTCGAGCTGCACAACTCGCTCAACATCATCGCCGCCGCCGGTCCCGGCGGGGAGGCTCTCCAGACCAGCCGCCGCTTCAATGAGCACACCGTGGAAGTCTACTTCCCGCAGCCGCTCGAACGCGGCAAGCCCGTCACGGTCACGTTTCAGATCAGCGGCCGTCTCGGCGGCGAGGAAGAGTCTCCCGTTTACGGCATCACCTTCGCAGCCATCAAGTCCGATCACGCCTGGCTGCTCTATCCCGGCCGGTGGTTCCCGTTGAGCGGCTACACGACCGACCGTTATCAGATGGAGCTGATCGTTCGCGCGCCCGCCGGCTTCCGGGCCGTCTCGAGCGGCATCGCTTTGCCGTCCGAGGGCGGCCAGGCGGTCACCTTCCGCTCCACGTCCCCGGGCTTCTACGGGAGCCTTGCGCTCGTGCAGGGAGATCCGCGCCGCGTCCAATCCGAGGGCAGCACCAGCGAAATCTGGTTCCGCGCCGCCAACGCCGCGCAGGCCCAGGCATGGGGCGAGGAGACCGGCAAAGTGATGGCGTTCCTCTCCGACACCTTCGGCGTGCCGCCTTACCGCAATCTGTCGATCGTGGAAACCGGCGAGGGCGCGCCGAACGGATACTCCGCTCCGGGCCTGCTGTTCATCTCCTCCTCGGCCGCCTCGGGCAAGCCGAACCAGCGGCTGCTGGCCAACCAGATCGCCCGGCAGTGGTATGGAGGACTCTTCTCGCCCTCCAACCGCAACCACATCTGGATCACCAACGGCATGGCGCGGTATGCGGAGATCCTCTACCTCGAGCACGTCAACGGCGCCCAGGCCATCGAACCCGAAATCCGCGACCTGTACGTCGACGCGCTCACCGTCACCGATGCCCCCGTCCGCCAGGCAGCCCGCTTCGAAGACTACAGCCCTGAGTTCTTCGCCATCACTGGCAGCAAAGGCGCCACCGTGTATCACATGCTCCGCTGGGTCATCGGCGAGGAGCCGTTCCGTAAGTTTCTCAAAGCCGCCACGGACCGCTTCGCCAACCGCTCTATCGGCACCGACGATGTCCGCAAGCTCGCTGAAGAGGTCAGCGGAGAAAACCTCCAGGGCTTCTTCATCCAGTGGCTTGAGTCCACCGACGCCCCCGAATTCAGCCTGAAGTACACGATCTACCGCACGCAGAAGGGCTTCCGCGTCATGGGCACGATCGCCCAGGATCTCGACACCTTCCGCATGCCCGTCGAGCTCCGCATCGACACCGAAGGCAATCCCGAATTTACGCGCGTCATCGTCGTCGGCCCCTCCACCGATTTCTCGGTCGACACTTTCGGCAAGCCGAAGAAGGTCATCATTGATCCCAACGGGCGCGTGCTGCGCTTCAGCCGTGAGATGCGCGTGGCGGTGGCGATCCGCCGCGGCGAACAGTTCGCCGAAATCGGCCAGTACAACGACGCGCTGAAGGAATATCAGAAGGCGCTTGAGGTCAACTCCATCAGTTCGCTGGCCCACTACCGCGTTGGCGAGGTCTTCTTCCTCATGGGCAACTATCAGAGCGCCGCCAACTCCTTCCGCGAGGCCCTCAACGGCGACCAGGAGCCCGCCTGGACCGTCGTCTGGAGCCACATCAATCTGGGCAAGATCTTCGACATCACCCAGCAGCGCGAGCGCGCCCGCAACGAATATCAGCAGGCCTTGCGCACCAAGGACAACACCCAGGGCGCCCTCGAAGAAGCCGCCAAGTACCTCCAGGAACCCTACCAGCGCAAAGACCAGTAAGAAAGGGGACAGTTGTCACCCGTGCCGCCGTCGGCGGCGCGCACGAAAGTGGGGAACGGCGCGCGGGGTGAAGTGGGGCAGTGTCTCGAAAAGCAACGCGGCTGGAGCGGGCCGAGACCGTGTTCCGTGCCGCGACTGGAGCGGGCCGCAGGCCCGCGAAAGGAGCGGTCAGCGGCACGGCTCGCACCGCCGCCCCGGGGCCGCTTATTCCGGCCGCTGAAGCGGCCTTCATGCGCGGCACCGAACCATGACCGCGCGGCCGTCATGGGCGGCACCGAACCTGGCCGCACTGGCAGGCGCGTCTCATTGGGACGCCCGCGCCCGGCGTGTCACTCGGCGATGGAGGCTTTGACTATCCCATCCAGCAGGGGAAAATTCGCTTCCAGGTACCGGTTGCCTTGCGCGCGGATCTGCCCCTGATGCGGCTGCTCCCCGTATCCGGCATAGATCGAGTCCACCACGTCCATGCCTTCCACCACTTCGGCGAACGGCGCAAATCCCTGCCGGTCCAGGAAGGTGTTGTCGCCGAGGTTGATGAAGAGCTGCGTCGTGCGCGTGTTGGGCCCCGCGGTGGCGAAGGTAAGCCGCCCGCGGCGGTTCGATTCCTTCACCGGGTCGTCCGGGATCGGGTTCGACCCCAGCTTCGCTGTCACCGCCGGATCCGCCGCCAGACCGAACTGCACGACAAAATTGGGAACGACGCGGAAAAACTTGGCTCCATCGTAGAAGCCCGCCTCGACCAGCGAACGGAACTGCGCGGCGCCGAGAGGCGCCCACTCGGGATTCACCTGGACGACAAAATCGCCCTTGCTTGTTTCAAACTTGACGCGGAAGGCTTGTGACATGGGTGACTTCATTGTCGCAGGTTCCCGCCGGCGGCGCGACGGACGGAGAAGGAGCTGAGAAAGGCGGGAGGCGCCTGCGCGGCGCAGGGGGAGGCCTAGTTGACGTGCTGAATATTCGATATATAGAATATACTTGAGAACTGATCCTCCATGGATCCCGCCCAAACCGCTCCCACGGCCTTCTTCCTGGCCCTGTGCCTCTTTCTCTCCGGCTGGCTTCTCAGCCTCGCGCTCCACATTTGGCGCGGGGCGAGCCTGCGGCTGGCAGGCATTGTTCACGCCTTCGCCCTGGCCGGCTCCGCGGCGGCGGCCGCCGCCGGCGCCTCGGCGCTGGCATTGGCCGAACCCTGGCGCTGGGCCACACCGGCATCGGCCGCCGGCTTCTCCGTCTCGGTCCGGCTGGACCCGCTGTCGGCGTTTTTCCTTCTGACTCTGGCTGCGCTGGCATTGCCGGTGTCGGTGTACAGCCTGGGCTACATCCGGCACGGCGCGTACGGGCAAAGCCCGGTGCTGCGGAGCGGACTGTTCAATCTGCTGCTGGCGGCTCTCATGCTGATCTTCACGGCCAATCATGTGGTGCTGTTTCTGGTCGCCTGGGAAGCAGGCGTGGCCGCCAGCTATTTCCTGATCACCGCCTCGCACGAGCTGGAAGAGACACGCCACGGCGGCTGGATGTTCCTGGTGATGTCGCGGGCAGGCGCGGGCATGATCTACATCGGCCTGCTGATGCTGGGCGTCTTTGCCGGCTCGCTGGATTTTGACCGCCTTTCCGGCGCGGGCGGCACCATGCCGGGCGCTGTTTCGGCCGCCGCATTCCTCCTGCTGTTTTTCGGCTTCGGCGTCAAGGCGGGCGTGATCCCCCTTCATGCCTGGCTGCCTGCCGCCCACCCGGTCGCGCCGAGCAACGTCTCCTCGCTGCTGTCCGGCATCGTGATCAAGACCGGCATCTACGGCATTGCGCGCGTCTGCTTCGACTTTTACGGCGCGCTGCCTCCCTGGGCCGGCATGGTGGTGCTCGCCGCCGGAGTCATCTCCGGCCTGCTCGGCGTGCTCTACGCGCTGATGGAACACGACCTGAAGCGGCTGCTCGCTTTCCATAGCATCGAGAACATCGGCATCATCCTGATGGGTTTCGGCGGCGGCATGCTGCTGCGCTCCTATGGCTACCCGAAGCTGGCCGCACTGGCCCTGACGGCCGGACTCTTCCACACGCTGAACCACGCGCTGTTCAAAGGGCTGCTTTTTCTGGGCGCCGGCGCGGTGGTTCATGAGACGGGCACAAGGAACATGGAAGAGATGGGCGGCCTGATCCGCCGGATGCCGCGGACGGCGCTTTACTTCCTGGTTGGATCTGTCGCCATCTCCGGGCTCCCGCCTTTGAACGGATTCGTCAGCGAATGGATGACCTACCAGGCAATGCTGGCCGGCTTCGGAACCACGGCCGAGGTGGCGCGGGTGGCCTTCCCGGCCGCCGGAGCCATGTTGGCGCTGACGGCTGCCCTGGCGGCGGCGTGCTTCGTCAAAGCGTACGGCATCACGTTTCTGGCGTTGCCCCGGTCGGAACACGCCCGCAAGGCGGGCGAATGCGCGCCTTCGATGCGCACGGGCATGGCCTGGCTCGCGCTGGCCTGCATCCTGCTGGGGCTGGGCGCCCCGTGGTTCCTGCAAGTCTTCGACGGCGTGACGATGCAGTTCCTGAAAACGCGGGTTTCGCTGGCCACGGTGTCGCTTGCCACGGTTTCCATCCAGGCGCCGCCGCCGCGCACGGGAGCCGCTTCTCCGCTGGCGCTCGGCCTGTTGCTGGCGGCGTTCGGGCTGGCGCCGTGGATCCTGTGGATGGTGCGGCGCCGGCGCGTCAACACGGCCGTTGGGCCAGTGTGGGACTGCGGGCTGCCTGGTCTGAGCGCGTCGAACGAATACACGGCCACGGCTTTCTCCAAGTCGATCCGCATGATCTTCAGCGTGATCTTCCGACCCAGGCGGGAGATTCAGCCGCGGTTCGAAGCCTCTCCGTATTTTCCCAGCGAGATCCGGTTTGAGTCGGAGATCCGCCCCGCGCCCGGCGCATCGCTGCACACGGCGGCGCAGGAGTTCCTGTTGCGCGTGGCGCTCCGGACCCGGCAGATTCAGGCCGGCAGCATCCATGCTTATCTGGCCTACATCTTCGTGACGCTCATTCTGCTGCTGCTGTTCGGGGTGAGATCATGATCAGTTCCGCTCTCAACGCCGCGCTCCAGGCGCTGCTGCTTCTGCTGCTGGGCCCGCTGGTGTCGGGGCTGATCCGGACCGCCAAGGCGCGGCTGCAAACCCGCCGCGGTCCCTCCCCGCTGCAACCATACCGCGATCTTGCCAGGCTGCTGCGCAAGGGCATGGTGATCCCTGAGACCGCATCACCGGTGTTTGCGGCGGCGCCTTTTGTTCTCTTCGCGACGACGCTGCTGGCGGGCCTGCTGGCGCCCACGGTTTTCGCCGCCGCGCCGCTCAGCCAGTTCGGCGGCGTGCTCGCGCTGGTGTACCTGCTCGGACTGGGCCGCTTCTTTCTGGCGCTGGCCGCGCTCGACACGGGCAGTTCGTTCGGCGGAATGGGCTCGAGCCGGGAGATGACGATCGCGGCGCTGGCCGAGCCTGCGCTGATGCTGGCTCTCTTCACGGTTTCACTGACGGCCGGCACGACCGATCCTTCGCGCATGGCGCAGGCGGCCATCGGGCAGAGCTGGCGCTTTCTGGCGCCCTCGCAGATGCTCGCGTTCGCGGCCCTGTTCATCGTGCTTCTGGCCGAGACCGGCCGCATCCCGGTGGACAATCCCGCCACGCACCTTGAACTCACCATGATCCATGAGGCGATGATCCTCGAATACTCCGGCCCGTGGCTCGCTCTGATCGAGTGGAGCGCGTCGATCAAGCAACTGGTACTGCTGACGCTGCTGGCCAACCTCTTTTTCCCCTTTACGCTGGCTTCGGCGCCGGGCGTGCCGGCGATTCTTTCCGCTGCCGCTCTTTATCTGCTGAAGCTGCTCCTGCTGGCCGCGGCCGTGGTGCTGGTGGAGACGACGAACGCCAAGATGCGCCTGTTCCGCGTTCCCGAACTGCTGTCGGTGGCATTCGTACTCGGCGCGCTGGCGCTGATTTCCACGTTTCTCTTTGGAGGCCGCTAGGAAGAATTCCATGCCACTGCTATCCGATCCGATGTTCGGGCAGACCATGATCACTCTGATGGCGGCCATTGTGCTCGTGCTTCAGATCACGCTGGTCGCCCAGAGATCCCTGGTCTCCAACATCTACGTCTTCGCCCTGCAATCGTTGCTTCTGGCCGCCATCGCGGGCACGATCGCCTGGTTCACGGGAGCCGGCCACATTTATCTGGCGGCCGTGCTCACCTTTCTGCTGAAGTCCCTGCTGCTTCCCGCGATCCTTCTACGGCTGGTGGAGCAGATCGGCATCGAGCACGAGATGAAGCCGCTGCTGAACGTGCCGGTCTCGGTTGTGATCTCCGGCATGCTCACGCTGCTGGCTTACGTGGTGGCGGAGCCGCTCCAGCAGGGGATGAGTTATGGCAGCCCCTCGTCGCTGGGCCACAATACTCTGCCCGTCGCGGTGGCGCTGTTCCTGATCGGATTCTTTCTGATGGCGAACCGCCGCAAGGCGCTGTCGCAGGTGCTGGCGCTGCTGTCGCTGGAAAACGGGCTCTTTCTGGCAGCGATCTCGCTGACCTATGGCATGCCCCTGATCGTGGAACTGGGCGTCTTCTTCGACGTTCTGGTAGCGGTGCTCGTGCTGACAATCCTGGTGGGCAGGATTCGCGAGGCCTTCGATTCGATGGACGTGACCCGGCTGAGCCGGCTGCGGGGTTGAGAGGGAACCGATGGCTCTTGCATGGATTCTCGCGGTCCCCCTGGCCGGCGCGGCGGCGACGTTCGCGGCGCGGCGGCGCGCGTGGGTCGAGCTGATCTATTGCACCGGCGCAGGCGCCGTGCTGGCCGCGTCCGTGTTTCTGGCGGCGGAGGTGCTCAGCCGCGGGCCGTTGAGTTTCCTGAACGGATTCCTGTATGCGGACGCCCTCTCGGCGCTGGTGACACTGCTGACGGCGCTGGTATGGGCTGTCTCGGCCCCTTACACCGTGGGCTACCTGCGCGGGCCGCAACCGGCGGCTCCGCCTGCGCATCTCAGTCTGCGGGATCTCCGGCTCTATTACACGCTCTCGCATCTTTTCGCATTCACGCTGCTGGCCGTTTCACTCACCGGCAACCTTGGGATCATGTGGGTGGCGCTGGAAGGCGCGACGCTGGCGTCGGTGTTCCTGGTGGCTTTTTACGGAAAGCCCACCTCTCTGGAAGCCGCGTGGAAGTACGCAATTTTGGGCGGCGTCGGCCTGTCGATGGCGCTATTCGGAACGATTCTGACCTACTACGCCGCCTTCGAAGGCACGGGCATGGAGACCTGGGAGGCGCTGAACTGGCCGTTCCTGTTCGCCGCCGCACCCAGCTTCAATCCGCTGGTGATGCGGCTGGCTTTCGTCCTGATTCTGCTTGGCTATGGAACCAAGGCGGGCCTGGCCCCGATGCACACCTGGAAGCCGGACGCCTACAGCGAGGCCCCTGTGCCCGCGGCGGCGATGATGGCGACGGCGATGCTGAACTGCGCGCTGTATGGCCTGGGCCGCTTCTTTCTGCTCTCGGCTCGCGCCACCGGGCCGGCCATGCCGTCGAAGCTGCTGGTGCTGTTCGGCCTGCTCTCGATCGCCGTCGCCACGCCGTTCATCCTTGTTCAGAAGTCCTACCGGCGTCTGCTTGCGTATTCTTCCATCGATCATTGCGGCATCATCACGCTGAGCCTCGGCTTTGGCGGGCCGCTGGGCTCGCTGGGCGCCGTTCTGCACATGACCTTTCACACACTGGCCAAGCCGCTGCTGTTCTTCTCCGCCGGCAACACGCAGCAGCACACGGGCGACGATTCGCTCAGAAACACGGCCGGTGGACTGATTCATGTTCTTCCAGTCAGCGGAGCAGCTCTCTTCGCCGCCGTGCTGGCTGTCACGGGCACGCCTCCGTTTCCGCTGTTCCTGAGCGAGTTCACGGTGCTGCGCGCAGGTTTCGCTCAAGGCCACTCCTGGGCTTCAGTCGTCGCCGTGATCCTGCTGGTTCTCATCTTCTCAGGAATGTTCGCGCACGCGGCGCGGTTGCTGTTGGGCCCGGCTCCCGATCTTCCCCCCGGGGACCGGAACCGCTGGACCGTGTATCCGCTCGGCGTGCTGGCCATGCTGCTGCTGGCGCTGGCGTTCTGGATGCCCTCCGCGCTTTCGTCCCTGATAACGCAGGCCGCCAGCCTGCTGGAGGTGCAATCATGAGCCGGCCCGGATCCTCCGCTTTCGATGCGCTGCTCGCGGACGTGCGCGCGCTGGCTGCCGCCCCGTGCGAGAAGACGCCCGCTGAAGTCCGTGTGTTCGTGGAAGACGCCTCCGGCAGGCAGGAACTTGCCGGGGCGCTGCTGGGGAAAGGGTGCCGTTTCGCCTCGGTCTTCGCCGAAGACCGCCGCGCAGCGGAGGGTGCCTACTATCTCTACGACGTGGTCGAACACACGGACGACCAGCGTTATCTTGTCATCCGCTACCGAATTCCGCCGGAACAGCCCCGTTTCCCTTCCGTCTCCGTGCAGACCCCGGCCGCCAACTGGATGGAGCGCGAGATCCAGGACTGGTTCGGACTGCAAGCGGAAGGACACCCCAACCCGCGCCGCGTCGCTCTCCACGACCACTGGCCCGCCGTGCACCCGTTGCGCAAGGATTTTCCCATCGAGACGGTGCTGCCCCAGCTCGAAGGCGATCCGCACGTCTTCCGCCAGACGATCGGCGAAGGCGTTCTCTACGTCCCGGTGGGTCCCGTGCACGCCGGCATCATAGAGCCGGGCCATTTCCATTTCGCCGTGGCTGGCGAGCCGGTGATTTACCTCCAGCTACGCCTCTTTTACACGCATAAAGGCGTAGAAAAACGGCTCGAGTCCCTACCCTTCAGGAAAGGGATTTACCTCGCCGAGAGCATTTCCGGAGACACCAGTTTCGGCCATGGCCTCGCGTATTGCCTGGCTCTGGAGCGCGCCGCCGGCGTGGAGGCTCCCCCGCACGCACGCATCGGACGGGTGATCCTGCTCGAACTGGAACGCATTTACAACCACACAGCCGACATCGGCGCCATCGCCACGGACGTGGGCTTCGTCATCGCCAACTCTCATGCCACGCGGCTCAGGGAGCAGATGCTGCGCCTGAACGAGGAGCTCGCCGGCAGCCGCCTGCTGCGGGGCCTCCTCCAGCCCGGCGGCCTGCGGCGTCCGATCGAGACGCGCCGGCTGCCGCCGTTCCTGGAAAAGCTCGCCTCCTTCGAGAGCGAGTTCCGCAGCCTCGTGCGTCTGATCGAGGACTCGGACTCGACCAGGGACCGGCTGGAGACGACCGGCACTCTGCCGCCAGCCAAGGCGCGCGACCTGGGCATCGTCGGCGTGGCGGGGCGAGCCTCGGGCCAGGATCTTGATGTGCGCAGGGACCATCCCCACGACGGATACTGGCAGTTCCAGCCGCGCGTCCCCGTCTTCTCCGAGGGCGATGTCCTGCACCGGATGCGAATCCGCGCGGAGGAGGTTCTGGAATCGCTGGCGCTGATCCGGGCCGCGGCCGCGGAGTTGCCGGAGGGGCCGGCTTCGTCGCCTCTGCCGGATATCGCTCCCGGCGCAACTGCACTTTCCGCCGTCGAAGGCTGGCGCGGCGAAATTCTGCACTGGATCCGGGTGGGCGAAAACGGACGCCTCGACCGCTGCCGGATCAAGGATCCGTCGCTCAACAATTGGCCTGCCATGGTGGAGGCGATTCAGGGCAATATCATTCCGGATTTCCCGGTCATCAACAAAAGCTTTAACCTCTCCTATTCGGGCACGGACCGGTGATTTATGCTGAAGATACTCCGCAAATCTCTGGGCACGGGGCTCGTCACCATCGGCGACCCGATCGGCTCGTTCAATCCCCCGCCCGCGTGGCGCGGCGCCCCCCGTTTCGACTTCGCCGCCTGGCGCGACGCCCGGCCGGCCGCAGCCGCCTGCCCTACCGGGGCCATCACCGTGCTGGATTCGGACGCGTCCCGGCAGGTGAAAGTCGATTACGGCCTCTGCATCTTCTGCGGGGAATGCGCGGAAGCGTGCCCTGAAGGGGCGGTGCGCATGGCGCGCGAACTCGAGCCGCCGGCGCTGCGCCGGGAAGACCTGCTCCTCTCCGCGCAATATGAAATCGATTCCGGAGGCGTCCAGACGCGGCTGCTGGAAGGCCCTGTGCGCGGCGCATCCACCGGCTCCGTCGAGCGCACCGGTGCGGCCATCCGCCGGGCCGCACATAAAATCCTCGGCCGCAGCCTGGCCATCCGCGAAGTCGATGCCGGTTCCTGCAACGGCTGCGAGGTGGAAATTCACGCTCTCAACAATCCGCTCTACGACATCGAACGGTTCGGCATCCATTTCGTCGCCTCGCCCCGGCACGCTGACATGCTGCTGGTGACCGGACCGGTGACGCGCAACCTGGAACTGGCGCTGCTGAAGACATGGCGTGCCACGCCAGACCCGAAAGTCGTGGTGGCAGCGGGCGCCTGCGGCATCAGCGGCGGCATTTTCGGCCGGAACTACGCGGTGCGCGGCGCCGTGGACGAGGTCGTTCCGGTGGATGTGTACGTGCCGGGCTGCCCTCCGCGCCCGGAGAGCCTGCTCCACGGAATCCTGCTGGCCGTGGGGCGTCTGGCGCCGGGGCTGGAGGCGATCCGGCCGGCGGCAAAGCAGGCCACATGAGGAGGGCGGAAGTGGCGGACACACTGCGGAAACTCAAGGCGGAAATTCTCCAGGCGCTCGGCCATCCGACCCGCATCGCCATTGTCGAAGAGTTGCAGCGCGGCGAGCTTTCCGCGGGGCAGATCATCGAGCGCCTGGGAATCGAGCAGGCCAACGCCAGCCAGCATCTGGCCGTGCTGCGCGCGCGCCGCGTGGTGGTCAGCCGCAAGGAGGGCAATCAGGTTTTCTATTCGCTCCGCCATCCTGCCTTCGCGGAAGTGCTGGTGCTGCTGCGGCAGGCATGCCACGGCATTCTCGATGAATCGCAGCAACTGCTGCGCGAGATCCGGCAGGAAGAGGTCCGGCAGGCGGGACAGCGCCGGGCCCGCTCCTGAGCGGGCCTCAGGGCACGGCCGGCGGCGCGGCCTGCGGCGGCGGCACACGGAGCGGAGCGGGGCAGCAGAGCTGGTGGCAGGGTTCGGCCCACTCCGCGTCCCGGCGGCGCTCTTCCACGAGTTCCAGAATCATGCGGATGAAACGCGGGTGCGTGCCGGCTGTGCCGGCCCGGAACATTCTCAGCCCGATCTGTTCCGAATGCCGCGCCGCTTCATAGTCCAGATCGTAGAGAACCTCCATGTGGTCGCTGGTGAATCCGATGGGCGCGACCACCACCCGCTCGGCGCCGCTGGCGCGGGCGTCGTCGAGCGCCTCCAGGATGTCCGGACCGAGCCACGGCTGCTGCGGAGGCCCGCTGCGGCTCTGGTAGACAAGGCGGTATTCAGGAATGCCCGCCGCCTGGGCCACCAGGCGCGCCGTTTCTTCGAGCTGCTCCACGTAGCGGGAAGTGCGCGCCATCTCCAGCGGAATCGAGTGCGCCGTAAAGAGCACGGGCGCCGGACCCGAGACCGCCAACTGCTCCCGCAGCCGCTCCGCGTTCACTTCGACAAAACCGGGATGGTTGTGGAAGTGGCGGATCTTGTCGCACCGCGGCGCGAGCGGACCGGCGGCGGCGCGCGCCCGCTCAAGATCGTCGAGATACTGCCGGCAGGAGGAATACGAGCTGTAAGCCGAGGTGACAAACACGAGCGCCCGCTCCACGCCGTCCCTCGTCATCTGACGCATTGTGTCTTCGACGAAGGGATGCCAGTTGCGGTTGCCCCAGTAAATGGGCATATCGAGGTGCGGCCGCAGGGCGTCCATGAGCGCGCGGCACTGATCGTTGATCGGGCTGCGGCCGCCGACATGGTAGTAATGCCTGGCGGCCTCCTCAAGGCGCGCGCGCGGGATATTGCGCCCCTGGGCCACGCGTTCGAGAAACGGCATCACGTCTTCGGGCTTTTCCGGACCGCCGAAGCTGAGCAGGAGAAAAGCGTCGTAGTGCGGCATGGGCTACACAATTAGGATGCACGCGCGCGGCGCGGCGGCGCACGCCTATGAGAGAATTCAGGGAAACGATGCACAGACGTGATCTCCTAAGAGGCGCCCCGGCGCTGCTTCTGGGCCGCCGGGCGCGGGCTTCCCGGGTGGCCGGATATCAGGAGGCGGCGCGGCGGATCATCGATGCGGCGCTGGCGGACGAAGGCGGCTGGGCGAAGCTCGCCTGGTTATGCGACCGGATCGGCCCCCGGCTGTCGGGTTCGAAGGCGCTGGAACGCGCGATTGAATGGGCCGCATCCGAAATGCGCCGGGAAGGGCTGGAAAACGTGGCTACACCCGCCGTGCAGGTGCCCGTGTGGGTGCGCGGGGAGGAATCCGCGTGGATGCTGGAGCCACGCGAGGCGCGGCTGCCGATGCTCGGGCTGGGCGGCAGCGTGGGCACGCCGCCTGAGGGCATTACTGCGGAAGCCGTGTGCGTGGAGAATTTTGAGGAGCTCGAGAAGCGGGGCGCGGAGGCGGTGCGCGGCAGGGTGGTCGTTTACAACCAGCCGTGGCGCGGCTACCGCGAAACGGTGGCCTATCGAAGCCAGGGCGCTTCGCGCGCCGCGCGGCTGGGCGCCCGCGCCGTGCTGCTGCGCAGCGTCACGCCGGCGGGGCTGCGTACGCCGCATACCGGCTCGTTAAACTACGCCGCCGATGCGCCGAGGATCCCTGCCGCTGCCATCAGCATCGAGGACGCGATGATGATCGAGCGGCTGCAAAAGCAGGGCGTGCGCGTGGTGGTAAAGCTGCAGATGGCGGCGCGGACGCTGGATGACGCCGCATCGGCGAACGTCATTGGCGAGATCGCCGGGCGCGAGCGTCCGGAAGAGATCGTGGTGATGGGCGGCCACATCGATTCCTGGGACGTCGGCCAGGGCGCGCAGGACGACGCCAGCGGTTGCGCGGCGACATGGCAGGCGGTGCAGCTTGTGAAGTCGCTCGGACTGCGGCCGCTGCGCACCCTGCGCATCTGCCTGTGGACGAACGAAGAGAACGGCCTGCGCGGCGGGCGCGCTTACCGCGAATGGGCCGGCGATGCCGTCCGCCGCCACGTGGCGGCCATCGAGATGGACGGCGGCGCGGAGAAGCTGCGGGGCTTCGGCCTGTCCATTCAGGACCCCACAGGCGCCTCCATGGATCACGCGATGGCGCGCATGCAGGAGATCGCCGCGTTGATGCGCCCGCTCGGCTCCGTGGAGATGGTCCGCGGCGGTGGCGGCGCCGACATCAGCCCGCTGATGCGCGAAGGCGTGCCGTGCATCGGCCACCTCACCACCGGACGGCGTTACTTCGAGTGGCATCACACCGAAGCGGATACGCTGGACAAAATTGACCGCCGCGAGTTTCAGGAGCATATCGCCGCTCTCGCCGTGCTCGGCTTCGTTCTGGCCGACATGGAAGAACGGCTGGCAGAAGAAATCCACCCGACCGGAGGAATGGCATGAAACGGATTCTGGCTGTTTTGTTTTTCTGCGCCGCGGCCGCCTGGGGCGCCGACGAGGCGAAAGCCGTGGAAGAGGCCGAGCGCGGCTGGGCTCGCGGCGTCACCACAAACGACTTTGCGCTGCTCGAGAAAGTCCTGGCGCCCGACCTCGTCTACACGCATTCCAACGGCAAGGTCGATTCCCGGGACAGCTATATTGGCGCTCTCAAGTCCGGAGCGAGCCGTTATATCAAGGTCGAGTACAGCGAACTGAAGGTGCGCCTGCTCACGCCCGACATCGCCACCGCCAACTGCCGTGCGTTGATTGTCACGTTGCAGCAGGGCAAGGAGACGCCGATGAATCTGGCGCTGCTGCACGTGTTCAAGAAGAACGGCGGACAGTGGCAGATGGTGGCGCACCAGAGCGCGCGGCTGCCGTAGCAGCGGCTCAGCGCCCGCGCAGTTCGCGCACGGCGATGTCGCGGAACTGGATGTAGAGCTCGTCCCGCGTGTGCAGTTGCAGAGCGATGCAGCCGCGCAGCCCCACGCGGCGCGTGCGGTGGCGCTCATCGTCGAGGATGCCCGCAAAGTCGCGGTCCGTGATGACATGGCCGTTCACGGTGGTGCGGATGCGGGTGCCCTCGCACAGAATCCGGATCTCGTTCCAGCCGCTGCCCTCATCGGCGTGGCGCCACTCCCACCTGACGGGTGCGTGCTCGGGGCCGATCTTCCAGTCCGGCAGCATGGGGTGGATCCAGCGCTTCCAGCCGCGCGTCTCGTCATAGATCAACCCGGTGCGCCAGGGCGCGGGCGGATGGATGTCCACCTGCGGACCGTCCAGCCACTGCGCCTCACGGTCGTAACGGCTGCGCACCTGCACGCCGGAATTGCCGGGGCTCGAGCGGAAGCTGCGTACTTCCAGCCTCAGCTCGAAGTCGTCGAATTCGCGCTCCGTCATCAGCCAGACGTAGTCGTGGTCCGCGCGCCCGCGCGAGTCGCAGACGATCACACCGTCAGCCGCCTTCCAGTACTCTCTGGCGGCATCGGCGGGCCTGGCCTCCACGCGCCAGCCGCTCAGGGTCCGGCCATCAAACAGGGGCGTCCAGTCCTGCGCCGGGGCGGCACAGGCGGAGAAAACCAACACGAACAGTGCTTTTCTCATTCCACGCGCATCATATCCAAAGCCCTGGCGTCCCGGAAAACACGCAGGGCCGGAACGGCCATTGGAGGCGCGTCCCGGCCCTGCGGTTCAGATTGCCGGAAACCAGCTAGAAGCTGTAGCGCAGGCTCAACTGCATGTTGCGCTCGCTGCTCTTGCTGGTGACCATGCCGAAGGTGGCCGACGTCGGGTTGGTATCGACGCCGCCCCAGTTCGGATGGTTCGGGAAGTTGAACGCTTCGGCCCGGAACTGGAGGAACTGCCGCTCGGCGAAGCGGAAGCTCTTGAACAGCGTGATGTTCCAGTTCTGGAAGCCGACGTTGTTGAACGGGATGGAGTTGCGGTTCTGGTTCGGGTAGGTGCCGTTGGCCGGCTTGGTGGCCCAGGGCTGGCCGTTTACGGTGGGCTCGAACCAGTAATCGGTGATGCCCGCGTAGTTGCCGCTGGCGTTGACGTTCGCGAACCTCTGTGGGCGGTTCGGCATGCCGTTCAGGTTCCAGGGCTTGCCGTTGCTGGAGCCGATGCCCAGGTAGTCGTCCGTGCGGCCGACGGTAATGGGCGAGCCCGTCTGGAAGTGGAGGGTGCCGGACACCTGCCAGCCGCCGACAGCGGTGCGGACGAAACGCGACTGAGCGTTGTTGAAGAAGGGCATATCCCACACGAAGCTGGAAATGGCCACGTGGCGGGTGTCGTTGGACGACTTGCCCCAGTTGAGCTGCTGGTTGAAAACGTCGATGAACCCGTCGCGGGGACCGGAGTTGTTGTCCATCAACTTGGAGAAGGTGTAGGCGAAGTTGTACAGCAGCCCCTTCGAAAAGCGGCGGTTGACCTCGAGCTGGAAGCCGTTGTATTCGCTGCGGCCGGAGTGCTCGAGCATGGGGATGTTGGCGAAGCCCTTGTAGGGACGCAGCCAGTTGACGTTGGCGCCGGCGGCCCAGGGTTGGAAGGTGGTGCCGGTGGGCAACTGGTTCAGGTCGCGCTCGCGGGAGAGGTTCATGCCGGTGGAACCAATGTAGGCGACCTCCACCGTCGTGTCGCCCGTCAACTGCCGCTGGTAACTCACGTTCCAGTTGTAGCTGCGCGGAATGCGGTAGACAGGATCGATGGTCATGAAGAACTGCGGGAAGGCCACCTTGGGGCCGGCGCCGGGGTTGTCAGCGACGCCATTGGTGACCGAAACCATCGGCTGCCAGGGCGGGTTGCCGCCGAGAAAGACGCTGTCATACACGCCGGGGCGGGAGACGAAGCCGCCGAGGCCGGCGCGGAAGACGTTCTTCGAGCTGGCCTGATAGGCCAGGCCGATGCGCGGCACCACATAAAGATGGCTCTTGGCCGGGTAGGGGCTGCCGCCGTCGAGCAGGCGGTCGAACTCGCCGCTGTCGATGGCAGGAACGCGGCCGCGGCCGGCATCCGGGAACTTCTTGCCGGGGATCACGACGCCGTTGTACCGGTCGCCGGCAAGGACGTTGCCGGTGGCGCGGTCAAGCACGGCTTCCTTGGCAGGATCGTACTTGTCGGGACGGAACACGCTGATGTTGCCCCAGAGCGACTTGTAGTAGCCGTTCATCCAGGTGCCGCGGGCGCCGAGTTCCAGCTTCAGTTTCGCGTTGACGCGCCAGGAGTCCTGGCCGAAAAACTCGAACATGTGGCTGCGGTACGGGGTGAAGCTGCGGGGGCCAATTTCGGCGTAGGTCGAGAACAGGCCCATTGCGGCATTGCCGAGTCCGGTGCCCGTGCCGGGCGCGCCGCCCGGGCGGGTGTCGTCAAAGACGAAGCGCCCGTTCTGGTTGTTGGTGCCGCCGGGCACGCCGCTGACGTTGATCTGGTCGAAATCGTTCTGACCGGAGCGCTCGAAGCTCACGCCGAACTTCCAGGTGTGGTTGCCCTTGATCATCGTGAAATTGTTGGCGAGCTGGTAGATGGGGCCAGTCGAGCTTGAGGGGTAAGGGCCACCGTCCACCGTGCCAATGTTGGGGATCACGATGGTCGGGACTTTGTCGTAGATTTCTTTGCGCTCCGGGAAAATGTACGGGTAATTGATCCCGCTGCGGCTGCGCAGGTAACGCTCGCCGGTGCGGTCCACACCGATGTAAACGCGGTCGACCGACGCCGTGACCAGAGCCTCGTTGATCATGGTCGGGCTCAGGGTCCAGGTGTGGCCGAGGCTGGCGGTCTTGTTCGGGCGGGACCAGTCCGTAATGGCGTAGTCGAAACCGGAGCGGAAGCTGTCCAGCGCCGTGAAGGCGTAGTTGTTGTGGCGGAATTTGAGGAAGTGATTGGCGGACGGGTTGTAGTCGAGCGACAGCGTGTCCTTGCGCTGGTTCTGCCACGCGGGGCGCACCTTGAACCAGTTGGCGTTGCCCTGATAGGCGCCCGTGGGTAGCGGATAGGTGCGCAGGAACGCCATTCCGTTGGGGCTCTGCTGCGCCTTCGGGATGATGTTGCCGGGGAACGGCACGCCCGTGGCAGGATCCTTGAGGATGCGGGCGGTGCCATAGAAGATGCTCGGCTGGAGCAGTTCGCTGAAGTCGCCTTCGCGCATCAGCGCCGTGGGCACGCGCTGGAAGCTGGTGTCCTCGACGCGGCGCTTCACCCACTCCTGGCTCCACAGGAAGAACAGCTTTTCGCGGTTCTCGTTGAACACCTTCGGGATCATCACCGGACCGTTGAGGTTGTAACCGAACTGGTTGTACTTCAGCGGCGGCGTGAAGTTGGTCTGCGCATTGCGGTTGCGAGCCCAGCTATTGGCGTCCAGCTTGTTGTTGCGGAAGTATTCGAAGAAGGTGCCGTGGAACTCCTTGCTGCCGGACTTGGTGACCATGCGCACCTGCCCGCCGCCAGAACGCCCGTACTCGGCGGCGTAGGTGGCAGTGAGCACCTGGACCTCCTGGATGGCGTCCAGATCGACGCTGCCGATGGAAGTGCCGTTGGCGCGCGTGCGGATGGCGACCGCGCCGTCAAAAGTGATCACGCTGTCCTGCGACCGGCTGCCGTTGATGGTGAAGCCGCCGGAGTCCATGGCGAAGCTCAGCCCGTTCATCGGCGAACCGCGGCGTACGCCGGGCTTCAGCATGGCCAGGAAGAGCGGGTTGCGCCCGTTGAGGGCGAGGTTCTGGATCTGCGTTTGTTCGACGGTCTTGCCCACAGTAGCCGTCTCCGTGTTCAACACGGCGGCGCTGGCTTCCACTGTCACCGACTCGGTGAGCTGGCCGACGGCGAGGTCCGCGTTCACCTGGATGGGCAGCGCGGCGTCGAGCTTGTTGCGGGTCTTGACGAAGGTCTTGAACCCGGGCGCCTCGACCTTCACTTCGTAATAGCCCGGAGGCAGGTTGGGCACGTTGTACAGGCCCGATTCGTTTGTGGTGGCCTGGCGTTCGAACCCTGTGCCTTCGTTCTTGATCGTCACCTTGGCGTTGGCCACGACCGCGCCGGAGGGATCGCGGACGATGCCTGAAATAGCGGCGTTGTCGGACTGCGCCATCGCGCACAGCCCGATCAGCATGAGAACTGCGAGCAAGGCAGTCACGCTGCGAAGAGCCTGAATCATTCAGTTGTCTCCTTTGTTCAGGTTTCCTGAAGTCAAACTAACAATGTGAACGCGCACATCGGTTTTTGAAACCGCTGCGCACCCCTAGCATGGCCACAGTCTATCAGAAACCCTGTGACAGGTTTGCAACAGTCTCATGAAGCCAACGCTGGCGCAGGGCGCTCAGCGCCCGGAGCGAAGAGACGGCAATGTTGCGGAAAATACCAGCACCCAGAGCGACGCTCCCAGGGCAAGGTGCAGGATTTGCATCCAGACCGGCGCCAGGAGGATCACATTCACCGCGCCAGCGGCGAGCTGGACGGCCAGCCAGACCGTGATGGCCCTCTGAAATCGGCCGCGCACCTCGCGAAAGGCGGCGGCCAGCACCACCACAGCCGCCGCCACGCTGACCACCGGATGCATCAGCCGCAGCCGCAGCAGGGCCGGACTCGCCGCCGAAAACTCTTGCCGGATCCCTTCCATCATCGAAACAGAGGGGAACACGGTATCGCCGAGCGCGGCGACCGCGCCGGTGATGCTGGCCAGCAGGACCGCCGCCAGAGCCGCCCGCATCCAGCCGGAGACGCAGCCGAACCGCCACCGATCCTCCGTCATCGAGTGCCACGCCGTGCCCGCCAGCGCCGCCAGCAGCAGGAACGTGTTGGTCAGATGCGCGCACAGGTAAATGGCCCGCCCGGCGGAGGCGTTCCGTTCGACATATTCGAGCAAGACCAGCCCCGCGCCGAGCAACGCCTCAATGACGATGAAGCCGAGCGACGTCCACGCCCAGCGGCGCACCGCGTGCCCGCGCGGCCACAGCCTGCGGGCGAACCAGACCAGGGCCATCACCCCGGCCAGAGCCAGCCCGCTGGTGAGGCGGTGCGTGAACTCGATCATCGTCTGAGCCGTGGGCGACGGCGGGATCACCTCGCCATTGCACAGCGGCCAGTGGCTGCCGCAGCCCGCGCCCGAGCCCGTGGCGCGCACAAACGCGCCCCACAGGATCACCAGGAAATTCCAGCCCAGAACCGCCCAGGCAAACCGCGCGTAGCGCCGCTGCGCCTCCATGCTATTCAGGATGCCACTGGCGGGGCAGCCGGCGCTTCATCCGCCCGTTGCGGCAGAGCGCGGATCCACAGCGTGCAGAGCGCCGCCATGCCCGCGAACAGGGCCTCTGTGAGCAGGTGGCCCGGGCTTGCCAGCGTCGGCGGAACGAATGTCTTCAGCAGCGACGCCGCCACGGCGCTCCACATCAGCCCCAGAAACAGAATCCGCAAATCCTGTTCCCGTGAGACCCACACGGCCACCAGAACCGCCGCGGCCATGACTACCATCCACGCTGCGGCGCCCGGCGTATTCTCGGCGAAATCCAGGAAAAACGCTGTCACGGTGGTGGTGACCGCCGCATGCTTGGCGATCAACCAAGACCGCAGCGCCGCCGCCAGCACCACCGCTGCGCCGAGGCTGTAATTGAAGCGCAGCGGCACGCGGTAGTCGATGCCGATGCACACCACCACCACCGCCGCTGCCAGCAGCAGCGATCCGGCCAGGGGCGCCTCCCCCTCCGGCGGTTCCTCCGGCTCACCCGCAAGCTCCCGCCGGGACTGCCACGCGGCGATGCCAACACCAAGCCCGAGCAGCGCCCCCAGGGTGAACTCCATGCCCTTCCACCAGTCCAGCCAGCGCCAGCCTTCCAGCCCTCGGCCCCATACCTGGAGCGCCGCGCCCAACGGGAAGCCCAGCGCGCCGCCTGCCCCCGCCCACAGCGCGAACCGCCATGCCACGCGCAGCAGCGGCCCGTGCGCGGCGCAGATCAGAAACACGAGCACGCCGGCCAGCAGCCCCGCCCAGACCTCCTCGCGCGGCTTGTTCAGCGGATCGGAAAAATACACAAGCTTCGGCGCGTTCACCAGCCGCCAGCCCGCCCAGGTCGCCGCAAGCATCCCTGCCAGCCCCCAGAGGAAGCGCCGGTCATGCCATCCGTCTCGCCCGCGCAGGAGTCCCGCGCCGAGCACCGCCCCTCCCCCCAGTCCCCACGCCCCGCCCTTCAACGCGAAGCCGAGCATCGCCCACCAGAACGTCTCCGGCTGTAGCGACAGGCCCACCGTCTGCCCGTAAGTCATCTGCCCGCCAAGGCCGAAACCAACGGCGCCACACGCAGCCAGCCACGCGGCCTGCCGTTCCTGCCTCAGCAGCGCCGCTGCGGCGAGCCCGATCATCGCCCCCGGGATCATCGCCCCCAGCGGCCCGCCCCCGATGAATCCGCGGAGTCCCCACCCCAATGACATTGCCAGCGCGGGCAGTGCCAGCCACAACCAGCCGTGCGGTTTCCGGTCCATGCTCCGCAATTCTCTCCGAAAAGGGGACAGGAGCACAATCGCCCTTTTTCCCATCCAGGGCCCCGCCGGCCTGGAGCCTGTCGGCCGTACCGCGCCTGCCGCGGGCCGCTGCCGTGGTCTGCACCGCGACTGAAGGCTGCGCCAGCAGCCTCAGAGCCTGAATGCCGCCATTTTCGGCGCCACGAAGAACCCCCAGCTCACCATCCTTGCTCCCCGGACCGTAAAGACAAAAAAGGAAGAATTGTGTTGCCGTCCCGTCTTTCAGGCCATCTGCTGGATCAGGCTGTAAACCGGTTTCAGCGTCGGGTACAGGATCGAGAACACTTCGTAGCCGCGCTCATAGGCAGCCGATTCATGCACGTCTGGAATCAGGCACTCCCTCTCGTGGATGGCCACGCCGCACAGCTCCTCAATGCTCGAATACTGGCCCGTACCCGCCACCGCAAGCAGCGCCGCGCCGTAAGCAGACCCCTCGGAGTTTTCCAGCGTCGCCACGCCGCGGCGGAAGACATCGGCCAGCATCTGGCGCCAGAAGGGGCTGCGCGCTCCGCCGCCGCTGGCGCGCACGGACTGGATGTCCACGCCCATGTTCTCGATCACACCCAGGCAATCTTTGAGGCTGTAGCTGACGCCTTCGACAATGGCGCGGATCATCTCCGCCCGGCCATGTTTGGCCGTCAGCCCGATCCATCCGCCACGGGCGATCGGATCCAGATGCGGCGTGCGCTCGCCCATCAGATAGGGCAGCCAGAACAGCCCGTGCGCCAGCGGCGGCGCCTTCTGCGCCTCCGCCATCAGCGAGTCATAGTCCGCGCCCGGGGCGAACTGATTGCGGAACCATTGCAGGCTCAGCCCCGCACCCTGCGTCACGCCCATCACGTGCCACTTGCCTCGCACCGCATGGCAGAAAGTGTGCACACGCCCCTGCGGGTCGTAGTGCGGGCGGTCCAGATACGCGAACACTACGCCCGACGTGCCGATGGTGCACGAAGCCACGCCCGCGTGCACGATGCCGTTGCCGATGCCGCTGGCCGCCTGATCGCCGGCGCCTCCGACCACAGGCGTGCCTTCCTTCAGCCCCGTGGCTTGTGCCGCCGCGCGCGTCACGGTTCCGGTCACATCGGCCGATTCCTTGACCTCGGGCAGCAGCGATGCATCCAGGCCGAGCTGCTCGATCATCGCCGTGGACCAGCGGCGTGTCACTACGTCCAGCAGGCCCGTGCCCGAGGCGTCGCTCACCTCGGTGGCATGGACGCCGGTGAGCATGAACCGCACATAGTCTTTCGGCAGCAGAACCTTGCGCGCCCGCTCGAAATTCTGCGGCTCGTTGTCCTTCACCCATAGCAGCTTGGGCAGCGTGAAGCCGGTGAGCATCGGATTGGCCGTGTGGGCCACTACGTTGGCGCGCCCGATGGTCTGGTGGATGAAGTCCACCTGCGGCTGGCTGCGCTGGTCGCACCAGATCAGCGAAGGCCGGATCACTCGGTTGTCCGCGTCCAGCAGCACGAGGCCGTGCATCTGGCCGCTCAAGCCGACGCCCTTCACCTGATCGCCGCTTGCGCCCGCTTCCTTGAGCACGCCGCGAATGGCCGCCTGCGCCGCGTCCCACCAGTTTTCCGGGCGCTGTTCGGCCCACAAGGGACGCTCCATGCGGATGTCTTCGTGCGGCGCGGTGAAGCCCGCCGCCAATTTCCCCTTCTCGTCCACAAGCAACGCGCGGCTGCCGCCGGTGCCGATATCGATGCCAAGCCAGTACATAGTCCGAATTTTCTCCTGCGGTTGCTTCCTCAGTTTGACAGACCCGGGCCAGTCCTGGAAACTCCCCCCGTGGCTGACGGCAGCGCCTTCCTGACACGAACAAAAAAGCGGGGAAAGCACGGCGCCCCGCCGGAGCGGGGCGCGGAGCAGTCCATACGGTGCAAGCAGGCCACAGCCTGCGGGTCACTGGGCAGGCGTGCCGCGGGGCTGGCCTGTGGAAGGCCGCACGGGGCCGCCGAGCGGCGCGCCGGGGAATTCCTGCACGGGCGTCTTCAGGTTCGAGGGCAGCACCGTCTGGCGCGTGCCGATGTCGAACAGGGTCCAGATGAGGAAGATCGCCAGAAACAGCAGCCCGCCGGTGAAGATGATCGCGTTGAACTTGTCATAGCGCAGTTGCATGAAGAACAGCGCCACCAGCGAACCCTTCGCAGAAGCGATGATCAGGGCGACAACCGTGTTCCAGGCGCCGAAGTCGTAGTAGGAGGCCTGCACCGTGATCACAGTCAGCACGAGCAGAGCCAGCAGCACCAGTCCGTAGGTCTTGGGACCGGTGACCGGGTGGGCGTGTTCGTTTGCGTGAGTCATCGTCGGGCCTCCTCAGGAGATCAGGTACATCAACGGGAACAGGTAGATCCAGATGAGATCCACCAGATGCCAGTACAGGCCGGTAATTTCCACCGGCGAATAATACGCGCTCGAGAAGTGGCCCCTGGCGGCGCGCCAGACGAGCCAGGTGATCGCCACCATGCCCAGCAGCACGTGGATGCCGTGCAGGCCGGTCATCATGAAATAGAAGCTGAAGAACAGGAACTGGCCTGGCACCGTGTCGCCCTTGTGCGAGTAATACTTGCCCGGCAGCAGCCCTTCATGGAACTTGTGGCTGTACTCGAAGTACTTCACCACCATGAATGTGCCGGCGCAGGCCAGCGTCAGCAGCAGAAACAGGATCAGCAGTTTCTTGCGGCTGGTCTGGGCCGCCCAGACAGACAGCACCATGGTGAAGCTCGAAGTCAGCAGCACCACGGTGTTCAGCGCGCCAAGCGTCTTGTCGAGGTGATGGTGGGCGGCCATGAACGCCTCGGGATGGCGGGCGTGCATGATGCCGTAGCCGACGAAGAGGCCGCCGAACAGCAGCACTTCGGTCACCAGGAACAGCCACATGCCGATCTTGGCGGCGTCGAACTGCTGCGACATTTCGCGGAAGTGATGTTGAAGGAACGGCGTGTGGCCGCCTTCGGCATGGGCGTGCGCGGAGGGTATGGCGGTGCTCATGGATAGCTACTCTCGTAAAGAAATCAGTGCGCCAGTTCCTTGATGCCAACAGGCGCGGGCTCCGGGCGGTAGTCGTACGGACCGTGCTGGAGAACCGGCTGGCCTTCAAAGTTGTGTGTCGTCGGAGGCGAAGTGGTCTCCCACTCGAGCGTCCGTCCGCCCCAGGGATTAGCCGCCATCCCCTTGGGCTGGCGGAAGGAGGCCAGCAGGTAAGCCGCGGTGAGGAACAGCCCGGCAGCCAGCACCCAGCTTCCAATGGTGGAGGCGATGTGGAGATCCTGGAACTGCGGCAGATAGTTGAAGTAGCGGCGCGGCATGCCGCGGCTCCCCAGAACGAACTGCGGCAGGAACGTCATGTTGAAGCCGACGAAGATGACCGCGGCCGAAATGGCGGCCAGCCGCTTGTTGTAGAGGCGTCCAAACATCTTGGGCCACCAGTAATGGATGCCGGCCAGGAAGGCGATCAGATTCGATCCGGCCATGACGTAGTGGAAATGCGAAACGACGAAGTAGGTGTCATGCAGATGCACGTCGGTGGAAAGCGCCGCCAGGAACAGCCCGGTGAGGCCGCCGATGGTGAAGATGAGCAGGAAGCTGATGGCATAGAGCATCGGCGCTTCGAGCGAGATGGAGCCGCGCCACATGGTGGCGATCCAGTTGAACACCTTGATCGCCGAGGGAATGGCGATGAAGAACGTCAGGAAGCTGAAGATCGCTCCCGCGAACAGGCTCATGCCGGCGACGAACATGTGATGCGCCCAGACGAGGAAGCCCAGCAGCGCGATGGCCACCGACGAGAAAGCGATCGCCTTGTAGCCGAAGATCGTCTTCTTTGAAAACGTCGGGATCACTTCGCTGATGACCGCCATGGCGGGCAGGATCATGATGTAGACCGCCGGGTGCGAGTAGAACCAGAAGAAGTGCTGGAACAGCACCGGGTCACCGCCGAGCTGCGGATCGAAGATGCCCACGCCCAGCACGCGCTCCATCACGAGGAGCAGCAGCGTGATGCCGAGCACCGGCGTGGCCAGGATCTGGATGAGCGCCGTGGCGTACATCCCCCAGCAGAACAGCGGCATCTCGAACCAGCCCATGCCCGGCGCGCGCAGCTTGTGGATGGTGGCGATGAAGTTGATGCCCGTGAAGATGGAGCTGAAGCCGAGCACGAACGCCGCCAGCACCATCAGCGTGACTCCGCCGCCCGTGGTGGTCGAATACGGCGTGTAGAACGTCCAGCCGGTGTCGACGCCGCCCAACGCGAGCGTCGCCACCGCCATCGCGGCGCCGATCCAGTAAATGTAAAGGCTCGTGAGATTCAGGCGCGGAAAGGCCACGTCCTTGGCGCCGAGCAGCAGCGGCAGGGCGAAATTGCCGAGCGCTGCCGGAATCGCCGGAATGATGACGAGGAACACCATGATGGCGCCGTGCAACGTGAAGACGCGGTTATAAGTCTCCGCGTCCATGATGGTCTGCTTCGGTGTCAGCAGCTCCAGGCGGATCAACAGCGCGAAGATGCCGCCGACCAGGAAAAAGAAGAGGACCGACCACATGTACATCAGGCCGATCCGCTTGTGGTCGACCGTGGTCAGCCAGCTCCAGAGCCCCTTCGGCTCTTCGAGGTAATCAGCGTGATGCACGGCGTGCCCAGCGCCGGCGTGAAAAACTCCCTCTGACATTGCCGTTCTCCCTTTCCTACTGCAACTCTTTGATGAACTCGATCAGCCCGAGGATCTCGCGCTCGCGCAGCAGCCCCTGATATGTCGGCATGATCGGCTCGAATCCCTGCACCACTACCGCCTGCGGCGTCAGGATGGACTGGCGGATGTAGTCGGCGTCCACCAGGTGCTCCTTGCCGTCGGCGCCCCGGTGTTTCTGGTTCCAGATGCCCTTCCAGGAAGGCCCCTGACCGCGTGTGCCGTCGAGCGAGTGGCAGGTGGCGCAGCCCTTGTTTTCCCAGACAAGGCGGCCCAGTTCCTTGAGCGGCATCTTCCGTACCTGTTCGTCGCCCTCGCGGAGGAACGTTTCGTACTGCTCGGGCGTGTCGACGAAAATGCGGGCGAGCATATTGGAATGGCCCTTGCCGCAGTATTCCGCGCAGAACACCTGCGCGATGCCCGGCTCGGTGGCCGTGAACCAGAGCTCGGTGTAGCGGCCCGGAATCGCGTCGCGCTTCAGCCGGAACTCGGGGATGAAGAAGCTGTGGATCACGTCCTCGGAGGTGAGCACAAGCTTCACGGGGCGGTTGACGGGCACGTGCAGGTCGTTCAGCGTGCGCGTTCCGTCGGGGTACTCGAACTCCCACACCCACTTTTTGCCCGTGGCGATGATCTCCATCGAATCGTTGGGCGCCACCCACGCCTTGACGTAGCCCTTGAAGCCCCAGAGAAAGATCAGCATCACGACCGCAAGCGGAATCAGGCTCCAGACGAGCTCGAGCCGCGTGTCGTGCGTGATATGCGGCGTCACCTCTTTGTTCGAGCGCCGGCGCCAGCGGCGGACGGCGTAGAAGATCAGGCCGCCGTTGAAAAAGAAGAAGAACACCGTCAGCCATGTGATGAACATGAACAGCCCATCCATCTCACCGACGTGCGTGGACGCCCCGCGGGGCAGCAGGAAGTCGCGGAACCAGTTCATTTCGCAGTCACCATCTCAGTTCGGTTTGAAGCGCGCAGGCGCTCGCGGCGCCAGAGGCGCGCCAGCGCAAAGCCGAGCACAAGCACGGCCAGCACTCCGCCGGCGCGCATGATGTTCATCGCCACCAGCGTGTAGCTGCGGGCGGCCGGATCGTAATGGAAACAATAGAGCAGAATTTTGTCGCTGACGCCCGTCTTGCCGCTGGCGGCCTCCGCCAGCGCCAGGCGCACATCGAAGGGCTTGAAACGGACGCCGTAGAGATACCGGCTCACCATGCCGTCCGGCGAGAGCACCATGATGGCGGCGGCGTGCGCGTACTGTTTGCTGCGGTCGTCCCAGCGGTATCGGAAACCGACCTGGCCGGCGAGCCGGGAAACGTTGTTCTGATAGTCGGCCAGGAAATGCCAGCCATGCTTCGAGCGCTCGTAGGACTCGATGTAGGCGGCGCGCTTCGACTGCGCAAGCCTGTAATTGTCGGTCGGATCGATGCTGACGGTGACGATCTCGAAGTCCTTGCCCGCGGTCTGCGGGATCTGCCGCAGCGCTTCCGTCTGCCCGTTGAGCACCAGCGTGCAGAGCATGGGGCAGGAGTAATAGACAAGGTTCAGGATCACCGGCTTGCCCGAGGAGAAGTACTCGCGCAGGGCGTGCGGGTAGCCGTCTTCGCCGATGAACTGGAGCGACAGGTCGATCTTCTGGCCAAGTTTCTCTTCGATGCCGACGCCTTCCAGTTCGCGGGGCGTCTCGTGGGAAAGCAACTGGGCGCGCACGGGGGCTGCGGCCGCCAGAGCGGCCAGAAGCGCCGGAAGCGTGCGGGCCAATTTCATCGTTGCTGTCCTCACTGTTTCTGCGCCGGCGCCGCGGCCGCGGCTGGCGCGGCTGCACCATCGCCGCCGGCGGCGCCGCCCGGAGGTTCGGGCTTGGCCGGATAGGTCTTCGTGTTGTAGGTCACTTTGCCCGCGGCGGCATCGGCGGCAAGGATCTCCATGGCGCGGTCGATGGGGATGCGCACGATGCCCTTTTCTTTATCGATGAAGCTGTAGCGGTGAAGATTCTCCTCTTCGCGTTCGCGGATGGCGATGAGCTCCTTGCTGGGCGCGCCGGAGTACACTTCCTGATCGATCCGCTCGTACGCGACGACGTAGAGCCAGTACACCCCGACGATCATGACGGCCAGCAGGGCGAGGATGCCGGCGCTGACAGCGGCGATCAGGCCGGCGCGCGCTTCGCGCTGGTCGTAATCGATGCCATCGACGAAGACAGCCGTGTCGGGGGCGGTGGAATCGAGTTCGGGTTTGATTTCGGACATCGTCGGCCTCCGCTTGGTCAGACGTTATGAAATGCCAGGCACTGCTCGAGCCGGGGATCGCCGACCGGCACGAGCGGCTTCTCTTTCAGCCCGTGCCAGAAGACCAGCCCGTAAGCGCTGCCCACGGCCAGCCACGCGGCGGCGTCCATCCAGTGCAGCGCTACGCCTTTGGTGTGCAGCACGGGCATGATCTGCCAGTAGAGATCGCAGTAATGCATCAGCATCATCCAGCCGGCCAGGAGACCCAGCAGCCGGAGATTCCGCTTGTTGGCCCGTGGCAGCAGCGTGAAGAACGGCAGGAGGAAGTGGCCGATGACGAGGATTGGGCCGAAAGCGCCCCAGCTTCCCTGGAACCGCTTGTGGAACCAGAAGGTCTCCTCCGGCAGGTTGCCATACCAGATGAGCATGTACTGCGAGAATGTGACATACGCCCAGAAAGTGGTGAGCGCGAACAGCCACTTGCCCAGGTCGTGGTAATGCTCCTCCCGGACCGACTGCGTCAGATACCCGGCAGAGCGCAGCCCGAGCACGGCGGCGATCAGAATCGCCATGAAGCCCACCGCGCCGCCGGCCAGGAAATACACGCCGTACATCGTCGAGAACCAATGCGGCTCGAGCGACATGATCCAATCGAAAGCGGCCATCGAAGCAGTAAGGAAGAGCACGACCGTGCCCGGCGCGCTCCATCTCGCCGCGGCCCTGGTGTGCTCGATCGAGCCGGTGTCGTCCTGGCGGCGGCTGATGGAATACAGCCGCAAGGCGAAGACGCTCCACATCGCGATGGCGAAGAAGCCGCGCAGCATGAACCACTTCTCGTTGAGATAGCCGAGCTTCGCTGACAGGACCGGATCCTTTGCCGCTCCGGCGTGCGACCACTCGTACAGCGAGTGAATGCCCAGGAATACCGGCAGCACCAGAAGAAATGCCAGCGGAACGGCGCGCATCATGTTCTCCATCAACCGCCGCACGGTGACGCTCCAGGCGCTGCCCGTGAGGTGCTGCACCATGACGAAGAACATGGCGCCCAGGGAAACGGACGCGAAGAACGCGAACGCGGCCAGATACGAGAAGTGGAACTGCTGGCGGTCAGTCGCGTATCCGCCGGCCAGCGCGAGCCAGGAGACGAGAGCGACCAGCGCCAGCGAGTTGCGGACGGCGCTCCAGGCTTCCGGCTTGAGGAAGTAGCTTTCCGAAGCGTGTTCTCTGTGGTGGGCCATTCGGGTTCCCTCGCTGCTTATCGAATCCTGGACTGAAGCTCCGGCGGCACATCGTCGAGGGTGCCGCGCCAGGAGCGCTGAAGCGCGCGGACATAAGCGACGATCGCCCAGCGGTCCTTTTCGGAGATCTGGTAACGGTAACCGGGCATGGTCCGGCGCCCGTTGGAGATGACGTGGTACAGCTCGCCGTCGACGAAGTTGACGATGCGCTCGTCGTGCAGATTGCCGGGCACCCATGAGGCCTTGGCCGGCACCACGCCGCGCCCGGAACCGGTGCGGTCGTGGCAGGGCGCGCAGTAGATGTCGAACCGGCGCTGCCCCTCCGCCAGCGTCTCTTTGGTGAGGGGCAGAGGGTTGCGTGCTACATACGTGCCGTCGGGGTTGATTCCGGTGGAAAAGGCGGCGTCGGGGCGGTAGAGCTCCTGCGCCAGCGAGCCCGCCACGGGAGCGCGGCTCGTGCGCCCGTCGGCGAAGAACGCGCTCTCCGCCTGCGGCTTGTACTTGTCCTGCTTCTTCATGTCCCACCAGACCCAGATGGGCGGCTGGCGGGAGGGGAAGTTCGAGCAGCCGGCGAGCGCCGTGGCGGCGATGGCCAGCAGCGCGGCGGCGGCCGGACGGGAAGCGGCGCGTGTCATGCTTCGACAACCTCCGTGTGGCGGCTTCCGCAGGAGTCGAGGAAGCGCACGGCATCCTCGGCCTGGAATTTCGGGTCCTGCGCCTCGATGGCGAGCAGGAAGCGGTCGTTGCTCGCGCCGGCATGGCGCGAGTAGTTGAAGAACGGATGGTAGTAGGTGGGGATCCGGTTCAGATGGAACATGCCGAGCACGGCGGCGAAGGCGCTGAACAGCACGGCGAGCTCGAACATGATCGGCACCGACGGCTCGAGAGCGAACAGCGGCTTGCCGGCGATGATCAGCTTGTAGTCCACCGCGCCGGTCCACCATTGCAGCAGCACGGCGCCGGCCAGCCCGAGCAGGGCGAACACGATGACGATGCGGCCCAGCGGGCTGCGGGAGGCGCCCAGCGCCTCGTCCACCCCATGCACCGGGAACGGCGAGAAAGCTTCCAACTTCGTATAACCGGCGGCGCGCGCCGTGCGGATGGCGCGCAGCAGATCCTCCGGCGTGTCGAAGTCGCCGATGACGCCGAATACCTTCTGGCGCGCGGCTTCCGGCTCGTAGCCCAGTTTGGAGAGAACGGCTTCCAGCATCAGTGGCTGCCTCCATGCGCAGGAACTCCGTGCGGGGCGCTGACCTGCTGGTGCAGCACGCCCTTCACCTCGCTGATGGCGATCGAGGGCAGGAAGCGCAGGAACAGCAGGAACAGCGTGAGGAACAGTCCGAACGTGCCCGCATAGGTGCCGATATCGACCCAGGTGGGCGAGAAGTAACCCCAGCTCGACGGCAGAAAGTCGCGGTGCAGCGACGTGGCGATGATCACGAACCGCTCGAACCACATGCCGATGTTGATGAAGATCGACAGGATGAACATGGCCGGGATCGACGTGCGGAACTTCTTGAACCAGAAGAACTGCGGGGCGATGACGTTGCAGGCGATCATCGACCAGTAGGCCCAGGCGTACGGGCCGAAGGCGCGGTTCAGGAAGATGAACCGCTCATACTGGTTGGCGCTGTACCAGGCGATGAAGAACTCGGTGCCGTAGGCAAAGCCCACGATCATGCCGGTGGCCAGCATCACCTTGCACATGTTCTCGAGGTGCTTCATCGTGATCAGGTTCTCAAGCCCGTAGATCCACCGCGCCAGCGTCATCAGCGTCACCACCATGGCGAAGCCGCTGAACACCGCCCCTGCGACGAAGTAGGGCGGGAAGATCGTCGTGTGCCAGCCTGGCAGCAGCGACGTGGCGAAGTCGAACGACACGATCGAGTGCACGCTGAGCACCAGCGGCGTGGAGAGCCCGGCCAGCAGGAGATAGGCAAGCTCGTAATGGCGCCACTGCGTGGCCGAACCGCGCCAGCCGAGGCTCAACAGCCCGTAAACCGTTTTGCGGACGGGCGTGGTGGCCCGGTCGCGCAGCGTGGCCAGGTCGGGAATCATGCCGACGTACCAGAACAGCGCCGACACGGTGCCATAGGTGGAGACCGCAAAGACGTCCCACATCAGCGGGCTGCGGAAGTTCTGCCACATGTGCAGCAGTTCGTTGGGCATCGGGAACAGCCAGTAGGCGGCGCGCCACGGCCGGCCCGTGTGAAACAGCGGATAGATGGCGGCGCAGGCGACGGCGAACAGCGTCATCGCCTCGGCCGCGCGGTTGATCGACGTGCGCCACTTCTGGCGGAACAGGAACAGGATGGCCGAGATCAACGTGCCCGCGTGGCCGATGCCGATCCACCAGACGAAGTTGGTGATGTCCCAGCCCCAGCCCACCGGCGAGTTGTTGCCCCATACGCCGATGCCCGTCGTCACCAGGTAGCCGAGGCAGGCGAACAGCAGCAACGCCAGCGGCACGGCGAAGCTCATGGCGATCCACCACTGCTTCGGCGCCTTGCCTTCGACGATGGCGCTGATCTTGTCGGTGACGGCGGAGTAGTTCATGCCGCCCTGGACCAGAGGCGGGTTCAGTTCCATTCGCGGATCGAGTGCGAGATCGGCCATGGGTCAGACAAGCTCCGGATTGGGATTGCGGACGCGCGCCAGATACGTCGTGCGCGGCTTGGTATTGAGCTCTTCGAGCACGGAGTAATCACGCGCCTGCCGCTTCAGCTTCGCCACGCGGCTTTCAGGATCGTTGATGTTGCCGAAGACGATGGCATCGGCCGGGCACGCCTGCTGGCAGGCGGTGACGATTTCCCCGTCGCGGATGGGGCGGCGGCCTTCGGCCTTGGCCTGCGAGCGCTTCTCCTCGATGCGCTGCACGCAGTAGTTGCACTTCTCCATGACGCCGCGCATGCGCACGGTCACGTCGGGGTTGAAGACCATCTTCCGAATCTCCGGGATGTCCTTGTTCCAGTTCAGGAAGTTGAACCGCCGCACCTTGTAGGGGCAGTTGTTGAGGCAGTAGCGCGTGCCCACGCAACGGTTGTAGGCCATCTCGTTGATGCCTTCCGGGCTGTGGGCGGTGGCGGCCACGGGGCAGACGCTCTCGCAGGGCGCTTTTTCGCACTGCACGCAGGCCATGGGCTGGACCACCGCCTGCGGATCGTCCTCCTCGCCGCTGAAGTAGCGGTCCAGGCGGATCCAGTGCATCTCGCGGCCCTTCGCCACCTGTTCCTTTCCGACCACGGGGATGTTGTTCTCGGCGTTGCAGGCCACCATGCAGGCGTTGCAGCCGATGCAGGCGCTCAGGTCGATGGCCATGCCCCACTGGTAGCCCTTCGTATAATCGAACCCGGAGAAGAGGTCCGTGGCCGGGTGCGGCTCGTGCCTGCCGTGTTCGGCGCGATGGCGGTACTCTTCAACGCTGAACTCTTCCACGATGTTGTGCCGCTTGAGCCCGGTGATGGGCTCGATCAGCGTGTGGTGCTCCTGCGTGGTGACCAGCCTGTAAGTGGCGCCGGTCTTGCGCGTTTCCGCCGGGCCGAACCAGAAGTTGGCCGCGGCGCGCAGACCCTCCACGCGGTGGCCCACGCCGCGTCCCACGCGGCCGCAGGCGGAGCGGCCGAAGCCGAGCTGAAGCGAAATCGAATCGTCGGCATGGCCGGGCAGCACCATCGCGGGGCAGCGGATTTGCCGCCCGCCGGAGGCGATTTCCAGCACGTCGCCGTCTTTCACGCCGAGCCGCTTCGCCGTGGCGGGGCTGATCAGCGCGGCATTGTCCCAGACGAGCTTCGTCATCGGATCGGGCGTCTCATGGAGCCACGCGTTGTTGGCGAAGCGGCCGTCCAGCGTGTGCCAGGACGGATAAAAGACCGCTTCGATGCCCGCCGGCGCGGGCTTCAGCGCGCTCTGCGCGGCGGCCAGCACGCGCGCCGCATCGGCCTTCGCTTCCTCGAGCGGAAACTGCGTGCCAGCGACGACTCCCTCATAGAGCGCCTGCTTCCACTTCTGTTCGGCCTGCTCGCCCCACTGCGCCGCCCAGTAGGAGCGGACGATGTCGTAGCCGCGGCGCTGCCCGCGTCCGGCGATCAACGCGGCGATCTCCAGGGCCGTGCGTCCGCCGTAGAGGGGCTGGATCTGCGGCTGCTGGATGCTGGCCGTGCCATCGAGCGCACGGACGTCGCCCCAGGCTTCGAACGGATGCGCTTCCGGCAATTGCCATGCGGCAGCCTTCCATGTTTCGTTCTCGTCGAAGGTGAGCGCCGCCACCGCGGCTTTTCTGAACAGCGCTCCCCAATCGGGGCCGGCGGGCAGCGAGAACACCGGATTGCCGCCGAGCACGAACAGCGTGGTTACGCGCCCCGCGCCGAGGTCGCCGGCGAGTTTGTTCACTGCCGCCAGCGTGTCGGCGGCGGCGAACGCCGGCCGCGTGTAGACCACCGTCTGCCCCGTGTTTCCGAGCGCCTGATTGATGAGCGCCACAAGCGCGTGCACCTCGGCGGGCTGCCGCGGTCCGGCGGCGACCAGCGACCGGCCGCGGTGCGCCATCAGGTCTTTGGCCACCGCCGCCAGGAACTTCTGCTGCCTGCCGCCGCTCTGGTTGAGCACCTTCAGCTCCGCGCCGCCCACGTTGAGCTCGCGTGCCAGAGCCAGCGCGATGGAAGCGACATCGGAGGCGCGGGCCCGCAAGCGGTGGTCGGCCATCGCGCCGGTGATCGTGAAATTCGACTCGATCGCGTAGAGCCGGTTCAGCTCTCTGCCGTCCTCCGGCCGACGGCGCGCGGCGAACTGCCTGACCGCCTGCGCGGACAGCGTGTCAAGGCCGAGGAAATCGCAGTCCAGCGCCACGATCACATCGGCCTGTTCGAGCCGGTAGTGCGCTGTCAGCGGCTTGCCGAAAGCGAGGCGCGCGCCTTCCAGCGGGCGGTCGAAGCTGACCGGCTCGTATTCGACCCAGACCGATTGCGGAAACTTCTTCGCGATCTCCGCCTTCAAGGCTTCGAGCGACGGCGACGTGGAGCGCGCGGCAAGAATGCGCAGCCCCGCGCCATCGCCAAGCCTCGCGCTCTGCTCCATCCACCACGATTCGAACTCGGCCCAGGAGGACTTCACGCCCTGCTTCTGCACCTGGCGGGCGCGGTCCGGATCGTAGAGGTCCAGGATCATGGCCTGCTGGAAGGCGTTGGCAGCGCCGAGCGAGAAGGGGTGGCGCGGATTGCCCTCCACCTTCGTGGGGCGGCCGTCGTTGCACTCGACGACGAGCCCTGAAGCGATGCCGCAGGTCTCGACAGCGGTGGCGTAGTGCAGCGGACGGCCGTGCACGTAGCCTTCGACGCCTCTGGAAAGCGGCAGAATCTTCTCGACAGGGCGGCGGCAGGCGGTGAGGCCGGCCAGGCCGAAACCCGCAGCCATCAGCTTCAGCAGCGTGCGGCGCGAGCCGCTGTCGAGCATCTCCGAGGCGCCGTCGGGAAACTCGCGTTCCACCCACTGGCGGAACTCCGGCGTGTCGGCGAGCTGGTTCAGGCTGCGCCAGTATTTCCTGCCGGTGAGGCTGGAGAGGTTGAGCTGGATGAGTTCGTTCATGGTCGCAAGCCCTGGCATTATCGGTGGCAGGCGGAGCAGTTGTCGGGCGGGTGGATGCCCTTCTCGCGGATCAGCCTCGCGCCCAGCGCCGCCGGGTCGCCTTCGGGCTGCCAGTCCAGTTTGGTGACGAGCTCGGGCGGACGGACATGCGGCGCGGGGTTGCGGTGGCACTCGAGACACCATGCCATCGACAGCGGCTGCACCTGGCGCACTTCCGTCATCTGATCGACGCGCCCGTGGCAACTGACGCAGCTCACGCCCGCGGTGACATGAGCCCGGTGGTTAAAATAAACGTAGTCCGGGAGGCGGTGAACCTTGATCCATGGGATGGGCTTGCCGCTCGCGTAGCTGTCGCGCACGGGTTGCAGCTTGGGGCTTTTTTCCTTCACCCGCACATGGCAGTTCATGCAGATTTCCGTCATCGGCACGGCGGCGTAATTCGACTGCGCCACGGTCGTGTGGCAATAGAGGCAGTCCATGCCGAGATTGCCCGCGTGCAGCTTGTGGCTGTATGGCACGGGCTGCACAGGCATGTAGCCGGTATCGAGCTGCCGGGGGTGGAGAAGATACGCCGCGATGGCGCCGCCTGCGCCGAGAAGTACGACAACCGCGCCGGCGGCAAGGCGCAGTTTCGTGTCGAACTGCTTCGAGAAGACAGTCATGGCAGGATGTCTGATTGTGGGAAATCCGCTTCAGCCCCTCTGACCTGGCCTGGCAGTTTCGCCCGCCCCGGCGGAACCGGGGCGCTTGTATCTTTTTCTACCATAGCCATACTATTTCCGCAATAGGAGCAAGAATTCTTGTCCGGCAATAATGAGATGCCGCCAGCGGCGGAAAGGTCGCAGCCGATTGGAGCGGCGCCGGGTCTGCCCGCACGGCTGATGGAGGCGCGGCCGCTGAAAGGCGTAAGCCGGAGGTTCGGCGACCTCAGGGTGCGGCCGAAGCTGATGGTGCTGCACAACAGCTTCTTCCTCCTCCTGGCCTGTGCAGTATATTTCACCGTGATCGACGTTGTCGAGGGGCGTCTGCGGCAGGCGCAGGAACGCGAGATGACGCTGATCCTCAACGCCTTCTCCGCCCTTTCGCCCGAGGCGGGCGATGAGATGGCGCTGCGCGCCTACGAACTGCGGCAGGGCACGGCGGCGGAGTTCGGGTTGCCCGAGGCGGCGCAGGAATGGATGCAGCGCTACCCGGGCCGGGTTTGGCGCGCGCCGGGCGAGCACATCTATAAATTGGTCCCCGCCACGCAACGGTATTACCGCCTGACACTGCCGGTACGGTTCTACGAAAGCGTGGTGGCGGGAGTGCAGGTGGGGCTGTTCGCCGCGCTTGGCGTGCTCTACATTCTGGCGGTGCTGGTGCTTGAGCTGTTCGTCCTGCCCCGCTATGTCTACCAGCCGCTGCGGCTGCTGCTCGAAGCCGACGCCGCAACCCGGCGCGGCGACCGGCGGGCGGAGGTCATTGACGAAGCTTTCATTCCGGGAGACGAGATCGGGCTGATCCTGCGCTCGCACAACGACACGGTGCGCGCGTTGCGGCGCCGCGAAGACGAGCTCGAACAGGCCAAACGGAACATGGAGGCGCAGGACCGGCTGGTGAGCCTCGGCATGCTGAGCGCCAGCGTCGCACATGAGATGAACACGCCGCTGGCCGTGCTGCACGGGTCGATCGAGAAGCTGCTGGAAAAAGACTGCGACGAGGCGATGCGGGCGCGGCTGGAGCGGATGAAGCGCGTCACCGACCGGCTGCGGCGGATCAGCGCCTCGCTGCTCGATTTCGCGCGGCTGCGCCGGGAGGCGATGGAGCCGCTGGAGGTGCGGCCTCTGATCGAAGAGGCATGGCAACTGGTGGCGATCGACGAGAAAGCGGGCGATGTGGCGTTCCGCGCCGAAGTGGAGGAGCGCATGCGCGTGTGCGGCAACTCCGGGCGGCTGGTGCAGGTGTTTGTGAACCTGTTGAGAAACGCGTTGATCGCCGCTCCCGCCCGCCGCGGCGAGATCACGGTACGGGCCGAAGACGCGCGTCTCGACGGCAGGCCTGCGGTTCGCATCACCGTGGAGGACAACGGCCCCGGCATTCCGCCGGAGATCCTGCCGGAGGTGTTCGACGCTTTCGTCAGCGACCGCCTGGACGCGCAGGGAACCGGGCTGGGCCTCACGGTGGCGCAGGGCATCGTACATCAGCACGGGGGCCAGATCCGTGCGTACAACAGAGAGCAGGGGGGCGCAGCGCTGGAGGTGGTTCTGCCCGCTCCGGAGGAAGGTGAAAAGCGATGACGACGGACCAGCAGCCGGAACAGGAATTGATCGACGTCGCGGTGCTCGACGACGACCGCGACTTCCTCACCTATATCGAAGACCTGCTGTCGGACGAGGGCCAGTACGCGGTGCGCGTCTTCGAGCGGGCCGAAGAACTGTTTGAAGCGGCCGAAGAGCGGCGCCCCGAGATCGTCCTGCTCGACATGAAGATGGGCCGCACGCACGGCGAGGAGGTGCTCGAAAAGCTGATGCAGCGCTGGCCGGAGCTGTGCGTGATCATCGTAACCGGATATCCGTCGCTCGAAGACATGCGGGCGACGTTCAAGAAGAACGTCTTCGACTACCTGGCCAAGCCATTCACGCTGAACCAGCTCCGGCAGGTCCTGGCGAACGCGGCCGAACGCTACGGACTGGGGCGCGCGCTCACCGGCCGGCTGCGCGAAAAGCTGGGGCAGCGCATCCGCGTGCTCCGCGCCGAGCGCGGCTGGTCGCTGAAGGAGCTGGCTGCGGCCACGCGCCTGAGCGTCAGCCAGATCAGCTCGATCGAGCGCGGCGCCAACCTGCCGTCAATGGAGAGCCTGCTGGCGATCTCGCGCGCCTTCGGTCTGAAGCCGAGCCAGATTCTGGCATCGATCGAGTTCTGAGCCTCGCGCACCTATTCGATTTCGTGCTCGATGGCCTGGGCGAGCTGGTCGCTGTCGTAGGGAACGGCCAGCTCGGCGGGCTTCGGGGAGAACCACGGATACATCAGCGGCAGCAGGAACAGCGTCAGGAACGTGGACGAGCCCAGGCCGCCGATGACAACCGACGCCAGCGGGCGCTGCACTTCGGCGCCCGTGGTGGTGGCCAGCGCCATCGGCAGAAAGCCGAAGCTCGCCACCAGCGCCGTCATCAGCACGGGGCGCAGGCGGATGCCGGCGCCGGTCAGCAGCGCCTGCTCCATAGGCATCCCGAACTGCCGCAAGCGGTTGATGGAGCTCACCAGCACGATGCCGTTCAGCACGGCCACGCCGAACAGCGCAATGAAGCCGATGGCCGCTGAAATGTTCAGGTTGAGGCCGCGCGCCCATAGCGCGGCGATGCCGCCGATGAAGGCGAAGGGCACGTTGGTCAGAATCAGCAGCGCCTGGCGCGCGCTGGAAAAGGTGAAAAACAGCAGGCCGAAGATGATCAGGATCGACGCCGGCACGACGATCATCAGGCGGCGCATGGCGCGGCGCTGATTCTCGAACTGGCCGCCCCAATCGATCGAATAGCCCGCCGGCAGCCGCAGCGACTCATTGAGCCGCTGTTCCGCCTCGGCCACGAAGCCGCCCAGGTCGCGGCCGCGCACATTGCACTGCACCACGATGCGGCGCTGGCCGTTTTCGCGGGAGATCACCTCCGGGCCGCGCGCCATCGACACCCGCGCCACCTGGCCGAGCCGGACGCGCTCGCCTCCGGGTGCATTCAGAATCAGCCCGCGGATGGCCTCGTCGTTGGCTCGGTAGGTCTCCGGCAGGCGCACGACAATGGCGAAGCGGCGCTGCCCCTCGATCAGTTCGGAAACGGTGCGCCCGCCGATGGCGGCGTCCATCATGTCCTGCACGTCGCTCACGTTCAGCCCGTAGCGGGCCAGCGCCTCGCGGTCGATCTCGATGCGCAGCTCGGCCACGCCGGAAACGATCTCCATCTGTTCGTCGGCCGCGCCCGGCACGCCGGAGATCACGCGCAGGGCGCGCTCGGCCAGTTGCTCCAGCACGCGCGGATCCTCGCCGAAGATCTTCACCGCCACATCGGCCTTGATGCCGGAGATCGTCTCGTCCAGCCGCATGGCCATCGGCTGCGTGAAGTTGTAACTGACGCCGGGCACGACTTCGAGCGCCCTGGCCAGCGCCTCGATCAGCTCCTCTTTTCTCCGGAACCGCGTCCACTGCTCGCGCGGCTTGAGCAAGACGTAGACGTCGCCCTGGTTGATGCCCATGGCTTCCGTCGCCACGTCCGGGCGCCCGATGCGTGTGACCACGCCCGTGACCTCGGGAAACGTCAGGATGATTCTCTCGATGCGGTTGCTGATCGCGATTGAATCCGTGAGCGAAATGCCGGGCATTTTGCGGGTCTCGATCAGGATCGAGCCTTCGTCGAGCCGCGCGATGAACTCGGTGCCGATGAAGAACACGCTCACCACGGCCGCGGCCAGCACGGCCACGCTCAGGCCCACCAGCCACGCGCGGCGCCGCAGCGCGCGCTGCAGCAGAGCGAGGTAGCGCGCCCGGAGCCACTCCATCCAGCGTTCCGAATGCGCCTTCATTCCGGGGCGCAGATGCACGGAGGCCGCCGCCGGCACGACCGTCAGGGCCAGAATCAGGCTGCCCAGCAGCGCCGAGCACACCGTGATCGCCATAGGCCGGAACATGCGTCCTTCCAATCCTTCGAGGAAGAACACCGGCATATAGACCGCGATGATGATGGCCACGGCGAACAGGATGGGCCGCGCCACCTCGTGCGCAGCCACGCGGATGCGCTCCAGGCACTTCTCGCGGTCCTCGCCGCAATCGCTGCGCCGCAGCCGCCGCACGGCGTTCTCCATCATCACCACCGAGCCGTCGACGATCATGCCGAAATCGATGGCGCCAAGGCTCATCAGGTTCGCGGTGACGCCGAACACGGCCATGCCCATGAAGCCGAACAGCATGGACAGCGGGATCACCGCCGCCACAATGAGCGCGGCGCGCACGTTGCCCAGAAACAGGATCAGGATGAGGATCACCAGCGCGCCGCCCTCGATCAACGCCCGCGCCACCGTGCGGATGGTGCCGTCGATGACCGTGCTCTGGTCGTAAAAGGGCACGACACGGACGCCCTCTGGCAGGCGGATGGAGGCCAGCTTCGCCTTCACCCGTTCGATCACCCGCCGGCCGTTTTCGCCCTTCAGCATGATGGCCATGCCGCTCACCATCTCGCCCTTGCCGTCCCGCAGCGTGGCGCCGTGGCGAGGCATCGCCATCAGCCGGATCTCGGCCACATCCCGCAGCAGCACGGGCGTTCCGGCGCGGGCCAGCACAACGATCCGCTCCAGGTCGCCGATGCTCTCCACGCGGCCCAGCCCGCGCACGGTGTACTGTTCCATCGCGTGCTCGATAAAGCCGCCGCCGAAGTTCGTATTGTTATCGCGCACGCGCTCGAAGACCGTGCGCAGGTCGAGCCCGTAGCGTTGAAGCTTTACCGGGTCGACCACCACCGCGTACTGCTTCGTCTCGCCGCCCCAACTGTTCACTTCATTCACGCCCCGCACCGTGCGCAGCGCGAAGCGGATCTGCCAGTCGTGGATCGTCTTCAGGTCCATCGCCGAGTAGCCTTCGCCTTCCACCGTGTACTGGTAGACTTCGCCAAAGGCGGTGGCCATCGGGCCGAGCACCGGATCCAGCCCCAGCGGCAGCCGCGCGCGCACTTCCTGAAGCCGCTCGTTGACGAGCTGCCGCGCGAACCAGGTGTTCACGTCGTCGTCGAAAATCAACGTCACCATGGACAGGCCGAGTTTCGAGATCGACCGGATGCCCTGCGTGCGCGGAATGCCCATCAGCGCGCTTTCAATCGGAAACGTGACAAGCTGCTCCACCTCGCCGGGCGCCATCGCCGGGCACTCGGTCACCACGACCACCTGGTTGTTGGTCAGGTCCGGGAAGGCGTCGACCGGGATGTTGAGCATCACCCAGACGCCGAACGCCGCCACCAACAGCACGCCGAGCAGCACCATCCACCGGTTGCGCAGATGAAAGTCGATGATCCGCTGCAACATCGGCTATTCCTCGGACAGAGTCGACTTCAGCAGATGCGATTTGAGCACGAAGCTGCCCTCGGTGACCACGCGCTCCCCGGCTTTGAGTCCGCGGCGGATCTCCACCAGGCGGTCCAGCGCGCGTCCGGTTTCCACAGAGCGCGGCTCGAAGCGCCCGGGGCGCGTTTCCACGAACACCGAAGGCTGCCCGTTGAGATCCTGGATGGCGGTCTGCGCGATGAAGAGTCCGCGCTCGCTCGACCCGGCTTCCAGCTCCACCACCGCGTACATTTCGGGCTTCAGCAGCCCGGCGCGGTTGTCGATCTCGACAATGGCCTGGACGGTGCGGGTCTCAGGGTCGAGCTTCTCGTCCACGCGGATGACGCGGCCGGCGAAGCGGCGGTCCGGATAGGCCTGCACGGAAACAACCGCAGCCATGCGCGGGCGGACGCGGCTGAGGAACTCTTCCTGCACGTTGGCGATCACCCAGATCGAGGACAGATCGCTGATGACGAACATCTCCCCGGAAGACTGCACCACCGCCCCGGCTGTCACCAGCCGGCTGATGACGGTCCCGGCTGCGGGGGCGCGAATGGGGATCAGGTCATCGTCGGAGAGTGCGGCTCCCGGCTCGTGGCGCTCGGGGCCTTCGGCGGGGATCTCGAGGAACTCCACCAGATGCTGCCGTGTGCGGCTCATTTCGATCTCGGCCGCGCGAAGCGCCGTTTCCGCGTTGCGCAACTCGTTGTCGGCCGTATCGAGCTGCTCCTGACTGGCGGCCTTCATTTCCAACAGCCGCCGCACGCGGTCCCGCTGGCGGCGGGCGTAAGCGAGATTCGACTGCAGGCGGTTGTACTCGGCGACGGCGCGGCGGTACAGGGCCCGCGACTCATGCACGTCGTGGCTGAACATGCGGGCCAGAACCTGCCCCTTCTCCACCCTGTCGCCGACGCGCACCAGCACCTTCATGATGCGCCCGTCCGTGATGGCGCCCACGCGCCAGGTCTGCTCTTCATTGGCCGAAAGGCGCCCATTGGCGCGCACGGTCACGGGCACGGCCCGCTCTTCCACAGGCTCGACGCGAAGCCCCGCCTGCCCGAGAGCCGCCTGATCGAGTTCGACGATGCGCGGCGCGGCCTGTGTCGCCGCGGGCGCGCCCGGCACTTCTTTCGGCGCTTCCTTTTGACAGGCTGAAAAAAGCAATGTCGCCGCCAGCGCCGCGGCATATCGGTTCATGGCTTCACCCCCAGCGCGTAGGCGAGCACTTCCTGGCTCTGCCGGTATTCCATCCACGCGCGGTAGTTCACAAGCTCGATTTCGATGCGGAGCCGCTCGGCGTCGAGCAGCCTCAGCAGATCCGCGCCGCCCAGGCGGTATGCCGCCTGCGCCACTTTCGCAGTTTCGCCCGCGCCTTCCACCAACCGCCCGACAAACTCCCGGATCTGGCGGCGGCGCGTCTGGTATTCGGCCACGGCCGCCTGCACCTCGGCCCGGATGATGGCTTCGGTAGCGGCGAGGTTGGCCTCGGCGGCCTTGATTCCGGCGGCGGCGCTCTGGATGTTGCCCTGATTGCGGTTCAGCACGGGCAGGTCCCATTGCAGCCCGGCGATCAGCGTGTTCTCGCCCATCGAGCGCTTAAATCCGAACAGCGCATCGAAATTCGGCCTTGCGTTGGCCTGTTGGAGCACCAGGCTGGCGCGCGCCTGCTCGACGCGCTCGCGCGCCAGCCGCGCCTCAGGCCGGCGCTCGAGCGCTTCCAGTTCATTCCAGGCGAAGGCTTCGTCCGCGCCGGTCTGGAGCGGCTCGGCGAACCGCACTTCGGGAAAGTCCGTGCGTCCCATCGCCCGGAACAGCTCGATGCGCGCCTTGGCTGCATCCAGAGCCGCATTGTTGGCCGCCAGCTCGAGCCGGCCGAGTTCCAGCCGGACCCGCAGCAGGTCGTTTTCCGCCATCGCTCCTTCGCGCACCCGGATTTCGTGATATTCGACGATTTTCTGGAAATTCTTCACGCTTTCCAGCAATAATTCGTGCATCCGCCGGGCGCCGAGCGCCGCCCAGTAGGCCAGCGAAACATCCCGCGCCACGTTGCGGCGCAGCACGTCGAGCTCAAGCTCAGCCGCGCGCAGCCCGCGCGAGGCCAGCTCGGCCCGCTTGCCGCGCTTGCCCGCAGTCTCAAAAGTCTGCTGGAGATAGGCGAAGTCGTCCGTCTCCCGGCTCGTCTGGATGGGCCGCGAGCCCCAGCTCCTGTAGTTCTCCGCCTGAAGAATCAGCCTGGGATTGAACGTGAGCGGCGCCTGCCGGAGCTGCCCGCGAGCGCTTTCCACCCTCTGCCGCCCCTCGGCCAGCAGAGGATGCGACTCGAGAGCGCTCCTGACCGCCGCGTCCAGGGTTAGCATTTCCTGCCCGCCAGCAGAAAGCGCGCAGATGAAGATCGCCAGCACGCGTTTCATGAGAAGATCTCGAAAGACCCAGATTATCAATTCATGGATGCGATCTATGCGGTTCCGTTACGCGGTCCTCTTGCTGGCTGCCTGCGCCTGCGCCGCCCAGCCCCTGATCGAAAAACCCGCGCAACCGGGCAAGTACATCGCGGCCAACGGCCGCCGCGCGGCGTTGCTCGGTTCTGAAGACGGGCAACTGGAGGCATGGATCTTTCCCATCAAGCTGGTGCGCGGCTTCCGGCTTTCGGTTTACGTGGACCAGGCGCTGGATCCGCTGCCGCTTGGGGAACTGGCGGAGACGGCCATTGTCCGCCCGCACGCGGCGACGCTCGTCCATGTGCATCCGGCATTCACCGTGCGGCAGACCTGGGCCGCCTCGCCGGACAAGCCGGTGGCCGCGGTCCTGCTGGATATCGAAACGTCGCGTCCGCTGCGTTTCCGTGCAACGTTCATCCCTGAGATGCAGCCGATGTGGCCCGCGTCCTTCGGCGGGCAGTCGACCTCGTGGGACGCCAAGTCCGGCGTGCTGACGTTCACGGAAGGACAGCGCCGTTTCCGCCCGGTGCTGGGCTCGCCGGCGTTCCGCCGCATCAGCGAGCAGGTGGGCCACCAGCTTCCCGAGCGCACGGTGTCTATTGAGTTTGATGTGGAAGCATCCGGCGCCGTGCCCATCGTGTTCGCCGCTTCCCGGAAAGACTACGATGAAGCGATCCGGGCGCCGGAACAGATCCTGGCAGAAGCGGAGGCGCACTTCCGCGCCTTTTTCGCCAGAACAACAGAACTGCGATGGGAGCCCTTTTCGGACGTCTACGGCTGGGCGCGCGCGGCGATCGAGCGCGGCTGGGCCTGCAACGAGGGCGTGGGCTGCGGGGTGGTGGCGGGATGGGCGCCGTCCGGCGCCAGCCAGCGGCCGGGCTTCGGCTGGTATTTCGGCGGCGACACGATGATGAGCGTCTGGGCGATGCTCGACTACGGCGATTTCACCGGCGCGCGGGCGGCGCTGGACTTTCTGCTCGAGCGGCAGCGCGCCGACGGCAAGGTCATGCACGAGTGGACGCAGTCGGCGGCATTGCTCGACTGGCCGAGCTACCCGTATGGCTTTTATCATGCCGACACTACGCCGCTGTTTCTGCACACGGCTGAGCTCTACCTGCGGCAGACCGGCGACCGGCAATGGCTCGAGCAGCACTGGCCGCAACTGGAACGCGCCTGGCGCTACACGCTCACGATGCGCGGCGAGGACGGGCTGCTGTCGAACCTGAAGGGCGGCGCGGCGGCGGTGGAAACGGGCGCTCTCAGCGGAAGGGTCGCCCGCGATGTGTACCTGCAGGGCGTGTGGCTCGCCGGGCTGCGGGGATGGGCGCGGCTGGCGCGCTGGAGGGGCGCGGAGGCGGAGGCGCGGGAGGCGGAAACGCTGCTGGCGGCGGCACGGAAAGCGGTGGAGAAATGGTTCGTGCCGGGCAAAGACGTGTTCGCCTTCGCCGAACTCAAGGACGGAACCCGTTATGAGGCCAACTCCGCCTGGCAGGGCATGTTGGTGGCCGAGGGAGGGATCGCACCGGACCTGGCGCGCCGCGCGGCGGCCAGCATGGCCTCGCCCAAGCTGATGACGCCGTGGGGCGCGCGCCTTTTCGCCACCGACAGCCCGTATTACAATCCGCTCGGCTACAACGACGGCAGCGTCTGGCCGTTCGTCACTTCGCAGGTCCTGCTGGCGCTGTTCCGGCACGGGCAGCTGGCGGCGGCGCTGGCGGCTCTGGACGGGATGCGGCAGGCCACCGGGCTTGCCGGGGCAGGCTTCCTCGCCGAATACTTCAGCGGAGACCGGCTGGCGCCGGGGCCGCGGGCCGTGCCTCATCAATTGTTCAGTTCGGTGGCGCTGATCCATCCCTTTTTTGCCGGATTGCTGGGGCTGGAGCCGGACGCGATGGCGTCGCGGCTCCGGGTGTCGCCGCAACTCCCCTGCGGCGCCCCGCCGGCCGTCTTGCGCGGCTACCGGACCGGGGATGCGGTGCTGGATGCCGAGTTCCATCCAGGGAAGCCGAATCGCGTGGAGCTGCACGTCCGCAGCGGCAGGCTGGATGTGGAGATCCAGCCCGGGTCCTGTTTCGATCCTCCCACGCCGCGGCGGCTGTCGCCGGGGATGCGCCCCTGAGCTCCCCGCGCCTTAGTACTTTCGCCTGAGCCCCGAATGAGGTTTCGGGGACAAGAAACTTAGGGCGACTGCGTAGTTTACTTTAGTACTAGCTCCCCTTAGAATCGAGATGAGGAAGCCTGGCCGGAGGTACTATGGGCCCGACGGAGAAACCGATACAGGAACAGGATGCGAGTCCCTCCAGCGGCAGAAAGATCCGGGTGATGATCGCCGACGACCACCCGATCGTGCGCGACGGGCTGAAAAAACTGCTGAGCCTGGAAGATGACATTGAAGTGGTAGCGGTGGCGTCGGACGGCCGGGAAGTGCTTGACCAGGTGACGGAGCACCAGCCGGACATCATTCTGCTGGATCTCCGCATGCCCAACCTGGACGGCATCACGACGCTGCAAACCTTGCAGGAGAAGGGCTGTCCGGCCAAAGTCATCATTTTGACAGCGAGCGAAGACAAGAACGAGTTCGTGCAGGCGATGAAACTGGGCGCGCGGGGCATCGTGCTGAAGCAGACGGCGTCGGAACTCATCGTCAAAAGCATCCGCAAGGTGCAGTCAGGCGAAATCTGGCTGGACTCACAGACGACCGCAGCCGTGATGCGGCAGTTCGCGTCGCCATCGGCGGAGCCGGCGCCCGTGCAAGGCGGCAGGGTGCGGGAGCGGTCGCCACTGAGCGCGCGTGAGCGCGAGATTGTGGCTCTGGTGGCCCAGGGCTACAAGAACAAGGAGATGGCAGAAAAGATGTTCATCAGCGAACAGACAGTGAAAAACCATCTCCACAACATCTTCGACAAACTCGGTGTGTCAGACCGCCTGGAACTGGCGCTGTACGCCATTCACAAGGGACTGCACCTGCCCGACAGCGAACGGTGAGCTTGGCGGGCATCCGCCCTGGGGGTCCGTCAACAAGCTGATTCCATTGCTCCCGGACGCTTGAAATGCGGGCATTGGCTTCTCCGCCGCAAAGATGTAGAATTCTTCCTCGAAATCCTGACTCTTCCCTCTTGCATTCGGCTATGGCGGAGCCTAGGATCGAAGTAGGAGGAATTTCAGATGCGGTTGTCTCTCATGTTGCTGGCGGCGCTGCTGGTGGGAATCCTTGCCGCTCCTCCTGTCATCGCCCAGGAGCCGATCCCGCGGTGCACGACGGTGGAACCGATGAGCGGGAAGATCGGCACGGAGATCGTCGTAACGGGCGAGAACCTGGACAAGCAACACGTGGCCAAGCTGTACCTCACCGACGGCCAGAACGACATCGAGATGGCGATCAAAGAGCAGGACGCCACGACGCTGAAAAGCGTGATCCCGAAAGGGGCCAAGCCGGGCGTCCGGTATCGCCTGATGATCCTGACCCGCGGCAAAGAGCCCAAGCTGATCGAGCAACCGGTGCGGTTCGAAGTGGAAGAATAGCGCGGCCGCCATTTCTCCACGCGGAGGCGCTCACCTCCGGAACCGGCGGGGCGTCCTTCTGTCAACGCAGGATGCGCACAAGCTCCGGCAGCCCGCCGGAACGGGGGGCACAGGACGGGTATTCTGGAAGGTGATGCTGAACCTCCTCGCCATCCTGCTGGCTGGTGGAGCGGGCGAGCGTCTGTATCCTCTCACCCGCCGGACGGCGAAGCCTGCCGTGCCCTTCGGCAGCTACTACCGCATCATCGACTTCACGCTGTCCAACTGCATCAATTCGGGCCTCCGCCGCATTTTCTGCCTCACCCAATACAAATCCCTGGAGTTGACCCGCCATATCCGCGAGGGATGGGATCTATTTTCCGGAGAAATGGGCGAATTCATCGAAGTCATTCCTCCGATGAAGAGGATCCACTCCGACTGGTACCTGGGCACGGCCGACGCGGTGTACCAGAACATCGAGAGCATCGTGGTTGAAAAGCCCGACCTTGTGCTGATCCTCGCCGCTGACCATATTTACAAAATGGACTACCGCGAGATGGTGGAATGCCACCTGCGGCACGGCGCGGATGCGACCATCGCCACCATCCAGGCGGATCCGGCCGAGGCGCCGAGGTTCGGCGTGGTGGACATCGACCCGGCGACCTTCCGTGTCCGCGGCTTCGAGGAAAAGCCTCAGCATGGCCACCCCGTCCGGTCGGCATTCGACCCCAACATGATCTCTGCCTCGATGGGGATTTATGTTTTCCGGACGCCGGTGCTGCTGGAGGCGCTGCGGGCGGATGCGGCGGATCCGGATTCCGAGCATGACTTCGGCAAGAACGTGCTGCCGGCGCTGATCAGCTCGCACCGGGTTGTCGCATACGATTTCCGCGATCTCAACCGCAAGTGTGTGCGGTACTGGCGCGACGTCGGCACTATCGACGCCTATTATGAAGCCAACATGGACCTGGTCAGCGTGACGCCGGAGTTCAACCTTTACGACACGGCGTGGCCCATCCGCACCCGCATGCCGCAAGCTCCGCCGGCGAAGTTCGTTTTCGCCCAGGGCGGACGGCGCATGGGCGTGGCCACCGATTCCATCGTCGCGCCGGGAGTCATCGTCTCCGGCGGCAGAGTGCACCATTCCATTCTGAGTCCCGGCGTGCGCGTGAACTCCTATTGCGACATTGAAGACTCGATTCTGCTCCATGGGGTGAATGTCGGGCGCTACTCGCGCATCAGGCGGGCGATCATCGACAGCGGCGTGCAGATCCCGGAGGGGTCCGTCATCGGCGAGGATCCCGACCGCGACCGCGCTGCCGGCTATCACGTGACGCCCGGGGGCGTCACAGTGGTCAGCCCCGAACCCGAAGCGGAAGCCTGAAAGGACTATCCCGCGGACGGACCGGCACGTACAACAGGGCAGCACCTCTGCGCCTGGCCGCCAGGCTCATGCCGGCGGTGGCCGCGGTGGCGGCTCTGACCGCCGCGGTCTCCAGCCATACGATTTTCCTGCGCCGGGAGCGCCGCGGCCTGGCGGAAGTTCCGACGCGCACACCTGAAAGTCAGACGCAGTCCGGACTGTTGCCACGCAGGCGGCTGATTCCTTGCGAGAGCTCCGAACGCCTGTGCCACAATGGAATTTTGGTGCTTTTCATCCTCACCCGAAACCAGAAAGGACTCCTATGACTGAGATCGTCGATATCGCTGCCCGCGAGATTCTCGATTCGCGCGGCAATCCCACCGTGGAAGCGGATGTGTTCCTGTCGAGCGGCAGCATGGGCCGCGCGGCCGTGCCGTCGGGCGCGTCCACCGGCGAGAACGAAGCCGTCGAGTTGCGCGACGGCGACAAGGCGCGCTTCCTCGGCAAGGGCGTTCAGAAGGCCGTGAAGAACGTGGTGGACGAGATCCTGCCCGCGCTGGCCGGCATGGACGCGGCGGCGCAGCAGGAAATCGACGCGAAGATGATCGAGCTGGACGGCACGCCGAACAAGGGCCGCCTGGGCGCCAACGCGATTCTGGCCGTCTCGATGGCCTGCGCGCGCGCCGCGGCCGATGCCTTTGGCCTGCCGCTGTACCGCTATCTGGGCGGCGTGAACGCGCGCACGCTTCCCGTGCCCAACATGAACATCATCAACGGCGGCGCGCACGCCGACAACAGCGTCGACTTCCAGGAGTTCATGATCAGCCCGCACGGCGCCGGCTCCTTCGCCGACGCCATCCGCATGGGCGCGGAGGTGTTCCACAATCTGAAGTCCGTGCTCAAAAGCCGTGGCTACTCCACGGCAGTGGGGGACGAGGGCGGCTTTGCGCCGAGCCTGAAATCCAATGAGGAAGCGGTCGAGGTGATTCTGGAAGCGATCACCAAGGCGGGCTACAAGCCCGGCCAGGACGTCTCCATCTGCCTCGACCCGGCGGCGAGCGAATTCTACGACGTCGAAAAGAAGAAGTACGTCTTCAAGAAATCCGACAAGCGCGAGCTGAGCTCGGAGCAGTTGATCGAGATCTGGGAGAGCTGGGTGAAGCAGTATCCGATCATTTCGATCGAAGACGGCATGGCCGAGTTCGACTGGGAAGGCTGGAAGCTGCTCACCGACACGCTGGGCGGCAGGATCCAGCTTGTTGGCGACGACGTTTTCGTCACCAACCCGTCGATCCTGGCCAAGGGGATCGAGAAGGGCGTCGCCAACTCGATCCTGATCAAGCTGAACCAGATCGGCACCGTGACCGAGACTCTCGAGTGCATGGAGATGGCCGCCAGGGCGGGCTACACCTGCATGGTCAGCCACCGCAGCGGGGAGACCGAGGACTCCTTCATCGCCGACTTCACCGTGGCCACGGGCGCCGGGCAGATCAAGACCGGCTCGGCTTCGCGCAGCGACCGTCTGGCGAAATACAACCAGCTCATCCGCATCGAGCAGGAACTGGGCGCGGCGGCCCGCTACGCCGGACGCAAGGCCTACCGCCGCTGAGGAGACGGAGACCCGATGTACAAACTCGTCCTCATCCGCCACGGCGAATCCACATGGAACAAGGAGAACCGCTTCACCGGCTGGACGGACGTCGACCTGAGCGAGAAGGGCGTCCAGGAAGCCTATGAAGCGGGGCGCGTGTTGAAGGAAGCGGGCTTCGAGTTCGATTTCGTCTACACGTCGGTGCTCAAGCGCGCCATCAAGACGATGAACATCGTGCTCGACGTAATGGACCAGGACTGGCTGCCCGTGGAGCGCCACTGGCGCCTGAACGAGCGCCATTACGGGGCGCTCCAGGGGCTCAACAAGAGCGAGACGGCGGCGAAGTTCGGCGAGGATCAGGTGAAGATCTGGCGCCGCTCGTACGACGTGCCGCCGCCTCCGCTGACGCCGGACGACGAGCGGTTCCCCGGGCGCGACCGCCGCTACGCTTCCCTCAAGAAAGAGGAGCTGCCGCTCACCGAGTGCCTGAAGGACACGGTGGCGCGCTTCCTGCCTCTCTGGCATGAATCCATCGCGCCACGCATCAAGACCGGCCAGCGCGTGGTGATCGGCGCGCACGGCAACAGCCTGCGGGCGCTGGTCAAGTTCCTCGACAACATCAGCGACTCGGACATCATCGAGTTGAACATCCCTACCGGCATGCCGCTCGTCTACGAGCTGGACGCGGATCTCAGGCCCATCAAGTCCTACTACCTCGGCGACCCCGAAAAAGTGAAGGCCGCCATGGAAGCCGTGGCGCGCCAGGGCAAGAAACAACCCTGAAAAAAAGGACGCGCGCAATCCACGCCGCCGTTTTCTGTGCCGCGGCTGGAGGGCGCCTGAGCGCCGGAAGGAGCGGACTCAGCGCGGGCATTGTGTCTGGAACACCAGCGCGCTGACCGCTCCCTCGAAAATCGCCCTTGGGCGGAGCTGCGCCGGCGACCGCCCACTCTCGGCGGCTGACGCCGTCTTCGTGCGCGGCGCCGAACCTGCATTCGCGTGCGTTTCGCCCTCAGTCAGCGGCAGACAGGTATCAGCGCCCGCGGCCGCCGAGGAGCTGTTACCCGCCTTCCAGGCTCCGCCATAGCCGCGCGTTGCCGCGGAGATGATCGGCTGATTTCGTGCCCACCAGCACGAAGCCGTCAAACGCCTGCGCGCGGATGAATTCGAAGGCCTTGCGGCGCGCCTCGCTGCCTTCCAACAGGCGTCCGGCGGCGTCCCGCAGAAGGCTCCCTTCAGCGAAAGGCCGGTTCACCAGCAGGCGCACGCCGCGCTCGCGCGCCAGCGCGAACACGGGCGCCATCTCCTGCCGAAGCGGGTTATACGGAATCTGGAGCCAGCCGAACCAGCCCGATTCGACGGCAATCCGCGCCGCCTCCACCGTCTTGACGCTGGCGCCGAACTGCGTCACGCCACGCCGCCGCGCCTCCTCGAGCGCGCGGTAGACGTCCTCCCGCCGCAGGGCTTCTTCGGTGGCGCGGTGCACCTGGAGCAGATCGATCCGCGGCAGCCGCGCGAGAGACCGTTCCAGGCTCCGGACCAGCGCATCATAGGAATGATCGCCGTAGGACTCTTCCATCCCGGGCTCCCAGACGTCGCCGAACTTGGTCGCCAGCGTCACGCGGCCGGGCAGCTCCGGACGCTCGCGAAGAAACCGGCCCACGCGCTCTTCACTCGAACCATACGAAGAGGCGGTGTCCCAGAATGTCACACCCTCTTCGATCGCCGCTTCCAGGAGCCGCTCCACCTGCTGGTCTGAAGGAAGCCCCGCCCAGCCGGCGCCCCATGGCCTGCCGATTTCGATCAGTCCCAGTCCGAGTTTCATCGCACCGCCATTGTGACAGACCGCTCCGTTAGGGAGGTCTCAGCCGCCGCACTCCTCCGCCGCGCGGCGCATCCATTCGACGGCCTCCAGAATCTGCTCCGTCTCTTCGAACCCATAAGACAGCCGCAACTGCCGCCGCGAGACCTCACGAAGCCCGCCCTCCGCCGACACGCAATACACGCCGGGAATGTAAATCACGCGCGGCGCCATGCCGCCGCGGGCCAGTGCCGCGAAAAACGCCGACTCCGGGTGCGTCTCCAGATTTCGGAACGTGAGGTAGAAGTAGAAGCCCGCCGAGCCGCCGGTGACGGACTCGAGCCACGGGCCAAGCCGGTCTTGGATCGCCGCCCGCACGGCCAGCGCCTTCCGCCGGTAGCCCTCGTTGACGGCGTGGATCTGCGCGTCGATCGGACCGTCCAGTATCCACGAGGCCATCTCCTGGACGAACAGCGGCGCGCTGAAGCCCGCGTCGCTCGTGCGCTGCACCATGGCGTTCATCAGCGGCCCGTCCGGCCCCAGAAGGTAGCCGATTCGCAGCGCAGGCGCCAGGATCTTGGACAGCGTCCCCACTTCGTAAGCGATGCCCCACGGGTCCTGCGCAAGCACGGACTGGGTGCGCGGCGCCGAAGGATCGTGGACAAGCTGCTCGTAGGCCAGATCGAAGACCACCGGCACGAAGCGTCCCGCGCGGCGCGCGAACTCCGCCGCGATGTCGAGCACAGCCCGGCGGCGCCGGTTGGACAGCACGGCGCCGGTCGGATTGCTCACCGTCATCACATAGAAGAACGAAACGCGCGCCGCATCGTCTCCCAGCGCGCTGAGCTTTTCCTCCAGCAGGTCGGTGCGCAGCCCCTCGCCGTCCTCGGGCACGGCCAGAAGGCGGAAACCGCGGCGCACCAGCGCATCGAGGTAGATGTAGTATCCCGGATCGGAGGTAACGACAATGCCGGGCGGACAGATCTCCGCAAAGCCTTCCAGCAGGCTCATCGCGCCGCACGGGCCGATGATGAGCCGCCTGGACGCGATCGTGGGCTCGTCCAGCCCCGCCTCGTGCCGCAGGAGGAACTGCTTCAACGAGCGGATCAGGTTCGGCGAGCCTTCGGGACCGCCGTAATTGAACGCCTGCCGGTAGCGCGCCGGATCGCCCGCCACCGCCTGCATGGCCTCGACGAGCAGCTCCGCCGGGATCGTGCGCTCATTCACATAGCCGACGCCGAGATTGATGTCGAAGCCGTCGCGGAAATCCCGGGCGAAGGCCGCCATCATCCGGTTGGCGGGCGAGGGCACGGCGCTGCGCGCGCCATAATCGGACAAAAATGTTTCCAGACGGTTCACGGCCGCGCTCGTGCCACGCCCTGCTCAGTGTCCCTCGGCTTCAAGAAACCGCTCCGCCTCAATCGCCGCCATGCAGCCGGCGCCCGCGGCGGTTATCGCCTGGCGGTACACGCGATCCTGCACGTCGCCGGCGTGGAAGACGCCCGGCACGCTTGTGCGGGCGCCGCCATGGCTGACGATGAAGCCATCGGCGTCCAGTTCGATCTGCCCTACGAAGGGCTTCGTGTTCGGAACGTGCCCGATGGCGAGGAACAGCCCGTCCACCTCCTGCACCCATGTCTCGCCTGTCTTGACGTTGCGGAGCTTCACGCCGGTGACGTATCCCTTTTCGACATCGTAGACATCGTCGATCACGGCGGAGGTGATCCACTTGATCTTCGGGTTGGCGCGGCAGCGGTCGAGCATGATCTTCGAAGCCCGGAACTCGTCGCGGCGGTGGACGATGGTCACTTCTTCGCCGAAGCGCGTGAGGAAGTTCGCCTCCTCCATCGCCGAGTCGCCGCCGCCGACCACCATGATCTTCTTGCCCCTGTAGAAGAAGCCGTCGCAGGTGGCGCAGGAGCTGACGCCGTGCCCGATCAGCTTCTGCTCGTTCGGCAGCCCGAGCCAGCGGGCGCTCGCGCCGGAGGCGATGATCAGCGTGCGGCACTCCTCCCAGCGGCCATCGATGCGGACCCGGAACGGCCTTTTGCCGAGATCGGCTTCCTCCACCAGCCCCGGCACGTATTCGGCGCCGAACCGCTCGGCCTGCTTCTTCATGTTCTCCACGAGCACCGGCCCCATGATGCCTTCCGGGAAACCGGGGAAGTTCTCGACTTCCGTGGTGAGCGAGAGCTGCCCGCCGGGCTCGTGCCCGCTGATGACGAGCGGCTTGAGCCCCGCGCGCGCGGTGTAGATGGCCGCGGTGTTGCCCGCGCATCCGGATCCGACGATGATGACATTCCTCATGGGCTTTCAGGCTCCAGTCCGGAGAAACAGATTCGGCCGGTTTTGTTCAGACCTTTTCCGGCACCACATACGGCGGCCGGTACTTGCGCGTCTGCATCTCATTGGCCTCGGCGTCGCCGATGAAGCGGCCGTTCGAATCCAGCCTCAATGTGCGTCCCACGCGGTAGGCGATGTTGGCCAGGTGGCAGAAGTCGGCCGCCAGCGCGCCGATTTCGATCTCGGCGGTGAGCTTTGTGTGATCGCGCGACTTGACCGCTTCGATGAAGTTCTTCATGTGCGCGCTGGTGCCTTCGCCGCTGGCTTTCCCCTCGGCGGTCTTCTCGTACCTGTCACGGCCGCCGGCGCCGGCGCTGCGCGCTCCGACGAAATCCGCCATCGCGCTGCGGTAGACGGCGAAGCCCGCCTGATCGAGCACCATGAATCCCTTTTCGCCGAAGAAGATGTTGCCCACGTAGTTGGCGCCGCGGATGGGCGCCAGCGCCTCGGGAGGCGTGGGCAGATTGCGGACGTCGAACGTCATCTCGCCGTCGTCCCAGTGGAAGGAGGCGTGCTGCGTGTTCGGCGTCTCCTGGTCGTCCTGCCAGAGGAACTTGCCGCCGCTGCCCATCACCGCCTTCGGCCAGTCCTTGCGGCCCAGCCCCCACAGCGCGATGTCCATTTCGTGCACGCCCTGGTTGCCGATGTCGCCGTTGCCGGTGTCCCAGAACCAGTGCCAGTTGTAATCGAACTTGTTCACGCTGAACGGCTTCATTTGCGCCGGTCCGAGGAACTTGTCCCAATCGACGCCCGGCGGCACCGGCTGGTCCGGCGTGTGGCCGATGGAGAAACGGCGGCGGAAGCACAGGCCGCGGGCCATGTACACCTTGCCGATCACGCCTTCCCTCAGCATCTGGATGGCCTGGATCTTGTGAGGCGTCGACCGGCTCTGCGAGCCCACCTGCACCATGCGCTTGTACTTGCGCGCGGCTTCCACCATCTTGCGGCTCTCGAACATGTTGTGGCTGGCCGGCTTTTCCACGTAAACGTCCTTGCCCGCCTGGCACGCCCAGATGGTGGCCAGGGCGTGCCAGTGATTGGGCAGCGGCAGCGACACGGCGTCGACCTCTTTCGACTCGAACATCTGCCGCATGTCGGCGAACTCGGCCGGCTTGTAGCCCTTGGCTTTTTCGATCATGGCAATGGCGCGCTCGCGCGCCGCCTGGTTCACGTCGCACACCGCCGTGATGCGGCAGTCTTCGATGCCGTTGTACAGCTCGATGTGATTGCGCCCGCGCCCGCCCAGGCCCACAATTCCGATCTGCACCCGGTCATTGGCGCCCAGGATGGGCATGCGCGCCGTCGCCGCGGCCGCCGCGGCCCCGAGAAAAGTCCTGCGTTCTGATTTCATGGCAAGTACAGCTCCACTTCTGTCATTCTAGGCGAGCAGGCCCGGCCGCCGTTCGCCGCATCCGGGCGATAGAATACCTCACAGCCATGCCCGTGCGCTTCTCCCGCATCTCCGCTCTCTTCCTCATGCTGGCCTCGATGCCCGCCGCCGCCCAGCCTTCGCGGCCGCCGCTGCCGGAGGCGGAGCGCACGCGCTGGTTCCGCGAGGCGAAGTTCGGAATGTTCATCCACTGGGGCGTGTATTCGGTGATCGGCCGCCACGAATGGATCCGTCATCAGGCCCAGATCCCGCAGGCCGAGTATGACAAGTACGCCCGGCGGTTCAACCCCGTGCGCTTCAACGCCGACGAGTGGGTCCAGCTCGCGAAGAACGCCGGCGCGCGCTACATCGTCATCACTTCCAAGCACCACGACGGCTTCAGCATCTACCGCAGCCGCGTGAGCGACTACGACATGGAGATCACCCCCTACAAGGGCGATCCGCTCAAGGACCTCGCTGCGGCGGCCAAACGCCACGGCATCCGGCTGGGCTTCTACCACTCCATCATGGACTGGCATCACCCCGATTACCGGCCGCGGCGCGCCTGGGAGTATCCGGACAACTACAAGGAAGGCGGCGACAACAACCGTTACATCGACTTCATGAAAGAACAGCTCCGCGAGCTGCTCACCGGCTATGGGGACGTGGCGGTCGTCTGGTTCGACGGCGAGTGGGAACATACTCTCGCCAACGCAAAGCGCGACGACGAGATTTACGAATTCATCCGCAGCCTGCAACCGAACACGCTGATCAACGACCGCCTCTATGAGCGCAAGCCCGGCAACCGCGCCGACTTCGGCACGCCGGAGCAGTACGTGCCGGCCACGGGGCTGAAGAGTCCCGACGGCCGGCCGGTGCTGTGGGAAGCCTGCGTCACCATCAACCAGGACTCGTGGGGCTACAACAGGTACGAGACTGTCTTCAAGACCGAGCGCGACCTGGTCCGCATGCTCATCGAAGTGGCGAGCAAAGGCGGCAACCTGCTGCTGAATGTGGGCCCGCGGCCGGACGGAACAATTCAGGAGGAATTTGTTTCGCGCCTGAACGCCATCGGCCGCTGGCTGCGGGTGAACGGCGAATCGATTTACGGGACCACCGCCAGCCCGTTCGAGCGCATGCCGTTCTTCGGCCGCGCCACGGCGAAGGGCCGAACGTTGTATCTGCACGTGTTCCAGTGGCCCGCGGACGGCAGACTGCGCGTGGCAGGACTGAAGAACCTTGTCCACAAGGCGCGGCTCCTGGCCGATCCGGAGCGGCCGGTCAAGGCCGTCCGCGACGGCGCCGACATCATTCTGGATCTGCCGGGCGAGGCGCCCGACGAGACGGCCAGCGTCATCGCTCTGGAGCTGGACGGCGAGCCCGCCGCGGAGCCTTTTCTGAACCGCCCGGACCAGAAGGGCGTCATTACGCTGGGCGTCGAGTCCTGCGAAATCGACACCGAGTTCGAACAGCGCGCCAAGAAGGAGAACGCGCTCGGCCACGTGTTCCTCACACAATGGACGCGCGACCGCGACATCCCCTACTGGATCGTGGAGGCGCCCAAAGGTGGCCGCTACCTGGTGGAAATCAGCTATGCGGCGCGCCGCGCCGGAGCGGGCTTTACTGTCGAAGCGGGCGGGGCGAAGCTCGAAGGCAAAGCCGAGGCCACCGGCGGAGACTGGGTGTTCAAGACGCGGCGCCTGGGCGAGATGGAATTGCGCCCGGGACGCAACGAGGTGCGTGTGCGGATCGCGCCCGCCGCCGGCACGATGAACCTGGAACGCGTGGTTCTGCGGCCGGTCGCCTGAGCGAATCCGGGAACACCGGCCCAGCGCGGCTCGTACTCATCAGAAGGAGGTGCGCAGTGAGTCGTATGACGGCCTGCGGGCGCGCGTTGGCGGCGGTTGGCGCACTGTTGCTGGCGGGCTGCAACGCTCCGCCCGCGGCCAGCGTGGGTGAAGACCGGCGGGAGAGGGTCGTGGTTGAGAAGGCGCGCGCGGAAGGCGCCGAGCGCATCACGGCCGAGATCCAGTTCGCCGCGGGCGAACTGCACGTGACCGGGGGCGCCACGGAGCTGATGGAAGCCGATTTCACCTACAACCTGCCCGCGCTCAAGCCGCAGGTGAGGTTTGAAGAGAGCGGCTTCCGGCGGCGGCTTTCGATTTCTCACGGCAATCCTCCGCCCGCGCTGGGCAATGTTCGCAATCAGTGGGAGATCCGCCTGGGCGGCGGCGTGCCGCTGGATCTGACGATCCGGTGCGGCGCCGGCGAGAACCGCCTGGACTTGCGCGAGGTGCCGCTGCGGAGCCTGGAGATGAACCTGGGCGTCGGGGAAGTGAAAGCCGACCTGCGCCTGAAGCTCGATCACGACGTGGAGGCGAAGATTCACGGCGGCATAGGACGAGCCGAGGTGCTGGTGCCGGCCGAGGGCGTGGAAGCGAGCGCTCAGGGCGGCATCGGGCAGATCCAGGTGATCGGATTGGAGAAGCGGGACGGGCGATGGACAAGCGAAAAGCCAGGCAGGACCGCCGGACGGCTGAAGCTTGAGGTGAGGGGCGGCATCGGAGAGATCGTGATCCGGGCGGAATAGCCTGACCCGGTTTCGGAATCCTTTATCGCCTGCCTGGGGGATTGCGCTGGCCGGGCGCAATTGCGGTTTCATGGAAGTGGGGCCTATGTGATGCATCCACCCGCCGTCTCCTCGCCCGGGCATGTGGCCGTGCGGCCGGTGACGCGGCGCGCCATCCGCCGCGTCCTGATTGCCGGCTACGGGCTGGTGATGCTCTGCCTTCTGGCCGCAGGCCTGCTGGGCGTGCGCAACATCGCCTCCATCCGCGCCGCCTCGGCGGAGCTGCTTAAGGAGCAGATCCGCATCCAGAATCTGCTGGATGCCGTGCTGCGGGGCCAGCGCGCCATCAACGCGGTCTTTGCCGGCTTCGCCCGGCAGCCCGAGGAGATCGATGAGGCTCAGTTGCTCAGCCAGTTGGACTCCTCCGACCGGGACATCGAGCGGATCGCGGCCGAATCGTCCGGCGAGCCGGAGCAGGCGCTGTGGCAGGACCTCTACCGCGCGGCGACGGACTTCTCCAACGAAGCCCGCCTGATTCTGGGCGAGGAAGCCGCGCAGCGCCGGCCGATCCGCCGCCTCATGCACGCGCACCAGAACGTGCTGGGCCTGGTAGACCGCCTGGTGGAAGTGGAGATGCGGCGCTCCGTGGCGCTCAAGCAGCGGATCGAGGATCTGTCCCTGCGCCTGGCGCAGCAGTCCGCCATCCTGCTGGGCGCAGGCTTCCTGATGGCGGTCATCTGCGCGATCTACGCGGCCCGCTGGACCCTGCGCCTGATTCGCGAGCTCGAGTGGCAGACGGGCGAATTGAGCCGCGTGAGCTGGCAGTTGCTGGAGAAGCAGGAGAGCACAGCACAGCGTTTCTCGCATGAGCTGCATGACGAGCTCGGGCAGGCGCTTACGGCGCTGAAGGCCAATCTGGTGGCGCTTACGGCGAAGTCCGAGGTGCAGCCGCACCTGATCGAGGACTGTCTGCAAATCGTCGACTCCTCGATGGGGACGATGCGGGAGATTTCTCAATTGCTGCACCCGACGATGCTCGACGATTTCGGCCTGGAAGCGGGGCTCCGGTGGCTTTGCGACCGGTTCCGGCAGCGCAGCGGGATCGAAGTGGAGTTCAGATGCACGGTCCGCGAGAGGCTCCCGGACGAGGTGGAGACGCACCTGTTCCGCATCGCGCAGGAGGCGCTGACCAACGTGGCCCGGCACTCGGACGCCACGAAGGTGTCTGTTTCGCTCGGCCTCGATGACGGCCGGGCCCGGTTGCGGATCGCCGACAATGGCAAAGGACTCGACCCGGCTCATGTTCCGGTTGGAGGACTCGGCATGGTGGGCATGCGCGCCCGCGCCCGCAGCGCGGGTGGAGAGCTGAAAGTCGAAACGGCGCCGGGCGCGGGGCTCGCCGTGGAGGCCCTGATTCCGGTTGCCCCACGCGCCGTGCCCGCCGGCCAGGCCGCTGTATGACTCGGAAGACCATCCGGATTCTGCTCGCCGACGACCACTCTCTGGTGCGCCAGGGATTCCGCCGCATCCTGGAAGCGCACCCGGACCTGGAAATCGTAGGGGAAGCCTCCGACGGCCGGGAAGCAGTAGAGCTGACTGGAACACTTCAGCCGGATGTTGTGGTCATGGACGTAGCCATGCCGGGGCTGAACGGGATCGAGGCCACGCGCCGCATCTGCGAATCTTCGCCACGCACGCGCGTGCTGGCGCTCTCCATGCACCGCGATTCGGTGTATGTGCGCGAGATCCTGCGGGCGGGCGCCCGCGGCTACCTGCTGAAAGACGCCATCGACGCCGATCTGATCTCCGCCGTCCGCGCCGTGGCCCGGGGAGAAGGCTTCATCGCTTCCGCCGTTGCCGATTGCGTGCTGGCCGACTACCGCCAGCATGTGAGCGATCCGATCGATCTGCTGACGGCGCGAGAGCGGGAAGTGCTTCAGCTCATCGCCGAGGGCAAGACAAACAAGGAGATCGCGTCCCTGCTCAAACTGAGCGTTTACACCGTGGACGCGCACCGCGGCCGCATCATGGAGAAGCTCAACCTGCACTCGGCGGGCGAACTGGTCCGGTTCGCCCTGCGCAAGGGCCTCATCGATTGAGCCCGCCGCCGGAGCGGTACGCTATGATGCCCTGTGGTGGTTCCTGAATCCTCTCCGCCCGAAGCCGCTCCTCCGCTGGTCTCCGCCGTCATCGTCTCCCACAACTGCCGCCCGGAGCTCGAGCGCTGCCTCGACGCCCTGGCCCGGAGCACCGTGTTTGACAGATTGGAAGTGCTCGTGGTCGACGCCGGCAGCCGGGACGGCTCCGCCGAAGTCGACTTCGCACGGCCGTGGGTGCAGGTGATCCGCATGCCGATGTACTTCGGCAAGACGCGCGCGCGCAACATCGGCACGCGCTCGGCCAAGGCCGACCTGATCCTGTTTCTCGATCCGCGCGTGGAGGTGGCGCCGGATTGTGTGGAGAAGATGGCGGCTCTGCTCGAAGAGCGGCCCGGCGCAACCGCCGCGTTTCCCGCCTTCCGGGATCCGGAAGGCAATGCGGTGGAATGCGCCTACCGGCTGCCCGATGCCGCCCAGTTGCGGAGCGCCAGCCTGAACCTGGAGCCGCTGCCGCGCGCGCCGCTCAGCGGCGGCGCCGCCGAAGGCGTGGAGGACTGGGCCGTGCTCGTTCGCAAGACGTTCCTGGGCGGGATGAACTATTTGAACGAAAAGCGGTTTTCCGAGCATTGGGCACTGCTCGACGTCTGGCGCCAGATCCGGGGCGCAGGCAAGCAGATCGTGTGCGCGCCGGACGCCGTTGCGGTGTTGCATCCGCCGCTAAGGCCAGCGGCCGAGCGCGAGGAGCTGGCGGCCGACGCGGTTGCGGGCGCCGCCGCTTACCTGGCCAACCACGAGGGATTTTTCTCCGCCTTGTGGTTCCGCATCCAGTGTTTCTTCACGGCTCTCTTCTCGCTCCGTTTGCCGCTCGCCTGGAACATCCTCCAGGGGCGCCGTCTGGACCCCACGCAATAAGGGGTTTGCCCGGCTAAAGTCCGCGGCCAGCCCCGCCGATGAATGGGCAGGACATGACTATGACGGCGCTTGTCTGGATCCTGTTGCCGCTGTTCATCGCCATGGGCAGCGCCCTGCTGAGCTACTACGTGATGCAGGCGCGGCTCGAAGTGGCCGTGGCGAAAGAGCGGGAGAGCCTCGCGGAAGCGCAGGCGATCATCCGCAACCAGGAGAAGCTCATGGAAGAGAAGGTCCGCGCGGCCGAGGAGATCGCTGCGCGGCAGGCATTCGACCAGCTCCTGGCCGACTTCCGCGTGGAGGAGCGGCACTTCATGCGCGAGAACAAGTCGATGTTCGTCAACCGCAAGTCGCTGGTGATGCAGGAGCGTCTCTTCTTCCGCAACATCCCTCTCTCAAATTGGGTGGAGCACGAGATGGTGGTCGAAGAAGGCAGCGACATGAAGTCGCTGACCGAACAGGCGTCCATCTTCAACGCCCGAGCCCTGGCCGCCTCAGCCGCCAGCGGCGTCAGCGGCAACGGCAACGGGGACGCCCACTCACGGGGCGTGCGCCTGCTGCGCTCCCGCGAAGCACGCTCGGCCTGATTCTGGCCGCGCGGCCGGGTCGCCGCGCCCCCCGATAGCGCCGCACCAGACGGCTCCGCCCTGCACTGCCCGCCCCAGCGGCGCGCCCTGAACAGGCCAGGCGGGACCGCAGCCATTCAGCCCCGGCAGCGCTCGCTCAGGGCCCTTCACCGACCCCATAGTACAATCAGATTTCATGCGAAAGTCTGTGATTTTCGCTATGCTGGCGGCCGCTGCCGCGTTCGTGGCCCAGGCCCGGGAGCCGGTCCGGGCGCGCCACTCCATGGTGGTGGCTCAGGAGCCCCTGGCGGCCGACGCCGGGGCTGACGTCCTCAAGCAGGGCGGCAATGCCATCGACGCCGCGGTGGCCGTGGCCTTCGCTCTCGCCGTCACGCATCCTTCGGCGGGCAACCTGGGCGGGGGCGGCTTCCTGCTGGCCCGCTTCGCAGATGGCCGCACCGCCTTCATCGACTTCCGCGAAATGGCGCCGCTGGCCGCCTCGCGCGACATGTACCTTGGCCCCGACGGCAAGCTCACCGAAGACTCGCTCATCGGCTGGCGCGCCGCCGCCGTTCCTGGCACCGTCCGCGGTCTCGAACTGGCCCACCGGAAGTACGGCACGAAGCCCTGGGCGGAACTCCTTCAGCCCGCGATCCGTCTGGCGGCCGGCGGCGTCACTCTCTCTTACGCTGAAGCCCGCTCCCTCTGCGGCGCCCGCGCGCGGCTCGGCCGTTTCGAAGAATCCCGCCGCATTTTTCTCAAAGACGGCGCCTGTTACGAGCCCGGTGAACTCCTGCGGCAGCCGGAACTCGCCCGCACTCTGGAGCGCATCGCCCGCCACGGCGCCCGCGACTTCTACGAGGGCGAGACGGCGCGCATCCTCGCTGAGGAGATGAGAAAGCACGGCGGGCTCGTCACGCTGGAGGATCTGCGGGGCTACAGAGCCGTCGAGCGCGAGCCGCTCAGAGGCAGCTACCGCGGCTACACGATCCACACGGCGCCATTGCCGAGCTCCGGCGGCATCGGCATCTTGCAGATGCTCGCGATGCTCGAGGGCACCGGCTATGAGAAGAGCGGCCTTGGCTCGGCCGCGTCTCTGCACTGGATCGCCGAAGTGATGCGCCGGTATTTCGCCGACCGCGCGCAGTATCTGGGCGACTCGGATTTCGCGCACGTCCCCGTGCGAGGGCTGCTGGATCGCGCCTATATCGCCTCCCGCCGGGCTTCCATCCGCCCGGACCGGGCCACGCCGAGCGCGGAGCTTGGTGCGGGCCGCCCGGCGCAGGAATCCGAAGACACGACGCACTTCAACGTCATCGACGCTCAGGGCAACGCCGTCGCCCTCACCTACACGATCAACAACTCGTACGGCAGCGCGGTCACCGCGCCGCGGCTCGGCTTCCTGCTGAACAACGAGATGGACGACTTCGCGGCGCAGCCCGGCAAGCCCAATATGTTCGGTCTCATCCAGGGCGAGGCCAACGCCATCGCGCCGCGCAAGCGGCCCCTGTCGGCCATGACACCCACCATCGTCGAGAAAGACGGCCGGCTGGTGATGGCGCTCGGCGCGCCCGGCGGCCCGCGCATCATCTCCGGCGTCCTTCAGGTGCTGCTGCACGTCATGGACTTCGGCGCCGATATCCAGCGCGCTGTGGACCAGCCGCGCATCCATCATCAGTGGATGCCGGACCGGCTCTATCACGAGCCGGGCCTCTCGCCGGACACGCTCGAACATCTGCGGGAGCGCGGCCACCAACTGGCCCCCATTTACGCAGTGGGCTCCGTCGAAGCCATCATGGTAGAAGAGCCGCGCGTGCGCTCCGTCGAGGACGCCACCACGAAAGGCGCCAATGTCACCGAGCGCATCCGGTGGCTCGCCGCCGCGCAGAACGGACGCAGCGCGGGGAAAGCATCCGGATTCTGAACTTATGCAGCGCGCTCTCTCGACTCATCTGATCGTCAACCATCGCCTCACCACCGTCTGGCTCGAACGCATCTACGACGCCGGCTTCCCGCTGGTAGAGATCTTCTGCGCCCGGCAGCACTTCGACTACCACGACCGCTCGCAGGTGGCCGAACTCGGCTACTGGTTCCGGGACTCCGGCCTGCGCTGCCACTCGCTGCACTCGCCCATGTACAGCGACGACTGCTGGGGACGCTCCGGTCCCGGCGCCGTCATCTCGATCACCGAGCTGTCCAAGCCGAAGCGCCTCGCCGCCGTGGACGAGATCAAGCGCGCTCTCGATGCCGCGGAGAAGTTCTCTTTCCGATACCTGATCCAGCATCTGGGCGTGTCTGAAGAGGAGTACGACGAGAAGAAGATCGAGGCGGCCTTCACCGCCCTGGAGGACATCTGCCTGTTCGCCAAACACCGCGGCGTGGAAGTGCTGCTCGAAAACATCCCCAACCGCCTCTCTTCCGCCGAGCGCCTGCTGCATTTCAACGAGCTCACCCACCTGAACCTCAACTTCTGCTTCGATACCGGCCACGCGCACATCATGGAGGGCGTTGAGAACGCGTTCCACCTGCTGAAGGACCGGATCCGGTCCACGCACATTCACGACAACGACGGCGAGCGCGACATCCATCTCTTCCCCACGCTCGCCGCTGGCGGCACGATCGAGTGGCCGCGCGTCATGCCGCTGCTGAGAGAGCGCGGCGATCAGTTCCCGCTGCTGCTCGAACTGAAAGAGTCCTCCGATTTTCCCAATCCGATCGAGTCGGCCCGGCAAGCGGCCGCCAACCTGGAGTCCTGCTGATGTCCTCCGTTCCCAGAATCGCCATTGAGCACGCCTCGCAGTTCGACGGGCAGACCGTGGAGATCGCCGGCTGGCTGTACAACCTGCGCCGTTCCGGCAAGATCATCTTTCCGCTGCTGCGCGACGGTACCGGCATCATGCAGTGCGTGGCCGTCAAGGCCAACATCAGCGAGAAGTGTTTCAACGATCTCCGTGACCTGACGCAGGAGTCCTCGTTGATCGTGCGCGGCCGCATCCGCGCCGAGGGCCGCGCACCCGGCGGCTACGAACTTGACGTCGAAGACGCCGAGATCGTGCAGCGCGTCTCCGAAGAACAACCCTATCCGATCACGCCCAAGGAACACGGCATCGAGTTCCTCTTCGATCACCGCCACCTGCACCTCCGCTCGCGGCGCCCGCACGCCATCCTCCGCGTGCGCCACGAGATCATCCGGGCCATCCGCGACTACTTCGACTCGAACGGCTTCACGCTGGTCGACACGCCCATCTTTACGCCCGCCGCCTGCGAAGGCACCACCACGCTGTTCGAAGTGGACTACTTCGAAGACGAGAAGGTCTATCTCACACAGTCCGGCCAGCTTTACAACGAAGCCACCGCGATGGCGTTCGGCAAGACCTATTGCTTCGGTCCCACCTTCCGCGCCGAGAAATCCAAGACGCGGCGCCACCTCACCGAGTTTTGGATGGTGGAGCCGGAGATGGCCTACGCCACACTCGAGGACGTGAAGCGCGTCTCCGAGGAGTTGATCTGCTTCATCATCGGCCGCGTGCTTGAGCGCCGCCGGCGCGAACTGGAGACTCTCGAACGCGACATCAGCAAGCTGGAAGCGATCAAAGCGCCGTTCCCGCGCATTTCTTACGACGAGGCGGTCGCAATTCTCCAGCGCAAGGGATCCGAGATCCAGTGGGGCGGCGACTTCGGCGGCACGGATGAGACGCTGCTGTCGGAGGAGTTCGACCAACCCGTGATGGTGGACCGCTTCCCGGCTGAAATCAAGGCCTTCTACTTCCAGCCCGACGAGCAACGGCCGGAGGTGGTGCTCGGCGTTGACGTGCTCGCCAGCGAGGGCTACGGCGAGATCGTCGGCGGGGGGCAGCGCATCCACGACTACAACTTGCTGCTGCAGCGCATCCGCGAGCACAACCTGCCGCAGGAAGCGTTCGAATGGTATCTCGACCTGCGCCGCTACGGCAGCGTGCCGCACTCGGGCTTCGGCATGGGCGTGGAGCGCACTGTGGCCTGGATCTGCGGACTCGATCACATCCGTGAAACGATCGCCTTCCCGCGCATGCTTTACAGGACCCGCCCATGAGGAAGATGCCCCAGAACATTGCCGTCCTGGGCGTGCCGCTCGACCTCGGCGCGGGCCGCCGGGGCGTCGACATGGGCCCTTCGGCAATGCGCGTGGCCGGGCTCAACGCGCGGCTCGAAGCTCTCGGCTACCGCGTGGAAGATCTGGGCAACATCCAGGTGGAGCAGCAGGAGTCTTCAAAGGTCGGCGCCGAGAATGCGCGGTACCTGAAGCCGATCGCCGCCACCTGCCGGGCCCTTGCCGCGCGCGTGGAGCGCGCCCTTCGGCAGGGCCGGTTCCCGATCGTGCTGGGCGGGGACCATTCGGCCGCCGTGGGCACGGTCAACGGCGTGGCGGCGCACTACCGCAGGCGCAAGCACCGCATCGGCGTCATCTGGATGGACGCCCACACGGACATGAACACGCCGGAAACATCTCCCTCGGGAAATGTTCACGGCATGCCGCTGGCCTGCCTGGTGGGCGCCGGACCGCGCGAACTCACGCATCTGCGGGGCGTGGCGCCGGTGCTCGATCCGCGCAACGTCGCGCTGGTCGGCATCCGAGACGTCGACCTCGACGAGCGCCCTGTGGTGCGCGAGTCCGGCGTCACCGTCTTCACGATGCGAGACATCGACGAGCGCGGCATGCGTGCCGTCATGACGGACGCCATCGCGATCGCTTCGCGCGGCACGGTGGGCATCCATCTCTCGCTCGACATGGACGGGATCGACCCCGGCGAGGCGCCCGGCGTCGGCACGCCCGTGCGCGGCGGCATCTCGTACCGCGAAGCGCATCTCGCCATGGAAATGCTGTGCGACTCGCGCCTGCTGCGGTCCATGGAGGTCGTCGAAGTGAACCCCATCCTCGACGTGGCCAACCGCACCGCGCAACTCGCCGTCGAACTGGCCCTCTCGGCCATGGGGAAGCGCATCCTATGAACGGCCTGCGCGTGGCTGTGCTGCACGGCGGGAGGTCCGGCGAGCACGAAGTAAGCCTCCGCTCCGCGGAAGCTGTCATCGACGCCCTCAGGCGCAAGGGCTACCGCGTTCTGCCGTACTTCATCTCCAAAGACGGCCGCTGGCATCCCGCGCCCATCCTGCCCGTGCCTGGCGCCAACCCCGACATCGACGTCGTCTTCCCCATGCTGCACGGAACCTTCGGCGAGGACGGCACCGTGCAGGGTCTGCTCGAAATGGCCGCGCTGCCTTACGTGGGCGCCGGTGTATTCGCTTCGGCGGCCGCCATGGACAAGGAGCTGTTCAAGCGCATCTGCCGCGAGCGCGGCCTGCCGGTGGCCGATTACGCCGTGCAGCACTCGCGGTCGCTCGACCCGCCTGCGGTGATGCGGCGGTTTCCCTTCCCCGTCTTCGTCAAGCCCGCCAACCTGGGCTCCTCCGTGGGCATTCACAAGGCGCATGATCCTGCCGAGCTGGAGGCCGCGCTTGCCGATGCAGCCCGCTACGACACGAAGATCCTCGTCGAGCGCTGCATCACCGGCCCGGAGATCGAGTGCGCCGTGATCGGAAACCAGGAGCCGGCCGCCTCCACGCCCTGCCAGATCTTTCCCTCGCGCGAGTTTTACGACTACGACGACAAATACGTGCTTGACAAAGCCCGCGCGGCGATTCCCGCCGAAGTGCCGGCTGAAACGATCCGCGAGGTGCGCCGCCTTGCCGTCGAGTGCTACCGCGCGGTTGAGTGCAGCGGCATGGGGCGCGTCGATTTCCTGGTTGAAGCCTCCACCGGAAAGGTGTTCATCAACGAACTGAACACCATCCCCGGCTTCACCGCCATCAGCATGTTTCCCAAGATGTGGGCTTACGACGGCTTGCCGATGCCCGAGCTGGTCCACCGCCTGGTGGAGCTGGCGCTGGAGCGCTTCCGCGAGCGGCAGGCCCTGCGGTTCGAGAAATGATTCGGGGCGCCGCGGCACTGCTTGTGATGGCCGCCGTGTTGCGTGCCCAGCCGCAGCCTCCTCCCGCCTCCTCGGAAGATCTCGAGCGCGCCGTGCGCGAGTTCACCGGCGTGCTCGCCGCCGCGCTGGAGAATTCCGCCGAGCCGGTCGATCTGGACGCAGCCTTTTACCGCGGCGCCATTCCGGGAATGCTCCGGCGGCTGGATCCCCACTCGGTTTTCTTCGACCCCGAACAGTTCGAGCAACTGAAGGAGCTCGAGCGCAGCGTCTCGAAAGGCTTCGGGACCGTGGTGAGCCTTCTGCCGGGACGCGTCATTATCCTTCAGACCATGCCGGGCTCGCCGTCGCAGAAAGCCGGCCTCGCGCCCGGCGACGAGATTCTGGTGATCAACAACATCCCGCTGGCCTATCTCGATCTCGATCAGCTCGTCGAGCTGCTCGCCTACACGCGCCAGCGCGAGGCGCGCCTTCTGGTGCGCCGCCAGGGCGAAGCGCGTCCGGTGGAGGTGACGCTCTCTCCGGCGGAACTGGAATCGCCCAGCGTAGACCGCAGCTTCCTGCTCGAGCCCGGCGTTGGATACCTCCGCGTTTCGAGCTTCGACGCACAAACCGCGGAGGCGCTGAGAGAGGGGGTTGAGAAGCTGGGAGGAGAGAAGCTGAAGGGCCTCGTGCTCGACCTGCGCAACAACCAGGGCGGCGTCGTGCAATCGGCCGTCGGCGCGGCGGCGCTGTTTCTCGAAGCCGGCTCGGTGATCTTCTCGGCGCGCGGGCGCAACACGCCCGTGGAAGAGCTGAAAGTGCCGGAAGGCTTCACGCCGTACCGGTTCCGCCTCGCCGTGCTGGTCAACGGCAAGACCGCCAGCGCTGCGGAGATCTTCGCTGGCGCCATCCAGGACAACGACCGCGGCGCGGTGATCGGCGAACCGACATTTGGGAAGGGGCTCGTCCAGCGCGTCTTCCCGCTCAGCGGAGGCACGGGGCTGGCGCTGACGACGGCGTTCTATTACACTCCGAGCGGCCGCTCGATTCAGAAGCCGCTCAAAGGCACCGAACTGGAGCGGGCGACCGCCGCGCCGGAGCAGGAGTTTCGCACCCGGCTCGGCCGCACGGTGCGCGGCGGCGGGGGCATCGTGCCGGATTTCGTCGTGTACCAGCAGGCTTATTCGCCCCTGGGAAGGGTGCTTGAGGCGTCCGGAGCCTATCCGAACTTCGCCACCGAGTGGCTGAAAAAGCACCCAGGAAATGACTATCTGAATTGGGAAATTACGCCGGAAATTCTGGACGAGTTCCAGCTTTGGCTCTCGCGGCGCAACATCCGCCCCTCGGTGGCCGAGTGGACGGCGGAGCGGGAAATCATCCGCCGCCGGCTGAAGCAGGAGATCCTCAACCAGGCCGTCGGCGTGGCCGCAGGCGACGAAGTGGAGCTCCGCGCGGATCCGGTGGTGTTGCGCGCACTGTCAGCTCTGGGCGGCTGACTCCGCTCCCGGCTTCCTGCGGCGCGGCTTCGGAGGCGGTCCGGCGGAGGCGGCGGCGCCCTGAGCCCGCGCCAGCCACCAGAAGGCGCACAGCAACAACACTGGTGTGATTTGCAGCAGGAGACGGTCTGTTGCCGTGCTGACCTGCCAGGAGGCATCACTCGGCGAGCCCCACAGCGCGCCCACGTCCGCAACCAGCAGCAGAAGCGCGGCCGCCGCCGGCCAGAGCGGCCGCCACGGCCATTTCGGACGGAAGGCGAAGAACAGCAGCAGCACGAACAGCAACGGGTGGGCCGGAAAATCGCCCAGCCTCCATGCTTCCAGAGCCATGCCTTTCAGGACATCGGCCAACCGGCCCAGTTGCTGGAAGCTGGCAGCGCTGACCATCGCCTTCGGCGGCGCCAGCAACCCGTGGAACAGACCGGTGAGCGCCAGCGCGGGCGCGGCCCCTGCCAGCCACCAGAGTGCGCGCTGCCGCGCTGCAAAGGCCAGAGCGGCGGCCAGGAAGAGGCAAAAGGCGAGCCCTTCGTTCTTGGTAAACGCCGCAAAGGAGGCCAGCGCTCCGCTCAACGCCAGCCCTGCCGGGTTCCATCCGGCCTGCTGCGCGGCTGCGGCGGCAATCACGGAGCCCAACAGGAACATCGCCAGCGGAACGTCCGCATATTGCCCCGGCGCGGTTCGCCATAGCGAGACGGCCATCAGCAGCGTTGCCGTGCCCACTGCCGCCCACTGCCACCCGGAGCGCGCCGCCAGACCGGAAGCGAACAGCAGCACCAGCGTCAGAGCCGCCGCGAACGCCCCCGTCTGCGGAGCCGCCGGCGTCACGCGCCCGCTCTCGGACCATGCCCGCGCCACGGCCGCGGGCCACAGCAACGGGTACTCCGGATGGGTGGCGGCCAATTCCGGCGAGACGGCGTTGCGCCACAGCCCGTCATGCGCCAGGAATTTCGACCGCACGTTCCAGATGGCCCATGCGTCCCAGTCGCCTTGTGGCCCGGCGCTGATCATCAAAATCAGAGCCGCGAGGAAGGCCGCCACGGCGGCCGCCGCGGCAATGCCCGGCAGCCAGGCGTTGTTAAACCGTGCAGCAGGCTCGCGGATTTCGACGGCGATCTCACGGTTCCGGCGCAGCGCCCAAAGCCCGGCGCCTGCGGCGAGAACGATGCCATCGGCGGTCCACGCTGCCGTGCGCGGCGCGAGTCCCGCCCAAAGCAGAATGAAAAACGCCGAGGCCGTTGCCCCCGTTCCAAATGCCAGCGCCAGCGCCGCTTCGCGCCCCAGCCTGATCCACCCCGGAGCGGAGGGCCGGGGATGAAGCGCGCGCACCCACAACCAGCCGGCAACTCCCGCCGTGAGCCACGCCAGAACGTTCATCGCACGGACCCCTGCCGCCGGTACAGAATCACGTATCCGCCGAGGTCCTGCTCGAGCACAAGCCCGCGCTGCGCGCCAGCCTGGGCGAAGTCCTGCTCACGGGCGAACACGGCCAGCCAGTACCGCGCCCGCGCCGCGCTGGCCGCGTCCTCCCGGACGAGGATGCGGGGAGCCAGCGCATACTGCGCGGCGAAAAACGCCGCCTGTCCGGCGGGCGCACTGAAAGGCACGTCGGAGAAGTATCCCACGCGATCGCTGACCGGAATCCGGTCCGCAATGCGGCCAACCTTGGCCTCCATGTCAAGGACGTTGTAAGGATCCCGGGTCTGCGCGGCGAAAGCGTCCGCGTAGCCAAACTGGATCACCGCATTGTAGGCGGCGACAATGCTGAGAGCGGCCACCGCCGCTGCCCGCCACAAAGCCCGCGGCTCCTGCATTCGCTCGGTCATGACAAGCACTCATGATAACAGCCGAGGGCGGGATAGAATGTGGCGCAAAGGAGTTCGCCATGCCCCTTCCCCTCTCGCGCCGAGCTGTTCTTGGCGCCGCCTCCGCTGCTTTTGTCGACGAGCAGATCGAGGCGGCAAACCGCGTGGAGCAGAACGCTCCCGTCCGGGCCCGCGATCCGCTCCGGATCACCCGGCTCGAGACTTTTCCCGTCAAGCCGCGCTGGCTGTTTCTCAAGATCCACACCAACGCGGGCATCGTCGGTCTCGGTGAACCGGTCCTCGAAGGCCGGGCGGAGACCTGCGCCGCCGCGGTGAAGGAGATCGAGCCGTATCTGGTGGGCAAGGATCCGCGGGCGGTTGTGCACCACTGGCAGGCCATCTACCGCCACGCGTTTTACCGCGGCGGCCCCATCCTCACTTCCGCGCTCAGCGGCATCGACATGGCGCTGTGGGACATCAAGGGCAAGGCGCTCGGCGTGCCTGTCTACGAACTGCTCGGCGGCCCCACGCGCACGCGCGTCCGCGTGTATGCCCATGCCAGCGTCAACAACCCGGACCGCGTCCGCGAGGCCATCCGCCAGGGCTTCACCGCCTTCAAGACCGGGCCTGCGCGGCGGCGCAAATATCCGCGCTATGTGGAATCGCAGGCGGAAGTCGAATATGCCGCGGAAAAATTTGCGGAATTCCGGAAATTGGTCGGCCCGGAAATCGACATCGGCGTGGATTTCCATGGGGCGGTTTCTCCCGCCCTGGCCAAAGTGTTGATCAAGGCCCTCGAGCCCCACCACCCCATGTTCATTGAAGAGCCGTGCCAGGCGCAGAATCACGATGTCATGGCGGAGATCGCCCGCTCCACGCACCTGCCCATCGCCACCGGCGAGCGTGTGTTCACCAAGTGGGGCTTCCGGGAAATCCTCGAGAAGAAGGCGGCCACCATCCTCCAGCCCGATCTCTGCCACGCCGGCGGCATCACCGAGGTGCGCCTGATCGCGGGCATGGCGGAAGCCTACTATGCCGCCATCGCGCCGCACAATCCTCTCGGCCCCATCTCGCTGGCTGCGGGCATTCAACTGGCCGCTTCCATCCCCAATTTCCTGATCCAGGAACAGGTCTCTCTGGGGGAGGGCTACCTGAAGCGGCCGTTCACGGTCCGCGGCGGCTATGTGGACCTGCCGGCGGGCCCCGGACTCGGCATTGAGCTCGACGACAACGCGCTGGCTGACAAGATTGGCCACGACTGGAAGAACCCGGAAAGCTATGACGAAGACGACTTGAGCGTCGTCGACTGGTGAGGCGCGGGACGGAGACGCAGAAACCTGGAGGCATCCGGCTCCCCCTGACATGTCCTTATTCCGATGCCCCGATGTGAGGCGATGCGCCCGGCGCGGCAGGGCAGCAGCCGCGCTAATCGGAACGGACGCGGCGGGCGGGAACGCCCCTGGGGTGGCAGTCAGCGCACTTCACCGTGTGGATGTTGTGCTTCGAGTTTCTGCTCATGAAGGTCGTGTCCATCTTCTCGACGTCGAGACCGCAATTGGACAGGCGCGGATGGCAGTTTGCGCAGGAAGCGCGCGTGGTCTGGCGGTGCTTGTCATGGCAGCCGAGACAGGAGATGCCTTCGTGCACGCCGGAGGCCGTGCGGTCATCGCCCGAAAATATCTGGCGGGTGCTCAGAGGCGCGTGGCACTGGTAGCAGAGCGCCTGGCGGGGATCGGGACTCATCTTCACCGGGCGGCCGCCATCGCTCATCGCGGGCAACGGCAACAAAGCAAGATCCACCGGCGCCATCGAACGGCGGTCGAAGAACGCCAGCGACGGGCGGAACTTCTCCTGGCGCGGGCCGGCGATTTTCGCTTCCAGCCGGCGCTCCTCGTGCAACGCGCCGCGGCGGTGGATGGAGTGGCAGGTCATGCAGGGGATGGCCGGTTCCTCAAGGAGTTCGGCGCGGCGCAGACGCCAGGGGCCTTTTGTCGAGAGGGGCTCGACAAGATCGCGGATGCCGCCGTCAAAGTGCATGCCGTGACAGCGCAAGCAATCGTCCATGAGGTGGCGCGACGAGTTGTGCTTCTCGTCGAGGAAGATGCTCCGGTAGGTGATGGCATGCGGGCCGTTCAACCATGAAGCGAACTCCTGCTGGTGGCACTTCTGGCAGCGCCAGAGCATGGCGCGGATCCCAGCCGGGCCGAGCTGCGCGGGCACGCCTCCCTCGCCGCGCCAGTGCTGGACAAGGCGCCGGGCGTTGGTGAGATGGAAACGCGGGTCGGTGGTGAGGGCGTCGCCATGGCAGGCGCTGCACGGCACGCCGCGGTGGGTGGAGTGGCGCCACTCGCCCACGGGCGCTCCCATTTCGTGGCAGCGGGAGCAGGCATCCGGGCCGCCGGCTTCGTAAAGAAAGCTCGCCGCCGGGATCATGAGCAGGACGGCGAGACCCAACAACAGAGCGGCTGCGGCGGCCTTCATGCGCGCCTCCCTTCCCGCGCCAGGCGCTGGCCCGCGCGATAGGCGACAGCCATGATCGTCAGCACAGGGTTGTATGCGCCGTTGGTGACGTGGACGCTGGCGTCGACCACATACACGTTGTCGGTGTCGTGGACGCGGCACCAGGCATCCACCACGGAGGTCTTCGGATCGTTGCCCATGCGGCAGGTGCCGGCCTGATGCTGGCCGCCGCTGACGCCGCGCCCGGCGCGCCGCAGCCAGACCTTTACGGCGCCGGAGGCCCGCAGCCATTCGGCAGCGCGCTCGGCCATGTATTCGGAGACCTCGATGGTGTGCGGGTGGCGGTAACCGGAGATGCGCGCCACAGGGATGCCGAACCTGTCGCGCACGCGCGGGTCCAGCGTCACTCGCGAGTCGAAGACCGGGATCTCCTGCGTGGGCCCCTGCACCGGGATGATGCGGCGGTAGGCCCGGCGCACGAATTCCTTGTGAGCCCGGCCCCAGCGGGGCACTTCCGGATCTCGGATGCCGGAGACGAACTGATAGGGCAGGCGGATGAATTCGTTGGCGAGCATGGCGCCGCCGGCGAGGCCGGGGTTGCCGTGAACATAGTCGCAGATGGCGATGCTGGCGCCGGGGCCGAGGTCGTCGTAGACGATCTCCTCAAACAGCCCGTTCGCGCCCGTGTAGGTATGGCCCTGAAGATTGCGCCCGACCCAATCGTGCCGGTTTCCAAGCCCTTGCGGGTAGAGGCGCGAGCGCGAATTCAGCAGCAGCCGGGCGCTTTCGATGGCGCCGCAAGAGACTACCACGTAGCGCGCCGGCTGCTCCCACAGCCGTCCGTCCCGGTCGAAATAAGCGACGCCGGTGGCGTTGCCGCGTTCATTGAGGAGGATTTCCCTGACCGAACATTGCGTGCGCAGCTCAAGATTTCCAGTTGCCAGTGCCGCCGGGATAACCGTATTCTGCGTGCCGTTCTTGGCATCCACTTCGCAGGCGAAGCCCACACACCAGCGGCAACGCATGCACGACGGCCGCCCGTTGTAAGGGACCGAATTGCGGAGCATCGGGATGGAGAAGGGATGGAGGCCGAGGCGGCGGGCGCCTTTTTCCAGAATTTCGTGTTCGCGCGTGGGCGGCAGCGGAGGCATGGGCAGGCCGCGGCGGCGCGGCCCCTTGAAAGGATCACCAGACACGTCGCCGGAAACGCCAATTTCCCACTCGGCCTGTTGATAATACGGCTCGAGATCATCGTAGGAAATGGGCCAGTCTTCGAGCGTTGAATTCTCAAAAGCACGCGGGACTTTCGCCGCATACGTGCTGCGCATTCGGAAATCATTGGGATGATAGCGCCAGGCCATGGCGCCGTATGAAAGCGTCCCGCCGCCGACGCAGAAGGCGTTGTTGTTGTAACCCGGTTCGGACGGTTTCACGATGCGCTCACGGCCGTTCAGATCAACAAAGACACGCGGGTTGCCTTCCTCATCCGGCCCGAACGGATAGCCGAGCGTAGGGTTGCGCTGGTTGCGGAGATCGTCTTTGCGGCAGTCCGCAGGAGTGTTCCAGCGGCCCTTTTCGAGCAGCACGACACGCCAGCCGGCGAAGGCGAGCTCCTTGGCGACGATGGGGCCGGCGGCGCCCGCCCCGATGACGACGGCGTCTGCTTCCGGCAATGGCATCAGGTCTTCTCCGGAAACGTTTTCGCCGCCTCGTAATGCTCGCGGCCGCGCACGGGCATCGGCGGCACGCCGATCATCTTCCAGGAGGCGTAGCCGCGGTTCCCGCCGTGGCGGGGGTTGCCGTAAAAGCCCTGCATGGTGTGGGCCAGAACGAGTTCGAAAGCGGCCTTGCCGCCGTCAGGGAAGCAGGCGCGATCCGCCCGGCCCTGCTCCATCAGCAACAGCATCTCCTCGCGGGCATCGAGAGGCAGCCCGGCAAAGCCGCGCCCGGCGCGGGACAGGGCCCAGCGTTCCATCTGCGACAGCGCATCGCGGTATTCGTTCCGGTGACGCCGGAACCAGCGCGTCAACTGGAGATCGATGTAGCGGGCCACGCCCGCGTCGCGCGCACCCGGATCCTCATCGGGAGGGATCAGAGTGTCCACCCATGCGCCGAGCGTCTCCACCTCCGCCTGCGTGAGGAACCGGTATCCGGCGGCAGGCGCGGGACTGCGCGAACAGGCGGCAGCCGCTGCCATCGAGCCTGCAAGGAAGGATCTTCGTTTCAGACACACACCTCCTGTTTTGGCTTGACAGAATCATACAGGATGGAAGTCCGGCCGGGCAAGACGGCGCAAGTTATGAGAGCCTGTTAGCACGAATGGCGCAGCAGGAGCTTTTCGGCATCGAGCCGAAGATCTTCACGGTAACCAGCCTGACGGCGGCGATCCACCGCCTGCTTTCGGCGCACTTCGACGACGTGCGCGTGATGGGCGAGATCTCCGGCTACAAGGTGTGGGCGTCGGGTCATGCCTATTTCACGCTGAAGGACAACGCCGCACAAATCCGCTGCGTTTTGTTCCGGCAGGTGCTGCGGTACCTGAAATTCACGCCCGGCGACGGCATGGCTGTAGTGGCGCGGGGCGCGGTGGAGGTGAGGCAGGAGCGCGGCGAGTATCAATTGATCGTCACGTCGCTGGAGCCGCAGGGCGCCGGGGCGCTGCAGGTCGCCTTCGAGCAATTGAAACAGAAGCTCGCCGCCGAAGGGTTGTTCGACGCGGCGCGGAAGCGCCCGCTGCCGCCATTTCCCCGCCGGATCGGGATCGTCACTTCGCCACAGGGAGCGGTGATCCAGGATATGCTGAACATTCTTGGGCGGCGTTTCCCGGGGCTGCACATCCGCCTGTATCCGACGCCGGTGCAGGGCGAAGGAGCGGTGGAAGGGATTGTGGAGGGCCTGCGCTACTTCTCCACGCATCCCTGGGCGGACGTGGTGATCGTGGGGCGGGGCGGCGGATCTCTGGAAGACCTGTGGGCGTTCAATGAAGAACCTGTCGCGCGCGCCATCGCCGACTGCCCGGTGCCGGTGATTTCCGCCGTCGGCCACGAGACGGACTTTACGATCGCCGATTTTGTCGCCGACCTGCGCGCGCCGACGCCCTCTGCGGCGGCGGAGCTGGTGGTGAAGAACCGCGCGGATCTGCTGGCACAGCTTGGCGAGATGCTGCGGCGCGCCTGGCGCGCCGTCCAGCTTCATACAAGCACAGCAAAGAACCGGCTCCAGGAGAAGGGCGTCGACCGCGCAGCGATGCTGGCGCGCCGCCGCGTGGCGCTGCTGTGGCAGCAGCTTGATGAAATGGACCAGCAGTTGCGGCGGGCCGATCCGCGGACCCGTCTGGCTGCCAGCCGGGCGCTTCTGGATCAGCTTGACCGGCGGGGCGGGGACCGGATGCGCGCTTTGCTGCACGAGCGCCGGCTCGCGTTCGAGCTGCTGGCGGGGCGGCTGCCCGAATCAGTCCAGCGCCTGCTCGAGACGGCAAGACAGAGAGAAAAGCTGGCGCGGGCGAGGCTGGAAGCGCTGAGTCCGCTGAGCGTGCTGGAGCGCGGCTACGCAATCGTGAAGCGCGCCGATGGCAGGATTGTGCGCGAGGCGGCGGATGCGCCTTCAGGGTCGAAGCTGCGGATCCGGCTCAAAGAGGACGAACTCAGCGCGACGGTGGATTGAAGGAACCGCATTGCCAGCCGGTTGAGAGGCGGCGCGCCTACCGGGATGCTCCCGCAGGAGCACGGCGCGGGTCACTCCAGATACGTATACGGCGCGGATTCCACGACGGCGAAGTTGTTGCGGAATTTGCCCGCGATGAAGGGCGTGAAGAAGCGGTAGTCGTAGTCGACAATCGCCACGGTGAGGCGCGCATCATTGGGATTGGCGGCCGTGCCCGGAGTATAAATGACGCGGACGTTGGCGCGGGTGAGCCCAAGGGCGCCGGGGCCGGTGCCGCCAGTGGGCCGGCCATACACTACCATGCTGGCGATCTTGTCGCCGGTGCCGTCCCACTCGTGGATCATGCCCCAGCGGAGCGCGCTGCGCGTCCGTTCCACGAGAAGCTGGTGCGTGAACATGAGCTGGGAAAAGTCGAGGATGGCGATGATCGTGGAAATGGCCACGATCAGCACCAGCGCCGACTCGACGAGAGCCTGCCCGCGGCAGCCCGCACGGATTTTAGGGTTCGGATTCTTCTGGCGCATAACGACCCAGGAAAGGCACGGTGATTGTGGGGTAGTTTTTGAAAGTGTACTTCCCGAACACACCATTGACAGTGTACGTTTTCACCCGCACCGTCACCGACTCGGGGATCTGGGTAGCGGTGAGGGAGAACAGGACTTCGATGTCGGAGGGCTTCAGCCCTTTGACAACAGGAACGGGGGTCGCCGGCGGAGAGGGCGATCCGTATACGGCCATGTTCTGCACTGCCAGGCAGAACTTCTGGACGTCCGCCTGCCCTGACAGTGAGCGGTAGGTACGGTAAGCGGCGTAGCGCCCGCCATTGGAAACGGCGGACTGGAGCAGGTTGTATGTGTAAAACGTGTAGCCGAACTGGAAGGCGCCCATCATCACCGGCAGGAGCAGGCCTGCGGCCAGGGCGAACTCGATGAAGGCATTGCCGCGGCGGCGGCCGTTGCGTGCGCGTCTCATTCGAGCAACCTCACGAAGTTCGCCCCTGTGGCGATGTTGCCCACCGGGCCGGTAGCCGGACCGATGTACATGGCGCACTTGGAGTCGTTCGGATTCTTGGGTTGGGACGGCGGAAGAAAGACTTTCGCAAAGCCGAGGACGATGGCATTGTTTGCGTCGCTGATGATGGGGACGATCACCACGCGGCGCATCGGGCCGGGACCGTGGCTGTCCAGGTACTGGTTGTAGTCCGCAACATTGGGCAGCGAGTCCTGCGCCACGCGGTCCGCCAGACTGCCCTGCACCACCGTCTGCTTGACGCCCGTGGTGCGCTGGACGGGCATGCCAAGCTGCACGGTGTAGTCTGTTCGGTCCCCCTCAACAGCAGCCCGAATGGCGTCTGCGCTGTTGTCCATGATGTAGCCACGCTCCGACGTCCTCCCCTCCTTCACAGCGTCGAGAGCCGCCTGGTTCTGGTCCGCCTTGCAAAGGTTGCTCATCTTCACGGGACCGTTGCTGCCGATGCTGGAGGGCCACAACAAGGTGAGTTCATCGCCAAATTTGTACCCGAAATCCGGAGGCAAGGAGTTCTTGGCGAACGGCGCGAAGGGAAACACACCCTGCGGGAACGAGGTCGGCAGCTCGGAGCCGGCCATGGAACGCGCCGACACGCGCATCAGGCGCGAGGCGCCCACCACGGGCATGAAATACGACGGCAGATCCGTGACTGTCGCCGTCACCCTGGCGTACTTGATGTCGGCCGCCGATGCCGGATTCTCCGTCCAGGTCGACTTATTCGCGCTGAATTCCAGCAGCACGCTGGAGAACGTCCGCTTGTTGAATTGCCACCTGTTGCTGCTGGTGAGAGAGGCCACCACGGTTTTCGCGTTTTGAATCCCCTTCGAACTGCCGTTGAGCTGGACGGCCGCAGCCAGCGCCGCCGCGTCCGTGAACGCCTGGGTCTCGTTCTTCACGATGAACGCCCGCCCGAGATCGACTGTGAGCCCCAGCATTCCGATGAGCACGATGATGCAGATGGCGGTCATCACGAGAGCGAAGCCGCCCTCGCTGACCTTTTTTCGTGGTTTATGCCGCATCCGCTTTCCTCCAGGCCGAGCCTCAGAAAACTCCTGACGAATCTCCCCTGCGCCGCCTTTCGGTGCGGCAGCAGGTTCATCATCACTGCGCTCGCGGCCGTCCGCGGCGGCATCGCCGCGAGGGACCGCTGGGCGAAGTTCCTCTGAAATTACTATCGAGGGAATCGATTCCGGCGTCCACACTGAAACAGCGGACGGGGCCGTTTCTAAGGTGTATTAGGAGCAGAATTCAGGTGTTCAGCCGTGAAGAGGCGTGCTTTTGCGGAGAGAGCGGCGGGGGCGCCTTCAGATGCCGTAATCCTTCAGCAGCTTCCGCGCCCGGGCGATACCCTCGAGCTCGCCCAGTTTCCGGCCCTCGTACTCGATGCCGATGTAGCCCGAGTACTTCGAATCTTCGACGACCTTCATCATGCGCTGGAAATCGTACTTGTCTTCGGCCGCATCCGGTCCTTCGAAGTAGCACTTGAAGCTCATGCCCTTGGCGTATGCGGCCAGCTTGGCCACGGCCTGATATTTATCGATCTCCGGCGGGAAATTGCCGAAATCGGGCAGGGTACCGAAATTCGGCAGGTTCACTTTCTTCACCAGGGCGACGACGGCGTCAGGGTCGGAAGAAAGACCCCAGTGGTTCTCGATGAGAATCGAGATGCCGGCCTGCCGCGCATACTCGCACAGAGACCGGAAGCTGTCGGCGCAATATCCGAGCACGGTTTCGTTCTCGGCGGGCGACTTCGGCGTGATGTCGGAGTGCATGTTGGTGCGGATCGAGTGGCAGCCGAGTTCGGCGGCGATGTCGACCCACTTGTGATGGTTCCTGACGGCCTTGCGGCGCGCCGCCGGGTCGGAGTGGCCGAGCTGGCCCTCGTCGTCCACCATGATCAGCACGGGCTTCGTGCCGGTTTCGACCATCCGCTTTTTCAGGCGCGCGATGTAGCCCGCAGTGGGCGACGCCCACAGCGTGTTGACGAACTCGAGCCCCTCGCAGTCATTGTCTCGGGCGATGCGCGGGAAGTCCATGTTGGTGGCCTTGCCCTGCTGGATGAGGCGGTGGATGGACCACTCGGCGAGCGAAACCTTGAAGCGGCCGGAGGCGGGCGCCGCGGCGGCCAGAGGGGCGGCGGCAAGAGATGAGAACAGAGTCCTGCGTGTGATCTGCATAGCGGCGTGTTCCGCCCGCTATGATAGCAATTCGGCGGGAGACCCGATCCAGAAGTCGGGCAGGTGGACCCGCATCGCGTCAACGTCGCCGTAGCCCCAGGTGACGGCGCAGGTACGGACGCCGGCGCGGCGTCCGGCCTCCATGTCGGGAGCGGCATCGCCGACGAGGAGGCAGTCTTCGGGGCGGATGCCGAGCCGCTCGAGCGACTTGAGGATGACGTCGGGAGCGGGCTTGGATGGAAAGCCGTCGGTGCCCTGGATGTGGTCGAAATGGCGGGCCAGGCCAAAAAGTTCGAGCACCTGGCGGGCGGTTTCGCTGCTCTTGGTGGTGGCAGTGGACTTCAGCCCGCCGAGGCCCGCGAGCATCTCTTCGACGCCCGAGTAGACGCGCGTAGAGGCGTGGCGGCGGGCCAGGTAGATGGCGCGGTACCGGGCCAGCAGGCGCTCATGATCCTGCGGCGTGCTTTCCGGCAGAACTTCCCGAAACAGGTCGAAGAGGTGGTGCCCGATAAAACTGCGCAGGTACGCCTCGGACAGGGAGTCAACGCCGGCCTCGGCAAGCGCCTGCCGGACGGCCGAGCAGATGTCCGGCGCTGAGTCTACGAGGGTGCCGTCAACGTCGAACAGGTACAACTGGAACCGGGGAATCACGCGGGCTGCGGGTGCTCTCCGTCCATAAGTCCAGGGGACAGCGGCCGGGTTTCCGGCCTCAAGACTTCCTGCGTCTCCTCGGAAGCCGGGACGGGCGCAGGCTCAGCCTGTTGCGCGGGTGCTCCAGCCCTGGCTTTGACGGGGCCGCGGTCGAGGATCGCCTTCACTTCAGCGCCGTCGATGGATTCGCGTTCGAGCAGCGTCCGCACGATCTCTTCCAGCGCCCAGTCGTACTCTTCGATCAAGGCTGCGGCGCGCTTGTGAGCGTTGTCGACCAGCCTGCGGATTTCTTCGTCTATGCGGATTGCCGTGGCTTCGCTGTAATCGCGGTGCTGGGCGATTTCGCGGCCGAGGAAGATCTGCTCCTCCTTGCGGCCGAAGCTGAGCGGCCCGAGGTCGCTCATCCCGTAATCGCAGACCATGGCGCGGGCCAGTTCGGTGGCCTGTTCGATGTCGTTCCGCGCGCCGGTGGAGAGCTGGCGCGTGTAGCGCATCTCGCCGATGCGGCCGGCCATGGCGACGGTGAGCCGGGCTTCGAGCTGGTTCTTGGTGCGGTTGAGAACGTCGCCGGTGGGCAGTTGCATGGTGACGCCGAGAGCCCGGCCGCGGGGGATGATGGTGACCTTGTGCAGCGGATCGGCATCGGGCAGGAGCGCGGCCACAAGCGCGTGGCCGGCTTCGTGATACGCGGTGACCTTGCGGTCCTCCTCGGTGAGCATCATCGAGCGGCGCTCAGCCCCCATGAGGACCTTGTCCTTGGCCAGCTCGAAGTCGATCATGGTGACGACCTTGCGGTTCTGCCGCGCGCCCAGCAGGGCGGCTTCGTTGACGAGGTTGGCCAGGTCGGCGCCGGCGAATCCGGGCGTGCCGCGGGCGATGATCGACAGGTCCACATCGTCGGCTAGCGGGATCTTGCGCGTGTGGACCTTCAGGATCTGTTCGCGGCCCTTGACGTCGGGCAGGCTCACCACCACGCGGCGGTCGAATCGTCCCGGCCGGAGCAACGCGGGGTCCAGAACATCGGGGCGGTTGGTGGCGGCCACCAGGATGACGCCTTCGTTGGACTCGAAGCCGTCCATCTCGACGAGCAACTGGTTCAGGGTCTGCTCGCGCTCGTCGTGCCCGCCGCCGAGCCCGGCGCCGCGGTGGCGCCCCACAGCGTCGATTTCGTCGATGAAAATGATGCACGGAGCGTTCTTCTTGCCCTGCTCGAAGAGGTCGCGCACGCGGCTGGCGCCGACGCCCACGAACATCTCAACGAAGTCCGAGCCGGAGATGGAGAAGAACGGGACGTTGGCTTCGCCGGCGATGGCGCGCGCCAGCAGGGTCTTGCCGGTGCCCGGCGGGCCGATCAGCAGCACGCCCTTGGGGATGCGTCCGCCGAGTTTCTGAAACTTCTGCGGCTCGCGCAGGAACTCGATGATCTCCTGCAGCTCTTCCTTGGCTTCCTCCACGCCCGCCACATCTTTGAACGTGACCTTCTTCTGCTGGGAGCTGTGCATCCGGGCGCGGCTCTTGCCGAACGACAGCGCCTTGTTGCCGCCGCTCTGCATCTGGCGCATCATGAAGATCCAGAATGCCAGCAGCAGCACGAAAGGCACCGCATTCACAAGGATGGTGACCCAGTTGCCCGTGCTCGGCTCTTTGATCCGCGTGACGACGTTCTTCTCCGTCAGCAGGTCGTAAACCTTGTCATAGCCGGGAGGGATGACCGTGCGGATTTCGGCATTGCCTTGCAGCTTGCCGCTGACTTCGGTTCCGGCGATGGTGACTTCCACCACCCGGCCCGCCTCCACCTGCTTGATGAAATCGGTGAAGGAGAGCTCACTGACCTGGCGGCCCGTGTTGGTCTTGACCACGGTCCACAGCAATACGGCAATGCAGACCAGCACGACCCAGAAAATGGCGGTTTTAACGTTTGAATTCATCCCTGCTCCAGCGCCGGACCTCCGAGCATGACCAATTCCAGCGCCTTTCTTAGCACTCTACAATACTTCAGACGCCGCCGGAAGCGGTTCCGATTCATCCCCTTCAGCGTGTAAGCGGCTCTGATGCCGACATTTATTTCCTATTTTTCCCGGGCGGCCGCAATCCAGATCCGCCGCTGGGTATCCGGCCGGGGCGCTGCCCATGCGGCCGCGCCGAAGCCGCGGCACCAGGCCAGGCGCCCGCCTGATTCCACCATCGGCCATTCGTCCCTTTCCCATGAGGGGATGCCCGCCCTTTGGAGCAATTCTTTCACCTTCGCCGGAGCCTCGCGGCCGGCCGGCTGGAAGCGGTCGCCGGGGCGGCGGAACCGGAGCTTCAGAGGGAATGCTGCCGCTGCGCCATCCAGCTCGCTGATTTCAGCATAACAGGCGGCGGCGTCCGAGGGCGGGCTCTGGCTGACCAGGAGGCTCCAGCCGCCCAGCCGCGCCTCGCCCCAGGTCTCGAGCACCGCCTCGGTGGGCGCAGGGGAAGATTCCCTGCCAGCAGGGCCGAACCGGATCCAGCCGAGTGACCGCCATGCTTCGGCTCCCGGCAGCCGCAAGCGTCCGCTGCCTTCCGGCGCAGCCGCCAGGCGCCAGACGGCATCCATGTGCCGCATCGCCAGGCGTCGGTCCGAGCCGGCAGCCTCGGCCAGCAGCCGCCGGATGACGCGGCGGCCCAGCGCGGGGCCCAGCCCGCGCAACCAGGCGGCTTCGACGACCAGCGGAACGCGCAGCGGGCCGAGTTCTTCCAGCGCCTGTCCAGTGCGCCGCTGCCACTCGTGCTCGTCCTCCCAGGCGAGCGCCGCGGCGCGCGCCAGGGCCTCTTCCACGCGTGGGTTCAAAGCCTCCCTGATCCTGGGAATGATCTCGCGGCGAATCCGGTTGCGCTCCAACTGAAGATCATCATTTGAGGAGTCTTCGCGCCACGGGAGTTCCCGCTGGCGCAGGTAGGAGCGGACATCATCGCGGCCGGTTTCCAGCAGCGGCCGGATGATGCCGTGATGAGTGACCGGGTGAATGCCGCACAGCCCCTGCACGCCCGCGCCGCGGACAAGGCGCAGCAGCACGGTCTCGGCCTGATCGGAGAGCGTGTGCCCCGTGGCCACGCGATCGAGGCCCAGATTGCGCCGCGCCTGATCGAAAAAGGCATAGCGAATGCGGCGCAGCGCCTGCTCGAGGTTCTCGCCGGAGGAAGGCGGCGGAGCGCGCAGCACTTCCACGGGAATCCCCCGCTGCTGGCCGAGCTGGCGGACGAACTGCTCGTCCTCGTCGGACTCCCGGCCGCGCAACTGGTGGTTCACATGCAGGATATGGAGCGGATAGCCGAGGCGGCCGAGGATGTCGAGCAGAGCGACGGAATCGGCCCCGCCGGACACGGCCACGCCGAGGCGGGCCCCTTCAGGCGCCATGTTATAACGGAGAATAGTCCCTCGAACTCTGTCGACGAGCACCCGATCCCATTCTAGGCCGAAGGCCGCCGGGAACCTGGGCCGCCGGGGGAGAACGGCCGCTGCCGGAGCTGCAATTGATACGCCCATGCCACCGCAAGTGAATTCCGAAATCCTCAGCCGCGCATCCCGCGTCCGCCTCGTCTTGATGGACGTCGATGGCGTTCTCACCGACGGGAAGTACTTCCATGTGCCGAACCCGCAGGGCGGGCTGTTCGAGGTGAAGCTGTTCGATTCGCAGGACGGCATCGCCCTGCAGTGGCTGCACCAGGCAGGGATCAAGACCGGAGTGATCAGCGGTCGCGACGCCGAATCGACGCGGGAGCGCGCGCGGTCGAGCCACATGGCGTATTGCTACATGGGCAACACGGAGAAACTCCCCATTTTTGAAGAAATCCTGGCCGACTCCGGTTTGCCCGCCGGGCAGATCGCCTACATCGGCGATGACCTGACCGACGCCATCCTGATGAGGAGGGTGGGGCTGGCGGTGGCCGTGGCCAACGCGGCGCCGGAGGTGAAGGCGATGGCGCACTATGTCACTGCGGCTCCGGGCGGCTCGGGCGCGGTGCGGGAGGCCACTGAACTGATCCTGGCGGCACAGGGGCGGTGGGAGCAGATCCTGCGCCACTACGAAGTGATTTAGCGATGAAACCTGACCGGATTGGGGTTGTCATTGAAGCCCGCGACGAGCCCGGCGTGCTGCACGAGCTGACCGGGGTGATGGCGCGCCACCGCGCCAACATCAGCAGCGTGGAGATCCTGGTAAGCCCGGTGGAAGGGCTGTCTCGGCTGTATTTCGAACTGGAAGAAGTGGTCCGGCCGGAGGCGCTGCTCGAAGAACTCGGCTCGGTGCCGGGCGTGCAAAGCGTGAGGCAGGAGCCGAGTCTGCAAAAGATCTACGGCAAGCGTGTCATCATCATGGGCGGCGGCGCGCAGGTGGGGCAGGTGGCCATCGGCGCCATCAGCGAGGCCGACCGCCACAACATCCGCGGCGAGCACATCAGCGTGGATACGATTCCGCTGGTGGGCGAGCAGGCGCTGGCCGCCGCTGTGCGGGCCGTGGCGCGGCTGCCGCGCGCGAAGGCGCTGGTGCTGGCCGGATCGCTGATGGGCGGCGAGATCGAGAAGGCGGTCCGCGAAGTGCGCGCCCAGGGCCTGCTGGTGGTGAGCCTGAACATGGCCGGCAGCGTGCCGGACGCCGCCGATCTTGTAGTCAGCGATCCGGTGCAGGCGGGCGTCATGACGGTGATGGCTGTCGCCGACACCGCGAAGTTCAACGTCGCCCGCCTGAAGCGGCGCGTCTTCTGAGCGCCTCCGGGCGGAACCGCCGCAGTCCGGCTCTACCGTTTCCTGCCGATCGCAAGACCAAACTCGCGCAGCAGAATACCCGACTCAGGGTCATGGATCCGGACCCAGTAGCGCCCGGCGGGAAGTCCGCGCTGGAGATGGACTCGCGCGGCCTCCTGCTCCTGCTCCCGCTCCACCACCCCGTCCGCGATCCTGGCTCCGGAGAGATCCACCACGGCCCAGCGGAAGGAGGGCAACGGAGGAAGCCCGCGTAGGTCGGCCACCAACAGGACAGGTTGCCCCGCCACAGGAGGGTTGTCCATGGCGGGAGATGCGCTCCGCTCCGCCCGCAAGGCAACCTCCACGAGCCCTGGAGCCTGCATCAATTTCACCGTCACGGCTCCGCCTGCCAGAACAACCGCCAGTGTTGCCGCCATCCCCCAGGCAGGCGGTGAGAATCGACGGCGGCCGCCGCCCGGTGCGCTCTCGCCCGGCGGCGCGTCGGCGGCTGCTTCCAGTTCGAGCCGCTCGGCAGCGCCGCGCACGGCATCGATCAGCTTCTCCTCTTCCTCCGTCCGCCGCCGGCACTCTTCGCAAAACAGCAGATGCTCCTCGGCGGCTTCCCGGCTGACGGCGGAGAGACGTTGAAACAGATAGTCTTCGATCTCCTGCTCCGAGAGGCATTGCTCGGGGGACCTTCTCGTCAAGAGGCCCTCCTGGTGATCATCCTCATCCCAGTATAGACCCGTCATCGCGGCTCCTTCCTGCATCGCACGGCGGCATTCCTTCAGCCCCCTCAAGCAAAGAGGGGGCGAAAGCAAAACTCTCTCATGCAGGTGCGAATGTATAGTGGCGCCCGCCCGGCAAAGTTCTCACTCAATCTCGACCTAATGGCTGGGGAAAGAGGCAGTTGCGGATCATGCCACTCGCGCCGACATGCAGGAGCATGGGAAGGGCGCCTGCCGGCGGTGGTGGCGGGGCGAGAGAACCCAATGGCCATCGAAGCGGGCGGAGCCACGGCCTCCGCTGCGGCTGAAGCCCCGAAGGCGCAGGAAAGCGCCGGCAAGAACCCATGAAAAAACCAGGGACAGGCCCGCCCGGGCGCGATTTTCTTGCTGAAAGTTTCTACAGGTTGCTGCCCGCCGTCCCCGAGCCCTTGGCCACACACTCTTATTCAGCATCGCAGGCCTGGATTTTCCAGGAAGGCCCGTCTACCGCAGCTTCTAGGGATGAGGTTGGAGCGGGCTGCAGCCCGGGTCCCTGCTGCGACGAAACGTCGTCCCTGCGGCCGGAAGCAGCCAGCATGGACCTCCGAGACGTCTCTTGAAATGAGAATCGGCTTGGTCCACTGGCTTTCGCCAGCGGACCGCATAGAGGTCAAGAGTCGTTCGCGGCAGTCACTTGAGAGAGTGTCTTCGACGGAGCAGCCCCGCCGCCAGCGTGTCAAATGAAAAGGTTAAATTGGTGCCAGGCGGGCCTGTCCCTCTTTTCTGATTGATCAGAGGTACGCCCCGGACGCGATTTCGTCGAACACCGACGGGCGGCGGACGGTCCAGCCGAAAAAGCGAGCCGGTTTCGTTGAGCCTGCCTTGCAGGTCATGGCGAGGCAGTCGGCCATGGGGCCCATCTGCTCTCGGGCCTTCTCCACGGGAACGTGCTCCACCTTGCCTGGCACGCCGCAGGCTTCGGCGACTGCTTCCGCGATCCGGTTCACCTGCTGCGGCATTCCCCCGCAAGTGACGAACAGTTGCCCCCCCGCCGGGCGAAGCACGGCCCTCAGATACAGCTCGGCCAGGTCTTCGGCGTGGACGCAGGACCAGTAGTTCTTCCCGTCGCCGATCACGCGGACGGCCCCGTGCGTCCGCGCGTCGTCGAAATAGCCCTTCAGGAAGCCTCCCTTGCGGCCGAACACCATGCCCGGACGGAAGACCATGGTGCGGATTCCCCGCTCGTTCGCCTCGAGAACCAGTTCCTCCACGGCCGGGCGCCAGGCCACGAGGGGGGGCGGATTCAGCGGCGCCACCTCGCCGAGCATGCGGTCTCCCGTGTCACCGTACACCCAAACACCGCTCGTGTAAATAAATGGCTTGCCCGACCCCCGGAGCGCGTCCAGCATGGCTTCGACGGCGGCCCGATCCACAGCGCCGGCGTCTGGCGTGAAAGACAGGGCCGTGTGAATCACGGCATCCGCCTGCAGACAGCCCTGACGGAGGCTCTCCAGATCCTGCAAGCTGCCCCGCAGAGGCTGATCCCCCCGGGCTGAAAGCGACGCCGCTTTCTCGTCCGAGCGGGCCAGGCCGAGCGCCTGATGGCCGGCGGCGCGCAGCGCATCACAGATAGCCGAACCAATGTAGCCGGTGGCTCCGGTGACAAAGACCCTCATGACACCGAGTCTAGCGCGGGCGGCGGTTCCGGCTCAGCCCGCCCGCCGCAGCACGGTGCACACGCTGGCGCAGACGGGCCCGCCAATGTTGAACGTGGCCGCGAGGCGCGGCTCGCGCACCTGTAGCGGAGCGGGCGCACGGCCGGTGAGCTGCCAGAAGCACCAGCCGATCATGGCCACTCCGGTGGCGCCCACCGGGTGGCCCTTGGCGATCAGGCCGCCGGAGGAGTTGATCGCGCAGCGCCCGTTCACACGCGCCTGTCCGTCCACCCAGAACTGCGCGCCGCGCCCCGGCTCAGCCATCCCGATGACTTCCGTGCCCAGAGCGGCCATGACGGTGAAGCAGTCATGGATCTCGGCGATGTTGACATCGGCCGGTTTGGCTCGGGCCATGTCATAGGCGCGGCGCATTGCAGCGAGAGCGCCATGGGGCCGCAGCACGTCGCGGCCCGAGCGGCTGAGCGGATCGGTCGCCTGCCCGTAGCCAGCCAGTTCGACCGCATCCTCGCGCCGGACGCCCAGGCGGGCCAGTCCCTCTTCGGTGGCCAGGATCAGCGCCGCGTAGCCGTCGGTGATCTGCGAGCAGTCGTAAGTCTTCAGCGGCAAGCCATCCACCACGTAACGGTTGACGCCTTCAATCCGCATCGCCTGTTCGAGTGTCAGCTCCACGCCCTGCATCTGGGCATAAGGGTTATGGCGGGCGCAGGCGTATTCCTCGACGGCGATCTGGGCCAGATGTTCCTCTGACACGCCCCAGGCAGCCATATATTGCTGCATGATTTCCGCAAAAATGTGAGGAAATACGAAGATCTTTCCGGGTCTTTCGTCGGGATGGGAGTAATATCCGAGAACCTCTCCAATGCGCTTGCCGTCGACTTTTCCGTCCGGCCCGCGCATTTTTTCATAGCCCACGGCAATCCCGGCCTCGCCGAATCCGAGCTGAAGCTTCTGCGCCACGCTCAAAACTGCCTGCCCGCCCGAGGCGCAGGCGTTCTCGACTCCTTCGATCATCTTGCCGGCGAGCCCCGGCACTTCGGCCAGCAAACCGGACAGCAGGCCTTGTTGATTCAGGGCGTGGTTGCACGCCGCGCCGACCGAACCGACGTCCAGGGCGGAGGGCTGGACGCCGATTTCGCCGCACGCGCCTTCCACGGCCGCGCGGAGAATCTCCGGCACGGTCATCCCCATCAATTTTCCGAATTTCGATTGATGATAGGCCGCAATGTAGATCTTTTTCATGGCGAATCCTCCTCAGGTCCCGGTGACAATGCCTCCGTCGGCCGACAGCACGGCACCTGTGACAAAAGAAGCGGCGTCCGAGGCCAGCCACACGTACGCCTCGGCGATCTCCTCGGGCTTGCCCAGCCGCCCGAGCGGAGTCTTCCGCTTCATCTCTTCCAGCACTTTTTCGGGCATGTTCTTCAGGATGTCGGTGGCCACCAGTCCCGGCGCCACGGCATTGACGCGGATGTTGTACCGCCCGAGTTCGCGCGCCCAGACTTTGGTCATCCCGATCACGCCGGCTTTCGAAGCGATGTAGTTCGTCTGTCCGAAGTTCCCATAGAGGGCCACCACGGAAGAAGCGTTGAGGATCACGCCGCTGCGCTGCCGGATCATGTACGGCGACACGGCGCGGGTGCAGTGGAACACGCCCTTCAGATTCACGCCGATCACGCGGTCGAAGTCTTCGTCCGTCATCCGCCCCGCCACCGCTCCGTCCCGCATCTTGACGAGCTGCCCGTCCCGGAGAATTCCGGCATTGTTCACGAGCACGTCGATATGGCCGAATTTCTTCTCGACCGCTTTGGCCGCCTCGTCCACCGCGGCAGAGTCGCTGACATCCACCTGCATGCCATGCCAGTCAGGCGGACAGTGCTGGCATTGCGCGATGTCCCAGGCAACAACGCGGCAGCCCTCCAGGGAGAAACGCACCGCCGTGGCGAAGCCGATCCCGGCAGCCGCACCCGTGACGATGACGACTTTGCCGTGAAGCCCCGTTTCGATCATGGGAAACCTCCTCACCTCAGTGTAAGAAAAGGAGACAGAGACACAATTCTTTTTTTCGCCCGCAGCGCCTGCATTTCTCTGCCGCCCCGGCTCCATTCAGAAATGGAATGAGAGACGGGCGGGCCGTCATTCCGGCCCGCCGGGGGAGATCCGCTTCCCCTGGGGCCGCAGTCTTCTGCCCGCGTCTGAGGCCGGCGGTTCGTTCATCTTCCCGCCGATTCCGCCAGCCTGCCTGGTGGCGTCCAGGCCTGCTATTCCAGCCCGTGCCGGGTGCCGCAGATCGAAACGTCGACGCCCATCTCGCGCAGCATGGCCGCTTTGACGGCGAGCGCGCGGTTGGCGGCGGCGACGTCCGGCGCGTAAGCCACCTGGATGTGGTTGGCCTTGTGGCGCGCCATCATCTGGTCGCGCGTGACGCCGTACAACACGGCGTGCATGATGGGCCACTGCGGCGTGGTGATCTGCCAGCGGCGCTCGGTCTCTTCGCGCGGCAACTCCACCACTTTGGCGCGTCCGAGATCCGCCCGCAGCACGCCCGCGTCGACAAAGATGCGGCTCCAGACGATTTCGCCGGGCTTGGAGATGCCCTTCAACGTCCCTCCGCCGAGCCGGAAATACATGGGCGGCTGCCGCTCGCTCACCGCGCCTGCGTAGCCGCCGATGAAATGCTGCGGCGGCGCCGCGCCGGAGATCAGAAACACCCACACATATTCGCCGCCGTACTCCTCGCCGTAGCGGACATCGTGAAGCGTCGTTTCGGGATCGTAACCGAGGGCGGTCCAGATGCGGTTGGTGATCAGCGCGTCGAGCCCTGCGCATTCGTCCACTTCATTGAAGTGCGGCAGCGCCTTGCCTTCGTAAAGAATCCGGCCGTTGCCGCGCGCCGCCACCGGCGGCCGGTCGACGTTGTTCAGCAGCCCTTCCGCCAGGTCGGACGCCGGTGCGAGGTCCTTTAGCCCCTGCTGGTACTGGATGCCGATGGTGTCGCAGCCGAAGTCGTCGGCGATGCGCACGGCGGCGATGTACATCTTGCACTGGTGCAAGATCTGATCGTCGGTGAGATCCGTCTCCGGATCCGGGCCCGTGACGAACTTCATGCCCTTCGCATCCAGCCAGCGGCGCACGGCCAGCGCCTCTTCATCGCTCACCGTGAGCATCTCGGCGTACAGCGCCGACTGCGACAGCCGCTCCTTGAACACTCCTGTGCGGTGGAGCAGTTCGTCCGGGATGATGGCGTTGTACATGCCCATGCAACCCTCGTCGAAGACGCCCATGATGGCCTTGTTGCGGTAAAGCTCGCGCGCCATGCGCGCTCCCATTTCTTCGCAATCGGAAGGAAGGCGCAGGGAGCCAAGCGGCCGCACATGGCGTGTGTCGTGCACAAGCCTTTCGCCCTCCAGCCACCGTTTCAGCCCGCCGAGGAAGAACTCGTCGTCGAAATTCACGCTCCACAGCGTGGAGTACGGAATGCCGGCCTTGGTCATCGAGCCGTTGAGGTTCAGCATGCCCACCAGGCCGGGCCACTGGCCGCTCCAGTTGGCCACCGTGAGGATGGGCCCCTGGTGCGTGTACAGGCCGTGAAGAACGTGGTGTGAGTATTGCCAGACGGCCTCCACCACGATCAGGGGCGCGGCGGGCGGGATGTTGCGGAACACCTCCATGCCGTGCTTCTGGCTGTCGATGAAGCCGTGCTTCTTGTTTTCGTCGTAAGGATGGCCGCGCTCAATGGAATGGCCGAGACTGCGCACGGCCTCGACGACCTTCTGCTCCACCGCCTGCTGGGCCGGCCAGCAGACCTGATTTGCCGAGAGGCGCAGGTCCCCGTTCGCAATGAGAATTGCCGTTTCTGCCATGCTCTTATTCAACCACAGGCGTCCGAAAAAGAGCCTGGCCGTCAGAGGTGCGCGCGGTTCTGAAGGAATCGGGCGCAATCGGGGCAGAAGGCCGCCTGGCGGACATCGATGCGCTCCACCGTGTGGGCGCTGCTCATGACGCAGCGCCAGTCGCCGCAATGGCGCAGCCCCTGCGTGTGGCCGAGCTCGTGCAGCAGCTCCTTCACCAGCCGTTCGGCGAGCAGCGCCGGATTGGGAGGAAGGCCATAGAATTCGTCGCGCAGCCGGCAGGTGCTGATGATGGCAGCCGGCCCGGCCATCTGCGCTTCTCCGAAAATGAACGTGAAGACCGGCACGAACAGATCCAGGCTGGTCACCCCGACGACGGCCGAACCCGGCGCGTGCGGCCGCTCTGCAAGCCGCGCCAGAACGGGCGTGGACCAGGCCTGGCGGCGCAGTTCGTCATAGCTGAAGCTGATGTCGAGCGGCTCAGGCTCGATGCGGCAGGATGCGCCCAGCAGCCGCGCGGCTTCCGCTGCCAGCCGGTCGAGAAGCTCGAGCGGGGGAACCCCGTCGGAGTTGGCCAGCCCCAGCCTCACGAAAGTGAGCGCTTCCACCACGGCGGGCCTCAGCGGCTGGCGGGTTCGCGCAGGCCGTACTTGCGGATCTTGTTGTACAGCGTCGTGCGGTCGATGTCGAGGATGCGCGCCGCCCTGGAAAGGTTCCAGCGGGTCTCGGCCAGCACCCGTTCAATGTGGGCTTTCTCGATGTCCTCCAGCCGCTGGCCCGTGGAGAGAATGGGCGCCGAGGGGTGCAACTGGAACGGGAAGTCCTCGGGCTTCAGATCGCCTTCGCGGCGCATCAGCAGGGCGCGCTCGACTGCGTTTTCCAGCTCGCGCACGTTGCCCGGCCAGTCGTAACGCATCAGCAGATCGAGTGTTTCCGGCGCGAGACGCTGCGGCGGGCGGTTCATCTGCCGCGCCAGCTTGTCGAGGAAATGGGCGGCCAGCAGCGGGATATCTTCTCGGCGCTCGCGCAGCGGCGGGATGAGAATGGAGAACACATTAAGCCGGTAGTACAGGTCCGGACGGAAGGCACGCTCCTCCACCAGCCGCTCCAGGCTCTTGTTGGTGGCGGCTATGGCGCGGAAGTCCACCTTGACCGGCATCGTGTCGCCCACCCGCACGATTTCTTTTTCCTGAAGCACGCGGAGCAGATCGGTCTGGACGCGCAGGCTGATGTCGCCGATTTCATCGAGGAACACCGTGCCGCCATCGGCCACTTCGAACTTGCCCTTCTTGCGCGCCTGCGCGCCGGTGAAGGCCCCGCGCTCGTGGCCGAACAGTTCGCTTTCGAGCAGCGATTCCGTCAGCGCGCCGCAGTGGATGACCACCATCGGGTTGTAGCGGCGGGGGCTGAGGGCATGGATGGCTCGCGCCACCACCTCTTTGCCCGTCCCGCTTTCGCCAGTAATGAGCACCGTGGCGTCGGTCGGAGCCACGGTCTCCACGAGTTCGATGACGCGCTTCATCGCCGGGCTCTGTCCGATCAGCTTCGTCTCGGGGAAGATCTCGTCGAGGTTTTCCTTGAGCCGCGAGACTTCCTGCACGGCGCGCTTGTGTGAGATCGCCTTGTTGACCAGGTGGACGAGCTCGTCCGGATCGAAGGGCTTGGTGATGTAGTCGTAAGCGCCGTTTTTCAGCGCCCGCACGGCGGTCTCGACGCTGGCGAAGCCGGTCATGATGATCACCGGCATCGAGGAGTCGATTTCGCGCAGCTTGGCCTGGAGTTCAATGCCGTCGACACCCGGCATCTTGATGTCGACCAGGGCAAGATCGAACCGGCGCCTGGCCAGCATTTCCAGCGCGGCCGCGGCGCCCGGCGCGATCGAAACCCGGAATCCTTCGCTCTCGAACCACTTGCCCAGCGAATCCCGCACGACGATGTCGTCGTCCACGATGAGAATGCTTGGTTCGCCCATCAAGCCTCTCCTTTCATGATGGTCTCCGTCTCAGCCTCCGGTTCTTTGGCTTCCAATGGCAGCTCGACGATGAATTCAGCTCCCTGCCCCGGCGCCGAATTCAGCCGGATGCTGCCGCCGTGGCGCTCGACGATGCCCTTGGCCACGGCAAGGCCGAGACCGGTGCGGTGCGGATCGTCCTTGGTGGAGAAGAACGGCTCGAAGATCTGTAGTTGCAGCTCATGCGGAATGCCCGGCCCGTTGTCGCGCACCACGATCTCGATCCCGGCGCCCGCGCGCCTGGTTTCCACCGTCACCTCTCCGCCCCGCCCCAGCGCCTCCTGCGCGTTGACCAGCAGCACGATCACGACCTGCTGGATCTGGCCGGGATCGCAGTCGATCTCGGGCAGCGTAGCGTCCAGGTGCGTCCGCAAGGCGATCTGCGAGAGTTCGTACTGATGCGTCACCAGCCGCACGGCGCGTTCCACGACCTGATTCACCTGCACGCGCGCCCGCTGCGGTATCGACTGGCGGGCGAACGCCAGCAGGTTCTTCATCAGATCGCCGCAACGGCGGCTTTCGCGCTCGATGATGCGCAGGTTGTCCACCATGCGCTGCCGCGCGGCCTCGTCGAGGTCAGGCTTCTGGAGCTCTTTCAGCACCAGCCGCGCGTAAGTGAGCATGCCGAACAGCGGGTTGTTCACCTCATGCGCCACCGTGGCCGCCAGCCGGCCCAGGCTGGCCATCTTCTCCGTATGAATCAGGCTCTTCTGCGCCGCTTCGAGCTCCGCCGTTTTTTCGCGGACGCGCTGTTCAAGCGTGTCGGCCCACTCGGTCAGCTCGCGGTGGGTCCTCTCCAGGTCTTCAGCCATCTTGTTGAACGACTCTGCCAGCACGCCGAGTTCATCGCGCGAGCGCACGTGGATCCGGTGGCCCAGGTCGCCAGACGCCAGGCGCATGGTGCCGGCAACGAGGTCTTTAACCGGCCTGTGCACAAAGAACCACACGAACGCGACAGCCATCAGGCAGCCGATCACCGCCGCGCCCGCAGTGAATCTGTACATCTGGAACCGGTGCTCGGCAAGCTGCTCGTCAACGGCATCGAGCGAGAGGTGGGCGTCTATGACGCCGAGGATGCGCCTCTCGGGCGGGTGTGCATGGCAGGAGGCCGCACTGCAATCGGGATGGTTCTCGATCGGCAGGATGACGGCCAGCACGCGGTGGCCCCCGCCGCCGGAAAAGATGCGCGTGCGGTCTTTGCGCTGGAGGCGGGCCAGCGGCTGGGCCTGCGCGTGACAGGCATAGCAGGCCTCGGCCTGCTTGTCCACCATCGTGCCGATCTCCGCCGTGTCGGTGGAATACCGCACCAGGCCGATTTCATTGATGATCCGCAGCCGGCGGATTCCCGGCTCCCGGCCGATGTCGCGGATCATTGTGTACAGCATCTCCTGGTCGTTGCGCAGCATCGCCTGCCAGGCGGAGAAGTGCACCACATCCGCGACGCGCTGCGCCGACAGCGACACCAGCGATTCGAGATGCCGCTGCTCCAGCCGCTGGTGCGCGTAGCTGAACACCAGGAAACAGGCCAGAACGCCTCCCACCAGCCAGACGGCGAGCTTCGCCACCAGGCCGAACCTCGGTAGCCGGACGGTGCGGAGCGTCACGGCCGCTCCTAGTCTCCCTGCACTGCAACGCCCTGCAGGGTGGGGATTCGCGCGGCGGGTGCGCCCCCGTGCTCCTCATGCTCTTCTTCGAAGACGGGCAGATAATGCGCCGCCAGCCGGAAGATGGCGAAGCCCGCCGCAATGATGGCCAGCGTCACGGCGATCTCGCTCCACTTCGGGAAGTAGCTGACGCCGGCGGCACGCTCCAGCCCGGTGACGCTGACGTTCATCCGGTTGGTGACGAAGCCCAGCAGGAACATGACGGCCCCGAGATAGACCGCCAGCGGATGCTGCCTCGTTCTCTCACGGAAGAACATCAGCATCGGCACCGCCATCAGCACGATCTCGAGTCCGAACAGCCAGCGTTCAGGTCCGGGCTGATTCAGGGTGGCCAGCGCGCCCCGGTGGCTGAGGTCCAGGAAGCGCATCGTCAGGTAGATGGCGGTGATCACCGCCAGCACGCGCGTCATCCGGCAGATCAGGCCGTACTCAAGCTGGCGCCCGAACGCCTTCGCGCTGTGCCAGCTCTCGAAGATGGTCATCGCCAGCCCCGTCGCCACCGCCGAGATAAAGAACAGCACCGGCAGCAGCGGCGTCCACCACAGCGGGTGCAGCCGGTTCGGCATGATCAGGAACAGGCTGCCCAGCGAACTCTGGTGCAGCGTCGAGAGAATCACGCCGGCGATGATGATCGGCAGAGTCGCCGCCTTCATCACTTTCAGCGCCGTGTGCATCCTGAATTTCTGAAGGACTACCGGCAGAAACTCCAGGAACAGCACGGTCGTGTACAGAGCGACGCACCAGCCCACCTCGAACATCACCGAGCGCGGGTTCCACATGATCAGCGGATGCCAGATGCGGTAAGGATGGCCGAGGTCGAACATCAGCGCCACGACCACCAGGAGATATCCGAGAAAGGCAGTGAGAATCGCCGGCCGCACCACGGCGTGGTACGACCTGATGTTGAAGATGTGCACCGTGGCGGCCAGCGTGAATCCGCCCGCCGCCAGGCCGACGCCGCACAGCACATCGAAGCTGATCCAGATGCCCCAGGGGAACTGGTCGCTCAGGTTCGTCGAAGCGCCGAGCCCGCCCCAGAAGCGCAGGAACGCCGCGTACAGGCCCGCCGCCATGAGGACGGCGAACACGGCCCGCCAGAAATAGCGCTGCACCAACTGCTTCATGGCCGGCCCTCCTTCCTCGCGACCTCTTCCTTGCGGTGCGTCAGCCAGTGGATGCCGCCCAGCATCACCGCGCCCATCACGACGACATCCGGAATATGCCTCAGCGCCGCCCACGTGTACTGCGGCAACGCCGTCTTCTCGATGTTCACCGGATAGCCGATCTGCTCGAAGGGTACGGCCGAGAGGATCAGCACCGACGTCCCGCCGGCCTCCTCGATGCCGTAGATGCGCTGGTAGTAACCCTCGGGATTCTCCGCGAGCCGCTTGCGCGCTTCGGCGATCAGCTCGTCGCGGCCGCCGGAGATCGTGGCTCCCGTCGGACAGGCTTCCGCGCAACGGGTCGGCTCGCCTTTCAGCGCGCGGTCGGCGCAAAGGTCGCATTTCCGCACGTACGGCAGGCGCGAGTTCCATTCATAGGTGGGCACGCCGAACACGCATGACACCATGCAATAGCGGCAGCCCATGCAGCGTTCGGGCCGGTAAACGACGGGCCCGGCGGCTGTCTTTTGCAGGGCAGCCACCGGGCAAACAGAAGCACATGCCGGATCCAGGCAGTGCATGCATAACTTTCGCGAGAATCGCTCGCCGTAAGTGCGAACCGCAGTCAACTTATGGGCGGACGTTTTCTCCTCGGCGGCGATTTTCTCGTCGTAGGGGAGGTTCTTTCCTTCCGAACAGGCCTGCTCGCACTGACGGCATCCAATGCATTGGGTGCTGTCGAAAAGGATCGCTCGGGCCATGCGGCTCAATCAGCCTCCAGATTCATTCTATGTCAGACTTTCAGGTCTGATGTCCTGATTTTCAGCAGCGAAGCTGGATTAACTGAGCAGCAGCGCCCGGGCAGCTTCCTTCCAGCGGTCCACCGGCAGCGCAGCCGTCGCATCCTTCGACGCCCGTCCGCCATCGGCCGCTGTGGCGCCCGCCAGTTGCGGCTGGAACTTGTAGAAGAGCTCGGCGGACTCGCGGATCCATGCAGGAACCAGCGAACCCGGCAGCAGGTTGCGGGTGGGGCATTCCTCGTCAGGCGAGAATACCGTCATCAGCCAGCCGCGCCCGTAGGGGTCTTCGAGCAGCAGCCGCGGGTTTTCGGCCAGCTCCCGGTTCACTTCCACCACCTCGCCCTCGACCGGCGAGATCATCTCGATCTTTTCGTCGCCGCGGAAGAAGGCGAATACCTTCTGCCCCTGCCGCACCCACTGACCCGCCTTCGGCAGCTCGATGCGGTCTACCGGCCCGGCCAGCACCGCCGCCAGCTCATCGGCGCCCACGCGGTGCACGTTCTTGCGCTCTCTCTGCATCCAGGTATGGCCGGGATGATACTTCAGGTTGGCAGGAATACGGAACCCGCTGAGAACCTCCTGTCCCACCGCTGGCCTCTCGGCTTCTTGCGCTGCAATGGCGGCAGCCGGTACCCGCGCGCGGCTCAACAGCAAATCGATCGTGATGAAAATTGCGAAGGTGACGATGACCAACAGGACGACCATGGAAATTTCTCCTTTTTTCGAATCTCTTTTCCGGCCCGATTTCGCGGCCGGGCCGCACTTTTGTTCGGGCACTTGCGTTGCCAGTCTCTGTTTGCCAGTAACTTGCTGATTCCCCGAGAGATGGCATCGGACTTGCCGAGTCCTGCCGTTGCAAAACTCAACAGGGCAAAGATCCATGTAACGTACAATCACCGAGAAACTGCTGATTCTGAGTTACTTTCGCCTGGTGTTGATGTTTGCAACGCCGCCTGTTGACAGACTCCACAACGGCCAATGGAAGCCATGCGGCCAGGCACGGTTTCTCCCGGCATCCATCCGCAGCCGGGCCGGCTGGAACGCTTTCCTCCCCCCGCCTTGCGCCGCGTTTCCCGGTTTCCCCGGCTTCGGCGGGCCGCGTTGCCCTTGTCGCGGCGGGACTCAGCGGCGCTCATCCGGAGCCCGGTCGGAATTGGCGTAACAACGGCCCTCCGGCTCGCATCCATTGTGCTGAGCATGAAAGCCTTCTTGCCCGCCCTCCTGCTGGCGCCGGCGATCACGGCCGCGCAGCCTGTTCGCCAGCCGCCTGAGCCGCCGCCGGAAGGCCAGGTCATACGCGTCGAGGTGAACCTCGTCAACCTGTTCTTCAGCGTCCGCGACCGCAAGGGCGCCTACATCTCCACGTTGGGCAAGGACGATTTCACGATCTACGAAGAAGGCAAGCCGCAGCAGATCCGCTTTTTCTCCCGGGAGACGGATCAGCCCCTGACTCTGGGTTTGCTGGTGGATGTGAGCCGGAGCCAGGAGGCGCTGATCGATGTCGAGCGGAGCGCCTCCCGCCGCTTCTTCGAGCGCGTCCTGCGCCAGAAGGACATGGCCTTCCTGATCAGCTTCGGCGTGGATGCCGAACTGCTCCAGGATCACACCAGCTCGCCCGTTCTTCTGGCCCGCGCCCTGGACAGGCTCCGCCTCAACGCAGGCGTCAGCGGCATGTCGCCGACGGGCACGCCGCTGCCGCTGCCCGGCGGCGGCCGCGGCACGGTGCTTTATGACGCCGTATGGCTGGCCGCTAAAGAGCAACTGCGCGGCGAAGTCGGCCGCAAGGCGCTCATCGTGATTACGGACGGCGTGGACGTGGGCAGCCGCGTCAAGCTCGAGGAGGCCATCGAAGAGGCGCAGCGCTCCGACGCCATCGTCTACGTCATCCTGTTCGAGGATCCCCGGTACACCTCGTGGCAGTACGGAGGCGTCTCCGGTGAAGCAGCCATGCGGCGCCTTGCGGATGAAACCGGAGGCCGGGTCTTCCGGGTCAGCCGCCGCGAGCCGCTCGACGACATCTACGACACCATCCAGACCGAACTGCGCAGCCAGTATTCGGTGGCCTATGCTCCTTCAAACCAGGCGCGCGACGGCAGCTTCCGCCGCATTGAAGTGAAGACCAGGAACCGCAATTACCGGGTCCAGGTCCGCCGCGGCTACTACGCCCCGCGGGATTGAGGGTCCGTTTCCGTCCTGCTCCCTCCGGTCCCCCGGGCGGCCTCCACGCGCCGCTCTATTGCGCAAGCAGCCCCCGCTGAAGCGGACCGCAGCGCCGGGTGCACGCAGCCGCATGAAAAACCACTCCTGTTCGAGCGCGGCTGCTGTGCACTCAGCGCGCGGGACTCAAACCCGCTCGCGCAGAAGAGCCGGCCCCGTCACTTGGGCAGCACGCCGGAAAGATAGACACCTGTCCACTGCCGCTGCCCCCGCGCTCCCGGGATGGCCCGCATCACCCTGAAGGCCACGGCGTCGCCGCGCTTGAGCGAAGACTGGATGCGCTTGACATCCTCGAACGACGCCACCGGCTGGCGGTTGATGCTGACGATGATGTCGCCCGTCCGCATGCCGATCTCTTCGGCGAAGGACTCTTCCTCGACCACCGTCACCTCGACGCCGCCCTCATGCGGGAAGCCGAGCTGCTTGCGCCGCTCCTCGCTCAAGGGGCGGATGCCGATGCCAAACCGGGCCGAGCTTTGGTCCGCCTTGTCGGCGTCCGGATCCACCATGTCCCGGCGCCCCCTGAGCTCCGCCAGATCGTCCTTGAAGACCTTGTCGCGCTCCTCGATCGTCACTTTCTTCGTGATGCGTTTTCCACCGCGGTCGATTTCCAGCACCGCTTCCGAACCGATCGGCATCTCGGAAATCCGGCTCACCAGGTCGTTGCCGTCCTTCACCGGTTTGCCGTTCAGCGACAGGATCACGTCCTCCGACTGGAGTCCCGCTCTTTCGGCCGGCCCGCCCGGCGCCACGCTTTCGACGATGATGCCATGGTCGAAGCCAAGCGCCTTGAGCGTGTTCTCGATCTGCGCCTCGTCGCGCGGGAACCGGATCCCGATGGAGCCGCGCACGACGCGCCCGCTGCGGATGATCTGGTTGTAGGACTTGACGACCGTGTTGATCGGCAGCGCAAATCCGATGCCCTCATAGCCGCCGCTGTTGGTGGCGATCATCGTGTTGACGCCGATCACTTCGCCGCGGATGTTGACCAGCGGTCCGCCCGAGTTGCCGGGATTGATCGCCGCATCGGTCTGAATGAAGCGCTGGAACTGCTGCGTGGTGGCCAGATCGCGGCCAAGCGCCGACACGATGCCCACGGTGACGGTCTTTTCCAGTTCGAAGGGGGCCCCGATGGCGATGGCCCATTCGCCTACCTGCACGCCGTCGGAGTTGGCGATCTTGACGGGCTGCAACGGACGCCCGGCGTCGATCTTGATCACCGCAATGTCAAGCTCCGGATCCGATCCGATGAGCCTGGCCTTGTACTCGGTGCGGTCGCCGCTCAACCTCACCTTGATGGCCGTCGCCTTGTCCACCACGTGGAGGTTTGTCAGGATGTAGCCGTTCTTGTCCACGATGAATCCGCTGCCCGTGCCCTCACGCCGGCGCGGCATGGGCAACTGGCCGAAGGGCGATTCGAAGAAGCGCCGGAACGGCCCGGGGATGAGGCTGTCGTCCTGGTCCTGTCCCTCTTCCTCCTGCCTCGGAGCGCGCTTCTGCGTCGTGGGCCGGATGCGGTACTCGGACGTAATGTAGACAACCGACGGCTCCAGCATTTCGGCAATCCGGGTGAATTCGTTGCTGGCCTTGGCGACAGGAGGGATGGAAATCGGCGTAGCGTCGGGCGCCACCGCCTGGCTGCGCGCCGAGGTCACACTGGTGGTCAAAACCGCGCCAAGAACAATCACCAGCGCGGCGGCGAGCAGCGCGGCGGAAGCCGCAAAGCGCCGGTCGCCGGCCAGGCGCCGGATCCAGAAGGCAAGCGATTCTTTTGTCATGGAAATCTCAGACTCCTTATATCTCCCCAGGTCAGGCCCCATTTTCTGGATGTCGCGCAGCAGCGGCCGGTTTCAACTCCACCAGAAGGATGGCTGCGAGGATCATCGCCGCGCCGGCCAGCGAGGCGGCCGTCCAGCGCTCTCCCGCCGCCGCCCAGGCGACCAGGCCGGCGAACACCGGTTCCAGCGCGAAGATCAGCGCGGCGCGCGCGGCCGAAGTCTGTCCCTGTGCCCAAGTATAGAGCAGGAAGGACAGCGCCGTCGCCAGGACGCTGGTCGCCAGCAACGCTACCCACAGGCGCGCCGACCAGACGATGCGCGCGGGCTCCGCCCACGCCGCCGCCGCCCAGGACAGCGCCGCTACCACGGCAATCTGCATCAGGCTCAGCCTCTCGAAATCCATCCGCCGCGAATACCGCTCGACAGCCAGAATGTGGCCCGCGAACGCCACGGCGCATCCGGCCGTCAGCAGGTCGCCGCGCTTCCAGGCCGCAGGCAGACCGCCGCTGAGCAATGCGGTGCCCGCCGTCGCCAGCATGGCGCCGCCCAGCTCCGCCGCGCGGGGCCTGGTTTTATAGACGAGCGAGGCGAGCAAAGGTACCATCACGACGTACAGTCCGGTGATGAAGGCGGAATTCGACGCCGTCGTCCACCGCAGCCCGGCGGTCTGCAGTGCGTAACCGAAAAAGAGCAACACCCCGCACAGCACCCCGCCGCCCCAGGCGGTGGGCGTGCGGCGCGCCAGCCGGGCGCGGAGCCAGAAGGCGAGCAGGACGGTGGCCAGCGTGAACCGCAGCGCAAGGAACAGGAATGTCGAGACGTCCTCGAGCGCCCCTTTGACGATGACGAACGTGGCGCCCCAGATGAAGGCGACCGCCGCCAGGGCCAGGTCGGCGCGCGCGGACGCGGGCATCCGGCTCATGGTCTGGGCAGGCTCTCCAGCGCAAGGGCGGCCAGCAGCGCGATGCGCCGCAGCCCGAGCTCGCGGCCTTCGGGCGAATACCACTCGTTCGGCGTGTGCGCCCCTCCCCCGGTTCCGCCGGCGCCGATCGAGACCGCCGGCATGCCCATCGAGAGCGGGACGTTGGCGTCGGTAGAGGCGCAGTCGAGTTCCGCGCGGATGCCGAGATAGGCGTCGACACTGCGCACGGCCGCCAGCAGCGGGCTGTCGGCGGGCAAGGCGCCGCCGGGGCGCGAGCCGGTCTCCCGGACCCGCACCGTGACGCGCCCGGAACGCGCCTGCTCGTTCTCAACTTTCGCCGAACGCTCGAACACCGAAGCCAGCTCCGCGGCCAGTTCGTCCAGCGCCGCCGCGCTCTGGCTGCGCAGATCCACTTTCACGCGCGCCGAAGAGGGAATGGCATTCACGGTGGCGCCGCCTTCAATCACGCCGAAGTTCCAGCTGCTGGCCGGCCCGGGAGGCGCGGCCGCCTGCTCATCGCAGAACCAGGCCACGGCGCGGGCCAGCGCGTGCACGGGGTTCGCCATCCCCCGGTCCGACCAGGAGTGGCCTCCCGGCCCTGTCACGGCGATCTCGAAGCGGCGGCAGGCCAGCGCCTGCGCCGTCACATGGCCCACGTCGGGGCCGTCGAGCACGATACAGGCATGGAGCCGGCCGGCCAGCGGCGACTGCTGGCACAGATAGCGCATGCCGCTGAGGTTGCCCTCCCCTTCCTCGCAAACGTTCGCCGTCAGCAGAAGCTGGGCGGCAGGGAACGCCTCGGGGATCTCGGCGATGGCCCGGGCCAGCGCGGCCAGCGCGGCCAGCCCGGCGCCGTTGTCGCTGACGCCGGGGCCGAGCAGGATGCCGGAACTCTCCTGCCGCACGTCCTCCGGGCGGCGAGGGGCGAGCACGGTGTCCAGATGCGCCGTCAGCGCCACCAGCGGCCCGGGCTTGGACGACGGCCATTGCGCCACGACGTTGCCCGCGCGGTCGATCTTCGCCATCCAGCCGAGCGACGCCAGCAGCGCCGCCATCGCCTCCGCCCGCGGCCCCTCCTGGAAAGTCGGCGCCGGGATCCGGCACAGCGTCAGGTGCTGCTCGTCGATCCATTGACGCCGCCGCGCAAACCAGGCGAGCAGCTCCGCCATGGCCTCGCGCGAGGCCAGCTCCTCCACGCGCGGCGCGTCTCCGGCCGGCGCCGGGGCTGCGGGTTTCCGTCTGGAGGCCAGTTCGAAGGGCCCAGGCATGCGTCCCTTCCAGTGTACCGCCCCGCCCAGGAACGCCCCCGGATTCCCCCTAAAATCGCCTCAGGCCCCGCCGATACGGATACCGGGACCCGCGCCAGCGGGCGTGACATCGCATGTACATCATCATCGGCGCCCTCATTGTCCTCGGCTCGATCATCGGCGGCTACCTGCTGGAACATGGCAACCTGCGCGTGCTGCTCCAGCCTGCCGAACTGGTCATCATCGGGGGCGCGGCGCTGGGCACTATCTTCATCGCCAACCCGTTGCACACGATCATCGCGATCTTCAAAGGGGCGATCGGGGCTCTGAAGGGTTCGCCCTACAGCGCGGCCTTTTATCTGGAGCAACTGAAGATGCTGAACGATGTCTTTGTCTACGCCCGCAAGCACGGCATGGCGAAGCTCGAAGGGGATCTGGACGAGCCGGCGAAGAGCCAGGTCTTCAGCAAGTATCCGAAGTTCCTGGCCGACCATCACGCGCTGCACTTCTTCTGCGACACGGTGCGCATGGCGATCTCCGGCGGCGTCGGGCACCTGGAACTGGATCAGTTGATGGAGCTGGACATCGAAGTGCACCACCATGAAGGTGGCGAACCGGTGGCCGCGCTGACCACGGTGGCCGACTCGCTGCCCGGCCTCGGCATCGTGGCCGCCGTGCTGGGCGTGGTGATCACCATGGGCTCGATCGGCGGGCCGCCGGAAGAGGTGGGCCACAAGGTGGCGGCGGCGCTGGTGGGAACGTTCCTCGGAATTCTCATGTGCTACGGCTTTTTCGGGCCGCTGGCTTCCAACATGAGCAAGATCAACGAAGCGCACGGGCAGTACTTGAGCATGCTGCGGATGGGCGTGCTGGCCTTCATCAAGGGCATGCCGCCGTCGCTGGCCGTGGAATTCGCCCGCCGCTCCATCCCGCCGCATGTGCGGCCGTCGTTCAAGGACACGGAAGCCACGTTGAAGGGCGCGGCCAAGGCCGCCGCCTGACGGAGCGCTCCGCCAATGGCCACGCAACCAAATCCCGCGCCGATCATCGTCATCCGCAAGAAGAAAGGCGGCCACGGCGGCCACCACGGCGGCGCCTGGAAAGTCGCCTACGCCGACTTCGTCACCGCCATGATGGCGCTGTTCATCGTCCTGTGGCTGCTGTCGAGCGATGAGAAGGTGCGCAAAGCCGTCGGCGGTTACTTCCAGGACCCCACCGGCAAGGGCAACATGATGGGCACCACGATGGCCGGCGCGGGCGAGGGGCTGCTGCTCTCGCAGGACGACATGAGCAGGCTCAAGGAAAAGCTCGAACAGGCGATGAAGGAGCTGCCTCAATTCGAGCAGATGAAGCAGAATGTCGAAGTCACTGTGACCAGCGAGGGCCTTCGCATCGAACTGCTCGAGAAGGAAGGCGGGATGTTTTTCGAAACCGGCAACGCAAGGCCCACATCAAAGGGCGCCGGCCTGATCCGCATGCTGGGCCAGCAGCTCAAGTCGATCCCCAACAGACTCCTGGTGGAGGGCCACACGGACGCCAAGCCCTATTCTTCCGACCACGGCTACACCAACTGGGAACTCTCCGCCGACCGCGCCAACAGCGCCCGCCGCCTGCTCGAAGACAGCGGCGTGCCCGCCGCGCACATCGCCCAGATCCGCGGCTTCGCCGATCAAAAGCTGCGCAATCCCAAAGACCCTTTCGACCCCGCCAACCGCCGCGTCTCCGTCCTGGTGCAGTACCGCGAGCCGGCCGAGGCGCCCGCCAATCCGAAGTCATCCCCCAAAGAACACGCCAGTGCTGCGGCCAGACACAACGAAAAGCCGGCGGGCCGCAGGCCTTGAGCCCGCCAGACGCCGCCGTGCTACTCCCGCCCCTCCGCTCACGCTCCCCCGAGTGCCCGAATCAACCTCTTCACCGCTTTCTTTAAGCCAAACCTTTCCAGAAGGGCGCCGGCGCCGGAGTTCACTGCTTCGGTCGCCGCATGGAGCCGCAGCAGGATTCGATTGCGCCAGGATGGCAAGAACAAAAACGCGTTCACAAACTCTTCGCATCCGGTTGCGAACGCCTCTTTGTACCACCCCTCCCCGACTCCGAAATCGAAAATTCTGAACTTTTTCTCTCGAAAGAGGTCCTCCAGGATGAGATACAGCAGGGCCGTGCCCGGAGACATTTTGGCGTAGTCCGGCAGATAGCCGATGATGCCATAATTGAGGCGATCGCCCTTTCCGCTGCACCATGCAAACGCAACTGGACGGTTTTCGCACCAGAGCAGATAGCCGCGGGCCATGCCCTTTTGGGCGATCTTCTTCATGGAAGCAAGAAATTCAGGATCAGCCGGCATTCCTGCGCCCAACAGCTTGTCCTGGTATGTGTGATGCGAAATTTCCACGGCCCTGCGATGAAACACTTCGATCTCTTCGGCAGACAGGGCCACCGTCATCGCACAGCCATTGCTGTGCTCAGAGAACCACCGCACGCTCCGCTTCAGGTTGTGTCTCCTCTTGGCGGAAAACCGCCCGAGATATTCCTCGAACGTTCCAGTGATGCTGACGAAATACAGTTTTTCCACCCGCGGAGCGTAACAGATGTAGCGCCCGTGACGGCTAATACCCAAAGGATACCGTCCCTGCGGCGCTCTCCTGCACATCAACCCGTCAGCCTCGGCTGGCAAGTCTTCGGGATCAGGCTCAGTCCACGGTCCTCGATCGGCGTCGCCGAAATCGATGACTGCCAGAAGCGGCCGCCACACCCAAACCGTTTTTTCTCCCAGACTGAATCGTAGCGGGACGGCGGCCAGATCCGGCTGTAATTTCATCAGACCCATCTGACTCCATTGTGATCGAAGACGACGCGTCGAAACAGAATTCTCAAACACACCTCACGGACCCTGACAAACTGCGCGCCTTCCAGACCTCGCAAAGAAGCGATGTTGTCCGGATGAACTTCCGTGAAGACTTCTTTGTATCCTCGTTGGGCAAGACGGAGAGCGACATCATTGACTGCCAAACGGTGCAGCCCCTTGCCTCGGCACGCAGGCACGATGACCCCCCCACCCAGGAGGACGGCCGCGGGTGGCAAAGCGAGTACTCGGGCTTGGCGAGCGTCGTGGTAGATCCCACCCCAGCCAACTATATTCCCCGCCACATCCTGTAGCACCCAGATACCATCCCGATCTTCCAATTCGGCGGCAAACTCCCGCCCTCCAGCAGCCGACAGCAGACGGCTCACTTCCTCAGGGATACTGGATCGGGAAAGCCAATATGAGAAGCGGATTCCGTCTGCATAGCAGCTTGGCAGGCGTCTGGCGCCGATTGGATCTCTCAAGATAATGGATCGCCATTGCCGCCATACAAACCGCTCAAACAGGAACCGCGCGAGCCCCTTCCATCCGCGGCGGCTGAGGATCTCCCGGATTCGGATCTTGTATCTCGAAAACTTGGATGTTTTCATCTTCCGCGCCCAGTGACCAAGGTAAGTTCCGAGCGGAAAGACTGATCATAGGACGGAGAGGCCGCTGGGCGCTACCTTGCGATTTGAGCACGCTATTGCAGCCGATCCTGCTGAAGCATGTCAGGGGGGACTGCATTGAAGCCATGCAGAGCGGAAAAACTCTGAAGCTCCCCCAGCAGGTCAGGCCAAACTGCACAACCCAGGTCGCGCGGGCGACGTGGCGGGGTGCATGACGCTGGCAGCGATTCCGTTGTGGAAAGGCTCGCTCAGATCGCCCCTTCGCTCAGGCGCTGCCATTCCGACCCTGCCGGACTCTTTCTTGAGCTTCCGCTTGCCTGCCCTGATACCGCGTATTATTTCCCCCTGAGAGTCAGGAATTGCGGGCGGACAGGCGTCTCAGCCTGTTGGCGCAGAGGACCATTGAACCTAAAGGAACACAGGTACTAGGAAGTTCGACTCTATGCCACTACATAGTTATTCTGTATCCTGCTCTCGTCTGGCCGGAACTGTCCACACCGTGCTCGCCCGGCGTTGACCGGAGGAGGATGAGCTTGAGTCGGCGAACCAGAGTCTTTCTTACGGTTGACACCGAAAGCAGCATGGGTGGGGCGTGGCAGAATCCTTCCCTTGTGCCCGTGCCGAGCGAGAGGCGGATCTTCTGCCGCATCGAGGGGCGCGACCATGGCATCGGCTGGCTCTGCGAGCGGCTTCGTGAACGAGGCCTGAAAGCAACATTTTTCTGTGAAGTGCTTTCCTCTCTTGTGCTTGGCGAGGATGATTCGCGGCCCTATTTAACGTTCCTGCTAGAGCAGGAACAGGACATCCAGCTCCACGTGCATCCGAATTTTTACTATTTTGCGGAGAAACTGTGGGCGGACGCCCAAGGCGTCCCGTACTTCCCGCCGCGCCATCCGGACGCTCTGTCTCTGCTTCCAGCCGACGAGCAGGCGACGATCCTCCGCACGGCAGTTGACATATTCCGCTACTTGACAGGCCGTCAGCCATCGGCCTTCAGGGCGGGGAACTATCAGGCGACAGCCGTGACGCTGGCGATCCTTGCCCAGCTTGGTTTCAGGATCGACAGCAGTTACAACCCTGTCTACCGCACCGCCGGATCTTTCCCGGGAGAAGTCCTGCCGTCAAACCGTGCTTTTCTTCTGGAGGGGATGCTGGAACTGCCTGTCACTGTGGTTCGGCAGGAACTCCCTGTCCCGAACAAGCCTGGCGGCCTGAATCACCTGGAAGTTTGCGCCCTGTCCACCGCCGAGATGCGCAGTTCGCTGCACCAGCTCCACGAAGCTGGAATCAGCGACGTGGTCATCGTTCACCATAGCTTTGCGTGCGTGAAGGCGAAGGACGCACAATACACGGATATCCGGCCTGACCGGGTCGTGATGCGCCGCTTCACCGCACTGCTGGACTACCTGGCTTCGAACTCAGACCGCTTCGAAGTAACCACGATGGGAGCGCTGGCTGGCGCTGAGTCCTCGCCTGCCCTGGAGACGCGCGACTCGATTCCCTCTCTTGGTTACTTCATGCCTCTCGTCCGGGCATTCCAGCAGGCCGTCAAGCGGGTCATTTAGCTTCCTGGATTTGGTCGCGGTTGGCCTGGCGCCGGATCTCGCCGTGCCCCCTGCTTGTCTAGACTGCCCCTGAAGCTGGATACTGGTATTGTCCCCCTAAACCAAGGCAAGGAAAGCAGGTTGCTATGGCTCAGGATCAGAATGTGACCCTGTCGCCCGAGCGGCAGGCTCTTCGCGCCCGGGCTCAGGTCCGGCTCGTCCGGCCTGAGGAAGAAGGCTCCGGCATCCGCCGCCTGCCCGAAGGCGTCTACGGCTTCTCCTCCGCTGCATCGAGCGACGAAATTCCCCTTTTCTCGAAGCCCATTTACGGCGCGTTCGAAGTCCACAAACTCACCGGCGGAGAGGTGGCATGGGTGGGGTACGTCACCGAGAGCGATTACCGGCGGTTTGAACAGGGCGGCGAAGCCTTCAGCATGGAGCTGTACCCGGAGCCCTTCGGCGGCGCCACGCGGCTCGTCAGCGTCCCCGCCTCGCGTGTGGACCGGCGCAAGCCGCAGGCGCGCGAGAACGGCATGCCGATGCGCGTCGAGGTTGCACCGCGGATCGAGATGATGGATCTCGCCGCACAGGCGTAACTGCCGTCTTGGAGGTACCCGGCGCCGTGTGGAGCGGGCCGGAACCGGCACGGCTACGACACTGTCCAGAGAAGAAAATTTCCGCGCCATTCCATTTGGCGCGGGAGGCTTGGAGCGTGGCTCTTCCTGTCGCATCTTCGCCCGCCGGCAGCGGCAATGGGGCGAAGCGGATAGCATGAATTCGTCCCCCTGCGTATTTGCGTTGGGGACAACGCCCGATCCTATTTGCGATTTTGGAGCTCTGCATGGTGGCTGGCCGCCGTAAGTGGCCGGCTTTGGTGGCCCGCCGCAGCCCCCAGCGAAGATAGCAGGAGAGATCGGCGAGTCCCAGGCGGCTGAGGCGGGGAGCAGGAGATGACGCGGGCCTTCCCCAGGGAGGGCAGTCATAGCACGGTGCAGGCTCAAGCGGTTGGAAGCTTGAGCCCTCGAAGTGGGAAGCCACCCTGCCCCGGAAGGAACAGAAAAGCCCCAGAACATTGCGGGGAGCAGTCAGCCCCTTCCTCTTTGCATAATCTTCAGGGGCTCAATTCAGGCTGTTTCGCGTGAGCGATTGCACACCGGGTGAATCAGAACGGGGGCGGGGTGAAAGAGAGCGATGGGACAGTGGAGAGGTTGAGACCGTCAGGCTGCTCGATCCGCGGAGCAGGCCGGGGATCGGCAGCCACCGGATTGTGGAAAATCTCAACGAAAAAAGTCACGCCCGGGCGGGCCTGTCCCGGTTCTTGGGTTTTGTCGAGGGCGTCCTTCCCCGGCCGCGGGCCGGACGGCTACCAGAAGATTTTCATGGCGAACTGGAACTGGCGCGCATCGTGGGCTGACGTGTAGGCCAGCGGCGTCGTGGGCGGCGCCCCGGCGATGCCCTGGATGCGGGCCGGGAGCGCGCTGAGGGGCACGGCGCCGACCGTGTTGTTGACCGAGCGGAAGTTGGTACGGTTGGCGATGTTGAAGCCCTCGGCGAGCACCTCGAGCGCCGTGGCTTCAGCACCCAGGCGGAAGCGGCGCGAGAGGCGCATATCGAAGCTGAAGAAATTCGGTCCCCGGCCGATGTTGCGGCCGGCAGGGAAGGGGCGGTCGTTGGTGGTGTAGTTGTCGCCGTTGACGTCAAGGCCTGCGAGTACGTTGAAGGGGCGCCACGAGTTCGCCGAGAAGATGGGGGCGACATTCCAGCCGCGCAGGAGCGCATTCTGCGCCTGCGGCTGGTACAAAGCGTGGATCACGGCGCGGTGCGTGTGGTGGAACGGCGACAGCGACCGCTCGCAGCGCTTGCAGAGCTGGTCCATCGGCGAGAAGTCCGAGTTGAAGTCGGTGAAATCGTCGATGGCCTTGGACCACGTGTAGTGGCCGGCGAGAGCGAAACTGCGGCGCAGGCGGCGCTGCACCTGGAGGATGCCGGCGTGATAAACGGTATTGCCGTCGTAAGTAAAGATGTTTTTCTGGAGCAGCGTGGGATCGATGCGGGCATACTGCGGCGTGCCGTTGGGATTCCGCTGGCCAGTGTAAACGAGGTTGCGGCCCGAGATGCGGGCGAAGCCGAGGCCGTGGTTGTAATTCCAGCCGGCAGAGACGGACCACTCGCCGATAGCGCGTTCGATTTCGAAGCTGGCCTGCTGGGCGTAGCCCTGGCGGAGCGGATCGGAGCCAAACTCAACGCGCAGCGGCAGCCCGGGACCGACAGGTACGCCGAACGGCTTCAGATCATCAGGTGTGATGCTGCGCCGCCCGATCACGCCCTGGCGCAGCAGCCCCTGATAGATGTCGGCCGACGTGGTGGGCCGGCCGGTGGCTGGATTGATGATGATGGGGATGCCGGTGAGAGGAACGAAGACCTGATTGATATAGCGGCCGCTGAGCGCGTCGGCGACGTTGGCGATCTGGAGGTTGGTGGGCGAGAAGAAGATGCCGTAGCCGCCGCGGATGACGCTCTTGCCTTCCTTGCCGGGCGACCAGGAGAAGGCGAAGCGGGGGCCGAAATTGTTTTTGTCCGTGCCGAGGACGGGCTCGTTGCCTTCCAGGTCGTAGCGCAGGCCGAAGTGGAGCGTGAGGTTGCGGCGCACGCGCCAGGCATCCTGCACGTAGAGACCGAATCGCTTGGACCAGCCGGTCCAGCGGGGATCGCCGAAGCCCTGCTGATAAAAGGTGGGAAGGCCGAGCGCGAAGGCCTGGAGCGCGCTGATGGGCCTGGTGAGCGCGGGCAGCAATGAAGACTGGCCCGTGGCCTGCAAATACTGGCTGATCTGCTGGACAGCCGCCGCGCCGGCTGCGCCGGCGATGACATTTTGCAGGGGCACAGCCTCGCCGAAAGCGAAACGGCCGCTGAAGAACGTTTCCGTATTGGCGAAGTCGCGCACGGGGTTGATGTCGAAGCCGAATTTCAGGTCGTGCGAGGAAGAGTGCCGGTTCCAGTTCTGCATGATCTGGTAGTGGCGCTCTTCGGTGCGCGAAGGCAGGAAGATTTCGCGGCCGAAAAAGCCGAAGCCGGTGACGTTGAGTTCGGGACCGTAGGGATCGACGGTGCGCACGGCGATGCGGTTGTAGTTGAACATGAGGCGCGTTTCGACCACCCACGCCGAGTTCAGGATGATCGAGTCGCTCAGCATCGAAGTGCCGTCCCAGATGTCGAAGTTGCGGCCCCGGTTATAGGCGACGAGCGCTCCGAATTGGTTGTTCTCGTTATTGAGCGTGCCGAGGCTGCCGCGCCAGTAAAGGTTGTGGCGGTCGCTGAAGCGGTGATCGATACGGGTGGAAAACAGGTTGCTGGCCTCGCTGAACGGAAAGACGCCGCTGTTGGACTGGAAGATGCCCGTAACGAAAGGATTGGACGCCGGGGTGAGCGCGGCGGTCAGGGCCTGGCCGAGGCCGGCCAGTTGAGGAACGGGGCTGGAGCGCAGGGCACTGAGCAGGGGCTGCTGAGACGCAGTGGGAGCCTGGAACGCGGAGCGGTCCTGGAGGATGGGCACGAAGGTGGACTCGTGGCGGTCCAGGCGTTCGTAAGCGGTGAAGAAAAAGGTCCGGTCGCGGCGGAGCGGACCGCCTACGGTGGCGCCGGCCTGGGAGCGGGTGTAAGCGGACTTCTGCGGATCGAAATAATTGCGTGCCTGGAGGTCGCGGTGGCGCAGGAAGCCGAAGAAGTTGCCGTGGAACTGGTTGCTGCCGCTGCGGGTGACAATGTTGACCGTGCCGCCGCTGGACCAGCCGAATTCGGCCGAGGCCGTGTTGCGGTTGATCTGGAACTCCTGAACGGCCTCCTGGCTGACGCTGAGCCGCACGCCCCCGGAGTTGATGTAGTTCTCGACGCCATCGACGAAAAAGCCGTTGCCGCGCCCGTTGCCGCCTCCGAAACTGATGCCGGACTGCGGGGTCTGGGCGACGCGGTAATCGGTGCCGTCGACGAGGTCCTGAGTGGACGCGGTGGCCGGCGACAGCAGCGCGAAGTCGAGATAGTTGCGGCGGTTGATGGGCAGTTGCGTGATGCGGGCGAGGTCGATAGTGGTGGCCTGCTGGGCGCGCTCGGTGTCGATGACGGGCGTTTCGGCGAGCACTTCGATCACCTGCTGGAGTTCGCCGACTTCCATGCGGACGGGCAGGGTGAAGGCGTCGCCCACGCGGACTTCGATCTGCTCCAACACCTGCGGCGAGAAGCCCTGGGCCTCGACGCGAACACGATAGCGGCCCGGAGGCAGCACGGGAAACACGAACTCGCCGGCTTCATTGCTTTCGGCGTTGCGCTGAATGGCGCGGTCCGGATCCGAGGCTTGGAGTTTGGCGCCGCGGATGGCGGAGCCGCTGGCGTCTGTAACAACGCCCCGGATTTCGCCTGCATTGCTCTGTGCTTGTGGATATGCTGGAAAGCACGCCAGGGCCGCCATGGCCAGAACAGTTATCGACTTCATTGCGCATCTCCCCGGCTGCGCACCTGGGGGGGTGCGCGCACTTTTCGGATTGTAACAGGATCGAGTCATGAGAGAACCAGGACTTTTCGTTCCACTTTGCCTCTTCCTGGCGGTGCCGGGATGGGCGGCGACGACGATGAAGGCGGGGGTGGCAAGGATCGACATCACGCCGGACGGACCGATCTGGATGTCCGGCTACGCGGCGCGGAACAAGCCGAGTGAGGGCGTGTTGACGCCGCTGTGGGCGAAGGCGCTGGCGCTGGAGGACGGGCGCGGCAGGCGGGCGGTGATCGTGACGACGGATCTGATCGGGCTGCCGATGGAGCTGACCGACGTGGTGGCGGCGCGGGCGATGGAGAAGTACAGGCTCGGGCGGGAGGGGCTGGTGTTCAACTCCTCGCATACGCACACGGGACCGGTGGTGCGGGGCAATCTTTCGGTGATGGAATCGCAGCAGCCTCCGCACCGGCAGGCGCTGGCGGCGTATCGCGAGAGGCTGCAACAAAATCTGCTGGATGTGATCGGGGCCGCGCTGGCGGACCTTGCGCCGGCGGAGCTGGCAATTGAGTATGGCGAGGCGCGGTTCGGAGTGAACCGGCGGCAATTCACGCCGAAGGGGGTAGTGATTGGCGTGAATCCCGACGGCCCCACGGATCCGCGCGTGCCGGTGGTGCGGGTGACGTCGCCGGCGGGCAAGGTGCGGGCGATTCTGTTTGGGTATGCGTGCCACAACACGACGCTGACGGCGGAGTTCTATCAGTTGAGCGGCGACTACGCGGGCTACGCGCAGGCAGAGATCGAGAAGCAGTTTCCGGGTGCAGTGGCGCTGTTTGTCCAACTGTGCGGAGGGGATCAAAACCCGAATCCGCGCAGCAGGCTGGAACACGCCGAACAGCACGGCCGGACGCTTGGGGCCGAAGTGGCGCGGGTGGCGCGCGGGAAGATGCAGCCGGCGGGCGGGCGGCTGCGCGCGGCATATCAGTTGGCCGCGTTGCCGTTTGCGCCGCACACGCGGGCGCAGTTTGAGCAGGAACTAAAGGATGCGAACGTGTTCCGGCAACGCCGGGCGGCGCTGATGCTGAAGCTCTATGACGAGCGGCGCGAGCCTCGGCTGCTGCGCTATCCGGTGCAGGCGGTGCGCGTGGATCCAGGATTCACGCTGATCGCTCTGGGCGGCGAAGCAGTGGTGGACTACGCGCTGTGGGCGTACAAGGCGTGGCCACAGGAGCGGCTGATCGTGGCGGGGTACTCGAACGACGTGGCGTGCTACATTCCGAGCGCGCGGGTGCTGCGCGAAGGGGGGTATGAGGCGGTGGATTCGATGATCTATTACGGGCAGCCGGGGCCGTTTACGGAAGAGGTAGAAGCGCGGATTCAGGAGGCGGTGCGGCAGGTGATGAAACGGGTGGGACGGTGAGGCATGGCTCGATACGGCGCAATTGAGGCGGGCGGCACGAAATTCCTGGTGGCGGTGGGGGAGGATCCGCTGCGGCTGGAGGGAGTGACGCGGATCGCGACATCGAACGAGCCGCGGGAGACGATGGCGGCGGTGATTGATTATTTCCGGCGCGCCGGGCGGGTGGACGCGCTGGGGGTGGCGGCGTTCGGCCCGGTGGATTTTGCGAGCGGGCGGATCACGACGACGCCCAAGCTGGCCTGGAGAGACTTTCCGCTGCGCGGGGTGCTGGAGCAGGAGCTGGGTGTGCCGGTGGGGTTCGACACGGACGTGAACGGAGCCGCGCTGGCGGAAGCGCGCTGCGGCGCGGGGCGGGGGATCGACGATCTGGTGTATTTCACGGTGGGCACGGGGATCGGAGGAGGCGCGCTGGCGGGCGGGCGGCTGGTGCACGGGCTGATGCACTCCGAGATGGGGCACCTGCTCGTGCGGCGGGCGCCGGATGAGGCGCCGGGTTTCGCCGGAGTGTGCCCGTATCACGGGGATTGCCTGGAGGGGATGGCCAGCGGGCCGGCCATTGAGGCTCGGTGGGGCCGCAGAGCGGAGACGCTGCCTGCGAACCATCCGGCGTGGCGCGTGGAGGCCGACTATCTGGCGCAGGCATGCATCAGCGTGGCGTGCGTCCTGTCGCCGCGGGTAATCGTGCTCGGGGGAGGCGTGATGGAGCAGCCGCAGTTGCTCGGGATGATCCGCCAGCGCGTGTCGGAGTACTCGAACGGGTATTTCCCGCTGCCGCGGATCGAGCGGCCGGCGCTGGAGTATCCGGGCCTGAGCGGCGCGCTGATTCTGGCCCGGGAGGCGGCGCGGTGAGGCGGAACATATCTTCGGGAACGCGTTGGGAGGCCGCAGTGGGCTATTCCCGCGCGGTGCGGATCGGACCGCATGTGTGGGTGGCGGGAACCACGGCGGTGGATGCGGAAGGACGGGTGGTCGGCGAGGACAATGCATACGGGCAGGCGGCGTTCATCTTCCGCAAGATTGGAACGGCCCTGCGGCAGGCGGGCGCGGAACTGCGCGACGTGGTGCGGACGCGGATGTATCTGGTGTCGCTTGAGGATCAAGAGGCGGTAGGAAGGGCGCACGCGGAGGTGTTTGGGGAGATCCGTCCGGCGGCGACGATGATTCAGATTGCAGGACTGGTGGATGCGCGGTTGCGGGTGGAGATTGAAGTGGAGGCGTATGTCGAGCGCTGAGCGCGCGCTGGCGGAAGGAGCACATCCGTCTGCCTCAGTGCGGCTATTCTCCTGATCAGAAATGAACCGTGCCCGACGCGACCCTGCCCCAGGTGGCTGGCGGGGGATGCGGCAGTCGAGGTTGTTTCTGGGGGACCCTCCCGTCGGGTTTGTGCAGGCTGTCACCAGGACTGGGGACCGCGCTTCCTCATGTCCTCCGCGCTTCAGCCGCGGCGGAGACTACAGCAGCGGCCCGCTTCCGCTGCGGCTCTCCGGGCGGAAGGCGTGAAGGCGCCAGCCGCGGCTGGCACCTTCGTGAAATCCGTGAAAGAGCCGGATCAGGCTGTCCCCCTCGCAGAGAAGGAGCCGGATCAGGCTGTCCCCGTCGGGGGGGCCGGTTCGCGGGTCCAGCGGACCCGGGGCTTGCGGGCGGCGGCGACTTCATCGACGCGGGAGACGCGCGTGGAATGCGGCGCGCTCTTGACCAGATCGGGATTCTCTTCCACTTCCCTCGCAATGGCGATGAGCGCATCGCAGAAGGCGTCGAGCTCCGCCTTGGGTTCGGTTTCGGTCGGCTCGATCATCATGGCGCCGTGTACGATCAGCGGGAAGCTCACCGTGTAGGGGTGGAAGCCATAGTCGAGCAGGCGCTTGGCGATGTCGCCCGTGCGGACGCCGCGCTTCTCCTGCCGGGCGTCGCTGAAAACGCACTCGTGCATGGAGCGTGACTCGTAGGCGATCTGATAATACGGCTCCAGGCGGGCGCGGACGTAGTTGGCGTTCAGCAGCGCATCCAGGGTCGCGTTGCGGAGCCCCGCGCCGCCGTGGGCGAGGATGTAGGCGAGCGCGCGGATGATCACACCGAAGTTGCCGTAGAAAGCGCGGACGCGCCCGATGGACTGCGGACGGTCGTAGTCCCACCGCAGCAGCCCGTTTTCGCGCTTCAACCGGGGCACGGGGAGAAACGGCGCCAGATGCGGCTTCACCGCCACTGCGCCGGCGCCCGGACCGCCCCCGCCGTGCGGAGTGGAAAATGTCTTGTGCAGGTTCGAGTGCAGCACGTCTACGCCGAAATCGCCGGGGCGCGCCACCCCCACCAGCGCGTTGAGGTTGGCGCCATCCATGTACAGTTGCGCGCCCTTCGAGTGGAGGATCGCGGCGATTTCTTCAATGTGCTCCTCGAACACTCCCACGGTGTTCGGGTTGGTGACCATCAGCGCCGCCACATCTTCGTTCACCGCCGCGGCCACCGCCGCCGGATCGACCATTCCCTGATCGTTCGAAACGAGGGTCTTCACTTCGTAGCCCGCCATCACCGCCGTCGCCGGATTGGTGCCGTGAGCGGAGTCGGGCACGAGGACGATCTTGCGAGGATTGCCCTGCGCGGTGTGCCAGGCGCGCACGAGCATGATGCCCGTGTATTCGCCGTGCGCGCCGGCGGCGGGCTGGAGCGTCACCTCCGGCATTCCGAAGATTTCAGCCAGGTACCGCTCGAGCGTGGCGATGATTTCCATTGCGCCCTGGCTGAGTTCTTCGGGCTGGTAGGGGTGCGCCCAGGCGAGCGCCTCCGTGCGCGCCACGGCCTCATTGATCCGCGGGTTGTACTTCATCGTGCAGGAGCCCAGCGGAAACATGCCGAGATCGATGGCGTAGTTCCAGGTGGAAAGCCGCGTGAAGTGGCGCAGGACCTCCACCTCGCTGACTTCGGGGAAATCCTCGATTTCGCGCCGCACGTTGCCCGCGCCCAGCGTCTCTTCGGCGTTGGCTTCCGGCACGTCGAGCGGCGGCAACTGGTAACCGCGCTTGCCCGGGCTGGACAATTCAAACACGAGCGGCTCGTTCTGGGTGGGATGCGGCCGCACCTTTCCGAGTGTCTTGGGCATCAGGCAAGCACCTCCTTCACGGCGTCCATGTCCTCGCGGCGGTTCATCTCGGTGGCGCACAGGAGCAGGCAGCCGCCGAGTTCCGGATAGAACCGCTTGAGCGCCACGCCGCCGAGGATTTTCTTTTCGAGCAGCGCCTGTAGCGCGTCTTCCACGGAACGGCGCCTCGGCTTGACCACGAATTCATTGAAGAACCGGCCGCTGAACGGCCTGTCCAGGCCTTCGGCCAGGTAATGCGCCTTGGACAGGTTCTGGACGGCCAGCTCGCGCAGCCCCTGCTTGCCGTACACGCTCATGAACACGGTGGCCATCAACGCCACCAGCGCCTGATTGGTGCAGATGTTCGAGGTGGCCTTCTCGCGGCGGATGTGCTGTTCACGGGTGGAGAGCGTGAGGCAGAAGGCGCGGTTGCCGTCGTGGTCTCTGGTTTCGCCGGCAAGGCGGCCGGGGATCTGGCGGATGAATTTTTCCCGGGTGGCGATGACGCCCGCGAACGGCCCGCCGTAGCTGGGGCTGATGGCGAACGACTGCAGTTCCCCGGCGACGATGTCGGCCTCGCGGGGCGGTTCGAGCAGACCGAGAGAAACCGCCTCCGTGAAGGCTGCCACAAGCAGCGCTCCCCGCTCGTGCGCGATCTCCGCCGCCGCCTTCGCGTCTTCGAGGACGCCGAAGAAATTGGGCGACTGAACGATGACGCAGGCGGTCTCCGCATCGAGCGCGTGCTCAACCGCGCGCAGGTCCGCCTGTCCTGTGGCGGGGTCATAGGGAAACGTCGCCACGGTCATCCGCGCGTTGCGCGCCGCGGTGTCGAGCACCTGGCGGTATTCGGGATGCAGGTTGGCGGGGACGAGGAAGCGGGAACGCCCGGTGATGCGGGAAGCCATCATCGCCGCTTCGGCGACGGCGGTCGAGCCGTCGTACATGGAAGCGTTGGCCACCTCCATGCCAGTGAGCTGGCAGATCATGGTCTGGAATTCGAAGATCGATTGCAGCGTGCCCTGCGCGTATTCGGCCTGGTAGGGCGTGTAGGAGGTGAGGAATTCGCCGCGCTGGGCGACGACATCGCACAGCACGGGGCGGTAGTGCGCATAGACGCCCGCGCCCAGAAAGGACGCGTAGCCATGCGCCATTTTCTCCGCCTGGGCCCGGAAATACGCGGTGATCTCGTACTCCGACATCCCCGGCGGGATGTTGAGCGGCTCGCGGATCAGCGCATTTCTTGGTACGTGGCGGTAAAGGTCTTCCAGCGAGGAGAGGCCGCAGGCGGCGAGCATGGCCTGCCTGTCGGCGTCGGAGTTCGGCAAGTATCTCAAGGATCAGGCCCCCGGAATTCACCATTCTATCGGAGTGGGGGGCGGGGATTGCCCGCCCTCAAATGCCGGGTGCAGGGCGCGCGCGTCTGGTTGTGAAAGCCCTGCGCCGGCCGCAAGGGCCCGTGGCCGCATTGCGATGGTAGGATAGCGGCTCGTGGCACTTCGTTTCCCCCGTCTGCGGCTGCCGTGGTTGTCCCGTCACAGCCCCATGCCGCCGTCCGCCTCCGGTGCAGGCGCCGGCGCGCAAACGCCGCCTCCCGCGCCGCAGTGGAAGGATTGGGGGCCCTGGATTCTGGACCGTTGCCGGACCCTGGCGCCGCAGGCGCGGCGCGTTCTGGAGGTCGGGGGGCAGGGCGCCGAGCTGAAACCCTTCCTGGAAGGGCGTGAATTTCATACGCTCAATTTCCCCTCGGCCGACATCTGCCGTCCGGCGCGCTTCCCTGGGGGGCACTTCGACGTCATTGTCACCAAAATGACGTTCGAGCATGTTTACGACCCGTACGGCGCCGCTTGCGAGATCACGCGGCTGCTCGCTCCTGGCGGACTGCTGATATTGATCACGGTGTGGTCCTGGCGGTATCACACGGCTCCGGGAGTCGAGGACTATTTCCGCTTCTCCGCGGCGGGATTGCGGCAGTTGTTCCCGCGGCTCGAGGTCCTGGATAGCGGCTATGACCTGACTGACCGCCGCGCCGACTGCCGGATGGACAACGTGCCGGTGGACGAGCTTGGCGGCTGGCGCGAGCACTGGGCCGTGCATCTGGTGGCGCGCAAACCGGCACTGCCTGAGGCTCCGGCCCCGCTGCTGAACCGTCCGTTCAACCTTTCCGTCTTTGAGTATCCGATCGAGCAGGTGCTCGCGTTTGGGGAACGGATCAGCCGCTCAGAGGAGTGCGCCCAGGCCGTCGAGCGGGTGATGGAACTGAGACCTGAAGGGCTGGATCCGGCTCTGCTGGGAGACGGCGAGCGCGGACTGCCTTCCGAACCGCGCTTTTCCGGGACTGGCTACTCGCGCATGATGCTGGCGCGCTATCTCGTGCCAGGCGCGCTGCTGTGCCGCGGGCTGGAGGTGCTGGATTCCTGTTGCGGGCTCGGCTGGGGCGCATTTCTGATGGCGCAGTTCGCCGCGCGCGTCACGGCCTTCGACCGCGACGGGGCGGCAGTCGGGTTCGCGCGCGGGCACTGGAAGAGCGGAAACATCGAGTGGCTCGTGGGGGACGCCCTCGATGAAGGCTTCCTGACAGGCCGCTATTTCGATGCCGCCCTGGCGATGGAAACCGTCGAACACTTCAGCCGGCAGCAGGCGGAACACTACATCGCCCTGCTCGCCTCACGGCTGAAGACCGGCGGACTGCTGGCGGGCACATCCGGCTTTCCGAAGACACGCGAGGAGGCTGAGCAGGTTGCCGCGGAGAATCCGCACCATGCGTGGATCTTCACGGAAGAGGAATTTCTGGCGCTGCTGCGGCGGCACTTCAGCCGCGCCACCGTCATCGGCGGCTGGATGTTTCTCGCGATCCGATGAACGGCTGGCGCGCCGGGCTCTTACTCGCCGAGGTACGCCTGATAATCCGCCGCGCTGAGCAGGCTGTCGAGTTCGGCGGGATTGCTCAGGCGGATCCTGACAAGCCACGCGGCGCCGTGCGGATCCTCGTTCAGCTTCTCGGGCGCGGAAGCCAGCAGTTCATTGACCGCCACCACTTCGCCAGACACGGGCGAGTAGATGTCGCTGACTGCCTTGACGCTCTCCACCGAGCCGAGCGTCTTGCCGGCTTCCACCGCCGTGCCAGGCTTGGGCAGGTCGACATAGACGATGTCGCCGAGCTCCTTCTGGGCGTGGTCGGTGATGCCCACCGTTCCGGTGTCGCCTTCCACCAGAATCCACTCGTGCTCTTTTGTATAACGGAAGTTCTCTGGATAGCTCATTTGGGCCGCCGATAAAAGGGAATGGGGACGGTGACCGCCTCGACAGGCTGCTCGCGCACGACGACTTCGATCGCCGTGCCCGGCTGCGCCAGTTCCACCGGCAGGTAACACATCCCGATGTTCTTGTTCAGCGTCGGGGAGGGCCCGCCGCTGGTCACCCAGCCGGCGGGCTGTCCGCCGGCGCGGATTTCATAGCCGTCGCGGCCTATGCCGCGGCCGCGCATCTCAAACCCGATGAGTCTCCTCCGGATCCCCTCAGCCTTCTGTCGTTCCAACCTCGCCCGCCCGCAAAAGTCTCCCTTGTCCCACTTGACGATCCACTCGAGCCCTGCTTCCAGCGGGGTGATGGAAGCGTCGATCTCATGGCCGTAGAGAGCCATGCCGGCTTCCATGCGCAGGGTGTTGCGGGCCCCCAGTCCGCAGGGCTTGATCCCGAATTCGCGCCCCGCGTCCATCAGCGCGTTCCAGACTTCCGCCGCGTCGCCGGGCGCGAGATACACCTCGAAGCCGTCTTCTCCGGTGTAGCCGGTGCGGGCGATCCGCGCCGGGCGTCCGCACACTTCTCCGTCGCGGAAGCGGTAGTAGCGGATTTCGGCCAGGGCCACGGGCGTCAATTTCTGGAGCGTCTCGAGCGCCCGCGGCCCCTGCACGGCGAGCTGGGCGTAACGCGAACCGTTGTTTTCCACCACGCAGTCCCAACGGTTCTGCGAGGCGATGTGTTCGTAGTCCTTGTCCTGGTTGGAGGCGTTCACGCACAGAAAATAGTGATCCGAGCTCACCCGGTGCACCAGGATGTCGTCGACGAAGCCGCCGTGCTCGTAAAGCAGCCCGGAATAGTGAACCTGGCCGTCGGCAAGCCTGGCGGCGTTGTTTGTGGACACCCACTGCACCAGATCCAGCGCCTGCGGACCGCGGATCTCGATCTCGCCCATGTGGCTGACATCGAACAGGCCAACCGCGGACCGCACGGCGCGGTGTTCCTCGAGGATGCCAGTGTATTGCAGGGGCATCTCCCAGCCGCCGAAATCCACCATTTTCGCGCCCAGCGCGCGGTGCACCCCGCCGAGCGGGATCTGCTTCAGCATGACGCCCTTAGCCTACCATATCGGCCCCTGCTCCGGACCGCCGCCGGGCCTTTCCGCCGCCGTCCGCCAGATGCAACTGACTTTCCCGCAAGTTATTGCAATTAAAGATGTTGTTGTCCGAACGCCATTCCCGCTACAATGCGAGTGTCTTACGAAGGCAGTTCCGATCCCACTCAGGAGGCAAGATGAAAGGCGATCCCAAGGTTCTGGAATATTTGCAGGAGGTGCTGACCGCCGAACTGACGGCGATCAACCAGTACTTCCTCCATGCCGAAATGCTGGAAAATTGGGGCTACGAGCGGCTGGCCAAGATCACCCGGAAAGAGTCCATCGAGGAGATGCAGCACGCCGAGGCGCTGCTGCACCGGATGCTGTACCTGGACGGCTCGCCGAACATGGCGCGGCTGTTCGACCTGCACATCGGACAAAACGTCAAGCAGATGTTCCAGAACGACCTCAATCTGGAGTATCAGGCGGTGCCGCGGCTGAACAAAGCGATTCAGGCGGCTGTTGAAGCGGGCGACAACGGCTCGCGCGATCTGTTCGAATCGATTCTGAAAGACGAAGAGCACCACGTCGATTTCCTCGAAGCGCAGCTCCACATGATCCAGGAGATGGGCTACGAGAACTATCTGGCCCAGCAGATCAAGGAAGAAGAGTAGCTCCTGCCCGAATCCGCGCCCGCGCTGCCGCGCCTCCTCCGGCGGGCGGCGCGGGCTTCCTGCCTCCCGCCCGCGCCGCCGCTGCCGCCGCACTTACAATGGGAAAACCGGCCTGTCATGCGGAAGCGGCTCCTTCACTTCGTTCCGGCTCTGGCAATTCTGATCACGGCCACTGAAACGGCGGCGTGGCGCGAACCCGCGGGCGCGTCCGCCGTCAAGCAGCGGCTGGAGCGGCTCAGGGTGGTGGGCAGCGTGCTCATGATTGCGGCGCATCCCGACGACGAGAACACCGCGCTGCTGGCGTGGTGCGCGCAGGGACGCAAGCTGCGCACCGGCTATCTTTCGCTCACACGCGGGGAGGGCGGACAGAACCTGATCGGCAACGAGCAGAGCGAACTGCTCGGCGTCATCCGCACGCAGGAACTGCTGGCGGCGCGGCGCGTGGACGGTGCGGAGCAGTTTTTCACCCGCGCCATTGACTTCGGCTTCTCCAAGACCGCCGAAGAGACGCTGGCCAAGTGGGGCAGGGATGAAGTGCTGGGCGACGTGGTCTGGGTGATCCGCAACTTCCGCCCGGACGTGGTGATCCTCCGCTTTTCCGGCACGCCGCGGGACGGGCACGGCCACCATCAGGCGTCGGCAATTCTCGGGCGTGAAGCTTTCCGTCTGGCGGGCGATGCGAAGGCGTTCCCCGATCAGTTGCGGCATGTGCGCCCGTGGCAGCCGAGGCGCCTGTTCTGGAACACCTTCTCGTTCACTCGGCAGCAGGAGGCGGAAGCGGAGAAGATGCCGCAGCGGCTGCGGATCGACACCGGGGACTACAATCCGCTGCTCGGCCTGAGCTATGGCGAACTCGCCGGGCTGAGCCGCAGCCAGCATCGCAGCCAGGGGATGGGCTCGCCGGAGCGGCGCGGCGCCGCGCCGAGTTTCCTGGTGCTGTACGACGGCGAACCCGCCACGGCGGACTTCCTGGAAGGGATCGACACAAGCTGGAACCGTCTGCCTGGCGGCGCGGCAGTGGCGGCGAAGCTCGACGCCGCGCTGGCGGCTTTTTCACCGGATGCGCCAGAGCGGGTGATTCCGCATCTGGTGGAAGCGCGCCGGGCGATGGCCGCCATCGATCATCCCGATGCGCGGCGGAAGCTCGAAGAGCTCGACGAAACCATCGCTGCGGCTGCGGGCCTCTGGCTCGACGTTTCGACGGCGCGGCCCTGGGCCGTCCCGGGAGGCTCGGTGGAACTGGCAATGACCGCCATCAACCGCTCCTCGCTGCCGGCGCGCCTGCTGGGCGTTTCGCTAGAAGGCATCGCCGGCGCGCCTTCCTTCGACGGCGCGCCGCTCGAATACAACCGCCCGCACACGGCGCGCGCCACCCTGCGGGTGCCGCCGGATCAGCCGCTCTCGCAGCCGCTGCAGTTGCGCCACCCGCAGAATGGCAACCTGTACGCGATCGAGAACCCGGCCGATATCGGCCCAGCCGAAGCCCGGCCGGTGCTGACGTCCGAGTTCCGCATTGAGATTGCGGGCGGCGAGATTCGCATCCGCCGTCCCGTCGAACACCGCTATGTGGACCGCGTGCGCGGCGAGCTGACGCGGCCTTTCCTGATCGCGCCCGCCGTCTCGCTGCACCTGAGCGAGACGCCGCTGCTGTTCCGCACGCCGGCCGCGCGTCCGGTATCGGTGGAGGTGCGCGCCGTGGCGGGGCCCGCGCAGGGGGCGCTGAGGCTGGAAGCGCCGCAGGGGTGGCGCGCCGAGCCTGCCGAGCAGCCGTTTGCTCTGTCCGAGGCGGGGCAGGCGGTGACGCTTGCGTTTCAGGTGACGCCCCCGCAGGGGGCGGCCTCAGCGGTGCTGCGCGCCGCGGCGCGGACGGGCGATTCCGAATGGCGGCATGGGGTCTTGCGGATCGAATACGAGCACATTCCGCCGCAGGCGGTGCTGCGTCCGGCCCAGATACGCCTGCTGCGCGAGGACATCCGCATCTCCGCCCGCCGCGCCGGCTATGTCATGGGCGCGGGCGACCTGGTGCCGGAAGCGCTGCGAGAAATGGGCTGCGAGGTGGAGCTGCTCGACGAGCGCCGGCTGGCGCAGGGCGACCTGGGTGTGTTCGACACCATCGTGACCGGCATCCGCGCCTTCAACGTGCGAGCCGATCTACGCGCGGCCCACGCGCGCCTGCGCGAATACGTCGAGCGCGGCGGCGCGCTGATCGTGCAATACAACACGCTGGAAGGATTCGGCAGCGAGACGTCCGATGCGGCCCTCCGCAACATCGGGCCGTTTCCGATCCGCATCGGGCGCAGCCGCACGACCGTCGAGGAAGCCCCTGTGCGGATTCTGCTTCCGGATCACCCGCTGATGAGCCGGCCGAACCGCATCACGGAAGCGGATTTTCAGGGCTGGGTGCAGGAACGCGCGCTCTATTTTCCCTCAGAGTGGGATCCGCGCTATGAGGCCCTGCTCGAAACAGCCGATCCCGGCGAAGCGGCGCAGCGCGGCGGGCTGCTCTATACGCGGCTCGGGAAGGGCGCCTACGTCTTCACTTCGTATGCGTGGTGGCGGCAATTGCCGGCGGGTGTAACCGGCGCGTGGCGGATCTTCGCCAATCTCGTGAGCGCGGGACGATGAATCCACACGACGAACGGCCGCCATTCTGGGGTTCGTGGGGCCGCATTTATGCGGGGCTGGCAGGCTATCTGGCCGCGCTGATTGCGCTGTTCACCTGGTTCACAAGGAGCTGGAACCGGTGAGGCCGCTCGACTGGGCGGTGCTGGCTGCTTCCCTGGCAGGGATCGCATTCTATGGCGTCTGGCGCGGCCGCGGCAGCCGCACCACGTCGCAGTATCTGCTCGCCGGCAAGACGATGCCGTGGTATGCGATGGCGCTGTCGATCATGGCGACGCAGGCCAGCGCGATCACGTTCATCTCGACGACGGGGCAGAGCTACGCCGACGGCATGCGGTTCGTGCAGATGTATCTGGGGCTGCCGCTGGCGATGATCCTGATCTCCGCCTTCGCCGTGCCGCGGTTTCACTCGTCGGGCGTGTTCACAGCATACGAGTATCTGGAGAAGCGCTTCGACGCGAAGACGCGCGCGCTGGCGGGGGCCATCTTCCTGCTCTCGCGCGGGCTGGCCGTGGGGGTTGCCCTGTCGGCGCCCGCTGTCGTGCTGACGGTGATCCTGGGCTGGTCCAGCCAGTGGACCACGCTGATTATGGGCGTGCTGGTCGTCGCCTACACGGCGAGCGGCGGCATCGCGGCGGTGACCTGGACCGAATTCGTACAGATGATGGTGATGACGGCAGGCATCATCGCCGCCCTGTTCACGGTGGTGCTCCTGCTGCCGGATGGCGTGGGTCTTCCGCAGGCGCTGGCGGTGGCGGGCGCAGCGGGCAAGCTGAACGCCGCGGTGTGGCGGTTCGATCTGAGCGACCAGTACAACGTCTGGAGCGGGCTGATCGGCGGCATGTTCCTGGCCCTGGCTTATTTCGGCTGTGATCAGAGCCAGGTGCAGCGCTACCTGACGGGGCGCAGCGTGGCGCAATCGCGCCTCGGGCTGCTGTTCAACGGGGTGGCGAAGATCCCGATGCAGTTTTTCATCCTGTTCACAGGCGCGATGGTGTTCGTCTTCTATGTGTACACGCAACCGCCGCTCGTGTTTCATCCGCAGGCGATGCGGGCGCTGGAGCAGCAGCCCGCCTATGCGCAACTGATCCGGGAGTATGACCGCGCGTTCCAGCTGCGGCGGGGCGCCGCACAGCGGCTGGATCTTGAGGGTTTCCGCCGGGCGCAGGCTGAGGTGGACGAGGTGCGCTCGCGCGCCCTCGCCCTTGCCGGACAGGCGACCGGCCAGGGGCGGGTCAACGACACCAACTACGTCTTTCTCTGGTTTGTCGTCCACCATATCCCCGCCGGGGTGGTGGGCCTCATCATGGCGGCCATTTTTGCCGCGGCCATGTCGACGATTTCCGCGGAAATCAACTCGCTGGCCACGGTGAGCATGGTGGACATCTACCGCCGCTTCTTCCGCCGTGACGCTGGCGACCGGCATTACCTGGCTGCGTCGCGGTGGCTCACTGTGTTCTGGGGGGCGTATGCCATTGTGACGGCGCTGTACGCGCAGAACCTGGGCTCGCTGGTGGAAGCCGTCAACCGGCTGGGCTCGCTGTTCTATGGCACGCTGCTGGGCGTATTCGTGCTGGCTTTCTTCTTTCCGCGCGTGGGCGGGACAGCGGCATTCCTTGGGATGATTCTCGGCGAAGCCGTGGTCTTCGCCGTATGGCATTTCAGCGGGCTGGCGTTTCTGTGGCTCAACGCGGTGGGCTGCCTGGCTGTCATCGCGTCCGGAAGCGTCATCACATGGTTGATGCCGCGGCCGCAGGCCTCCGGTTGAGGGCGCTACAATCGGCTTGGAAGCTCCACTGGGCCGGTGCCTGGCCTGGTCTTCAAAACCAGTGAGCGGCGCGCGAGCGCCGCTGGTGGGTTCGACTCCCACGAGCTTCCGCCACGCCTCCCTGCACCGCAAATTGCCATGAAAAGTCTTCCATATTGTGGAATCTCTGCGCCATCAATTTTGAGATAAAATGAGCTAGATTCGTGGCTTCTGCCGCCCGGAGGTTTCCGTGAGCCAGATGGAAAGAATTTGCGTCATCCACAAAATGCTCGAAAAGGGCATGGCGGTTCCTCTGCGAAAGATCATGGAAGAGTTCGAAGTCAGCCGCCCGACGGTAAAGCGGGACCTCCAGTATATGCGGGACCGCCTTTTCGCCCCCATACGGTACGACCGCGAGCGCAGAGGCTATTGCTACGACCATCCCCAGGCCGATGGCGGCGAAGCGGGAGAGTCCGCCCGTTACCAGCTTCCGGGCGTCTGGCTCACCTCGGCCGAGATGCACGCGCTGCTGCTGATGCGGGATTTTGTCGAGCAACTGGATTCCCGCATGCTGTCCGAGGCGCTGGCGCCGGCCCTGAAAAAGATCGAATCGCTGCTGGCGGCAGGGAAGGTGAAACAGAAGGATATCCGCCGCCGGTTCCGCATGATCGTGGCGCGCCACCGCCCCGTGGACGATCAGATTTTCCGCATCGTCAGCACCGGCGTGTTGCAGCGCAAGAAGCTGAGCCTCGTGTATTTCAGCCGTTCCCGCGGCGAAATCATGACCCGGACTGTCAGCCCGCAGCGGCTCATCTGGTACAGCTCGAACTGGTATCTGGACGCATGGTGCCATGCGCGGGAGGATTTCCGCAGCTTTTCTCTCGACGCCATCCGCGGCGCCACTCTGTTGCCAGAGAAGGCGGACGAGTATTCGCAAGATGTTCTGGATGCGCGGCTCGGCGCCGGCTACGGCATCTTCGCCGGCGAGCCGGACCAGACGGCGGTGCTGCGCTTCCGGCTGCCCGCCTCGCGGTGGATCGAGCGCGAAGAATGGCACCCGAGGCAGCGCCTCACTCCGCTTTCGGGCAACGAGGTGCGGCTGGAAGTGCCATATTCCGACCCGCGCGAGCTGGTGCAGGACATTCTCCGGTTTGTCCCTGACGTGGTGGTTGAAGGGCCGGAGCCGCTCCGCAAGCTGGTGCTCGAGCATCTGGAGAAAGGGTTGGCGGTTCTCCGCGCGGAACAGCGCAAGCCTGCCGCGGGCGAAGCGAGATACTCCGCCGGATGATTTTTTACTGCAGGCTCGATCCGTGAGCCACCGGCCGGGGCAGGATGGGGACAACGGAGGACAATGGAGGAGCCGCTGGCGGGCCGGCGGCGCCTGACCGGGGTGGCTCCCTGCCCCGCGGGCGGCCGCCGACGGCGCGGCGCTCCGCGCCCTACCGGGAAGGAGGTCCTGATTGAGCATGAAACTGCTCCACACCGCCGACTGGCAGATCGGGATGAAGGCGGCGCAGCTCGGCGCCGCAGCCGCGCAGGCCCGCGCCGCCCGGCTGGAGACCGCCCGCCGGATCGCCGAACTGGCCCGGCAGGAGCGGGTCGACCTCGCGGTTCTGGCCGGCGACACCTTTGAGAACCACGCCGTTGCCCTGTCCGACGTGGAGGAGATTGCGCACATTCTGGCCGGCTTCACCTGCCCGGTGGTCGTGCTCCCGGGCAACCACGATCCGCTTACACCCGAAGGCGTATGGGACTTGCCTGTGTGGCGTGCGTGCCCGAACGTGCACATTGCGCGCCTTGAGTCGCCTCTGGAATTCGAATCCTGCACCGTGTTCCCCTGCCCGCTGCGGAGCCACTGGGGTGCAGGCGATCCGACGGCCTGGATTCCGTCGGGGAAGTTTGACAACGGCATCCGCATCGGTGTGGCGCACGGCGCCGTGGCCGGATTGCCGAACCAGGAGGACACCCGCTGGATTGCCGCCGACGCCCCTTCGCAGCGCCGCATCGATTATCTGGCTCTCGGCGACTGGCACTCCACGCGTCTGTATCCGGGGCCTGACGGAGCAGTCCGCATGGCGTACAGCGGCACGCCGGAGCCGACTTCGTTCGGCGAGGATGACAGCGGCAATGTCCTGCTGGTGGAGATCGGCGCGCGAGGGGCTGCCCCGCGCATCCAGCCGGAGCGTGTGGCCCGGCTCGAATGGAGGAGCCTGAGCTTTGACGTGGCGCAGCCAGGCGACCTCGCCCGCGTCCGGGCGCGGGTCGGGCAGCTTGCCGGTGAAAACTCCGTAGTCGAAGTCCGCCTGAGCGGGACGCTGTTTCCGGAGGACGGCCAGGAACTGGAAGAGCTGCGCCGGCAGGCCGCGGAATTTCTCTACCTGAGGATCAAGGAAGATCTCCGCCCGATGCTCCGGGTGGAGGATCTGCCCGCCGGCCCCTTGCAGGAGGCGGCGCGGCGGCTGGAGGCGGAGGCGCAGGCGGGGAATGAGCCGGAGGCAGCGCGCCAGGCGCTGCGCACCTTGCTCGCGCTGGCCAGGGGGGCGGGCCAATGATTGTACGAAAGATTGTGCTGGAGCACTTTGGACGGTTTCTCGAGCCCTGCGAGCTCGAACTCTCCCCGGAGGAGCCGAACCTGCTGGCTGGACCGAACGGCAGCGGCAAGTCCACGGTTCTCGCGGCTCTCACGTCGGCTTTTACGGTTTCCGCCACATCCGCCGCACAGGAGATCAAGCGCTGGCAGCCCTGGCAGCGCGCCCTCCATCCCCGGGTGATGGTGGAGTTCGAACACGGCGGCCTTCTGTGGCGGCTGCGCAAGGAATTCGCGTTTGGGGCTCGCGGCACGGCATTACTGGAGTGCCGGCAAGCCGGGCAATGGCTGCCTCAGGCGCAGGGCAGGCACGTCGAAGAGCGGCTTCCCGAGTTTCTGGGTGCGGCGGGTGGCGGCACAGGTTCCTGGCTTGTGGCTGGGGTGTTGTGGGCGCGGCAGAATGAACTCGCCGAGCTCCGCCTGGATCAGCCCCTGCAGGACCGCGTGCGCGCCTCCCTCGGAGCGCAGATCCGCAGCGGGCCGGTGGCCGTGGCGCTGCGCGAGGCGGAGCAGCGCTTTCTGGAGGACTGGACCCCTACGGGGCGCCCGGGCGCGAATTCTCCTTTGCGGCAGTTGGAGGATCGCGTGGCCGGGCTGCGCGAAGAGGCTGGGAGAATTCGCGAGCGCCTCGAACAACTGGGCAAGGACCGCACGGCGTTCGAGGACCTGACCAGCGAAGCCGGCCGCCTGGAAGCCGAGATGCAGCGCCTGGAGCAACGGCAGAAGGAACTCCAGCAACAGAGCCAGCAGAAAGCGGAACTCGAGAAGCGCCGGCTTCAGATCCAGAATACTTTGCAGGCGGCACGGGCTGAATACACGGCCGTGGAGACCATTCTGAATCAGCGGCGGACCATCGCCGCGGATCTCCAGGCGGCCGCCCAGCAGGTGGATGATCTCACCCGGCGCCTGGAAGCCGGCAGGCAGGCGGTGCGGGCGGCCGAGGACGCGCTGGTTCAGGCGCGGGCCTCGGTGGCGGCGCGCATCGCCGGGCTTGAGTCCGAACTGAACCGGCTTCAGGCGCCTCCCCGCCAGACGCTCGATGAGGCAGCCCGGCTGGACCAACAGCTCCGCGAGCTGGAGGCGAGGCTGGAGAGCGCCATGCTCCATGTGCAGTTCGAGCTGGAGCGGGACGCGCGGATCGAAGTCCTGCGCGGAGAGCCCAAGGGCCCGGTGGAGAGCCGCGCCGGGCAGAGCGTGACCATCTCCGGATCGCCGGAGATCGAGCTGGCCGTGCAGGGGCTGGGCCGCGTGCGCATCTGGGGCCCTGCCGCAGGCGTCGCCGAGTTGCAGCAGCAGATCGCCGCCGTGCAGGCGCAGCGGCAGCCGCTGCTCCAGCGTTGGGAGGGCGAGACGCTCGAAGCGCTGGAGGAAAAGCGGAGACAGGCGGATGATCTGGAGCGCCAGCTTGGCGAACTGCGCCGGCAGCGCCAGGCGCACGAGGATCAGTTGAGCCCGGAGGCCCTCGCGCTGCGGCAGGCGCGACGGGAAGCCGAGGGCCTGGAAACCCGGTTGCGCGAGGCGCAGCAGAGCCGGGACCGCGCTGAAGAACGGCGGCGCAGGCTCGATGAGGATCCTCGCGACGAGGCGGCTCTGCGTGCGGCCGCACAACAAGCGGCGCAACGGATCGCTGCGGCGGAGGCGGAGCGGGAGCAGGTGGCCCAGGGGCTCGCGCTGCTTCCGGTGGAACTCGATACCACGCTGGAACAGGCCGGGAGAGAGCTGGAGACAGCGCGGCGCCGGCGCGAACAGGCGCTCGAAATCAGGAACGTGCTCCGCGGACGCATCGAGGAACGGCAGGGGGAAGGCTTGTATGCGCAACTGGCAGCCGCAGAAGAGAGCCTGGCGGAAGCCGAGGCGGAATACGCCGCCGCGGACCTGCGCGCAAAGTCAAACAAGCTGCTCTGGCATACGCTGAAGAAGGTGTTCGAGGAGGCTGAACGCCTGATCCTGCCTGGGCTCGAACGCCGGACCACGGAAGTGCTCGCCCGCGTCCAGGGCGATGCGTTTCGCGGTGTGAGGCTCGATCCGAATTCGTGGACGCCCCGCGCCGTGCACCCGGCGGCGGTGGAAGCGCCGATGGAGGTTGCACCGGACCGCATCTCCGGCGGAGAGCAGGAACAGCTCTATCTGGCGCTGCGGCTGGCGCTGGCCGACATTCTCACCGAGGAGCAGCCCCAACTGGTGGTGCTCGACGACGTGCTGCTGGCCACCGACGCGGCGCGCCTGAGCCGGATTCTGGCACTGATCGAGGAGCGCCGCCGCCGCATGCAGTTCCTGATCCTGACCTGCCACCCGGAGCGCTTCAGCGAGCTTTCCGGCGCGCGGCTCGTCCATCTCGGCGGCCGCAACGCCGCCGCCTGATCGTCAGATGGACTGACGCCAAAGAAAAACAGCGGCCCGGCTCCGTGCCAGGCCGCTCTCATCACAAGAAGAACTCGCTGATGCTGTTCAGCCCAGCCGCCGCCGCAGCAGGCCCAGGCCGAGCAGTCCCGCGCCGATGAGCGCGTAAGTGCCGGGCTCGGGGACGTAGTGCGCCGACAGCACCACGTCGTTCATGTCCCGATCGCCCTGCGGACGGTCCTCAAATCCGAAGTAAAACTGATAGGGTAGTTGCGTGTGCCGAAACGCGGCCACGCCCAATGGGTCGGCGTCCGAGCGGAAAAAGTACGAGCCGTCCATCAGGTACAAAGCGATGACACCGCTCGTCACGACCGTAGCTGTGTCGCCCACTGAATTCGCCTGGTTGAACAGCGGAATCAGGAAGGGGAGCGGGCTCAATGGATAGTAATAACCCACCTCGAAAGTGCTGGAACCGGCGATGCGGCCTTCGAGCGTGAAGGTCCACTGGCCCGCATCCAGCAGGAACGGAGTGATGGCGTCATTGTCGGAGTAATATTCCAGGTTGGCACCGCCCAACTGCATTCCGTTCGCTGGCGTGCCGTTTTTCAAATTGGCGCACGGGCCAAATCCGCTCGCCAGAAAATAGCCGATGTTGCAGGCTGCTCCGTCGGAGGATAGCCGATCCCAGAATGGTGTGCCATCGTTGTTAACGGTTGGCCAACTGCTCCAGGCGCCGGCGCCGATCACGGGTGACGCCCATGCCGCCGCCGCCACCATCACCAGCAGGGCCAAGGGTTTCAGAACCCTGCCGTACATGTTTCTTTCCTCCTTCCGGATCGCATTCCGTACCTGCGCTGCACAGAGAGACCACGTGGCGCAGGCGCCGTCTTCGATCCTGGACACTCTTTTGGGGGAAAAGCCTGTACCCGTCAATGGGAGTACCGGCGGGTTCCGTACCAGGACGTGCCTGCGGGAACCGGCTCCGGCGCCCTCCCCGGCAACGCGAGCGGCGCAGCCGTTGCTGCTGTTTCCTGTTGGCCTTCAGGCGCTTGCCTCATGGAGCCGAACCGTCTGTCAGGGCGCGGGAGGGGCCAGTACTCCGTGGGTCTTCCGCCCCGTGGCCATGTATCCCGGTGTGTGTGGGGAATCGCCGGGATTTGCTGGAAGGCGCGGCAGCGCCAGCCCGGTATTCGTGTGCGCTTCACAGCTTCGCCACTGCCGCGAGTAGCAGAGAAAAGTGGGGGTATCGGCCAATGAATGAAAAAGGGACCCGGGCGAACCCAGGTCCCACAAAGACCGGAATTTCCGTTAAACCGTCAGCTCAGCCGCCGCCGCAGCAGGCCCAGGCCAAGCAGTCCCGCGCCGATGAGCGCGTAGGTGCCGGGCTCGGGAACCGAGTTCACTTGCGCGTCGAAACTCGAAACCCCGGCTTGCCCATGGTTCAGAATCACCTTGATGCCAACGCTATAGTCCTCCCCAGGGTCGAAGAGCTGGAAGCCGGCATCACCACTAAAAGAAGTCGGGGAAAAGGGACCAAGCTGCACGTCTTCGCAATCCCCCAAGGCCATGCCAGCACAGGCGTACGCGGTGACGTTGCCCTGCGTCGTTCCACCAATGGAATACAGGAACGCGGGCGGCGGCGGAGAGGTGAACCCCCCCTGTGTCAGCAACATCGTCAGGGTTCCCGCTTGACTGGATATGTTCACGCTGTTCAGATCCAGATGCGGCCATGACAAGTTCCCGAGAGCCGGATAGCCGAGCCCCGTGGTTACGTTCACCGTCCAGACACCAATCGATCCGATCCAAGTCACAACCCCGGCTGCGGGGTTGGAATCGTTCACACCTCCATCCTGAACCGTCACGCTATTGCTACCGTCGTTCAGGCTAAGGGTAAGAGGGGTCGCCGTTGCCCCAGTCCCCAGAACTACCATGGCGACAAGCGCCAGCCCCAGCATTGTCAGTTTCATAAGCTAAACTCCTCCGTCTCGGTTCTTGCAATCCACATCGCCATCTTGGGCTCTGAACTCGCACAGAACAATACGGGTTCGTTCCAGTACCCTGCAGCGGACGCGGGCATTCTTGTCCGTCCGTCACGCAATGGGCAAGCAATATCTTTGTTCATCAATAGGATGCTGGGCCGGCAGCTTGGCTGGCGGGCCTAGTACCAGCGTGGGCAAAGATGATGCGCGATGTTGAAGCGGCAGCACCGAATGTTCCGCTGCCCGACGACGATCAGCATCCGGGGCGACAGTTAGCGGCTGAAGGACCGGCGAAGGGCGGGCCCGCTGCGTACAGGGAAGGAGCAACGGCCGCCGGCCGCACTTTCGGCGGACCGGTCTCCGTTGCACCCAAACCGCGCGGCCCGAGGGCGGTGCGGGGCTCCGATCTACGCCGGGTCGCCGAGAGCGGCTTCTAACCGCTATGGGGGGTGAGGAATTCTAGACCGAAACTTTTGCGAACCTCCGACCGGAGTTGACCAATCAGAGGCTGTGCAAGCCTGTACGATAAATTGCTGCGAAAGGGAGTGGCTGATATTGCGGTGTGACGCCCCACCGAAGAACTGACCGGGGCAAACTGTTGGTTGCGGGGGGTGGATTTGAACCACCGACCTTTGGGTTATGAGCCCAACGAGCTACCTGGCTGCTCCACCCCGCACTTGAATCTTAGCAGCACTGGCGGCCCGGCTGCAAGAGCGAATCGCGGGAGACGAGGGAAGCGCGGCATCGCCGGGGATCGGAACGCAAAATGGGGGACGGAGGCGCCGCTGGTTTCCGTGCGCGCTGGGGCGGTGTGTTCCGCGACACACTGGCCGGTCCTGCCGTGGCACTGAAGGGCAGGCGCGGGGGGCATGGGGCCGCTTGTTGCGGCCGCTTCGCGGCCTTCACGCGCGGCACCATCGGCGTGACCGCGTGGCCGCAGGGCTATGGCATGCTCCCGCGCGGCACTGTTTCGGCGGGGGGGATTTCGATGAGGTAGCCGGCCTTGCCGGCATTGACGGCGCGGGTGGCGCCCAACTGGGTGACGACGCCCGCCGCTTCATGGACGTGCCCGCAGGCGAACCAGGCGGGCTGCTCGCGTTCCAGAAATTCCCGCACCGCCCGGCTGCCGATGTGGCGTCCAAACGCGGCGCGGTCCAGGGCGGTGTCCAGCGGAGGGCAGTGGCAGACGAGGATCAGGGGCTTCAGTCCCGAAAAGCGGTTCAGGCGCTCCGCCAGTTCCTCTTCGGTGTATTCGCCCGGCGTGTTGAAAGGCGTCGGCGAACTGTGGCCGAGACCCGCGATGTGCCAGCCGTCGATCTCGAAGTGTCTGCCGTGCAGCGCGTTCAGCCGGTGCCGCCGGCAAAAGGATTCGATCTCGGATTCGTGCTCGTGATTGCCGGGCAGCACCCAGACGTCGGGCGCGCGCTTTTGCAGCACCGGGCCCAGGCCGTCCAGCCCGCGCCCCCACGACACCAGGTCTCCGGCGGCGATGTAGAGATCCGCCTCGCGCTCCATCAGCGCCTCCAGCGCGGCGCGGTCGCCGTGGATATCGGAAAAAACCAGGATCCTCATCGCTTTCCCCATTCTAGGCGCGCACAATAATGAGCAGGGAAGGAATCGGGCGCCATGTGTCCCGCGTCCAAAAGAGAGAACGCCAGGCCCGTTGCTACACTGAAGGCAGCAGGGGCTTGTCCCACCCGATCCTGAAACAACCATGGCGATCGAACCGAAGCAAAGACCGACTGTGAACTCATGGCTCGAGGAAGAGCTGTACCAGGAGTTTGTCAACCGTCCCGGCCAGGTGGATGAGAGCTGGAAGGAACGGTTCACCTCCGAGCCGCCCGTTGAGGTCACGCCGCCGCCGGTGAGCCAGACCGTCGTCGTGCCCGAACGCGAGCCGGCCAAGGCCGCCGCGCCTGTCATGGTTCCGGCGCTGACGCTGAGCGCGAGCGAGCAACTCGTTCCGCTGAAGGGGGCGCCGGCGCGGATCGCCGACAACATGAACGCCAGCCTGGCCGTTCCTACGGCCACCAGCCAGCGCGTCATCCCGGTGAAGGTCATCGACGAGAACCGCCGGCTGCTGAACCACTGGCGCTCGCTGCACGGGCAGTCGAAGATCAGCTACACGCACCTGATCGCGTGGGCCATTGTCCGGGCCATCAAGCACGTGCCGGTCATCAACGACGCCTATGCGGAAGTGGGCGGCCAGCCTCACCGCATCGTCCGCCGCCAGGTCAACATCGGCATCGCCGTCGACGTGGCCGGCAAGGACGGGCGCCGCTCGCTGCTGGTGCCCTGCATCAAGAACGCCGGCGAGATGTCGTTCTATGAGTTCATGCGCGCCTTCGACGACATCGTCGAGCGCTCCCGCACCGGCAAACTCACGCCGGAGGATTTTCTGGGCACGACCATCTCGCTGACGAACCCCGGCACCGTGGGCACCGTCGGCAGCGTGCCGCGGCTGATGCCCGGCCAGGGCGCCATCATCGCCACCGGCGCGATCGACTGGCCCGCAGGATTCCAGGGAGTAAGCGACGAACTCCGCGCCAGCCTCGGGCTGTGCAAGGTGATGACGATCACCTGCACTTACGATCACCGCATCATCCAGGGGGCGGAAAGCGGCGCATTCCTGGGCAAGCTTCAGGATCTGCTCGAAGGCGAAGACCGCTTCTATGACGAGATCTTCGAGCAGACCGGCATGCCTTACCAGCCGTTCCGCTGGGAAGTGGACCGCGGAGGCGCTGTTACAGCCTTCGGCGAGCCTCAGCGGATGGGCGAGATCGCCAAGCAGGCGGCGGTGCTGCAACTGATCAACGCCTACCGGGTGCGCGGGCACCTGATCGCGGATCTGAATCCGCTGGGCGTGAAGCCCTCGTATCATCCCGAGCTGGACCCGGCCAATTACGGGCTGACCATCTGGGACTTCGACCGGCAGTTCATGACCGGCAGCCTTGCCGTCCCTGGCGACCTGAAGATGGCGCGGCTGCGCGAGATCATCGAGCAGCTCCGGCAGACTTATTGCGGGCGGCTGGGATGCGAGTACATGCACATCCAGCACCCGGAGGAGAAGCGTTGGCTGCAGGAGCGGATGGAGCCGCAGGCGAACAACTGGCCGCTGGATGACACGACCCGGCGGCGCATCCTGCTGCGGCTGCTCCAGGCGGAGGGGTTCGAGAACTTCCTGCACACGCGCTTTGTCGGGCAGAAGCGGTTTTCGCTGGAAGGCGGAGAAAGCGCCATGGTGGTGCTGGACGAATGCCTGGAGCGCAGCGCCGAAGCGGGCGTGCAGGAAATTGTCATCGGCATGGCCCACCGGGGGCGGCTGACGGTGCTCGCCAACCTGATCGGGAAGTCGATGGCTCAGGTGTTCGGCGAGTTCGAGGGCGTGGTGGATCCCGACATGGCGCAGGGCTCCGGCGACGTGAAGTACCACCTTGGCGCGAGCGGCGTGCAGCGGACCTCCTCGGGGCGCGAGATCAAGGTTTCGCTTTCGCCCAACCCGAGCCACCTGGAAGCCGTGAATCCGGTGGTGGAAGGCATTGTCCGCGCCAAGCAGACCTTCATGGGCGATGAAAAGCGGGAGAAGGTGCTGCCGGTGCTGGTGCACGGGGACGCGGCATTCGCCGGGCAGGGCGTGGTGGCGGAAACGCTGAATCTCTCCCTGCTGAAGGGCTACACGACTGGCGGCACCATTCATCTGGTGATCAACAACCAGATCGGCTTCACTGCGACGGCGGAAGAGAGCCGCTCCTCCACGTATTGCACCGACGTCGCCCGCATGGTGCAGGCGCCGATTCTTCACGTCAACGGCGACGACCCCGAGGCTTGCGTGCGGGCGATGCAGATCGCGCTCGATTACCGCATGAAGTTCAGGAAGGACGTGGTCATCGACCTGGTCTGCTACCGCAAGTACGGACACAACGAGGGCGACGATCCCAGCTACACGCAGCCCGTGATGTACCGCACGATCAAGGCGAAGGAGTCTCCGGGCACGCTGTACACGCAGCGGCTGCTGCGGGAAGGCGTGGTGACGAAAGAGTCCGTGGAGCGCATCAGGCGGCAGATCCAGGACGCGCTGAACGCCGCGCATGAAGAAGCCGTGCGCAGGGGCGAGAAGTGGGAGCTGCAGGAGGTCACCGAATACGAGGAGACCAGCATCCCGCACACCTGTCCCCGCACCGCGGCCGACGAAGCCCTGATCGAAAAAGTGGTCGAGGGCATCACAACGTTTCCCGAGGGGTTCACGCTCCATCCGAAGTTGAAGGGCTTCATCGAGAAGCGGCGGGAGATCCTGAAAGGGGGGCCGATCGACTGGGCGGCGGCCGAAACGCTCGCCTTCGGAACGTTGGTGCTGGAAGGCACGCCGGTGCGCCTGAGCGGGCAGGACAGCGGGCGCGGCACGTTCTCGCAGCGGCATCTTGAGTACTTCGACTACAACAATGGCGAGCCGTACACGCCGCTTCAGCATCTGGATCCGCGGCAGGCGCGGTTCGAAGTTTACGACAGCAGCCTGAGCGAGTACGCGGTGATGGGCTTTGAATACGGCTACTCGCTCGGCGATCCGCTGACGCTGACGTTGTGGGAGGCGCAGTTCGGCGACTTCGCCAACGGGGCGCAGATCATGATCGACCAGTTCATCGCCGCGGGCGAGGCCAAGTGGGGGCAGCCGTCGGGGCTGGTGTTGTTGCTGCCGCACGGCTATGAAGGGCAGGGGCCTGAGCACTCGAGCGCGCGCATCGAGCGCTTCCTGCAACTGGCCGCGGAGAACAATTTGCAGGTCTGCAACGCGACGACGCCGGCGCAGTATTTCCACCTGCTGCGCCGTCAGATGTACGGCGGGCACGACCGGCGCGGGCTGCGAAAGCCGCTGGTGCTGTTCACGCCGAAGAGCCTGCTGCGGCATCCGAAATGCGTCAGCGCGCTGCACGACCTGACGCGCGGCTTCTTCGATCCGGTGCTTTCCGATCCGGCCGCCGTGCAGCCGGACCGCGTGGTGCAGGTGCTGTTCTGCTCCGGCAAGATTTATTACGAGCTGGCGGCGGAGCGGGAGAAGCGCAACGCGTGGGACACGGCCATCGTGCGGCTGGAGCAGCTGTATCCGTGGCCGGAGCAGGAAGTGGAGGCCGCGCTGTGGCGGTATCCTTCGACGGCGGAGATCGTGTGGGTGCAGGAGGAGCCGCGGAATCAGGGCGCGTTCCTGTTTGTGCGGGACCGGCTGGAGGCGCTGCTGGCGCAGACGCGCCGGACGTTGCGTTACGCGGGCCGGCCCGAGGCAGCCTCGCCAAGCACGGGCTCGGCGAAGCGCCATGCGCAGGAGCAGGCGGCCGTGATCGAAGACGCCTTCAGCGGCGGCAGTCCGGTGCGCCCGCGGCGCTACCGGGTGGTGGAAAAGCGCCGGAATTCTTCCCTGGAAAAGGCGCTGCCGGACGCCTGATCACCGGATGCTTTGAACCTGAGAACAGCGGCGCCCGCGCGAGGCTGGGCCGCTGACGGCGCCCGTGCCGGGCGCTTCGGGCGGTTCGATCGCGGCACTCGTCGTGCTCCGGCCCGCTGCCAGGACTCAAGGGCTAATGGGTTATCCACCTTGCCGTCCGGGTGGGCTCGGAGGCGGTTCTGGAGCGCCTGCATGCCGCCAGGGGGCGCGGGGAGCTTACGAAGGTGTCAGACACCATTGGCGCCTTTGGGAAACTCGAGAAAGAGCTGGATCAGGCTGTCCCCCTTGCTGAACGCCATTAAGGTGTCAGACACCATTGACACTTTCACGGAATCGGCGAAGGAGCGGGATCAGGCTGTCCCCCTCCGGGTTTCGGCGGCGATGGCTTCGGCCATCTGCAGGGTGGTGGAGGAGCCGCCCATGTCGTAGGTGCGGACTTCGCCCCGGCGGACCACTTCCGCGACCGCCCTGTGAATGGCGGCCTCGATTTCTTTTTCGCCGGTCCAGCCGGCCATCATGGCGGCGGCGAGGATGGAGGCGATGGGATTCACCTTGTTGAGGCCGGCATACTTGGGCGCGGAGCCGTGGGTGGGTTCGAAGACGGCGTAATTGTCGCCGATGTTGCCGCTGTAAGCAAAGCCCATGCCGCCGACCAACTGGGCGCACAGATCAGAGAGGATGTCGCCGAACAGGTTGGTCGTAACGATGACGTCGTAGTTGTGCGGGTTCTTGAGGAGCCACATGCACATGGCGTCGACGTTGGCGGTCTCGAATTCGATATCGGGATAAGCGGCCGCGACTTCGGTGGCCTGTTCGAGAAAAAGGCCGCAGGTGGCGCGCAGGACGTTGGCCTTGTGGACGGCGGTGACCTTGCGGCGGCCATTGCGGCGAGCAAATTCAAAGGCGGCCTTGACGATGCGGTAGGAAGCCTTGGCGGTAATGCTGCGGATGGAGATGGCGGCATCGCGCGGGATGCGGCTCATCGCCTTCTCCGAATAGAAAGACTCGGGCACGAGAGGGAACTCGACGCCGATGTACATGCCTTCGGTGTTCTCGCGGAAGACGACTATGTCGATGTCTTCGCGATAGTTGAGCGGGTTGCCGGGCAGGGCGCGGCAGGGGCGCTGACAGATGTAAAGATCGAGCAACTGGCGCATGCGCACAATAGGGCTGCGGTAGGTGAGTCCGCGGCCCTGGAGTTCGGGGGCGAGCTCTCGGGCAGCCTCGGCGGCGGGCTTGGAGGTGATGGCGCCGAAGAAGGCGCACTCGGTGCGGGCGAGCAGGTCAAGAGTGCGCTGGGGGAGCGCGTCGCCTTCGGTGACCCAGAAGTGCCAGCCGATGTCGCCGTGGTGGTACTCGGCGTCGTAGCCGGCTGCGTCGAGGACGAGGCGGGCGGCGTGAGCGACTTCGATGCCAATGCCGTCGCCGGGCAGCCACGCGATCTGGTGTTTGTGCATGAGACAGCGGTCTCCCGAAGACTAGCCTAGCGCGGCCGCGGAGGCGTACTTTGCCTTGAGATACGGGATGAGCCCGCCGCACCGGATGAGTTCAATGGCGCGTGGATCAAGCGGCGCGGCGGCGAGGGACAGGTGGCGCGTGAGATTGCGGATGACACCGGCGGCAAGGTCGATTTCGAGTTCATCACGTTCGCTGCATTCGATGTGCGCCGAGGGACTGACGATAGCGGGCAGGCCGAGGTTGATGGCGTTGCGGAAAAAGATGCGGGCGAAGCTTGCGGCGATGACGGCGCCGCAGCCGGAGAACTTGAGGGCGGCGGCGGCCTGCTCACGGCTGGAGCCGCAGCCGAAGTTGGCGGCGGCGATGATGAAATCGCCGGGCCGGAGTTTCGCGCGGATTTCGGGATGGGCCAGTTCAAACAGGTGCTCGGCGGTCTTTTCGCGGTCGGTGATGTTCAGGAAGCGGCCGGGGTAGATGACGTCGGTGTCCACATTGGGGCCGAGCACGGCGGCGACGCGGCCGCGGAGGATCGGGGAGGCGTCAGACATGCGAATTCTCCTTTGCCATGACGATTTCAGGGTGGATGATGCGTCCGGCGACGGCGGAAGCGGCGACGACGGCAGGGCTGGCGAGGTAGACGAAAGAGTCCTTGCTGCCCATGCGGCCGATGAAGTTGCGGTTGGTGGAAGAGATGCAGACTTCGCCGGCGGCGAGGATGCCCTGATGCACGCCGACGCAGGGGCCGCAGCCGGGCGGGTTGACGATGGCGCCGGCTTCAATGAGCTTCTCGATGTAACCAAGGCGCATGGCTTCGAGGAAAATGCGCTGGGAGGCGGGGATGATGATGAGGCGGGTGCGAGGATGCACACGGCGTCCGGCGAGGATCGAGGCGGCCACTTCGAGATCCTCGAGGCGGCCATTGGTGCAGGAGCCGAGCACGGCCTGGTGGACAGGGACATCAGAGAGGGCCGAAAGCGGTTTGACGTTGTCGACCGAGTGCGGGCAGGCCACCTGCGGTTCCGGGATGTCGTAATCGAGGTTGATGTGGAGAGTCCGTTCGTAGTGCGCGCCGGCGTCTGCGGCGATCTCCATGACCGGAGTGAAGGCCACCTTGGCGCCCATCTCCATGGAAAGATTCGAGAGCACCATGCGGGAAGCGGTGGTCATGCGGCGGATGGCGCTGCCGTCGAACTCGACGGCGCGGTAGTCGGCGCCGGCGGCGCCGAGCCTGCCGATGATGTGGAGGATGAGGTCTTTGGCCGAGACCCACGGGGCGAACGTGCCTTCGACTTCGATGCGAATGGTGGAGGGGACCTTGAACCAGAGCCTGCCTTCCACCCAGACGCCGGCCATTTCCGTGGCGCCGATGCCGGTGGCGAATGCGCCGAAGGCGCCGTGAGTGGTGGTGTGGGAATCGGTGCCGACGACGACCATGCCGGGCTGGACATGGCCGTTTTCGGCGAGCACCTGGTGGCAGATGCCGCCGCGGCCGACATCGTAGAAGTGGCGGATGCCCTGCTGCTCGACAAACTCACGGACCGCTTTGTGGGTGGCGGCAGTCTTCTCGCTCTCGGCAGGGATGCGGTGATCGAAGATGATGACGATCTTTTCGGGATCCCAGACGCGGGGGACGCCGATTTCAAGGAACGCCTTGCGGACGAGGTCGGCGTTCTCATGGCTCATGGCGAGATCGATATCGGAGACGACGATCTCGTGGGGTTCTACTCTGGCGCGCCCGGAGGCGCGGGCGAGGATTTTCTCAGCCAGTGTCATGAGGGGAGCCTCCTCAGGAAACGGTGGAGCGCGGGGGCAGGTATTTGTTCTCGAGCTCCCGGTATTCGGGCAGTCCGACGAAGTTGGTGTAGTCCCGGAAGGAGGTGAGGCGGTGGGTCTCGCCGGCCAGAAGGCCGGTGGGGGAGTTGCGCAGGTCGCAGAAAAAATCGGTGAGGGCGCGGTGGGCGACGAAGATGGAAGCGACCGGGATGGAGACGCGGGCGACGCCCATGGCGGCGAGTTCGGGGATGGGAATCAGCTCGGTCTTCACCCCGGTGACGGCGTCCATGAGGTTGACGGAGAGCAGACCGCGGATTTCGCGCACGGCGCGTTCGATGTCGGCGCGCGTGCCGATGCCGTCGATGAAGGCCATGTCGGCGCCGGCTTCGAGATAGAGATTGGCGCGGCGGATCGCCTCGTCGAGGCCGAGGACGGAGTAGGAGTCGGTGCGGGCGTTGATGACGAGATCGCGTCCGGAGCGCGTGCGGACATCGGCCATGGCGCGGACCTTGCCGGCCATCTCTTCGGCGGAGATGACCTGCTTGCCCTCCATGTGGCCGCAGCGTTTGGGGAAGACCTGGTCTTCGATATTGACGCCGGCGACACCCATTTCGATGAGGCGTTCGGTGATGCGGGCGGCGTTGAGGGCGTTGCCGCCGCCGGTGTCGATGTCGGCCATGACGGGGATCTTCACGGCGCGGACGATGTGGCCTGTGATGTCGAGGATGTCCTTCATTTCGACGAGGCCGACATCGGGCAGGGCGAGGAGGGAGCCGGCGAGGCCGAAGCCGGAAACCTGGATGGCCTCAAAGCCGGCGGATTCGATGATGCGCGCACTCAGGGCGTCGTGGCAGCCGGGGACTACGAGGGCCTGACGGCGCTTCAGGGCCGCGCGGAGGGTGGAAGCTCGATCAGACATGGATAGAGATACTCCTTTCCCCAGCGTACTCCAGCAGGGCGCCAAATTCAGAGAGAGCAGTCTTAAAGTAACGATTCAGGCGAGGGGAGCGTCCTGGCGCAGCGGGGAGGAGGGTTCTGCGGGTTCCTGGCGGAGCTGATCGAGGAGGAGGGCGGCGGCTTTCTGGGAGGCGGCCTTCTTGGAGCTGGCCTGGGCGGTGGCGGCGCGGCCAGGGCCGAGGCGGACCTCGACGGTGAAGAGCTTGGCGTGTTCGGGACCGGACTGGGAGATGAGGGAGTAGCGCGGCAATGGGAGCTTGCGGGCCTGGGCAAACTCCTGCAGGGCGTTCTTGGGATCGACGGGGATCCCGGTGGCGGCGGCACGGTCTGATTCGAGCACGGGCCAGAGGCAGCGCTCGAGGAGGCGGCGGCAGACGTCGAGGCCACGGGCAGGGCCGGCATCGAGATAGATGGCGGCGAGGAGGGCTTCCACGGCATCGGCGAGGAGCGCTTTCTTGTTGCGTCCCCCGCTCTGCTCCTCGCCTTTGCCGAGACGGAGGAAGCGGCCGAGATCGAGGGCGACGGCGACCCCGTGGAGGCGGGAGGCGCTGACGAGGTGGGCCTTGAGGCGGGAGAGATCGCCTTCGCGGGCATCCGGAACGAGGCGGAAGACGAACTCGGAGGCGAGGAAGCCGAGGATGGAGTCGCCGAGGAACTCGAGGAGTTCATTGTGCTGGACGTCGCTGGAGGACTCGGCGCGGAGGGACTTATGGGTGAGCGCGCGGAGGAGCAGCTCCCGGTCGCGGAAGCGGTAGCCAAGCAGGGATTCCAGCTCCTCCGGCGGCGCGGTCATGGGGCGGTTATTTGGCGGCCTCGGCTTTCTTCTTGTTGGCATCAACCTTGAGCTGGGCGGCGACGGACTTGATCTGACCGGCGACGTTGGGATCAGCCAGGACCTTGTCGAGGAGGACGAGGGCCTCGTCAGGCTTGCCGGACTGGAGCTGGCAGTTGGCGAGGCGGACCATGAGGGAGGGATCCTGCTGCGAGACCAGCGAAGCGGCGGTGGAGAGTTCGGAGGCGCAGACGTCGTACTTCTTGCGGACGAGTGCGGCGAGGCCCATGGCTTCGTGGGCCTGGGCGATGAAGTCCTTCTTGGCGGCCTCCCACTGTTCATCGGTGATGTCCGGGCGCGGCTTGGGTGCGGCTTCGATGGTGCTGATGGCCTCCTTGGCGAGCTTTTCGGCGCGGCCGAGTTTCTCTTCGCGGTCGAGGTCGAACTCCTTGGTGCGGAGCGCGAGGGCGTTGGCGATCATGAGCTGGGCGCCGTAGAACTTGGGGTCGGCTTCGAGAGCCTGTTCGGCCCAGACGATGGCATTCTCCAGGTCGCCCTTCTGCTGGTAAGAGAAGGCGCCGACGTAGAAGGCCGTCGCTTTGAAGTCGGTATCGGCGAACTTGGTGACGAGTTCTTTGGCGGCGGCGATGCGGGCGTCGGGATCAGGCGCCTGGAAGATGGCCTGGACGGCCTCAAGCTCCTTCTGGCTCTTGGGCTGAGGCGGTTTCGGGTTGGCGGTTTGCGCGAGGGCCGAAGCAGCGGCCAGCGCGGTGACAAGGATGGTGTGAAGCAGGGGACGGGTCATTTTGGAGTGGTTCCTTACTGTGAAAGAAATCATGGCGCCTGCGGAGGCTGCAACTGAGCGGCGACCTGGGCGAGTTCGGCCTGGGCGGCTTTGCGGGCGGCGTCGCTTGCACCTTCGACGGCGAGGGCGGCCTTGTAGTGGCGCATGGCCAGTTCGGGGTCGCGGGCCGCGCGGGCGAGCCGGCCCAGATAGACAAGGGCCCAGGAGCGCTCAAAGGGTTCCGGGTTCAGTTCGAGCGTGCGCTCGAACCATTGCTGGGAGAGATCGAGATTCTTCTGCTGGGCGGCGATGCGGCCGAGGCCGTAAGCGGCGCGGGCTTTGAGCGGCGGGGCGGCGCCGGAGGAATAGACGCGGCGGAAGAGAACCCCGGCGGCTTCGAAGTCGCGCGCGTCATAGAGTTTTTCGGCCTGTTCGAGATCTTTCTCGGCCGGGGACTGCGGGGCGGACTTGGGCGTTTCGACTCTGCGGACCGCAGGGGCGGAGGCGAACTCAATCTGTGCGATGCGGCGGTCCTCGCGGGCGAGATCGATGGACTCGATCATCTTGCGGAAGTAGAGAGCGAAAGACTCCTCCTGTTTTTCGTAGGCTTCGAGGGCGTCGTAGAAAGCGGCGGTAAGGATGTAGCCCTCGCGCATGGCCTGCTGGACGAGGGCGGGGCCCTGAGCGCGGGCAAGGCGGGCTTCGACGGCATAGACGGCACTCTTGGCGGCGAGGCGGGAGAAGTCGTTCTTGTACTCTTCGGCCAGCAAAGGAGAGCCGAGGGCGAGGTCGGCCAGGGTTTTTTTCGCGTCAAGAGCGGGGCCGTAACGGATGGTGAGGGGATCGATGAGGTGATCGAGGTAAGCGTGACGGATGTCGCGGACGCGGGGGTGCGGAGAAGGGGTGACAATGACGAAGAAGTCGTCGCCGAGGAGGCGGGAGATGACGAAGTTGGGCGGGGCGAGCAGCTCGATAAAGATCTGAAAGCGGCGGCCGCGGAGGCCGGATGTGGGATTGCGGAGGTAGGAGTTGGCCTCGAAGATGGCTTCGGTGACGGGCTGATGGTACTGGGCGATGACCTGCTCAAACCAGGGCTGGGCGCGCTGGAAGGCTTCGTCGAGTTGGGCCTCGCGGTGGAAGCGGGCCAACAGGGGGAGGAGTCCTTCCAGGGGAAGGGTCTCCGGGGGCATGAGGTTCGGGTCGAAACGGGGCTTGAAGTTGGGAGGGCCAGTAGTGCTGAGGGCGAGCGTGATGTAGCGGGTGAGTTCGGTGGAAGGGTTGTCGGCGCGGCGTTCCGTGATGAAATCGCGGATCTTGTCAAGCGAGGGCGGTTTGCGCTGCTCGACCCAGGCAATCATCTGGCGGCGGAGGGGGTGGGTGTTCGGAGACTGGAGTCCTTCCGTGTAGCCGGCGGCGTTCAACGCAGTCATGACGGTGAACAGAGCCGGAGACGCATCGAGCTGTCCGGCGGGTTGCTGCCCGGGAAGGGCTGGGGCCAAGAGGAGAAAAAGGGCAGCGGGGATGAGGGTGCGCAGGAGGGCCGCCGGGGACATTCGCGTCTGATTCCAGTGTAGCGGATGACGGGAGTGATCCGAATCAGATCCAGAGCTGGCGGATGCAACTGTGTGGCCGGCGAATGGATCGGATGCTGCCGCTGGCGGCAGGCAGGCGGATGGAGAAGGTATCAGGCGGGCGCGGACGGCATGGCAGGAGAAGCTGACAGCTATGGAAGCGGGTTCACGGGAAAAATTGGGCCCGGACGGGCTTGTCCCTCTTTTTTCTTGCGGGTTTGGTCCAGGACCGGCAGGTGGAACTGTCCTGCGAGAAGGCCGGACAGTACTAGCGGCGGGTCCAGAGGGGCAATAACGGCGTAGAATTGGGAAAGCGTGATGCGACAGCGGGATGCGTGCGCCCCGCCGGATCCGAAGGAGGACGGAAATGAAGACGAAGGCCGCTTGCTGGAAGGGCTCGACGTTGCTGGTGCTGCTGGTGACGTGCGGGAGCGGAGGGGCGTGGGGGCAGTGGGGCCTGGGAGGGATGTTGGGCGCGGGCGGCGCCGGGGAAGATCTGGCGGGCGGCACGCCGCCGTCAAGGATTGCGTTCCGGCCCTGGCTGTCGGCGCAAGGTACGTACTCGCAGGCAGTCGGCCAACAGAGCCTCGCAGGCGGGCGCAGGGACTTCTATGGATATGGCGGGGCGGCGGGTGTGAGCGGGGCGAAGAGATGGGAGCGGACCTCACTGGGGGGCTTCTATACGGCAAGCTATCAGCGCTGGACGGGGCGGGGAGGAATCGCCGGGGCGAGCCATGTGGTAGGGCTGTCGGTGAGCCACCAGGCGACGCAGAGGGTTGGTGTGTATGCGACACAGTTCGCCGGATCGAGCCTGGGTGGATTCGGATACGGCGCGCCGGCGGGCGCCTTTGGCGGATGGGGCGTGACGGGCGCGGCGATGGTGCCATTGGCCGGGCTGGCCGGCGGTCCGCTGGCGGATCTGGGGGGCAACGGGCTGGTGGACAACGAGATTTTCGGGACTCGAGTGAACTTTTATGGAACGTCGGGCGGGGTGAATTTCCGCCCGAACCTGCGGTGGTCGTTCGGGGGCGGAGCGCAGGCAGGATATGTGAGGCGGCGGGGGGCGGGGCTGAGGGACCTGAACTCTGTGGGCGTGTTTGGAGGTGCGGCTTACCAGCCGGGTCCGCGGACTTCAGTGGGCATGGGGTACGGCTTCAGCGAGTTTTCGTATCCCAAGGTTTTTGGCAACAACCGGGCGCAATATGCGAGTATCAATCTCACGCATCAACTGACGCAACAGACGACAATCACCCTCGGAGGAGGAGTTTACCGGATGAACACAACGTTCCTGGGGACGGTGGATGTGGATCCGGTGGTGGCGGAGCTGCTGGGAGTGCAGAGGCAGCTTGAAATCCAGAAAAGATCCTACTCGGGGTGGTCAGGAACAGCCGCAATCCAACGGAGATGGAGAGACTGGGGCTTGTCGCTGGGTTATATGCACGGACTGAATCCAGGCAACGGGGTGATACTGGCCTCGCGGAGGGATAGCGTCTACGGATCTGCGGGCAGGAGCATCGGGCGGTTCAGCGTGGGCGTGTTCGGCGGGTATTACCGGTGGAGCGGGCTGCTGGAGAGAGCGACGCTGGAGAGCGGCTCGGTGGCGGCGACGACGGGCTTCCGGGTGGTGGGAGACCTGCACTTCGGATTCAACGGGGGGTATTCGTACTACGAGGCGGCGACGGGGCCGAGGCGGTGGCAGCGCTTCGTCTCCGCGAACCTGACGTGGACACCGAGCCTGGCGGCGTTCCGGTTCTGACCCGAATTCCGAAAGAGGCAGCGGGGAGCAGCGAACACTGGCATCAACGTTCGGAAGGGCGGATGTTTCGTGCTGGCGAGGTTGAAACGCATGCTGACCCGGCGGAGCCAAGATGGATTGTTGAAAGGGCATTTGTCGCGCCGCGTGGCGCCGCTGCGGGCGCGGGAGAGAACGCAGCAGGCCGGCTGGCGTCGGCGCAGAGATCTCTCTTCGGCAGGAATCCCGGTGAACTCCCGCCTGTTGGCGGTACCAGCCACGGCCAGATAGGCTCCGCAGGTCAGCGGCCGCCGGTTCTTGAGAATTCCGGGATGGCCGAGGAGAGGCATTTGAGATGTAACTGGGTTCCTCTCCTGAAGATCCAGGCAGCCGAAACTGGCACGTCAGTGTGTAGAAGAGGCTACAGACGGCAGACCTGAGACTGAAGAAAATCTCAACAGGAAAAATTGCGCCCGGGCGGGCCTGTCCCGGTTTTTTTATGGAGAGGGGTGGATTCCGGCGACGGGATAATCGCCTGCAGAGGGGCAGACGCGGGCCATTGAATCGAAGGGGAACATGCAGAGAAGGCGGGAAAGCTTGCGGGGCATGGCGCGGAGGCCGAGATAGGTCCGGAGGCGGGCGACGGCGCCAGAGGCAAGGCGGGGCTGGGCGGGATCGAATTCCCAAGGGTGGACATAGATGCAGGCGGGCGCGTGGCAGCCCTCATTCAGGACGCGAACAGCGGAGGCGAGATAAGCGAGGGGGAGCAGGCGCAGGTACGCGCCGCCGCCGGCGGGCGCGTTGAGGCGCGGGGTGAGGGGGACGGCGGCGGGAGGGACTTCGAGGATCGTGCCGGAGGGGGTGGGGATGAGATGAGGAAAGGGGGGACGGCCGGGGATGCCGTAGCGGTCGTGGCGGACGGGGTAGATGCTGGAATCGGTGTCGAATCCGCACTCGATGAGGATTTCCAGCGCCCAGAGGGAACGGTTGGTGATGGAGAAGCTGGGAGCCCGGTAAGCGCGGGGCGGCGCGCCGGCGGCCTGGGCGATGGCATCGGCGGCCTGGCGCGTGTCGTCTCGGAACTGTTGCGGCGTGAGGGAGAAGACGAGCTGGTGGGAGAAGCTGTGGCAGGCGATCTCATGGCCGGCGGCGGCGATGCGGCGGACGAGAGCAGGGTGGCGGCGGGCAACCCATCCAAGGATGAAGAAAGTGGCGCGGACCCGGGCCTCGGCGAGGAGGTCGAGGACGATGGAAGTGGCGTGCTCCACGCGCGAGGGGAGCGACTCCCAGCGGGAGGCATCGACCGAGCGCTGGACTTCCGTGGGGTGGAAGTAATCCTCGACGTCAACGGTGAGGATGTTGGTCATGAGCTAGAGGCGGAGGATGTTGGGTTCGGTGCGGCCGCGGAGGGCGTTGCGGGTATCGAAGACGAGCGGCGCGGCGCGCACGAGGGCGTCGTAGTCGAAGGCCCGGTGGTCAGTGAGGATGACGGCGCAGTCGCAGGAGGCGGCGGCATCGAGGGGCTGGGAGTGGAGGGTGAGCGAATCCAGGCGCAACTCGGGAACGTAGGGATCGGAGTAAGTGACGGAGGCGCCGCGCTGGAGGAGGAGGTGGATGACGTCAAGAGCGGGGGACTCACGGACGTCGTCGATGTCGCGCTTGTAAGCGACGCCGAGCACATGGATGCGGGAATTGCGAAGAGGCCGGGCGCGGTCGTTGAGGGCGTCCTGGATGCGGGAGACGACATAGCGGGGCATATCGCCGTTGATGTGGCCGGCGAGTTCGATGAAGCGGGCCTCGATGCCGGCCTGCTTGGATTTCCAGGAGAGGTAGAAGGGGTCGATGGGGATGCAGTGGCCGCCGAGGCCGGGGCCGGGATAGAAGGGCATGAAGCCGAAAGGCTTGGTGGCGGCGGCATCGATGACTTCCCAGACGTTGATGTTCATGCGGTGGCACATGATGGCGAGCTCGTTGACGAGGCCGATGTTGATCATGCGGAAGGTATTTTCGAGGAGCTTGACCATCTCGGCGACGACGGTGTTGCTGACCGGGACGACGGTCTCGAGGGCCATGGAATAGAAGGCGGCGCCGGCTTCGGTGCAGGCGGGGGTGATGCCGCCGACGACCTTGGGGATGTTGCGGGTCTGGAATTTCGGATTGCCGGGGTCGACGCGCTCGGGGGAGAAGCAGAGGAAGAAATCGCGGCCTGCCTTGAGGCCGGAGGCCTCGAACATCGGGAGCAGGAGCTCTTCGGTGGTGCCGGGGTAGGTGGTGGACTCGAGGATGATGAGGAGTCCCGGGTGGATGTGCCGGGCGACCGCCTGGGCGGCAGAGACCACGAAGCTCATGTCGGGGTCTTTGGTCTTGCGCAGGGGGGTAGGGACGGCAATGTTGATGGTGTCGAGTCCGGTGACGGCGGAGAACTCGGTGGTGGCGTAAAGCAAGCCTTTGTCCACGAGGCGGCGGACTTCGGACGACGGGATGTCCTGGACGTAGCTGACCCCAGTGTTGATCTGGCCGACCTTGCGGGAGGAGACGTCGATGCCGGTCACATGGAAGCCCGCCTTGGCAAATTCCACGGCGAGCGGGAGGCCAACGTAGCCGAGGCCGACGACTCCGACACGGGCGGTGCGGGAGCGGATTTTTTCGAGGAGCAGGGCGTGGGGGGAGGCGGGAGAATTCTGCTGCGTCATGGCGTCAATTGACGAAGGGCAAGAGTAAACTTCAGTCTATTTCATCGGCGGAAAGGCGTTCCCGGATGAGTCTGGCGTAAGATGCGACGAGCCTGGGACGTTCAAAGCGGGCGACGACGTCGCGGCGGGTGCGGAAAGGGATGTTGTTCTCCAGAGCGAAGCGCACGGCATCGGTGACGACGCGGCGGATGGCTTCGGGCTGATCGTGAGGGACGCACCAGCCGGCGCCGGTTTCAGCGATGAGGCGGGCGACTTCGCCATTTGCGGGAGACAGGGCGATGATGGGCTTTCCGGAAGCGAGGTACTCGAAGAGCTTGCCTGGGAGGCTGAACTCGTTGGTCATGGTGAGCAGGAGATAATCGGTCTCGGCGAGCCGGGCGAGGGCCTGCTGCTGGGGGAGGAAACCGAGGACGCGGATGCCGGGGCCGGAGGAAGCGAGGAGGCTCTCTTCGGTTTCCGAAACGCGTCCGATGAAGCGGATTTCGAGACGGGAGCGGACTTCCCCGGGCAGGGACTGGATGGCGTCGAGGAAATAAGACGGGGAAGCGGTGCGGTAGGCAGTGCCGAGGTGAGTGATGACGACTTTGTCTTTGGGGCCGGCGCCGGGGATGGGGGACTGCTCGAAGATGGGCCGCAGAGCGTCGGGATCGTATCCGTTGTGGACGAGGGCGAACTTGGCATCGGGCTGGTCCGGGTAGCGGGAGCGGATTTCACGGAGGGAGGACTCGGTCACGGCGACGACGAGATCAGAGAGGGCGACGGTTTCCGCTTCTATCTTTTCGGCGCGGCGGCGGGTGAAATCGCTGCGGAGGAAATCGAAGTCGGTGAGGTAGAAGCGCAGCCACTCGTCGCGGAAATCGCTGATCAGCCTGACCTGGGGACAGGCGCGTTTGATGGCGTTGCCGGCCAGGAAAGTCGAAAAGGGCGGAGCGGTGACGAGGACGGCCTGGATGCAGTGGCGGCGAATGATGCGGCGGGCGGCGCGGACGGCGAAGGGAACCCAGACCACCTGAGGATCGGGAGAAAAGATGCGGCGGGCGAGGTTGGCGAGGAAAGACTCGGAAGGCTGAACGTCCGAGGAGGGTTGCGTGGCTTCGGGGGCGGAGCGGGAGACAAGACGCCAGAGGCGCTTGCGAAAGTGAAAGGGGAGTTCGGGGGTGAAGGCGTGGTGAAGGGTGACGGAGGGAGGCACATGGGCGAGCAGGTCCGGGTCGCGGAGCGGGGCGGCGGCGTTGGCGGCTGACAGCACGTGGACCTCGAAGCCGCAAGCAGGAAGGTACTTGGCGAGGCTGAGGGCGCGCATCACCATGATGCCGCCAACCGGGGGGAAGGCGTAGGCGATGATGAGGAGGCGGACGGGCGGCGATCCGCCGGGACGGTCCGACAGCGGAGTCTGTCCGCACTGAGAGTGCGGGTCAGAATTCAAGAACATCTCCTCCCTGCAAGGGAAGCGGCACTAAAGCGCTGCGACCCACCGTAATTCTGAGGGTAACACAGAGGCGCCGGGGCCCGAGGAAGGAGGCTGTGACAGGAAAAGGGAGAAATGTTTCCGCTTCATTTTGATGGGCTTCTGTTGCCAGGGGGCGTAGCGCGAGAGAGCAGACGGGTAGTTTCTCGTGCGGATCGCGGGGTGTTGCGCCCGGCGGCGAAGCAGGAGGAAAGACAGTGCGGAGAAGGGCGGTCTGGAAAACAGGGCTGGCGCTCTGTTGGGTGGCAATGGGATTCGGGCAGAGCACGGTGCACCTGCCAACGCAGAGCCGGCAGGCGGACTTCAGCGGGTTCCCCCTGACGAAGCCAGCAAGAGTGGTGGGCACGTTGCCGGGATCGTGCGTGGCAGGGGAAGTGGTGGCGGTGGCGGCAGCGGGTCTCTATGTATGCAATAGCGGAGGGATCTGGGCGGCGGCGGCGCCACATGGGCACGCGCTGAACGAACTGACGGGCGTCGCCGGGAAGCAGGGAACGGGCACCCTGTTGCAGGCGTTTGGAGGGGGGACGGTGCAGGCGGGCGACTGCGCGCAGTTCGACGCCAACGGGAACCTGGTATCGGCGAACGCGCCGTGCGGCGCAGGGGCAGCGAACTTCAGCCTGGATTTCAGCGGGGCAACGACGGTGGATCTGAGTCACAACCTCGGAACACGGGCGGTGCTGGTGGGGTGCGGCGATCAGACGGGGCTGGGGGTGATTCCGGATTCGGTGGCGGTGCTGGACGAGAACCGGGTGCGGGTGACTTTCGCCGTGGCGCAAACGGGCAGGTGCGTGGTGAACGCATCCGGAGGGGCGGGCGGAGGCGCGGTGAGTTCGGTGTTCGGAAGAACTGGCGCGGTGACGGCGCAGGCGGGCGATTACAGCTTCAGCCAGATTGCGGGGCAGTTGGCGCTGAGCCAGATTGCACCGGCGGCGCTGCAGGGAAACGGATCGAAGATCCAGTTGTTCAGCGGGACGGCGGCGGCGGAGGAGTGCGCAAAGTTCGATGCGAGCGGGAACCTGGTGTCGGCGGGAGCGCCATGCGGGACGGGCTCGGGGGCGGTGAGTTCGGTGTTCGGAAGAACTGGCGCGGTGACGGCGCAGGCAGGCGACTACAGTTTCAGCCAGATTGCGGGGCAGTTGGCGCTGAATCAGATTGCGCCGGCGGCGTTGCAGGGGAACGGATCGAAGATCCAGTTGTTCAGCGGGACGGCGGCGGCGAACGACTGCGCAAAGTTCGATGCGAACGGGAACCTGGTATCGGCAGGAGCGGCGTGCGGGACGGGCAACGGGGACGTGACAGGGCCATCGGGGGCTGTGGACGGCGAAGTGGCGCTGTACCAAGGCACGACGGGGAAGGCGCTGCAGCGGGCGAGCGGCACGGGGGTGGCGCGGTTGCAGAACGGGGTTCTGGGGGTGGTAAGCGGAACGGGCGCCGACTGCGTGAGGGCGGATGGAACGAGCGGGCCATGCGGCGGAACGATCTACTTCGGGGCGGGGCTGGAAGGAACTGGGACGGCGGCGGACCCGGTGAGGATCGCGAGCGGCGGTGCAGCGGCGAGCCAGGCGTTTTACTCGGCGAGTCTCAGCTTCGGGACAATCAACGCGGCCAGTTGCGGGGAGCAGAACATACCGGCGCCCGGAGTGGCAGTTGGCGAGACACTGGCAGCGGGGATTCCCGAGACCCTGCCGGCCGGGATCGTGGCAACCGTGTACAGCGGAACGGGGGTGGTGGTGGTCCGCTTGTGCAACACGGCCGGGGCGAGCGTGGATATTCCTGAGGGGCTGTCATACAGCGCGCGAGTCATTCGCGGGTTCTGAAAAGGAGCAGTCATGAGAAGATGGATAAAGATTCCGGCGGCAGCGTTGCTGGCGGCAGCCGTATTGTGGGCGGTGACGCTGAATGGAAGCCTGGAGGTCCTGGGCGCTTTGAGAGCGAACATCGTCGACTTCTCGAGCTCGGCATCCACAATCCCGATGCAGGTGGGCGCCACACTGCCGGCGGGCTGCACGGTGGGACAGGCATTTTTCAAGAGCGACGCCGCGCCCGGGCAGAATGTGCATCTGTGCACGGCGCCGAACACATGGACGCAGGCAGGTGGCGGCATCTTCGACTGGAAGCCGTCGACACGCTACAGCGTGTACCGGACCGATTTCCCCTACATGTGGAACCAGGGCACCCCGGCCTATTTCGGCGACTGGATCATGACCCGGCTGACAGGGAGCCAGAACCTGAACAATCCCCGCGGCGCCGGGAACGACGCCACGCATATTGGCGTGATCGGGATATCGACGACAGCGACGTCCGGCAGCCGGTCGGTCTGGGAAGCTACCATTGGGGGCAGCCTCTCGACGGGGACGGGAACGTTGTACGATGCTACGGACAAGCCGTGGGAATTCCTGGTGATCTTCCGCTGGCCGAGTGCGGCCGACTCGACCAACTCGATCACCTCAGTAGGAATGGCCGCATACAATGACACGGGCAATCCCGGAGCCGGGTGGGGAGTGCGGTATATGAGCGGGACGGACGCGGCAGTCATGTATTACGCTACAGGGTCAGCCGGTCTTTGGGGGACGCCGGTCAGCACGGGAATTGCGCCGGGCACGGGATGGCACAAACTCCGGGTCCGCAGCGACGGGACCGCACCGAACAAGGTCTGGCTCCAGTTTGACAATGCGGCGGAAGCGAGCGTTTGCCCGTCAGGATGCACGTTTACTATCGGGGTCTCCGCAGGCGGCAACATTGCAGGCCACGCGCGGTTCGACCTGGCCAATACAGCGGCGGAGCAGAAGATCCTCAACGTCGATTACCTGCATTTCTGGATTGACTACGGAGCGGAACGATGAGAACAGCCCTGTTGATGTTGGCAGCCATGCAGGTGTTTGCGCTGAGCAACGCCATCGTCATCCACGATGCGAGCGGGGCGGCGCAGAGCAGCCGTCCGTATACGGTGCTGATGCTGTTCATGCAGGGCGAGTTCCCGAGCGGCACATATCCAAAGCCCCGCATCAACGGCGCTGCGGCGGCGGCGTGGCAGGCGGACGTCAAGAGCCGGTGGCCGGACGGCAGCGTGCTGTCGGCGTTTGTCTCGTTCCTCGTAACGTTGAGCGCTAACGGGAGCGCGGTGGTTGATTTTGTGCCGGACGTGAACGCCTGCCATCTCGGGGGGCAATCCGCATGCGAGGCGGCTGCACTGAACCAAGCCGGGATGCTCAACTTCATGAGCGGCGGATGGAATGCTCAGATCCGGGGGACGGCGAACTCGATCAGCTACACGGTGGATGCCAAGACGATGATCGCCAACGGCGACTGGCAGTACTGGCTGCGCGGGCCGGTGGTGACACGGGTGATCGTCCGCAAGAACGGGTTCGACTACGACTTTGGCTGGCAGTGGGATGGATCGAACTGGCAGGCGCCGTCCAGCGATACGTACCGCAGCGTCCATCCGATGTTCGAGTTGTCATTTTACCCGGGGTGGAACGGGGTGGAGACCGGGTTCAGAGTCGAGAACGCGTGGTGGACGAAGCTGCAGACGCTCAAACTGAAGCTGGAGTTTCTCGCCGGAAATCCGGCAACGCCGGTGTATGCGAAGACGAATTATGATCTGGAGGCGAAGGCGGCCTCTTCTTACTATGCATGGAGCGGAGCCGAGCCCGGGGCGGTAGTGGTGGACCGGAATCTGCCGTATCTGGTGGCGACCCGCATTCTGCCCCCATACGACACAACCATCCAGTTGGACTCCGCCACGCTGTCCACGTTTCTGAGCCGATGGCCTGCCAACGTGGGCACGGACGACGCCGGGCGGCCCGATCCGCGCAGTTGCACGACGCAGAACCCCTGCGCGTATATCAAGGTCGATATGCCGGGCACAGGCGATTCCGATAACTTCGGCATCCTGCCGCGCTTCCAGTTGTTCTATCTGTATGCGATGGGAGACAGCCGGTTCAGCGTGGCGACGCGGAAGGAAGCGTTCGACAAGCTGGTGGTGGGATCAGGCGATGCTGCGGTGACAATCTCGGTCCACTACCGCGAAAGCATCACCGGAGCGACACCGGACTCCAGGAACTATCTAGACTGGCCGGACGACCAGACGACGCCGGCATTTGGGCGGATCAAGTCCATCAGCGCCCACCCTGACGCCCGCTGCAACGGCTATGACAACTCGGGCGCGTATCCCGCGCAATATATTTGCCCGAGCTGTCCGCCGCGGACGCACACGTGGACTTACAACCCGGCGCACTGGCCGTCGCTGTTTTCGTTGCCTTACATACTGACGGGACGGTGGACGTATCTGATGTCGCTGCAAGAGTCGGCGGCAAGCTGGATCGCCTACGACCATCCAGATTACGCGCGGCATCAAGGCTGGGGCATTCAGTACGTCGCGTCGGAGCCAAGGATCGCGGCCCGCCCGCTGCGGGAGTTGATGTGGGCGTTTCTGCTGAGTCCGGACTCCCCGGAGAAGCAGTATTTTGCGGGGAAGCTGAAGAACAACGACGCAGCGTATGAGGGCGTATTCGACGTGCGCGACGGATTGTACGCCGATCAGGTGCGGACGGATTGCCGGGGAGCTCTGGTTTACACAGGCAGCGTCACTTTCAACGGGTCGCATACACTAACGCCGCCAAACGGTCAGCGCAAGGTGTTTGCGCTGGACGGCTGGGCGCGCCTTTACAGTGTCACCAGCATGACGCTGAACGGACAGGCGCAGACCTTTGGGGTCTACGGACAGGACACCGGGCGGCAGTGGTACTGGGTTCCGGGGACCCACCTGATCGTGCAGGACGCAAGCGGGGCACCGCTGTCATCCACGGACAGCCTGGTGGTCAACTTCCAGTACGGGCGGAGCGCAACGCCGTGGTGCAACGGATATGCCGGGATGAGGGACCTGACCAACCCGTTGCCCGTGATCGGGCGGGGCAGCATGATGGCCGACGGAGAGGGCATAAGCGGCGCGACCGGGACGTCGCCGTGGATGGTCAGCTATCTGGCGATGCACATTGGCTGGGCGCGGCAGACGCGGGCTCTGGCGGTCAACGGCGGCTACCTGTTCGCGAAGAGCGGCGCCAAGCTTGGCAGGTATTACATCGACGGGATGCTGCACCCGAGCAAGCCTGCCCTATACAACGGAGCTTACCGCACAGTGACCACGGACGCGCTGGGACTGGTCACGACGTGGGAGCGGTTCATCGCAGCGCGCAATCCACCCATCGCCCTGACCACGGACATTACAGGTTCATCGACGTCGCTGACGTTCAACTGCAAGATGGGCGCTCCGGGATGCCCGAACACGCCTTCGAACTCGGTGATCAAGATTGACGACGAATACATCGCAACCTGCGGCAAGACGGTGGGGACGTCCACAACCACGTTCACGGTGTGCGCGGGCGGCCGCGGTTATTGGGGCAGCAAGGCAGCCGCCCACACGACGGCGTCCACAGTAAATGTGGAGTGGCGCGTGCTGGGCGGGGCGCTGTCCGGCCACACATACCCGAATCTTTGGGTGAACGCCCTGGCCACGTTTTACGACGTGGATGGAATTCTGGGGTCCGGGCTGGAGGCATATCAGCGGGTGATCGGGATGGGGAGCGGGCTTCAGCTCCGCGCCACAGACCAGAGATACGCGCTTGTGCCGCGGGTGGAGCCATACCGGTTGAAGGTGTTCACCTCTGCGGACAGGGCGGAAATCCACTATCTGGCGCCGACGCTGGCCGCCTGCCGGTACGCGGTGACCTCGAGTTACTTTCCGGCGCCGGACGATGCCGGCGACGAACTGGACCGGGGCGGGCCGCGCACGAGGCGCATCGTGCTGACTGGCCTGACGCCCGGCACCTACAGATACCGGGTGACGTGCGGCGCCGGCAGGCTGATGGGTACATTCACTATTCCAGCCGTGCCGTAGCCGGCGAGGCGTTCCGGGCGCCAGCGGAAGCGTGGCAATCAACCTCGGCAACCCGCACTGGTCTTGCAGACGCTGGAACGCATCAGGCGAGGCGGGCCTGATGCAGGGGACGCGCCGCCGGCCTGGACTGAGCGCAGCGGCAGCGTCACCCGGTCACTTCAGGTTCGGCTTCTCTTTGGGGATGATCCAAAGATAGAACTTGTGGCTCAGGTAGGAGTCCTCACCGTTGTCGTCCAGGGTGAACTCCTTGTCGGGTTTCCAATCGCCCATGTCGAACGTGTTGGATACGACGCGGGCGCCAGGCCTGAGTTCGGCAAGCAGCTTGGGGCGGAGCTTGAGGTTGACGCTGGACAGCAGGAAGAGGGTGACGACGGAGGCCTCCCGGATGTCGGCTTCGAACAGGTCCTGCTCGATGAACCTGACGAGGTGTTCGACGCCAGCCTTTTTCGCGTTGGCGCGGGCTTCAGCGATGCGTTCCGGGTTGATGTCGATGCCGACGCCGCGGGCGCCAAATTTCTTGGCGGCGGTGATCACGATGCGGCCGTCACCGCAGCCGAGATCGTAGACGACATCGTTCTTGGTCACCTTGGCCAGATCGAGCATGGCTTCGACGGCGGGCTCGGTAGTGGGAACGTAAGGGACGTCGGGGGTGCGCCTGGCCTTGGGGGCTTGGGCGGAGGCAGCGCACAGCGCAAGCAGCGCCAGGATGGCAAGGCGCCTCAGGGATCGAGTGGTGGGCATCATGGCAATGGTTTCCGTTCCTGAAGAATAGCGCAAGCGGCCCGGGGTTGGTTACCGGCGGTTCACAGGAGCGACCTGTCGCGGGCGACGCGGAGAGCCTCGATGGCGGCGCCGCGGGCCCCGGCGGTATCGCCGTTGGGCATGATGTGAATGGGGATGTCGGCCTGTTCGGCGCGCTGTTCCGGCATGCCGCTGCGGATTTCGCGGAGGAACCACTGCTGGAATTCAGGCCCGGTTTCAATCGCGCCGCCGCCGACGATCAGGGCATCGGGGTCGAACGTGTTGACCATCTCATCGAAGAAGAGTCCGAGGGCGTGGGCCTGGCCGCGGAAGATCTCACGGGGGAGTTCGTCGCCCTTCTCCGCCATGCCGCGCACGAGCTTGGCTGCCTTGTGCAGGTCGCCCATCCGGTAGAGCTCATGGCCGGGGTACTTTGACTGGAAGTACGGGAGGTAGTTGACCTCGATCGCGGTGAGCGAGCAGAGCGACTCAAGATCGCCGGTGCGGCCGCAGTTGCAGCGGGGGTGGATGCCCTGAAGAAAGGGAATGCTCTGGTAAGGGATGAGCACGTGGCCCAGTTCGCCGCCGAAGCCTTTGCGGCCTTTGACGACGGTCTGTCCGAGGATGACGCCGCCGCCGAGCCCCGTGCCGATGATGGCGGAGATCGAAGTGGCTGCAGAGTGCGCGCCGAAGAGGTTGAAGTGGCCCCAGAGGGCGCCGGCGTTGCCGTCGTTGAGATAGATGACGGGGCGGCCGACCCTGGCCTCGAGACCGGCGCGGATGTCGAAGCCGGCCCAATCCGGATGGACAAAGTTTGTGGAGCCGCGGGCGCTCAGGACGCCGTCGGCGCTGGCCGGGCCGGGGGTGTCCAGGCCGACGACGGCGACATCGTCCTGAGTGATTCCTGCCTGCTTCAGCGCCACCTGAAGCCCGTCGAGGATCTGCTGGAGGCAGACGGCCGGGCCCTCCTTCGAGCGGGACGGATATTCGCAGAGAGATTCGATGAGGAACTTTTCGTCGGCGGTCAGGAAGGTGTAATTGACGGCATTGCCGCCCAGATCGACGCCCGCAACCACTCTCATGACGATTGGAACTCCTTCAGCACGAGATGGAAAATCCCACGATAGCAGGGAATGCGCGCACGGGGAAAGAGAAATGGAAGGCTTGCCGGGGCCGGTTCCGGGCACGGGCCGGCCGGCGGCGGGGACGGGTCAGAGAGCCTTGGCGAGCTCTTCGGCGAAGGCGCTGGGAGGGCCGCTGGGCTTGCGGTGCTTCTTGCCGCCGCGCGAACGGCGGGGCTCCGAAGCAGCCTGAGCGCCGGGGGCGGCCTGGCTCTGTTGGGTGCGCGGGGCCGTGGGGCGGGCGCCTCTGGCTTTGGGCGGCTGGGCCTGATTGGCGCGCAGCAGGCGGTCTTCGAGAGGAGCGCGGTCGAAGCGCTTGATGATGGCGCGCATCTCTTCTTCGTTCGGCGCTTCGATGAAAGCGAAGCCCTTCGACTCCTGCGTCTCCGGGTTTCGGATGACTTTGACTGAATCGGCCACCAGGTTTTCCGCCTCGAGCCATGCCTTGATGTCGTCGGCGGTGACCCAGGGTGGAAGATTACCGAGGAATACGGTTGAACTCATCGAGATGGGAAGCTAGCTCCGTCGGGGATTGGGACTGATTCTATGGATGAAGCGCAGTCCACGAGGCACCTACAGGATAACACGCAGGCGATAAGAGCGGCAACGGGGATGCCCGGCTGGGTCAAACAATCGTGTCTTTTCTTGCTCCAGCCCGCGGCTGGTGTGGTCTCTGCCCACGGCCGAGGGCCGCGCCTTGCGCGCCTGCCGCGCTTCAGGCGCAGCTCGCTGGCCAAGAGCAGCCAAGCCGCCAGACGCCATTGGCGCCTTCGCCGGATCCGCGAAGGTGCGGGATCAGGCTGTCCCCCTCAACAAAGGTGCCGGATCAGGTGCCTGTCGGAAATAGATTGGGGTGCGGGGCAGGTTTTTTGCGACTCGGAGCGGGGGGACAGCATCGAAGAGGCAATGAAGAGATTCCGGGCTTGTTCTCTGGATCAGCCGTTTTTGATGCCGCCC
>JBMOMB010000005.1:0-106570 GCA_049325215.1 Acidobacteriota bacterium
CCCGATTCGGCCCTGCCGTGGCTGCACACCTTCCGCCCCCGCTGCCGAAATCCTCCACCTCCCCTCATCTCCGCCCTGCCCGCTTGGCACCATCGGGTTCATCCCGACAAACACTCAGGCTGTCCCCCTCAACAGCGGGGATGCCCGGCTGGGTCAAACAATCGTGTCTTTTCTTGATCCAGCCCGCGGCTGGTGTGGTCTCTGCCCACGGCCGAGGGCCTCGCCTTGCGCGCCTGCCGCGCTTCAGGCGCAGGTCGCTGGCCAGGAGCAGCCAAGCCGCCAGACGCCATTGGCGCCTTCGCCGGATCCGCGAAGGTGCCGGATCAGGCTGTCCCCCTCAACACCCTCACGCGAAGGTGCCGGATCAGGCTGTCCCCCTCAACAAGAAAGGCGCCCCGGCGGGGGCGCCTTTCATGCCGTTGAGGCTCTCCAGTTCCTAGAAGAAGAAGGTGAGCTGGAGACGGGCGTAGCGCGGTCCCTGGAAGGAGCTCGCCAGCCCGTAGAGCGGGCTGACGCGCAGGCCCTGGTCCTTCATCATCTTGAGGGTGTTGAAGCCCTTGAAGATGTCCGTGTCGTGCTCGAACTGGATCTGGCTGTCGTCGGGGTGGAGCAACACCTGGTCTTTGTTGGTGACGATGCTCGAGTTGAACAGGTTGAACACCGTGAACTCGAAGCGGACCTTCATGCTCTCACGCGCGGAGAAGGGCATGAAGTCGTGCATGAGGTTGAGGTCGAAGTTGTAGAAGACAGGCGTCCGGCCCATGTCACCGCGGTTGTACGGATAGATGGGCGTGGAGGAGATGGCGTTGAGTTCGGTGGTCAGCGGGGTCCCGGAGTAGACGGCGATGTTGGGTGAAATCGTCGTCGAACCCAGGAAAGTCTTGTGCGAATACCCGCCAAAGAACTTCAGCGTGTGGGGGCGGTCAGTTGCCAGGCGGCCTTCCGACATCACGCCCTTCTCCGTGTAAGCGAGCCACGGGACGTCGAAGTAGCGGTTCACGTTCGGGCTGGTGCGGCCGTTCTCGTCCGAGCTGGCCAGACCCGAGTAATTGCCGTACAGACGCGACCAGGTGTAGCTGAGCGCGTACTGATAGTTTTTCGCGAAGCGCTTGTCGAGGCGGAACTCGATGGCGTCATACTCGCGCTTGGCCTTCGGCGTCGTCGGGAAACCGGCAGCCCAGAAGTTGCGGTCGGCAGTGATCCCGTAACCGGGGTTGGCGATAAAGTATACCTCGCCGCCTTCGCCGAGGATGCCCACGTCCTCAATGGTGCGGATGAGCCGGCGGTTCGTGTAACGGACGGAGGCGACCAGCGTAGGATTGAGGCTGTAATCGAAGCCGAGGTCGAACATGCGCTGCTTCATCGGCTTCAGATTCGGCTCGATGGTCTGGCCCTGGCAAGGCAGCCCGTTCTTCTCGCAGGAGTTGGGATCGTTGGAAGGGATGCGCCAGTCGACGATTTCGAAGAACTGGCCGGGCAGCTTGCGCGGGTCGGCAGGGTAGCCGTAAGTACGCATCTGGGTGAAAACATTGGGATCGTCGAGGGAGTGGTAGGAGGTGAGGTAGATGTCGCCGCCGAAGCTGCCGCGCGGCATCTCGTACTTCATCATGTCGTAGAAGTAGCCCCACGACGCATAGAAGCGCATCTTGCCGTCGCCTTTGGGATCGAAGGCGCCGCCGATGCGCGGGCTGAGCTTGTCGCCCCAGGTGAACTTGATCGGAGGAGCGGCCGCAATGCCCTGCTTCTCGTAGCTCGGCAGGAACTCCCGCTCGGTGCGGAGACCGAGGTTGAGCGTGAGGTGCTTGTTCACGCGCCAGCTGTCCTGGAAAAAGATCGCGTGGTTATTGCTGGAGGCGTAGCCGAAGGTCCCGAACGTCAGCCACCGGTAGTAGCCGTACGTGCCACGGACGCGGTTGGTACCCGGGACTCTGTACTGGGCCGGCACCGTGTCGCACTGATTGGTGATGCACGGCCAGGACTGGTTCCAGTAGAACCGGTAGTAGCCGGTCGGAAAGGACAGCGTTTTGACGTCATTTTCAAGCTTGTTGTACTGCCAGCCCGCCTTGATGTTGTGCTGCCCGCCAAGGCTCAACAGGTAGCTGCCGTCGGCGTTCAGATTGATGCGGCGGTAGATGTCGTAGTCAGTGCTCGAGGTGCCCTGCTGCACCCAGCCGGTGCTGGTGAGGCGGACGGCCGGAGGCAGATCCGGGAACATCAGGTTGGACGTGCTGTAAATGAAGGTCGTCTTCGACAGCGCGTAGTTGTTGGTGTAGTTGGTGAACTGATAGCCGCCGCGGAAGCTGAGGATGAGCTTGCTGGTGGCGAGGAAATCAGCCTGGCCGGAGAGGATCTGGCCGGCGCGGTAGTTGCCAAGTCCGGCCCAGTCCCGGTTCGGCGAATCAGTGCCCTGCTGGGCGGGCAGGAAGCCGCGCGTGTAGTTCGGATTCCAGACCCAGCTCATGTTCATCCGCAACTTGCTGAACGGAGCATAGTCGATCTTATTCGCGGCATAGTGCTGGCGGTACTTGGAAGTAAAATCACCCGTCTGGTTGTTCGAAAGGAAGGTCACGCGGCGGTTCGTCGTGGTCAGCGAGGGCATGAAGCCGCCAAAGTAGAACAGCTTGTTCTTGAGGATCGGCCCGCCGATGTTAAACACCGGATTCCAGGTGGAGTAATCGTCCAGCTTATTCTGGAAGTAGCGGACGCGCGAGCGCGAGTCGTCGGTCGGATCCATCTCCAGAGTCGGGCGCGGACGCGCCGACAGGGTGTCGTTGTCGAAATAGAAGCCCGCCTGGCCATGCCACTCATTGGTGCCACTGCGGACGACGGCGTTGACGACACCACCCATGGCGCCGCCGTACTGGGCGTCCATGACGCCGTTCTTCACCTGGACCTGCTGGACCATCTCCACGGGGACGCGGTTCTGGCCGGAGAGCACGCCGGTCTGGATGTTGGTCACTTCGACGCCGTCGAGGAAGTAGGCGTTCTCCGAGCCCGAAGCACCGTCGACCTGGAAGCCGCCGGCCTTGCCTTCATTGCGGGCGCCGGGGGCGATGTTGATCAGATCGTAAAAGCTGCGGCCTTTGGGGATCAGATCAAAGAACGTCTTGTCGACGTTGATGGCCGAACTCGACGAAGTCGTGTCGACCATCACCGCTTCGGCGCTGACGACGACGCTTTCGGTCACCTTGCCCACTTCCAGCCGGAAGTCGACGCGGGTAGCGCGGCCGAGCACGACGGGCGTGTCTGTCTTGCGAACCGTGGAGAAGCCCTGAGCCGTGACGGTGACCGTGTACATGCCGACAGGCAACTGCTGTTGCAGGAACTGACCGTTCGAGTCGGTCTGTAACGTGATGGGACGGGGCAGAGGGCCGCCGCTGATTTCCACCGTTGCATTGGGGACCACAGCGCCGGTCGGATCGGTTACCACGCCCTGGATGCCGCCGGTGGTTTCCTGCGCGGCGGCAAAGGTAGTGCAAAGTACAAGAAGAGCCACGAACGCCAGCCAGCGTCCCGTGGCGCCCCTGAAGCTAGATGCGAGATTCATAGTCACAAATCCCTCCCTGGGTTTAGGAACTTCTTGGAACAGCTCGCGGAGGACACGCAGCCTGGACCGGAGACCGGGTCAACCGATGGACAGGCCGAATGGATGAACGCCGCGAGCAATGGGAATGTGTGGATGCTTCGCTGACGAGGCTGCTCATTCGGGATAGGCCCGCGGAGGATTGGGTGTACACCACCTCCTCGGGGAGTACAGGCACCTACGCGCGGAAACGCGAGTAAAATCCTGCACTTCTCCTCAGGCTCACAAAATATTTCCTGAGTCCCTGAGGCCAAAGTCATGCTGAAAGAGCAACCTCCCCTGCAAGACTGGGGGCAACGCTGTGATTATCGTAACATAATCTTGACGAATGAAGTCAAGGGGATCTGAACCTCTGAGGGTGTCCCGGCGCCGGGGTGTCCCCCCGGACAGGTGCAGCCCCCTATGATGGAAGGCACGGGGTCGCCCGATGTCATTGAGCCACCGCTTCCGCTTCTCCGCCGGACTGATTGCCCTGTCGGTGCTTCTGGCCCTGGTGGTGTGGCAGGGCTCCTTTACAGTGAGCGAGTCGGGTCCTGAGAGCCCGGAGCAGACTTACGTCTTCTGGGCGCTGTCGAGCCTGATTTTCCTTCTGACGGTGCTGCTGGCGTTCATTCTGTTCCGGGACGCCATCAAACTCTACTTCGCGCGGCGTGCCGGGGTGGAAGGCACGCGGATCCGGACCAAGATTCTGGTGGGGGCGCTGGGCCTGACGCTGCTGCCGGCGGTGTTTCTGTTCCTGTGGAGCTTCGAGGTGCTGAACCGGAACCTGGACAAGTGGTTCAGCCGGCCGGCGGAGCGGATCAAGCTGAACCTGGCCGAGATCGGGCGGTCGATGGACGCGGAGGCGCAACGGCGGGCGGAAGTGGCGGCACGGTGGCTGGCCGACAGCGTGCAGTTCCGGGAATTTCTGTCGGGCAGCGGGACGCCGGCCGAGTTCTTCTCAAGGGCGTGCGAGGCGGCGGGCGCAGCGGAGATCCACTTTATCCGTCCGGATGGCGGGCACCTGACGGTGTGCCAGGGAGACGGCGAGACCGAGGGCGGGGCGGAGCACACGGCGGCGGCGCCGGTGGCGGGGGGGCAACTGGTGGTGCGGATCCGGACGCCGGTGGACCTGGCGGCGCGGGAGAGAGAGATTCAGCAGCAGGTGCGCGACTACGACCGGCTGGCGGCGAGCCGGAAGGAGACGCGGCGGTTTTATCTGCAACTGCTGTTCTTGATCACGCTGTTCGTACTGTTCGTGGCGGTGTGGGTGGCGCTGTTTCTGGCGCGTCAGATCACGGCGCCGGTAACGGCGCTGCTGGAGGCGGCGCGGGCGGTGCGGTCAGGGGACCTGTCCTGGCGGGTTCAGGTGGCGGCGACGGACGAACTGGCGACGCTGGTGCGGGCGTTCAACGAGATGACCGAGGACCTGCAAGCGAACCGGGACGAGCTGGAGCGGCGGCGACGGTTCATTGAGGCGGTGCTCGAGAGCATTCCGACGGGCGTCATCAGCCTGAGCCATGACATGACGGTGCTGCTGGTGAACAGCGCGATGCAGAAGATTCTGCCGGAGCAGCGGATCGAAGCGGGGGTGCGGCTGACAGACCTGATTCCGGGTGGGCGGGCAGGCGAATTTCTGCGGCTGCTGAAGCGCGCGCGGCGGACGGGTTCGGCGTCGAGGCAGTTCGAGGTGGAGACGCCGCAGGGCGTGCGCCACCTGTCGCTGACGGTGGCGGCGCTGGAGGCGTCTACGACGTCGGGCTTCGTGCTGGTGGTGGAGGACACAACCGACATTCTGCGGGCGCAGCGGGCAGCGGCGTGGCATGAAGTGGCGCGGCGGATCGCGCACGAATTGAAGAACCCGATCACGCCGATTGCGCTGAGCGCTGAACGGATCCTGCGCCAGATCGAGAAGGCGCCGCCGGCGCCGGAGGTGCGGCGGATCATCACGGACTGCTGCGCGACGATCCACCGGGAGGTGGACAGCGTGAAGAACCTGGTGGACGCCTTCGCGCAGTTCGCGCGGTTCCCGGAGGCGCACCTGGAGCCGGCGGACGTGAATGCCGTGGTGCGGGAGGCGCTGGCGGTGTTCGAAGGGAGGCTGGAGGGGATCACGGTGCGGCTGCGGCTGGACGGCGAGCTGCCGGCGGCGCCGCTGGACCGCGAGCAGTTCAAGCGGGCGCTGGTGAATCTGATTGACAACGCGGCGGAAGCGATGAGCGACTCCCCGGTGCGGGAGCTGCTGGTGGAGACGCGGGCGCTGCCGGGCGACGCGGTGGAAGTGGAGGTGGCTGACACGGGCTGCGGGATTTCCACTCAAGACAAGGAGAAGCTGTTTCTGCCGTACTTCAGCACGAAGGGACGAGGCACGGGGCTGGGGCTGGCGATCGTGAGCCACATCGTGGCGGAGCACAACGCGCAGATCCGGGTGGAGGACAACATGCCGGCGGGCGCGCGATTTATCATCGAATTGCCGGCCGCGCCGGTGCAGGATGCCGGGGCGCGCTCCGTGGAAACCCACCCATGAACAGCCCGCGCATTCTGATTGTCGACGACGAGCCAGGCATCCGCGAGACGCTGGCAGGCATTCTGCAGGACGAGGGGCTGTGCGCCGAGGGCGTGGCGACGGGCGAGGAGTGCCTGGAGCGGCTCAGGTCAGAGCCGTTCGACGCCGTGCTGCTCGACGTCTGGCTGCCGGGCATGGACGGGCTGACGGTGCTCGAGCGTGTGCGGGAGGCGCCGCCCGCAAGCGCGCCGGCGTTCATCATGATCTCCGGCCACGGCAGCATCGAAAGCGCGGTGCGGGCCACCAAGCTGGGGGCGTTCGATTTTCTGGAGAAGCCGCTGACCATCGAGCGGGTGCTTGTGGTGCTGCGCAATGCGCTCGAGCACCGGCGGTTGCAGATGGAAGTGTCGGAGCTGCGGCAGGCGGCGCGGCCGAGGCCGGAGATCATCGGCGAGAGCGTGCCGATCAAAGCGTTGCGGCAGCAGATCGCCCTGATGGCGGGCACCAACGGGCGCGTCCTCATCTACGGAGAAAGCGGCACGGGCAAGGAGCTGGTGGCGCACGCGATCCACGCCCAGAGCGCGCGTTCCGAGGGCCCCTTCGTGGAGGTCAATTGCGCCGCGCTGCCCGACGATCTGATCGAAACCGAATTGTTCGGGCAGCGGCCGGGCGCCGCACCCGGAGTGACCGTGGTCAAGATGGGGAAGTTCGAGAAGGCGGACGGCGGCACGCTGTTTCTGGACGAGGTGGGAGACATGAGCCTGCGCATGCAGGCCAAGGTGTTGCGGGTGCTGGACGAGCAGCGGATCGAACCGGTAGGCTCGGTGCAGCCGGTGCAGGTGGACGTGCGGGTCATCGCCTCGACGAACAAGAACCTGGAGGAGGAAATCGAACGGGGCAACTTCCGCGAGGACCTGTTCTACAGGCTCAATGTGATTCCATTCGAGGTGCCGCCGCTGCGGGAACGGGTGGAGGACATTCCGTTGCTGGCCGCCCATTTTCTGGAAGAGTTCGCCGCCGCATACGGCCGCAAGCGGAAGGAGCTGACACCGGAGGCTGTGCGCGTGCTTCAGCAGTATCCATGGCCGGGCAACGTGCGGGAACTGAAGAACCTGATGGAGCGGATCGTGATCATGTATCCGCAGGTCCGGATTGACGCCCGCCACATACCGCTGCCCGCGGGGCGGCGCGCCGCCGAGAGGGTTCAGGAGCGCCCGGTAAGCCTGCAGGAGGTGCGGCAGGAGGCCGAGCGGCGCTACATCCTGAAGAAGCTGGAAGAGACCGGCGGCAACATCACGCGCACGGCGGAACTGCTGGGGCTGGAGCGGAGCAACCTTTACAAGAAGATGCGCGCGCTGGGCATTCTGGCGCGGGAGTGAAAGAGATCCGGCGGCCCCGAATCGGACCTGCAACTCCATAACTGTGCGCGGTGGGATAGAATGGCAGCTTGACCGGACAGCCGTTATGGATCACCTGCTCTCGCTCATCCTGTGCGTGCCCCTTGCCGGGCTGCTGGTTCTGTTCTTTCTTCCCTCTTCCAATGCACGGCTGATCAAGCTGTGGGCCAATCTCGTCTTCCTGGCCGGCTTTCTCGTCTCGCTGCCGCTGTGGTTTCAGTTCGACCCGGCGGGACCGGTGTTTCAGTTCGTGGAGAAAGCGCCGTGGATTCCAGCGATCGGCGCTTCCTGGCACCTGGGGGTGGACGGTTACGCAGCGCTGCTGATCCTGCTGACGACGCTGGTGGGGGCGGTGGCGATCCTGTGCTCGTGGTCGGCGATCACGGAGCGGCTGAAGGAGTACTACGGCCACTTCATGCTGCTCCAGTTCGGCATGCTGGGCGTGTTTGCGGCCCGGGATTTCCTGCTGTTTTTCGTGTTCTGGGAGCTGACGCTGATCCCGATGTACTTCATCATCGCGATCTGGGGCGGGGAACGGCGCGGCTACTCGGCGATCAAGTTCGTCCTGTACACGCTGGTCGGGTCGATGTTCCTGCTGCTCGGCATGCTGGCGTTCTACTGGCAGCACTACGTGCAGTTCAAGACGCTGACGTGGGACCTGAACGAGCTGATGAAGACGCAGATGCCGGCGGGGCAGGCGTGGTGGGTGTTCTGGGCGTTCTTCCTTGGCTTCGCGGTGAAGGTGCCGATGTGGCCGCTGCACACGTGGCTGCCGGACGCGCACACGGAAGCGCCGACGGCCGGATCGGTGATCCTGGCGGGCATCCTGCTGAAGATGGGGACCTACGGTTTTCTCCGCTTCTCGCTGCCGATGCTGCCGGAGACGAGCCGGGATCCGCTGGTGGTGAGCATTATGGCGGGCCTGTCGATCATCGCCATCGTGTACGGGGCGCTGGTGTGCCTTATGCAGACGGACTGGAAGAAGCTGATCGCCTACTCGTCGGTCAGCCACATGGGTTTCTGCACGCTGGGCATCTTCGCGCTGAACCACGCGGGGCTGGCGGGCTCGATCATCCAGCAGATCAATCACGGCGTCTCGACGAGCATGCTGTTCCTGATTGTGGGGGTGGTGTACGAGCGGCGGCACACGCGGCTGATCGCCGAATACGGGGGGCTGTTCCGGGTGATGCCGGTGTTCACGGCGGTGTTCCTGATTGCGGCGCTGAGCTCGATGGGGATGCCGCCACTGAACGGCTTCATCGGCGAGATCACGATTCTGCGGGGGGCGTACGAAGTGAACTTCTGGTGGGCGCTGGCCTGTGGCGCGGGCATTGCGCTGGGGGCGGCGTACCTGCTGTGGTTGTTCCAGCGGACGATGCTGGGCGAACTCTCGAACGAGAAGAACAGCCGGCTGAGCGACCTGAACTGGCGCGAGGCCGTCTACTTCTCGCCGCTGCTCGCGCTGGTGTTCTGGATCGGGCTGTACCCGGCGCCGTTCTTCCGGATGCTGGACGGCAGCGTGGCGGCGATGCTCGCGGCGGTGCAACGCTGACGGGCGGAATTGTTTCAAACAAAAGTTTAAGATTTTGTTGAATCAGGCTGAGAGCCCGGGGCGGCGGCGGCCACTATATTCACAGCCATGCCTCCTCATCTGCAGCCGCAAGGCCCTTTTCCGTGCTGGTATGTGATTCTGCCGGGCGCGGGCCCGGCTCCTCCGTGGCCGAAGGACCGCGACCGTTTCGTGTTCCTGGCGGCGCTCCGGCGCGCTCTGGACAGGCACGGGGCCGGCTGCACGGGCTTCTGCCTTCTGCCGGGGAGCGCCCATCTCATGCTGGAGGCGGCGCCGGAAACATTGCGGCAGGCCGTGGCGGAGGCGTGCCGCGGATACGGGCGCTACTGGCGCGGCTGGTACGCGGGGCCGCGGCGGGTGTTCCGTCCGGCGCGGGCAGCCGCCGTGCCGCCGGAGCTGTGGTGGGACGCGCTGGCGCACCTGGAGACGGCGCCGGTGCGGGCGGGGCTGGCGGTAGCGGCGGAGGACTACCGGTGGTCTAGCGCGGCGGTGCATGCGGGCTGGGCGCAGCCCTATCTACGGGTGGAACCGGACGAATGGAGCGCCTGCTGGTCCTGCCGGCAGTGGCATGAACGGCTGGCAGGGTGGGGTTCGGATCTGAGAAGCATGAAGGCGGTGCTGCGCCTGGTGGAGGGTGCGCGCCCGTTCAGGGCGCTTGCCGCGCTTGCGGCGGCGCCGTCTTCCGCACCGCTGTTTCCGGAGCCGGCGCAAGCTGCACGAGCGGCTGCGGGCTGGATCTGACAGGCCGGTCGAGGAGCCGGCCGCCCGGCAGGCGGCGGGCCCACCGTTCCACCACCGGCAGCAGGGCACGGACGACGCGGCCATGAAGCAGCAGGCTTCCGGCGGCGAGCAGGGGATGGGGGATGGCGGTGCAACACTTCGAGCAGATGTCGATCTCAGAGGCCCTGCCGCTGGCGTGAAGGCGGCGCATCCGCCGCATGGACTCGCCGTCGAAAATTTCAGGCAGGCTCTGGCGGGCGATGTTGCCAATGGGCGCGCCGTCGAGCATGTAGCTCTGGCAGCAGGGATAGACGTCGCCGTTGTGCCTCACGTACATGGCGCCGCGCCAGAGATAGTGGCAGCGGCGCGCTCCCGTGCGCGCGGCGGAAGGCCGGGCCAGCACGTTGGTCTCGTCGTCCTTGACGCGGATCAGGTCCACGCCGGGCACGCTCTGCCAGAATCGGCGGAAGGCCTCTTCCTCATGGCGGTTGCCGTCCATGCGGACCATCTGCACCGTGATCTGGAGCTTTGATCCGCGTTCGTGCTTCATGCGGCAGAAGCGGAGGAAGTTGTCGCGGACGCGCTCGAACTTCGCGCCCTTGCGGTAGAACTCGAAGGTCTCTTTGTTGTAGCCGTCGAAGCTGAGGGTGATGTGGCTCAGGGGGGAGTCGAGCAGCCTCGCGGCGGCCTTTTCGTCGAGCAGCGTGCCGTTGGTGGAGATCAGCACCGAGATGCCGTGTTCGGCGCAGTGATGGATGCGGTCGAAAATGCGTGGATCGAGCAACGGTTCGCCGAGCCCGATGAGCATCATGTGCTCGGCCGTACCGGCGCTCTCGGCCACCAGCTTGCGGAAAATGGCCTCGTCCATGTCCTCTTTAGGCTGGGGGTGCGTTTCACGCGGGCACATCGGGCAATAGATGTTGCACTTGGCCGTAGTCTCGACGATGTACTCGACCGGCAGCGCGTGGACGGCGCCGCGGCCGCGCAGGTAAGCCCAAAGCAGTTTCCACCGGTTCCAGGCGCTCATGGGCGGGCAGGTGTACCTTTATTGTAGCGGTGGCGCGGCAACTGGCATCCGAGATGGTGGTGGAAGAGCGGATCCGCGTGTTGAACGGCGCGCCCGTGCGGCCGGACGGCGCGTATGTGGTGTACTGGGCCGGCGCCAACCGCAGGGTGGAGTCCAACCACGGCCCGGCGCGCGCCGTCGAGATCGCCAACGAACTCGCGCTGCCGGTGCTGTACTACGAAGGCGTCACGTGCGCCTATCCGCACGCCAACGGCCGGCTGCACACGTTCCTGCTGGAAGGCGTGCCGGAGACGGCGCGGCGGCTGAAGCGGCTGGGGATCGGCTATTGCTTCTCGCTGCGCCGGCGGTTTTCGGACCCGGAAGACGCGTTCTTCCGTGTGGCGGAGCGCGCCGCGTGCGTGGTGGCGGACGACAATCCGGCCTGCTTCCCTGCCCTGCTGAACGCCACGGTTCCAGAGATGCTGCGGGTGCGGTACGAGGTGGTGGATTCCTCGTGCATCGTGCCGATGAACCTGCTGGACAAGCGCGAGTACGCCGCCTGCACGGCCTGCCGGGACGCGCTGGAAACGATGATCCGCATCCACGGACGGGCGCGACCCGGACACGTGCACGAACATCCTGTGGTGCTTCGGGCTGCACGACCGGCCGTGGCAGGAGCGGGCGGTATTCGGGATCACCCGCTGCATGCCGCTGGAGGGGACGAAGCGCAAGAGGAATGCGGATGCGCAATTGCGGGAGATCGCCTGCCTGGAGCAGACTGGAACTGATCCTTTTGTTTCGGTGACGGGACGACCATGCGCATCACGATGACCGGTGGCACCGGTTTCATCGGCTCGCGGGTGCGGGCCGCGCTGGAAGCCGGGGGCCACGAAATCCGCCTGATCAGCCGCAGAAGCGGGCCCGGATATTTCCACTGGCCGTCCCCGGAGGCGCCAATCCCTGCGGAAAGCCTGGAAGGCGCGGCCGCGGTGATCCACCTGGCGGGGGAGACGGTAGCGCAGCGGTGGACGGCGGAAGCGAAGCGGCGCATCCGGGACAGCCGCGTGCTGGGCACGCAGAGGCTGGTGGAGGCGCTGGCGGCCATGCAGGAGCGGCCGCAGGTGTTGATCTGCGCCTCGGCTACCGGTTATTACGGGAACCGGGGCGAGGAGGTGCTCGACGAGACATCCCCGCCCGGAAAAGGCTTCCTGGCCGAAACGTGTGTGGAGTGGGAAAAGGCCGCGGCGCAGGCGGAGGCGCTGGGGGTGCGGGTGGTGCGGCTGCGGTTCGGCATGGTGCTCGGGCGGGACGGGGGGGCGCTGGCCAGGATGCTGCCGGTGTTCCGGCTCTGCCTGGGCGGCAAGCTGGGCAGCGGCCAGCAATGGGTGCCGTGGATCCACATCGAAGACACTGCGGCGCTGGTGCAGTGGGCGTTGACGGAACCGGAGGTTGCGGGCGCATACAACGCGGTGGCGCCCGCGCCGGTGCGCAACGCGGATCTCACCCGCGCCCTGGAAGGCATCCTGGGCCGACCGGAGATGTTCACGGTCCCCGCGTGGGCGTTGCGGGCGGCGATGGGTGAGGCGGCGGAGATCGTTCTTTCGAGCCAGCGGGTGATCCCGCGGGCGGCGCTGGATGCGGGGTTCCGGTTCCGGCACGGGCACGTGGCGGAGGCGCTGCGGGCTCTGCTATCCTGAGGGTGTTATGAGCATTCCGAATGTGCGCCGTTTCCGGATCACGTCGCCGGAGGGGAAGGTGGCGACGCTGATGGCTGTCGTCCCGAAGGGCACGGACGTCGACGCCTATCTTGCCGAAGCGACCAAGCGGTTTGACTGGAAAGCGTGGGAGGAACTGCAGCAGAAGCAGTTCAAGGTCCGCGTCGGCCAGCAGAAGCAGAAGAAGGTCAAGTAAGGCTCCTGACCACGGTTTTTGCCAAGAGGCGGGCAGCTCCGGCTGCCCGCCTTCGGCTTTTTCAGAGCCTGCCGCGGAGGATGCGCAGGGCGCGCAGCGCTTCGCGGGCGACCTCGGCGTCCTCATCACGCGAGAGCTTTTCGAGCACCGCGACCGAATCCTCGCCGCCGCTGTTGGCCAGGGCCTGCGCGATGCCCGTCTTCTCGTCACGGGTCGCGCCGGTTCCGGCCAGGACGTACAGGGAGCTGCGGACGGCGCGGTCGAGGGCCAGCTCGCTCAGATACGGCAGGGCAACGCCTCGCCAGGCGCGCTGGTTGAGGTTGTTGACGAGGTAGCTCAGCGGGCTGAAGCTGCCCGTTTCCCGGTTGCCCAATCTCACTTTGGCGAAGGCGAGGGCGAGGCGGGCGAGGATCTTCTTTTCGGCGCTCCAGGCCTTGTCGATGGCGGCGGCGTCCTGCGGGTTGGCCAGGCGGCCGAGCCCCTCGGCGGCAGCGGCCCGGACGTTTTCATCGGGGTCGCCGAGCAGGGCGAGGAACTGGTTGCGGATGTCCGGCTGGGCGATCTGGGCCAGGGCGAGGACGGCGGCGCGGCGGACCTGCCTGCTCCGCGGGGAATCGAGCACGCGCTGCAACTGCGGCACGGCTTCTTTCGAACCCAGCAGCCCGGCGGTCTCGATGGCCGCCAGTTGCACTTTCTCATCGAGATCGCGCACAAGGAAGGCCACGCGGTCGGCAACGCTGCGGTCGCGGATCTTCTGGATGGCAATCAGGGCTTCAAAGATCAGACGGCTGTCCTTGGAGCGGAGCGCCTCCAGGATCACCGGCAGCGCGCCGCGGGCGCGGAGGATGCCCAGAGCGCGCAGGGCGTTGGCGCGGGCATCCAGCGACGCTCCGCCTTCGGCCAGCCGCGCGATGGCGTCGATGATCTCCGGGCGCACCGGCGTGTCCGGCTCGACAACGTCTTCATTGGCGCCGTCGGACCAGCGGCCGGTGATCAGGTTGCCCGCCCGCCGGAGCGTGGCCGACAGCCCGCGGGCCACATAGCCGGGAAGATAAAAGTTGACGATGCCGTCGACAGCGCGGATCTGGACCTCGGGATCGTTGTCCCGGCACGCCTGCACCAGGGGATCCAGACTGCGCAGGGTGCCGATCTGCACGAGCGCCTTGACAGCCTCGCGCCGCACTTCCGCATCGGCGTCGTTGAGGTAGGGGGCGATCCGTTCGATGGCGGGAGAACCCTGGCGGCCGAGATCGCGCAATTGACGGATCTTCTGCTTCGAGTCCTCCTGCGCAAAGAGGGCCGTGCCGGCCAGGAAGGCCAGCAGAAGCGCCACCGGACGGGCCATGCGGATCCGCCTAACGGACAAACTCCACTTCCACTCGCTTCGGGATGATGCCCGCTTCGAAGCCAAGGTCGAGCAGCTTCTGGACCGCCTGCGGCAAGACGTCGCCGGCATCCACGGTGAAATGGTTCACGTACATGCCCACGAATTTCTCCGCCAGAACCGGCTCCATGTCGCGGGCGAATTGCAGTGCGTAATTCAGGGCCTCTTCGTGGTTTTCGAGCGCATAGAGAATGCTTTCCCGCATCATGCGGCAGCACTCGGCGCGGATCTCCTCGGGCAGCGTCCGCAACAGCGCGTTGGCGCCGAGCGGAAGGGGAAGATTGTAGGCGCTCTTGAACCAGCGGCCGAGATCGACCACCTGATGGAAGCCGCCCTTGGCGTAAGTCAACTGGGCCTCGTGAATGACCAGTCCAGCGTCGACGGCTTTGTCGCGCAGCGCCTCGAGAATCCTGTCGAAAGGGACGAAGACGGCTTCAAAGTCCGGTTCGAGGATTTTCAGCGCGAGGTAGGCCGTGGTGAGCTTGCCGGGCACGGCGATGCGCCTGCCTTTGAGGTCCTGCACCTCCATCGGCGAAGCGGCCACCACCATGGGGCCGTAGCCGTCGCCCACACTGGAACCGCTGGCGAGCAGCATGTACTTGTCGGCGACGTATGGGTAGGCGTGGTACGAGATGGCCGTGAGTTCATACTCGCCGGCCATCGCCTTCTGATTCAGGGTTTCGATGTCGCTCAGGACATGGCGGAACGAGATCAGCCGGCTGCGCAATTTCTTCGTCGCCAGCGCATAAAACATGAAAGCGTCGTCGCTGTCGGGACTGTGGGCGCAGACGATTTCCATGGGTGACGATGGCTGCATAGGAAGAGGAAGTTTCAATATAGCAAACCAGGGCGTGAGCGCCGCCGCTCAGCTCTCTTGGGCGAGGCGGCCGAGCTCTGGCAGGACATCGCCGAGGCGCTGGCGGAGGGTTTCCAGGCGAGGCGCGGCAGCCAGCAGATCCGCACGGCGCGCTTCCAGTTCGAGCTGCCAGGCCGCCTCCCGGGCCTCGGCGGCGCAGAACTGCGCCAGGAGCCCTTTCAGTTGATGCGCGGCGTTCTGCAAGGCGGCGGCGTCGCCGCCGGCGAGCGCCTGTTCGGCTTCCCTGAGCAAACGCGGTCCTTCTTCGCAGAACAGGCCGGCCAGTTCGGCCAGGAGAGCGCGGTCGCCGCCGAGCCTGTCCAATGCGCCATCCACATCGATGTACTTCACAGGATGCTCCAGGTGTCCCGTTTCTCGCACGTGACGATTCTCCCACGACTCAGCCCCGCCGGGGGGCGCGGAAAGAGCGGGGAGGTGCTCGGCCAGCGCGGCGAGCACCTCCGACATCCGGACGGGCTTTGCCAGGTAGCCGTCCATGCCAGCGGCGTAGCACGCTGCCGCATCTTCCTCCAGGGCGCGGGCCGTCATGGCAAGAATCGGGATCCGGCGTCCCGGCGGCTCCTGCTCCCGGATGGCCTGCGCCGCCTGCCAGCCGTCCAGCCCGGGCATCTGCACGTCCATCAGCACCAGATCATAGGCGCCGCTCAGTGCCGCCTTCACGGCGGAAGGGCCATCGCGGGCCAGTTCGACCGAGAAGCCATGGCTCTCGAGCAGCCTCCCGATGACCTGCTGGTTGAGCGGGTTGTCCTCGGCGACAAGAATGCGGTACCGGCGCTGTGCCGGTGAGATGATCTCACGAGCTGCGGGCGGGTCCGGCGGCGTCCGATCCGGGGGAACCTCGACAAGCGGAATCGTGAAGCTGAATTGCGCGCCCTCGCCCGGCTGGCTGCTCACGAACAGCCTCCCGCCCATCAATTCGACGAGACTGGCCGAGATGGTCAAACCAAGGCCGGTGCCGGCGCCGGACTCCTCCTGCAAACGGACGAAAGGCTCGAAGATCTCCTGCCAGCGCTCGGGCGGGATGCCACAACCGGTGTCCCGTACCACGAAGCGCAGTCTGGGCGACTCGAGGGGGCCGATGCGGTCCACTTCCAGATCGACGGAACCCCGAGAGGTGTATTTCAGCGCGTTGCCGACCAGATTGGCGATCACCTGGCGCAACCTTGCCCCGTCGGCCAGCACCGCATCCGGCACGTCCCCGGAGGCGCGCCAGCGCACTTGCAGGCCTTTCGCCGCTCCACGGTGGACCATCAGCCGCATGACCCCGTTCAGCACCTGCCGGAGGCGCACGGGCGCCGGCGAACAACTCAGGCGTCCGGATTCGGCCTTGGCTACATCGAGCAGATCCTCGACCAGGCCGAGAAGCGACTCGGCGGACTCGCGGGCCATCTCGAGGCTTTCGCGCTGCGGTTCGGCGAGCGGCGACTGCAGCGTCAGTTCGAGGAGCCCCAGGATGGCGTTGATGGGCGTGCGCAGTTCGTGGCTGACATGGGCCAGGAACTCCGTCTTGGCCGCGCTGGCGGACTCGGCTTTGGCCGCCAGCTCGCGAGCCCATTGGGCGGTGGTTTCCAGAAACTCATTGGCGGCTCGAAGCTCCTGTTCGCCGCGGACACGGCTGGTGATGTCGCGGGCCGAAATCAGCAGCAGCGGACGATCGCCGGTGCGGGGCACAAACGCGCTTGCCAGCTCGAGCCAGATGCGGCGCCCGTCCTTGAGGAGCACTTCGCGCGTGGTGAAGGGCTCGACAGCGCGCCGCTCGAAGAGGTCGCGGAAGCGTTCCAGTTCGGCCGATTCAAAGCCGGGCCATTCCGTCATCACGTCGGTGACCCATGCGTCGGCGGCGGCCTCTTCCTCGGTCCCGGTCAGCCGGCAGAAGGCCGGATTGGCCGCCACGATCCGGCCGGAGTGGTCGAGAAAAGCCATCGCGTCCAGGCTGTTTTTCCAGATCGCCTCCAGCTCACGGGCCAGGTCTTTGCGGCGGGTCTCCGCCTGCCGATCGGCGGTGCGGTCGATCCCGGTGAGGACCACCCACTCGGGGTCGCCGCGGTCATCGCGGACGGCGGCGCCCGAGAGGGTGAGCATGCGCCGGCTCCCGTCGCGGGCCAGGATCTCGGCCGGCTCGCCTTCGACCTTTTCTCCGGCCAGAATACGAGCGAAGGTGCGCTGCAAGTCCGCTTTGCTCTCCGCAGCGCCGAGCGCTTCGGCAAACATCCTGCCGCGGCATTCGGATTCGTGATACCCGGTGGCGCGCTCGCACTCGCGGTTCCAGCGGACGATCCTGCCGGCGGCGTCGAGGACGAAGATCAACACCCGGCTGCTGTCGAGAACAGCCTGGACGAAATCGCGCTGCCGGGCGAGCTCCACCTGCGCGGAATGCAGCTCGGTGACATCCTGGGCGATGACCAGGATGGCTTCGCCCCAGGGCGTACCCGGCAGAAGGACTTTCTTCAGCAGCCACCGGCCCTCGCCGGAGCCGGGGAGCCACTCAGCCTGATGGCATTCGGATTCGAGCAGCGGCTCCTCGCCGCGCAGCAACCTCTCTTCGGATTCGCGCACGAAGGCGGCGATGGCGGGCGGAAGGACGGCCGCGTCGGGCTGGCCGGCCAGTTCCATGCCATGCGCCCTGAACCACTCCGCCATCGCCCGGTTCACAAACACATAGCGGCCCGTGCGGTCCTTGACGCCGGCCAGCACGGGCATCGCGTCCAGCAGGGAGCACCACTGCCGCCATTGTCGGGCGGTTCTTTTCGAAGGGCTGGAGCGCAACCAGCCCGCCAGCCAAACGGCGGCGGCGCCGCCGGCTGCGGCCGCCAGGGCGATGCCAAGAGTTTCCGCTGTCAGTCCGGTTCCTCCTCCATCTACGGTGGTCTCGCGGCCTGGAGCGCCTCACAGCGTCCGGATGCGGATGTTGCGGAACTCGACGCGGGTTCCGTGGCCGAGGAACCCGATGTGGCCGGAACGGCGCTGGAGGCCCGGGTGCTTCCTGAGCACCTCGGGGTCCTTCACATCATCCAGATTGGCGTCCGTGATCCGCTGTCCGTTGAGTTGCACCTGTATCCTGCGGCCTTCCGCCCGGATTTCCATCTCGTTCCAGGCGCCATTGCGGCGGACGTACCCGCGCCTGGCGGGAAAGACGTCATAGACGGAACCGGTGTACTGAGCGGGTTTTAGCCGCATCTTCTGGTAGACTGGCGCCTCATCGTCCAGGATCTGGATCTCCATGCCGGCGTACGCGGCGTCGCCCTCCAGCGGGGCGCGGATGCCGATGCCGTTGTTGCCTCCCTCCCAGAGCCGCCACTCCAGACGCAGCACGAAGTCGGCGTACTCTTTCTCGGTATAGAGATTGCCGCCACCATCCTCGGGACAGACGATCACGCCGTCCTCGACGATGTAGCCGCGCCCCTTTCCCGAAACCAGGATCCAGCCGTTCAGGGTCTTGCCGTCAAAGAGCGGAACAAAGCCTTCTTCGGCGGCTTTCGCCAGCGGCGGAACGGCCAGCGCCGCCAGCCACGTCCTGCGAGTCCATCTCATCATGACAACCCCCTGAGAATCGCCAGGCACTCGACCATCGCCCGGCGGCTGTGATATGCCGCTTTCCATTCGCCCGCCTTGCCGCCGCGCGCGCGGAGTCTCTCATCCACCCGCGGCCGCCATTCGCCGCGCCCGCAGTGATTGAGCCGGTAGCCGCCATGCTCGCGATCGAGCGTTTGCGGATACCAGAACTCCAGGACGTTCTCCATCGGCATCCGCTCGAGGCGCGGGGGTAACTCCGCCGCCTTCGGCGGTTGCGCGGCAGCCGCGGCCGACGCGAGCGGAAGCGCGGCCAGCATCCTCATGCCCGCGATTGTATAACGAAGACATGCGGTCGATCTTCTTCCTGCTGGCTCTCCACCTGGCGAGCCTGTTCGCCGCGGCCGAATCGCTGCGCGTGATGACCTTCAACGTCCGCTATCCCAACCCCGGCGACGGCGCCAACGTGTGGTCCGCCCGGCGCGATCTGCTGGTGGAAACCATCCGCTCGCGCCGGCCCGACGTGATCGGAACGCAGGAGCTGTTTTACGAGCAGTGCCAATACATCGTGGAAAAGCTGCCCGAATACTCCTGGTTCGGACTAAGCCGCCGGGGCAGCCACGAGGATGAGCACATGGGCGTCTTTTACCGCAGAGACCGGCTGCGCGTGGTGGAAAGCGGCGACTTCTGGCTCTCGGTGACGCCCGAAAAACCCGGCAGCGTTTCCTGGAATATGAGCCTGCCCCGCATGGTCACCTGGGCGGTGTTCGAAATCGCAGGGACGGGAAAGCGGTTCCGCTATTTCAACACTCATTTGGCGCATCGCGATGTGGACGAAACGGCGCGGCTGAAGAGCGCAATGCTGCTCGCCTGCCGCGTCGGACTGCTGGACAATGACGAGCCGGTGGTGGTGACGGGCGACTTCAACGCGCCCGCCGGGGGCGCCGTGCATCAGGTAATGGCGCAGAACCTGCGCGACGCCTGGCTCGACGCAGCCACGCGCACAGGCCCGGAGGACACATTCCACGGCTTCACCGGCAAACCGCGCCCCGGGCGCATCGACTGGATTCTCTACCGCGCTCCGTGGAAAGCCGTCTCTGCGGAAACGATCACGGACCGCAAGGGGAACGTGTTTCCCTCAGACCATTTCCCCGTGCTGGCGGTGTTTGAAATTCCATAGCACCGCCCGAAAAAAGTGAGGACAGGCCCGCCTGGCACCACTTTTTCCAGCCCTTATCGAACGTGGTTCCAGCCCTCTTCCCCGGCCGGGCGGCTCCAGGGCGTTACCGTCCGCGCAAACCCGGCGCAAATTCCCTGCCCCCGCATGCCGCCAACAGCGGCACGGGCCACGCCTGTTTCCGCAAGCGCCGACTCATTCGGCTTCCAGAAGCTTGCCGTCCGCGGAGAATTTGGCTTCTTTTTTCGGGCCGCCCTTGAGCTGGAACTCGTAGCTCAGGACGCCCCCTTCAGTGATTTTCTCGGCGCGGGTGACTCTTGCCGACGGGAATTCCTTTTTCAGCGCGGCCGCCACAGCGGCCGGGACCTCCTCCATGGGGATGGTCTCCTCCACGGAGACAGAGGCGCCATCTGGCTTGTAGGTCACATCGTAGTGGCGCCCCCGCCACTGGATCTCGATCTCGTACACGGCGCCGCCCGGTTCTTTCTCTTCCGAGACGCCCAACACACGGGCCTGCGGAAACTGCTTTTCGAAGGCCTCGCGCACCGGCGCCGGAAGGTCTTTCACGCCGATCTTCTTCTCCGCCTGCACAGCGGGCGCCGCAGAGCAGGCCCACAGCAGCACAAGCGCAAGCAACCAGATTCGATGAGCATGCATGACAGGAACCTCGCTCCGAGTATAGGCCGGCGCGCCGCGGCGCGCCAGGCTGCGCGCGGACTGGCTGCCGGCAGTCCCGGCTCCGGGGGCTGCCGCCGCTCGGCGCCGGCAGAGCTACAATCAGCAGATGCGCAGTCTGGCAATCCTCGCCTTGAGCCTCCCCATGCTGGCCGGCACTGCTCTGCTGGACGGAGCCAGGATCCATTACGCCGCCGCCGGGCGCGGCCCTTCCACCATTGTGCTGATCCACGGCTGGACGTGCGACCACACGTTCTGGGACGCGCAGACAGCGGCGCTGAAGGACCGTTACCGTGTTCTGGCCGTGGATCTGCCGGGACACGGGCGCAGCGGCGCGGCGCCAGACTATTCGATGAGGCGCTTCGCCCGCGCGGTGAACGCAGTGCTCGAGAAAGAGAGGGTGGGGAAGGCGATTCTCGTGGGGCATTCCATGGGCGGCGCGGTGATGCTCGAGTTCGCGCGGATGTATCCACAGAAGGTGCTGGCCATCGTCGCCGTGGACGCCTTCTTTCCGGATCCGGGCGCATCGAAGCCGCTGGAAGCCCTGGCCGCGCGGTTCGAAGGACCGGGCGCGATGGAAGCGCGGACGAAGATGGTGCAAGGGATGTTCACGGCCGCCACGGCGCCCGAGGTTCGCCGCAAGATCGAAACCGTGATGCTCGGCGCACGGCCCGATGTGGCGGCGGGCGCCATGCGCGGAATGGCGGATCTCTCGGTCTGGCGCGAGGGCGTCATCGACATACCTTTCGTGGAGATCGCCGCCGCCACCAGCACATATCTGACGGAAGAGAGTCTGCGCAGGCGTTTCCCGCGTGCCACGCTGATCCGCGTGCCGGACACGGGCCACTTTCTCCACATGGAGAAGCCGGACGAGGTGAACCGCATCCTGCTGGTCTGGCTGGCCGGACAGGGCTTCTGAGAGCCGGGCCGCCTTGGAGCCCGCCGGGCCGCCGGCCGCGCCCACCCGGCGTAGAATGAGACCGGAAAGTCCTGAGATCTCCCTGCCCGGAGGCACGCCATGCGCGGAGCGCCGCATGTTCTTCTGTCCCTCTGCCTCACGCCGCTGCTGCTGGCCCAGGAGTTGCCCAAACCCGTCACTGCGGGCGGCAAGCCGCTCATGGAGGCGCTGTCGCAGCGCAGGAGCGTCCGCTCGTTCAGCGAGAAGGAACTGCCGCCACAGGTTCTGTCGAATTTGTTGTGGGCGGCGTGGGGCGTCAACCGCCCGTCGAGCGGGCATCGCACGGCGCCTTCGGCGCACAACCGGCAGCCCATCGACCTGTACGTGATCACCGCGCGCGGCGCCTTTCGCTACGACGCGAAGGCGCACACGCTGGTGCCGGCCGCCGAAGGAGACCTGCGGAAGCTCGCCGGCCGGCAGGACTTTGTCTATACCGCGCCGCTCAACCTGATTTACGTCGAGGACACGGCCAGAAGCGGAGGGGATCCGCAATCGGCTGTCTGGTCCGGCGTCACCGCTGGCGCCATCGCACAGAACGTGTATCTGTATTGCGCCTCCGAGGGGCTCGGCACGGTGGTCCGCGGATCGGTGGACCATGAGCCGCTGGCGAAGGCGCTGGGACTCAAGCCTGCGCAGCGCGTGATCCTGGCCCAGACGGTGGGCTATCCGAAGTAGGCAGCCATTCTTCAGGAGGCGTCTCATGGACCGGAGAGACCTCATGGCCATGATCGGCCTTCCACAGAGCCTGGAGGCGGCGGAGCAGAACCGGATCGATCTTCCCAAAGCCCGCATGGAAGGGACGGTCGCACTGGAGCGCACGCTCCAGTTCCGCCGCTCGTTGAGGCAGTATTCCCGTGCAGCCGTCACGCTGGCGGAGGCGGCGCAACTGCTGTGGGCGGCCCAGGGCGTCACCGGGCGCGGCGGCTACCGCACGGCGCCGAGCGCCGGCGCGCTGTATCCGCTGGAGACGTTTCTGTGCGCGGGGAGGGTGGACACGCTGCCGGCGGGCGTCTACAAGTACCGTCCCGGCCGCCACGATCTGATCCGCCTGGCGGAGGGCGATCTGCGCAGCAAGCTGGCGTCAGCGGCACTGGGACAGGCATGGGTGCGCGAAGCGCCGCTGACCATCGCACTTGCGGCCGAGTTCCAGCGCGTCACCGGGCGGTACCAGCAGCGGGGCATCCGGTACGCGTGGATGGAAGCGGGCCATGCGGCTCAGAACGTGCTGTTGCAGGCTGTGGCGCTCGGACTGGGCGGCGTACCCGTGGGCGCGTTCGACGACCGCGCCGTGCAGCGGATCCTGCGCATGACGGGCGAGGAGGAGCCGCTGTATCTGATTCCCATAGGGCGGCGATAAGAGACCGCGCATTTCCGATTCATGCTTCTGGATCAGTGCAGCGCACCTGTCTTGAAAATCGCCGCTGTCTGGACTTCGCGCCGCGCCGGGCGTCTGCCTGCTGCGGCCACAAGCCCGCCATAGATGCCAGCCCCCGGGCTAAAGCCTGGGGAATCCGTGAGGGGAGCCGCGATTGAGGCGGGCCGCGCCTATGTTCTGTGCCGCGAGCGAAGTGGCCGCAGGCCGCGGGAGCGAGCGGTCCAGGCGGGGCTGGCCGTGGCGGGCGCAGCCGCGGCGCGGCCGCTCACTCTCGGACGCTTTGCGCCCTCCGTTCGCGGCACAGAAGCAAGCTCACGCGGCCATAGTTCACGGCGCAGACCAGCGGCGGGGGGCGCCCCCTGGGTTTTCATGCTTCCGGCTGAAGTTCGGCTTCATGACCGGCTGCTGTACCTCTCTTTGTCCTCCCGTTCGAAAGATGAAATTGGTGCCAGGCGGGCCTGTCCCTGGTTTCTTAGCGGGAAGTGGCGCGCTTGCGGGCGCGGATAGAGGGTTGCGTGCGGCGGATCGTCTTCTGGGCGGCAGCCCACTGGCCGAGGCGGTACTCGCGGCGGTAGCCGGCACTGAGATTGGCGATCACGACCGTCACAGCGCCGCTGGAATCCACGGAATAGGTCTCTTCGATCCACTGGCGGGCGGCTTCCCCACTGCGCTCCACCGGGACCTTGTCAAGATCGGCCACCATGGCCAGGCGGGGATCAAAGGGAAAGCGGATCTCGTCCCATGAGGTGATGTCCCCGGCGGGCTCGCCGGAGGGGCCGCGGTGTGAGCACTCGAGATACCGGAAATGGCCGATGTTGTGAGCGGGCATGTAGCGCCTAGTACGGCACAGCGGCGGCGCGCCCGGCGCGGGCAGCTCGAGCCCCTGCTCGAACAGCGGATCGAACACGATCACCCGGCCCTCTTCGGCCTCGCGCCAGACTCCGAAGAAGCGGGTGAAACGCTCGCGCAGCGCTACCGGCGCGTGGGCCGACGCCTGGATGGCGAGACCGATGGCCGTGGCGGCGCGCGTGTAAGCGGAGCGCTTGACGCGCCTGCCGAAGCGCTCGCGCAGCATGCGGCTCACCAGCGGCAGTTCGCTGGCGCCGCCGGTAACGTAAAGTGTGACGGGCGCCGTCGAGGGCGCGCGGTCAAGCAGGTCCGCCGTGGCGTGGAGCGTCTCATCCACCAGCGGGACGAGCTGCTCATAGTAGTCGGCAACCGGCACGGCGGTCACGGGCCAGCCGGGGCGCACGCGGTCCAGGTCGATCATCAGCCGGCGCGTGTTGGGATGCAGAGACTCCTTCTTCTCGCGGCATTCCTCCAGCAGCAGAAACTCCTCTCCCTGCGACAGCGTGTCGCGCTCCGCGCCCAGTCCGGCTTTTTCCAGCGCCAGCGAGGCCAAAACATCGTCGAAATCGTCGCCGCCAAGCGTCGGAATGCTCTCCGTAGCCTCGACCAGATGAGTTTGCCCGTCGCGGTAAACCAGCGAAGCGTCGAAGGTGCCTCCGCCCAGGTCGTAGACGAGAATGCGCTGGGGAACGGAGAGGCCTGCGGCGCCGAGCTGGTGGGAGAACTCGATGCTGGCGGCCGAAGGTTCATTGAGCAGGCCGAGGACGTGGAAGCCTGCAGCGCGGAAGCTTTCGGCGGTGAGGAAACGCTGGTTGGAATTGGCGTTGGCCGGCACGCCGAGCAGCACCTCCAGCGCGTCGGCGCCGCGCCGCGGCAGCGAAGACCGGTTCAGGAGCGCGTCTTTCAGCCACGCGAGGAGTTCCGACAGAAGCGTGGCGAGCCGGACCGTCCCGCCGGCCAGCTCCACCAGTGTCTCAGGCCCCGAGGAGGCCAGCACCCGCTTGATGGAACGGATCACGGTGGCGCCGTCGGCGCCTTGCGCCGCCCAGGCGTCCCACCCGTAGAGCCGGCGGCCTTCGTGAACAGCAATCAGCGGCGGCACCCACTCGCGCGCCGCGCCGTCGGGGCATTCGAAGGCCACCACGGGATAATTGCCCCGGTCAGCCGCAGCCGCCACGATCCGCGTCGTGCCGAAGTCGATGCCAAGACGCATGGATATCTTCAGGGTAACTCGCGGAGCGCCGGGAGGACTCCGGAGGCACGGCAATCCAGCATGAGCCGGACCCTTATGCCGCGGGGAACCGCAGCGTGAAGGTTGAGCCCTCGTTCAGGCGGCTCACGACGCGCACACTGCCGCCGAACAGCTCGGCGATGTGCCTGACAATCGACAGGCCCAGGCCGGTGCCGCCGGCTTCGCGCGAGCGGGCCTTGTCGACGCGGTAGAAGCGCTCGAAGATGCGCGGCAGATCTTCTTCGGGAATGCCGATGCCCTGGTCGGCCACATGGATCTCCACCATTCCATCCTCGGCACGGGCGCAGGTGATCCGCACCTCCGTGCCCGGCGGGCTGAATTTGACGGCATTATCCACCAGGTTCACCAGAGCCTGCTCGAGCCGGAACCGGAGAGCGCGCACGGCCAGGTCCGTGGGATGGAACAGGAGGCTCACCTTCCGGATGCGCGCCGCGGACTCTACGGTACGGATGGCCGCTTCGATGACGGGCTGCACCGGCACGGCTTCGGCGGGCTCCTGCGCCGCGCGGTGCTGTTCCAGTTCCGAAAGCACGAGCAGGTCGGAGGCGATGTTCGTCAACCGGATGGCGTTGGAGCGGATCACTTCGAGGAACTTGCGGTTGTGATCGGCGTCGTCAATGGCGCCGTCCAGCAGAGTCTCGGCGTATCCGCGGATGGCGGTGAGCGGCGTTCGCAGCTCGTGCGAAACATTGGCGACGAAGTCGCGGCGCACGCGTTCGAGACGCTCGATTTCGGTCACGTCGTGGAGGATCGCCAGGGCGCCTTTCTGGCGGTTCAGCTCGAGCGGCTTGGCATATAGCTCGTAGCTGCGGCCCGGCGTGGCGGGCAGGGAAATCTTGGCGCGCACCGTCTCGCCATGCTCGAGCACCTGCCACAGGGGCTCAAGCAAAGCGGTGTCCGGAGACACCTGTTCGAGCGGCGTGCCCGGCTCAGGCCCCTGGGACGCGGCGACCGCGTGAAGGAACGCCTCGTTGCAGAAAGTGATGCGGAGGGATTGATCCACCGCCAGCACGCCTTCTCTCATGCTGGAGAGAATCGCGTCGCGCCGGGCCGATTCCGCACGGACCAGATCCACCATTTCCAGCAGATTGCCGGCCATGCGGTGCAGCGAAGTGGCCAGCGCGCCGAGTTCGTCCCTGCCGGAGTCAGGCAGGGCGAGGCCGTCTTCGAGGCGGCCGGCCGCCAGAGCCTCCGCAGCCGTCTGAATGCGATGGATGCGCCGCGTCAGGGACCGGGTGAAGACGTATGCGCCCACGAGCACGGCGAAGGCAAGCAGGAGGCTCGTCCGTAGAATCCGCTGGCGGTTGGCCCGGACAGAAGACTCGATGGTTTCCAGCGGCGCTGCGAGGCGCAGCAGAACCGGCTGCCCGCCGCTGAGCCGGGCCGGCACGGCCAGGTAAAGGAAGTCCATGTTCACACTGGTGCTGTGCCGTTTGGCGACGCCGATGCCCGAACGCATCGCGGATTCAATCTCCGGCCTGTGGGCGTGGTTTTCCATGGAGGCGGCTTCGCGGCGCGATTCGGCCAGGACCGCGCCGTCGGCGGCCACGACGGTGACCCGCGCCGCCAGGCGCCTATCGGTGTCGCGCACCCACTCCGGCAGCGCAGCGGGCAGCAGCGACTCGATCTCGCGGCAGAGCACCTGCGCGGCCGCATGGAGGCTCCTTTGCACGGCCGCCTCTTCACTCTGCTGCGTGTAGCGCGACATCAGCAGGTCCGTCAACCCTCCCATGGCCAGAACGAGCAGGCTGGCGCCGATCAGGATCTTCCGGAACAGCGGACTGCGGACGGTAGGCGGCCGGCCCTGCATGGTATCAGGCCCGTCCTGTCAGCCAGTAGATGAGGAGGAAACTGAAGGCGCCGACCAGCGCCGACATCGGAATGGTGAGCACCCACGCCCACAGAATGTTGGCCGCGAGCCCCCAGCGCACGGCTTTGAGACGCTGGATGGAGCCGACGCCGGCGATGGCGCCGGTGATCACGTGAGTGGTGGACACGGGCACTTTGAGGTAGGTGGGCAAAAGGATGGCGATGGCGCCTGCGGTTTCGGCGCAGAATCCGCCCCGGGGCTTCAGCCTGGTGAGCCGCGCTCCCATAGTGTGCACGATGCGCCAGCCGCCGCTCATCGTGCCCAGGGCGATGGCGGCGTGCGCCGACAGCACCACCCACCACTGCACGTCGAACTGTTTCAAATATCCGGCGGCGACCAGCACGCTGGTGATGATGCCCATCGTCTTCTGTGCGTCATTGGCGCCGTGCGAATAGCTGAACAGGCCGGAGCTGACGAGTTGCAAGCGCCGGAACCAGCGGTCCATGCGCCGCGGCGAGGAGCGCCGGAACATCCAGAACACCAGAACCATCAGCAGATATCCCAGACACAGGCCGATCAGCGGCGCGATGAAGATGAACGCCACCGTGGAGATCCATCCCGACGGAACAATGGCGTCGAGCGCGAAGGCGACTCCGCGTGTCGAGGCCACTTTCGCCATGGTGGCGCCCGCGTAACCTCCGATCAGCGCGTGCGAGGAGCTGGAAGGAAGTCCGTAATACCAGGTGAACAGGTTCCAGAAGATCGCCCCGATCAGCCCCGCCAGCACGACCATCTCCGTGACCAGCCGGATATCCACCATGCCCGCGCCGACGGTTTTGGCCACGCCCGCCTCATGGAAGAACAGCAACGGGATGGCGGCAATGAAGTTCCAGAATGCCGCCCACAATACGGCCTGAAAAGGCGACAGCACCCGCGTGGCCACAACCGTGGCCACCGAGTTGGCGGCGTCGTGAAAACCGTTGATGAAGTCGAAGACAAGCGCGACCAGGACGATGAAGGAGACCAGCAACAGAGCGGAGTCCATGAGCCGGATTCAGCCGTTCTTCACAATCACGTTCTGGAGCGCGTCGGCGACGTCTTCACTGTAATCTGTGGCCAGTTCGAGGTATTCGTAGATCTCCTTGAGCTTGATCAGGGTGATCGGGTCCTTTTCCGTCTCGAACAGATCCGCGATGGCCGCGCGGATCAGGTGGTCGGCCTGGTCCTCCAGACGGTTGATCTCGATCGCGTGTTCCAGCAGCGGCTTGTCTTCCGCCAGCGCGGCGAAGGCCTTCTGGAGCACGCCGGCGCAGTTCTCCAGGATATGCGCGACCTGGACGACGGGAGGAGGGATGGAGGCGATCTTGTAGGCGACGATCCGGTGAGCGGCCTCTTCCATCGCGTCCAGCACGTCGTCCATGTGCGATGCAAGCGAGTGGATGTCCTCGGGATCGATGGGAGTGATGAAGGTCTGATTGAGCCGCGTGAACACCTCGTGGATGATCTCGTCGCCCTTCTGCTCCAGCCGCGCGATGGCCACTTCGGCTTCGTGCAGGGAGCCGGCGCCGTTCTCCACGGCCTTGCGGAAGATCACGGCCGCCTGATGGATGAGGTCCGCCTGTTCGATAAAGAAGTGGAAGAACCTCTCGGTCCGCGGTAGAAGTCTCATACGCGTTCCTGACGGTCCGCCGCCTGCTGGACGGCGCCCTCCTGAACTGGAAACCGAATTATCGCAGATGCCGTGTGCACGGAGTCAACGCCGATTGAATTACAACTCGGTGACTGCGGGGTCATGCAAGACAGGCAAGGAATCGGCGGGCGCGCCTTGCCCCTCCTCCTCCGGCTGGAAGAACCGCGTATCGAGCAACCGGCCGGCCTCGATGTTGCCCAACGCATTCAGCAGCGTGGATTTCAGGTGCGGGTGGTCGCTCTCAAGTTCCGCCAGCATGCCGCGCAAGGAGCGCCGCACCGTACCCGTCTTCAGCGAACAGCCGCAGGGGATGACAGGAGCGCCGGAGGCCTCGGCCCAGGCTCGCGTCAGATCTTCTGTGACGTAGATCAGCGGCCGGACGAGCCGGAACTCGCGCTTGCGCGACCAGGCAACCGGGGGCAGAGCCGCCAGCCGTCCGGTGAACATCGCGTTCCGCAGGAAGGACTCGCACAGGTCGTCGGCGGTGTGGCCCAGGGCGATCACGTTGGCGCCGAGTTCGCGCGCCAGCGCATAGACGGCGCGCCGCCGGAAGCGGCTGCACAGGTCGCAGCCGTGATCGGGCTGCTGGCTGAGGAGCCGGAGCGACGGAGTGTCGGCGCGATAGGTCCAGTCCACGCCGTGCTCGCGCATCCAGCCGCGGAAAGGCTCCACAGGAGCGAGGAACTTGCCCTGGTCGATGGTGAAGGCGCAGACCGAAAAGCGCACGGGAGCGCGCTTCTGGAGCAGCAGCAGGGCCGACAGCAGCGTGAAGGAATCCTTGCCGCCGGAGAAGCCTACGGCGATGCGGTCGCCCGGGCGGATCATGCCGAAGCGCGCCACGGCCTGCCCGACCCGGCGCAAGATGGCTTTTTCGAGCTCCAAGCTTCTATTGTATTGGGTGTGAGCCCGGCCCGCCGAGCGGCGTTTGAGGTGCTGGCGCGCGTCGACCGCGGCGCCAGGTCCGACATAGCCCTGCTGGAAGCGCTGCGCGGCCTCGACAGCCGGGACGCCGCTTTGGCGACGCAGATCGTCTACGGCGTGCTGCGGCGGCGGGCGCAACTGGACTGGCTGATCGGCCAGGCGTCCGCGCGGGGGCTCCATAAGCTGGACCCGGCCGTGCTGCGCGCGCTGCGGATGGGCGCGTTTCAGTTGAGGTTCCTGGAGCGCGTGCCGGGCCACGCAGCCGTGAATGACAGCGTGGAACTCGTCAAACGCGCGGGCTTGCGGTCCGCCGCAGGCTTCGTCAACGCCGTTTTGCGCCGCCTGCCGGAGATCCCGCCCCGCTGGCCGGACGAGGCGCTGGAGTACTCGATGCCGGCCTGGCTGCTGGAGAAATGGAAGCGGACGCTGGGCGGGGAAAACGCGCGGCGGGCCGCGCAGGCGGCCCTGGAGGAGCCGGCGCCGGCAGTCCGGGACGGGCGGCGGATGGATGAGGGGGCGCAGTCGATTGTGCCCTGGCTGGATCTGCGGCCGGGCGAGCTCTTTCTGGATGTCTGCGCCGCGCCCGGGAACAAAACGCTTCAGGCGATGGAGGCGGGCGTGCGGGCGGTGGCCTGCGATGCCAGCTTCACGCGGCTGCGCGGCTTGCTCGCACCGTGTCCGCGGGTGCAGGCCGACGCGGCGCGCGGACTGCCGTTCGGACCCGTGTTCGACAAAATCCTGGTGGACGCGCCCTGCACAGGCACGGGCACGCTGGGACGCAATCCGGAGATCCGCTGGCGCGTCACGCCGGGGGAAATCGAGCGGCAGTCCGAGCGTCAGGTGGCGATCCTGCGGGAGGCGCTTGCATGCCTGAAGCCTGGTGGCCGGCTCGTCTATTCCACCTGTTCCCTGGAGCCGGAAGAGAACGAGCAGGTGGTGCAGCGCGGCGCCGGAGGGCGCGTGAAACAGATGGCGTTGCGCGTGCCCGGCCGCGATCCCGGCGATGGCTTTTTCGCCGCCGTGATAGAGTGAGAGTGCCTGCCCATGATCGAGATCCTTCCCTCCCTGCTGGCAGCCGATTTCGCGCGCATCGGAGAGCAACTGGAACAGGTGGCCGCGGGCGGCGCCCGGATGCTGCATTTCGATGTAATGGACGGCCACTTTGTGCCGAACATTTCCTTCGGGCTGCCGGTGCTTGAGTCGCTGCGGAAGAAAACGCGGCTCCAGTTCGACGCGCACCTGATGATCACGGACGCCGACTCCTACGCGCCCCGCTTTGTGGAGGCAGGCGCGGATCTGGTCTCGGTGCACGTGGAAGCGTGCCCGCACATCGACCGGACAATCCGCGCCATCCAGGCGGAGGGCGCGCGCGCCGGCGCGGTGCTGAATCCGGCGACGCCCGTTTCCACGCTCGAGCACGTTCTGCCGCTGGTGGACTACGTCCTGCTGATGAGCGTGAACCCCGGCTACGGCGGGCAGAAGTTCATCCCGTATGTGCTCGACAAGGTGCGGGCGCTGCGCGAACAGCGCTCCCGGCTGGGGCTCGGGTTCGCCATTGAGATCGACGGCGGCGTGACAGTGGATAATGTAGGTATGGTGGCAGAGGCCGGCGTCGACTGGGTGGTTGCCGGCACGAGCGTCCTGGGCGCGGCCGATCCCGCGCAGGCCCTGGCGGCCATGCGGCAGGCGGCTGAAAACGCGCTGGCCCGCCGTGCATGAGGCCGCAGGACGAGCCGGACGAATCTGGATCGCAGAGGTGAAGCCGAAGATGAACGGACACCGCACACGGCAGGCATGGTGGACCGCCGCCGTCCTGGCTGGCTTGCTCCTGGCGGGAGGCTGCCGGGGCAAGAAGTACGAAAACCCAATCACACAGGACACGCAGCAACCGGACAAGATCCTGTTTGACAAGGCGGTCAAGGACATCGAGAAGGGCCGTTACGAGGTGGCGCGGCTGACGCTGAACACGCTGATGAACACCTACGACTCCTCCGAGTTCCTCCCGAAGGCGAAGCTCGCCATCGCCGACTCGTGGATGCGCGAGGGCGGCTCGCACGCGCTCGCCCAGGCCGAGGCTGAGTACAAGGACTTCATCCTGTTCTACCCGACGCTGGAAGAATCGGCCGAGGCGCAGATGAAGATCTGCGACATCCACTACCGGCAGATGGAGAAGCCAGACCGCGATTCGACGCACGCGCTCCGCGCCGAAGAGGAGTGCCGGCAGGTGCTGACGCAGTTTCCCAATTCGCGGTTTGCGCCGATGGCGGCTCAGAAGCTGCGCGAGATCCAGGAGGTGCTCAGCGAGGGCGAGTACCGGGTGGGGGCGTTTTATCACCAGAAGGGCTCGCTCAGCGCGGCGTCGAACCGCCTGCAGGCGCTGACGGATCACTACCCGCTTTACAGCGGCGCCGATCAGGCGCTGTGGCGGCTGGGCGACAGCTACCTGCGCATGGGGCCGCGCTTCCGCCAGAAGGGCATCGCGACTTTCCAGCGGATCGTACGGGAATATCCGCTGAGTCCTCTGGTGGAGCAGGCCAAGCGCAGGCTGGAAGAGATGGAGGCTGACATTCCCGAGCCCGACCCGGTGGCCTACGCGCGGATGAAGTACGAACTGGAAAACGCCAGCAAGAAGGGACTGCTGGCGAGGATGTGGGGGCCGTTTTCGAAGTCGCCCGACATAAGCCGCGCGGCCAAGAGCGGACAGCCCGCCATGGAGCGCCTGCGGCCCACGGTGCCGCCGAATGTGCTCGCCGTCACGGGCGGAGAGGGCGGCGTGACCGATGTCACCATCTCGACGGAGACCCCAGCTTCGAGCAGGGCGCTCGACACGCTGCCCGACGCGCGGCAGGGCGCGCAGCAGAGCGGGTCCGCTGCCGGCGCACAGTCCGGCGGCGGGGCGGCTCAACCCGCCGCGGCGTCGCCCGCCAGGCAGGACGGAAAGAACTCGAAGAAGGGGAAAACCGCGTCGAAGGCGAAGCCGGACGGCAAGGAGAAGAAGTAAGCTCGTGCCGGTTCCCGTCCGCGTGCTGCTGGCCGACGACAGTCCGCATGCCCAGCGGATGGGCGAGCGCATCCTCCGTGAAGAAGGCTACGAAGTGGTGACGGTGGTCGACGGCGACGAGGCCGTCGCGCGGCTCGACGAAACGCAGCCCGACCTCGTGCTGGCCGATGTTTTCCTGCCACAGCGGTCCGGCTACGAGCTGTGCCGCTACATCAAGCGGCATGAAACGCACCGCCATGCGGGGGTCGTGCTTATCGCCGGCCTGCTTGAGCCGGTGGACGAGGAAGAAGCGCGGCGCGCGGGCTGCGACGCGGTGCTCAAGAAGCCCTTTGAAGCATCCGTGGTGCTGGAGACGGTCCGCCCGCTGATCGACCGGGCGCGCTTCGCCCGCGGGCTGTTCGCCGAAAGCGTCCCCGAGCCGCCCCCGCCGGAGCCGCCGCGCGCAGGTGCGGCGCCGCCGGCGAAACCGGAAATCGACCCGGAGGCGGTGCGCGCTGCCGTTACCCTGGCGCTCGACCGGAGCCTCCCGGCGCTGGTGGAAGAGATCTCCGAGAAGATCCTGATCGCGCTCGGCCATTGAGCCGGAAGCGGCGCTCGTGGACGAAGAGGATCCGTTATGCCCGACAACAGCTTTGATATTGTGTCCAAGGTCGAGATGCCCGAGGTGGCCAATGCCGTTCACCAGGCGATGAAAGAGATCGGCCAGCGCTATGACCTGAAAGGCACGAAGAGCCTGATCGAACTGAACGAGAAGGAGCACAAAATCGTCGTCTCCTCCTCGGACGATTTTCACCTGAAAGCGGTGGTCGAGATCCTGCAGGGGAAGCTGGTGAAGCGGGGCGTTCCGCTGAAGGCGCTCACCTACGGAGCGATCCATCCGGCTGCGGGCAGCACCGTGCGGCAGGAGATCGAACTGCAGCAGGGCATCCCCATCGAGAAGGCGCGCGAGATCGTCAAGGCGGTCAAGGATACGAAGAAAAAGGTGCAGGCGTCGATCCAGGGGGATCTGGTCCGCGTCTCGGGCAAAGACCGCGACACGCTGCAGGAGATCATCGCCATGCTGCGGCAGCGCGACTTCGGCATCGATATGCAGTTCACCAATTACCGCTCGAACTGACGATGACGAGGCGGATCGAATCGTTCTTTCTGCCTGGACCCGCCGGGCGGCTGGAGGCGCTGCTCGAGGAACCCGGCCAGGGGAAGCCGCGCGCCGCCGCTCTCGTCCTGCACCCGCATCCGCTCGGAGGCGGCACCATGCACAACAAGGTGGTCTACCGCATGGCCAGGGCGTTGCGGCAGGAGGGCGCCGTGACGCTGCGGTTCAACTTCCGCGGCGTGCACCTGAGCGAAGGCGAACACGACGACGGGCGGGGCGAGGTGGACGACGCCCGCGCGGCGCGCGATTTTCTTGTGGAGCGCTACCCGGGACTGCCGCTCGTTGTGGCAGGGTTCAGCTTCGGCTCAAGGATTGCTTTGCGGTGCTGGGAGGGCGCGCGGCGCGTGATCGTCGCGGGCTTCCCGACGATCTACCGGCAGTACAGCCTGCTGGATCAATGCCCGGTGCTGAGGGTCTTTGTCCATTCGACAAATGACGAATTTGGCCCACGCAAACAACTGGAACTGTTGTATGACCGGCTCTGGGGCCCAAAGCGGCTGCACTGGGTGGAGGCGCGGGACCACTTTTTCGCGGGCGCGCTGGACGCCTTTGAGAAGGCGATCCGCTCCGAAGGCCTGCCGCTCTAAGCCTTCCGGGTGGGGCGGACGCGCCGGGAGGCTCGTGAGCTGATCAGGTTCGCCACCTGGCCAAGCAGCTCAGGTACGTCTTCGGCTTCGACGAGCATCCGGCCGGGGGCTTTTCTGCCGCTCCGGGGAGAGCGGGCGCGCCAGGAAGTGACCAGCGCCGTGGCCGGGCGGTAGTCCTTCATGCGTGCGTGAGCCAGCACGCGCAGTCCTGCCTCGGGCGACTCCATGGCAAGATCGGTCAACACCAGCTCATACTCAGACTGATCGAGCAGGCTGACCGCTTCCGCGGCGGAGGCCGCCGAGTCGACGTGGTAACCCCCTGCCTCCAGGACGGTTTGCAGCGTCAGGCGGGCCGTTGGGTCGTCGTCCGCCAGCAGAACACGGGCCATCCGCTGCGGCGCCCTGGGCTTGGGCGTCTCCGGGAATTTCGCCTTCCGGGCGGGGGCTGGACTCCGCATGTCTTCTGGAAGCGGCAGCAAGCCGGCAGGCACCGCCGGCGAGTACGCCTCCGCTGATAGTTTAACCCGAAGTGATCGGAATTGAACCCGCGAAGTTCAGATCACAGCCTTAGGTTTCAATATGTTCATCCAGCTTCGGCTGTGGAGGCGCCGAAGACGCGGGCGAAGATGGCCTCCACGTGCCGCAACTGCCGCTCCGGCGCAAAGGCGCTCCGGATCTGCTCAGGAGTCAGGAACTTGCGGACGTCCGGATGAGACTCGATGGCGGCCTGGAAGTCGCCTTCCTCCCGCCATGCATTCATCGCCTCAGTCTGTACCAGCCGGTACGCGTCTTCGCGGAGCATGCCCGCCGCAGTCAGATCGAGCAGCAACTGCCCGGAAAACACCAGCCCCCGGGTCAGTTCAAGATTGCGTTTCATCCGCTCCGGGAACACCCGCATGCCCTCCACCAGCCAGGTTGCCCGGTCCAGCAGGTAGTCGGTGAGAATACAGGAGTCGGGCAGGATCACCCGCTCCACGCTGGAGTGCGAAATGTCCCGTTCGTGCCAGAGCGCGATGTTCTCAAATGCCGCCTGGAGGTTTGAGCGCACTACCCGCGCCAGCCCGCAGATCTGTTCAGAGACCACCGGGTTCCGCTTATGGGGCATGGCGCTGGAGCCCTTCTGCGCCCCCTCGGCAAAAGGTTCTTCGGCTTCCCGGACCTCTGTCCTCTGCAAATGTCGGATTTCCAGCGCGATTTTCTCGCACAAGGCGCAGGCGAGCGCCAGTGCGCTGATGAAGGCGGCGTGCCGGTCTCGCGAGATCACCTGACTGGCAATCGGCGCCACCTTCAGCCCCAGCCGCTCACAGATAGCCTGTTCCGCCTCTGGCGCCAGATGGGCCAGATTGCCCACCGCCCCAGAAAGCTTGCCAAACCTCAGGTCTTCCGCCGCCGTCTCCACTCGCTGGCGCGCTCGCCGTGCTTCGTCATACCACAAGGCGAGTTTCAGGCCGAACGTGATCGGTTCCGCATGCACGCCGTGGGTGCGTCCGATCGCCAGCGTGTCTTTGAACTCGAACGCCCGGCGGCGCAAGACGCCTGTCAGGCGGTCGATCCCGCGCACGATCAGTTCAGCAGACTGTTTCAAAAGGAGTGCCTGAGCCGTATCGACTACATCATTAGAAGTTAGGCCGTAATGCAGCCACCGGGATGCTTCGCCGTGGCCCTTGGCCTTCATTTCCTCAGCTACGCAAGTAGTGAAAGCGATGACGTCATGGCGGACTTCTCTCTCGATCGCCTGGATCCGCTCCACGGTGAATGCGGCATGCTGGCGGAGCAGCCGTGCCGCATCGGCAGGCACCTCGCCGCGTTCGGCCAGGACTTCAGCCGCGGCGAGTTCGACTTCCAGCCACTGTCGAAAACGGTTCTCATCGCTCCAGATGTGCCCCATCTCGGGGCGGGTATAACGCGGGATCATGACCTAAATCTCTTACAAATGAAACATCTCAGACAGGCACCGGGGCTCCATCACTACAAGTTTCGGATCCAGCCCCCGTTGCCGCAGTGCCTGCCGGGCGCAGAGTTCGGCGTCCCAGACAGTATTGTTCTGCTCGCTCAGGTGCCCGAGGACGAGCATCTGCGTTTCCTTGGGCAGCTCCGAAGCGATGTATTCGCAGGCGGCGTCGTTGGACAGGTGCCCGAGCCGCGAGAGGATCCGCTGCTTCAGATGCCACGGATAAGGCCCCACCTTGAGCAGGTCCGGATGGTGGTTCGACTCAAGCAGCAGGAAGTGGGCGCCCCGGAGGTGATGCTTGACGCTCTCGGGCAGGTAGCCGAGATCAGTGGCAATGGCGATCTTGATGCCTTGGGCGGTGAAGGTGTAGCCCACCGGGTCGGCGGCATCGTGGGGCAGGGTGAAGGACTGCACGCGGAGATCGCGGAAGTCGAACGCTGCGCCCGCCTGAAAGGTCTCCATAGGGGGCGCCGGCGAGCCGCCCCAATCGAGCAGCGTTGCGGTGACGCGGGTGGCGAAGACGGGGACGCGGGCGCCGAGGCTGCGGTTGATGACGGGCAGACCAGCGATGTGGTCGGAGTGCTCGTGGGTGATGAAGATGGCGTCGAGCTTGTGGGGGTCCTCGCCGATCGCCGCCAGCCGGGCGAACGTCTCCTTGCGGTTGATGCCGGCGTCGACGAGGATGCGCGTCTTTTCCGTCGCCACAAAGATCGAATTGCCGGCGCTCGACGAGGCGAGCACGCACGCTTTGACGATGGCGGGCCTCCCTGAACTCTTTATGGTAAACCAGCAGGAAGCCCGTCTTTCCCAAGCCAGCCGAATCGGGCGCCTCCTGAGAATCCGGCGGGACAATGATCTCAGCGGCGCGCCGCAACCGGCGCCGGGCCTTGGGATCCGCGGCTCCAGGCGGCGAGAATGAAATCCCGCAGCCACATCGCCGGCAGCATCCCGGCGAGCATGCCGGCAAGCATCGCCAGGTGCATGCCCAGCTCCGGCGGCGGAATCCGCACGGCCCAGGCGCGCCCGATCCAAAAGTGGGCCGCGAGCATCCCGGCGAGCATCCCGCCCATGTCCAGCGCCAGCGCGAACGCCAGCTTTCCGGCGCTTGCGCGCAGCGGCTGCAAACAGCGGCTCCAGAGCACCGACGGCGGAATGGCGAAGGCGAGCATCAGCCACGTCATCCACGAGCCCGCCAGCGCCAGCACGCCCCGCGCATCGTGCAGCGGGCACAGCGGAGCGTTCGGATCGATCCAGTGATCGACGCGGTCCCCCAGCCACATGCCGAAGCCGCCGAACGCCGCCATGACGATCAGCATGTCGGCATGCGCCGAAAGGAGGAACCGCGCGCGCCAGGCGAAGTAGACCGCCAGCGCCGCCAGAGCCGCGCCCAGCGCCACCGGCTGCCATGCCATCCCCAGCCGCCAGCGTTGATACACGAACGGCGCGCCCTGCCCCGCAATGAACAGCGCCAGAGCGAGAGCCGTCCATCGCGACGACGCGCTCATGACGCCCGCGCCTCCAGATCCTCGGAAAGGAACGCCGCCGCGCGCCACACCACCATCAGGCTCGAGCAGGTCATCACCAGCGCCGAAAACACCGGATGCAGCAGCCCCGCCGCCGCCACGGGAATGCCCGTCAGATTGTACGCCGCGGCGTAAACCAGATTCGAGCGCCCCAGCCGCCGCGCCGCCCGCGCGATCCGTATAAGTTCTGCAATGCGCGGCACAGCGGCGGGCTGCAACACTCCGTGCGCCAGATTGCGCGCCAGCGCCGCGCCGCCGGCCACCGCGAGCGCCGCGTGGCTCGCGGCCATCGCCGCAGCGTCGTTGATGCCGTCGCCGAGGAAGAGCACGCGGTGTCCCTGCGCCTGCAGCGCGCGCACCAGTTCGAGCTTCTCGAGCGGCTGCATCGAGGCGCGCGCGTCCGGGCAGCCCAGCGCCTGCACGCGTCCGGCTTCATCGCCGGAAACGAGCAGGCTTTCGACGCCCGCCTCTTCCAGCTCTTTCCACAGATCCGCCAAACCCGGCAAGGGCGCCTCTTCGAGCACTGCCAGCGCCGCAAGGCGCCCGTCCCACAGCACCGCCAGCAGCCGCGCACCCGGCGCCGCTCCGGCAGCCTCGCGCAGGCTCTCCCACGCCGCCGAATCATCGCCGGCGAGCAGCTTCTCCGCCAGCCCCAGACCCAGCTCATGCTGCTGGCCGCCCTGCCGTGCGCGCACCTCCGCCGCCACCCCTTGCCCCGGCAGCACGCGCACAGCGCGCACCTCGAACCGCGGCTCGCGCTCCGCGGCGCACTCTCGGAGCGCCTGCGCGATGGGGTGGCCGCTCAACCTCTCCACCGCCGCCACCGCTCCGAGCAAGTCCCCGCGCTCAAGCGGGCAATCCGGAGCCGTAACGAACCCCGCCAGCCGCGGCTCGACGCCCGTCAGCGTGCCAGTCTTGTCGAACACGGCCACGTCGCAGCCGGCGATCCGCTCCAGCGCTTCCCCGTTGCGCAGATACGCCCCGCGCAGCGCGAACCGGCTCATCGCCGCCCACAGCGCCAGCGGCGTGGCGAAGCCAAGCGCGCAGGGGCAGGCGATGACGAGCACGGCCAGCCCGTTCATCAGCGCCGCGTCCGCGCCCGCGCGGAACCACCAGTACAGCGCCGCCAGCGCGGCCGAGAGGGCCACAAGAGGCGTCAGCCACAGCGCCGCGCGCGCCGCCGTGCGCTCCAGCGGCGAGGGCTCGGCGCGGCTCCGCTCAATCGCGGCGGCGATCTGATCGAGCGACCGCTGCGCGCCCGCCACCGACGCCCGCACCCACAGCGCTCCGTCGACGGGCACGGCGCCTGCGGGCACGGCATCGCCCGGCGATTTCGCGGCTAGAAAGCTCTCGCCCGTCACCGCATCCACGCGGCACAAGGCGCTGCCCCGCTCCACCACGCCATCCACGGCCACGGCGCCGCCCGCCGGCGCGGCCACGATATCGCCCGCCGCCACCTCAGCGACGCGTTTCTCGACGAGCGCCCCGTCCCCCGCCTGCACGAGGCACGTTTCCGAGGACGCCGCCGCCAGCGAAACGGCCTGCATGGCGCGGTTCTCCGCCTCGCCCGTCACCACCTTGCCCAGGCTGTAGACCACCAGCAGGATCGTGCTGACCTCGTAGTACACAGCCCCGTGGCCCCGCCACGTGGCCAGCACGCTGGCGGCGAACGCCCCGCCCAGGCCGAGCGCGAACAGCGGCTCCAGCGACAGCCGCCGCGAGCGGGCGTTCTCCACGAGTCCATCGAGCAGCGGTTTGCCGAGCAGAGCGAACACGGCCAGCGTCAGGGCCAGCAGCACGAGATGAATGCCGTGCCGCTCGGCTTCGCTGGCTTCCGATGTATTGACGGCCAGCCCCACCGTCATCGTGTTCATGGCGAGAAAGGCCGAGATGCCGATGCGCCACCACCACGAGGCGGGCGCCGCGCTCAGCCATGCCGTGTGACAGGAAGGCGCCGCGCAGGCGCCGCTGCTGACGGTGGCTGCCGGATTCATGCGAAGCCCCCGCGCCGCGCCTCAGCCGCCGAGGCGGAACTGGCGCAGTTCCGCTTCCGTCCACGGCTGGTTGCGCGAGGCGGTGGCCTCGCGCACCTGTTTCACCAGATCCGCGCCCACCGGCGGCGCGTTGTTGCCGAACGACGCCCGGACGTAGGTGATTACCGCCGCGATCTGTTCGTCTTTGAGCTTCGAGCCCCACTCCGGCATCTCGCCGTTGTACCCGGCGCCTTTCACACGCAGCGGGCCGTGCAGCCCGTGCAACAAAATCGCCGCCAATTGTTCCGGCGCGCCCGTCACGATTTCGGAGCCCGCCAGCGGCGGATACGCGCCCGCCACGCCGCCTCCGTCCGGCCGGTGGCAGGTGGCGCAGTTGTTGTACACGCGGCGGCCCAGCACCATCGGATCCACCGGCTTCGGCGCCTCCGCCGACTTCGCCGCAAAGAGCGCTTTCTCGTTGTACTGGTCCGGCGCGAAGCCGCCCGAATTCATCGCGATGTACCAGCCCGCCCAGCCCGCCAGCGTCAGGAAGCCCAGGATCAGCCACACAGGCACGGGCTCCAGTCCATCCCGCGGCTCGGCCATCTCGCGCATCACCGCGCGGTGCAGCGGGATCACGTCCGGCGTCTTCCGCTCCGCCGCTTCCAGGTTCAGCCGGTACTCGCCGCTGCGTTGCGTGTCCTTCTCTTCCGGCATGGCGTTCAGCGTGCCTCCGGCACTTCGTAGTTGTGATCCAGGCTCAACAGATACGCCACCAGCCGGCGCGCCCGGTCCTTGGGAACGATCCACGCCGGTCTTTGTGTGGCGAACTCATTGGGCAGCCGCACGGCGTCCTCTGGCAGTCCTTCGGCCGAGTGCCGCACTTCGAAAAGGAACCGGTGCGGCGGCATGATGGAGCCGGGCGAGGTGACGCGCGGCTCGTAGAGGTGCAGGTAGTGCCATTGCGCGCTCGGCTGGCGCGCTCCGATGTTCATCAGGTCCGGGCCCGTGCGCATGGTGCCCATCAGCGGCGGCTCGTCGTGGATGTAGTCACGCGCAACGCTGCGGCGCATGCCCCAGCCGCGTTCGATGTCGGCGCCGAAACCTTCGGGCCGCACCTGCTGCGAGTGGCAGTAAATGCAGCCGAGATCCATGTATACCTTGCGGCCCTCTTCGGCGTCGCCGAAATACGCCACGGGCAGCGTGATGCCGCGGTCCTCGTCCTCCACCGGCCCGGCGCCGCGCAACTGCCTGTCCGGCAACAGCACCAGTCCGGTCACCGACGCAACGATGGTCGCGAAGATCCCCAGAGCCAGCAGCCACGCGCGGTTCATTCACCACCTCCCGCGGCCACGGCCTCGGGCTCGCTCTTGCGGACGAGCAGCGTGGGGCCGGGCAGATATGCGCCGCGCTGGCGCAGCATGTTCCAGAACAGCCAGGCGAAAGACAGGTGGCCAATGGTCATCAGCACCCCGGCGGCGCTGCGCGACCACAGCCACGGCACGGTGAATTTCACGATATCCAGGAAAGGAATGCGCGGATCGTTCATCATCCTGCCCTGCTCCCAGCCCGCCCATGTCAGACCCAGCCAGTAGATGGCCATGCCCACGGCGGTGGTCCAGAAGTGCACCCGGATCCACGCAGCCGAATGCCATTCGGCGTTCAGCAGCCGCGGCGCCACGTAATAGATGGCCCCGAACATCACCATCGTGAAGAACGCATACACGCCCAGGTGGGCGTGCGCGATCGTGTAATGGGTGAAGTGAGAGATTTCGTTCACCGACCTCAGCGACTGGAGCGAACCCTGGAAGCTCACCGCCGTGTAGCACATCGCCCCGTAGACGATGAAGCGCAGCGTCGGGCTGTATTTCAGGTGGTGGAAGTGCCCGACCATCGTCAGGTGATGGTTCACCGCCACCGTCACCACCGGCACGAACATCATTACGCTGCCCACGATGCCCACCGTGATCAGCCACGCGGGCAGCGGCCCGCCGATAAGGTGATGCGTGCCGGCCCAGTTGTAAAAGATGGCCAGCGACCAGAAGCCCAGCAGGGAGAGGTGGTAGCTGTGCACCGGCCGCCCGATCACCTTCGGGATGAGGTAGTACACGGTGGCCAGCCCGATGGGCGTGAACCACAGCCCCAACACGTTGTGCGCGAACCACCAGTTGGCCGCCGCCTTGACCGCTCCTTTCGCCGCTGGCGTGTGGAGAAAGAGCTGCGCCGAGACGTACAGCAGCGGGAACCAGAAGATCGCCCCGAACAGGTACCACTGGCTGACATAGGTGTGCTTCGATTCGCGGCTGCGGAACATCCGGATGGACGCTGCGATGATCACCGCAATGCAGAAGCCGAACAGAATGGCAGTCGAGGGCGGAATTTCGATCCATTCAATGCTGGTGCTGTAGCCGGCCAGGATCGCAATTACTCCGAAGGCGACCGTCAGATTCCAGATCACCCCCGTCACCGGCAGCAGCGTGGGAAACGGGAGGCGGTTCCGGGTGAGCCGGGCTTGCAGCCAGAGCAGCGTGCCGACCCCTGCCATCGAGCCCCAGCCGTAGATCATGGCAGCGAGGTGCGCCGGACGCACGCGGCCGAAGGTGAGCCACTCCCAGTCGGCGAGAAAGCCCGGCGTATGCATTTTGATGGAGGCGATCAACGCCAGCGCGCTTCCCACCAGGAGCCAGAACACGGCGCTCGCGTAGTACCAGACCACGGTCTGGCGGCAGGAGCGGTCGATCTGAATTCGCGTGAGCCGTTCGCGCTCTTCGGGCGCGGGCAGCGGCGCCGTCTCGGGATTGTCGGCCATGATGGGTCCTCAGTCAGAACCGTTTCTCAGGGAACCGGTCGGTGACCTTCCCCACCGGTTCGTCGTCGTCAAAGATGCTCAGGGATGCCTCGCGGAGCTGATCGAACTCGCCGCGCCGGATAGCCCAGACGAGGGCGGCGATCGCCGAGGCGCCGAGCAGCCCGGCCAGCCCCCACAACGCAAGATAGAAAGCGGCCACAGTGCACCCCCGCTGATTATGATGCACCGCGCAAGCAGGTGTGACACTGCGGGGCGAAGAGTGCTGCCGCGGCTGAAGGCGCCGTGCGCGCATCAGTGCCGTACGTGAAGGCCGCGCCGGCATTGTTGTGTGCTGCGCACACAGGCCGGGATCCGCCGGAATTCCGTTTCTGTGCCGCGCACGGCGGCCGGGATTCGCCAGAATTCCGGCCGAAGTAAGCGGCCAGCCGCGCTGCCGCGCAACGCATGAAGCCCGCGTGGGAACCGCTCTTTTCGCGCCCGCGGCGCTTCAGTCGCAGCTCTCGTCAGATGCGGTGGAAGCTGCGGAGAATGTCGCGGTTCGAATACCGCAGCGCCACCGGGCGGCCATGGGGGCAGCTCATCGGGTAGCGCGTGGCGGCGAGCTGCCGCAGCAGCCATTCCATCTTTTCCGGCTCCAGGCGCATATTGATCTTGATGGCGGCGCGGCAGGCGAGCGACGCCGCCAGGGCGCGGCGGAAGTCCTCGGGCGTCGAACGGCGCATCTCGGCGTCGGCGATTTCGAGAATTTCGTAAAAGACCTGTTCAACCGCCGCAGGCGGAAGGTCGGCGGGCACGGCTTTGATGGCGATGGTGCGCTGCCCGAACGGCTCGGTCTCGAAGCCCGCGCGTTCCAGCTCGCCCGCGATCCTCTGGTAGTCGGCCTCCTGCGCAGGCGTGAGCGTCACCACCAGCGGCAGCAGCAGCCGCTGCTGTTCCACCCTGCCGCGCAGCAGCCGGTCGAGGAACTGCTCGAAGAGGATGCGCTCGTGGGCGACGTGCTGATCGATGATCCACAGCCCGTCGGGTCCGGCGGCGATGATGAAGCTCTCGTGAAGCTGCCCGAGGATTCGCACGTCGTCGAGCGAAGCCATCGAGGAAGGCACGTCGAGCGCAATGCCGGCGGGAATCGCCGCATGGGTGTCGGGGAGCCGCAGGCGCGGCAGATCGGCGGGCTCCGGCGGCGGAGGCGTGGCGTCCGGCGGCTCCGGCGGGACAGGCTCCAGCGGAGGAGCGGACGCCAGATCGAGCCGCGGCTCCGGACCGGGCGGCTCGGACAGGCGCAGATCCGGCAGCACGGAGCGCGGCGCGTCGCCGCGGATGCCGGTGAAGCGGAAGTCCTCGATCGCCTGCGTGAACTCGGAGAAAGGCAGGCGCGCGCCAGGCTGCGGCTCGCCGCGCGGCGGCGTGGGCGCCGGGGAAGGGGGCGGCGCGGCGGGCACGGGGCGGCTGGCCACCAGCGCTTCCCGCAGCGCGTCGCGGACGAAATCGTGGACGAAGCTCGAAGCGCGGAACCGGACCTCTGTCTTCGAGGGATGCACGTTGACATCGACTTCCCCGGGATCGCAGTCGATGAACAGGAGAGCGAAGGGGAACGCCGACGGGGGCATCAGGTTGGCGTAGGCGGCCGAGATCGCATGCAGCAGCAGGCGGTCGCGGATCAGGCGGCGGTTGACGAACAGGAAGATCGAGTTGCGGTTCGACTTCTGCACCTGCGGGCGCGAGATGAATCCGGAGAGCGTGAAGCGCCCTTCCTGCGCCGTGCGCGGCTCTAGCTCGATGAGCTCGTCGAGCGTCTCCGCGCCGAAGACCTGGAAGACGCGCTCGGAGGAGGTGAGCACGGGCGGGGCATCGAGGAGCTTTCTGCCTTCGTGGACGAGTTCGAAGCTCTTTGCCGGGTGGGCCAGCGAGTAGTGGGTGACGAGCGAGGCGATGTGGGCCAGTTCAGTCTGTTCGCTGCGGAGAAACTTGCGGCGCGCCGGAACATTGAAGAACAGGTCGCGCACGGTGATGGCTGTGCCCGGCGGGCGGACGCATTCGTTGACGGAGAGGATGCGGCCGCCGGCCACTTCGATGCGGGCGCCCGCCTGCTCTTCAGCGGCGCGCGTTTCCAGAACCATGCGGGACACCGAGGCGATGGAGGGCAGCGCCTCGCCGCGGAAGCCGAGCGTGGCGATGGATTCGAGCTCCTCCACGCGCGAGATCTTCGATGTCGCATGGCGCTCGAGGGCGAGCAGGGCGTCGTCGCGGATCATGCCGCAGCCGTCGTCGGCGACGCGGATCAGGCGGCGCCCGCCTGCTTCGGCTTCCACGCGGATGTCGGAAGCGCCGGCGTCGAGCGAGTTCTCGAGCAACTCCTTCACCACGGACGCGGGACGCTCAACGACTTCGCCAGCGGCGATCTTGTTGGCGACCTGATCGCTGAGGACGTGGATGCGGCCCATGCGGAAAAGGCGGGCCGCGCGGGCCCGCCTTCCTATCTTAGGGGTTTGGAGAACGGATCAGTCGATGACGATGCCGCGGTCCTCGAGCAGCGTGCCGAGCCTCTGCTGGAGGATGAGCAGGTTGCGCTTGTAGTTGACCGTCTGGTTGACGAGGTTCGATTGTGCGTTGGCCAGATCGTTCTGCGCCGACAGCAGGAAGAAGATGTTGATCACGCCGAGGTCGTAGCGCTTCTGGTCCGCCTCGACGCGCTTCTGCGCGTAGTCGACGGCGATCTGCGCCAGCCTCACGCCTTCACGGCTGCTCTCGACGTTGGTGATGGCGTTGAGCACTTCCTGGCGGATCTGCTGCTCGAGAGAGCGTTCTCGCAACGCGGTGAGCTTCTTGTTCACCACGGCGTCGGCCAGGTTGGCGGCGGCGGCGCGGTCGCGCAGCGGAAGCTGGAGCTGAAGACCGAAAGCAAAGGTATTGAAGTTGAAGCCGAACATCATGCTCCAGGCGTCGATCGGGCCGCCGGGGATGAACACCGGCGCGCCGTTGGCGCGGCTGTAGCCGGGACCTCCGCGGCCGTAACTCTGGTAGGAGCCAGTGAGGTTGAACACGGGCTTGATGGAGTTCAGCGCGTTCTGAATCTGAAGATCGCTGATGTCGAGACCCGTGCGCTGCGCCTTCAGGTCCGGGCGGTTTTCCATGGCGGTCTGAATCAGCTTTTCGCGGTCGTACTGTTCAGGATCGGGCGGACGGCTGACATCTTCGGTGAGCACGAGGGGCAGATTGCGCACGTCGGGATCGATGTCGGCGCCGATCTGGCGGCGCAGGTTGTCTTCGAACTGGCGCAACTGGTATTCCGTGCGGGTGACGTTGATTCTGGCGGTGGCGGCGTTCTGCTCGGGCTGGAAGCGCTCGAGCTCGCTGGTGGCGCCGAGCTCGATCTCGCGGTTCGTGCGTTCGAGCGCGGCTTCGGCCAGCTTCAGCGCCTCCATGTTCACCTTGAGATTCTCGCGTGCACTGATGACGTCCCAATAGGCCTGTTCCGCGGTGACGAGCAGGCGCAGGACCGCGTCGCGGACGTTGAACTCCTGCTGGCGGCGGCTGGCGCGGGCGATGGTGATGGGGAGCTTGGTGATGTAGGGTCCGCGGCCGCGCCATAAGGGCTGTGTGAAGCCCATCTGCCAGGTGGTCGTGTATGCGGGGTTGTAGAGGGCGAACTGGTCGTTGGTGGAGAGCTTGGACCAGTTGAGCTGCGTGAACACGGTAGTGGAGGTCGGCAGCAGTTGCTGGAAGCGGGTATTCAGGGGCTGATTCAACTGGCTGACGACCGATGCGCCCTGGAGCTGGTTGATGGCGGGCTGATTGGAGCGCGTGGCGTTGAAGTTCGAGGTCAGCAGGGGGTCGAAGATGGCGAAGGCGCGCTGGATGGCGTTTTTCGGCACTTCGATGGAGAGCCGCTGGATGGCGATGTCGGTGTTGTTGGCCAGAACGAGGTCGAGATAGCTCTTCAGCGAAAGCACGAGCTTGCCGTCCACCACGTAGTCCTTCAGCCGGACGGGAGGCTGGACGGTGACGCGCGTGTCGCCAGGAGAGAAGACGCGGCGCATCCAGGCGCCGGAGCCAACCCAGGGGGCGGAAGCGTCCTGTACGGCGAAGTTCATGCGCGCTTCCGCGCCCGCGCCCACCGGCGGCTGAGCGGTGCTGGACGGCGACGGAGCAGGCTGGGCGGGTGTGCCGGGCTGTTGGACGGCGGAGGCGGGCGCGGCCGGCGCCGGGGAGACAGGCGCCTGCTGCGCAGGCACGACAAGAGCGGTGACGAGAAAAAGAGCAAGACTGCGCATGGGATTGACCTGGGATTTCAGAAAACTACTCATAGCGGATGGCTTCGATCGGGTCGAGCTTGGCGGCCTGGACGGCTGGATAAATGCCAAACAACAACCCAATGCCGACAGAGACGCCGAATGCCACAGCGATGGAGGTGAACGTAACCACCGTGGACCAGCCGGCGGCGGCGGCGATGATCTGAGCCAGAGTGACGCCGAAGAGGATGCCGAGGAAACCGCCGATCATGGAGATCATGACGGCCTCGGTGAGGAACTGGCGGACGATGTCGGACTGCCGCGCGCCGATGGCGCGGCGGATGCCGATCTCGCGCGTGCGCTCAAGCACGGTGGCGAGCATGATGTTCATGATGCCGATGCCGCCCACCAGCAGGCTGATGCCGGCGATGCAGATCATGACTACTTTGAAGATGTCGCTGGTGCGCTTTTTCTGCTCCAGCAGGCCGGCCGGGACGGTGACGCTGTAATCGCCCGCGTCCTTGTGAGTGGCGGCGAGGATGGCGTTGATGACGGCGGCGGTTTCAATCGAGTCCACGCCATTTTTCACCTTGAGATAGATGCCGTCGATCTCGTCCTTCAGGTAGCTGTTCTGGTCCTCGAAGCGGAACATCACGGTGCGCAGCGGGCTGACGACGAGGTTGTTGCGCGAGAGGATCTCGACGCCTTCCACGTCGGTGTCGCCGCCGGCCTGCTGGGCCATGACGCCGATGACCTGAAGCCAGACGTCGTTGATCTTGACATACTTGCCCACGGCGGGCTCGTAGCCGAGCAGGTTGACCTTGGCCGATTCGCCCAGCACGCACACCGGCGCCGCCGTAGCGTTTTCCTCGTCGGTGAAGAAACGGCCCTCCACCAGCCGGATGCTCTGGATGTCCATGTAGGACGGTTCGACGCCGATCAGCATGGGCGGCTCGGCGGCCGTTTTCGGCAGCACCTTGGAAGGCTTGAAGCGCTTCCGCGGCGTGGCCTTGTCGATGCCCTGCGTGTTCTCGAGGATGGCGCGGTAATCGCGGAACGTCATGCCCGGGCTGATGGCGCGGCGCGCCTGCAACTCGGTGCGGTCCGTGGCCTCCTTGGCTTCGATGATGATGTTGTTGACGCCGAGCAGGTCGATGTAGGACAGCATCTCCTTCTCGACGCCCGCGGTGATGGCGAGCATGGCCACCACGGCGCCCACGCCGAAGATCATGCCGAGCATGGTCAGCAGCGTCCGGAGCTTGTGCACCAGGAGGCTCGAAAGCCCCATGTAGATTTCGGGCAGATAGGCTTCCAGAAGAGCGGTCATGGCTTACTGGCCCCCCTTCGTGCCCATGGGCATGACGGCTGCCGCGCCGCCGCCACCGCCCTTCTTCTGCTCCTGCTTCTTCTTGCGCTCCTCCGGCGAAATCGTGGGATCCTGGAGCGCAATCACTTCGCCGGGCTTGATGCCGGACGCAATGATGGAGACGGTCTCGCTGCGCTTGGCGATCTGGATCTGGCGCGGCTCGAAGCGGTCTTTCAACTTGACGTAGACCACCGGCTTGCCGTCCTTCTCGAAGATGCTCTGGTTGGGCACGTAGACGGCATTGGTGACTTTCTCCACGATGATCTCGACGTCGGCCAGAAGGCCGGGCCGGAGCAGGATTTCCGTGTTGTCGCTGGCCTCCGGAGGAGGGGGCAGCTTGGCGTTCTCCAGATCCTTCTGCGAGAAGGGCCCCGAGGGGGCCGGCATGGCCATCCCGGCGCCGGTGCGCCTGCCGCGATCACCGCCGGGCGCGCCTGCCTGAGCCGTTGCCGCGCCCCCGGCGCCGCCCGGCTGTCCCTCGCCGCCCTCGCGGCGCTGGCCGCGCTGCGGCATCTCGATGCCAGCTTTTTTCGCCTCCTCGCGAAGCTTCTCGAAAGCAGCGCGGCGCTCCTCCGGCGACAGCTCCATCATGTTCTTGCCGCCGAGCACCTTCTTCATGATCTCCTGCATCTTCTTCTGCTGCTCGGGGCTGAGATTGGCGCCGCCGAACATCATGCCGCCGCCCGCGCCGCCCATCATCGCGCGGCGCTGCGCCTGGCCTTCGCCGCCCGCGCCGCCGGCCATGCCCTGCATGCCGCCCGCAGCTCCCGCCATGCCCGGCACTTGACCGCCAGCGAAAGGCAACGACACCGAAGCGCCGCCGCCCATGCCGGGCGCCCCTCCGCCTGCGGCGAGCGCCGACAGGTCCGGCATACCGCCGAACATCGAGAACGTGGGCTGGACGATCGGCTTCTTGCGGTTCTGTTCCGCGGTGGCCAGGATGCGGGCGATCTGCTCAGGCCTGGCGCCGAGCTCCTTCAACAGTTGCTGCATGTCGATCGAGAAGACAACGTCGAACTTCTTGCCCGGATCCGAGCTGAAGATGTTGGCGCTGGCCGTGCCGCTCATCGACTTGATCTTGCCGTGGAAGGTCTTGCCCGCCAGGGCGTCGAGCCGGATCAGCACGTCCTGCCCTTCATGCAGGTTGGCGCGGTCCAGTTCGCCGATGCGGGCGACGACCTCCAGCTCGGACAGGTCGAGAATTTCGGCCACCGGCATGCCCGGCTGCACCTGGTCGCCTTCGCGGATATCGGGAATCTGCGTGCCGAACATGCCTGAAAAGCCGGCGCGGTTCTGCTTGATGGCCACCAGCCCGCTGATGGGACTGAGGAACTTGACCTGGAGCAGGCGTTGCTTCTCGCGGTTGATGTCGAGCAGATTGCGGTTGCGGCGCTCGCGCAGCACGTTCAGCTCCGCCAGCGCCTGCTCCTGCTTGGACTTGATGTCGCTCTCGAGCTGCCGCAGCCGCCGCTGGGCTTCTTCCAGGTTGAGCAGGTTCTTCTTCTGGTCGATGGCGGGCAGCAGCGGGTTCTTCTTCACTTCCAGTTCCGCGCGGCGGACCGAATAGCGGGCGCGGAGCAGATCCACCTGGTCCTGGTTGTTGCGGATCGCCAGATCCGCTTGCGCCTTCTTGATCTGCTCGTCCACCTGCTCGAGCTCCAGCTCGCGCTGCTCGAGACGCGAGAGCACTTCCGAGTCGTCGAACTCGACGATGAGGTCCTTCTCCCGGGCGAACGCGCCCATAGGGGCAAGCTTGGTCACCTGCACCGTGCCGAAGAGGTTGGGCGCGGTGAGCACCGCCGAACGCACGGCGCGCAACTCGCCGCGGGCGAAGCTGCGGACCACCACATCGCCCTGGCGGACGCGCGTCGTGGGCACGGCTTCCTGCCGCGAGGGCAATCCCTGGATGAACCGGTACACGCCGTAGCCGGCGCCGGCCACCGCCACCAGCAACAAGATTCTGTAAAAGGCCTTTTTCATGCTCTTCCGTCTCTTCGCAGTCTCCGCGCACGCGTTGCCGCAGGCGCGGGCCGACTGCCGCTTGCGATCAAAGCTTCTTGGCCCGCTTGGCCACCTCCGCGGGGTTTTCGAGCGCAATGCGCTCGCCCTCGCGCAGGCCCTTCAGGACCACGATGTCGTTGTCGTTCCGTTTGCCGACCTCGATGGGCCGCGCCTCCCAGGCGCCCGTGCCCTTCTGGATCCACACATGCGGCTTGCCGGCTTGCAGGAAGCTGGCCTTGGCCGGGATCAGCAGCACATTGGGCTGGCTTTCCAGCAGCACCACGCCCGTCGCGCTCATGCCCGGACGCAGGCGGGGGTCGGTCTGCTTCAGCGTCGCGCGCGCCGGGAACTGCTTCTCGTTGGCCGTGCCGAAGCCGCGGAAGTTCAGGGACGCGATGGGGCTGATCCAGTCCAGTTCGGCGTCGAATTCCCTGTCCTGGATGGCGTCCACGCGCACCTTCACCGTCTGCCCGAGCTGGATCTTGCCGCGGTCCGCCTCTTCAAACTTCAGATCGATGCGCATCTCGCTCAGGTCGGGGATCTCGGCAATGGGGGCGCCCGTCCAGGCGTTGTCGCCCTCCTTGAAAGGCGGCGGCGTGGAGCCCCAGTTGCCTTGGGCGCGGAAGTTGGGCAGCACGTTCAGAATGCCGTCGGCCGGGGCGCGGATGATCATCATCGACAGATACTTCTTCACCCGCTCCATGTCTCGCTGGGTCTTGTTCTTGCGCGACTCCAGCCGCTCGAGGTCGGCCCGCTGGGTGACGTCGTGGCTTTTCACCGTGGCCTTCACCTGCTGGAGGGCGCCCTTGCTCAGGCCGACGTCGATGCGCGTCTTGGCGCCTTCGATCTCGGACAGGATCTCCGCCTTGGATGCCTCCAGCTCCGCGCGCTCGACGTCGTACTCGCTGGTCATCAGGCTCATGGCATCGGCTTCGTCGGTGATCTTGTGGCTGGCCTTGGTCTGGACGATTTCGCTGTCCACGGTGCGGGCGTTGGTGACAAAGTTCAGATAGTAGTTCTCATACTGCGCGGTGTCGAACTCGACGACCACATCGCCCTTCTTGATGGGCTTGCCGGACTCGGCCAGCCGGACGATCTTGGGGTTAGGCACCTGCGGCGCCATCAGCACCGTGGAACGGACCGCGCGGATCTCGCCCCGGGCGCGCACCGTGAGCACGAACTCCCCCTTCCGCACCGCCACCGTGGGCACTTCCACCGGCTTGGCGGCCGTGTACCGGTAAGCGGCGTACCCGCCGCCAGCCAACACCAGCAGCAATGCCGCAGTACCGGCGATGCGGCCTTTCCCGTTGTTCTGCCCGAGACGCTTCGGCTTGACTTCCTTCGACATTCCTTACTCCTGCCAGGGGAACGGACGGCGGCGCAGCATCGCCGCCGGCAACGCGCCCCAAAGAATCACGGTGGGCACCGCCTCCGCGCCCTTGTTCGGAAGCGGCGGCCGCTCCAACGCCACCAGCTCGCCCTTCTTCACGCCCGAAGCCACCGCCGCCTTGACGAAATTCGCCAGACGGATCTCGACCGGGCGCTTCTCGAACGTATCGCCCCGCTTCACATAGACGAACGGAGCCTCGCTGTCCGCCTCGCGGAAGACCGACTCGCGCGGCACCAGCAGCGCGTCTTCCGTCTGATCGATCACCACGTCGGCGCTGACGCTCAGGTCCGGGATGACGCGTGGATCTATCTTCTCGATCTTGATCATCACCGGCACTTCGCGCACATACTCGGCGCGGGCGCGCCCCGGCTGGCTCATGGCGCCGATGCCGACGACATGACCGGGAAGCTCGAGTTCCGGAAAGGCGTCAAACCGCAACTGGGCTTTGGCGCCGATGCGCAGCGACTCCACATCGGCCTGGTTCACCGTGGCCGAAACCAGCATGGAAGAGGGGTCGACAATGCGCCCGAACATCTGTCCCGGAAAGACCTGGTCGCCCGCCTGGATCTGGCCGAACTCCGAACCGCGCCGCGTCGTCTCCGTGACGAACATGCCATCCATCGGCGCGCGGATCATCATGCGCTCCACGTTGCGCTCGGCGCGCTCCAGCTCCAGCTTGGCCTGCTGGAGATCGAGTTCGGACTGCCGGCGCTGGCTGCGGAGGCTGATCTCCTGCTGCGGAATGGCGGCTTCGACCATGCGCAAATTCGCCTGGGCCTGTTCCAGACTGAGCCGGAGAATCTCGGCATCGATCACCGACCGGACAGGGATCGTCTGGATATCGAGCTTGGCCTTTTCGACCGCGGCTTTCGCCTGCTCCAGCGTCTGCTGGTATGACTTGCGGGCCACGTCGATCTGGGCATCGATGGAGCGCAGGGTGCGCTCGGCCTGCTCGACGGTGGCCTTGTAATCATCAAGGCGGAGCAACTGGAATTGGGTGTCGAACTCGGCGACCACGTCGCCCTTTTTCACCATCGACCCGGGCTGCGCCATCGACTGGATGACCTGCATGAAGTCGCTCATGCCGCCGCTCAGCCGGTCTCCGCCGCCGCCACCGCCGCCACCGCCACTGCCGCTGGAAGACGAAGAGGTAGACGAAGCCGACGCGCTGCTGGTGGAAGAAGCACGCGAAGAGGAAGCAGAGCTGGCGGCCGTCGTCCGGGAAGAAGAAAACCGGTTGGTGGCGCCGCGGAAACTGGACGACATGCCGGTGCCGCCTCCCCCCGAGCCCCCCATCCCCGCCGTCGAGGACACGGAGGCTGAACTGGCTGCGCTGGAAGACGATCCGCCACTGGACGCTCCGCCGCCGGCCATGCCGCCGCCGCCCATGCCGCTGCCGACGTCGATGGTGACGATCATGCCTCCGCCGCCGCGGGACACGTTCACGCTGACCCCGCCTCCACGGCCGCCCCGCAACTGCGGCGCGATCAGGCTGACGTACTTTTCGGCCGTGGTCGTGCCGGCCAGCCGGATGGTCTTCTGCAACGGGCCCTGCGTGACCGGTGCCGTGCGAACCCGGGCCAGTCCCTGCCCACTGGAGCGCGCCGCGGGGTTCAACTGGCGCCAGGCAAGCCATCCCAGCACCGCCACCGCCGCAAAGGCCAGGACGGCCAGCCACGAACGGCCCCGGCCGCGGCGCGCAATGACACGAGGCGCCTGTTCCGGCTGGCTCAGAGGATTGGGATTCAACTGAGGCTGCATATGCGACTCCTCGGTCCTTGGGGACAGATGCCGCCCCTCGTGCCCGGAAGGCAGAATTCTTTCAGTTAGCTATGACGACAGGGGCAGGCAAAAGGTTATGCCAGCTATCTATTCTGATCCGCCACCCCCTGCCAGAGACTCAGCTTTCCCTTGTTTTTGCCCCGCGCGCGCCGGCAACCAGCCGGCCCGGAACATCCCGGACGCCGCGGCCGGCACCTGCCCTTCCGTGTCCGGCCACTCTGTGATATGGTTCCCGTAACTGGACCAAAAGGAGAACAAACGATGCCCTGGACGCCAAACCGCCGTGATTTCCTGAAAAGCGTTGGCTCGCTGGCAGCCGGCGCGGGCCTGCCCGCGGCCGCCGCGCCAACAAAGAGATCCGCCACCGATTGGGTGGAGCTCGGCCGCTCCGGCGTCAAGGTGACCCGGCTCGCTTTCGGCACCGGCACGTTCGGCGGGCGCGTGCAGCGGGAGCTCGGGCAGGAGCAGTTCACCCGGCTGGTGCGCCACGCTTACGACCGGGGCATCCGCTTCTTCGAGACCGCCGACAACTACCGCGGGATGCCCGCCATGCTGGGCGAAGCCCTCAAAGGCCTGCCCCGGGACTCCTACCGCCTGATGACCAAGATCCGCCTGGCCGACGCGGGCAATTTCCAGGCTGCGTTCGACCGCTTCCGCCGGGAGCTGCAAACCGAGTACCTGGACATCCTGCTGATCCACTGCGTCCGGCGCGAATCGTGGCCGGAAGACCTGGAGCGCCTGCGGGACGATATGTCGGAAGCCAAGGTCAAGAAGATGCTTCTGGCGCACGGCGCCTCCTGCCACGGACTGTTGCCGCTGCGCCGCTTTCCGGGCAACCGCTGGCTGGACGTGGCGCTGTTGCGCGTCAACCACGACGGCACGCGCATGGACAACATCGAGGGCGCCGAATACGGCCGCGGCGATGTCCACGAGGTGGTGGAGCGCATCGCCGCGGTGCATAAGCAGGGCACGGGCGTGATCGGAATGAAAATCATCGGCGAAGGGGCGTTCAAGACGCCCGAGCAGCGCGACGCCTCCATCCGCTTTGTGGCTGGCCTGGGCACGGTGGACTCGATGACCATCGGTTACAAGAGCCCGGAAGAGATCGACGAAGCCATTGAACGGCTGAACCGGCGCCTGAATAGCTGATCCCCGGCCGCGGCCCGAGTCGGCGGCACACCATGTCCCGTGCAGCCACTGCATGGACGCGAAGCGCCTTCTGAGCCGCGGCTGAAGGGCGCGAAGCGCCCGCAAGGAGCGGTCAGCGGACTGGAGCCGCGTGGGGCCCGCCCGCTTCGGATAACAATAGGGTCTGGTGCTGAAACGCTACGCCCTGCCCGCCGTGCTGCTGTTGACAGCCGCGGCGTGCCTTGCCGGCTCGGCCGTTCACGGGCTGCTGGCGCAGCCCATGTGGCCCGCGGAGGGCTGGCGGCGGTTCCTGATCTTTGCCGGCATTTACGGGGCGGCAGCGGGCTTTGCCATCCTGCTGCATGCGCCGCGCGCCCCGCTGTGGCTGGCCGCCGGAGCGGCCGTGTTCACCGCGGTCGCGGCGGGCCCCGTGGCCGTCGTGGCGGTGATCTGGGCGATAGCGGGCGCGTGGGCCGCCGGATGGCTGCTGTGGCCGCGGGCGCAGGACGAGGTGCAGACAGCGTTCGCCATGCAAGTCACGCTGGGGCTGGCGGCGTGGGCCTCGGCCGTCATGTGGAGCGCCGCTTTGCCGTTGCACTACCGCTGGTTGTACTGGCTTCTGCCGGGCGCCGCTGTTGCATGGGCATGGCAGCGCGGATGGCGCCCGCGCATCCAACTGCCGCGGCTGGGTTCGCGAAGCGTGGCGGCCGCCTGGTGCGCCGGAATGCTGCCGCTGTTCGCCCACTGGCTGGTGGCGTTGAAGCCGGAGATCGGCGCTGACGGCCTGGCCATGCACATGGTAATCCCGGCGCGCATGGCGGCGGAACACCGCTGGCCCTTCGATCCGGCCGAGTTCGCCTGGGCGCTGATGCCGATGGGCGGCGACTGGGTGTGGACCATCGGGTGGATGACGGGCGGCGAGCCGGGCGCGCGGCTGATGAACCTGCTGCTGCTGGGGCTGATCGCGTGCATGGTGGCGGAGCGCGCGGCGGCCGCTCTGGGGCCATGGCCGGCGGCGATGCTGGCCGGCGCGTTTGTCTCTACGCCGCTGGTGCAGCACGTGACGGGGTCGTTGTTTGTGGAAAACGCCACGGCGCTCTGGCTGACGGCGGCGGCGCTGGTGCTGGCCGGGAGCCGTCTGGAGAGTGGCAGAGCGCGGCTCGCTTTCGGGCTGCTGGCGGGCATGGCGGCGGCGACGAAGTTCGGCGCGCTGGCCTTTCTGGCGCCGCTGGCCGCAGGGGCGGTGTGGCTGGCGGGACCGCGCCGCGCTGGAAAAGCGTTGGCGTTTGCGCTGCCAGTGGGTCTGTTCCCGTATGCGAATGCCTGGCTGCGGACTGGCAACCCGTTCTTCCCGTTCTTCAACGCCGCATTCCGTTCGCCCCATTTCGAAGCGGCCAACTTCCGCGACACGCGGTTTGAGACGCCGCCCGGCTGGACCACGCTCTACGACCTGACGTTCCATTCGAAGCGGTTCATCGAAGGGTGGGACGGCGCAGCGGGATTTCTGCTGTTCGCGCTCGTGATCGTGTGCGTTGTTGCCTGGCGTCCGCGGTGGCCGCGAGAGTGGACCGTCATGTTGGTTGTGGCGCTGGCGGGCGGCGTGATCAGCTTCCTCGGCCAGTCCAATCTGCGCTACCTTTATCCGGTGCTACCGCTTCTGGTTGTGGCGGGGGCGCACGCGCTTCGGGAGTCCACCGGGGGGCGCGCGGCTGCGGCGGCGGTCACAGCGGGTTTCGCCATCCTCCTGCTGCTCCACCTGCGGCTGCTGCCTGCCGCAGGCTACTACCACGGAGACTTCTGGACCGCCACATGGAGCGAGCCGGAGCGGGACGCGTACCTGCGGGGCCATGCTCCCGAACGCAAGCTGGTGGAGTGGCTCAACCAGCACGCGCCGCATGCGCGCGTGGCGTGGTTCGACGGCAATGCGATCGGCGACTTCCGCGGAAGGGCCTTCACGGCCACGTGGCACAGCCCGTTTTTCTGGAAGGCGCTGCGGGAGGCCTCGGACGCCGCGGCGCTGGAGCGGCTGATGCGCGGGCGCCGGATCGATTTCGTCATCGCCCCCGCGCCCGAGGGCGGACGTCCGCCCCGCAGCGTGCAGGAGAGGCAGTTCCTCGAGAGCTGCATGGAGCGGGTGCACGAATTCGGCGGGGTGGAACTCCGGCGCTGGCGGCCGGGCGGGTGCCGGGAGGTGGAACCGCCCGCCGCCGCCCCGGGCGTTCACGACGATACGTCTGCCTCGCTGCGATTCCGCGGCGCCTGGATCCGCGACCTCCAGTTCTCTCAGGCCTGGCGCGGCACGCTTGTTTACACCAACAAGGCCGGCGCGGAGGCGGTGCTGCGGTATGAGGGCATCGCGGCGCGATTGATGTATACCGCCGCCTTCAACCGCTGCCGGGCGGAGGTGCTGCTGGACGGCGCCCCGGCGGGCCGCTTCCTTCAGCGCAGCGGTGAAACCCGCTGGCAGCAGTGGAGTCCGTGGTTCGAAGCTTCCGTTCGGGGCGTCCACACGCTGACGCTGCGCATCGCGCCCGGCTCGCCGACGTCCTGCTGGATCGATCTGGACGCTTTCGAGGTGCGCTGAAAAAGAGGGGAAATTGCCGCAGCCCCCCTTTTTCGTAACATGGAGATTATGGAAGCAGCCATCGCGCCCGCCCAACAGGTGATGGAACTCGAGCGCCAATATCTTCTCCAGAACTACGCCCGCTACCCCCTGGTTCTGAAACGCGGCAGAGGATGCTGGGTGTACGACACCGCAGGCAAACGGTACCTGGACCTGATCTCGGGCATCGGAGTGAATTCGCTCGGCCACGCCCATCCGCGGATTGTGCGGGCCATCCGCGAGCAGGCGGCGATGCTCGTCCACTCGAGCAACCTGTATTACCACGAATACCAGGGGCCGCTGGCGAAAAAAATCTGCGAAACCAGCGGAATGCAGCGTGTCTTTTTCTGCAATTCCGGCACGGAAGCCATCGAGGGCGCCATCAAGATGGCGCGCGCCCACGGGCGGAAAATCCATCCGGAAAAAACGGAAATCATCGCCTTTGAAAACAGCTTCCACGGGCGCACCATGGGGGCTCTTTCCATCACCGGGCAGCCGAAGTACCGCGAGCCCTTCGAGCCGCTCCTGCCCGGCGTCCGCATTCTCGGCCTTCACGACGACGCCGCGCTGGAAGCGGCCGCCGGCGAGCGCACCGCGGCCATTTTTGCCGAGCCGATCCAGGGCGAAGGCGGCATCTGGCCGATGTCCGGCGACTGGCTGCGGCGGCTGCGCCGCCTGGCCGACCGCAGCGGGGCGCTGCTTGTTTTCGACGAGATCCAGTGCGGCGCCGGCCGGCCCGGAGTGTATCACGCCTACCAGCTCCACCAGCCGCCCGTCATGCCCGACATCGTCACGCTGGCCAAGCCCATCGCCGCCGGGCTGCCGCTGGGCGCGATCGCCTGCACGGAGAAGGCCGCCGCGGGCATCGGCCCGGGCATGCACGGCACCACCTTCGGCGGCGGCGCGCTGGCCTGCCGCGTGGCGCTGGAATTTTACTCGATCCTCGAAGAATTGCTGCCGCAAATGCGGCGGGTGAGCGAATATTTCTTCGCCGGATTGCGCGAACTGCAACGCGAGTTTTCTTTTATCCGGGACGTGCGGGGCGCCGGTTTCATGATCGGCGTGGATCTCGATTTTCCCTGCAAACACCTGGTGAACGCGGGCATCGAGCAGGGCCTGCTGTTCAATGTGACCCACGACACCGTGATCCGGATGCTGCCGCCCTACATCCTGACCGAGAAAGAGGCCGGCCGGGCCCTGGCCGGACTGCGGAAGATCTTCCGCTCGGCGGCCCCCGCCTCAGCCGGCGCCTGAAGAGCCGCCCGTTCTGATTTTGTCGAGAGCCTCGCGCAATTCTTCGAGGTGCAGCGGCTTGCCCAGAAAGCCGACCATGCCGGCTGCTTCCGCCTGGGCGCGGTCCGATTCGTAGACGTTGGCCGACAGCGCCAGAATCGGCGTTGCGCACCCAGCCTCGCGCAGCCGCCGCGCGGCCTCCAGTCCGTCGATCCGGGGCAACCGGATATCCATGAGGATGGCGTCGAAGCGCTCCCGGAGCGCCCGTTCCACCGCAGTCAGGCCGTCGCCGGCGACTTCGGCACGGTGGCCCAGCGCCTGCAGCATGCGGGCCACCATGGCCTGGTTCAGTGCGTTGTCTTCCACTACCAGAATGCGAAGCGGCGTTTGCGCCGCCTGTCCCCCCTGCTCCTTTGGCGCTTCAGGGACAGGCAGGGCGCCCGCGTCAACCGCCGGCAGCGGCAGGAACACGCGGAAGACAGACCCGTGACCCGGCCGGCTCTCGGCAGAGATGCGGCCGCCCATCGCCTCCGCCAGCGCTTTTGTGATCGACAGGCCAAGCCCGGTGCCCGCATCGGGATGCTGCCGCCCCGCGTCGTCCTGCACAAACGGCTGGAAGACGCTCTCCAGCTTGGCCGAATCGATGCCGCAGCCCGTATCGCGGACCGCAAGTTCGACGCCTTGCGTACCGGCGGGTGCCGACACGGCGATCTCGACGGAGCCGGACTCGGTGAACTTGACGGCGTTCGAGACCAGGTTCAGCAGGATCTGCTCCACGCGGTGCGGGTCGCCCAGAAACGCCAGCGGCCCCGGGGGTAGTGTGGTCTGCAGAAGCAGGCCCTTGCGCTCCGCCATGGGGCGCATCAGGGTGGCCACCCGCTCAACCAGCCGGGCCAAGTCGAAGGGCCGGCTGGCAAGGGTCAGCTTGCCGGCCTCCACTTTCGACAGATCGAGAATGTCGTTCAGCAGGTTGAGCAGGATGCCCGCGCTTTGTTGCAGAGTGCGGGCCAACTGTTCCTGCTCCGGATTCAGGCCGCTGCGCAGCAACAGCTCGGCCGTGCCGATGACGCCGTGCATCGGCGTGCGGATCTCGTGGCTCATGCGGGCCAGAAAGTCGCTCTTGAAGCGGCTCGCCTGCTCGGCCCGCGCCAGCGCTTCCGCCGTCCGTTCCTTTTCGGCGCGCAACTGGCGCGTCCTCTCGCGCACCGCCTCTTCCAGCCATCTCTGCCGGTCGCGCAGAGCCTGGGTGCGCCATTTCCAGGCCAGCCGCGAGGCGCCCGCCAATGCCGCCAATCCCAGACCCCGGAACCACCATGTCATCCAGAACGGGGGGCGCACGGCGAGCGGCACCCGCACCGTGGCGAAGGATACGTCGTCGCGCGGAGAGGACGCCCGGAGCTCGAGCGTATAGCGGCCCGGGGGCAGGTCGCTGTAGCGCGCCTCCCGGCTCTCAGCGTCGATCCAGTGATCGTGGAGGCCAAGCAGCCTGTACTGGAAGCGGATGCCCTCACGGTGGCGGAAAGTCAGCGCCGCCAGGCCCGCCGCGAAGAAGCGGTCCTCGCCCTGGAGGACGAAGGGCGTCTCCTGCACGTCCTCCACACGGCGCTGCCCAAGCCTGGCCCAGGCCAGCGTTATGGGAACCGAGCGCCGCAAAGGCTCGGTGGCGTCCACCGGCCGCACGAGCCGGGTGATGCCGCGCGAAGTGCCAATCCAGATGGAGCCGTCAGGCGCGGCGAAGAAGGCGTCCACCGCACAGGAGTGCGCCGCCAGTCCATCGGCCTTCGAGAAGCGGCGCCACCGGCCCTCGTCCCAGATATCGAGCCCGTTGTCGCCGCCGATCCATACCCGGCCGGCGGCGTCGGCGCGCAGCAGCAGCACCGTGGGCGACGACAGCCGCTCCCGGAAGTGCTCCACGCCCGTCACCCCTCCTCCGCTGCCGAGTCTGAGGCGGCTCACGCCCAGGGGACTGCGGTAGCCCACCCAGACCGCGCCACTGCGGTCTTCGGTTACATGGGACAAAGCAGTGTCCAGAAGTCCGTCGCCCCGCCCATACCGCCGCCACCGGCCCGCCTGCCAGCGCAAGAGTCCCTGGCTCGACGTGATCCAGACCACGCCCCCGCGGCCTTGCGCCGTGCGGAAGAAGACTTCGTCCGGCGTGCCTCCGGGCGGCGGAATGCGCTCCAGCGCTTCCGTGTCCGCCCCAGCCGGCCTTGCGGAGCGATACAACCCTTCGAGGCTCGCCACCCATAGATACCCGCCTTCATCCACCAGCATTCCATTCACGCGGTCCGGCAGCCCACGCCCCGCCAGCCGCCGCGCCCGCAGCCCCGCCGGATCCAGGCGGCTCACGCCGCCAGGGAAACAGCCGGCCCAGAGCGCCCCGTCTTTCCCCAGCGCCAGGGCCCTCACCTTGGTGCCGCACAGGCCCGGCGCCCCCCGGATACCCCTCCATCGCTGCTGTCCGGGTTCTTTCACCGCGATGCCGTTGTCGGTGCCCGCCCAGGCACGGCCCCCCGGATCCACGACAACCGCCGAGACCGTGCTGCTGCCCAATCCGTCCTGCACCGTCCAGGTCTCGGTGACCCCGTAGCCTGCCACGCGCACCAGCCCCAGGCCCCACAAGCCCAGCCAGAGCGACCCCTCGCGGTCGTGCAGCGCCACGGAAACCGATTGCCCTGGCAGGCCCTGAGCCACCCCGTAAGAACGCCACCGACCGCCCTCCAGTACGAACAACCCGTTATCCGTCGGCACGATCAGGTGGCCGTGGCGGTCCAGGGCAAGCGAGCCGAAAAAGCCCGAAGCCGGCAGGCGGCCGTCCGCCGGTTCGAACCTCGCTGCCCCCTGCCGGAGCGCCACCAGACCGTCCGCTCCCCGAACCCAGAACATGCCCTGGCCATCAGTGGAAAAGTCATCCCAGCGGCTGGCCGGAACTCCGCGATCGGGGCCCCACTGCTCCACCCCGCCCCGCTCCAGCCGCCACAGCCGCTTGCCGGAGCTCAGCCAGAGAGCGCCTCCCGCTTCGGCGTACACCGCGTCGATGGCCGCCCCGGCAAGCGGTTCCGGCAACGGGACCCGCCGGAAGCGCCACACGCCGCGCTCTTCGGCCCCGAGAAACAGCCCCTGGGCCGTGGCCGCATAGATTCCTCCAGGCGCCACCGCCAGGGCGCGCCGGCCGAAAATCTCCACCGGCGTGTCGAATACCGCAGGCCGGAACCGCCCGCCCTCTTTCCAGGCCACTCCTGTCCGCACTGCCACCCACAGCCGGCCGCGCGGGTCTTCCAGCAGCGACTGCACGGTCGCGTCCGGCAGTCCGCTGGACGCATCGAAGCGGACGAACCGCTCGCCATCCCCGCGGTACAGCCCGCTCATCGTCCCCACCCACAGGTATCCCTCGCGGTCCTCCAGCAGCCCGTTGATGGCGCTGTTGCCGAGCCCTTGCGTGAAGCCGAACTCTTCGTAAACCAGTTGCTGGCCCGCGCCGGACAGACATATGAGGACCGCCAGCGCCAGGGCGCGTACGGTCCGGCAGCATCGGCAAGAAGCGCGGATAGAATCCGCTCGGGCGCGGAGAAACATTTCGACTCTGGTCTCTGCGCGCTCAACGGCGCCCGGGACCCGGCGGGATCGGCGTCGCCACCGGGGGTTCCCTACAAGCTCATATCGGCCCGCCGATGCAACTCCTTCACCGCTGATGCCCCTGCGTGCGTCCGGCGGGCGTCCATTTCTCCAATGCTCCAGACAACCTCGTTCCGTTTCAGGCGTAGCTGGCCACGGCGCCCCGGTTGCGCCCGCCCCGTTCTTTTTCGGCGCGGGCGGTATAACCGCTCTGGCGGAACGCATCGAGCGGATCCACAGGCAGCCCTTTCGACTTGCGCCATTCAGCGATCACCGGGCGCACATCGGCGAAGAAGGCTTCCCGCAGGCACTCCTCGGCGTCGACGAGATTGCATTTCATCTGCTCGTCGCGCAGCCGCGCGTGATCGACGATGGCCGCCTTCACGAAAAGCTCCTGCGCGTTGTTGGCCGTCTGGATGGTTTCCTCGATCTTGTTTTTCAGGTTGTGCGACTGATCCACCATGTAGGCGATGTCGGCCCGCCGCCCGGTCTCCCACTCGAAATAGCAGATCTCGTGGAAGATGCGGAATACCTGGTAGGGATCGATGCAGCCGAGGGTGAGATCGTCGTCGGCGTAGCGGCGGTCGTTGAAGTGGAAGCCCCCCAACATGTCCTCAGCCAGCAGCCAGGCGACGATCTGCTCGATGTTCTGCGCCTGGTAGTGATGGCCGGTGTCGACGAGGACCTTCGCGCGCGGCCCGGCGTGCTTCGAATAAATGTAGGACATGCCCCAGTCAGCAATGTCGGTGGCGTAAAAGGCCGGCTCGAAGGGCTTGTACTCGACCAGCATCCGCTGATCGCCGCTGAGGGCGGCGTGCACGGTCTTCAGTCCGTCGATGAACCACTGCCGCCGCGCGCGGATGGAGCCGGAGCCGGGATACGAGATGCCGTCGGCGAACCACAGCGACAGATCGCGCGAGCCGGTGGCCTTCTGGATCTCCACCGAATCGAGGATGTGCTGGAGCGCCGCCTTGCGCACCTCCGGATCGGGGTTGCCAAAGGAGCCGTACTTGTAGCACTGGTCCTGGAAAACATTGGGATTGATGGCGCCGATGCGCACGCCCTCCTTGCGGGCGGTCTCCATCACGGCGGGCACGTCGGCCTTGCCGCCCGGAAAATCCCACAGCACATGGACGGCCACCGACGGGCAGCAGCCGGTGAAGCGGTGCACGGCGGCCGCGTCGGCGATCTTTTCGGCCGTTGTTGTGGCCGCGCTCAACTGAATGAACTTGCCGAAGCGGGTGCCGGTATTGGCAAATCCCCAGGACGGCAGTTCAATCGCGAAGCAGTCGAGAGCGCGGATTGCTGCGTCGGTTTGGGCGGAATTCAGCGGCATTCTTGATATAAAGACTCCCGGCGCATTATATCGCAGCCAAAGGGCTGGACACCGGTACCGCCGGGGCGCAGGGAGGCTCGCGCGGCGGCCTACCGGCGCGCGGCTTCGGCCTGACCGGGGCGCGGCAGAGAATCCACGCAGAGGAAACGCCCCCACCCGTGGACGTACTCCCGCCCGTCCGCGCCGGTGATGCTCGCCTCGGCCTCCACCAGCCGCTTCGCCCGTGTCACGATCCACCCCTTTGCGGTCAGGGCGCCGCGCGAAGGCGCGGCTTCGCGGAAGCGCACGCGCAGCTCGGCGGTCATCGCTTTCAAACCCGCGGCCAGAACGGCGTGCGACATCGCTTCATCCAGCACCGTGCTGAGCAGCCCGCCGTGGACGACGCCCGGCCAGCCTTCGTGCATGGAGCCGGGCGTCCACGCGGCCTGCGCCTCGCCGCGCGGATCGTGGGCGAACTCGAGCTTCAGCCCGATCTCGTTGTCCCTGCCGCAGGCGAAGCAACCGTTGGGCGAGGGAACCGCCGGCTCCTGTGTGGATTCCAGACTCATGGCTGTGCCGATGAGTCTAACTCACTGCCGCGCGTCCTGGCGGACGCATCGCGGCTCGATCACCTTGTACGTCCTGGAGCCGCCCGGGAGCAGCTTCGCCTGAATGCCATGCTGCCGCAGCACGCGCACGGCGTAATAGGCGCGCTGTCCGACGGCGCAGGTGACCAGGATCTGGCGGCCGCGCGGCAGCTCTTCCAGCCGCTCGCGCAACTGGCCGAGAGGGATGTTGACGGCGCCAGGGATCGCACCGGCGTGGTGTTCGCCCGGTTCGCGCACGTCGAGGATCATGGCGCCGTTCGAGCCGAATTCGCTCCACGCGGCGATCTCGATGTCGCCGCGCAGCGAGTTGGCCGCGATCATGCCAGCCATGTTCACCGGATCTTTCGCCGATCCGTATTGCGGCGCGTAACACAGTTCCGCCTCTTCTAGGTCGAACACGGTGGCGCCTTTCTGGATGGCCATGGCGATGACGTCAATGCGGCGCGCGACGCCTCTCTCGCCCACGGCCTGCGCGCCCAGGACCAGCCCGTCCGGTCGCCGGTACAGCAGCTTCATGTGGATGGGCTTCGCGCCCGGATAATAGCCGGCGTGGCTGCCAGGATGGAGATACACGGCCTCGTAGTCCGTCATGCCCGCGCGCCGCAGCGACTTCTCGCTCTCGCCGGTGATGGCCGCGGTGAGACCGAACGCCCCGATGACTGCCGTCCCCTGGACTCCGCGGAAGGCCGCCTCACGCCCGCAGATCGAGGCCGCCGCCACGCGCGCCTGCCGTTGCGCGGGGCCGGCCAGCGGGCACAGATGCCACTCTCCGGTGACCGCGTTCTTCACCTCGACGGCGTCGCCCACGGCCCAGATGCGCGGATCGGAGGTCCGCATCTGCGCGTCCACGCGGATGCCGCCGCGGGCGCCAATCTCCAGTCCAGCATCCCGCGCCAGCTTCGTCTCCGGGCGCACGCCGATCGAAAGGATCACCAGATCGGCGCCGAACCGCACCCCGCTTGCGGTCTTCACGAGCAGCCCGCCGTGCGAGTCTCTTTCGAAGCCCGCCACCGGATCGCCCAGCCGCACGTTGGCGATGTGTGCACTGACGCGCTGGCGGACGTACTCGGCCATCTCCGCGTCGAACGGCGGCATCACCTGATCAGCGGCTTCAATCAGCGTCACTTCCAGCCCGCGGTGGGCAAGGTTCTCCACCATCTCCAGCCCGATGAATCCGCCGCCGATCACGGCGGCCCGCTTTGCTGCGTGCCGTTCAATCCAGGACCGGATCTCTTCGCTGTCGGGCACCGTGCGCACGGTGAAGATGCCCGGCAGGCGGACGCCTTCGAGCGGCGGCAGAATGGGCGAAGCGCCGGGCGAGAGAACCAGCGCATCGTATGATTCGCGGTACTCTTCTTCGCTGACCAGGTCGCGGATCACGAGCTCGCGCCTGTCTCTGTCAATCCGCAGGGCTTCGTGCTGCGTGCGCACGTCGATGCGGAAGCGCTGGCGGAACAGTTCGGGCGAAGCCTGGAGCAGCTTCGACTCCTCGCGGATCACGTCACCCACGTAATAGGGCAGGCCGCAATTGGCGAAGGACACGTACGGCCCGCGCTCGAGCACGATGATTTCGGCCTGTTCGTCCAGCCGCCGCAGCCGCGCCGCGCAGGTGGCGCCGCCGGCCACGCCTCCAACGATGATGATCTTTCGCATTCTTCTCCTTCGGGGAACAGGTGACCGCCCAGTGCCATCCGCGGCAGCCGGCGAGCCAGCCTGAAGACCGCGGCCCGCCGCAGGCGTCACCCGGCGAGGGTCCGGCACGAAAGTTCGGCCTCTTCCTGTTCGATGCAGCGCCGGTCCGGAGGTGACCGGCTTGGGAATCCAGTGCTCTCGCCAAAGTCCGTCTGCCGGGGGTCCTGCAGCTGATGTACAAGGGCGAGGACCGGTTCTTGCGCAGGGCTTCGCCTCCTTTCACAGAGCCAGAACCGCGGCGGGAGGCCGCACTGGCGGCCGAAAGCGCCGGCCCATGATCTCGAAAGTGTCAGACACCTCTGGCTCCTTCGCGAATTTCGGAAAGGAGCCGGATCAGGCTGTCCCCTTCGAGGCGCGGTGCGGGAAGCCGGAGCCGGGAGCCGGGGCGGCTATTTGTGGGCGGCGGCTTCCAGGCGGGCGCGGGCGCGCTGGGCGGCGTTGAGAGCGCGGGCGATGTCGACGCCCGGTGCGGGGTTCAGGATGCGCTCCTCGGCGCGTTTCAGCGCCGCCTGGGCGCGGGCCACGTCAATCTCGTCGGCGCTTTCGGCGCGGTTGGTGAGCACGCGGATCCGGTCCGGCCCCACTTCCACGTAGCCCCCGATCACTGTCATCCACTTTTTCTGCCCGTTCTCCAGCTCATAAACGAGGACACCGGCGCCGAGCTCGGCCAGCAGCGGGGCGTGCTCGGGCAGGATGCCAAGGTAGCCGTTCGCCGCGGGCACCTGTGCCTGGCGGACGTTCTCCCTGAGCAGCATCCGCTCGGGCGTCGCTACTTCCAGCCGCAGCAATCCCGCCATGGCTCAGCTCGCTTTCTTCAACTGCTCGGCGCGCTCCAGCACGTCCTCAATGGTGCCCTGCATATAGAACGCCTGCTCGGGAATGTCGTCGTGCTTGCCGTCGCAGATCTCTTTGAAGCCGCGGATCGTGTCGGCGAGCTTGACGTACTTGCCCTTGAAGCCGGTGAACTGCTCGGCCACGTGGAACGGCTGGGAGAGGAAGCGCTGGATCTTGCGGGCCCGCGACACGATGAGCTTGTCTTCTTCGCTGAGCTCGTCCATGCCGAGGATGGCGATGATGTCCTGGAGGTCTTTGTAGCGCTGGAGGATCTGCTTGACGCGCTGCGCCGTCGTGTAGTGCTCGTCGCCGACGATGAGCGGGTCGAGGATGCGCGAGGTGGACGCCAGGGGATCGACCGCGGGGTAGATGCCGATGGCGGCGATTTCGCGCGAGAGCTGCGTGGTAGCGTCGAGGTGGGCGAAGGTGGTGGCCGGAGCGGGGTCGGTGTAGTCGTCCGCCGGAACATAAATGGCCTGCACGGAGGTGATGGAGCCGCGCTTGGTGGAGGTGATGCGCTCCTGGAGTTCGCCCATCTCTGTGGCGAGATTCGGCTGGTAGCCGACGGCCGAAGGCATGCGCCCGAGCAGCGCCGACACCTCGCTGCCCGCCTGCGTGAAGCGGAAGATGTTGTCGATGAACAGCAGCACGTCCTGCCCTTCATCGTCGCGGAAGTACTCGGCCACGGTGAGGCCGCTCAGGGCCACACGAAGGCGTGCGCCGGGGGGCTCGGTCATCTGCCCGTAGATGAGCGCCACCTTGGACTTGGTCCAGTCGGTGGGGTCCAGCACGCCGGACTCCTGCATCTCGAGCCAGAGGTCGTTGCCTTCGCGCGTGCGCTCGCCGACGCCGGCAAACACGCTGACACCGCCGTGCTGCATGGCGATGTTGTTGATCAGCTCCATGATGATGACGGTCTTGCCGACGCCTGCGCCGCCGAACAGGCCGATCTTGCCGCCGCGCAGATACGGCTCGAGAAGGTCGATGACCTTGATGCCGGTTTCAAACATCTCGGTGGTCGTCGACTGTTCGTCGAAGGCGGGCGCCGGGCGGTGGATCGGGTAGCGTTTCTCAGTCGTGACAGGCCCCATCTCGTCCACCGGCTGGCCGAGGACGTTGAGAACGCGCCCCAGCGTCTGCTTGCCGACAGGCATGGTAATGGGTTCGCCGAGCGAGATGGCCTTCATGCCGCGCACCAGCCCTTCGGTCGGCTGCAAGGCCACCGTACGGACGCGCCCTTCGCCGAGGTGCTGCATCACTTCCGCCGTGATGTCGATGGGAGCCGGCGTGTCGAAGCCGTCGCTGGTGATGCGCACGGCGGTATAGATGACAGGCACCTGCCCTTCCGGAAACTGGATGTCGACCGCCGGGCCGGCCACCTGAACCACTTTCCCGATCACTTGCGTGCTGGTTGCTTCACTCATGTTGTTGGAAACCTCACTCCAGGGCGCTGGCGCCGCTGACCACCTCGATGATTTCTCGTGTGATGCTGGCCTGCCGGACGCGGTTCATATACAGCGTCAGCTTGTTGATCACTTCGCCCGCGTTGGTCGTTGCCGCGTCCATGGCCGTCATGCGGGCGGCCTGTTCGGCCGCGGCGGATTCCAGGAACGCTTCGAGCACCTGCAACACGATGAAGTCGGGCAGCAGCTTTTCGAGCATCTGCATGGGGGGCTGCTCGAAGATGTACTCGCGGCCGGCGCCGGCCGCGGGCATCTCCACCGGCAGGATCTTCTTCACGGTCACGCGCTGCGACAGGACGCTCTTGAACTCGTTGTACAGCAGGTAGACGGCGTCCGCCTCGCCCGAGGTGAAGCGCTCGATCAGCTTGCGTCCGAGCTGCGCGGCCTCATTCTGCCCGGCGCTCTGGCTGATGCCCGTGGTCTCGCCGCTGATGCGCACCGGGCGCCTGACGAAGAAATCGCGCCCCTTCCTGCCGACGAGCTCGAGTTCGACCTCCTGCCCGTTGCGCTCGGCCAGAAACTGTTGCGCGGCCTTGATCAGGTTGGAATTGAACGCGCCGGCAAGCCCGCGGTCGGCGGTGATCAGCACAAGCTGGATGCGCCTCTCCGGGCGCGCCGCCAGCAGCGGCAGTTTCTCCACGAGTTCGGGACCGGCGGCGGCCACGACGTCGCGCAGCAGTTCATTCGCCATGCGGGCGTACGGGCGGGCATTGATCACCCGGTCTTGCGCGCGCCGCAGCCGCGCCGAGGCGACCATCTTCATGGCGCGCGTGATCTGCTGCGTGCTCTTGACCGAGCGGATGCGGCGCCGGATGTCGATCAGGCTGGGCATAGGGCCTCCGCGTGCGCTACGGCAGCTTGTGCTCGGCCTTGAAGCGCTGCTTGAACTCGCCCATCATCTTCTCGATCCGCGCCTTCAGGTCCTCGCTGATGGCCTTCTTCTCGCGGATCTCGGCGGGGATGTCCGGGTGCGTGGCGTCGGCGTAGCGGTACAGTTCGGTCTCGAACGTCTGGCACGCTTCCACCGGCAGATCGTCCAGATATCCGTTGACGCCAGCGAAAAGGATGAGCACCTGCTTTTCCACCGGCAGCGGGCGGTACTGCGGCTGCTTGAGGATTTCGGTGAGCCGGCGGCCGCGGTTCAACTGCGCCTGCGAGGCTTTGTCGAGATCCGAGCCGAACTGCGCGAACGCGGCCAGAGCGCGGTACTGTGCCAGGTCGAGGCGGAGCGAGCCGGCCACCTGCTTCATGGCTTTGATCTGCGCGTTGCCGCCGACGCGGCTCACCGAGATGCCCACGTCCACCGCCGGGCGGATATTCGAGTTGAACAGGTCCGTCTGGAGGAAGATCTGGCCGTCGGTGATCGAGATGACGTTGGTCGGGATGTAGGCGGAAACGTCGCCCGCCTGCGTTTCAATGAAAGGCAGCGCGGTCAGCGATCCGCCGCCGAGCTTGTCATTCAGCTTGGCGGCGCGCTCGAGCAGGCGCGAGTGCAGGTAGAAGACGTCGCCGGGATAGGCTTCGCGCCCGGGCGGGCGCCGCAGCAACAGCGAGATCTCGCGGTAGGCGGCGGCCTGTTTGCTCAGGTCATCGTAGATGCAGAGGGCGTGGCCGCCGCGGTCGCGGAAGTACTCGCCCATGGCGCAGCCGGCGTAAGGGGCGATGTACTGCAACGCCGCGGATTCGCTCGCCGTGGCGGCGACGACGATGGTGTAGTCCATGGCGCCGTAATCGGTGAGCGTCTTGACCACCTGCGCGACGGTGGAGCGCTTCTGGCCGATGGCGACGTAAATGCAGATGACGTCCTGGCCCTTCTGGTTGATGATGGTATCCAGCGCGATGGCCGTCTTGCCGGTCTGGCGGTCGCCGATGATGAGTTCGCGCTGGCCGCGGCCGATGGGGATGAGAGCGTCGATGGCCTTGATGCCGGTCTGGAGGGGCTCGCGCACCGGCTTGCGGTCGATGACGCCGGGCGCCAGGCGCTCCACCGGGCCGTAGTGTTCCGTCTTGATAGGCCCCTTGTCGTCAATTGGTTCGCCGAGCGCATTCACGACGCGCCCGATGAGGGCTTCGCCGACGGGCACGGACATGATGCGGCGGGTGCGGCGGACTTCGTCGCCTTCCCGGATCATGTGCGCCTCGCCGAGCAGCACGACGCCCACTTCGTCCTCTTCGAGATTCATGGCGAGTCCGACGACGCCGTGGGGCAGCTCCACCAGCTCGCCCGCCATGACCTTGTCGAGCCCGTGCACGCGTGCGATGCCGTCGCCGACCGTCACCACATAACCGGTCTCGGCGACCTCCACCGCCTGGTCGTAGCTTTCAATTTCCTCCCGCAGCACGCGGGCGATCTCATCGGCACGAATCTGAGCCATAACTGAAGTTCCTGTCCAACCTGCCTCGTATCAGCTGCCGCTCACCAGCCGCCGCCGCATGGCATCCAGGCGCCCCCGCACCGAGCCGTCGTACACGGCCGAACCGATGCGGACCGCCATGCCTCCCACCAGCGCCGGGTCCACCGAGTACCCGCAACGGACCTGGCCTCCGGTAAGGCGTCTGAGCGCCTCTTCCACCGCCGCGCGCTGGGCATCCGTGACCGGCACGGCGCTGTGCACGTCGGCGCGGACGATCCCCTCGGCCTCGTCGAGCAGCGCCTGGTAGCGCGAGCAGATCTCGTCGAGCAGCGCCAGGCGCCGCTTCTTCGTCACCACGTTCAGGAAATTCCGCACCGGGCGGCCGGCCCCTATGACTCCGCAAAGGCGCGCGATGACGCGCATCTTGAGTTCATGCTCGACCACCGGCGACAGCAGCACAGTACGCAGCTCCCGGCTTTCGCGCAACAGCGCGGCAAAGCGCACGAGCTGATCGAGCGCCGCCTCGGCTGCCGGGGCGCCGCCTCTGGCCTGGGCCACTTCCAGCAGCGCCTTTGCGTATTGGTTCGCCAGGGCCAGTTCCGCCATTGGAGTTCTCCTAGTTCCTGCCGTCCTGCGCGCCGTTCAGCGAGCGCACGAACCTCTCCACCAGACGCTCCTGCGCCCCGCGGCCCACCTCTTCCGCCAGGCGCTTTTCAGCCATCTCGATCGCGAGATCAACCGCCATCGCGCGCAGCTCCTTCTTCGCGCGATCCACGGCCGAGGCGATCTCGAACTGCGCCTGCACGTCCACCTTCTCCAGAAGCCGCCTGGTCTCGGCCTCGATCTCACGGGCTTCCAGCGCCATCTCCTCGGCCGCCTGTTTCTTCAGCGCTTCGATCTCCCGCTCGAGCCCGGCCACCTTGTCCTCCACGGCCTTCGTCCGGCGCTCGGCTTCGGCCGCCTTCTTCTGCGCCTGCTCAAGCTGTTTCAGGATGGACGCCTGCTGTCCCCGGAGAGCGGGCAGGCCGAACTTCACCACCAGATAACCCAGGCCCGCGGCCAGAATGGCGAAGTTGAACCACTTGTAGCCAATGTACGGATCGCCGCCGTGCGCTTCGCCATGTCCGGCCGTCTGCGGAGAAGCCAGAGACACGGCTGCCGCCATCACCATCAGCAACAACAGACGGCTCATGACGCCCTCCCGGCCAGCACCGACTGCGTGACCGCTTCGGCAAGGCGGGCGGCCTCGTCCCGCAGGGACTGCCGGGCCCGCTCCGCCTCGGCCTGGATTTCGGCCCGGGCCGCTTCCACGCGCTGGCGCGCCCGCTGCCGGGCTTCGGCCAGCAACGCCGCCCGCTCGGCGGCCATGCGTTTGCGTTCCGCCTCCTGCTGGTCGAAGATCTCCGCCTGCGCCTGCCGCAGGCTGTTCTCGTATTCCTGGATCCGCGCCCGCGCCCGCTCCATCGCCGCCTCGCAGGACTCGAGCACGCCATCGGTGCGCCTCCGCCGCTCCTCCAGCACGCGGTCCAGCGGCTGGAAGAGGACTTTCTTCAGGAACCAGTGGAGAAGGATGACGAGAAAGAAGGTGGGCAAGGCTCGAACGATGATGCCTTGCAGGGCATGAAATATCTGTTCCATCGCGGCGCGTAATCTGAAGAGAAGCTGCTGGGATCCGGAAGCGGAACCGGGACCCTGAAGGGGCGGCAAACGGCGCGCCGGCCCGACAAGAAAAGGCTATCACGGTCTGATTCAGGGGGTCAATTCAGAGCGGCGGCAATGGAACCGGAGCCGCCGGGGCGGCCCCGGCTCCGCAGGGCTCCGCCTGCCGGGCGGACTCAGGCGCGCACCGGCTTGTCGGTGACTTTGAAATTCTTCTCGTCGAAGTAGAGCACCTTGCCCTGCCGGTAGCTCAGCACCGCCATGGTGATGACCACCTGCGCGCGGGCCGCAGTCTCCACATCGAGCGTCGGCTTCTGGCGCGAGCGCATGCAGTCGAGGAAGTTGCCGATGTGCGCCATCATCGTGTCTTTGTTCTCGACTTCGATCCTGATGGGCTCCTCGCCGAACTTCGCCTTGTAATCGGCGCTGATGACGCGCTTCTCCGGCTTCACGGTGATGAACGGCGCAAAGCCCTCGAAGCGGCCGTGTTCGACCATCACGAGCGTCCCCTCGTGGCCGCGAACAGTGCCCGGGATGTGCTCGGAGTTGGCCATCGAGCTGGACAGCACGACGGAGAAGCCTTTCGGATACTCGGCGATCATGTGGAAGGTGTCGGGCACCTCGCGCTCATCCTTGAAAACGTAGATGCCGCCGGAGGCGGCCACGCGCTGCGGGTACTGCGCCTCGCCCCAGCAGATGTTGAACGGGGCCATCACGTGGAAGAACAGGTCCGTGGCGATGCCGCCGGAGTAGTCCCAATACTTGCGGAACCGGAAGAAGCGGTCGGCGTCGTAGGGACGCTTCGGCGCCTTGCCGAGCCACATCTTCCAGTCGATGTAATCATCGCCCTTGGCCTCGGGGCCGGCCGCCGGGTCGATCTTCCAGTTCCACTCGCCTTCCACCGAGTTGCGGTGGTAGGAGCCCTGGCTCATGATCATCTTGCCGATCATGCCGTCGGCGATGGCCTTGCGCGCCTTCCACCACTGGTCGCCGGAGGTGGTCTGCGAGCCGACCTGGACGACGCGGCCGGTTTCGCGCACGGTGTTGATGAGAGCCTTCACCTCTTCGATGGTGTGGCACATGGGCTTTTCGAGGTAGACGTCCTTGCCCTTGTCCATGGCCTCCAGCGCGATTTGCGCGTGCCAGTGGTCGGGCGTGGCCACGATGACGGCGTCGACCTCCTTGTCCTCGAGAATCTCGCGGTAGTCGAGCGTGCCTTTGCACTGGAAACGCTGTTTGGCCAGCGTGACCCGCTTCTGGTAGACGTCGCAGACGCCGGTGATCTGGCAGGCGTTGGGCTTCACCTGCTCGGCGTAGCGCTGGAAGCGCTCGGCGACGTAGAAGCCGCGGCCGCCCGTGCCGATGACGGCTACGTTGATACGGTCATTGGCGCCGATGACGCGCCCGGGATTCAGCTTGCTGGCGGTCTTTGCCATCGCCGTGGAGGCGAGCGTAGCGGCGGCGCCGGCCACGAAGGCGCGGCGGCCAGTCTGAGTCGGATTCATGAAAGATGCCACCTTGTCAGGGAAGTTCAGCTTCATTCTATCCGCAACGCGTCCGGCGGCGCAGCGGCTGTGATATGCTTGCGCCGGTATCGAGGAGGGCCGATGGAGGAGCTTGCCGTTTCCTGGTGGCTCTGGATCGTGCTGGGCATTGTTCTGCTGGTGGGAGAACTTCTGACTCCGGGCGGGTTTTACATCTTTTTCTTCGGCGCCAGCGCGATTGCGGTGGGGCTGCTGAAGTTTCTCGGATTCACGCAGGGGCTGGTCTCCGAGGGGCTGCTGTTCGCCGGGCTGGCGATTTGCGGCGTCGCGTTTCTGCGCAAGCAACTGCTGGAAAGGTTCCAGCCGAAAACCGGATCGCATCCTGATGAAGACCGGCTGGTGGGGGAGATGGCCGTTGCGTCGCAGGAGATTCCTCCGGGCGGTATCGGGAAGGTGGAGCTGCGCGGCTCGGTGTGGAATGCAATGAACGAGGACGAAACCCCGATCGCGCCGGCGGAGCGGTGCCGGGTGATCGCCGTGGAGGGTTTGACGCTGCACGTGCGGCGGAGATGAACGGATCCCGCTGAGATTCTTCGAGGAGGAAACACCATGGAAATCGGCGCGGTCATCGTCGTATTTTTCCTGATCTTCCTGGCGCTGGTGGTCATCGCCAAGACCGCCGTCGTGGTGCCGCAGCAGTCGGCTTACATCGTGGAGCGGCTCGGCAAGTATTCCGGCACGCTGTATGCGGGCTTCCACATCCTGGTGCCGTTCATCGACGTCATCCGGTACAAGCACTCGCTGAAGGAGCAGGCGATCGACATCCCGGAGCAGACCTGCATCACACGCGACAACGTGCGGGTCAACATCGATGGCGTGCTGTATCTGAAGGTGCTGAATCCCGAGCGGGCCTCCTACGGCATCGCCGATTACATCTTCGCCATCGCCCAGCTTGCCCAGACGACCCTGCGCAGCGAGATCGGCAAGATCGACCTCGACCGCACGTTCGAGGAGCGCACCAACATCAACGCCTCGGTGGTGAGCGAACTGGACAAAGCCAGCGAGCCGTGGGGCGTCAAGGTGCTGCGTTACGAGATCAAGACGATCAACCCGCCGGCCGACATCCTGGGCGCGATGGAGAAGCAGATGCGCGCCGAGCGCGAAAAGCGCGCCACGATCCTCAGCTCGGAAGCCGCGCGCGAGGCGGCCATCAACACGGCGGAAGGCGAGAAGCAGAAAGTGATCAAGGCCAGCGAGGCGCGCCGGCAGCAGCAGATCAACGAAGCCGAGGGACAGGCGCAGGCGATTCTCGCCATTGCGCAGGCCACATCGGAGGGCATCCGCAGGGTGGCCGCGGCGATCAACGAACCCGGCGGTTTTGAGGCCGTGCAGCTTCGCGTAGCCGAGCAGTACGTGGCCGAGTTCGGCCGCATCGCCAAGGCGTCGTCGACGGTGGTCGTGCCGTCGAACCTGAGCGACGTGGCGTCTGTCCTGAGCGTGGCGATGAACGTGATCCGGCACACTCCTGGAGAAGCGCCTCCGCCGCCGCCTCCGCAGCCGCGCCGCCCGCAGCCCCCTCCGCAGCCGCCCGCGCAGTTCTGATGCGCAGGCGCGGCGTTCCAAGCCGCATCGAAGCCAAGAATGCGCGCTCTGGCGGCACGCAGGGCAGCCGTTCACTCCAGGCGCGTCACTTCCAGCCGCACCTCCGGATTCTTGCCAGCCTTCACCGTCACCGGCTGGCCAAGCCGCAGCAGCGGCTGCATCACCTCCGGGTCGGCGTAATCGAACACTTCGCCCTGCTCGAATGCGAAGGCCAGGTATTCTCCCGGGGCAACGCTTCTCAAGGTGAAGCTCCCGTCCGAGTCTGTCTGGTCCACGGCGAACGAGGCAGCGCGCACCGGCTGGTCCCTGGGAAGGAGGATCACCGTGACGCCCATCTGCGGACTGCCACCTTTGAAGACGCGCCCAGTCACCTCCTGCACCCGAGACACGGCGGTCAGACGGATCTCCGCCCTGCTGGTTCCGGGGATCTCGATCGCGCCGCTGACGACCCGCCCAGGCTCCACCCGGATTCCAGTCACGGCAAATACCTGATTGCCGCTCAGAAGCTTCGGCACGTAATGCCCGGGTGGAAGGACTGCCAGCTCGGCACTGGCATCCGGCCCGAGTCTCGCTATCTGGGTCCCAATGTCACCGTCGGAGTCCAGCACCACATCAACGGGCCGGGGCGGACGGGCATCCGCCCATTCGACAGTGATCTTCGCCCCCACTGGCACGCCGGCGCCCATGTCTACCGTGACGGGATCGTCCTCCACATGGACCTGCTTCATGGCGATCAGGCGCGGTTGCGTCGGCGACGCCACCAGCAGAGTGTAGGAACCACGAGGCACGTCCCGGATCATGAATCCCTGCCGGCTGACCACGGAGGTCATGCCCACCTGGAAAAACCCGAAACCTGCGAGGCTGGCGAGTAAGAAAGCACGGCCTGATACGGGCCAAGTACCCGAAGAATACCCCCCCACGACCGCCACGAGCCGGGTTCCACGGACGGATATGTCGGCCCTGTGTTCGACGCCCGGCTCCAGTCGGATCAGGGCAGCCCGGGAGACGTCCGGCACGCCTGGCGCGAAAGTCGGAGGAAAGCCCCATCGACGCAGGTGGTCGCCGTAGCGTCCCTGCAATTCATGATCAGCTCCCTGCGCCAGCACGATGAATGAGCCCCTGCGCAAAGAGTGGATCCGGTACTGCCCGAGATCATTCGTCGAGTCGAACCCGGACCGGATCCAGCGGGGGTTGCGAGGGTTGCCCACCTGACGGAAGGCGGAGACGAGCACACCCGTAGCCGGCTCCCCATTCTCATCGGTCACCGTGCCAGTGATCGCAGCCGAGGGGATGAGCGCGAAGCGGAGTCCTTCGGTGACGTTGCCCTCTCCAGCCACCACAGCAGAGGAAAACGCGGAGTACAGCGCCTTCTGGCCGAACCGCTGAACAACATATCCGGGCTTCTCGGCCATCAGCACGTACTTGCCCGCTGCCAATCTTTCGAAGCGGAAATCGCCGGAGCCATCAGTAGTCCATTCGCCCGCAGGACGAAAGCTCCGAGCTTCCAGAACGGAGACGCGCACCCCGCGCAGAGGATCCCCGCTGACGGAGTCCACCACGGTTCCCGAGATCGTGTAGGTGGCGGCTTGCGGCTCCAGCATCAAAAGCGCAAGCAAGACGGCTGGATTCATCTTTCCTGGACTCCCTCCGGCAATTTGAGCAGCTTTACGGCAACCCTCTCCGTTGCACCGGCGCGCACTTCTACCACGGCGGACTGGTCTGCAACGGACCGAATCACGCCCGGCTCGTTGAATGCGAACGGCGTCCCTGGCGGAAATGCGAAGATCCGATAGCGTGCGGGCGCCAGTGAATGGAATTCGGCCGTCCTCCCGTCTATGGAGTAGCTCGTCGAGTAAGGTGCCAGCGGGAAATCGTCGCGAACTGCCAGAACGGTTGCTGCCTGTCCGTTGGCCAGCCCGGTCACTTCGACTTCCAGGCGCCCGGGTTCGGCGATCATAACCTCCACAGGCTCGCAGCCGCTCTCGGTCACAATCAGCGGCTCCTGGAACAGATCCGCCGTGCCACTGCGGAGGGAAGCAGCCGGGAGCGGGCCCTTCCATTGCACCCTGTAGCGCCCCGGGGGAACCCCTTCGATCCGGAGAAGTCCTGAGTCGATTTCTGACTGGCCGGAGAACTCCATCCCTGCTCCCGCCCATTCATCTTCGGCCAGCAGCATAACGGAGCTTAGGCGGCCCCGCGGAGTTCTGTTCTTGAATGTGAAATCCACTTGCGCCCCAGGCTGGAGTCGGACCGCGACGCCGGCCAGATCCTTCTCACCCACCGTCACCGGAACCCGCGCGAAGCGGGCTGGCTCCGAGTCTGTCCGGGCTATCAGCACGTATTCGCCCGGAGCGACACCGATGAACTCGAATACGCCTGAGGAATGATCGAGGCGCAAGTCGTGGCCCGTGACCTCGCCGCCGCGCAGAAGGAGGAGACTCACTTCAGTGTCTGGCGGCGCCCCATGAATCTGACCACGGATGGCGTATCCCCGCTTGCCGTGCAGGACGAAATCGGCCTGCATAAGCCCGCCCGGTTCGAGCCGGATCCGTTGCGCTTCTTTCAGGGTCGTGCCAAAGGGATAAAACTCCGGACCATAAGACAGATTGCCGGGCCAGATGGAGGGCATCTCACCGATGCCGTACTGCATGGAGCTACGTCCGAGAACTTTCAGGTAATAAAGGCCTGGCGTGACATGCCACAGGCGATATAAGCCTCGGTCGTCTGTCGAGGCCGCGGCATGCTCGCTGACCCGCCATTTCCCATTCTCGACATCCACTTTTAGCAATTCCACTGACAATTCCATCAGGGGATCGCCGTTCTCATTCAACACCCGCCCGGTCACCACGCCCAACTGCACCAGAGCCACCGTGAGCGGGCCCGAATTCCGCCGCGCCTCCCGCGTCCACATTTCATTGAAGTCTCCGGCAGTGCGGTATCCGCGGCGCCACACCCGGATGGCCGAGCCCTCCGGCACGCGCTCGAATGAAAACCGGCCGTCGGGGCCAGTCCGTGCTTTCCGGACCTCCGCGCGGCCAGGGCTCTCCAACAGCGTGCCGCCGCACTCCACGACCGCGTTCGCGATGGGAAGCCCCGTCGTGGCATCAATCACGGTCCCGGACACGGCCACCTCCGCCCGGGGGGCGGACTCCGCGGGCGCCTGCCCCGGGGCGCCCGCAGGAAACACCATGACGAGAATGAAACAGACTGTCGTGCGAATACCGCGTTTGGAGGAATTCACGCTGTAGAATTCTATCCGAATTACGAAAAAAAATAAACAGTTCTTCCCGAAATGCGCCGGTATTCCCCGTCCGGCAAACCGGCAAGCCTGAGCACGGCCAGGGCCGCCGCAGGCCGCCCCACGCGGCTGCAATTCGCGTCGATCGCACTGCCCGGAAGGGGTTTGCCTTGCTTGCTCCCGCGGCTCCGTCGAACCCGGACGGATGCAGCGCCCTCAGGCAGGGACTCCGCGCCGGCCGCTTCGACCGCGATTCCCCGGCCAGGCGCCTCCCGCTGCCTTGAGTGCAAGGCGTCGTGCCTCAGTCTGATTGTTCGCTCTCTGTTCGAACCAGGCAGGCGGAGTGGGAGTCTATGCGCCTTCCGCGCCTGCAGGCCTGGGCCGTATGTCGGCTAGAATGGAAGTCCGTGCCTCGGGACTCGTTCCGCTTTTCGCACCGCCAATCGGTGGGCCTGGTCTTCCTTTGCACACTGTTCGGCGTGGCGGCGCAGTATTTCATCAAGTCGAGCGGCATGCAGATGTCGCAGATCACGCTCGCGGCTCTGCTGGCCAACTGGCAGCTCTGGGCGGGGCTCGGCCTGTACGGTGTGAGCACGGGCCTGTTGATTCTTGCGCTGCGCGACGGCGAGTTGTCGCTGTTGTACCCGGTGATCTCGCTCACCTACGTCTGGGTGACGATTCTCTCCGTGCTTGTATTCCACGAGAAGGTCACGGTGTTCAAGACGGCGGGCGTGGCCACGATCTGCTGCGGGGTGGCGCTGCTCGGCAAAGGGAGGAGCGAGTGAGCACGCCGGCGAAGTCGATTCTGCTCGTTCTGATGGCGAGCTTCATTGGCAGTTTCGGCGCGGTGTTCCTCAAACTCGGCGCCGGCCGGCTGCACCGCCAGATCTTGACGCTGCTGCTGAACTGGCGGCTGGCGGCTGGAGTCGGGTTGTACCTGCTGTCGTTCGTGTTTTACTTCCTCGGTGTCCGGGAAGGCGAGCTGAGCGTGCTGTACCCGATGGTGGCGCTGGGCTACATCTGGACGATGTTCTGGTCGCGGCTGTTTTTCGGCGAGCCGCTGACGCGGCGCAAAGCAGGAGGGATTCTGCTGATTCTGGCCGGCGTGGCGATGCTGAACCTGGGCGGCTGAAAGGCTCGGGGGCGCCGGTTCGCGCACTTCCCGCTATTCTCAATACGTGGTGTCAAATCAGCGACAGCATCGTTACGCCCTGATTCTGGCCGGAGGGCGCGGCACGCGCTTCTGGCCGCGCAGCCGCAAGGCGAGCGCCAAGCAGGTGCTGGATCTGACAGGAGCGGGGCCGCTGATCCGGCTCACGGTGGAGCGGCTGCTGCCGCTCGTCGAGGCGCAAAACATCTTTGTCCTGACCTCAGGCGAGCTGTGCGAGACCGTGAGGCGCCTGCTGCCCGAAGTTCCGCGCCGCCAGGTTCTGGCCGAACCCACAGGGCGGAACACGGCGCCCGCCATCGGGCTGGGGGCGAAGATCCTGCTCGACCGCGATCCGCTGGCGGTGATGGGCGTGTTTCCCGCCGATCACCACATCGGCCGTCCGGCGCCATTCCGGAGGCTGGCCGCAGCGGCATGGAAAGAGGCAGCGCGGGGACGGATGGTGCTGCTCGGCATCGAACCGCGGCGGCCGGAGACGGGCTATGGCTATATCGAGTTTCCAAAGAACGCGCTGCGGCCGGGTTCGCTGGAACCGGCGCCGGTGGTGCGGTTCCGGGAGAAGCCAGACATGGCAACGGCGCGCCGCTACCTTCGCTCCGGCAATTTTCTCTGGAACGCGGGCATCTTCTTCTGGCCTGCGGCGCTGTACATGGAGCGGCTGCGCGAGTGCCTGCCGGACACGTACGGCAGGATTGCGGCGCTGCCTCCGTTGGGCTCGCGCCGGTTCCCGAAGGCGCTGGCGGAGAGCTTCGCGCACTGCGACAACATCAGCGTGGATTACGCGGTGCTCGAGAAGACTCAGGGCATTGTGGGCTTTGCGGCCGGCGACATCGGCTGGAGCGACCTGGGCAGTTTCGAAGCGGTGTACGAGCTGACGGAGAAGGACGCCGCGGGCAACGCCTCACGGGGGGAGCTGCTGGCTCTGGACGCGGGCGGCAATTATGCCGACGCGCCGGGCAAGGTAGTGGCGCTGCTGGGTGTCGAGAACCTGATTGTGGTGGATACACCCGATGCTCTGCTGGTGGCGCGGCGCGCCGATGCGCAGCGTGTGGGCGAACTCGTGAAGGCGCTCGAGGGGCGCGGCCTGAAAGCACTGCTCTGAGAGGGCGCGAGGAAAGGGGAATTGTGTTCCTGGCCCCTTTTTTCTGACAATGGAAGGCGTTGCCCGCTGAATCCGCGCTGCTCGTGCACCTGTTCGCCTATCATTTCCCGCCTTCGAGCGCTTCGGGCGCGGCGCGGCCGGGACGGTGGGCGAGATACCTGCCAGACCACGGGGTGCAATGCCGGGCGACAGCCTGCTGGGCCCCGGGAGCGGAGGACACAGACCGGGCCGCTTATGTGAGGCCGGAGGATGCGCGGGGCGCATGGAGGCTGGCGCTGCCCGCGGCGCGGCTGCTGCACCGGCTTGCGCCTTACAACGAACAGTTGACCTGGCTTCCGGCAGCGCTGGGCCACGCCTTTGCCGCGAACCGTGCCCAGCCTGCGCGGGCCGTCCTGTCGAGCTTCCCGCCGCTGGCCAGCCATCTCGCCGGGCTGTGGTTCCACTGGCGCTTCGGCGCGCCCTGGATCGCCGATTTCCGCGATCCTCTGGCTGGCAATCCATTCCGCAACCGCGCCTGGGCGCGAGGATATGACCGCATGCTGGAGGCGGTGATCGTGAGCCGGGCGGCGGCGGTGCTGGTGACCAATGACGCCGCGGCCGGGCGGCTGCGCGCGCGCTACCCGCAGCACGCCGGCAGGATCCATGTCCTCTGGAATGGTTTCGATCCGGGAGAGCCGGCGGTGCGGCCGTCGCCAGTGGCAGGGCCGCGGCGGGTGGTGCACGCGGGTTCGCTCTACGGCCCGCGGGAGCCGGGCGCGCTGCTGCGGGCGCTGGCAATGCTGCTCGATTCGGGCCGGCTCCGGCCGGGCGCGTGGCGGGTTGAGTTTGTCGGGCCGCATGAAGAGGGGACTTTCGCCGGCTGCGCTGCAGCGCTGGAACGGCTGAAGGCCGCGGGCGCCATTGAGATCCGCGGCGGACAGAGGCCCCGGCGGGAACTGGAGGAGGCGATGGAGAGAGCCTCCATCCTGCTGCTGCTCGATCTGACCGGCGTAGAGCGCTCGGTTCAGGTTCCGGCCAAGCTGTTCGACTACGTCCGCACCGGGCTGCCTGTCCTGGCCTGGTCGCCGCCGGGCTCGCCCACGCGGCAGGTGCTGGAACGGTCAGGCGTCCCGTCTCTGGTTTTTGCGCCGGATGAGCCCGACGCAGCGGTAGCGGAGCGGCTGGCTGCATGGATCGAGAATCCGCCGCCACCGGCCGGGCCATCGGAATGGTTCCTGGAGACATTCGACGGGGCGCGTCAGGCGGCGTATCTGGCGCGCCTGATCCGGGAAGTGGCGGCTACAGGACTCGAGCTGACGCAAAGCCGCGGGCGGCTCTGATTTGGTGATATCGTCACTAGGTATGAACAGAGCCGCACTGCTTTGCTCGCTTGCCGTGCTCTCCGCATGCCAGGCGCAGACGCTGAACCAGGGGGAGCGGGATTTCGCCTTGAGCGCTCTGCACGGCTCCCGCAAGCTGTTTCTGGACGCCGTGTCCGGGCTGAGCGAAGCCCAGTTGAAGTGGAAGCCCGACGCGAAGACCTGGTCCGTGATGGAAGTGGCCGAGCACATCGTGGCCAGCGAGGAATTTATCGCCGGGCAAGCCCAGAAGGCCATGCAGTCGCCAGCCGATCCCGCCAGGAAGCAGCCCAATCCCCGTGCAATGGACGAGAAGATCCTGGCCGGGGTGAAGGACCGCAGCCAGAAGGCGCAGGCGCCGGAAGGGCTGGTCCCGAAAGGGCGCTTCCGCTCGATCGCCGAACTCACTGCCGAATTCCGCAGGCTGCGCGACCGCAACATCGCGTTTGTGCGCGAGACGCAACTGGACCTGCGGCCGCACTTCGCGCCATCGCCGATGGGGGATCTCGACGCGCTCCAGTGGTACATCTTCATGGCGGGGCACACGGAGCGGCACGTGGCGCAGATCGAGGAGCTGAAAGCCAAACCGGGCTTCCCAAGAAAGTAGGGGCAATGCGGCGTCAGCCGGATTGCGCGGCGCTGCCGCGGGCGGCGTCTTCCGGGAACAGGGACTTGCGGATGGCGTCCAGCACGCCGTTCAGGAAGGGGATCGACTCTTCGCCCGCGTACCGCCGCGCAAGTTCCAGCGCTTCATCGATCACGACCGGCGGCGGAGTGCCGATGTCGCGCATTTCAAATACAGCCATGCGCAGGATGCCGCGGTCCACGCGAGGCATGCGCTCCAGCCGCCAGTGTTCGGCATGCTCGGCGATCTTTGCGTCGAGCGAAGGCAGGTTGGCGGCGGTGCCGGTGACCAGCGTTTCCATGAAGGCGTCCGGCTCTGCATCCTGGGAAATGTCTTCACCGGACTCTTCCTCGCGTTCGGCGAAATACAGGTGCTCGCAGTAAACGCGCAACGCCTCCTCCGCGGACATGCCGCAAAGGTCGCACATATACAGGACCTGCAGCGCTCGCTGCCGGGACTTCCGACGGGCGGGCATGGCTCAGCCGGACTGCCGCAGGGCGCGGAGGAGGTTGGCCATTTCGACGGCGGTCATGGCGGCTTCGTATCCCTTGTTGCCGCCCTTGGCGCCGGCGCGGTCGATCGCCTGCTCGAGCGTATTGGTGGTGAGCACGCCGAATGCGACGGGCACGCCGGTCTCCATCGACACCTGCGCCAGCCCCTTGGCGGCTTCCGCCGCGATGTAGTCGAAGTGCGGCGTCTCGCCGCGGATGACGGCACCGAGGCAGACAATCGCGTCGAACCGCTGCTGCCGCGCGAGCACCGAGGCGGCGGCGGGCATCTCCCACGAGCCGGGCACGCGGACGATTTCGATATCGGAAGCCGCGGCGCCGGTGCGCTGCAAGGCATCGAGGGCGCCCGCGAGCAGCCGCTCGGTGACGAAGCTGTTAAACCGGCTGACGATCAGCGCGAAGCGCAGCCCGCGCGCATCCAATTGTCCCTCAAAGACCTTGTGCGCCATATGGGATAATTCAAATAGCCTCCCCTCTATTACAGCACAGCATGGATCCATCCCTGATCAGGAACTTCTCGATCATTGCGCACATCGACCACGGCAAGTCGACGCTCGCCGACCGCCTGCTCGAAGCCACGGGCGCGCTGAGCCAGCGCGAAATGATGGACCAGGTGCTCGACTCGATGGACCTGGAGCGCGAGCGCGGCATCACGATCAAGGCGCACGCCGTGCGGCTCATGTACACGGCCGGCGACGGACGGACCTATCAGCTCAACCTGATCGACACGCCCGGCCATGTGGACTTCACCTATGAGGTGAGCCGCAGCCTGCAGGCGTGCGAGGGCGCGCTGCTGGTGGTCGATGCCAGCCAGGGGGTGGAGGCGCAGACGCTGGCCAACACCTATCTGGCCATCCATCACGACCTGGAACTGATCCCGGTGATCAACAAGATCGACCTGCCGGCGGCGGAGCCGGAGCGGATCAAGGAACAGATCGAGCATGTGGTCGGGCTGGATGCCAGCCATGCCATTCTCGCCAGCGCCAAGACGGGCGAGGGCATCCACGAGATTCTGGAAGCGGTGGTGCGCCGGATTCCGCCGCCGAAGGGCTCGCCGGAGGCGCCGCTGCGGGCGCTGATCTTCGACTCATGGTTCGACCCGTACCGCGGCGTGATCATCCTGGCGCGCGTGGTCGACGGGACGGTCCGTAAGGGGATGAGGATCCGGCTATGGAGCACGGACAAGGTGTTCGAGGTGGAGGGCCTCGGGTATCAATCGCCCAAGCCCGTGCCGTGCGAAGAGTTGGGCGCGGGCGAGGTGGGCTTCCTCCACGCCAACATCAAGACCGTGTCCGATGCGAGGGTCGGCGATACGATCTGCGACGCCGACAATCCGCCTGCGGAGCCGCTGCCCGGCTTCGAAGAGATGAAGCCGATGGTCTTCGCCGGGCTGTACCCGGTGGAGAGCCACGAACACGGACTGCTGCGCGATGCGCTGGAAAAGCTGCGGCTGAACGATTCGGCGTTTACGTTCGAACCGGAGTCGAGCGCAGCGCTCGGTTTCGGTTTCCGCTGCGGATTTCTGGGCCTGCTGCATCTGGAGATCGTTCAGGAGCGGCTGGAGCGCGAGTTTGAGATCAACCTGATCACCACCGCGCCGGGCGTGCGATACAGGGTGCATCTCGGCAATGGCGAGCTGATCGAAGTGGACAACCCGGCCAGGTGGCCCAACCCCAGCGAAATCATCAAGGTCGAGGAGCCGGTGATCGAAGCCACTGTGATCACCCGCGAGGAGTACCTGGGCGAAATCCTGAAGCTGCTCGACGAGAAGCGCGGCAGGCAGCAGAAGTTCGAGTACATCGGCAGCGGGCGCGTGATGCTGGTCTACGAGCTGCCTCTGAACGAGGTGGTGCTGGACTTTTATGACCGGCTGAAGTCCGCCTCGCGCGGCTATGCGTCGCTCGACTATCATCTGGCAGGCTACCGCGAGTCGCCGATGGTGAAGATGGACGTGCTGGTGGCGGGCGAGCCCGTTGATGCGCTGTCGATCATCGTACACAAGGACTTCGCCTACGAGCGGGGCAAGGCGCTGATCGAACGGCTTCGGAAGCTGATCCCGCGGCAGCAGTTCGAGGTGGCCTTGCAGGCGGCGATCGGGTCGAAGATCATCGCGCGCGAAAACATCGCCGCGCTCCGCAAGAACGTGCTCGCCAAATGTTACGGCGGAGACATCACGCGCAAGCGCAAGCTGCTGGAGAAGCAGAAAGAGGGCAAGAAGCGGATGAAGCGCGTGGGGCGCGTGGACATCCCGCAGGAGGCGTTCCTGGCGGTGCTGAAGGTTGGGCACAGCGGGCAGGAGCAATAGTACTGGCTGGGCGCAGGTACTACGAAGAAAATCGTAGAAAGCCCTTGCCATACGTCCGGATCCCGGTTAGGATGTGCTTGTTGAGCCTGTGAGGAGCGAAGTGTCGCCAGGCGTGTCGGGCATGATCCGGAGAGTCACATGGATCGTCGGAGGTTTCATCGCCTTCGCGATGGCGGGGCGGGGGATTACGATACCCGTCACCGCATACAGCACGGGGTTCTCTTCCTCTGGAAGTCTCCTCACCACGGACGCGGCACCGGATGGCAACTGGACGTTCTATGCAGGCAACAGCCTGTCCGCGCTGAACGGCTCTCCCGTTGGCGCCTGGGTGGTCCGGACCAACCTCATTCCTTTCGTTATTCCCGGTTGGAGCGCGAACAGCTCGTCGAGTCAGTGGATCACTCCCACCTCGGCGCGGTGGAATTTTTTCGGCTGGACAGGGATTTACTCGGTATCATCAACGTCGTATGTTGCCGTCACCTCTTTCCAGATCCCCGCCATGACCGACCCGCCCAACTTGCCGCAGTGGTGGCTCGTAATGTCCGGCGAAGTTTGGGCTGACCAGGGCGTTGCAGGGAACGCTTTTTATTTGCTGGACTCGCTGAACAATCCGGTCTACGCAGGCACTCTGACCGGAACGCCGTCGTACACGGCATCCGCGGGCTTCCAGCTCTCCACCTGGGTGGATCCCGGTGCCACCTATAAACTGGCATTCATTCTCCCTAACGCGGCCGACACGCTCGCAGGCTTCCGGCTGCAGCTCAGTGAGGCTTACGTGACACCCGAGCCCGGAGCGTGGGCGCTGATGCTGAGCGTTGGAGCCGGACTCGCGCTGGCTTCGTGGCGGCGACGCAAAGCGAAGCGCTCGCAGCCATAGGGCTTTTTCTGTCTCACTATCACTCTCCTCCACACGAGTAGTGTGCGCGGAAGATGTGCAGGCGGAAGTCTGCGCCGGGGGATCACCCGGAGTGGCGGCACCGCGCGGGAACCGCGCCCTCGAAAATCGCCCTTGGGCGGGGCTGCGCCGGCGACCGCTCACTTTCGGCGGCTGACGCCGCCTTCGTTCGCGGCACTGAACCCGCCGCAAGGCGCGCCGATTTTCATCCCTGCTGATGTCCCGCAGGGCCATCGGGGCTCCCTCCCGGGCGCTGCACAGAACAAGACCCCGTTGCCCGCACAGAAGCGCGCTGATGCGGCATCCCTTCGCGACGTAGCCCGGGCACGGTTCGGTGCCGCGAGCGAAGCGGCCGCAAGCCGCGAGAGCGAGCGGGCACAACGCGGACTCGCAGGCCGGACACAACCGCGCGGCTGACCGCTCCTCCCCGGCGCTTCGCGCCCTCCGTTCGCGGCACAGAAGCGCGCAAAAGCGGCCTCCGTGCGCGGCTCTGAAGCTGCGCCTTCGCCCGGATCAGAACGCGAAGCGGAAACCGAACTGGAAGACGCGGCCGTCGTTCAGCGTGTTCGTGATCTTGCCGAATGCCGGCGACGAGAGGTTGCGCTGCGGCTCGTCGAACTGCGGCGTGTTGGACAAGTTGTAGGCTTCAGCGCGCCATTGCAGGATCCACTCGTTGGGGAGCCGGAACTGGCGGGCGATGGAGGCGTTCCAGTTCCAGATGGGCGCCTTGCGGAAGGCGCCGCGGCCGACTGAACCGGCAAGCTGGCCAGGCTGGAGATAAGCGAAGCGGCCGCGCGAGAGGATGAGCGGCGCGGTGTCGGGATGGCCGATCGTCTTGCCGAGGATAGATGGATCCAAGATGTTCGGACGGTCGCCGCCGCCACCGTCCACATTGCCGAAGCCGGGCGCGTCGCTGCCGATGTAAAGCGTCAGTGGCGTGCCCTTCTTCCACATATGCGAGCCGGCGAGCTGCCAGCCCCCGGCGAAAGCGCGAATCCAGCGGGAGGAAGTACGCGGCGCGGACAGCTCATAGCTGTAATTCCACAGCAGGCTGTGGGTGGAGTCGAAGTTCGACAGGCCTTTCTTGTCGCCGAAGGAGTCGTACTGCCACTGGGACCGCATGGAAATGATGTCGCGGGCGGCGGCGGTGGTGGCGAAGTCGGGCCCCAGGTCTATCGCCTTGGAAAAGGTGTAGGTGGCCGAAACCAGCAGTCCCCGCCACAGCGGCAGGTCGTATTGCGCCTGAGCAGCGTCGAAGTAGGCGACGCCGCCGTTGACGACCGTGCGGGTGTCGTAATAACGGGGATCTGGGCGGCGGGCGTCCAGGTTGCCCGCGGTGAGCGGCAGGCCGGGCACGGGCTCGGCGCGGTTCATGGTGTAAGCGTTCAAAAGCTTGATGGTGCGGCTGCCGATGTAGTTGAGGCGCAACAGGGAGGCGGCAGCGAGCCTTCGTTCAAACGAAAGCGAATACTGGTGCGAATACGGCGTGCACAGGTCCGGGCTGAGCCAGGTTGGCGAGTAGCGCGCGTCCGGGCGCACATCCACGCCGCGCAGGGGGTCGGCCAGATACGGTTCGGCCACCATCACGTAGAGCACATGGGGAGGGTTGAGGCGGATCTGCTGGTAGGTGACGGCCGGGATCTGGGAGAACGTGGTGGTGTAAGCGGCGCGGACGACCCAGCCGCGGCCAGCCTGCCAGGCGAGGCCAAGCTGCGGGCTGACATTGTTGCCGTCGGTGCGGTAGGGGATGGTCTCGTAACGGTGCACCTCAACGGGGCGCGAATCGGCCATGTGCCGGACGCCGTAAGCGATGGTGAGCCGCGGGTGCGCCTTCCACTGGCCGCCGAAGAACAGGTGTGCGGTCCAGTTGCGGTAGCCGCGGTGAACCTGGCCCAGAGCGGCTTCGTACAGCAGCGCCCGGCCGAGGCGCAGATTGTCGATCGACGTCAGACCCGCTGTGGCGCCGAACTGGAAATACCCGCGGCCATTGTAAGTTTCCCGCCCGTTCAACTGGAAGCGGACGAACTCGCCGCCGGCGGTGAACTGGTGGCGGCCTCCGGACGCCAGACGCCGCCAGACGCCCCCGTAGCGGTAGGTGTTCGTGGCGCGCTCGATGGGAAAGTAGGAATCCGGCCCGAGTTCTTCGATGGCATAGCCGAAGCGCACACGGGGCCCGACGGCATTCGGCTCCGGCAGCAGGTCCGTGCGGTTGCGGTGGAACGAGGCGGCGAGGGAAAACTCGCTCATGGGCGACAGCACGTGGCGCCACGTGAGCCGGGCGCGGTGGGTGTGAATCGTGGTGTCGGGGTTCTGGCCCGCCACGAACTGGAAGGCGAGGATCCGCTGACGGTCGATCGTGTGCGAGAGGAAAAGCTGATCGCGCGCGCCGGCGTTGCGGTCGAGGCGGAGGGTGCCGGTGAGCGCGTCGATGCGCTGGGGAGAGTTGGTGTTCAGGGCGCGGCGGTCGAAATCCGGCCGGTTGGGCGCCGCCTTCGGGTAGGCATCGAAGAAACGCTGGACGATCGCGCGCACGGCGGGGTCGGCAGCCAGAGGAGTGCGCTCTTCGAGCAGCGGCACGAGGACGTTGCCGTTGACCATACCGCGGATGTCACGCTGCGAGAAGACCGCCGTGAGCGCTCCGAGGCGCGGCAAGGAGCCGGAGAGGCGGCCACTGGCGAAGTTGCGGTGCGAGGGCTGGACCGGCCCCACCTGGAAGAAGGTCCGGGCGTTGAAGACGCTGTTCTGGTGCTGGAAGCCGGCCTCACCGTGCCATCCCGCGACCTGTGATGCGGGCCTTAGCGCGAGAGGTTCGGAAGGCGGCTGGCCATGCTCCGTGGCGTAATAGTCCGACTCGGGCGAAAACGAGGTGACCGCGGTGGGCCGGGCGCCGAGGCGGATGTTGGCTTCCTTGATGGCGTTGGTGTCGATCAGGTAGATGACGACGTTCTCGTTGCGCTGAGCGGCGGCGCCGAGCCGCGCGCCGAAGAAACGCGGGGCGCCGGCGGGCAATCTGGAAGCCGGGGAGGAAGCGGCAGCGGAGGGAGCGCCTCCCCCGGCGGCCACCTGCGCGCAGACGGCGGCCGGAAGAGCGGCCAGCAGGATTAGCAACCGGGACACTTTTCTCTCATGATATGAAAACCGCTCAAGGCGCCGCAGAACAAATTTCTCAAGGTTTTTTCATCCATTACCGGATTATGGCGCTTTGATCAGCGAGCGCAGCGCCTGCCATGCCTCCTCCCGGTAGTCGGTCTTCAGCCGCTCGCGCCCTTCAAGGCGGATCTCGCCCGGCTGAGGGCCGCGCCGCTGGAGGCAGCGCCCGAGCAGCAGCGTGGCGGTGGAGTCCTCGCCGCCCTGAAGGCTGCGCCGCAGAGCCCCGGCGGCCTCGTCGAATCTCCCTGCACGCCAGAGCGCATAACCGAGATTGAACTGGATGTCAGTGTCGGCCGGATTCGCCTCGGCGGCGGATTCGAGGATCCCGGCCGCAGACGGATCGTTCATGCGGAGCAGCACGGCGCCGAGGTTGTTGAGCACCTCGGGCATCGGCGCCAGGCCGGCGAGAGTGCGCAGCGCCGCCGCGGCTGCGGCGAATTCCCCCGTCCGGTAGCGGCAGATGGCGAGGTAGTAAAGGGAAGGGCGGTAATGCAGGCTGGCAGGGGAGACCTTCCCGAACCATGAGGCGGCAGCGGAATCATTCCTGAATACGAAAAAATTGAGCCACCCAAGCCGGTACAATACAGGCGAAAAATCTGGCGCAATTCTGGCCGCCGCAGCGAAATATTTGTGTTGCATTTGCGGCGTGGATGCACGCAGCCCGCGGGCGTAATTTTCCAGCGCATCGAGCCGGACATCGGGATGATTCCGGCGGAATTCGTCCTCCGTGACCAGCGCCTCCGGCCTGAGGGAGCGGAGAACCTGCCAGGCGAGCGAAGTCTGGGCGGCGGAAAGATCGCCCAGAGGCATTTCGACCAGGAAGGCGCCTTTGCGGGCCAGGCGGCGCGCGTCGAGCAGGTGGGCGTCGATCCGGATCGTGGCCCCGGCATCGGGCCTGGCGCCGTGCGGGCGGATGTCGAAAGAGCCGTACAGCACCAGCGAGGCGCTGGCCTCCGCGGCGGCTTCGATGGCCGTGGCGCGGGTAATCGGCGCGTAGCGGCGCAGCCCCATCTCCTGCATGGCCTGATCGCGCAGATCGCCGGAGACCACTCCGGCGCCTTCGGCGGCCAGGTGTTCGATCAGGATTTCGCTGACCGAGTCGCCGATCCAGTCGAGCCGGCTGCTTCCGGTCTGGTTGGAAAATGGGAGAATCAGAAGAGTGTCGGGCTCAGCCGCGGGCGCGGACACGGCTGGCAGGAGCATGAGCACGGCGAGGGCCAGGGCTGGAGAGCGTTTCTGCATGGGCGCGCTGCCGCGGAAAAGAGAAGGGCGGGTTGCCCGGCATGGGGCAGCCCGCCCTTGGGAATCAGGAGAAGCAGCGGAGCGGCTAATTGCCGGACTCTTCTTCCTCGCGCCCTTCGCGCATGGCCTTCAGGCGCTCTTCGCGCCGGCGGGCGCGCTCTTCGGCGCGCTTGATGAGCTGGGCGCCGGTTAGCTGGAGGACGGCGAGTTCGGCGCCGTCGCCCTTCCGCCAGCCGACGCGGATCACCTGGGAGTAGCCCCCGGGCCGCTGGGCGAACCGCGGGGCGATCTTGTCGAACAGCTTCTTGACCGAGGACGGCGTCAGCAGGAAGCGCGCCGCCTGGCGGCGGGCGTGAAGGGTGTCCTGCTTGCCGAGAGTGATCATCCTGTCGAGAAGCGGCTTGGCGGCTTTGGCCTTGGGGACGGTGGTGATGATCCGCTCGCCCTCGCTCTCGATGACGCTGGTAACGAGGTTGCGCAGCAATGCGCGGCGCGCGCTCATGTCGCGCTTCAGCTTGAATCCTGCTCGTTTGTGCCTCATATCGTTCTGTTCCTTCGAGCCGCCCCGCGGCTGCCGGGGCGGCAGTGGTTATTCGCTCAACTCCTGCGGTTCGGCGCCGCCGGGGATGACGGGATTGCCGGAGGGGTCGAGAAGGCGGCCCTGGCTGTCGATCCGCATGCCGAAGGAGAGTCCGAGACCCTGGAGGATCTCCTTGATTTCGTTCAGGGACTTGCGGCCGAAGTTCTTGGTGCGGAGCATTTCGGCCTCGGTCTTCTGGATGAGGTCCTGAATGGTCTGGATGTTGGCGTTCTTCAGGCAGTTGTAAGAGCGGACGCTGAGCTCAAGCTCCTCGACCGAACGGTTGAGAATGTCGTAGATGGCGCCCACGGGCCGCTCGGCGGCTTCCTCCACCGTCTCGGGGGTCTCTTCGAAGTTGATGAAGATGGCCATGTGGTCTTTCAGGAGCTTGGCTGCCATGCCGATGGCGTCCTGAGGGCTGACGGCGCCGTTGGTCCAGACTTCCAGGATGAGCTTGTCGAAGTCGGTCATCTGGCCAAGGCGGGCGGCTTCGACGGTGTAACGCACCTTGCGCACGGGCGAGTGGATGCTGTCGATCGGGATGTAGCGCAGAGGAAGGTCCTCGTCGAAATTGCGGTCCCGCGAGACGTAGCCCCGCCCCTTCTTCAGGCGCATTTCCACCTGGAGCGAGCCGCCCGTGGAGACTGTGGCGATGTGGACGTTCCGGTCGAGGACCTCGACATCGGGGCCGGTTTCGATCATGGCCGAGGTGACTTCACCGGGCTGGTCAGCGCGGAGCGTGAGGGTCTTCACGCCGTCGTCGTTCATCTTGAACGGGATCTGCTTCAGGTTCAGGATGATGTCGGTGGCGTCCTCCACCACGCCGGGGATGGGACTGAATTCGTGCTCGACTCCCTCGATGCGGACGGCGGTGATCGCCGCGCCCTCGATCGAGCTGAGCAGGATGCGCCGCAGCGCATTGCCGATGGTGGTCCCGAAACCGCGCTCATAGGGCTGGGCGGTGAACATTCCGTACCGGTCGGTGAGGGTCTCGGTGTTGGCGACCAGCCGCTTGGGTTTCTGGAATCCTTTGAACATCTGCACGCTCCTCTTACTTCGAGTACAGTTCGACGATCATCTGCTCTTCGAGCTTGATCTGCACCAGATCCTCGCGGGCGGGCTGCGTCAGGATTCTGGCCTTCATATTGTCGCGGTCCACCTCGATCCAGTTGGGAGACGGCAGGTGCGCCGTGGCTTCCAGCGAGCCGAGGATGGCCGGGCTCTTCCGGCTTTTCTCGCGCACCTCGATGACATCGCCGGGCCGGAGCAGGTAAGAGGGGATGTTGACCTTCCTGCCATTGACGGCGATATGGCCGTGGCGGACCAACTGGCGCGCCATGGCGCGAGAAGCGCCGAAGCCCGCGCGGTAGACGGCGTTGTCCAGCCGCCGCTCGAGCAGATTGAGCAGCGTGTCGCCGGTAACGCCCTTCATGCGGGTGGCTTTCTCGAACAGGTTGCGGAACTGAGCTTCGTTCAGGCCGTAATAGCGCTTGGCCTTCTGCTTCTCCCGGAGCTGAAGCCCGTAGCCGACGATCTTGGGGCGGCGGGCTTTGCCGTGCTGTCCGGGAGGGAAGTTGCGCTTTTCGATGGCGCACTTTTCGGTGTGGCAACGAGCGCCCTTCAGGAAGAGCTTCATGCCTTCGCGTCTGCACTGGCGGCAGACTGGACCAGAATATCGAGCCAATGGACCTCCTTCGTTCCTGTTGAACTGAGGTGCAGTTTACGGCAGCCGGAGAGGCTGCTTTCGTCCTGCTTCCTTACCTGCGGCCGGAGCCGCTGCCAGCCGCCTGGCGGCCGGCGCTGACAACCCGCCGGGGCGCGGCATGGAGCCGCCGCCCCGGAAAACCACTTGGAAACCCGGCGTCAGACGCGCCGCCGCTTGGGCGGGCGGCACCCATTGTGAGGAATGGGCGTGACGTCCCGGATCGCCTTCACTTCGATGCCGGCGGTCGAGAGGGCGCGCACGGCGGATTCGCGGCCCGAGCCGGGGCCGGCGACGCGCACTTCCACCTGGCGCATGCCGGCTTCCTTGGCGCGGTTGGCCGCAGTGAGGGAAGCCTGCTGCGCGGCGAAGGGAGTGCCCTTGCGCGAACCGCGGAAGCCCAGCGAGCCGGCGCTGGACCAGGCGACCGTGTTGCCTGCAGGGTCGGTGAAGGTGACGATCGTGTTGTTGAACGTCGCCTGGATGTGGCAGATGCCCACCGGCACGTTCTTCTTCTCTTTCTTCTTGAACGACTTCTTCTTGCCCGCCTTGGGCTGCTGTTTCGCCATGTGAGTGGACTATGCTCCCTGCTGCGTCTTACTTGCCGGCCTTCTTCTTGTTGGCGACAGTGCCGCGGCGCGGCCCCTTGCGCGTGCGCGCATTGGTGTGAGTGCGCTGGCCGCGGACCGGCAGGCCGCGGCGGTGGCGCAGACCGCGGTAGGAACCCATCTCGATGAGGCGCTTGATGCTCATCGAGACTTCCTTGCGCAGATCGCCTTCCACGGCGCCTTCTTCTTCGATAATCTGGCGGAGCCGGGAAATTTCTTCTTCCGTCAGGTCGGCGATCTTCTTGTTGAAGTCGATGCCCGCACGGTACAAGATGGACTGCGCGCGGGCGCGCCCGATACCGTAAATGTAAGTCAAACCGATCTCGGCCCTTTTCCGGGCCGGCAGATCCACGCCTGCGATACGAGCCATGTTCCAGCCTCCTGCTAACCCTGCCTCTGCTTGTGCTTGGGGTTGCTACAGATCACGCGCACCACGCCGTGGCGGTGGATGATCTTGCATTTGTCACAGATTTTTTTCACCGATGCCCGGACTTTCATATCAATCCTCGATAACTACGAACCTGTCTAGGCCGAGCCGCTGGAGCGGCGGGGCAAAACCTTCACTATCCGGCCCCGGCCGGGATCGGAGGCGGTCAATTCCACTTCCACGCGATCCCTCAGCCTCAGCCTTTCAAAACCTCGCTTCACCGCGGGGGCCAGATGGGCGACCACGACGCGGCGGTCCGCCAGCTCGACCCTGTAGGTCAGCGCCGGCAGGATCTCAACCACTTCTCCGGCGGCGGCTTCCACAGGCCGCGCGCCCTTGCCCGGTCCCGTCACGGCCTTGTCAGCACCCACGGGCCGTTGGACGTGACCGCGACCGTGTGTTCGAAATGGGCGGCGTAGCTGCCATCGCAAGTCACCGCCGTCCAGCGGTCCCCGAGGACTTTCGTCTCGGGCCGCCCGGCGTTGACCATCGGCTCGATCGCCAGCACCATTCCTTCCTTCAACCGCGGGTTCTCGTTGCGCCGGTCCACGTAATTGGGCACCTGCGGCTCTTCATGGAGCGAGGCCCCGATGCCGTGGCCGACGAACTCCCGAACCACCGAAAAACCATTCTGCGTCACATGCCTTTCGACAGCGCCGCACACGTCAAAGAGGCGGTTGCCCGCCTTCATCTGGCTGATCGCCAGCTCCAGGCTCTCTTCGGTGACCGCAAGCAGGCGCTTCACTTCTTCGCTGACCCTGCCCACAGGCACCGTGATCGCCGAGTCTCCGTAATAGCCATCCACGGCCACGCCGGTATCGATGGAGATGATGTCGCCTTCTTTCAGAATCCGCTTGGGCGACGGCATCCCGTGAACCACTTCCTCATTGACCGACGTGCACAGGACGAACGGATACCGCCCGCCCGCCGCCGGCACATAATAACCCTTGAACGCCGGCTTGGCGCCTGCGTCCTTCATCATCCGCTCCGCTTCGACTTCGAGGTCGAGCGTCGAGACGCCCGGCTGGACGAGTTCCTTCACCCTCTGGAGAATCTGGTAGACGAGCAGTCCCGCCTTGCGCATTTTCTCCAGTTCCGCCGGGCTCTTGCGAATGATCATTGGAGTTTCAGCAAACTCCGGATTCTCTCAAAGATCTCTTCCGGGCTCCCGCCGCTGCCGTCCACTTCGTGCACTTCGGAGCGGCGGCTCCGGTAATAATCGAGCAGGGGGCTGGTCTGCCGCTCGTATGCTTCCAGGCGTTCACGAATCACCGATTCCCTGTCGTCGTCACGGATCACAAGGCGCGCCCCGTCCAGGTCGCATACTTCTGGCTGGCGGGGTGGGTTCGATGTCAGGCTGTAGAGGGTCCCGCACACCGGGCAGACTCTTCGGCCCGCAATTCGCGCAATAACTTTAGTGTAATCCACTTTCAAGTGAATTACCAAATGCCGGTAGCCGCGCTCGCTCAGCAGGCCGTCAAGCGCGGCAGCCTGCACCAGCGTCCTCGGGTAGCCGTCCAGGATGAATCCTCGGCGGCAGTCCGGCTGGGTGATGCGGTCAGCCACGAGCCGGTTGACAGCTTCGTCGGGCACCAGACGGCCTGCCTGCATCAGGTCTTTCACCTGAAGGCCCAGTTCGTCGCCTGAAGCAATGCGCTCGCGGAGCATGTCGCCGGTAGAAATATGCGGGATTCCCATGGCCGCCTTCAGCAACCTGGCCTGCGTGCCTTTGCCCGAACCCGGCGGACCAAACAGGATGATCGCCGTGGGCGCGCTTTGTCCGAGATCTTCCGGAACCAACTCGTGTTTCGCTTCTTCCATCTTGGCCACCGGCGGCTCACCCCGCCGGGGGCGGTGCGGCCGCAGTCCTCGAACCTGGAGGACCAGCCTCCTGCAATGCCATTCTTAAAACGAGCTGCGCCGGCCGCGGATTCTGCCCGAGCGCGGCGTGAAACCGTCGTAGTGGCGCATGATGAGCTGCGCCTCCACCTGGTTGACCGTGTCCATCGCCACGCCGACCACGATCAGCAGCGAAGTGCCGCCAAAATAAAACGTAACGCCGAGCCCGTCCAGCAGCCAGCGCGGGAAATTGGCGTCGATCCAGTTGCCGAGCGCCGCCGGAGGCAGGTGCTGGAGCTTCAGGCCGCCGATCATGATCTCCGGGATCAGCGCCAGCATCGCCAGATAGAGGCCGCCGACGACCGTGATCCGCGTCAGGATCCGGTTGATGTATTCCGCCGTGTTGCGCCCCGGGCGGATGCCCGGGATGAACCCGCCGTACTTGCGCATGTTGTCGGCCGCTTCATTGGGGTTGAAGATGATGCTCACGTAGAAGAACGAGAAGAAGATGATCAGCGTGATGAACAGCAGCACGTACAGCGGCTCGCCGCTGCGGATGGAGCCGAAAAAGCCCGACAGCCATTTGTTGTTCGCGATGAAGGGAATGCCCTGGAGCGTGAGAGGGAAGGCCAGCAGCGAAGAGGCGAAGATGATGGGGATGACGCCGCCGGCGTTGACCTTCAGCGGCATGTGAGTGGACTGCCCGCCCATCATGCGGCGTCCGACGACGCGCTTGGCGTACTGCACGGGAATGCGGCGCTCGCCGCGCTCCACCAGCACGATGAACGCCACCACGAACACCATGATGGCCAGGATGATGATGAGCTGAAGCGGGTTCCAGATGTTGGTGACGAAGGTGTTCTGGTAGACGTTGGCGATGGCCGCGGGCAGCCCGGCCACGATGCCGGCGAAGATGATCAGCGACATGCCGTTGCCGATGCCCCGCTCGGTGATCTGCTCGCCCAGCCACATGATGAAGGCGGTGCCCGTGGTCAGCGTCAGCATGGTGAGGGCGATGAAACCGAACCCAGGATTCAGCACGAAGTCGCCCTGCCGCTGGAGCGCCGTGGCGATGAACAGCGACTGCATCAGCGACAGGCCGACGGTGAGATACCGTGTCCACTGCGTGATCTTGCGGCGCCCGAGTTCGCCTTCCTTCTGGAGCTTCGCCAGAGTGGGCACGACGACCGTCAGCAACTGCAGAACGATCGACGCCGTGATGTAGGGCATGATGCCCAGCGCGAAGACCGTCAGGCGGCGGAACTGGCCGCCGGAAAACAGGTCCAGGAAGCCGAACAGCGTGCCCTGGTTCCGGCGGAAAAACTCCTCGAACCGGATGGCGTCGACCCCCGGGATGGGGATGGCCGCGCCCAGACGGTAGACGGCCAGCAGTCCGAGAGTGAACAGGACCCGCTGGCGCAGATCCGGAATCCGGAACACATTCGCCAAAGCTTCGAAGAATTTCTGCATGGCTCGATCGACTCTTCCCTGCCCCGCGCGCGGCGCCGGGCCGGCGGGCACTGACTACTTCTTGTCCTCTTCCTTCGGACCGCGTTGCCGCAGGCCGAGCGCCGTGGCCGTGCCGCCGGCGGCCTGGATCTTCTTGAGAGCCGTCTCGGAGAACAGGTGCGCGGTGACCGCGATCTTGCGCGTCAGCTCGCCGTTGCCGAGCACCTTCAACCCGTCGCCCAGCTTCTTGACGACGCCCGCGGCGGCGAGCGACTCGGGCGTGAACGTGTCGCCCGAGAGCTTGTCGAGCTGGCCTACGTTGACCACGGCGAAGTGCTTCCTGAACGGCTCGTTCGAGAAGCCGCGCTTCGGCAGGCGGCGGTGCAGCGGCATCTGGCCGCCTTCAAAGCCGCGCATATGCCCGTAGCCGCTGATCGACTTCTGGCCCTTGGCGCCGCGGCCGGAGTACTTGCCGCGGCCGGAGCCCATGCCGCGGCCGACGCGGCGCTGCTGTTTGACTTGTCCCTTGGGAGGCTTCAGGCTGCTGAGATCCATCACTGCTTCCTTTCCGCCGCGGCGCCGCCGACAATCTCGAGCAGATGGGGCGCCTTGGCCACCATGCCGCGGAAGCCCGGCGTGTCGGGTTTCTCCACGACCTGGTTGAGCTTGCGCAAACCGAGAGCGCGGACGATCTTCTTGTGGTTGGGGTGGGCGCCGATGGGGCTGCCCTTGAGCCGGATCTTGATGGTCGCCTCTGCCATACTACAGGTTCTCCGGTTGGATGCCGCGCAGGGCGGCCACCTCCGCCTTGCTGCGGAGCTGGTCGAGCGCGTTGATCGTCGCCTTGACGACGTTATGCGGGTTGGTGGTGCCGAGCGACTTGGTGAGCACGTTGCGGATGCCCGCGGCTTCGATGACAGCGCGCACCGGGCCGCCGGCGATGACGCCGGTACCTTCAGGGGCGGGCTTCAGCAGGACGGCGCCGGAACCGAAGCGGCCGAGAGAAAGGTGCGGGATGGTGTTGCCGAGCGTGTTCACCTGGCGCAGATTCTTCTTGGCAGCTTCGATGGCCTTCTTGATGGCGGCGGGCACTTCCCGGGCCTTTCCCTTGCCGTAGCCGACGACCTTCTGGTCGGCGTCGCCGACGACCACGAGCGCCGAGAAGCTGAGGTTCTTGCCGCCCTTCACCACCTTGGTGACGCGGTTGATGCTCACCACCTGCTCTTTCAGGTTGAGCGTCTTCGGGTCGATGCGTTTGACGCGGTTCGGTGTCATGTCAGAACTCCAGGCCCGCTTCCCGCGCGGCGTCGGCCAGAGCCTTGATCCGGCCGTGGTAGATAAAGCCGCCGCGGTCAAAGACGACGCGGGTAATGCCTTTCTCGCGGGCGCGCTCGGCGACCAGCCGCCCCACTGCGCGCGCGCCGGCGACGTTGCCGCCGCTGGAGGACGCGCCTTTTTCGTTGCTGGAGGCCGACACGAGAGTGCGGCCCGCCCGGTCGTCGATGATCTGCGCGTAGATGTGCTTGAGGCTGCGGAAGACCGCCAGCCGGGGCCGCTCCGGCGTCCCCTTCACTTTCCGCCGGATGCGCACATGGATCCGCCGGCGGCGTGCGTCTTTGTCGATTGAGCGCTTCATGTCCCTACCTCAACTCCGCCCTTACTTGCCGCCCGCGCCGGTCTTGCCGACCTTCTTGCGCAGGACCTCGCCGGTGTAGCGGATGCCCTTCTGCTTGTAAGGCTCCGGCGGACGCAGGCTGCGGATGTTGGCCGCCACCTGCCCCAGCAGTTGCTTGTCGATGCCGCTCAGGATGATGTGCGTGTTCTTGTCCACTTTGCAGTCCACGCCGGGCGGCATGAGGAATTCGATCGGGTGCGAGTAACCCAGGCTGAACACCAGGACGTTGCCCCGCGCCTCGGCGCGGTAGCCGATGCCGACGATGTCCAGTTCGCGCGTGAAACCCTGGCTGACGCCGGTGACGGCGTTGGCCGCCAGCGCGCGGGTCAGACCATGAAGGGCGGCGTACTGGTCGCCGTCGCGCTTCACTTCCAGCATCCCGTCGTTCTTCTCGATGCGGATCCCGGCGGGGACCGGAACCGTGAGCTTGCCCTTCGGGCCTTCCACCACCAGTTCTTCGCCGATCTGCACCTTCACACCCGCCGGTAGCGGGATCGGTTTCTTACCAACTCTCGACATTGTTGACTCCAGTCCGCTTTCCAGGAAACCTGTGGATTTCCAGACTTGAACCCGATTGCGACTCAGTAGACGCGGCACAGGAGCTCGCCGCCGACGTTCTGCCGGCGCGCCTCCTTGCCCGTCATGACTCCTTTCGGAGTGGTGAGAATGCTGACGCCGAGCCCGCCGAGGACCTTGGGGATCTCGCGGCTGCCCGCATAGACGCGGCAGCCCGGACGCGACACGCGCTCGAGATGGGAGATCACCGGGGCGCCGTTGTCCTGGTATTTCAGATAGACGCGAATCGCCTTGTGGCTGCCCTCGTCGACGATCTTGTAGTTCAGGATGTAGCCCTCGTCCTTCAGAATGCGGGCGATCTCCAGCTTCAGTTTGGAGGACGGCACATCCACCTTCGGAAATTTGGCCTTCAGCCCGTTGCGGATGCGCGTGAGCATGTCGGCGATGGGATCGGAAACCATATCAGACGTTCTTCCTCAAGACCTTTTTTGATTGCCCTCGGTTTGGCGTGCTCAGACGCGGCCCGGCAGGCCGCGCTGCTGCGCCAGAATCGGCCCCTGCCTACCAGCTCGCCTTGGTGACGCCGGGAATCTCGCCGGCGAGCGCAAGCTGGCGGAAGCAGATGCGGCAAAGCTGGAACTTGCGCAGATAGCCGCGCGGCCGGCCGCACCGCTTGCAGCGGTTGCGGAAACGCACGGCGATCTTCGGCGTCTTCACGCCCTTGCCCCGCTCCTGCTGGATCTTCTCCTTGAGCTTCAGATCCCTGGCGATTTTTGCTGTCGTTGCCATGTCGGGTCGGTGCCTCTTGCTCTCTTTCCATCCGCTCAGTTCTGACGGAACGGCATGCCGAGGTGCTTCAGCAGTGCCAGCGCCTCGGCGTCGGTCTTGGCCGTCGTCGTGATGCAGATGTTCATGCCCTTCACTTTTTCCACTTTTTCGTAAGAAATTTCCGGGAAAATAAACTGGTCGCGCAGGCCGAGCGTGTAATTGCCGCGGCCGTCGAAACTGCGGGTGCTCACGCCCCGGAAGTCGCGCACTCGCGGCAGCGAGACGTTCATCAGCCGGTCGAGGAACTCGTACATCCGGTCGCCGCGCAGCGTCACCATGCAGCCGATCGACATTCCCTCGCGGAGCTTGAAGGCGGCCACCGACTTGCGCGCCCTGGTGACAACGGGCTTCTGCCCGGTGATCTGCGCCAGCTCCTGCACGGCGCCGTCCATCAGCTTCGGGTTCTGCGTGGCTTCGCCCAGGCCGATGTTGACGGTGACTTTCTCGATCTTCGGCACCGACATGATGTTGGTGTAGCCGAACTCTTTCATCAGCGCCGGAATCACCGACTTCTGGTAATGCTCCCTGAGTCTCGCCTTCATTGTCTGTTCCTCTCGTGCGTTTCCCCGGCTCGTTATTTCTTGTCGAGGATCTCGCCGGTCTTCACCGCCACGCGGACCCGCCGCGGCTTGCCCCCGACGGTCTCGGTCCGGGTGCCGATGCGCGAGGCCTTGCCGTCGCTGGTGACGATCATCACGTTGGAGACGTGGATGGGGCTTTCGCGCTCGGCGATGCCGCCCTTGATGCCGCGCGCCGGATTCGGGCGGACGTGCTTCTTCACCATCATCACCCCCTCGACCAGGAGGCGGCCCGTCTGGCGGTTGACTTCCAGCACGCGGCCAACCTTGCCCTTGTCGCGGCCGGCGATGACCTTCACGATGTCGTTCTTGCGGATGCGGATCCGCAAGGGTTTCCTGGATTCGTTGCGCTTTTTGGCAAGCAGGCCGGCCATGTCAGATCACCTCCGGAGCGAGCGATACGATCTTCATGAAGCGCTTGTCGCGGAGCTCGCGGGCCACGGGCCCGAACACGCGCGTTCCGATGGGCTCGCCGAGATCGTTGACGAGCACGGCGGCGTTGGAGTCGAAGCGGATGTAAGTGCCGTCCTTGCGGCGCGTCTCCTTCCGCATCCGCACGATGACGCACTTGACGACCTTGCCCTTCTTGATATTGGAGTCCGGCGCTGCCTCCTTGACGCTGGCCGTGACTACGTCGCCCAGCCCGGCCTGAAGGCCCTTGTCGCCGCCGCGGGGCAGGATGCACATGAGCTTCCGGGCGCCGCTGTTGTCGGCGACCTCGAGCATTGTTCTCATTCCGATCATGGCAGTGTCCTCGTCCTTAGCCTTGTCAGTTCCCCGTCCGGATCATTGCTCGTCGGCCAACTGGGCGACGCCCGTATCGGCGGCGCGCCGCACCACCTCGGCCAGCGTCCAGCGCTTCAGCCGGCTCAGGGGACGGCTCTCGACAATCCGCACCACGTCGCCCAGGCGCGCCGCGCCCGCCTCGTCGTGGGCATAGAACTTCTTCCGCCGGGTGACGATCCGCTTGTACAGCGGGTGAGGCACGCGGCGCGTCACCTCGACGACGATCGTCTTGGCCATCTTGGCCGAGACCACCTCGCCCACCTTCTCGTTCCTGCGCTTCACGGGTGTTTCCGCCATTTGGTTACTTCGCCTCCGCTGCCTTCAGTTCCCGCTCGCGCCGCACGGTGAGGATGCGCGCCTTGTCCTTCCGGAGCTCCCGGTACTTCTTGAGCCCGTCCATCTGGCCCAGCGACATCTGGAGGCGCAGGTGGAACATCTGCTCGTCGATTTCATGGAGCTTCACGTCCAGCTCCTTCGTATCCAGCTCTCGAATCTTGTCGGCCTTCATGGTTTCTTCCCGATTTTCGCCGGCTCAGGCGTCGGTCTCCTGCCGGACAACGAACTTGGTGCGCACGGGCAGCTTCATCGCAGCCAGGCGCATCGCCTCGGCGGCCGTCTCCTGCGGCACGCCCTCCATCTCGAACAGAATCTTGCCGGGCCGCACAACGGCCACCCACTCCTCCGGAGCTCCCTTGCCCTTGCCCATACGGGTTTCCGCCGGCTTCTTGGTGATGGGCTTGTCCGGGAACAGACGGATCCAGACCTTGCCGCCGCGCTTCACAAAACGCGTCATGGCGATACGGGCGGCCTCGATCTGCCGCCCGGTGACCCAGGCCGGCCCGAGGGCCTTCAGCCCGAACTCGCCGAAGGCGATCGTGGAGCCGCGCCAGGCCTTGCCTTTGCGGCGGCCGCGCTGCTGCTTGCGGTACTTGACTTTCTTCGGCATCAACATGGGTCGATCACTCCCTGCTCAGGTATTCTCCAGCGCGGTTCATTGTCCGGCGCCCGTCTCTTCCGCCGGAGGCGGCGGGGGAGGGGGCTCGACTGCGGCGGCAGGCGGCTCGGCGGCGGGCGCCGCAGCGGCAGGCTGCTGCCGGTCGGGACGCGGCTCGCGCCGCTCCCGGCGCTCGGGGCGCGGGTTGCGCCGCGGCTCGTCGCTGCGGCTGCGCCGCGAGAAGCCGTCGGTGGGCACTTCGCCCTTGTACACCCAAACCTTGATTCCGATGACGCCGTAGGTCGTGTAAGCCTCGGCGAAGCCGTAATCGATGTCGGCGCGCAGCGTGTGCAGCGGCAACTGGCCTTGCAGATACCACTCGCTGCGGGCGATCTCAGCGCCGTTCAGGCGGCCGGAGACGCGCACTTTGATCCCCTTGCAGCCGAAACGCTGGGCGCTTTCCACCGCCTTGCGCATGGCGCGGCGGAATGCGATGCGCTTCTCGAGCTGGAGCGCGATGGACTCGGCCACCAGTTGGGCGTCCATCTCCGGCTTATGCACTTCCTGGATGTCGATGAAGACTTCGCGCTTCGTCTTCTGCGCCAGCTCCTGCTTGAGCTTCTCGATCTCGGCGCCCTTGCGCCCGATGATGATGCCCGGCCGCGAGGTATGGATGGCGATGCGCAGCTTGCTGCCGCCCGGCCGCTCCACTTCGACAGCGCTGACGCCCGCCGCCTTCAGCCGCTCGCGCAGCATCTCTTTCAGCTCGAGGTCTTCATGCAGGAGCCTGGCGTAGTCCTGCGTGGCGAACCAGCGCGAGCGCCAGTTCTTGGTGATCCCGAGCCGGAATCCGTAAGGATGAACTTTCTGACCCATGCTATTCCTTCTCCGCCTGCGGCTGCCCGCCGCGCGGGCCGACCTTTACGACGATGTGGGCGAGCCTGCGCTGGTAGCGGTAGGCGCGTCCCATCGGCGCCGGCCGGATCCTCTTCATCCGCGGCCCTTCATTGACATAGGCCTCGACCACGAACAGCTCGTCGACGTCGATCTCGTTGTCGCGGTCTTCGGCGTTGGCGATGGCCGAGCGCAGCACCTTCTCCACCATCGGAGCGGCGCGTTTGTTCGTGGCGCGGAGGATCGTGATGGCGTCGCCGGCCTTCCTGCCACGGATCAGGTCGACGACAAGCCGCGCCTTTTGCGGCGACGTCCTCACCATTCTGGCTTCCGCTTTCGCGATCATCTTCCCTGTTCCTTTCACTCTCCCGTGCCGCCGGCCTCAGCTCTTGCCGGCCTTGTCACCCTTGCTGGCGTGCCCCTTGAAGGTCCTCGTCGGAGAGAACTCGCCAAGCTTGTGCCCCACCATGTTCTCGGTGATGTAGACGGGGATGAACTTCTTGCCATTGTGCACGGCCAGCGTGTGCCCGACGAACTCCGGCAGGATCGTCGAGCGGCGCGACCATGTGCGGACCACTTTCTTCTCGTTCTTCTGGTTGAGCGCAGCGACCTTCTCGATCAGGTGGCCGTCGGTGAACGGCCCTTTTTTCAGTGAACGGCTCATCGTGCCTGTGCCTCTCTCCCGTTACTTGCCCTTCGACCGCGGCGTCACGATAAAGCGGTCGGTCCGCTTGTTGTTGCGTGTCTTGTACCCGCGGGTCGGCTGCCCCCACGGCGTCACCGGATGGCGGCCGCCCGAGGTGCGGCCCTCGCCGCCGCCGTGCGGGTGGTCGATCGGATTCATCGACACGCCGCGGTTGTGCGGACGGCGGCCGAGCCAGCGCTTGCGGCCGGCCTTGCCAAGCGATTCGTTCTCATGGTCGAGGTTGCCCACCTGGCCGATCGTGGCGTAGCAGTTGGAGGGCACGCGCCGCACTTCGCCGCTGGGCAGCTTCACCAGCGCCACGCCGCCTTCCCTGGAAACCAGTTGCGCGCCCGCGCCGGCCGAGCGCACCATCTGGCCCCCCTTGCCGGGGCGCAACTCAATGTTGTGGATCGTCGTGCCGGCCGGAATATTGTCGAGCGGCAGCGCATTGCCGGGGCGGATGTCAGCCTCCGGCCCGCTCACAACGGTCTGCCCGACCTCCAGCCCGACCGGAGCCAGGATGTAACGCTTCTCGCCGTCGGCATAATGAAGCAGCGCGATGCGGGCCGAGCGGTTCGGGTCGTACTCGATCGCGGCCACGCGCGCCGGAACGCCCCTCTTGTCGCGGCGGAAATCGACGACGCGGTACAGCCGCTTGTGCCCGCCGCCGCGGAACCGGATGGTGATCTGGCCCTTGTTGTTGCGCCCGCCGGAACTGGACTTGCCCTCGACGAGACTCTTCTCCGGGCTGTCCTTGGTGATTCCTTCCCGCGTCACGACGGACATGAACCGCCGCGACGGTGTCACCGGCTTGAACGATTTGATCGGCATCTCAGGTCTCCCTACAGCTCCGCAAACTCCGGTATCTTCTCTCCCGGCTTGAGCCGGACGTAGGCCTTCTTCCAATCCGAGGCGTAGCCGGAGTAGCGGCCGCGCCGCCGCAGCTTGCCCTCGAACGTGGCCGTGCGGACGTCTTCCACCTTCACCTTGAACAGCTTCTCCACGGCGTTGCGGATGTCGGTCTTGGTGGCGTCGAGCTTCACCTGGAAACAGATGGTCCGCTCGGCTTCTTTCTTGCCCACGGCCTTTTCGGTGATGATGGGGCGGAGGATCACGTTGTAGAGGTTCATTGCGCCAGCGCCTCCGACAGCTTCTTCGCGGCTGCCTCGCTTAACAGAACGGTCTTGTGAGCCAGCAGGTCGTAAGTGGTGACGTCGCGCGTGGCCACCAGCTTGACCCCCGGCAGATTGCGGCTTCCCAGTTCGAGATTGCGGTTCGCCTCCGGCGTGCTCACCAGCAGCACGGTGCGGCCGGCCTCGAGCTTGCGCAGCACCTCGGCCATCGTCCGGGTCTTGTGATCGGGCAACGGCCAGCCCGAGACGACCTTCAGTTCCCCGTCGCGCAGCTTGGCCGTCAGGGCGGAGCGCAGCGCGCCGAGCACCATCTTGCGGTTCAGCCGGTAGGAGTAATCCCGCGGCACCGGGCCATGCGTAGTGCCGCCGTGACGCCAGAGCGGCGAGCGGATGGAACCCATGCGCGCCCGGCCGGTGCCCTTTTGCCGCCACAGCTTCTTGCCGGAGCCGGCCACTTCGCGGCGCACCTTGGTCTTGGCCGTTCCGCTTCGCTGCCCGGCCAGGTAATGGCGCACGCTCTCGTAGAGCAGGTGCTCGTTGACGGGCGCACTGAAGACCGCGTCTGCCAGCTCCAGCTCGCCCACCTTGTTGTTGTTCAGATCGAAGACGTCAACCTTGGCCATGGCAGTCTTACCTCTTGGCGCGGCGCACGATGACGTAGCCGCCGTTCGGTCCGGGCACCGCCCCCTTGACCATCAGGACATGATCCTCGGGATCGACGTCGATCACCTCAAGGTTGCGCACCGTCACCTGGGCATTGCCCATCTGTCCGCCCATGCGCGTTCCGGGGAACACCCGCGACGGGTAGCTGGAGGCGCCGATGGAGCCTGGGGCGCGGTGGAACATCGAGCCGTGAGTCGCGTCGCCGCCGCCGAATCCGTGACGCCGGACGACGCCGGCAAAGCCGCGGCCCTTGCTGATGCCGGTCACGTCCACCTTCTCTTTGGGCTTGAACTGGTCCACCAGCACGCGGTCGCCCGGCTTCAGGTCGGCGCCGCCCTTCAGCCGGAACTCGCGCAGGAAGCGCGCGCCGCCTTCCACACCGGCCTTTTTCAGATGGCCGGCCTGCGGCTTGTTGGGCTTGCGCGCCTTCTCGATCAGGGCCAACTGCACGGCGTCATAGCCGTCACGCGCCGGCGTCTTGCGCTGCACGACGACGCACGGCCCCGCCTTCAGCAGGGTCACGGGCACGACCTGGCCGTCGGGCCGGAACACCTGGGTCATCCCGATTTTCTTGCCGATGATTCCTGGGCTCATATCCCTCTATTCCTTCACTGCTCATCTCCCCGGCTTCGGCCGCCAGAGAGCCTTGTCCATTCGAACCGTCCAACCGGCGCGCGGCGGGCGCTCCGCTCAGTTCGCTCCCTTGTGATACGCCTTGATTTCCACATCGACTCCGGCTGGGAGGTCGAGCTGGCTCAGGGCATCCACCGTGTCCTGCGTCGGATCGAGGATGTCGATCAGACGCTTATGCGTGCGGATTTCAAACTGCTCGCGGGATTTCTTGTCCACATGCGGCGAGCGGTTCACCGTGTAGACGGACCGCTGCGTGGGCAGCGGAATCGGACCGGCGACACGGGCGCCGGCGCGCTTGGCCGTCTCCACGATCTCCGTCGTGCTCTGGTCGAGCAGCCGGTGGTCATACGCCTTCAGCCTGATTCGAATTCGCTTGGTCAGCATCGCATTCCCATTCCCGCCGGGGCGCGGCGCCGGCCGCCCCCGGCCTGGTCGTTACTCAAAGATCTCGGTCACCGTGCCGGCGCCGACGGTGCGGCCGCCTTCGCGGATGGCGAAGCGCAGCCCCTTGTCCATCGCCACCGGCGTGATCAGCTCCACCTCGATCGACACGTTGTCGCCA
>JBMOMB010000006.1:0-105142 GCA_049325215.1 Acidobacteriota bacterium
CATCTGCTTGACGGCATCGATCATCTGCTCTTCCGTGTATCGGCTTCGCTTCATGCATTGCTCCTCTTCGCTCTTCATTCGAGGGCTCTCCAAATTATCGCTGGCTGAGTTTTCGGGGAGCAGGTCACCTGCCGCTGCCCACCGACGCGCGCCTCCACCGGTAATCAGCCAGACCTCTCAATCAGCCAGTCCGGCAACGGTTATCGGGCGGCAAGGGCTAATTGCGGTCAGCGCCCGGTGCGACTCGGTCTAGCAGACGTGCTGGGGTAGGCTGCGCGGACTCGCGGGAACTGGTCCGCAAGGCTGGGGTAGTTTTCGAGAAGTCTGAGAACTCGCCTGCGAAGCGCATAGCGGTCATTCAGCCCCAGCAACTTCCAGGCCTCGGTCTTCTTGCCTCCCGCCTTTTCCAGCGCCCGTTCCACTTCCGCCAGCTCGGTTCGGGCCAGCGCCTCCTCCAAGGCGGCATCCTCGGCCACGTAGGGCGTATCCGCCGCGGCAGGTTCCTTCAGCTCGGCAGGGAGGTCGCTGACTTCGATTCTTCTGTGCTTTGCGATTCCAGCCTTCAGGATGGCACGCTCCATCGTGTTGCGGAGTTCCCGGACGTTCCCAGGCCACCGGTAACGGCAAAGCAGGTCCGACGCCGCCGGTTCGATGCCCGAAAGACCACGCGCCGGCCCGCCCAGCTTCTGAAAGAAGTAGTTGACCAGCAGCGAAATGTCGTTTCTCCTGTCGCGCAGCGCTGGCAGCCGGATCTCGAACACCCGCAGCCGGTGGTAAAGGTCTTCCCGGAACTTGCCCTCCTGGACCAGCCGTCTGAGATCTTCGTTTGTGGCGGCCACAATTTGGACGTCGACCGGGATCTCCCCGGCGCCACCCAGTCTCGTCAGCACTCGTTCCTGAAGGAAGCGCAACAGCTTCACCTGAACTGACGGTTCCAGCTCGTCGATCTCGTCGAGGAACAGCACCCCTCCGTGAGCCCTCTCCAGGTGGCCGATGTGTCGCCGCTCGGCCCCGGTGAACGCCCCCTTCTCGTAACCGAACAGCTCGGATTCGACCATCGTCGCTGGCAGAGCTGCAATCGCCACGGCAACAAACGGCTTCGAGCGTCTTGGACCGCTGGCGTGGATGGCGCGGGCGACCAGCTCCTTCCCCGTTCCTGTCTCCCCCTCAATCAGAACGGTGATGCTGGCATCCTGAGCGGCGGCTGCCACGAGGGCCTTCACCTCGCGCATCTGAGGACTGTCGCCGACCAGCTCGCGCGGCGCCACAATTCTGAGCTCTTCTTCGAGCGCTTCCATGCGATGCACCAGGTGTGCGTGCTCCAAAGCACGTTCCAGCCGGGCTCGAATCTCCCTGAGGTCGGCCACTTTCTCGACAAAGTCCACGGCGCCTTCGCGCATGCACTCGACAGCAGTTGCAACATCGCCGTAACCGGTGATCATCACAACGGGGATCCCAGTCCAGTCCCGGCGCAGTTCCCGGAGGAATTCCAGCCCCTCCGCGTTGGCGGGATCGGCGTCGTCAAGCCTGAGATCCAACAGCACCGCGTCCGGGCGGCAAACCACTAGTTGGCGCGCTTCCGCTCGTGAAGCCGCAACCTGCACCTCGTACTCACGACTCAGCGCGGCAGTCAGCGATCTGCGGAAGGCTTCATTGTCATCCACGAGTAACAGAACTGGCTTGCGCACAGCCATCCCACTCAAGCCGTGAACCGGTCACCGAACTTACCGATGGACACGATCGATCCATATAAGACGCCGACCACGACCACCAAGCCGATGATCGCCTTCCAGTCGACCGACTGAGTTTTCGCGAAGATGAAACCCGTCATCGCACCCGCTGCAAAGAACGTTGCACCAAGGGCGAGAGCCAGTGCCGAGCGGAACCAGCCTAGGCTTGCCTCCGGCAGTTGACGAGTCAACTCAGTGCGCATGACCTCGCCGATTCGCTTGATGCTCGCGTCTGACAAGTCCGAAATTTGGATCGACTGCTGCGGTTCTCCTGAAGTCGCCAAGGTCTACCTCCGTGACACAATCATATACAGGTGCGAGACCAGAATGCCCAGATTGGCGAACGAGACAGCCCCGTGGAAGGCCAAGAGGAGGTGCCACCACCATGCTGCGGTGGAGCCGGGTGGGAAAAGGCTCGCCCAGCATTCCGCTGGCTGAAGCGTGAACGTAAAATAAGCGGAAGCGGCCAAACTCGGCAGCGGCCGCGCCAGGTCGGACCGGCCGGCCAAGGCAGCCGTCCCCCAGTACAGGAACGCAAAACCGCCGATCACCGCTGCCACAACAGCCAGGAATCTCGGAACAGAACTCAGCCCAAACGCAATCGGCTTCAGAACTAGGTGCCATAAAGGCCAGCGCCACAGGCTTTCGCGAGCCCAGAACTGGAAACGCAACTTCCGGGCCTTTGCCAAGCAAGCCAGCTCTTCCTCCACCTGATTCAACTCCCGGAACCGCTTGGCCAGGCCCTCCACGATAGCGAGTTCCGCGTTGATGGTGGATCGTGGGAAGCCCCTCGGATCGAGGCGCTCGCAGATGGACTCGATTTCGTAACGTACCTCCCGCAAGCGGTCCCGCAGATCGAGGTTATACTGGACCCCAAGGAACAAGCTCTCTGCTACAGCTTCCGCTTCATGTTGCAAGGCGAGCGCTTCAAATGCTGTGGTGGGTGTGAGATTGCAAAGCAGCTCCTTCGCCTCAATCGCTAGCACAGCCGCATGCACAGCATCTGGCACGCTCCTGCATTGCGCGAGAATCCGATTTGACCGACTCAGCAATCGTTGGGCCACCATTAAGAGACGGCCCGGAGTGCTGTGGCTTGGCAGTTCCCCAGAGGGCCCCTCTCTCAGGGCCGGCGGCCAATTGAATCCGTCGGCCAGTTCCGCTCGACCCCTACGGCGATCCCACATGTCTGCCTGGCGAAGAAGGCGGTACATCCCGGCGATCGGCTTTCGTAACTCTGGAGCGGAGTAGCTCTTGCCCCGGAGGTACCGCCGGTTCTCCAGCCACAACTTCCGGGCGCGAGGCATGCGCCCAGGTCCGATTGTGACCGCCACCCGCTTATGACCGGGTTCGAGCCCTGGGAGCCGTCGGTCGCGGAATTCCAAGGACGACAGCCGCCGCTGTTCATCCTCCAAACCAATTGCCTTAGTGTCCCACTGAAAGCTTTGCGCGCGATCTGGAAAGTTTAAATAGACGTCCTCGAACAGCAGCGCGAACTCCTCGGAGCCCGATGAGCCGGCCTCACCCGCAGCTATGTTGGAGGCCATCTCTGCGCAACGGAAGCTCATTATTGGCCACGCCCGGTAGCCGCACCGAAACGCAACCAGGCTGTTGAAGTAGGCGTAAGCCGCCTCCTCGTCAACGACAGCGGCAACCCGTTGCCTTTGTGGGAAACGAGCGCCATCAGACGTGATTCTTCCAAGACCCAAGGCCTGCCAGATGCCGCTACGTAAGCCCTCCCGCAGTCCAGCCGGATCGAATAAAGGAACATACCCAGCGAATTGGGCCCTGACAACGCCCCTAAGACCCTCCGCCAATGAGATGAAATGAAAATGCGATAGCGACCTACCCGGAGGTCGATACGGTGTCCACAAGGCCCAATGAACCTCGGGGTAAGCCAGGATTAGAAGCGCCGTCAGCGTTGCCAGAGAAGCCCGTTCTTCCAACGGCGAAATCGTCTCGAATGACGCATGTTCGGGATCGTAAAACTCCGCCACCGCCAACAGGTTTCGCAGCACACAACCTTCCGGACCAGCAAGCTCCTCCATGAAGTCGGCGATCTGATTGAAAGCGTCTACTACCCATTCTCTCGACAGTGGTGCATCCCTCCTGGAAGTGGACGCGGGAACGTTAACCTCTTGAACACGAAAACCATAACCCCTCTGGAGCTGGGTGCGGAGAGCCCGACGCAGTACTCGGTCGGCCACTAGAAGCACTGCTGCTGGCATCTTACTTCGCCTTTCGCTGTAGCTCGAGGAGGGCCCTCTCCAATGGGCCGAAAATCGTCTGGCGAAAGTTTACATGGCGATGAGCTGTCAAGGCGTCAACGCGTCCGCGGTCGAGGTCAGTTACTACTTGCTCGAACTGTTGCACAGCCTCATCCACTCGAAGCTTGGAGTAGTCGATACCAGATTGCCGGATTTTCTCTTTCGTCGCATTCCAGGCACCCCCGGCCTTGCCGCCCCAAGCCTTCTTGATCGACGCATCGTCCAGCCAGCCGTGCGCCCAAGTTTCCAGGTCCAGCAAGAGAGGCCCAATCAGGTTCGCAATCTGGTGAAGCGCCTCGGCGGCTGGATTCCTCACCACCGGTTGGTCGAGCAGGTTGCTAAAGTTCTCCTGAAGATACTGGTCAGCCTTCTGCGTGGCACCCCAGACGTCGTTGTCCCTTGAGTTAAGACGCGGGAATCCCCAGTCGCGGATTGCAGCCTCAAACACTTGCACCAGTGCCTTCAGAACGGCCTCGAAACGGTCAGGGTCCCGACCCCGGCACGAGACCGCCAATTGCGCGACCGCCCGTCCAGTGCACTGGCCAGCACCTCTCTCGGCTTCCGCCGTATATCCCAACGATGGCAAACTGCTTAGTGACTCTGGTAGGCTGTTCGTGTTCCTGGTCACCAGTTCTGTAACCGCGTCGCGCCAGAACCCAAGACTCGGATGGAGCAGGATCCCAGTCAACCTAGCGCCTTGCCTTACCATCTCGTCTAGCACAGAAAACACGTTGAGATTACACTCCCGGGAACCGTCGAATACGGCTAAGGCCGCGGCCGGGGCATTCGGCGACTCGCGGCCTCTGGCGTCATAAAGTTTGTACTGGTCTCGTAGGGCAAGGCCAAAGTCGTTCAGGTTGCTTTCCGGCGGCCGACCGGCCGTCCACGTGACTCGACTGATCGTCACAAGGCACATACGTACACCCCTGTCACAACGCAGACATTAACGCAGCCGTGGCCTCCAGCTTCCACGTCTCCCGCACTAGCGAGCCATCGAGTGCGGAGAAATCCACGAAGGGAAGCTTCGTAAAGGGGTCCCGTGCGAGCAAGCTTCCTCGCCCGGACGTGACGACGGTCCGCCACGCAATACCCGCGCTCAACCAGTCGACGAACTCTTGGGGATTCCCGTGTATCCTCTCGAGCTGCGTCCGGTGTATGACAACCACATCAAAGGAGTCAGGTAGGCTGCCTTGCGCGCTGCCCGGCCTCCACAACCATAGCTTCCAGCGCGAGTTACACGGAGCAAGCTCACTCAGGTGCTGGTCTTCAATAGGCGAACGTTCCCACTCGGCCCGAATCCAGATTCTCCGGCCGTCATACTCGATCGCCACGACTGCGAACACTTGCGCTAGAAACAGCTCCCGTCCGCGGCCGGAAGTGACCTGTTTGGCGATGCGCTCGTCTATTACTAACACGCGGAGAAGACATGCTTCAAACAGTCTCATTAAGAAAAACAGCCCGCCAAAGCCAGTGCAGATGTGCTCGATTGCTGCTTTGGCGGCTCGATTCGGCCCGCCCCAGGCCTGCTGAAAGACGGCTTGGCCGCTGTAGCAAGGATCGAACCTGTGGCGCCAAAGCAAAAGTGGCCCATCCTGGCGCGGCGGATCAGTACCCGGATCGAGCTGAAGCCCCGAGTCCTGGGAGAGAAGTTCGCCCTGTTCGGCTTCCCTCTTTAGGGTCCTCCAAGGTTCTTCCGCGGTATCCACCCAAAGGTTTAAGCTATTGAGCCTGCGCCTCTCAGCGAGGCCAAGGACCCAAGCCTTGTACAGGTACAAGAGCCACTTCTGAACCCCCTCGTTGCTTGTGTCTGCAAGTTGCCAAACGCCGGGAGGCATGCTGATGTGGCTGGTGCTGTCATTGCAATCCGTTAGCATGATTCGTGCTGGAAGGCGGTGGGCGTTGTTTTCCAGCCACCTGAGCACGGCTTTGCCGTTATTCTCGCCGGTTCTGACGCACAGAAGCTCTGGAGACAACCGCCTAATTCGTGCGACAAGTTTGTCGTCCCCCTGCTCGCTCGCCAGCGAGGGGCGTTCGTCTCCGGTCGGGCGCACGTACTGGACACCGAACCGCTTCAATGCAGGGCCTTCGAACACCTGGGACTGGTCTGCGGCTCCGAAATCCAGCAAGCATGCCAGTGTGGGCTTCTGGAGATGCAACCAGTAGCCAATGACGTTCTTCCCCGAGGGGAGTGACACCGCTTGCACCCTCAGCCTTTCCTGACAATAGGACTCCAGAGTGCCGGCGTATCCCAGAAATCGCGCACAAACTCGCATTTCGTGCATCCCCCAGTACTCCCCCGTTACTCGACCGTCCGCTTCGAGGAGTGGTTTCTGCAAGATCTTTTCCAGGTTTTCGATCGTCGAATGGTCAGCCTTGCTTATACTGTCGGCGTAGAGGAGTTCGTAGTGGTCCTCACAGTCGCGGATTGCAAGGTAGATGGTTATCCCTTCTGGATCTGGCGGCTGGTTGTGACGGGCCGCGTTGCGCATGGCATTTTCAAGGAAGCCGTAAAACGCCTGCCTACCGAGGCTCCCGCCGGGAATCGCCACAAGTAGGTCATCGTTGGGAACCCTGTCTGTCCAGTCCCATCCGATCTCTCCGCCATCTCCGCCGCGAGCCACTCCATATTGAAAACGGATTTTATCTCGCCCCTGGTACCCCTCGTCAGCTAGCAAAAACTCCAGCAGCAATCCCTGCCTGGTGAATAGCTGGACCACGTCCCTGAAGAAAAACATCGGCTGTCGCGATGTTGGCCAGTCCACCGCCACTCGCGCTACGAAGTCCATCCTTTGCTGGACGTACCCGAGGAGGGTAGGCACTTGTCCGCCGGAAACTCCATCGATTTCGGTCCTGGCGTCCATCAACACAACTGCGGAATCCACGCTCCGCAGAGCATGGCTGCCTAGATTGTGAGACATGTTGCGCGCCATGATGGCGACCTCTGCGGCACGGCGCGCATGGCCATGCACAAGTTCCGTGGCCGCCCACCCCAGAACAAGGGACAGGACTGCCAGCCGGGGTTCGAGCTCCTTGCAAAACCGAACCGCCTCTGCGTCCTTGAGCTCCGTCGGGAACGCGAAAACCAAGGCGCCGGTTTTGCTTGCGAGCCCCGGAACTGGATAATAAAGGTACGACTTCCAATCGGGTAATGCCGACAGCCAGACGAAATACCGCGCGACACTCTCTTTGTCTAGCTCTTGGCCAGCCAACCCGGATAGCGCGCCCAAAAGAGATCCAAAAGTCTCAGCGCGGCACGCGTCCTGCGCTATTATATCCCAGTCATTTTGCGAGCCGATGGCCACATTCTCCGGGTGAATAACACGAACTTTCAATAGCCGATTATCATCCACGACGTTAAAAGACCACTGTGGTTGAAATTCCTGCCTCACATGGACGGCGCACCGTCGCTCCGGAGGAACGAGACCCTCCACGAGTAGCTTCGATAAGGAAGTCACCTGACTGATGTAAGAATCCCAGTCGGCAAGCCCCTGGACCTGCTTAAAGCCATCGAAATCATTGCCGTTGTAAACGGCCGCGTAACGAAAGTGATCGGCGATGGGATCGTAGATCACGACGTCAAACCATACCCAGTCGTTCCGGGAAGGTAGAATCCGCTCCCAGAGGATCGAAGAGCGTTGCCAAGCTTGAAATTGATTGAACCGTATCGCGCCTCGCTCTTCTATGAGGTCCGTTGGCGCGGTGGGCTTTAATTGAGCAGCGATCTCGGAGACCGTTTGCGCGATTGAGAAATCGTCTCCAATCATATAGCCTCTCCTTTTGCTTCCAGTCAGACAGCCCGCGAAAGCTCGCGTAGGCGCTGCTTACAGGCTCGGTACACCTCCCGTGCCTGGAGTTCAATCTGGCACTTACCCTCCAGGACTTTGAGTCCGGCTTCAGTGACCCCTCCCGGGGTGGCAATTCGCCGGATGATCTGGCCCGGACTGCGACCTTCGATTCCGACGCCTGCGTGGAGGCTTTTCAGGATTGTTGCCTCCAAACCGATGGCGCGGTGAGCAGGCAGCCGGGCCGCGGCAACGAACGCTTCCAGGGCGCGGAGGAGGAAGGCCGGGCAGTTCCCGGTAATGAAGATGTACTTCGGCAATTGCGTTTCCGGCACCGTCCAGAGGTCTCCCAAGGCGGCGGCGAACAAACGGCGCATCCGCTTTTCCGTCGTGGGGTCTATGTCTGGATGGGCGACCCAAAGCGAAACGCCGGGGTTGTGGTGTTCAGTTGCCATCAGCAAAGACGTGGGGTGAAGATGGATAACCCCAGTGGATCTGACCCACTTGGCAAGAGTCGCCACGCGAGGACCGACCGCGATGCTGATGAGAGTACGTTGGCCATCGGCTAGAAAGGGCCGGAGAGGCGCCAACACCTGCCGCGCTTGTTGGGGCCGGACGCAGAGGACGACGATGTCGCTGTTAGCCGTGGCCTCGGAGTTATCCGTGAGCACCGGGATCCCTGTGGCGCGGTGAAACATTGCTGCCTGCTCAGGCCGATAGTGGCTTGCCACGATTTCCTCTCGTGGTACGCCAGCGAAGCGCACCAGCCTTGTGCCGATCTGCTTGGCCATTTGGCCTGCGCCAATCAAAGCGATTCGGGGCATTCAGGGACCTCGGACTGAAGGGCTGTCGGGCGCTCCCGATGGCGGATTAGAACTGCGGCGCCGTCGTCAAGAAGCAGCACCTCTGGCGGCCGTAACTGGCCAGAAAAGTGACTGCTCATACAGAACCCATACGCGCCAACGTCAAGGATCGCCAGAACGTCGCCCACCTCCAGCGGGGGTAGCCGCGCCCACACACCAGCGATGGGATCGCCAGCAAAGAAATCCCCGGAGGCCATCGTGCAACCGGAAACGACTGTCTCCACCGTCCCTGAATCATCTCGCGATCCCCCGTCCCTTAACGCGACGATGCGGTGAGCCTGCCCGTAAACATACGTCCGGCCGAAATGGCTCAGCCCAGCGTCAATCATGATGTGTTGCCTCCCAGAGCGCTCATCGCGGTCAACCACTTTTACCAGAAGCACACCAGCGGGGCCGATGATCGTGCGTCCGGGCTCAACCAGAATGGTCTCAGGCCCCTCCAGCAGTGGACGAAACACTTCCTGCCACATAGCAGCCAGCTCGTTTAACGGCGCTGGGGCGCCTGTCGAGTAATCAATCCCAAAACCACCCCCTAAATCCAAAAAACCCAGTTCCACGCCCGTCTGCGCAATGACCTCTTTCACCGCCTGTGCGAAACGTCGGTATAACTCCCTTAGTAGATCAAGCGAAACTATATTTGTGCCGGGGTAGAAGTGGAAGCCGACCTTTTCAAACCCAGCGTCGCGGAGCTTCAAGACCGCTTCCCGGAGTTCCTCACCGCTACCTACTCCAAACCGGGCAAAAGGCCCGTGATAGAGCGAGTATACCCGTTCCCACCCTGGGCTCGAGCACCCCGGGCCCCCACCCGCAAGCCTGACCCGTACGCCCACCTGAATGCTTGCTCTGCGGGCCAGGAAAATGTCACGAGCCACGCCCTTGCGCGCCGTCTCCAAAAAGTATGCCACTTGTCCTTCCGTGTTTAGAATCAAGTAAACGGTGGAAACCTCGTGGCGCCGCAAGAGCTCTTCCATCGGCGACAACCACGTTGACGAAGACAGGCTTGGGTCACAGTGTGCCACGCTGCATCCAGAGGGTAAGGAGGGCAACCGCGCGATCGCCTCCAGGTGCCCGCTGCTAGCACACAGCACGCCGGGCGTGCTTCGAGATTCAGACAGCGTTCCCAAAACCTCCGAGAGCAGATGAGGGTTATCATTTGCTAAGAGGGCATAATGGCAGTGCACCACCACAGACTTAAGGGATGAGATGGCGGCGGTAAGTTCTCGCACCCGCGAGCGGATCACAGAGCGAAAGTACACGTAAACCGGTGTGCCCACATGTTCCGTGATCTGCCTACACTGCGTGCTCCTCTTTTCGTCAAGCACTTGAGCCAGTTCCATTCGAGACCGTCGATTCACAGGCGTGCCCTATAGCTGATGAGCCGACACCCTAACCGAAATCCGTTTGAATTCACCGTGCTCGACTTTCATGATCGCTATTGCCTTGATAACGTCGCCAGAGTCGGTAAAAGTCAGATTCCCGCCCGCGCCGGGATAGTCCTTGAGAGTTCGCAGATACGCAGCGACCCCAGCGGGGTTTTGCCCCTTGGCTTGGACGCCTCGGACAATCAGTATCACAGCATCGTAGCCGTTGGCCTCGAACTCCGAAGGGGCGCGGCCATAAAGCGTCCGAAATCGCTCGGCGAAAGTTTTAGCCGTCTGGTTGGAGTCGGGATCGTACCAGGGGGTGGCATAGACAGCACCTTCAGCAGCGTTGCCCGCGATATCGAGGGTTTCTTGGATCCCGTAGTCTGCGTCACCAAGAATCTGCCCTTTGAAGCCCGCCTCGCGAAGCTGACGGGTGGCTGCGGCCATATCCTTATGGTAGCCAGCGAGGTAATAGCCGTCGGTGTTCCCGAAGCGGGGTTGGTGCTTGGCGATGATTTGCCGGAAATCACGACTGTCCAGCGGGTAGCCCTCGCGAGCAACGATGGTTCCCCCGAGTGCAGCGAAGCTTTTCGAGAACTGATCTTGCAGCCCCAAGCCGTAGTCGTTGTTAACGTACAGGATCACTACCCGCCTTAGGTTTAAGGCTGTTGCAGCGTACTCGGCCAGGACCCGCGCTTCCAAGACGTCGGATGGCCAGTTACGGAGGAAGAGGGGACTCGCCCCGGAGAGCTTTGGAGAGGAGGCGGCAGGGGAAATCAGGAGGGCGCCTCTAGCCTCCGCGACTGGCAGAACGGAAAGCGTGACGGTACTAGAGACGGCACCAATGATGTATCGTACTCTGTCGGCGTTAAGCAGTTTGTTGGCGGCGAGGACGCCCTTCTGAGGTACGCCTTCAGTATCCTCAAATATCACACGGACAGTGCAGCCCAATGCCTTGGCGTCTTCGACGGCAAGCTCGATCCCCCGGCGTACGCGCTGACCGTACTCTGCCAGGTTGCCGGTCAGGGGAAGCAATGCCCCGATGTTGATCGAGAGTTCCTGAGCGCGGGGAGGGGCACGGCGAGTAACAAGCACTGAAATCACCGCGCCTGCGGCAAGAATTACACCGACTGCCAGGAGAAGAAATGGCGGCTTTCTCATTAAGTCACCTCACCCTTGAATCATCGCCGACAGTGGGGCGCTCGCTCGGTACCCCGCCAAGCAGGTCGAGGTCATATTGGGCGCTGTTCAGCCACTTTAGAGGCTCGCCCGTTTGACGCAGCACTTGTCCAGCGGCGAGGATAATGACTCGGTCAGCGACTGTCGCGGCGCGACGCAGACGCTGCTCTACAAGGACCACCCCCACGCCTAACCGCCGCGAATAATCGGCAATCTTTTGGAGCGCTTCGGCAGCCTGCGGCGGAGCCAGAGCGGCCGTTGGCTCGTCAAGCAAGAGCAGGCCGCTTCGCCGAACCAAGACCATTCCCAAGGCCAACATCTGGCGCTCCCCGCCCGACAAAAGGCCCGCACGCCGCTGAAGCTTCGCGCCCAGAAGAGGGAACAGGTTCAACACGGCGTCAAGGGCCTGCGAATCCGGGCTGCCGTCACCCAGCGCGATGCTGAGGTTCTCACGGACCGTTAGGCTCGGGAAAACCTCGCCTCCCTGGAGCAGGTAACCGATACCCAACCGGCTTCGTTCGTGAGCGAGCAGATGCGTGGCGTCCTTACCATTGAAGCAAACTCTACCAGCAATCGGCTTCAATAGCCCGGCCACGACCTTCAGGAGCGTGGACTTGCCAGCCCCGTTCGCCCCGGCCAGCACCACGATCTCACCAGCTTTCACTTCCAGGTCCACGCCGTGCAGCACTTCCTTCTTGCCGTAACCGGCGCGAATGCCCTCTGCTCGAAGCAACACGGCATCTTCCTTTTTTTTAATTGGAGTGGAGCCGGTGCTCAAGGACTCGATCTGTTCCGGCGGCGTCATTGCGGTAACCGTCCCTAGGCGGCGCTCAGCTACGCCCTCCATCCCGGATGTGGCAAGTTTATCACATTCATAGCCCGAGGTATGCTTCCCGAACCCATTTGTCGCCAAGTACTTCGTGCGGAAGGCCCAAGGCCACGATCTCGCCCTCGTCCATGAAATACACCCAGTCGGCAATGTCCAGGACGACGCTCATGTTGTGCTCAATCAGGACGACCGTGTTGCCTTGACGGGCCAGTTCCCGGAGCAGCGCGAGTAGGGGCTGCACCATGGCTGGGCTCACGCCGGCGGTCGGCTCGTCCAGGAGGAGAACATCTGCTCCTTGGGCAAGCAGCCGCGCCAGCGCCAAGAGTTTTTGCTGGCCGTAGGACAGGGTTTGCGCCGGCGCAAGCTCCATCCCGCCCAAGCCCACGAATTCCAGGAGTCGCCGCGCCTCAGCCCTTAACTCGCGCTCCTGACGCACGACCGCCGGCCTGACGAGCACCGCTGTCCAGAAGCTCTCGCCGAGCTGCCTCTGGAAGCCGACCAGCACATTCTCCAGGACCGTTAGCCTCCCGAACACGCGGACATCCTGGAACAACCGCCCCACGCCGAGGCGGGCGATCTCCCACGAAGGGCGGCCGCTGATGCGGCTGCCACGCAGGAGCACCTCTCCCCCGTCCGGAACCAGCGAACCACCCATCAGGTGAAAGAGCGTGGTTTTGCCAGCGCCGTTAGGACCGATCAAAGCGGTAATTTTCCCCGCTTCAAACTCGACGGAGACCTCCTCGACAGCGCGCACGCCGTCGAAGCTCTTCGAAAGATCCCGGCATTCGATGGTGACTTCAGGGTTATTCAAAGTCGTACTCCCCCATGAGGCCCCGCGACCGCATACGCATCAATACGATCAGCAACAGGCCGTAAACCACCTGGCGCAGATTCGCAGCCACAGAGTCCGGGATCTGAAGGAACCGCAGGGCCTCCGGCACCAGGACCATCACCGCGGCGCCTGCCAGCGGTCCCGCAAAGCTACCGGCCCCGCCGATCACGACCATCGAGACGATGAAGATCGACTCCGTGAGAGTGAAACTGGTGGGATCGATGTAGCGCATATAGGCGGCGAAGAGGCCACCCGGGATGGCGGCCAAACAAGCGGCGAGTACGAATGCTGTCGTCTTTAGCGTGGTAACGTTCTTGCCCAGCGCGGCCGCCGCCAGCTCGTCGTCGCGAATGGCGCGTAAAACGCGGCCGAAAGGCGACTCTGCAATCAGCCAGACCAGACCGAGCGTGGCGCCACCCACCAGTGTCGTGAAGACGAAGAACCGAGGGACCGAATCGACCTCGAAACCAAAAACCCTGGGCGCCGGAATCCCTGCGATGCCATACGGGCCTCGCGTAAGCCCCACCCAGTTGTAAAGGATCGAAAACACTATGATCTGAAAGCCCAGCGTGGCCAGGACGAAATAGTCGCCGCGCAGTCGCAGCGATGGCGCTGAAATCAGCAGGCTGGAGACGGCCGTTAAGAGGATTGCACAGCCGAGGGCCCAGAAGAAGTTTAGGCCGGCGCCAACCATGAGCAGGGTCGTAATGTAAGCGCCGAGGCCATAGAAGGCGGCGTGGCACAACGACAGCAGCCCAGTATAGCCCGCCACGAGGTTGAGCGACGCGGCCAGAATCGCGTAGATGCCGACGATGTTGAGGATGTGCCAGAGATAATTCATGCGGCTTGTTCCTCCAGGCGTTGCCGTCGCGAGAGCATGCCGGATGGCCGGAAGACGAGGAACAGAATCAGGACGGCAAACGTGACAGCGTCAGTCCACCGGGCGGAGAACTGCCAGACGACCAAGGACTGAACCAGGCCCAGCACCAGGCCACCCAATACTGGTCCGTGAAACGTGCCAACACCGCCGATGATCAGGGCGACCGCCGCCGTCAGCAGCGCCGGCATGCCGATGTGCGGGTCCATGCCGACGTCAAGCGCCGAAAGAATCGCAGCCAGCGCGGCAAGTGAGGATCCCACGGCGAACACGGCGGTCCGGACCGCAAACAGGTTGATACCCATCACACTGGCAAGTACTGGGTTGTCCCGAACCGCGCGGATCATCCTGCCCCAACGGCTTCGATGCAGCGCAAGCAGAAGCGCCGCCAGGAGCATGCCTGCGGTGAGTGCCTGGGCCACCTGGATCTTCGTCACGATTACGGCCCCGAGAGTGATGGTTTCCGCAACACCCGAACGCAGAACCTGGGTTTCGTTGCCGAATGCGAGCGCTACGATGTTGACGGCCGCCGTATAGAAGCCGAGGGAACTCAGGAAGGCCACCAGCAGAGAGGAACGACGCCGGAACAAGGGCGCATAGAGCAGCCATTCCATCAGCGCGCCGAGGAGAGCGCAGAGGAGGATGGCTGCGACCATCGCCGCCCACAACGGCCACCCGCGACGAATCAGAAAGTAGAAGCAAAGGTACGCCCCAACAGTGTATGCGGCGCCGTGGGCGATGTGAAAGACCCGCGTCGTGTTGTAGATCAGCGCGTAGCTGACCGCCACCAGCGCGTAAAGGCACCCGTTGATGACTCCGTTCACCAGAAGCTGGAACAGCAGAGTGCTCACGAGTGCTCCTCCTGGTGCAGTGTGGTCCTTAGTTGGGCGGTCTTTTCCGGCATGCGGCCATGCTGCGCAAAGTCGCGTAGCAGCGCTCTGAGCTCCCGCAGGTCTATGGGCTTGCGAAGAAAGAAGTCGGCGCCCAGAACGAGAGTCTCGAGGGCATCCACGTCCCTGTAAGCGCTCATCATGATGACAGGTGTAGCCGGGTACCTCTCCCGCAGCTTTTCGAGGAACACCAGCCCCTCGCGGTTGGCGGGCTCTTGTTCGCTGAGTCTCACGTCTACAAGCGCCACTTGCACGGTTGCATCCATTAACTGGACAGCCTCTTGCAAAGAGCGGGCGCATACAGCCTCGAAATCTCGCCGGAGGGCTGCTTGCAAGGCCCGCAGGTAGTCCTCGCGGTCATCCAGGATCAGGATCTTCGGCACATCCACATGATACCTACGCCTTCAGGCGGAGTAGGACCGCCGGTCAAATATGGAGCAACCTTCTTGCCAGAAAAGGGGCACGTAGCGTGCCCATTCGTTTGCGGTCCGGCCGCCTCCGTAACCCATTGATTCCCTAACAGGCGGGGGTTCAGGTGCGAGCGGCTGGCCCGGGCTCAAAGAGCGGACGCGGATGTGAACTCGCCTATAGTGTGAGCCTCCTGTCACCTTCATGTGACAGGGGCGTCACACGGGACCCGTGCACGATGTATGATCTGGAGGCTGAACCGATTGCAGTCGCGGCACTTGCCTCGTGTGGGCTGGATCGGCACCTGCTTTGCTACCGAGGAGGCCAGACATGGAATCGCGGATGTTGAGGGTAGCGATCGCCGCGTTCTGCCTGCTTACCGCTGCGGGCTGTTCCCGCCTCGGTGGGCGGGTCATCTCGGTTGAGTTTCGCAACGCCGAGGGCTTGCGCGGTGGCGAAGCGGTATACTTGGCCGGCGTGCGCGTCGGGACGGCTCACGAGCCGAAACTCGTGAAGGGCCACGCGGTGGTACCGGTGAGCATTTACCGGCAGCACAAGGACGCGGTGCCCGCGGGGACGGTCTTCTTACTCAGGCGCGACCCGCAGGATGCCAACCGGTTTTGCTTGGCCGGAACCGTATGCTCCAGCCCATCGCCCGGCCAGAAGCCGCCGGACACTTACCCGGGGGCTCGAAATAGGATAGAATTTTCGGGTGTCTGCGGAGCTGCGAAGGCCGCCGAGCTATACGAGGAGTTGACCCGATGAGTCCGGGGCGCGCAAAGCTGTTCGCCGTCATCGCCATCCTGGCGGTGGCGGCGTGCTGCGCAGCGGGGCAGGCGCCGCCGACGCCCCGCCCCGAGGTCCCCACCGATCTGATCCTCGTGGTGGACACCTCCCGCACGATGATTGGGGAGGCCGGGGGCCAGAACATTTTCCCGGAAGTCAAGCGCGTCTTGAAGGAGCTCATTGAGAAGGCCGCCGTGGGCGACAACGTGGTGCTTATCGCTTACGATGCTACGGTTGACGCCTATCCGACGACGTTGATCAACGACCGAGAGGACAAGGAGCGGCTCAAGGTCCTGATCGACCAGCTCAGGGCTAAAGGTGACTGGACCTATACCGCTGCGGCGATTCAGGCGGGGATGGCCGAGGCCAGGCGGTTGCATGAGGCTCAGGGTGCGGCCAAGCACACGAAGGCCGTGATCCTGCTGACCGACGGGATCAACAACCCGCCCCCCTCAGTTCGCGGCACTTCGGCGGAGGTGCGGCTCGAGGAGGTGGCACGAAGGTACGCCGGCATGCCGTGGTTCGTCTGGCAAGTTCAGCTCGGGCCGCAAGTTGATCAGGACCTGGACAAGGCTTTCCGAGAGGCGGGCTTCCCGAATTACGAGACGGTGAAGACGCCGGCGGAGGATCTCGACAGGGTTCGACAACGGATACAAAATAAGATCACCGCCGAGCAGGCGCGTCGCGAAGCCGAGGAGGCCGAAAGGCGAAAGCGGCGGGAGGCTGCCGAGGCGGAAGCCCGCAGGAGGACTGATCAGGCGGCTGAGCGGCGGGCCAGGATGCGCGAGGTGCTGCACCCGTTGGGCGTCGGCGTCGGCGCTGCGGTGCTCCTGCTCGCCGCCTGGGTGTGGCACCGACGCCGTCCCCGGCCCCATGGAACCCTGTCTTACTGGCGTGCGGGGGAACGGCAAGCCACCTTTGATCTGGGTTCAACTCATCGTCGGCGAATTCGGATCGATGGCCCGGGGAGCGATTTGGTACTGGCAGGCTTCGATGCCAGGGGCGCCACAGTAAGGGCTGAGAGGGTGGAAGGCGAGGTGTTGTGCGTCATCGAAGCCGACGACGGGGTGGTCATGAAGTTTCGGGGCAACCCCGTCGGACGTCTGGAATTGCACGACCTGGACGAGTTCCAGCTCGCCGATTATACGCTGCGGTATCAAGGCGAGGTGAGTGCCCGGCCGAGGTGATGCAGGGGGCACAGGAGGGTTGAGTTATGGGCGCGAGAGCAGAATCCATGGCAGGGTGGGGTATCGACTTGAGCGAAGGTCTCGGGCAACCGGGTGATCCCAGTGCCCTGATAACGTCCGAGCTCCTGAGCAGTGGGGCAGGGATGGGCGAGACGACCGGGAGGATTTTCCGCCCGACGGTTCTGGCCGGTCTGGGCGGCACGGGCGTCGAGTCTGTGCGCCGAGCAAAACACAGAAGTGCGGCCAAGGTCGGGAAGCTACCGACGCTGGCGTGCGTCTACATCGACTCCGATGTCCGGTCCTTCGCGGACGGCCCAGGGTTGGCACCGGTCGAGCAAAGCGAACTCTGCTTCATCGGCGGCCAGGACTTGCGCCCGCTGGTGGAGAACCCGGAAGGCCATGCCTGGTTGTTTCAGCAAATCCCGGGGAAGGTTCCGGCTGACGAGATCAGGAGGGCCGCCCAGGGGAAGGGCTGCGGGCAGGTTCGCGCGGCTGGAAGGGTCGCCGTGATGGCGTCGATGCTTAATCTGAGGGAGAGTTTTGGGCGGGCCGTTAGGCGTGTCCAGACGCTTGCGGCGGAGATGAGCAGCAGGATCCGGACCGGAGCCGGCCAGTCAGAAATTCATCCGGCGATTTACATTGTCTGCTCGCTGGCGGGCGGCACTGGAAGCGGCGCCTTCCTTGATATCGCGCTACTGGCTCGCACACTTGCGGGTTCCCTTGCCCAAATCGTGGGGATTTTCGTCCTGCCGGAGCCGTTTGATGAAAAGGCTCAAGGTGACCAGAGTCAGCTCCGGATCATGCGGGCCAACACCTTCGCCGCCTTGATGGAACTTCAAGCCCTCCAGGATGGAAACGAGGACGCGCGCCTGGAACTCATCCTCAACAGCGCGGGGGAGAAGGTGGAGCTTCCGCGAGGGGTCCAGCTTTTCGATCTGTGCTACCTGATTGACATCAAGAACGAGAATCAAAAAAGGTTATCCCGAACCGAGGATGTTTTTGAGCTAATCTCCCGCCTGTTGGTGCACGAAATCGCCACCCCGGTGGGCGCTCAGGCCCACAGTGTTCAGCGCAACCTCACCACTCTTCGCGGCGTCGCGCGCTGCCCGGAGACGCGTCTGCCGCGGAACTTCAGCAGCTTTGCATGCACGCGCCTTGGGTTTCCGGTTGAACGGCTGACTCGCTACTGCGCTTGGTCATCGTTGCGGGAGGTGCTCGAAAACCAGCTGTTGAGAACTCCCTTGACAACGACAAAGCGAGGTGAGGAGGTCCAAAGCTTCCTCGTCACCCATGAGTTGGATGAACAGGGGCCGACCGATCAGGTGATCGAGCACTTGCTCCGGGATGAAAGCGGCGCGCCTATTAGCGAGGCTAGCGAAGGCATCGCCCGAACGTTCGGCCAAGACAAGTTGCCCACAAAGTTCGTGGCTGCCATTCGCCAGAAGATGGATGCCTTCCACCAGCGCAGCTTGCTCAAGGCCGAACAAGCCATCACCCGGAACGTGGCGTTTTATCTTGGCGAGCCCACGGTTGCTCAGCGGCCCCTCGAGCAATGGCTGGACACCGACCTCAATGAGTGGCTGGCGAGGTACGGCAGTCGTGGGGCTGGGGGGATATTGGAAGAGCTCATCGCTAGAGCCACCAGTCTTCGGGGCGAAATGCTTTCTGAGAATGACGCCTGGGCGCGGGAGGGCGCGAAGAGCCAAAACGACTCCCTGGACAACGCATTGAGTGAACTCAGGCGCATGAGCCGCCTTCATACGTGGGTTAGCGGAAAAGACGAGAAGCTCAAGGCGGAGGCGATTGCCGCCTTCCAAACGATGGTTCGGGAGGAGCTTCGCGTCCCCGCCCGTAACGCTGCCATCAGGGTGTACGACGAACTGCTAAGTCTGGCCCGGAGTCGGAAACAAGCGGTGGACAGTTTCTCGAGCCGCTGCGAGGCGCTCGCCAATGGACTCCGCGACCGCCTGCATGCCCTGCGTGTTGAAGGACGTCGCGAGACGTCCTTCTTTATTGTGGATATGGACGTCACAGAACGTGGATTCTTGGAGCAGTATTACGGGGAGAATCGCATTCCGCCTGCCACCCTGTTGGAGGAGTCGCAGAAGAGCGCCGGGGACCAGCGTTACTTCCTCAATCTGTTAGCTTCGAGCAACGAAGGGCTGATCCGTGAGTTCGGGGAACGGGCAGCCGCTCGATACAGCGAGAAGATCAGAGGCCTCGACGTAGTGAGTTTCATCACCTTTGGAGCTCGCACAAAGGGAACGGTGGCTGTGAAACTGGAGGAGCTGTTCGACATGTGCGTGCCCTTCTGGAGCACCCGCCTTCCCCAAGCTGGCATGCAATACGATCAGCATGCCGCCCTGGGCTGCATGCCGCAGTCGGCGGGCGCGGATCAAGTCTTGTTCCCGCGGGAGGTGCAGGAGTGGGCGGAGCGGTTCTCTGCGGCCACCACCGGCATCACGGCGGCGCCGCCGACCATTGTTCCTACGACGGTTCCGTACGAGGTCGAACTGGCCCGCTACGTCCACGGTGCTAGAGCCTGGTACCTGACCGACGCATCGGATTGGAAGCAGAAGTACGAACAGACGGTGAATATGGGCGCGTTCCCGGTCCACACCCATGCGTGCTTGGGGAAGTTGCCGGACCTCTTCCCGGACCGGACAAAGGCCGCTCGGCAGGCGTTCGCTCTTGGCATGGCTTTCGGCTTCATCTGCAAGCGCGGCGATTACTACTACCTGAACGTGCAGCGCATCCAGAAGGAAAACGCGACGATTTATGAGGTGCCCGCGGATACCGAATGGCAAAGCGTGTTCGGCCCTCCGGAGAACCGCGAAGTGCCGTCTGACACAGGGGCGCTTTCCTTCCTGTTCAGTAAGAAGCGCAAGCCGAAGGAGGCCCTGCTCTTGGCGCAGGGGCGCATCGCCGCTTGTTCGCAACTGTGCGCGGACGAGAAGAAGACCGCGCTCATTGTGTCCGCATTGGATGAATACGTCAAGGCAGTGGGCTCGGCAAAGACAAAGTCGCAGCTTTCGGGCTACCTGACCTTCCTCAGGGAATTCCAGGCCGAAAAACTGGCGGTTCAGATCGAAGAAGAGGGCAATCTGATCCAGCAGTACATTAACAGCCTGGAATGAGGTCTTCGGGGACGACTCATGGCGGCTGGCGGAGAGCTAATGCCCGGGGTCCGGCGGGTGGCGAGCTTATCGCTCGTCGCTGGGTTCGGCCCGGTGGGGGAGCGCGTCGCCAGTGAATTGGCGAGGGCGCTCCGCTCAACAGGAGAAGCCCATAGTCGCGCTGTGAGGGTGTGGAGCGCGTCGCAAACGATTGAGGACCTTCGAGCGGCTGTATCCGAACTGCTTTCCGCGCCTAACCTCGATCGTCTGGAGCGACTTGGGTACCAGATTCCTGAACGGCCGGCGGGACAGCCTCTTTGCCCTTACCTGGTCTGCGTCATAGACGGTGGCGAAGCCAGCGCGGGCGACCTTCTGACTGAGGTCCTTTCCGCTATCGAGGCGTGCACCGCGAGAAGAGTAGCAATCGCTGTGGTGCTCGGGGATGGGCTGCTCGAGAATTTAATCTCCCATCAGGCTGTGTCTCAGCACTCCTGGGATTGGATCCTCCCGTTTCCGGCGCAAGAGCCGTCGGCAGGAACCCGGTCGGCAGACGACCTTGCAGCGGCGGTGGCCCGACTTCTGGTGGTGTTGTCGACACCCGACCGGCCTGGATTTGGCGACGACGTGTTTGCTCGTGCCGAAGGCCCGCGTGGGTCCCGAGCGCCTGTAGTGCGCGTGGGGGCCGCCTTTCTCGATGCCGATATCACTGGACTTGCGGACTGCCTGGCCCACCCGATCGCAGGCGAACTGTTGGAGCGGCAGTACAAGGATTTGAAGCGGTATGAGCCGGCTGCAACTTTCGATGACGAGAGACGGACCAGCCTGCACTCACAAATTAGCCTCGATTCCCTTGCGCGACGGCTTCTGCGTGAGACTCCGTTCGCTTTGACCGCCAACCCAGGAGAGCCTTGGCGGGTGGCCCTGCCCGTCGGCGTCATCACATCCGAGGTGGAAGGTTTGCCGCGGCGGCGATGGGTGGCTGCTCTTCTGAAGCTCCGTGACGTATTGGACTTTACGAAGGCCCGGCGCTGGTCCGAAGCCATGGAGAGCGCCGAAAAGGCATTGGAAGAATCCCTTGACGAGATCATCAAGGCAGATGTCATCCAGTTACACCGGTACGTGCGGGGGCCGGACCGTTTGTTGACATGGGCCTCGCAAGCCCAGGAGGTTCTTGAGCGGCAGGCCGACATCGCCCGATCCGAGAGGGCCGGATTTGATCGGGCCGTTGAGCACCTGAAGCAGGAAATCGCTATGACGCCGACGCCCATCGCCGTGTGGGCCCGGGTTGCCCTGCTCGGTTTGCTCGGCGCGGCGGCACTCCGGTATGTCGTTGGGTTTCTTATCGGACCTGGCCTCGGGTGGGCGGGCTTCGCGCTGGGCTTGCTGGTCGCTGGCGCGGGTGGGGCTTGGATTCTGGAGAAAGCTCATAGAAGGCTTTTTGCGGCATTACACGCCGCCCAGGAGGCGTTGGCCCGTCGGTACGAGGCCCAGGGCGTGGAAAATCTGATCTTACTGCTTGATCGCCTCCGCGGACGCCTGCTGGCGAGAATTGGAGAGGAGGTCGCGCGGGTACGGGCGCAAGCTGCCGCGGCGATTGGGATCGCAAGTTCGGAAAAGCAGGACTTTGGTCCTGGGGAGCCAGCGGATGTTATTAACGTCGAATGGGTGGTCCCAGCGCAACTGCGGCGGCGGTGGCTGGAACGGCTGGCGCCGCCCTGGGCTCATTTGCACGACGAGGCAGCCCGGGCCGGCCACCTAGTTCCAGCCCCATCGGACGGACCGGAGTGTATGCAAGAGACGGCCGAGGGCCTGCGTGACTTTGCCCGATCTTGCCTTATGGCGCGGCTGGCCGAGTCAGGCTTAGCAGGGTTGATAGAGTTTCGCACCAGTGTCGAGGAGGGGTTTGCCGACCGCACAGTTCGCGACCTGGACAGGAGAGCGGCAGCTCTTGCTCCGCGCTGCCCCCGTCGCACGGTATGGCGAGGGCCCGAGCAGGTCCTTGCGCGAATTCACGACGCCATTGCTGAGCTCGATTCGGACGCGATTGAGAATCCGACCGAATTCGAGATGCTTGCCTGTCTGAAAGTGGAGACGGCGCTGTTGTGAGGAGCTGGCCATGAGGTTTGCATCCCTGAGCGCTGCGTTCATTCTCCTGCTGCTTCTCCTGACCCCGCTAAAGCATGCGGTGCGGTACCTGTCTGGGCAAGGTGTCGCAGGTGGCCTCTTTTCCGGCTTGGCCCACGCACTCATCATCGCGGCCCTTTGGGCCGTGCTCACCGGAACCTCGTGGGCGTTGCGCCGTTGGCTAATGTTTGCAGATGCTTGGGCGAGTAGTGGATTGGCGGGTCTCGATCGGGGTGTTCATGGCCGGTGGGCCCTCGGCTGGTGGCTGTTTCTCAGCTTGCTGCTGGTGGTCGGCTCCGCCTTGGCTGGTCCGCAAGAGCGTGCGGCCGCCGTAGCAGAAGCAATTGCTGCTTGCGCCTTTGTACTCGTAGCGTTCCTGGGACCGCCCCCAGAAGCCAATCCTGTGGACGAATATGATCCGCTCCCGCTGCCAGCACCGAGCCCGGAGCCAATCCCATCCATCCCTCCTGCACCGATCCCGCCAGTTCCAGAGGAAGTGATCCCGCTAACTATGTGGTGGTACTTCCGCAAAGATGCGGGGAATCTTTGCGCGCCGCTCGTTCGTTACGAAGTTCAAGTTCGGGCGTCAAAAGCGCGTTACGAACAATTGCGCGCCCAGGATCACAGGGTCAAGCGAGTTCAGGATTACGCTCGCTTCGTACGAGAGGGTCTCACACCGGAAGTCGACGAAACTTGCCGCCAGATCCGACAATTTTCCGAGGCTGACCGCCTCTCAACGGTTGCTGAAATCAACAACGTCTTAGCTTTCGCTCAGCGTTTCAAATACGCGTTCGACCGAGACGACAAAGGAGTCCCCGAATACCCGAAGTTTCCCTTGGAAACCATGGTCGAGGACCGTGGCGATTGTGAAGACCACGCTATTCTGGCCGCCGCGTGCTTCGCGCGTCTCGGCTACGAAGTTCGTCTCGTTTCCGTGGAGTATGGCACGGGGCCGGGTCACATGGCGGTAGCCGTGGCAGGGGCCGAAGAACTGCCCGAAGCATTCGCTTTGCAGGACCCAGTCTCCGGGCGAAAATTCTATTACTGCGAAGTAACGACCGACGCGGCGTCGCGTGATCCAACGGCTGTTGTGTTCCGGCTGGGCGAGACTCCGGAGAGCGAAAAGCGGGCCCGATTAGAGCTCATCCCGGTCGCGTGAGCCGAATCCAGCGTAGGGCCGCCGCGCCATTTTCTCCGTGTTAACGTGGAAATACGAGCGATTGTCCGCTGGTGCGCGAGGCAATTTCTCTCAAGAGGACAAACCGTGAAGCTCGAGTACAACCAGAGGAATTTTCTTCGTCTTGTTCCTGCCGCGTTGCTCGGCAGGTTTTTCCGGATGCGCGGGGTTCTCCGCGAGATCGACTGGGATGCGAGTCCCGAGGTGGACCAGATCAACGACGCGCTGATGGCTCTGCCGCTCGAGGAACGGCAGGCGATTGCCGTCGATTTCCAGAACGCCTATCGGTTGGCCTGGCGGCAAGGCATCCTCACGCTGCTTGAGGTCGGCAGATCGCGCGGCCTGGATCTGGTGCAGGTGATGGGCAAGGCCCGGACTAACATCGAAAAGGTCTTCCGCGTGTTCTTGGAAGAACCGCGGCTGTTCCGCGTCGCCGCTCAGTTCGCCTGGGCGGACGGCCTCAAACGCTACTGGCACCGGCGTAGCGATTTGCCAAGGGTTCCGGCGAACACCGGCCCCGCTGCTCTTGAGGCCCTCCGGCAGGCGCTCGCGGCCTACTTCGTCAAGAACGAAGGGCGCGGGGAGTTCTGCCATATCGAGGTCGAGCAGCGCGCGGAGGCTCTCTACTTCATGGTCTACCTGGCCGATTACCCGGCGGCCGTGGTCTGCTTTGAGGACTCGAACGAACTCAAGCGCAGCCTCCAGCAGCAAGCCTTTGACGTTGTCTTCATCTATTACCAGCAGGAGGGACGGCTGGATCTTTACGCCGAAGGCAGCTCGCAGAAGCGCAAGGAGCTGGCCCAGATGTTCCTCAAGCACATCCTCGGAGTGGAGGCTGCCCTCGATGAGGCCGTCGCGCCTGCTTTCGACCTGGAGCGCCTGAAGGATCCCGCCTTCCGCTTCCACATCGAACCCGGCGACGGCATCGCGGCCATGCGGCCGCGCGCGATGCGCTTCAGCGAGCCGCAGGGAGACGCTCATACGGTGACGTTCTCCGCCAACGGTCGTCGCAGGGACGGGGATCTGTATGCCTGGATCGAGCGCGGTCTCAACCAGGTGAACCTGCCACTCGATAAGCTCAAGGTCGCCTCGGTCACCATCCAGGCGGTCCTGGCGAGCGGGAATCCGCGGCCGAAGACCGTGATCTTCACCCTGACCGCCCGGAACTCCTGCAACCTCAAGGACACGCCGGAACACCGAAAGATCCGGGAAGTGCTGCGCCGTTCCGAGGTGATCTGTGCGTAGGACGCTGGAGGAGATCTGGATTCGTAGCAGCGTTCCAGGTCACGTCATCACGTACGAAGAGACGTTCGCATGGCCCAAAGCGGAACGTGACGTTGTGTTTGGGCTGGGGCTTCTGCGCCGGGTGGAGGATGCCGAATGGGTAGAATGCGACGCCTGCGGCGAGGCGCACGGCGAGGATGTGGTGTTCTTGGATGAGGACGGCTCCTATCCGGTGATCCTGTGCCCTGTGGTGGGCTTGGTGCGGGTTAGCCCGGAGCGACTCCAGCGTTGGGAAGTGGATTTCGACGTCGTCGTGAAGTTGCTTGCGGCAGCCTTCGGTCTGACGGGCACCCCACAGGAACTCAAGCCGGGCCGGGTATGGTTGCTTGGGAGCCGCCGTTTGGCCGGCAGACTGGCAGAGTTCTTCCTGGTCCAAGGGGCCGACTGGCCGGACGGCCCGGAGCTGCTGTCTTCCACGCCACGGCTTCAGAACTCGCCCGCGCCGGTGGTGCTCTTTCCGAGCCGCCTGCCGGCGGAACCCGCCTGGCAGGCGAACGGCCGTGCACTCTATTCGCTGCGCGAACTGGTCCGGCTTGGAGAGTCCGGCCTGGCGGCCAGGCTTGAGCCGCTCGAGGACCTCTACCGCCAGATCGCCCTGCGGCTGGAGGAGCCGATTGCGCCCACCCCGGTTGGGCGGCGAGGGGCGCTCCTCAAGGAGTACTGTAGCCGCAAGTCCTGCACTCTCAAGCAGATATGCTGGTGGGCGATGATCCACCGGCAGGACCTCAACGCCTGGAAACTGGGCAAACCGGAGGTGCCTGACGGCGGCGAGAAGGCCACTCGGATCGAGCGGCTGCTCCAACTCGACCTCAAGGCTCGCACCTGAGCACTGACATTTTCACTGACATCACTGACATTGATCACTGACATAGCTCGTCCCGCATGATTGGGCTGTAGCGAGCGCGAGAGCGCCGCAGACAGCCATGGAAACCAGCGGGAACCAGTCAGGTAATCAGAGCTTCGCCGACATCGAGGCCGGCAAGATCGTCCTCCGGGCGCCGTTTGCGAACTTGCTGCTCTGCAAGCGGATTCCGGGTGCCTGGTGGGATGCCGCACGCAAGGCCTGGACCTACCCCGCGACGCCACAGCACGCCGCGCTAGTCCGCGCCACCATCCCCCGGCTGAGCGCCTCGGAGCGCTTCACAGCGCTCGTTGCCACCAAGCCGACCCCGACGCCTGCCAACGTGCCCTGCCTCCCCGCCGGCCTCAAGACTCGCCCCTGGCGGCACCAGATCGCCGCTTACCAGTTCGCCATGGAGCGCTTCGAGAACGGCTCACCCGGCGTGCTGCTGGCCATGGGGATGGGCTGCGTCGCTGGCGATGCCGAGCTGATCATCAATCGCGGGGGCTGCGCGCGGCGCATGAGGCTGCGAGATCTGCACCACAAGTTCCACGGCGGCCAATCCTCCGGGCGGCGATGGAATCCACTCATGCCCTGCTATACGAGGTCGCTAATCGACGGGGAAATCCGGCTCAACCGCATCCTCAAAGTGCTTGCGCAAGGGCGAAGGCCTGTGCTGCGCATCACGCTCGCCTCCGGCAAGTCCCTTCGGGTGACGGCAGATCATCAGATCGCCGCTGGGGATGGTGGTTGGGTTGAAGCCGCAAAACTTATGCCGGGTGACATGGTCTTGACCAACGGACTCCCGGCGTGTCGTATTTGCGGCGGCACCCAGCGGGTGGTTAGCTACCGATACGCAAAGCATGTGGGGCTTTGTCGGAGCTGCATTGGGCGCATGCGCCGTACCAAGCACTGGGTTGTCGACAAGGACGGTTATGTCCGCCTCTACGGCATGGACCGCCACCCCAGAGCGAACGCGGCCGGCCAGGTGTATGAGCACATCGTCGTCATGGAACAAGTGCTCGGTCGCCCGATTGGACCAGAGGAACATGTTCACCACAAGAACGGCGTGAAGCACGACAACCGCCCGGAGAACCTTGAAGTACTGCCGGCTCGCGAGCACCACAGAGCCCACGGTGCGCGTGGAGGATATCTTCATCTCGATGGCGGGAAGATGCACTTCCTGCCGAAACCGGACCGGGTGGTCTCGGTTGAGCCGGACGGGGAAACCGATGTCTACGACCTCCAGATGCAAGCTCCCGGTCACAATTTTGTCGCCAACGGCATCCTCGTCCACAACTGTGGCAAGAGCTTGGCGGCGGGCATGATCCTGCTGGGGCTCGAAGCCAGACGCACACTGGTCTGCTGCCCGTTACGCGTGATCCAGGTCTGGACCGCCCAGTTCCAGCGCCACCTCTCGACGCCCATGATTGTGGTGGCGCTCGATGAGGATGCCGGCAGCGTCGCCGACAAGCAGCGCCTGGCCGAGGAAAAGCTGCGTCTGGCTGAGACCACCGGCGTGCCCTTCGTCGCCGTCATCAACTACGATTCGGTCTGGCGTGAACCGTTCGGCATCTGGGCCGAGCGGCAAGCTTGGGACCTGGTCGTGGCCGACGAAAGCCACAAACTGAAGCATCCCGGCGGCAAGGCCTCGCTCTATTTCAAGCGCCTGCGCGGGCGTGCTCGCCGTCGTCTCGCCCTCACCGGCACGCCCATGCCGCACTCCCCGCTCGATGTCTACGCCCAGTTCCGCTTCCTTGACACCTCTATCTTTGGCCCCTCCTTCAACGCTTTCAAGCAGAAGTATGCCGTGATGGGCGGCTTCCAGAACAAGCAGGTCACCTCGTACAAGAACCTTGACGAGCTGGAGGCGCTCATGCGCCGGGTGACCTTCCGCGTGGGCAAAGACATCCTGGATCTGCCGCCGGAGACCCACGTCACCTACCGCTCGACGCTCTCGCCCGAGTGCCAAGCCATCTACCGGTCCGTCGAGGAGGATTTCATCGCCGAGGTCGAAGGCGGAACGATCACCGTGGCCAACGCCATGGTGGCGCTCCTGCGCCTCCAGCAGATCACGGGCGGCTGGGTCAAGACCGACGACGAGCGCTACCGGCGGGTGGATTGGTCCAAACAACGGCTGCTCGAAGACACGCTCGAGGACATCGGGGCGGAGGAGCCGGTGGTTGTCTTCTGCCGTTTCCACGCCGACCTGGACGCGGTGCACGAGGCTTGCGCCTCGCTCAGCATGACCAACCTCGAGCTTTCGGGCCGGCGCGATGAGCTCGCCCGCTGGCAGGCGGGCGAGGCGCAGGTGCTGGCTGTGCAGATCAGCGCCGGCGGTGTCGGCGTCGATCTGAGCCGCGCGCGCTACAGCGTCTACTACTCGCTCTCCTTCTCGCTGGGCGAGTATGACCAGGCGCTCTCGCGCGTCCACCGGCCTGGTCAGACCCGCCCGGTCGAGCACATTCACTTGGTCGCGCGCCACACGGTGGACGAGAAGATCATGCGCGCGCTCGAGCGGCGCGCCGAAGTCATTCAGGCGATCCTCGCCGAAATCAACGAGGGAAGGTCATGAGACACGAGGCGACGATCATCGAGGTCCTCTGCCAAGACATCTGCGTTGCCGAACGCCACCGCAAAGACATGGGCGATCTCGAGGGTCTAGCGCAAAGCATCGCCGCCCACGGCTTGCTACAGCCGATCGGGATCACCGAAGATCACCAGCTCGTGTTCGGGGAGCGGCGCCTGCTGGCGGTGCGCGACCTGCTGAAGTGGCCCACCATCTCGGCTCGCGTGGTGCACGTCGCCAGCCTCCTGGCGGCCGAGTATGACGAGAACGAGTTGCACAAGGCGTTCACGCCCTCCGAGCGGGTCGCCATCGCCCAGGCACTGGAAGCGGAGATCGGTAACCGGCAAGGAAGGCGCACGGATTTGGGACCTGTGGAGAATTCTCCACAAGTTCCGCCGGGAGTCAAGAGCCGCGAGCTTGTGGCTGAGAAGGCAGGTTTCGGAAGCACCTGGAGCTATGAGCAGGCCAAGAAGGTAGTCGAGGCCGGCGTCCCTGAGCTGGTGGACGCCATGGATGCCGGCGAGGTCTCGATCAGCGCCGCCAGCCTCATCGCCCAGCAACCACCGGAGGCGCAGCGCCACATTGTGCAGGTGCCTGCCGAGCTGCGCCGCGAGATTGTGCGCCAACTGCGCGACACCACTGAACTCCCTTCCACGGCCGAAGCCCGGCGCCTCGCCCGCGAAACCGGAATGCTGGTGGCCGACCGCACGGGCCGCTACCGCTCGTGGGCCACGGCCGAGGAACGGGCGGCCACCAAGGCTGATCTGGACGCCATCTGGGCGGTGACGCGCGCCGTGCTGGCCTTGGCCGACACGCCGCTTGATCCAGTTGCACTCGCCTCGCGGCTCGAGTACTGGCACTGCCCGGGTATCCGCGCGAAATCGCCGGTCGCCCTGGACTGGCTCCGTCGTTTTGAGGAGGCAATTCGTGAAAACACCCAGATTTCATGATTCGGAACTCTCGCGCCGGATCGACGAGGTGATCCTGGCGCACCTGGAAACCCGCGAACCCACGGCAGAGGAGGTCAGCGCAGAGGTGCTCGAGCGTTACGGGGACCTGGTCGACGAGTACGGCCGCGAGTTGGCAGTGGCGCAGGTGCGCTCGATCGTCTCCGACCGCATGAAGAAAACGCTGGCGACCCGGAAAGGGCACGCCCTGCAACTGCGGCTCGACATGCGCTTCGGGGCGCTGGAGCCGGAGTCGGCACTCACCTTCCGCGATGACCGTGGAGCCATCCGCTACGTGGCGACGGCGCGGGCGACCGAAGAACATCACCGGCGCTACATCGCGCTCTTGCGGGAGCAGATCGAAGCCGACACGGCGCGGCTCAAGGTGGCCGAGTGGTTCTACGCGTGGCTCGAGCCGGCCTTCAAGCGTCGCCCCGGCATCTCGACCGCCCAAGCGATCCAGATTCTCCAAGGCCATTCGTCCGTGGCGGAAGATACCGCCCCCCAGGAGGTGCTGGCATGAATATCGAACAACTGAAGGAGTTTGTCGCGCTCGAAAAACGCAAGCGCGACCTGGATTCGGAACTCAAACAGATCGCCGCCCGGCTCGACGACCTCGAGCAGGCGCTGGTGCCGCAGTTCTTAAACGACGGCGTCAACTCCCTGCGCATCGACGGCCGGCTGGTCTACCTGGCCCAGGAGATCTACGCCGGCCCTGTAAACGACCGCAGCCAAGTGATCGCCGCGCTCAAGGCCAGCGAGCTCGGCCAGTACGTCTCGGAGAACTACAACACGCAGTCGCTCAAGGCCTTCGTGCGCGAGGTGGCCGAGGACGTTCGGCTCCGTTGCGAGCAGCAAGAGCGGCTGTTCACCGAGGAAGAGGTGCGTGCGGCGCTGCCTGCGCCGCTCGGCGCCGCCCTCAAGATTTCCTTTGTCCATTCCCTTCGAACCAGAAAGGCATAACCATGACCCAACAACTCACTGAACCCAAATCCCAGGCCGTGATCCTGGCTTTCCACACGGACCTGGACACCATCAACGCCGCCCTCAGCACCAACATCGGCAGCGGGGGCCTCACGGAGTTCGACCTGCCGCGCATCAAGATACCGGCCGGAGGCGGAATCCGGTGGGCCGTGCCGACGCTTGAAGGCGAGGTGATGGAGCCTTCGATTGAAGGCGTCATCGTGCTGGCGCGCGACACGCGGGCCTACTACTCGCAGCCGATTTCGGAGACCGGCGGCAGCCAGCCGCCCGATTGCTGGTCGGCCGACGGCGCCACGGGCTCGGGCAAACCCGGCGGAGCCTGCCTGGCCTGTCCGCTCGCCCGCTACGGCAGTGCGCCGGGTGGCCGCGGCCAGGCCTGCAAGCAGATCAAGCAACTTTTCGTTCTGCGCGGCAGCTTGCTGCTGCCCGAGGTGGTCACGCTGCCGCCGACCAGCCTCAAGCCCGCCAAGCAGTACCTGCTGAAGCTGACCTCGCAGGGTGTGCCCTACTACGCGGTGGTCACCCGCATCGGACTGGAGCGCACGAAGAACGCCCAGGGCATCGCCTACAGCCGGGCCGTGCTCAGCTTCGTGCGGCGCCTGGCGCCCGAGGAGGTCGAGCGGGCGCGCGAATACCACGAGATGCTCAAGCCGCTGGTCCAGCGGATGGCGGTGGATCTCGAAGCGGCCGAGGTTCAGGACGAGTAGCGCGATGACTGCTGAGGCCCAGATCCCAGAACTGGTGCGGCGAGTGATGGGCTGGGGCGTGGCGCCCGACCGGTTCCTGATCGGCAACCGGAGCTGGATTCCGCGCTGGCGCTTCCAGCCCCTGGAGCGCTTGGAGGATGCCTTCCGCCTCCTGGAGAAGGCGCAGCCGGAGCACTACAGCATGGGTCTCGACGGCAGCGGTCGCTTCTCGGTTGAGGTGCGCATCGGAGGCAAGCTCGGGGTGGCCAGGGATGAGCTGAAGCCGCGCGCCATCACCCTGGCCATCGCCCGGGCGTTGGGCTTCGAGGAGGTGGACGGATGAAGCGCGGCGCCCGTGAGTCTTCACTGGTAGCGGAGATCCTACGCGTCCTTCGCACGCTGCCGGGCGTGGTGGTGCGGAAGCGGAACGGCAGCGCCTGGGGCATCGCCGGCGATCCGGATCTTTACGGTTCCATCAACGGCCGCCATTTCGAGATCGAGGTGAAGCGGCCGGGTGTGAGCGGTCCGACGCCGCTTCAGCAGACCCGGCTCCACCAGTGGGCGGCGAGCGGCGCCCGGGTGGGGGTCGCCACGAGTGTTGAGGAGGCGCTGCGTATCGTGGACGCAGACGGGAGGGACGAGTGAAGATCGCACCCTACAGCCTCGCAGCACTCCGCGAGTACCGCCAACGCAAAGCACAAGGCGAAGTCGCTTCGGCGCCGACGCTCGCCGACATCCCGCCTGACGCGCCCATGGAGGAGGGCATCGTGCTGGGCTGCTGGAACGGCCGCGCCTTCGTGAGCTGGGAGAAGTGGCTGGCGTCACGACCCGCCGCGGCCTTTAGGGTGTCGCCGGAGGACCAAGATGGCTGAGCCGGGCACGCCGCGCTGGTTTCTCGAGGAGCTGTTCGGCGGCAAGCCGGACGAGCTCTACCTGCTCATCTGGACCCTGGCCGACAAGCGCTCGCGCTGGTTCCGAGACATCGATGCTGCGGCTTCCACCGCTGAAGCTCTGGCCGGCCGGGACGTCTACGTGGGCGTGGGCCTGTCTGCGAAGGACTACGGCCCCTCCCAGCGCTGCCCGTCCGAGGAGATCATCGGCATCGTCGGCCTCTGGGCCGACTTCGATCTGCGCTCGGAGGCGCACCCGAAGAAGGCGCTGCCGCCAACGATCCAGGACGCACTCGCAATCATCCCGGAGCCGTTCACTCCCACGCTGGTGGTGGCCACCGGCAACGGCGCCCACGCCTGGTGGTTGTTTAAGGAGCCGTATCTGTTCGACACCGACGAGGAGCGCCGGGCGGCCGCGCGACTCATCGCCCGCTGGCAGGCCCTGCTCCGTTTGAACGCCGCCGCGCGCGGCTGGGCTTTCGACCGGCTTTCGGACCTGGCCCGCGTGCTGCGCATCCCTGGAACATTCAACTGCAAGGACCCGGCGCACCCAAAGCCAGTGACCGTCTACCGGGTCACCGACCGCCGTTACAACCTCTCGGACCTCGAGGGATACCTGGACGAGCTTGGCATCCAGGACCCGGAAGCCCATGAGCAAGAGCGCCGCGCATGGGCCGAGCGGTTCAAGGACAAGCCCATCGTTGTAAACCTGAAGGCCGAGCTTCCGGAAGACCTCATCAAACGGTTGGTCCATGCCGACCTCCGCTTCCGCAACACCTGGTTTCGCCAACGGCACGACCTCAACGACCAGAGCCAGAGCGGCTACGACTTAGCTCTCGCGGATTTCGGCATGGACGCGGGCCTGAGTGAGCAACAGATCGTCGATCTGATCATCCAGCACCGGCGCATGCACCGCCAGAAGCCGCGGACGCGCGTTGACTACTACGAGCGCACGCTGGCCAAGGCGGCGCAGCGCAATAGCAGCACTTGTGAGCTACCGACGCTTCCTCCGGCCGCCAAGGCGCCCGGCGCCGAGGAGCCGGTCGGGCGAGCGCCGGAAACAAGCGGACCGCCAACGCAGGCACACTTAAAGGATTCCTTGGCCGCCAAGGCGTCGCTCTGCGAATACATCTCCCAGGTCCTCGGCGTCCGCATCCTGCGAATCGTTAAGGTCACCGGCAAGGAGCCGACCTACCAGCTCGTTCTGGAGAACGCGAAGATCGAGCTTGCCCACGTCGGCAAGCTCCTCGACCAGAACAGCCTCCGCATGGCGATTGCGACGGCGACGAACAAGCTGATCAAGCGCCTCAAGCCCAAACTGTGGGATCAGCTCGCCCAGTTGATGCTGGACGCGCTGATTGAAGAGGAGGGCGGCCCGGAAACACAACTGGAGGGCGCCATGCGGATGTACCTGGAGCAGTACCTCACCGACGTCGCTTTCATCCCAGCGATCGAAGGGCAGCCCTCCAACGCCATCCGCCGCCCCATGGTGCTCGAAGGGCAGATCGCCGTCAATTCCGCCGACCTCCAGCTGTTCATCAACAAGACCTTCGTCCAGAACCTCTCCGTGAAAGCGGTGGCCTCGATGCTGGCGGCCATCGGAGCCAAGAACATCCGGGTGCGCAGCGCCAAGAATGGCGAGCAGGGGCGCTGGTTGCTTCCCGCCGACCAGTTCAATCCAGCCGACTACACAGCTACCGCCAAACCCGAAGAGACGGGCAATGCCGACGCCAAGTGAGATTCAAACATTCGCCACGGGGACACTCGAGGGCATCGGCAAGCAGGATCATTCGGTGACAGCGGAGTACCGAATCTTCGGTCCACCTGGCACGGGCAAGACGACCAACCTCTCCCGCCAGATTCGGCGCGCCGTCGAGCGCTTCGGGGCGCATTCCGTGCTGGTGACGAGCTTCTCCAGGGCGGCTGCCGCGGAGCTGGCCGGTCGGGACCTGCCGATCAGCGCAGAGCAGATTGGCACCCTGCACTCGCACTGCTATCATGCGCTAGGCGCACCCGCGATCGCTGAGGCGAACGTAGATGAGTGGAACCGCGAGAATCCGCATCTTGCGATCACGCCGGTCAACAAGCAAGGCAGGCTGGACGGGGAAAAAGGAACCGAGGACGACGAGGAACAAAAGGACGGAGATCACTGGCTACGGGAGTTGAACCGCTTTCGCGGGATGATGATCCCGCCGGAATGGTGGCCGGTGAACGTGCGCCACTTCGCCTCCCGCTGGCAGCAGTACAAGGAGGCCCACGGCCTCATGGACTTCTGCGACTTGATCGAGACCTGCTACCGCAACGTGGCAACGGCACCCAAACGGCCGGAAGTGATCTTCGTAGACGAAGCCCAAGATCTTTCTCCCCTCCAGATGGCTCTCATCCGCAAGTGGGGAGAGCAGGCGCAGTACTTCGTCGTCGTTGGGGACGAGGATCAGCTTCTGTACTCCTGGTGCGGGTGTGTACCCGAGTCACTTCTGGATCCGCCGCTGCCGCCTGATCGCATCATCATCCTCAAACAAAGCTACCGCGTCCCGCGGGCCGTTCACACTGCCGCGAACAGGCTCATCCGGCAGGTCACGCGAAGGCAGGAAAAGCCCTACCTGCCCCGGCCCGCCGATGGCGTCTCAACCTACGCGGGCGGCACTTGGCGCTCGCCGGAATACGCGATTCTCAAGGCCGCGATCGAGCACCTGGAGCGCGGCCAAACCGTGATGTTCCTGGCGAGCTGTTCGTACATGCTCCGCCCGGTGATCCAGGTGCTCCGCAAGAACGGCATCGCGTTTCACAACCCTTACCGGAAGGCAAATGGCCTCTGGAACCCGCTCCGCGTTGGTCGCCGTGGATCGGCCGCCAGCCGAATCCTAGCGCTGCTTGTGGCGCATCCGGAGTTCGGGGAGGGGCACCGGCCCTGGACGCACGGCGATTTGGCTCTTTGGGCGGAGTGGCTGTGCTCGAAAGGCATTCTGAAGCGGGGACTCAAGTCTGAGATCGAGGGAGCCAATCCGGCCGAGGTGGTAACCATCGAGACGCTCGATCAGGTGTTCGAGGCCAGCGCGCTCGAAGAGCTCCTGAGCTGCTTCGAGGGCGACTACCGAAGGCTGCTCGACTGGTGGCGCCGGCGCCTCAACGCGTCGGTGGCCAAGCGGGTTGAGTTCCCGGCCGATATCGCCATGGCGCGCGGTCCGCAAGCGCTCCTGGAGACGCCGCGCGTCATCGTCGGAACGATTCATTCGGTTAAAGGCGGCGAAGCCGACGTCGTCTTCCTGTTCCCGGATCTCAGCCAGGCGGGCGATGCCGCTTATCAGCGCTTCGGCCCGCCGCGCGACGCCGTGATCCGGACCTTCTACGTGGGCATGACCCGGGCGCGCGAGGTCCTCTACATCGCCGACAAAGCCTCGGCCATGGCGGCAGCGCTTCCCGCGTGATTCGGCTTGATTGATTATGCGGCCTGAAGGTAACTTCCCCTCGCTGACTGGAGGCTTACGCGTGAAGGCGAGGGTCCAGCATCCGAGGGTGCACGAGGCGATCAAGAGCCGTCAGGACGGATGGTGGTGGTTCTTCCGCTATTGGGCCGATGAAGTCCGCTCAGACGGCACCGTCCGGGCTGTGCGCAAACGCCAGTGGCTTGGCCCCAGCCGCGGCGAGAAGAAGATCTCGAAGAAGGAAGCCGAGGTCGAGCGCGACAAGTTCCTGGCCAACTTGAACGCTCCGACGGTTGAGGCCGCCCTACAGCAGGTGGCGACCACAGGCGTCGCCCTGTTCAGCGAGGTCGCCCGGATGTACGAGGAGGGCTACCTGGCCCGCGAAAACCAGATTGCCAATCCGACGCGCGTGAAGGAAGCCTTCTACCTGCGCGAGTACATCATTCCGCGATGGGGCGCCCTGCGGCTGAACCAGATCCAGCCCAAGGCGGTGGAGGATTGGCTCCACACGACCTTCGACTCCTGGTGGACCATGCACGGCGTCCGCGCGATCATGAGCCGCATCTTCTACTACGCCGAAGGCCACGGCCTTTGGGAGGAGGGCAAGCGCAGTCCCGCCAGCAAGGCGAAGCTCGGCAAGCGGCGCTACAAGTACGAGCGTCGGATCCTTTCGTTCGACGAGACCGCACGTGTGCTCGCTCGTCTTGAGGAACCCCACCGCCTGATCATTGAAACCTGCATTGCCACCGGTGCCCGGATCTCCGAAGTACTCGGTCTCAAGTGGGAGCATGTGGATCTGGAGGCCGGCACGATCCGAATCGAGCAACGGGTGTGGCATCAGGAGGTGGGCGCACCCAAGAGCGAAGGCAGCCGGCGGGTCTTGGGGATTGGCGATCTGGTGGCGCGGTTCCGGGCCAAGGCTGCCGGGGAGGGAGCGCAACCCGACTCCTGGCTGTTCTATCAGAAACGCAACCCGTCGAAGCCGCTCTGGGACTCCGGCGTGCGCGACGCCCTGCACCAAGCCGCCCAGGCCGAAGGCTGCGACTTTCCCGGCCTGGGGCCGCACTCCTTCCGCCGGGCGAACATCACTTGGCGGCAGCAAGTCGGCGGCAGCGCCATTGAGGCCTCCAAGATCGCCGGCCACAGCACCCTCGAGATGACCGGCGAGTACACCTTCGTCGCGCCGGAGCGACAGAACGAGCTGACGAGGAGAATTCAGGAGAAGCTGGCGGCCGCCGGGAAGACGAACGGCCGGGGGGCCGCCCAGCCCCCGCTGGCGTCCTCCCCAGATGGGGGTGCCGGCCCGGCTGGTGGCCCGAGCCTCGCCGAGTTTGCGCCAACCACCGGCAGCGTGCAGTGAGCGCCGTCCACGCTTAACCCGCCACGCCAATCGCCCTAGGCCGCAGTAGGTCGGCGGGACAGCCGCGAGGACGACACGGCACGGACCTCAGTACCGTACCTCGCCCACACATGACCGCATGACCCTACCGCTGGGTGGGTACCCGCTGCGGCTCATGCCGTCCAGCTTTCCCAGACCCAAGAGTGGCCGGCCACGGGCCGCCCCTTCTTCTGCAGCAGTTCGATGCTGATCGGCAACAGAGCCAGGACCGATTTTAGCTGTGGCTCCTCGTGGGACCGCCGGCCCACCCCGACCTTTGGGGTCCAGCGTGGCTCGTATCAAACAGGTTCCGCGCCAGTCGGAAAACGTGGCCGCAACGATTGCCCTTCGAGTCTTGGGCGCCCGCTCAAGCGCCGGGGGCCAAGCTGTGATAATCTCGATTATCTCGTTGTCAGCGATTATGACTGCATCCGTCCGCATCTTCATGGAGATCGTGGAAGCCTGCAGACGAGGCGTGCGCATGCAGCCGCGCAGCTCGAGCGACAAGGAGTACTTCGCCCAGGACTGGTTCGCAGACAGACTAAGGGAGGCGGCTCTTCCTTTCCAGCAGCAGGGGCGCAACAGCTATCCAGATTACTGGGTCAACGTAGATCCGATCGAGGGCTATGAGGTGAAGTCGCTTGGGCTGAATCCAAACGGGCAGCCGGCACGAACGACAATCGACTTCAACAGCTCCATTCCGTCGGGGCGGAAGGAAAACAGAAACATCTTCCTGGTCTTCTTTGTTTACGAGGGAGCCGGTGCAAGCCCGCGAGCAGTTCACTCGGTGAGCCTGGCCCACGCGGACCTGATCAACTGCGATCACGCGGTTGCAGACGAACACATCAATGTCGCAGTCCATGAGTTCGGATCTTACGCAGACGGCTTCATCCGGAACCGTAAGATGTACGTCTTCCCACACCCAATAACGATCGATCCGACGGGACTCGGGCGCCAAAGGCTGATCGTGCCGGTCGAGTGGAGGTTGTCGGATCGCCGACTACGAAAGGTGCATACTCTCACCAGAACTGTGGCTCCTGACTGCGTCCACAGCTTCACCATTCAGATGAGGGGCCGGGGTGAGGCGGATGTTACGAGGATTCCATATGCCAACGCGCGTGAGGAGCACCGCTTCGACGTCTTTGAAATGGCCTAGGGTGGGCTTTCCGCCTATGCGAAGAGCGTCGGCTGGTCCGACAGTGGTGCTGGGCGGGGCGCCAGGATTTGGGCTTCGAAAAGTCGCTCAATTTGTGAACTGATTTGCGCGATCAGCTCCTGGGCGCCGTTCTTCGTGCCCATGCCGCTCCATAGCCATCGGCTATGCGCCTTCAGGAACGCCCCCATGAGGATCACTCTTACATCGCCTCGAGACAGGCTCGTTCCTGCTGCGTTGTAGCGGCGGATGAGATTGGCTGCCTCATTCAGGGTCTGTTGCACGATCGCTTCTCGACTGAGCCCAGACGGCGCGGACGGGCGCCTGCACACGATAATGAGATCGAGATTGATCGGTTCCTTCGCCTGGTTCTTCGGAGTAGCAACGGACATTTCTGCCTTGACCGGGTGAGTGGCAACCACCTCGAGGCCAGCTCTTTCTATCGCGTCGATCAACGCAACCCATGCCTCGTCTCTCGAATGGTGAAAAGTGAACGCCAGGACGCCTGAGGGTTTGAGAACGCGCGCCGACTCCGCCAGTACATCGCCCAGCAGGGTTGCGAACTCATCAGCGCTGACGCCCTGGACGTCCCGTGCGCTTCGCGTCGTCTGGGCATCAAAGGCGGCATCCCTTCCGCGCATCCCGAGGCGGAGCCACGAGTAGAAATAGTCAGCAAGCTCTGAATAGTGGACATTGTCAAAGTACGGGGGATCGGTCACAATAGCATCAACGCAGCCATCCGGGAGTGGCAACCTGCTGGAGTCACCGCATAAGAGCAGTGCGTCAGCGTCACCGCGGACGAGCTCGCCGAACTCTCGGGCGAGCCGGGGGCGGATGGGCTTGCTCAGGCCATAGACCTTAGCGCCTTTGATGCGTCCGCCCTGTACCGTCGCCCGAAGCTCGAAAGGTTGGGCACAGTACTTCTTCGCAGACAGCAGCCTCCGCTCAAACAGCGTTGAAAAGGAGCCGCTGCTCCTGTCCGTTCCCCATGGATTGGCCTCGAGTGGTGTCCTCTCGGGCTTCAGAATGTGGTGGAAGAAAACATGGCGCACCGCTCCCGTCCCCTCGCCCTTGAAGGAGCAAAACATGCTGTTGAATTCCAGGATGCCCGAGAAAAGCAGGAGCAAGTTCTCTCGCGCGTTCTGGTCGCCTTCGTTCAGAATCCCTTGAAGGAGAGTGCCAAGCGCATATAGCTGCCGCTCGTTGAACATCTCGCGCCAGTAACGATAATTGTAAGCTCGTGCCTGATTCGTATTGTGGCCAGGAGGAATCTCGGCGTCCGGAATGGGCAGGGCATGGCGCTTCAGCTTCGCTGCCGCTCGGCTGTAAACCTCCCAGTCGTGGGCATCGGGACGCTTATAGACCTTTCTGCCGTCGGGAAGCAGCAGCATCAGAGCATACATGTCGTGCTGAGGTGGGTGACCCAGACTCCGGACAACATCCAAAATCGGGTGAACGTGTCCGCACTTTTCGCACGTGAACTCGTTCCTCCCGGCCGGCCCAGTTTGCGGATTGTACTTCAGCTGGCACGATGGGCATGTAACGCTCTCTGCCAAATAGTGCACTGTATGCAACTCGCCGCACTGCGGGCACAAGGCCCAGGAGTCCGGCTTCTTGGAAGGGTATGCATTTGACGCGAAGATCCATGTATTGAAAAGTCGGGTGGCAGCCCCGCAGTCGGGGCAGGGCAGGATCTTTACCCAGAAGGTATACAAGATGTCTGCAGGCTCGCCATTCAGGGAAGACTGGTATACCGCACGGATCGCAGAGGCCACACCTTCTTCCAGGCGCCGGTAAGCTTTCCAGAGGGATTGAGGGTCGCAGTACTCCAGCACCTTTCGAACCTGAAAGTAGGCAACCGGGTTGATGTCGCAGCCTACGGCTTTACACCCGAGCTTGAGAGCCTCGCCAATCGTGGTGCCGCTGCCCATAAAGGGGTCCAGGATGATGCGGTCCCCCCAATCGTGCTTCTTGTAGAACTCCGCCCAAAGGTCGGCCTCTTCGTCCAGAATGGTGCCGAGCACGATCGCACGAAAGACGGACCCCAATCGGTTAGCCCACCACTTGTGCACGTGGTAGACCGGGCGGTTGATCTCTTTCCGCCAGCTCTCGAGCTCCGCAAGGAGATTCAGCTTCTCGAACGGGAAGCGCCCTTCGAGAGCAGTCTTCGCCCGGCGTTGCCCGGCGGAGCTGTTGAACGACTCGGTCGATTTCGGTTGTCGTCTACCGTCGGTAGTCATCGAATGGGCCTTCTCGCCTTCAATTTGCGCGTCTTGTCGCCGTTTTGCAAGGTTGACGAGTTCACGCCCGCAGCCATCGTCGTGCTGTGCTGACCGAGACACCAACTCCGCTTCTTGGGCTCCGCTCGGCCCCCTCACACTACCAAAGGTTACCAAATACTGCGGGCAATTCTCTTGCCGGTCATCGACCGAGATACCGAGGCCCAGTCAGCTCGGTGGCGCTCTCGCAAGCCGTTGATAGCAGACCAGAAAAGGCTCCAAGGCGCCGGGTCGGCACGCAACAACCTGGTGCGGCATTCGCCGGGGCTGTTCACCTTGGAACGGCTAGATCGCTTCTCTCCCATTTTGAAACGCGCCGTTCAGAGCGGCCCGCCGTGCCCGCGAGATGCCGGCAGCGCTGATCCGAGTTCCACGCAGCCTTGGGGTCATCCATATATAGGCGAGGGAATTTTTCGTCTCCTGTTTCGCAAACTGAGTTTCCACGGCCGTGGGATTATGATCGCGCGGTGAACGAAGCCGCCCGAGCGGAGATCGACCGTAGATTGGCGGGCCACACCCTCACGGGCTAGCCACGCTCCTGCCGAAAGTACTCCTCAGGGTCCAGGCCGAGGCGCTGTAACCGTTCCCACGCATCGTCTTCCTCGCGTTCGCGTTCCTCGGTGTTCGGCAAAGAGGACCACCGTACTTGGAATCCACATCGCGCGCGGATGTATTGCGGGTTCGAGAGGCCCTCAGCTAATGCCAGCGCCGCCAAGTGGGCGTGCTCGGCTTCGGTAAACGTGACCGTTACCGATAGGCGTTCCAAAGCCATCGTCGGCGTGCGACTGCCCGGCTGTGCACGTCCATGCCTCTCGCGTGCCCGTGCACTCCACGGCTCAAGGCCGCATCGAGTTCTCATGTAGGCCGGGATCGTAAGGCCAGCTTGGCGCGCCGCTGCGTGAAGCTCGAGGTATTCGGCACCGTTGACGGCGATGGTGACCGCACGTTTCTGCACGCTCTCAGTGTGCCACAGCGCGGGCGGAGCCATGGGGGCATCCATATAAGGAGCAGAAGAATCTGTCCTCTCACCATGCCATGGCCCAGTGTGAAGATTCTTGAGGCGGGGATACGCCGCGCGAAGCACGTGGTGTGCCAAACGCTATGTTCAGGTCCAGTGCAGGTCCACGTTGGCGTGGCTTGCCGGGTTTAGGTCCAATTTAGGTCCAGAGCCATCGCGGCTAAGTCTTTTATTTTCAAAGAGGGGTGTCTGTAAGTGATTGATATTTTTTGCTTGGGGTGCAAGAGGTCCCGGGTTCAAATCCCGGCGGCCCGACCAAACGTTTCAAAGACTGACAGCCTCTACGCAAAATCGGGGGGCAGGACCGGCATCCCTCCTCCGTTCATCCCATGAGGCCCTTGCGCGCAGTCTCGAAGCCGTTCCGGCGCCGCAGCCAGCCGATTGTTCCCACCACACGCGTGACAGGGCTGCACGCCAGGCGCCCGGACGGCGAATGGCGTCCCTCCAGCGCCACAAGGGGTCCTGCGGTGAAGTCCCGGCGCGGGGAACGGCAGCGAGGGTTTGGAAGCGTGGCACGCGGCTGATAGACTCCTGATGAAGTGGCGAAAAGAGGAGCTGGAGCGCTGCGTTTTGTCTGGCTGCTGCTATCTGCCGGCGCCGCCTGCGGAGGCAATGGTTTCGCCTGCGGGACTCCTTCCGAGGTCCGGCGATTTCTGTTGGAATTGCGGTCCAATGAGGCTCTGACGCCCGCTCAGGCGCGGCAGGAACTCGAGCGGCAGGTGGCGCGGCACCCGCGAGTGTTCGAGCTGCGGGACGCTTATTTGCGCCAACTGCGCCTGAGTGGCAAGGAAACGTGGCTCGCCCGGCTCGCCGAGATGTTGCGGGAGGCCGAGGCGCGGCCGCGGGACCCGCTGGCGCTGACCGTGGCGGCCATGGCGCTCCACCGCTCGGACACGCCACGGGCCATCCAGCTTCTCGAACGCGCGCAGGCGGCCGAGCCAGGCGATCCCTATTCCGCTCTGTTGCTGGCGCAGATTTACCAGTCCGGGCGATTCAAGGACCAGGAAAAGGCGCATCGGTTTTTCGAGATATACGCGCAAGGCTGTCCTGGCTTCCTGGAATGGCCGGCGGACCGGACGATGAGCCGGGCTGCTTCGCAGGAGACGCAGGCCCGCATGGCGCAGGCACTCCGGCAGAGGCTGGAGCGCTCCGCCGAGCCGGAAGACATGCCGTTGTATGAAACCCTCTGGGGCCTGGAATTCCGCACCCGCGCGCCCGCGGAGCACGCCTCTCTCCGCCGGCAGGTGGCTGCCGATCTGGCGAGGATCGAAAAGCTGTTTCCTTTACCCGACGGCAGAATTCTTGAGCTGCTGAAAAACGGCGCAAGACAGGCAGGGCTTCCGAAGGAAGAGATCGGAAAAATCAACGATCGAATCCGCCGTCTGGCGCCCCGGTCCTACGCCGCCTACCAGTTGGCCTGGGAGGACTGGCGCCAGCGGCACAAAGAGCCGGCGAGCCACGAGGACGCGCAGGCGTGGAGGCAGTGGAAGCGGGCGTACTACGACGCTCTGACGGAGTGGAAGGATCAATATCCCGAGCAGGATTTTCTCGAAGAGAACTGGCTCTCCCTGGGCGCCGAGCTGAAGCTGCTGCCGGAGAAACAGGTTGTGGCACGGCTGGCCAGGCGGATCGGGGACAAGGAACGCCGGCAGCACCTCGATCTGTTTTGGACGTATGTCGAGGCGGCCATCCTCGTGCTGGATAACGGGTGGAATGCGGCCAGGACGCTCCCCTGGATGGAGCGAGCATGGCGCGAGGCGGTCCGGCTGGATGAGTTCGAAGAGGACGATACATTCACGGAAGAGGACAGGCGCAGGCGTCTGGAGCTAGGCGGCTACCGCAGCCAGGTGGCTTCGTTGTGGCTTCGCGCAGCCCAGGCGGCGGGCGAGCGCCGCGTGCCCGGGTACTTGCGGGAATGGGCCGAGCGTCCAGCGCCTTCCAATCCGGATCTGCTGCCGCACCACTACACTTTGCGCGCGCGGCTGGCCGCGATCGAGGGCCGCCGGGCCGATGCGCTCGCGTTCTTTCAGCAGGCCCTTCTGGCCCGCGGCAAGCCACCAGAGATGTATCGCGGACGGAGAATCGATCCGCTGTTCGATGACGCCAAAGCCTATTTTCTTTCGAGCGGCGGCAGCGAGGAAGCCTTCGCGCTCTGGGCGGCGCCCAGGAAGCCGAAGATCGAACAGTCCGCCGAGGGCCGGTGGGAGACACCGTCGAAGGAGTTGCCCGCCTTCGAGCTCGCCGACATGCAAGGCCGGACCTGGAGGCTGAAAGACCTGGAGGGCAAGGCCGTGCTGATCAACGTCTGGGCCACCTGGTGCGGGCCGTGCCGCGCGGAACTGCCGTTGGTGCAGAAGCTGTACGAGCTGACGAGAGACCGCACGGATCTCCAGGTGATCACGTTCAACATCGATGACGAGACGGGGCTGGTGGAACCGTACCTGAAGGAAAACGGCTACACGTTCCCGTCGCTGTTGGCTTACGATCTCGTGCACCGGCTGCTCGATGTGGTTGCGATTCCTCAGAACTGGATCGTCGACTCGAAGGGCAGGTGGATCGCCACGCAGGTCGGATTCGACGCCGCAGAAAAAGACTGGGTGAATACGATGCTGCGGAGGCTGGACGCGGCGCGGCTGAGCGGGCAGTGAACTCTCCGAAGAGCCGGGTCTACGGCTGGAACAGTTCGAACTCGAACTGCCGAGGATCCAGCCCGCGGCTTTCCAGTTGCGTGATGCAGGAGGGGACGTCGCGGCCGACGGCTTCTATCCGCTTCAGCGGCAGCGTCTGCGGCGTGTAAACTTCATACGCCACCCACCATCCCGCCAGTTGGCTGCGCTCTTCCAGGGTCAATCTCTCCGGGGCGCGCCCGATCACTTTCGCCGTATCCATCGCTCCAAAAATCTTAGCGCATCGGGCGGAGCTGTTGGATCACCGCCTCCAGTCCCTTCTTCCGGTAAAGCTCGGCGAGCCTCATCATTTCACCGGAAGGCGGCAGCGCCGCGCGCAGTTCCGGCTGCGTCCAGGCGGATGCGCCCGGCACCCAAACGCCGCCGTCTTCAAATTCGACCAGGGTGGGGAAGACCGTGAGCGCATCGACGGGGCGGGCGAACCGCACCCGCGCCCCGGTCCGCACGGTTGCGCGTTGCCCAGGGGGCAGATGGATCTCCGAGGGCAGCGTGCCGGCGGGCAGCCAGCGGCCCGCGCCGTCCGGCGCCAGCCAACCCAGTTCGACGAACCGCACGGCGCGCCGGCTGCGGTTCGAGATGTCGACGCGCGGCTCGCGAACCTCCGCGCCGGCTACGTGTGCGTCTCCCTTGAGGACCTCGACCGGCGCATCGGGAACGCGCAACGCCGCCAGTTCCACCTGGCGGCCCGGCTCGAGCGCGGTCGCCGGCGCGGCGCCGCGCACCACCTGCACAGGCATCATGGCGCCGGCCGAGGACCGCGCCAGCGTCTCCAGCAGCCGCGCCCTCAGAGCCTCCGCGCCGCCGCTGTCCAGCAGGCGGGCCAGCATCTGCCGGTCCCGTTGGGCTTCCAGCTCCCAGGCCAGCATTGTGCGCCGGGCGTTCATCCGGTTCGGGCCGAAAAACGTCAGGTCGTCAAACAGCACGCCGTCCAGCGCGACCTCGGCCAGCACGGCCGGCTGCGGCGCCAGAGGACGCATGAGCCGCATGTCGATCCTGACGGAGAATTCCTCCCGCGGCCCCACGTCCAGGCCCGGGCGAGTGACGGCGCCGCGGCCGCCCGGGGCCAGTTCCTGGGCCACCACCTGAAGGGAGACAGCCCGGATGCGGCGCGGGGAGTTGTTGCGCAGCGTGAGCGTGGCGTGCAGGTCCACGAGCAGCGCCCCGCCGCGCGGCGTGGCGGCGGAATTGCCCCAATTGGCGCTGACGAACTCGACGGGGCCGCCTTCCGGCAGCACCGCGCGGAACGGCGCAGGCTGCGCCCAGGACAGGGCGGCCGCCGCCCAAAACGCAATGGCCAGATTGTTACTGCGCCGCCACATCGTAAATCGTCACCTGGCCTGTTTCCTCATCCACGAACGGCGCCCGGACGCTGCCGTCCCAACTGACGGCCGCAGTCACTGGGGCCTGTCCGGCGCCGAGCACCGCCGCATTCTCATGTCCCCATTGCACCGAGAGGCCTTCCTCGGTCGAGTGCAGCGCAATCTCCGCGCCCGTCCCTGTGGCAGGCGTTCTCTGCCCAGGCCGGTGCAGGGTCCAGCTCACCACCGCCACCACGGCCAGAGCCGCCGTCACGATGGCCAGCGTGCGCCAGCCAGCCTGGCGGGTTACCCCGGTCCGGCGTCCCTGCCGGACGAGCTCCCCGGCGGCAAGGCCAAGACGGATGTTGGCTCGCATCTCGGCTTCCAGGGCTTCCCAATCGAACCCCGCCGCCTCGCTGCCCGCTTCGCGCAGCGCCGCCAGCGCCCGGCGGAGGGCATCGGCCTCGGTGCGGCAGCGCGCGCACCGCCGGAGGTGCCACGCCACCCGCAGGCGCGGCCACAGAGGAAGATCGCCGCCTGCGTAAAGCGCCAGGTCCGTCTCCTGAGGGTGGTTGCTCCTCATTGCCGCTTCTCCCAAAACCGGCGGAACTTCACCCGCGCGTTGGCGATGTGCGAGCGTACAGTCGCCTTGCCGCAGTTCAACCGCCGGGCCACTTCCGCGGCGGGCAATTCTTCCAGGTCGCGCAGCACCAGCGCCGCTCGTTCCCTTGGCGTCAGCCGGCTCAAGCCTTCTTCAAGGAGCGACGCCCGCTCGGCGCGGAGCAGGCGGTCTTCCGGGCTTTCTTCGTCCTGCGCCGGCAATGGCCCGGCGAGCTCCTCAAGGCCGGATTCAGCGCGCCGGTTGAGGCGGCGGAGGTGGTCGAGAGCCGTATTGGTGGCGATGCGGGACAGCCAGTGGGCCGCCTTGTCGCTGTTGCGGAGCTGCTCCTGGCGTTGCAGGGCTTTGATGAAAGCTTCCTGCGTCAGGTCCTGCGCATCGGCTGCGTTGCCAACCAGCCGGTAGATCAGCAGATAGATGCGCTTCAGGTGCGCCTGGACGAACTCTTCCTGCTCGGCCTGCCAGACCTGGCCGGCCTCGTCAGCGCGCGGCATGCCCGGTTCAGGCATGGCGGTCCGTCCCTGCGCCCGATGAGAGGCGCGCGCCATCCCCGGCTCTGTTCGTCCACAATGCATTCCTGCAATTCATGACGCTGTCCGGCTGGCGAGCGTGCATAGCCGTAAATCGGCTGTATGCTCAAATTGTAAGAGAGTGGCGGGCCGGGAGAAACCGGCTTGCCGCCGCAAAGCCGCCATGAAGCGGCCGCTGCTTTCCCCGACGAAAGGAAGACAACCATGAAGTTGACTTCGGCCATGGGCCGGATCGGAACGGAAACCGCGTTTGAGGTCCTTGTGCGCGCGCGGCAGTTGGAAGCCCGCGGCAGAGACATCATCCACCTTGAAATCGGCGAGCCAGACTTCGCGACGCCGGTCCATATTCGCGAAGCCGCCAAGGCTGCGCTCGACGAAGGCTGGACTCACTACGGCCCTAGCCAGGGCTTGCCGGAACTGCGCGAAGCCATCGCCAGCTACGTTTCCCGCTCGCGAGGCATCCAGGTGGACGCCGGCAGGGTGTGCGTCGTGCCCGGCGGCAAGCCGGTCATCTTCTTCTCCATGCTGGCGCTGCTCGAGCCGGGCGACGAGGTCATCTATCCCAATCCGTCCTTCCCCATCTACGAGTCGATGATTGAATACTGCGGCGCCACGCCGGTGCCGGTGCCGCTGCTCGAAGCGCGCGGATTCGCCTTCGACCTCGATTTCTTCCGCTCCCGGCTCTCGGACAGGACGAAGATGATCATTCTGAACTCGCCCGCGAATCCCACCGGCGGCGTCCTGAGCCGTGAGGACCTGAGGACGATTGCCGGTTGGGTCCGTGACCGCGACGTGGTCGTGCTGTCGGATGAGATCTACAGCCGCATCTGCTACGAAACGGAACCCGCCTCCATCGCCTCCGAGCCGGGGATGCTCGATAAGACCATCATTCTCGACGGGTTTTCCAAGACGTATGCGATGACCGGCTGGCGCATCGGGTACGGCGTTCTGCCGCCGTTCCTCGTGGATGCTGTGAACAGGCTGATGGTGAACTCCAACTCCTGCACGGCTTCTTTCACGCAGCGCGCCGCCATCGCAGCCTTGTGCGGGGACCAGACGCCAGTTGACCGGATGGTCGCGGAATTTCGCCGCCGCAGGGACGCATTTGTAGAAGAACTCAACAGAATGCCGGGCGTGCGGTGTCCGCTGCCGGAGGGGGCGTTCTATGCTTTTGCGAACATTGAGCAGACCGGATGGGGTTCGCGCCCTCTCGCCGATGCTCTGCTGAACGAGGCGGGGGTGGCTTGCCTCAGCGGGACGGCGTTTGGGCGATATGGAGAGGGTTACTTGCGTTTCAGTTATGCGAATTCGCTTGAGAACCTGAAGGAAGCCGCCCGGCGAATGCGCCATTTCCTGGAGCATAATACGAAAAAAGACGAAGAAAAGCGAATTGTAACGGGTTAAATATTCCCCTCAGACGAGGGAATCGCCTACGCTTTAGGCATGGACCTTGCGGCTGCTCTCCTTCTTCGCGAAAACGCTGCCCCGATTGCGGTCAATTCCCTTGGAGCTCAGCTCCAGCTCGCGCCAGAGTGGGAGAGGTTGCATGCAGAAGCATCTGTTCGGCTGTCTGGCGGAGCGCGTCCGGCGATTTTTGCGGTCCACAGGCAAGCCGAACGTCCTCCCTGGCTGGTATGGCTGACGCCGCTCATGGACTGCGCTTCCGGGTGCAAAGGCCAGGCTCTTTGCTTTGTCTTCGACCCAGAACGGCAGGTTCATGTGACAGGGAGCCTGCTGCAAAGCATCTACCGCCTGACACCGGCGGAGGTCCGCCTTGCTGAGCAATTGCTTCAGGGGCGTCGTCCTGCAGAGGCGGCGGAGGAATTGGGAGTCACAATTCACACTGTCCGGACCTATCTCAAGCGGCTCTACCATAAGATTGGCGCGAGAACGCAAGCCACTCTGGTGCGGAAGCTGATGCAAGCCACTTCAGTGACAGGACTCCTGGCCGCTTGAACTTTTTTGGGAATGGCGTCAGGATCGGAGGAACGGGCGGGGCCAGGAGGGGATAGGCCTCGCCCGTGGAAGCGCAAATCGCCGAATCCAGTGTCAATCGGTAATTCCCGCAACCGGCTGGCTCCGCACTGGATGCAGGTTTCTTGTGTCAAGGTTGACGCCGCCATAGCCGTATTCAGAGCCGCGGCTCGAGCGCCGCGCGGGGCACGGCAGCCCCCTCAGTCTCCCCTGGGCTGACCTGAGCGGGCCGGCACGGGATGCGGGCTGGGAGCAGCGAACCAGCCGCCTGGTCCTGGCCCGACGGGGCCGGTTTCCTGTGGCTGGTGGCTGCCGGCAGCGGCCGCAGCCGCCCAGGCGCCTGCCGGCACAGCGCCGGAGCGCAGGCTTTCGACCGACGGGTAGCAGTGTTCCGTCTTCAGCCACCGGAGCGGTTCGCCAGTCCATTGAGAGCGCGCGAACAGCCAGGCCGCCCTGAGGGAGGCCGCGGCGTTGATGAGGTTGCCCCAAACCATGCGCACGGGCGCGCCCGCTGCAAACCTCCACCCGTAAATCCGGCCGGAGCAATACATGCGAACCGCCAGCCGCTGGCAGCACAATGCGAGATTGACGGCCAGCAAAGAACTCAACCAGGGCTGGCCGGCGATGGCCTCGCCCAGCCGCCATCTCTCCGACATCGCATTTGCCGCTGCCCATCCCGTCATCGCCCACAGAAAAAGGAGGTTGCTCAGCAGTCCGATCCAGCTTCCCCACAGGATCTTGCGGTCCCGCCAGAAGAACCACGCCTGGAGCCATGGCCGCCGCATGCGCCTTCCCCAGCCGTGGCGCTGCCAGACTTGCAGGCAGTTGCCGGTCACCCAACGGGTTCGCTGGCGGACGGCGGCGCGGAAGTTGCGGGGGAAGTACTCCCGAGTTGCCAGAGGCTCGCCGTCCCTCCACTGGAGGGGCACAAAAATCTGGCGGCAGCCGAGTTCATGGAGACGCAGCCCGTTGTCGTAGTCCTCAGTCAGTGCATGGGGGTCGAACAGCCGGTTGGATTCCGCCTCCGCCAGCTTTTCCAGCACTTCGCGCCGGAACGCGGTCCCCACGCCGCAACCTGGCAGGAATGCCCCCAGTGCGGCCCTTGTTTTCAGATCCCTGGTCTGGCTTTCGGCGAAGTCGTCGCAATAGACGCCATGGGTGAGCTCGTCGAGCGGCGTGGCCAGCGCCAGGACCGGCATCTGGACCATCCCCGCCTCCTCGGTCAGATGGTTGATCAGGGCGAGCGAGTCAGGATGAATCAGGTCCTCGGCATCGTGGATTAGCACGGCCTCTGCTACGGGCGCCCCGTTCATCTCCTGTTCGATGAGCCGCTGATAGATCCAGTTCAGACAATCCGCCTTGGATGTCGGGCCATCATGGGGCACCACGGCCGTCTGGGCCTGTGGATGCCGTGCGGCTGCGCTTTCCACCGCGCTCCGGGTCTCATCATCATTGGCGTAGACACCGGCCAGCACCTGGTAGTTGCGGTAGCGGATCGAGGCGAGGTTGTGGTCCAGCATCTTCTCGATGACGTCCGCTTCCTTCCAGAGCGGTAACAGGATCGCGATGCGTTTCTCCGGGAAGGGGTGGAGCGGCGGAGGAGCAGCCGGAGTTTCCCGGCGCAGCAGCCAGAACAGATCCAGAGCCAGGTCGTCAAGCCCGCTCAGAAAAATGTAAACGGCCAGAAACGCGATGACAGGCAGTGCGGCGGCCGCCCATTGCCGGTCCAGCCAGGCGGCTGCGTTGAGTAAAACCTCCACCACCACACAAGTGCGGCGGGGGAGGGAAATCTCTCAGAGAGATTGCAGCCACTGTGGCTGCGCCGTATGAGGCGCTCCGCAGCGGGCACTGGGCGGCTATCAGGCGAGGGACAGGTCCGGCGGGCGGGTCTCAGGGCGGAACTCAGGAGAAATAGGAGAACCAGCGGGCGGAGGTGCGAGCGGGGACACACCTGTCGGGACTCGCCAGGACCCTGGACAAAATGGCGAACTGAGTGGCGGGGCGGAATCCCCCTCCTCCCGCCCCCTCCAATACAGGCGGGACCTACTTCGTGGGCGCGCCTTCCAGCGTGCCTTTCTCCTTATAAAACTTCCCGACCGCGTTCAGCAGCGGATTCTCCTTGGTCGGCTTGCCCTTCTCATGGCAAGTCGTGCAAGGCTTCTTCTCCTTCTTGCTGAATTCGACCTTGGCGAAAGCGCTGCCGGTCAGCAGGGCTGCTGCAGCGGCGATCGGGATGATCAGTCGCAAGCCTTTCATGGTTTGTGCTTGTGCTCCTTTATTTAAGATCAGAGCCGCTCACGCGGCCACTGGCCAGAATACCACTACTGCGGGTGACGCGACCCGCCGCGCCCGCGTTGCTGGCAAGTGGAATTTGCAGGCGCGGCGGGGTCGCCACCGCCACCGCCCCGGTGTTTGCAGCGCCTGCCTCCCGGCAGGTGCGAGGGTGCGACGCGTGGAAATTCAAGCCGTCGCCCGCGTGCAGCACCGTTTCTTCGCCTTCGTGGCGGAAGCCCGGATCGCCGTCCAGAACAGGCCGGAACACCGCCCAGTCATGTACGTGGCCCCGCACCCGCTCAGGCGCATGGGGCCCGGACCCCGCCAGATACGCCGGAAACCCTGATATAGTGAAGGTAGATGACGGCCCAGGCACTGGTTGACGGCGCCGCCTTCGGCGCATGAAGGTACGCCTGCCCCTGATTCGTGGACTCGAGAGCTTCTTCGGGACCCGTGACGAAAACCTGCGTTTGCTCGAGTCCGGTTTCGGAGTAGCGACGCGGCTCACGACCGACGCCTTCGAGATCGAAGGCGAGCCCGAGGCGGTTTCGCGCTCGGAAAGCATCGTCCGCGACTTCATTTCCCTCACAGAATCCGGCCACAAGATCTCGCCTGGCGACGTGAACAGTTTTCTGCGCGTGCTGACGGCCGACGATTCTGTAACTCTCCGGTCGCTGTTTGAAAGCGGGCGGGCGCGCAACTTCGGCAAGAAGTCGCTGGCGCCGAAGACGCCCAACCAGCGGGCCTATCTCGACGCCATCGAGCGTTACGACCTTGTATTCGGGATCGGGCCGGCAGGGACGGGCAAAACGTATCTGGCCGTCGCCATGGCCGTTTCCGCGCTGTTGAACAAGCAGGTCACGCGCATCATTCTGACGCGCCCCGCCGTGGAGGCAGGCGAGCGGCTCGGCTTTCTTCCCGGCACGTTACAGGAGAAAGTGGATCCGTACCTGCGCCCGCTGTACGACGCGCTGTTCGACATGCTCGAGACGGAACGCGTGGAGAGGTATCTCGAGCGCAACGTGATCGAGATCGCGCCACTGGCTTTCATGCGCGGGCGCACGCTCAACGACAGCTTTATCATCCTGGACGAGGCCCAGAACTCCACCGCCGAGCAGATGAAGATGTTCCTCACGCGCCAGGGCTTCAACTCGAAGACCGTGGTCACCGGTGATCTGACGCAGATCGACCTGCCGCCTGGCAAGCGCTGCGGTCTCAGCGAAGCCGTCGACATCCTGAAGGGGGTCGAAGGCATTCAGGTGATCTATTTCGACCAGCGCGACGTGGTGCGCAATGCGCTGGTGCAGCGCATCGTGCGGGCCTACGAGCAATACAATGAACTGATGGGGCCGGGCCGCCAGATGACGCTCAAGCTGGATCAGCCGCCCGCCGAGCCCCAGCAGGACGCCGCCGTTCCAGAGGGATGAACGAAGATCCGCTGCTTGTCTTCGCCGCCGCCACGCCCGGCGTGGACCGCCCCGCGCTGCGCCGGTTCGCCGTCCGCCTGCGCGACGAGGTGGCGGAAGGCCGCCCCTTTTGCTGCCGCATCACATCGGACCGGGAGGTGCGCGAACTGAACCGGCGGTTTCTGGGCCAGGAGCGGGCGACGGATGTCCTCAGCTTCCCTTCGGGATCCGGCATCGGTTCGCTTGGCGACATCGCCATCGCGTTTCCGTATGCCCGCCGGCAGGCGCAGGCCCTCGGCCACTCCGCCGATGTCGAATTGCGCGTGCTGCTCCTGCATGGCGTGCTCCACCTGCTCGGTTACGATCACGAGACCGACCGCGGCAGGATGCGCCGGGCGGAGGAGCGCTGGCGCGCGCGCCTCGGGCTGCCGCACTCGCTCACCGGGCGGGCGGGGAGCCGCTGATGATTTTCCTTCTGGTTTTCCTGTTCCTGCTTCTGCTGACCGTCATCGGTTTCGTGCAGCTCCTTTATCTTGAATCGCTCCGTCTGCGGACGCGCGAGACTCCCGCGTTGGTCTATTTCAAGGAGAGGCTCCAGGACGAGCTCGGATATGAGACAGAAAAGGGCGCATTTGTTTTTTCCTTCATCAAGCACACGCTGCTTGTGCTTTGTGGCGCCCTGCTGGTGCTGGTCTCGCGCGGGGCCGGCTGGCTCGCGCGGCTCGAGCCCGCCGCCGCCGCCTGGCTGGTGATGGTCATCGCTTCCTATGTCTTGCCGCAGATGCTTTACCGGCGTTCTTCCGGCCGTTGGATCTCTCCGCTGGTTCCCCTCCTGCACCTGCTGGAACTCTTCTTCCGGCCGGTCACGCTGACGCTCGGCTTCCTGGAGAAACTTTTCGCGCTGAGCGAACCCGGCGAGGAAGAGGCGCCCGCCACCAGCGCCGAGGAGATCGAAGCGCTGATTACCGCCGGCGAGGAGGAGGGGATTCTCGAGCGCGAGGATTCCCGCCTCATCCAGAATGTCGTCGCCTTTGGCGACAAGCGCGTCCGCGAGGTGATGACGCCCCGCCGCTCCATTGTCGCCATGGAGGTGAGCGGCTCGCTCGAGGACCTGAGGAGGCTGGCCAAGGAGCAGCAGTTTTCGCGCATCCCGATTTACGAAGGCGACATCGACCATATCATTGGCTTCGTGCACGTGCGCGACCTGTTCGAGCTGGACGACGAGCACCGCCACAGCAAGACCATCCGCGACCTGATGCGGCCCATCGAAGCTGTGCCTGAGACCAAGCCGGTTCCGGTGCTGCTGCGCGAGATGCAGGAGCGCGGCATCCACATCGTCTATGTCGTCGACGAGTACGGCCGGGTGGCGGGGCTGGCCACGATGGAAGACCTGGTCGAGGAGGTCTTCGGCGAAATCCGCGACGAGCACGAGCCGCAGCATGATATCGAACGCAACGCGGATGGCTCCATCACCGTTTCCGGCGCCTTTGATATCGACCACCTGAACGAGTATTTCGGCTACCGGCCCGGCGAGGACGTGGAAGCCACCACCATCGGGGGGCTCGCCTCCGAGTGGCACGGCTCGGTGCCGCGCCCCGGTGAAGTGGTCGAAAAGGAAGGGCTGCGCATCGAGGTGCTTTCGGCCGACGATTACCGTGTAGACCGGGTGCGCGTCAGCGCCGCCACCCCTTCCCGCCAGGAGAATCCCAACCGTGAAGACGAAAACTGACTCCGCTGCCCCGGGCAAGCGCCGGAAGTTCGTCTCCGGATTTGTCTCGATTCTCGGCCGGCCGAACGCCGGCAAATCCACGCTGCTGAATGCCCTCATCGGCGCCAAGCTTGCCATTGTCAGCGACAAGCCGCAGACCACGCGCACGCTGGTGCAGGGGGTCTGGACCACCGATGCCTCGCAGGTGGTCTTTCTCGACACGCCCGGCATTCACGAGGCCGAGACGCGCTTCAACCGCTGGATGATGGATTCGGTGCTCGAAGCGCTCAAAGAGCGCGATCTGCTTCTGCTGGTGATCGACTGCACGCGTCCGCTCTCGCCTGCCGACGAGCGCAGCGTTGAACTGGTCCGCCAGACGAAAACGCCTGCCATCGCCGTCTTCAACAAAGTCGATGCGCTGAAGCCCAAGTCGCTGCTGCTGCCGCTAATCGACCAGTACAGCCGCTGGCATGAGTTCGAAGAGTATCTGCCGGTCTCCGCCCTCGCCGGCGACGGGCTCGACGATCTGCGCGCGGCCATCGTGTCGCGCCTCCCGGAAGGCCCCGCCTGGTTCCCGCCGGACCATCTCACGGATCAGCCGGAGCGCTTCCTCGCCGCCGAGATCATCCGCGAGAAAGTGCTCCATCTGACGCGCCAGGAAGTGCCGCACGCGGTGGCCGTCATGATCGACGAATGGAAAGAGGAGCCGCGCCTGCTGCGGATCCTCGCCACCATCCATGTCGAACGCCCGGGCCAGAAGGCCATCGTGATCGGCGCCCGAGGGTCGCGGTTGAAAGAAGCGGGCGCGGCCGCGCGCCTCGAACTGGAGGCGGTCTTCGGGCGCAAGGTTTACCTCGAGCTGTTCGTCAAAGTCAGCGAAAACTGGCGCGAAAACGAGCGCTTCCTGCGCGAGCTCGACTGGCGCTCGATGCGCGGCGCTTCAGGGCCGGACTTGGCAGACGAATAATTCCCATGCGGGATCATCGGGTGAGCCACCGCCTCCTGCACACTGCGGATGAAGGAGGTTTTGATCCACCCGATGACAACCCGCAGAGCTTTTCTACCGTTGCTGCTGCTCGCCCCCGCCGCCGCCCGCGCCGGCGTCGGCAAGAAAGAAGTCCGCTATCTGGGCGGCGTCTGGACGGACGTCCGCGAAGGCACGGAAGGCAAGGTCCGCCTGGAAGACGCCGCCGCCATCTTCGTCTTTGAGGGAAAGCAGTACACGCTGCCCTATTCGAGCATCACCAGCCTTGAGTACGGCCAGAAAGTCGGCCGCCGCATCGGCGCAACCATCGGCTGGGGTGTGACGACGCTCGGCATTGCGGCTCTGCCCATGTTGCTGTCGAAGAAGCGCCGCCACTTTGCGACCATCGGATACAACGACACAGAGGGCAAGCCGCAAGGGCTGGTGGTGGAATTCGGCAAAGAAATCAACCGCAGCGTGATGAAAATGCTCTCCCTCAAGTCCGGTAAAGAGATTGAATTTGAAAGCGAGAAGGCGCGCGAAGAGTTTTATCACTGAACCTGCGCAGATCCAGCGCCGCTGCAATGCGGCGATCCAATATTCCCGGGACGGCGCGAACGCCGCCGCCCATTCGTGGCTTTCGGCCGCCGTTTCAGCGCGGGACAGGCCCGCGTCCGCGTAGATCCACACGATCCTGGCAGCACGGGCGATGCGATTAGCCTTGGCCCAGCGGATTAACGGCTTTCCAGCAGTTCGCGCACAAGCCGGTCGTACTCTTCCCGGAGCTTTGCATGCTCCTGCACGTTGGCCGGTCCGGCGAATCCCGCGTGCACGGACCGCACGCGGTGCCCGCGGTCCAGAAAAATCGTCGTCGGATATCCGCCGAAATTCGCCAGTTGCGGCAGCACGCGCTGCACTTCGCCTTCCTCCGTCGTGCCCGCATACAGGATCGGATATTCGATTCCATGCCGCCGCGCGAAGGCGCGCAACTGGTTCCGGTCGCGCTCGGACTCGCCTGTGTACTCAAAGCCCAGCGCCACCACCGCCAGACCTTTGGCGGCGTATTTTTTGTGCAGCTCGACCAGCAGCTCCGCCTCGTCGTGGCAGTTCGGGCACCAGGAACCCATGATCGTCAGCAGCACCGCCCTTCCCCGGAATTGCGGATCTTCAGAAGACACGGGTTTGCCATCGAGATCCACCGCGCGGAACCGCAGCGGATCGAGGGGATTCTTCACCGACACATAGCGCGAGGGATCCGGCGGCTCCGGCAGCCCGAGTTCGGCCGCTTTCTCCAGCCGCGCTGCCGTGAACTCCGTCTTGCCGTCGATCACGCCCTTCAGCGTTCCGTCCGCCTGCACTTCCGCTTCGATCAGCGTCGCCCGGATGCCGTCGAAATGCGACAGCCGCAGGCGCCGTCCTTCCACGCGGCCGGCCAGTGTTCCGAAATCTCCATCCAGCCGTTGAATCGTGCCGCTGACGGCGGAGCCAGATTGCGAAAAGTAGCCGTTCATGACGCGCACGCCGCGCGCCGCGCTGGTTTGAACCCTCCAAGCGCCTCCTACCTGCGCAGGCGGATGTTCCGCGTCTTCTGATTTGGGGTGGAACGGCTGTGCTGAAAACGCGCGCCGGATCACGCCTGCGCGCGTCCGCCGCTGATAGGCGCCGCGCAGCATCTGCCCGTCCCACTCCGCCTCGAGCCGCGAATCGAAGTAGTCCCACTCGAGCGCCAGCTTCTGCCCTGCGAAATTTCCCGATGTGGACCAGATACGCCGTTCTCCGTCAAGAATCGCGGCACGCGCCTCGGACCCGGAGATCTTCAGCTCCAACCGGAAGTCCACGCGCCGCCCCTCGACGTCGAGCGCCGCGTCCCAAAGCCCGGAAGGCGGAACAGCCAGATAGAGTCCCAGCAGCAGGCAGTGCATCATGGCGCCATTGTAGCCGGAGACGGGCTTCTACCGCCGCCCGAAGCCCCACCCGAAGTTGATCCCGTACACAAACACCTTCTCGCCTTTCAGGATATCGACGGCAATCTCGGGTCCGATCGTGAAATGTTCCTTGAGGTGGAACTCCCAGCTTGCGCCAGTCCGGAAGAGACCGCGGTACTTGCTGTGGTGTTCCGCCTCCACCGGGTGCCCGGTCTCCTCCTTCCGCTTCAGTTCGCGGTCGAAGCCCGGCCCGGCGATGAGGCGCAGCCCTTTCCAGGGATGCCAGGTGGCGGTGAAGATGTACACGTCCTCGCGAAAATCGCCACCGGCGTATTCGAAACTCGCCAGGGCGCCCAGCCGGTGGTGGAAACGGTATTCGTAATCGACGCCTATCGTGGCGCCGTTCTTTTCGGTGTTATGGCTGCCGCCGGCGAGCACCGCAAAGTGGTGGCGGTGGATCTCTTCGTTTTCGCTCCCTTCGGACTCTCCGCCCTGTGCCATGAGCGGGCATACGGCTAAGATCGCGGCCACCGCGGGGAGGGAAAAAGCTCTGGCAGGGATCATGCGATATCAGGATACCAAAGTCCTGATTTAGCGCGCCCGCTCCTCCTCAGTTCCTCTCGAACGCCAGCACCCGCACGCCCCTGGCTGGAAGCGTGAACTCCGCCTGCCCCGCGCCGCCTTCGATCAGATCTTCGATCCGCCAGCGCCCGCCTTCCTGCCACCGCAGCCGCACCGCTTTCGCCTCCTGCCCGTGGTTGAACACGAACACAACCCGCTTCGCGCCCGCCTCCAGCCACCGCGCTTCCACGCCGCCCTCGACAAGAAGGGGCTTGCGTACTCCAGCCCAATCGAGCAACGAGACGAACCACCTCCGCGCATCTTCGCCCGGGGTCGAATGATACGCAGCGCTCGGGTACGAGCCTACCAGAAGCGCTTTGCCCTGGCCGAAGGAAGACTCCACGGCCGCCACCGCGCCATCTTCGAAATGAGCCGCCACTTCGCCCCCTGCTGGTTCGAGCACCTCGCGGAACCAGCGTGCCGGCACTTTCAAACCACCGTGGAACACGAGCACGGTGCGCCCGCCCGGCGCCGTCTCCACTGCCGCCTCGCGCGCGCCGAACACTTCGTGCAGTCCCATCCCGGGGATGATCTCCGAAGCCCGCCCGTTCTCGCTGTTCCACCCGGCGCGCGCTTCCGCCACCAGATGACCGCCGCCGCGCACGTAATCGCCCAGCACCTGGCCCAGATACGAGGGCAGCATCGGCGGATAGGGCAGGTACACCAGCCTGTACTGCCGGAGCGCCTCTGCCGACAGCGCTCCTGCATGCACGAAATCGACCGGAACATTCTCGGGCCAGAATGCTTTATAGACTCCCAGCAGCGAATCTCTCTCGATTCCCGCCACTTCGCCCTGCGGCCCCCCGTAAGCCGTCTGCCGCTGCCGCCCGCCCACGAAATGCGCCAGCGGGTTGTAGACCACCGCCACTTCCGCCCGCGGCGGGCGCGCTTCCAGAAACAGCTTCTCGTGCCGCGCCACGATCTGCGCGAACCGTCCCGCCTCCCGCGCCCGTTCCGTCAGCGTTCCATCCAGGCGAATCAGTCCGAAGCCTCCGGCTTCGTAGCCCGTGCTCATCGGATAAAAAGCATAGAAATGGATCCCCTTCGCCCCCCGCGCCAGCGCCGACCACGCCCAGATGCGCAAATCGTCCGCCGTCACTTCCGGGCTTGCATTCACCGCAATCGTGCCGAATCCAGCCTGCAATTCCCCGATTACAAAACCCCGCCGCCCCTCGCCGAAACCGAAACTCCGGGTGAAATCCAGAAGGGCGCCCCGCCACATCGGATCACGGTCCACGAACGCCGAGTGTTTCGGATAAAAACTCGTCCCGTAATAATCCACCTGCCGCGCCATGATCCAATCGTCGGATTGCCCCTCCCACCAGTGCGGCGAAGCGAACAGCCCCACGCCAGCGGCGTGGCTGGCCGCCACGGGTTCCGGCGCGCCCGCTTTCACCGCCTCGTACCGCTCGCGCAGATCTTCCCCCAGTTTGCCGGCGATGAACATTTTCCAGTCGATGTAATCCGTGTAGCCCAGGATGGTTGAAAGCCGGTTCGGCTCGACTTCTTCCCAGGAGCGATACCGGCGGTACCAGGCTTGATTCAATGCATCCAACGAACCATATTTCTTCTGCAGCCATTGCCGGAAACGCCGCTTCGTATTTTCACAAAAGCAGAATTCCGGGTTGGGAATATAGGTCGGATTCGCCCAGTTGATCACATGCGGCTCGCTCCACAGGTCCCATCCAAGCAGCGCCTTGCTGCGGGAAGCGTGCAGCCCCAGGGCGCGGTAGAAGGCGTTGTCCGCGCTGCGCACGCCCGGGTGGTCGCGGCAGTAGCCCGGCGACGACTCCGGTTGCACCGCCTGTCCGTTGGAGGACACGAATAGTGAATCGGGATAGCGCCGTCCCACCCATTCCGGGGCAGAGTCCATGTAGACCTGCACGAAGACGCGCATGCCTTCTTCCTCGGCGAGTTCGAGCAGCACGTCGAGCGTCGAGAAATCGTAGCGTCCCGGCTCGGGCTCCGCCGACGCCCAGTCCACCCAGCAGCGGAACGTGCGGAAGCCAAGCCCCTTGATCTTGCGGATGTCGGCCCGCCATTGTTCCTTCTTCGCGCGCGGATCCGGCTCGAGCATGGGCGCCCGCGCTTTGCCCCCGCCGTACCACACCGAAACGGGCAGGACGCCGTCCGCTCCGGCCGCCGCCAGCGCGGAGGCCAAAATCAGAAAAGCCGTTTTCTGTTTCATGGCTCCAGCCGGAACAGCGCACATGAGCCCGCTTCGAGCCTGTGCGCGAACCCGCCGTGGATCTTGCCCAGGTTTTTCCGTTTCAGAACGTCGAACACGCGCAGCACCGCGCGTTTCTCGCCCAGTCCCAGCTCCCGCCAGACGACGTCCGCGCTCACCGCCCGCCGTGCGCGGTTGGCGATCATCAGCGCCGTCTCGCCGTCGTTCAGCGGCCGCACCCAGACCTCGACATCCGGATCATGCCACGCCAGGCGCGCCGGGGCCGCGCCGCGTTCCTCCACCTGCATGACCGCGACGTCGAGCACCGCCGGCTTTGGGCCGCGCCCCATCGCCCACTCGGCCAGCGCGCAGGGCGAAGCCGCCGCCTGCCATGCCGCCAGGAAAGCGAGCGTAATCAGCACGCCCTCATCCTATCCGACTTGCGCGCCCGTGGTTCATCGCCCGTTGGTGCGCCATCGCCGCGCCACCAGCAGCGCCAGCTCCAGCGCCTGCTCGTAGTTCAGCCGCGGGTCCACTTCGCTCTCGTAGGCGCGCCCGAGGTCGGCTTCGCACAGCCCCCGCGCTCCGCCCGTGCACTCGGTCACGTTCTCGCCCGTCAGTTCAATATGCATCCCTCCGAGGATGGATCCGCACTGCGGGTGGATGTCGATCGCCTGGCTCAGCTCGCTTTCAATATCGTCGAAGCTGCGTGTCTTGTAACCGTTCAGCGTCCGGCGCGTGTTGCCGTGCATCGGATCGCAGATCCAGAGCACGGCGCGCCCCTCGCGCCGCATGGCCTCAATCACCGGCGGCAGTTCCGCCGCAATGCGGGCGGCGCCGTAGCGGTGGATGAACACCAGCCGCCCGGGCTCGTTGCCCGGGTTCAGCTTTTCGGCGATCCGCAGAATCTCATCCGTGCGCAAGCCCGGTCCGATCTTCACCCCTACCGGATTTGAGATGCCGCGCAGATACTCGATGTGCGCCCCTTCCGGAGACGCCGTGCGGATGCCCACCCAGGGGAAATGCGTCGACAGGTTGAACCAGCCCGGGCGGTGCGGCACGCGCCGCGTCTGCGCCTGTTCATAAGGCAGCAGCAGCGCCTCATGAGAAGTATAGAAGTCGATCCGGTCGCTGCCCGCCGCGCTCGTGCCCAGGATGTTCTCCATGAACCGCAGGCTCTCGGTGATCGAGCGCAGCATCCGGTGGTATTCCTCCGCCTGCGGCGAGTGGCGCGTCCAGTCCAGGTCCCAGTATTCGGGATGGTGCAGGTCGGCGAAGCCGCCCTTCACAAGAGCGCGGATGAAATTGAGCGTGAGGGCCGCGCGTTCGTATCCCCGCAACAGCAGCGATGGATCGGGGGTGCGCGCTTCCGGACTCGGTTCGGGGTGATTGATCAGATCCCCGCGGAAGGCAGGCAACCGCTGCCCGTTCACCTCCTCGAAATCCGCCGAGCGCGGTTTGGCATACTGCCCGGCGAACCGCCCGACGCGCACCACCGGCTTCTGCGTGCCCTGCACCAGCACCAGGCTCATCTGGATCAGCACTTTGAGCTGGTTGGCGATGCGCCGCGAATTGCAGTCGGCGAACCGCTCTGCGCAGTCGCCCCCTTGCAGAACGAAGCACCTGCCGGCAGCCGCCTGCGCAAAATGCTCCTTCAGCGCCACGATTTCCCAGCTCGTCACCAGTGGAGGCAGGGCCGCCAGCTCATTCAGGGCGTTTTGAAGCGCTTCCGGATCCGGATATTCCGGCTGCTGCATCGCAGGAAATTGTTTCCACGAATCCGGCGACCAGTCAACTCCCATTTGTTTTCAGGGTAGCATTGTAGTCTCATGCGGCTTCGAGCCTGGCTGGCTCTGCTTGTCCTTTGCGCGCCGCTTCCTGCGCAGCCGGAGCTACGCGCGCCCCACGCCCAACGCAGGAAGATCGGGCTCGCGCTGTCCGGCGGCAGCGCCCTGGGACTGGCTCACATTGGCGTGCTCCAGTGGCTTGAAGAGCACCGCATTCCGGTCGACTTCATCGCCGGAACCAGCATGGGCGCCCTTATCGGCGGACTCTACGCCACCGGTCACGACGGGCAGGCGATCCAGCGCTTCGCCTCGAGCGTCGACTGGGACGCTGCCTTCGCTCCTTCCGTTCCCTTCCGCCACCTCGCTTTCCGCCGGAAGGAGGACCGCCGCGATTATCCCTCCACCATCGAATTCGGCGTTGGCAAGGGGCTCAAGCTGCCCGCAGGCGTCTCCGCCGGGCATGGCGCGGCGCTGGCCATCAGCCGCTTCGCGGCCTCTTACGATCAGCTTGCCTCTTTCGACCAACTGCCCACGCCTTTCCGCTGCGTCGCAACGGATCTCAGGCAGGGCAGGGAAGTAGTCTTTTCCCGCGGCCCGCTCACGATGGCGCTGCGGGCTTCGATGAGCCTGCCGGCGCTGTTCGCCCCAGTCGAGATGGACGGCATGATGCTGGTCGATGGCGGGCTGCTGAACAATCTGCCTGTCGACGTCGTCAAGGCGATGGGCGCCGACATCGTGATCGCCGTCGCGTTGGAAAAGCCGCCCGACGAACAGCAGTATTATTCGCTGCTCGGCGTCGCGGGCCGCAGCATTTCCATCATGATTGCCGCCAACGAGCGCCGCAGCATGGGCCTCGCCGACCTCGTCCTCATGCCCGATCTCAACGGACTGGAGGCCGGCGACTACGCCCGGCTTGAGGAGTTTGCCGCACGCGGGCGCCAGGCGGCTGAACGCAAGGCCCTGTGGCTGAATCAGCTCGCGCTGCCGGAGGACGAGTACGCAGCATACCTCGAACAGCGCCGCAGCCGTCTGCGGCCCGATTCCGTCCGCCCCCATCTGATCATCGTCGAGGGCCGGCTTGCGGAGAAGCGCCGCAAGGCTCTGGTCGAGGTCCTGGCCGCGGATCCCTCCCTCCCGCTCGACCGGCTCAGGCTCGAAACAGAGTTGAACAAAATCGCCGGCATGGGCCGCTATGACGCCGTATCGTATTCATTTCTTCGCCACGAAAATACGGAGGGAATTCTCATCCGGCCCCATCAGAAAATCCATGGGCCTCCATTCCTGAACCTGTCCTTTCTTCTCGATGCCTCGCGCCAGGAGGGGTTCCGCTTCGGAATCGGCGGGCGGCTGACGTTCCTTGACATCGGAGGGCCCGCATCGGAATGGCGCACCGATCTCTCCATCGGGCAGATCAACCGCGCCTCCAGCGAGTATTACTACAGGGTGGGCGGCGGAAAATGGTTCCTCGCGCCGCAGGCTTTTTACCTGGAAGACAGCCGTCCTCTGTACCGAGGAAAGGATCAGATCGCTGACTTCATTTCGAAACGGGCCGGCGCCTCCCTCGAGCTCGGTTATGCCTTCGGCCGGTTCCAGGAATTGCGCGTAGGAGCGTCCACCGGCCAGGCGCGCATCGCCGTCACCAAGGGGCCTGAGATCCTCGAGCCGCTGAAAGGCCGCTTCACGGACCTGCACGTGCGCTGGGCGTACGAGGGGCAGGACAGCGCGCTGGTTCCCCGCCGCGGCATCCGCGCCACACTGCTCGCTTCGTGGCTGCTGAATCATCCCGGAGTGGACGGGCGGCCGCCGCTGGCGGATCTCACGTTCAGCTACGCCCGGCCCTTCAGCCCGCGGTGGTCGCTGCTGGCCGACACCGCCGCGGGATTCACCGGCTGGAATGAGGCGCTGAACAACCGCTTTTCCATAGGAGGCGTTGCCCGGCTCGACGCTCTCGGCCGGGGCCGCGAAACCGGCAACCGCTACTACTACGGCGGCACGCGGCTGCTGCGCTCGCTCAACTATCAGAGCCTCGGCATCTTCGGCCGCTTCTACCTGTTCGCCGCCGCCGAAAGCGGCAACGCCTGGCGCTCCGGCATGAGCGCGCTGCCCCGCTACAGCGGATCGCTTGGCCTGATGGGCGAGACCACCTTCGGCGTGGTCTATTTCGGGGGCGGCGTCGGCGACCGCGGCGACCGCCGCGTGTTCTTCCGCCTCGGCCGCGTCTTCTGACCGCCGCCGCGGCCCCTGGCTTGACGGACGGGCGTTTCGCGCGTCAGCGCAATTTTTCCCGGAAAAACTCCAGCGTCCTCTGCCACGCCAGTTTCGCCGCCGCTTCATCATAGCGGGGCGTGGTGTCGTTGTGAAATCCGTGGTTGGTATTTTCGTAGAAATAGGCGCGGTATTCTTTGCCGTTTTCTTTGAGCGCGGCCTCGTAAGCCGGCCAGCCATCGTTGACCCGCTTGTCGAGTCCGGCGTAATGCAGCATCAACGCCGCGCGGATCTTCGGCACCTCCGCGGCCGGGGGCTGCCCGCCATAGAAAGGCACGGCCGCGGCCAGCTCCTCGCCGAGCCGCACGGCGAGCATGTTGGCGATGCCGCCTCCGTAGCAGAAGCCCACCACGCCGATCTTGCCCGTGCATTCCGGATGCCGCTTCAGCCACCGCGCCGCGGCGATGAAGTCCTCGTTCAGCTTCTGCCGGTCCACTTCGCGGAACAGTTGCACGCCTTTTTCGTCATCGCCCGGGTAGCCGCCCTTGCTTGTCAGACCGTCCGGCGCCAGCGCCAGGAACCCCTCCGTCCCCAGCCGCCGCGCCACGTCTTCGATGTATGGATTCAGCCCGCGGTTTTCGTGGACCACCAACACCCCGGGCAGCTTCCCCTGCGCCTTGGCCGGCCTTACGAGATAGCAGCGGATCTTCCCGTTGCCTTCCGGCGATGTTACATCCACACGCTCAGTCCGGATCCGCGCGTCGTCCGCCGCCACCTGCTGCGCCCACGCATAGTTCGGCCGCAGGCTCTCCCACAGCGCGGCGGCGGTCACGGCGCCGGTGGCGTACCGCTGCGCTCCGTCGAAAAACGCGCGCCTGTCGATGTCGCCATGGACATACCGGTCGAACAGATCCAGCAGTCCCTGAGGAAAGTCCGATGCTTTCTTTCGATCCATGACAGCCCTCCCTGACATGGCCGATGGTAGCACGCGGGGACGTGGCGGGCGGGGTGGGAGCGGCCCCAACCAGACTGCACAATGCCGGCGCCGGACCCCATGTTTCCGTTGTCCTGCACGCTCCACGCGCGGCCCTCCGCCGCGCATGAAGAACCGTGACAGGAGCGCCGAAGACCGCAGTCTGTGCGCGACTGGAGGGCGCGAAGCGCCCGCAAGGAGCGGTCCCCATGCGAGCTTTGTCCGTTGCGCCGCAGCGCGGCTCACCGCTTACTTCGGCCGGAATTCTGGCCAAATTCCTGCCTTCGTGTGCGGCGTAGAACACCGCTGGTGCGGCCCCTCCGCCGTCTGTGAAGAACCGCGACTGGAGCGCCGACGGCGCGAGATGGGGCGGTCCAAGGCTGCACGCTGTAATGGTTCCGGGGCGGCGGGATTACTTCATCAGTTGTTGCGACATGCGCAGAAGCGATTCGCGCATCGCTTCCTGCTCGGGCGTCGCGGGTCCCGCGCCCTGGCCAGCCACCGCGATCGCCGACCCTGATTGCAGCGAAGGCAGGCGGACCACTTCGCAGAACACGGAGACCAGTTCGGGGTCGCGCCAGCCCAGTTCCGCTTCGTGGCGGAGCTGCCGGATGGCCTCATCCACCGGGAAGGCCTCCTTGTAACTCCGCTGCGAAGTGAGGGCGTCGAAGATGTCGGCCAGTTGCAGGATGCGCGCCAGAAGGGGAATGTCCTCGCCCTTCAGGCCATCCGGATAGCCGGAACCATCCCAACGCTCGTGATGATTGCGGATGATGGGCAGCACCGGCCTCAGGGAACGCATCGGGCGGCAGATCTCCTCCCCTTTCCAGGTGTGGGAGCGCATTACCACCCACTCTTCCTCGTTCAGTTCCCCCTTTTTGAACAGGATCGCGTCCGGCACGGCCACTTTGCCGATGTCATGCAGAAACCCGCCCCGGTACAGCGCCAGCAGGTCCTCGTCCGGAAGCCCGATCGCCGAGCCCAGCGCCACGCTCAGCGCCGCCAGCCGCTGGCAGTGATTGCCCGTCTCCTTGTCTCTCTGCTCGACGGTCTGGGCCAGCGCGAACAGGATTGTCTCGGCTTCTTCCAGCGAGTCCACGATCCGTTTCTGCCTCAACATGGACCGGATGCGGGAACGGAGCACGGCAGGCTGGAGCGGTTTGACCAGGAACTCGTCGGCGCCCGATTCAAGTCCGGTGATTTCGTTTTCGATGCCCTGGACGCTGGTGACGATCAGGACGGGAATCAGGTGCGTGCGGCGGTTGGCCTTCATCCTGCGGCAGAGTTCCAGCCCGCTGTTGGGCCGCCCGCTCCAGTCGCTGATGATCCACTCGGAGATGACCAGGTCCACATTTTCTGTTTCCAGCATTTGAAGCGCTTCTTCCTGGGAGCGGGCTTCAAGCAGGCGATAGGGACCGGCCTTGAGAATGCCCTTGATGAGCTGCCGGTTCAACTCGACGTGGTCCACCAGAAGGATGGTGGCGCGGCCGAGCGAATCGGCCCACGGGACCGCCAGGCCCGACGATGCGGCCATCGCGGCCAGCGACGCCAGTTCTGTGCCGGTCTGGACCGGGTCTGCCATCCATGCATCGGATCGGCAGAACCCGCTTGATTCTTTAGAGGATGGATCAGTAGCCCGCCGGCGCCGCCGCGGCGCCTGAGCGGTCAACCGGCGGCAGTCCAAGGCGCCGGCGGCATTCATCGAGCATCTCCGCCGTGCGGGTCGCGCCGCAGCGCGTGGCCCCCGTGGCGCGGACCTCAAGCAGCGCATCCAGCGTGCGCACGCCGCCGGCAGCCTTCACCTGCACGTGGGGCGCCGCGTGCTTCCGCATCAGGCGCAGGTCTTCCAGCGTCGCTCCTCCGGGTGCGTAGCCGGTGCTCGTCTTTACCCAATCGGCGTTCAGTTCGCCCGCGATCTGGCACAGGCGGATCTTCTGCTCGTCCGTGAGATAGCAGTTTTCGAAAATGACCTTGACCTTCTGGCCGGCGGCGTGGGTGACATCGATCACGGCTTTCAGGTCCTGCCGGACATAGTCCCAGTCGCCGCTGAGCACGGCGCTGATGTTGACCACCATGTCGAGTTCCTCTCCGCCATCGGCCAAGGCGCGGCGCGCCTCGGCCGCCTTCACCTCGGTCGTGTGCCCGCCGTGCGGGAATCCAATGGTCGTGCTCGCTTTCACTTTGCTTCCCTTGAGCATCGAGGCGCACAGCGGCAGCGCGTATGGCAGGATGCAGACGCTGGCCACGTCATAATCCAGCGCCAGCCGGATCCCCTCCTCGAGTTGCTGCCGCGTCAGCGCCGGATGCAGCAGCGAGTGGTCGATCATCTTGGCGATGTCCAGGTAGGTGTAATCCATGATGGCTTGTCCTGTCTCCGAACCCCTGTTGTCCCGCAGGGCCTCTCCGCATGTCAACCGCCGTGCCGGGACCTGATAGCTTCTCAATTGTGAAGCTGCTGTGCAGCCTAGCGGCGCTGTTTGCCCTGGGCGGCGCCATCCCGCTTCCCGGACCCGTCTCCGCGGTGAAGTGGCGGCACGGGCGGGCGGTGGCGCTGGCGGGAACTATCGACGCGCCGGTGCTGCTGGTCATTCAGGGGACGGCAGGCATGCGGCAGATCGAACCGTGGCGCGCCGCCGCCGGCGCGAGGCGCGTCGAGGTGATCGACTTCACCGCGGACCGCGAAGGCACGGTGCATGCGCTGTTGCTGGCGGTCATGCCTGCGGGGCGTGACCGGCGGCTCATCTGCCGTTTTCCCGAACAGGGCGAGGCTTCCTGCGACGGCCTCGGCGAGCCTCGCTGCCGGCTGCTGGCGGTTGAGGCTGGGGGCGCACCGTGGTGTTTCGGCGAGGGGCCCGCAGGCATGCTGCTGCACCGGCTCGGCGGCCCGCAAGGCGGCCCGCGCTTCTGGCTGCCCGCGGAAGGGCCTCTGCGCGCGGCCGCCGCTGCGCGCCGGGCATGGATGGCGGCGGCGTCCGGCCGCATCCGCCTGATCCTGCCAGAGTTGTCCCTGATGGCTGAGGTCGATCCCGAGAGCGGAGAGACGCGACTGATCCGTCTGCCCGGACCGGCCGGCCTCTCCGGGCTCGAGAGCTTCGCGGTTCACGGAGACCGGCTGCTGGCGTTGCTGCCTCTGAACACCGCAGCTGCGGCCGCGCTGAAGGAGCGCTACGGGCTGTTTGAACTGCGCGGCGGGTGGCGCCGGGCCGCGCCGGAACGGGACTGGCCGCGGGGCGCGCGGCTGGCCGGCGCGGAGCGCGAGACGGCCTGGATCTGGAACCGTCTCGATCGGAGGCTCGAGCGCGTGGCGCTGCCTCCGCCCTGAGCGGGCTTGCCGGCGCGGGTCCGCGCCGGTATGGTGTGGGGGATGAGGCTGTCCAGGCGGGCGTTCCTGTTGCAGGCGGCGGGGCTGCCGCGGCGCGCCCGGCTCGAACGGCTCGAGCGCCTGATGGGGCCGGCGCCGGCCCTCGAAGACGAAGTCGTCTGGAAGGCGGCCGGCGAGTGGCGCGAGGACGGCTACATCCGGCGCCACATCCTGTTTCAATCAGAACCGGACGATTTTGTTCCCGCATGGCTCCTCCTGCCAGCCCGCCCGCACCGCAAGCGCCCCGCCGCTGTCTGCCTGCATCAGACGACAGGAATCGGCAAGGACGAGCCCGCCGGCCTGGGCGGAAAACCCGGCCTGCACTACGCCAGAGAACTGGCTCTGCGCGGCTGGACATCGCTCGCGCCCGATTATCCGAACTTCGGCGAATACCGCTTCGACCCGTATGCGCACGGCTACGCCAGCGCCACGATGAAGGGCATTGTCAACCACGCCCGCGCGGTGCGGCTGCTTGCCGCACTGCCCGGCGTGGACCCGCGGCGGATCGCGGCCGTAGGCCACTCCCTAGGCGGCCACAACGCGCTGTTCCTGGCCGCATTCGAACCGCGCGTGGCGGCCGTGGCCAGCAGTTGCGGCTTCACATCGTTCCGTCGTTACATGGGCGGCGACCTGCGCGGGTGGAGCCATGCCGGCTACATGCCGCGCATCGCCAGCGAGTTCGGCTGCGATCCGGCGCGCATGCCGTTCGATTTTGTTGCCGACGTGCTGGCGCTGATCGCGCCGCGCCCGGTGTTCGTGAATGCGCCCCTGGGCGACGGCAACTTCGATGTAGAGGGTGTGCGCGAGAGCCTTGATGCCGTGCGAAGCCTGTTTCCGCGCGGCAGGCTCGCCGCCGAGTTTCCAGCGTGCGGCCATGAATGGCCGGAGCCGGTGCGGCGCAGGGCGTGGACGTGGCTCGAACGGGTTCTCTGATGCGCGCCGCCCGGGCGGCTAGGCGATCATCTCCTGCCAGGTGACGATGCGCTTTTCGTAAATCGAGCGCGTGCCCATCAGCGCCACCACCGTGGCTTCAAAAGCGCTTTCCACGTCGTTCAGCGGCCGCCTGCCGTGGCGGACGTTGTCGAGGAACGCAGCCAGCGAGAGGCGCGTGGAGTCCTGGCCCGCGTCGGGCACCTCCAGCTTCACGCGCTCGCGCGAGGTGCGCGGCTGGAATTCGGCGCGGATCAGGTCCACGGCGCCTTCGCTGAGGAACACCCGCTCCTGGATGCCCGTGAATCCAGGCGGATCGAAGTAGTGGTGGCTGAAGTTGATCTGCACGCCGCCCTCGAACTCGTAGATCAGGCTGTAGTGGTCCATCACCGTGCGTCCCGGCGGGGTGTCCACGAACAGGGTGGCGCCGCCGTCGCCGTAGCAGCGCAGCGGCGGCTTGCCGATCGCCCAGCGGAACAGGTCGAGGATGTGGATGCCCTGGTCGACAACAATATCGCCGCATTTTGTTTTGTCGAAATACCAGGGGATGTCGCGCGGCAGATCGCCGCCGTGGCGCATGCCGTGGCACTGGAGGACGCGGCCCGCCTTGCCCTCTTTGATCCATTTCATCGCCGCGGCGCGCGCCGGATCGTGGCGGAGCTGGAATCCCACCTGCATCACGCCCTTCGCCCGCCGGGCGGCGTCGCGGATGGCGCGGCAGTCCTCCACGGTCAGGGCCAGGGGCTTCTCGGCATACAGGTGCAACCCGCGCTCGAGCACGGCGATGTCGATCTCGCGGTGCGTGTAATCGGGCGTCGCCATGATGATGGCGTCGAGGTCCTTCACTTCGTCCAGCATCCGGCGGTAATCGGTGAACGTTCGCGCGGAGCCGCCCTTCTTGGCCACCGATGTGGCCGCCGCGTCGGCGCGCTCGGGCGCAATGTCGCAGATGGCGGCGACCTCTGCGCCTTCCAGCTCGAGCAGGTGCCGGAGGAGAAAGGATCCGCGGTTGCCGACGCCGATGGCGGCAATGCGCAGGCGCTCGGGGCGGTTCTGCGCCCGCAGCACAGCGGGCGCGGCGAGGATCGATCTTCGAGTGAGGTTCATGGCTTCAGCTCCTTGAGGAGGCGCAGCGCGGCTTCCACCAGGCGCTCGCCGCCCGATTCGGCGCAGCGCGCGGTGACCGCTTCGTAATTGCCTTCCTTCCATCCCTTCTGATTGGGAAAATATCCCAGGCTCCCGTTGGCCAGGGAGACGACAATCGTGTGGCGGAAGGGCGACGCCCGCTGGATGTCCAGCCCAAGCTCCACGAAGATCTCTCCCGGCAGTCCCACCCAGGCGATGTTGTCGGCGGCGGCGATCACCTGCACTTCCGCCTGGCACGGAGCGTTGTTGCGCGATTCCAGATCGAGAATCCGCCGCGCCTTCACGATGTCGAGAAACGGCAGCTTTTCGCCCCGGTCCCAGCGGGCGGCGATCGAGCGGCTCCAGGCTACATCCTCGGGCCTGTGGGGCGTGACGGGCAGCGAAAGCACAGTCCTGGCCATGCGAAGCTGCGGCTGCTCGGCCGGCTCGAGCGCTGCCAGCGTCCGGATCACCTGCCCGGCCAGCACGGTGCCGATGCGCGCGGCCTCGCCATGCCCGCTCTGCGGCCGAGCATCGGAGACATCGATGTGGTTGACGTTGCCCGCGCAGCCGATGGTGAAGATCGTGACGCCGCCGCCGCGTGCGCCCGAGACCAGGCGCGACAGCGTATACGGGTAATCAGCCGACAATTCCGTTCCGCCCACCGTGTCCAGATGCAGGGCGTAGTTGACCAGCGTGGCGATGGGCGCGCCGGACTCGGCGTCCACGGTGACCACGGAGACGCGGGGATCGACCGGCCCGGCCGGCCGGATGATCCTCGGATTCCTTTTGCCGGGATTCCAGCCCACCGTGCCGTCGGTCATGAAGAACCGGCGGTTGAAGACGAGCGAGGGCTCCTCGCCGGCTGCCACGGCGACGCGCGCCGGCTGCAGGGCCTGCGCGGCGGCGCTGGCGGCGGCGGCAATGCGCCCGGGGAGCCAGCCGGCGAAGGCTCCCGCTACCTCCGGCGCCGTGTGGGTGTGCGTGGCGCTGATGAAGACGTGCCCGGCAGGAATGCCGGTCTGCTCCTGGACGAGAGCGCGCGCTTTCGCGGCCACCGCGGCGGGCACCCAGATCAGATCGCAGGCGATCATCGCGTACCGGTGCGCGCCGTCGTCGAGCACCAGAGCTTTGGCCCACAGGTCGTCATGCACGCCTGTGGAGAGCCGTTCCCGGAAATAGCCCGCCAGCGGCTGCGGATCGGAAGGTGTGATGCGGACCTGCGCGGCGCCCGCACGGAGAGTCTGCGCCGCCGCAGGGATGGCGGCGGAGAAAACGCCGGCCAGCAAAGCGCAGGCGAACCGGAGCAGCGGCACGGTCATGGGTTCACGCTCATCGTACACAAGCCGCCCACGGTTGTCACCGGCGCCCTCCTGGGCGGCGGACTTTGTATAGTGTTTGGTTTGGCCTCGTGGAATGCAAGGGAAATGGCGGCGATTCAACTGCAACAATGTCCTGTCTGCGGGCAGAAGCCTCTTGTCCGGAGGCGGAGAACACTGCTCGAAAAGTTCCGCCATGCGGCCGTCTACCGTTGCCCGGCCTGCCGGTTCGAGGCTGCCGCGCCGCTGACGCTGGCTTATCCGCAGTTGTCGCGCATCGCCCGGTGCCCGCACTGCGGCACGACGGAGCTCCGCGTCCTGGCCAGGCGCGACCCGATCGAGAGAACCTACCGCGGACCGCTGAGCACGCTCTGGGGCTGGCTGGGCGCGCCGCTGCTGTACTGCCGGTTCTGCCGCCTCCAGTTTCACGACTTCCGGCCACGCTTCAGCCAGAATGGCGATACAATCGCCTGACATGAAGTGGCTGCTCATCCTGACGCTCGCGGCTGGCGCGGCCGGCGCCGACAGGCGCAACACCGAGACGCCCAACACCGACACGCGGACCAGCTTTGTGGCGCCTGACACTCTTGAGGCATGGAAAGCGCGTGGGGACGCTTTACGCCGGCAGATCCTGGCGGCGGCGGGGCTGTGGCCCGCGCCGCCAAAACATCCCTTGACGGTTTTGTTCGCGGGCCGGGTGGAGCGCGACGGCTACACGGTGGAGAAAGTCGCCATCGAAACGTTGCCCGGCTTCTGGCTGGGCGGCAATCTCTACCGGCCGAAGGAGCCCGGGCGGCGCCCGGCGATCCTGCATCCCCACGGGCACTGGCCTTACGGGAGGCTCGAAAACAGCGCGCTGTGCTCGACGCCGGCGCTGGGCGAGAACTTCGCCCGCCACGGCTTCGTCCTGTTCGCCTACGACATGCTCGGCTATAACGACACCGTGCAGGTGCCGCACGATTTCACCGGACCGCAGTACCAGCTCTGGAACTTCACGCCCCTGGGCCTGCAACTGTGGAATTCGATCCGCGCCGCCGATTTCCTGGAATCGCTGCCCGACGTCGATCCCGCCCGCCTGGCGATGACCGGCGCCAGCGGCGGCGGCACGCAGACCTTCCTTATGGCCGCCGTGGACGGCCGCCTGGCCGCAGCCGCCCCCGTGAACATGGTGAGCGGCCTGATGCAGGGCGGCTGCGTCTGCGAGAACGCGCCCGGTCTGAGAATCGGGACGAACAACATCGAAACGGCTGCGCTCTTCGCTCCGCGCCCAATGCTGCTTGTCTCGGCGACGGGCGACTGGACGCGCGAGGTCCCGAAGGTCGAGTTCCCGGCGATGCGCAAGGTGTGGGAGCTCTACGGGCAGCCGGATCGGCTCGAAGCCGTGCAGTTCGACGCGCCGCACAATTACAACAAAGAGAGCCGCGAGGCGGTGTATGAGTTCTTCCGCAAGCGGCTGACACCGGAGCAGCCCGCCTGGCGCGAGCGGAACGCAGCGGTGGAAAAACTCCAGGATATGCTGGTGTTCCACGGGCGCAGGCTGCCGGAGGGCGCGCTGTCTTTCGAGGAACTGTTCGCGCAGTGGAAACGCACGGCGCGGGCGGCCGCGCGGCGGATGAGCGCGGAAGAGGCGCGGGAGCGGCTGCGCGTGGCGTTCTCCTGGGAACGACGTCCGAAGCTCGAAGTGCTCCCTGCGCGGTGGCATGAAGGGCGGACCCCGGCCGTGCTTCTGCTCCATCCGGACGGCATGGCGGCAGCGGAACACTCGGAGGAATTCCGCGCGCTGCGCGCCGCGGGCAGGGCGGTGCTGGTCATCGACCTATTCCAGACGGGAAGCGCCGTGGCGCCGCGCGACCGCTCGCACCGGCATTTCCTCACCTTCAACGTCAGCGACGACGCCGGGCGCGTGCAGGACGCGGCGGCTGCCATCGAAGAGCTGGCGCGGCGGACTAAACAGCCTGTCGAAGTCCGCGCCACCGGCCGCGCCCGCTGGTGGGCGCTGTTCGCTGCGGCGATCGCCGGCGCGCCGGCGCGCTTCGAGGCCGTGGCGGAGGAGTTCGACGAAGACGAAGAGCGGCTCGCGCGGGAGTTCTTCGTGCCCGGGCTGCTGCACGCGGGCGGCGTGGAGAGCGCGCTTCGGGCCGGCTCGGCCTCAGCGGCTCAGTTCAGGAAATAAGTGCGGTAGAGCGTGTCGCGCTGCTTCGGAATGAAGCCGGCGTCGCGGATGATGCGGCGCAGCTCCTCTTCCGAAGCGCGGTTGCGCGCGCCCGCGGCGCTGACGACGTTTTCTTCGATCATGATCGAGCCGACGTCGTTGCCGCCGAAGCGCAGCCCCACCTGGCACACCTTCAGCCCCTGGGTCACCCACGAAGACTGAATATTCGGCACATTCTCCAGATACAGCCGCGAAATCGCCAGTGTTTTCAGGTACTCGACGCCGGTGGCTTCTTCCTTCACAAACCGGCCCAGCGACGTGTTTTCCCGCTGGAAGGACCACGGAATAAACGCCGTAAATCCGCCGGTCTCTTCCTGGATGCGCCGGACCACTTCCAGATGATGTACGCGCTGCTCGATCGTCTCGCCGCAGCCGAACATCATCGTGGCGGTAGTGTTCATCCCGAGCCGGTGCGCCGTCAGGTGCACGTCGACCCACTCCTGCGACGAGCACTTCAGCCGTGAAATGCGGTGGCGCACGTCGTCGTGCAGGATCTCGGCGCCGCCGCCGGGGATCGAATCGAGCCCCGCGTCGCGCAGACGGGCGATGGTGTCGCGGATCGTCAGGCCGCTCGCCTCGGCGATGCACCAGATCTCGGGCGCGGAGAAGCAGTGCAGCCAGATGCGCGGGAACCGCTGCTTGATGGCGCGCAGCAGGTTCTCGTACCACTCGATCTTCAGCTCGGGATTCAGGCCGCCCTGCATCAGCACGCCGGTGCCGCCCAGATCGATGGTCTCCTGAATCTTCGCACAGATTGTCTCCGTGTCCAGCACGTATCCTTCCTGGTGGCCCATCGGACGGTAGAAGGCGCAGAAGCTGCAATATTCGGTGCAGAAGTTCGTGTAATTGATGTTCCGGTCGATGATGTAGGAGACGACCCCTTCGGGGTGCCACCGGCGGCGCACGGCGTCGGCGGCCATGCCGATGCCGATCAGGTCATCGCTGCGGAACAGCTCGGCGGCTTCTTTCTGTGTCATCATCGGCGATCACCTCCGGGACGCCTCGAACGCCGTCCAGGGCGCGCGCGGCGGCAAGGAAGGCTTCCATGCCCGCGCGCTCCTCGCTGCCCAGACGGAAAGCGACGTTGCGCTCGAAGTAGCGGGCGACCAGCTCCCTGGGAAAGCCCCTCGATTCAGCCTCGCTTTCAATGATAGCGTCCAGCGACGCCTGGCCGTAAGAGAATGATCCTTCGAGAATCTCGTCCAGGCCGCCAAGCGCGGCGCCCGGCGTGCCAGCCCACACGGCGAAGACCATAGGCAGGCCCGTCAGCTCGAGCCACGCCTGGCCCAGGTCCAGCCACTTGAGCCCGGTCCGCTGCGGATCCACCGCCAGCGCCGCATCTCCGATCAGCAGCGCCGCGTCCGCGGCCGAGAGCATGCTTTCCAGATCGGGCGGCATCGCCCGCACAGCCGGCGACCCGCCGAAGCGCTCTTTCAGCACGACCCGGGCCAGTTCGACCGAAGTGCGGGACCCGATGTCTGCCGCAAGTGTCTTCACCTCCGCCCAGGGATGGCGTGAAAACAGCAGAATGCTGCGGACTTCTCCCCGGCATGCAATGCACAATTCAGACACCGCCTGGAGGCCATGGCGGTCCATCTCGACCACGGGCACGATGCCCAGGTCCGCTTCGCCGCTGACGACCCGGCGCGCGCACTCCGAGGGGATGGCGAAGGACACCTCGGCCTCGCCTTTCTGCGGTCCATGAAGAAGACCCCACACCAGCGGCGCCGTGTTCAGGTAGCTGACGGCGCAGATGCGCGCCCTGCCGCGGATGTTTCCCGTGCGGTTCAAGTACGAGTGTACCATTCCGGAGGTACTGCCCCGGATGGCCCGGAAGTAACTGTCTTTAGACGGGAATTCGGGTCATAATAGGGGAGCAATCTGAGACCCGGAGGAGCGCGGGCGCGATGAAACTTTTTCCCGCAGTGTTGTTGCCGCTGATTGCGGCGAGTGGAGGGGCTGTATCGGCCCAGGTTCTGAACCCCCTGCCGGCACGGGTCTTCGGCCAGCCGGCCCAGCCCCGGAGCGTGGCCGAGCTGGCCGCTCCCGTCTCGCTGGCGCCCAACCTTGCCGAGGCCCGGAGCCTGTTCTCGCCCGGCAGCGTGGCCGTGGATGCCAGCGCAGATCCCCCCATTCTCTACGTCGCCGACACCGGCAACCACCGCGTACTGGCCTGGCGCGACGCGACAGTGGCGGAAATGGCCCGCCCGGCGGATCTCGTGATCGGCCAGCGGAACTTTTCCACCAGTGCGGCGATCAACATCACCGCCCCACAGGCTTTCACGAGCGCGCTCTATTCGCCTACTTCGGTGGCCGTGGACACGAATGGGAACCTGTTCGTTGCCGATTCGGGCAACAACCGGATCCTGCGCTTCCCCAAGCCTTTTGAGCAGCCCGCCGGCGAGCCCGTCAAGGCCGATCTCGTCATCGGCCAGCCTGACCTGAAGTCGAATCTCCCCAACCGCAGTTCATCCGCTTCCGCCGCGCCGTCGGCGGCCACCCTCAAGTCAAACGCCCCCAATATTGGCGGCGTCCAGTCCGTCTCGATCGCGTTTGACGCCCAGGGCAACCTCTGGTTCAGCGATGCCGGCAACCACCGCATCCTCCGTTATCCCGCCGCCGCCGTACGCGGCGAGTCCAATGCCAGTGCGGGGGGCACGGACATCGAGGCCGATCTCGTGCTCGGCCAGCCGGACTTCATCACCGCCACGCCCAACCCGGGCCGGCTCGACCCCGCCCGGGGCGACCGCCTGCGCCGCGACAGCATCCGCTTTGGAGGCCCGCTCGCTTTCGACAGCCAGGGCAACCTGTTTTTCGCCGATGACCTGGCGCGCGTGCTCGTCTGGCAACCCCCGTTCGTCAACGGCCAGGCGGCGTCGCGGATTCTCGGCCTGTACATCCAGCAGCCCAACTCCGATCCGCTGCCCCCGGTCAACCAGTACGCCTTTGGATTCCGCACCGGTACCAGTGGAAGCACGCCGATTTTCGCCGGAGGTCCGCAGGGGCTATGGTGCGAGAGCGATTACCTGTTTGTTGCCGACACTTTCAACAACCGTGTGGTCCGATTTGACCCCGTGGCGGGCTGGCCGCCGGAAGATCCGGCCGCAGGGCAAATCTCGCCGCCGATGACCGCCGTGTTCGGCCAGGACGATTTCTTCCGGAACACGGCCAACCGCTGGGAGTTCGCAGAACCCGCGGCGGACTCCTTCCGTGCGCCCGCCGGCGGCGCTTTTGCAGCGGGGCGCATGTTCATCGTCGACCAGGGCAACCACCGCGTGCTCAGCCATCCATATGATGCCGAAAGCCACCGGCCGTTGCCCGCCGGCGCAGCCTACGGTCAGCTCGAGTTCGCGCTCCGGTCTCCCAATCTGATCGAAGGCCGCGAGCTTAGCGGCGGCACGCTCCAGGTGCTGGCCGGCAACCAGGTGGTCTCCCTCGGCATCGGCCCTTCGATGGCGATTCACTATCCGGACAATCCGGATGAGCCCCCGCATCTCTACATCGCCGACACCGGAAACAACCGGGTGCTCGCCTTCCGGGACGCACGGCGGTTCGAGTTCGGCCAGACCGCGGACTTCGTCATCGGGCAGGTGGGGCATACCCGCAGCCTCGTCAATTCGCCTTTCAACAACCCCTCGCAGCCCACCCGCACCGGGCTGTTCCTGCCGTCGTCTGTGGCGGTCGATGCCGAGGGCAACCTCTGGGTGGCCGACACCGGCAATGGCCGCCTGCTGCGTTTCCCACGGCCCTTCGACAACGCGGCAAACCATCAGGAAGCCGACGTCGTGCTCGGACAGCCTGATTTCGAGACCCGGCCGGACGGCGAACCCCGGCGGAACCGGATGTTCCGGCCCGTCAGCGTGGCGGTGGATGGAGATGGCCGGGTCATCGCCGCCGACGCGGCGCTGCACCGGGTGCTGGTTTTCCAGGGGCCTTTCGAGAACGGCCAGGCGGCGGCGCTCGTGCTGGGCCAGCCCGACGGCGAGACCTCCGCCGCCGGCGCCGAGCTCAACCAGATGAACTTCCCGCTCGGCGTAGCCGTAGACGCGCAGAAGCGGATCTACGTCGCAGACACCAACAACAACCGCCTGCTCGTGTTCGATCGCGCCGAGTTCCTCACCGACGGCAGCGGCCCCGGGCTTGCGCTCAACCTCGCAGCCAGCAATCGCAACGTTACGCCCGTGGCGGTGGCGGTGAACACCACCACTGGCGATATCTGGATCGCCGACGGGCGCCTGGGCCGCGTGCTTCGCTACCCGGCGTATGAGACGCTCGCCATCAGCGGCGAGCCGCAGTGGAATTACTTTTTCACGAGCTATGGTCCCCGCACGCTGGCGCTGGACAGGCGTGGCGCCCTGCTTGTGGCCGACGCCGCCAACCGCATCACCATGCACTACCCGTTGCACGCCGTCGTCAATGGCGCCAGCGGCTTCCCGCGGGTGGCGCCGGCGACAATCGTGCAACTGGAGGCGCCTGGGGTCCGGTTTTCCGAGTCTCCGGAAGAGGCCGGCGGCGCGCCGCTGCCGAAGGAGCTGGCCGGCGTAGAAGTGCGGGTGGAAGGCGTGCCCGCCCCGCTGCTCAGCGTCAAGGATGGCGTGATCCGTTTCATCGTTCCAAAGGATGCCCCCATCGCCGGCCCCGCCGAGTTCCTTGTCCGGAGGCCGTCCACGGGCGAGATTCTTTCGCACGGCTACAGCCAGATGTTCAACGCCTCTCCTGCGGTGTTGTTCGCGGGCACGAACCCCGCCACTGGAGGCCAGGCGCGCGCGGTGAACCAGAATGGTGCGGCCAACAATTCTTCGAATCCCGCCGCGGCCGGCCAGGAGCTGACGGTGTACCTGACGGGGACAGGCCCCGTGGAGGGATTGCCTGAAGACGGCGAGGCGCCCGGCGTGGAAGCGCCGGTCAGCGGCGTCCAGGCGTTCCTGATCACATCGCAGGGCGCGATCCAGGCTGCGGTGGCGGGAGCGGCGTTGGATCCCTCCGAGCCGGGCGTATGGCGGGTGCGTGTGACCGTGCCCCAGGTCGGCGCCGACGGCCTTTACGGCTTCGCGGTGATTTACCGCAGCATGGCGAGCAACAATTTCACGGCTGGGTCGACGACCTACCGCTCGTTGCCGACCGTGGCGGTCAAGCGGTAAGCGGCCGCACGGGCCGGGCGCGCTTCAGGCCCTGAGGTCGAGCAGGGCGGCTTCTCCGGGCCCGACGAGGCGGCCGAGCGAGTGCGCGAAGCGCAGATGCGGGTCGAGTGCGGAGAGGCCCTCGGCGGCTTCGCGGCGCAGGGCGCGGGCTTCCAGTTCGCAGGCCTCGCTCAATTGCCGGATGCGTTCCAGTGCGGAGCGCGCCCCTGGCGGCGTCTCAGCCGATGCGCAGAGACGCGCGACGAGGGGCAGCAGGCTGTCCCGCCGCTCCAGGGCCTCCAGGTAGCGCGGGTCGCGGCGCCGGAGCAGGTGGAGCAATTCTTCGCTGGCGGCGGCCAGTTCTGCGAGAGGTTTTTCGGGCGGGCTCATGTGCTGTTGGGGCGCTTGCCGAAGGCGACGGTCTGAAGGCTTTCAATGGCGGCGTTGAGCATGGTCCTCTGGCCCTCCAGCCGCGCCAGCAGGGTGTCCGCGGCCTGGAGGCGCGCCACCAGCGTCTGGCGCGTGGCGTTGACGCGCTCGTAAATGGCGTTGATCTGATCGGTGAGCCGCTGGTCGGCGCGGTCGAGGTTCCGGATGAAGGCGGCGATGGCGCCGGTCTGGGCGTCGCTGGATTGCGCCAGCCGGTCTTCGAGCGCCGACAGGCCGCTGCTGCCATCGCCCAACAGGGTGAACACGGCAGGGATCTCGCTTTGCGGGAGGCCCTGGACGACGGACGGGTCGAATGACATCACCCCGTCGGCGCCGATCGAGACGCCCAGTTCGAACAGGCTGGCGCGGGGCCCTTCGCCGCGGAAGCCGGTGATGTCGCGCAGCGCCGCCTTCAGGTCGCGGATGAACGTCTCGCCCAGCAGCGGCCCGTTCTGCTGGCCGGTCTGCGCGTCGAGCTTCTCCACCAGTTTGTTGTATGCCGCTGTGAAGCTTTGCAGCGCCCCGGCCACGCCCGCGGCCGACGGCTGCACGCTGACATCGATCGTCTGGCCTGGCTCGGTGAGGGCTTTCAGCTCCAGCGTCACGCCGGCAATGGCGCTGGTGACCGTGTTGGAGCTGGAAACGATGTCCAGGCCATTCAGCTTGAACGCGGCGTTCGAGCCCGCCGAGACCGTGGTCAGCAGGTTCGATCCCGGATCGCCGGGCGTCAGGCGCAACTCTATCGACCTCTCCCCGGTCTCGCTGGCCGTGATCGACAGATAGTAGCGCCCGGGGCCGGATCCGGTGTCCAGGATCGACGCTGTCACGCCATAGCCGCCGGCGTTGATCGCATCCCGCACGCCGGCCAGATTGTCTGCTCCGGGTGCCAGTGCGATCGTATGGCTCTCTCCGCCCAGCACCAGCTCCAGCTCGCCGCTGCCGCCGGTCACTGCGGTCGCGCCGGTGTCGGCAAAGCCCGCGCTCGACCGCGCCACCGCCTGTGACGCGAGGCTCGTGATGTCGCTGATCCGGTACAGGCCCGGCGCCGCCAGCTCACCCGCTGTCGCCTGCACCGAGAACGAACTGCTCGTTGCCGTCAGCGCGCCTCCCTTCGACAACTGCCCCAACTGCCGCAGAGCCGCCGCCAGGTCCGCCGCCGCCGTGCGCAATTCCCCCGCTGCCACCTTCCGGCTCAGCAGCCCCTTCTGTTCCTGTTCCAGGGCGCGCGCCGGCAGGCTGGCGATCGACACCGAGCGGTCCAGGATCACCTGGAAGTCGTCCGAGAAGCTGCTGATTCCGGTGAAGGTGAGTGGGGCAAGGGCCATCGTGCCGGCTCCGCGTCTTTCATATCGGCGGCCCCGGCCGGCCTTTCAGACTTTTTTTCTGCTCCTGCGGCTAGCTGTGGAAGATCCGCCGCAGCGTGAACATCCCGGCGTGCGAGCGCGAGTGCTCCAGCTTGCGCCAGTTGTCGCTGACCGAGATCAGCATGCCGCTGACATGGTTCGACCGCGACGAGCACAGGAAACGCGCCAGCGCCACCTGCTCCTCCGGCCGCGCCCCGCCCGTGGTGCGCAGCTTCAGCGCCGCCTCGAGTTCGGCCGCGCCGGCCAGGGGCCCGGCGGCGATAATGTCGTCGGTGAGGCTCGTGTAGGTCGGTCCCGGGTTCATGCAGTTGACCTGCACGTTGGCCTCCCGCACTTCCTCGGCCAGCGTCTCGGCCAGCCGCGCCAGCGCCGCCTGGGCCGCGCTGTAGGAAGAGAAATTCGGCCTCGGCTGCGCCGCCCCCGGCCCGGCCAGCAGCACGATCTTGCCCGCGCGCGCCGACAGCATGTCCGGCAGCACCGCCCGGCACAGGTGCGCCGCCCCGCCCAGGTTCGTGACGACGCCATCCAGCCACTGCCGCGGATCGCAGTCTGAAAGGGGCCCGATCGAGCCGAGGGCCCCGTGGGCGCAGATCAGCGCCCGCACCGGGCCGGCGAACGCGCGGAAGCGCTCCACCGCCGCCTCCACCTGCCCGTAGTCGCGCACGTCGCACAGGATGCCGGCCGCATGCCCGCCCGAGTCCGTGATCTCCAGTTGCGCCAGATCCAGTTCGGCCCGGGTCCGGGCCAGCAGCCCCACGCGCGCGCCCAGTCCGGCGAAGGCCAGAGCCAGCCGCTTTCCGATGCCGCGCCCGGCGCCGGAGACCAGCACCGCCTGATCGAGAAATTCATTTGCATCCGCCACGGGACAGGATTCTCCATCCCGATCCTAGCAGGCCCGGACCAGGCCGTCAGCGGATGCCTTTGCTCTGATACAGTCCCTGGTCGGCGCGCCGCAACAGATCATCGAGCGGCTCCCCCGGCCGGTGCTCGGCCACCCCCATGGCCAGCCCCACCCGCACGCGCAGCGTCTCTCCGCCCACGGAGAGCTGATAGTCGCCCGACAGCGACTGCTCGAGCAGACGGGCGCGCGCCATCGCGTCCCGCAGCGGCGCCGGCAGCAGGACGACGAACTCGTCGCCGCCCCAGCGGGCGGCCATGTCGTCGGCGCGGAGCTGGTGTTTCAGGCGGCTGGCGAACACGCGCAGCAGCTCGTCGCCGGCCAGATGGCCGTGGACGTCGTTGACCCGTTTGAAATGGTTCAGGTCGATCAGCACCAGGCTGAACGTCACGCCGGCCTCCGCCATCTCCATCGCCCGCTTCTCGAACGACGCGCGGTTGGCCAGCCCGGTCAGGGCGTCCCGGTGCGCCGCCGCCTCCACTTCGTCGAGCCGCCTGCGGTAGGCGTGCATCTCCTTTTCGAGTTCCGCCACGATCTGGCGGTTCTCCTGCCGCATCTCCTCCACGAGCGATGTGATCAACTGGACCTGCGCCAGGATGTGCTGCCGGAGCTCCTGCAAGTCCTCGCGCTCGGCAGCGCGGCGCAGTCCGCTGGCCACATCGAGAAACTCCGATTCGTGCCGGCCGCCGCGATGCTGGAGCGAAGCGGCGGTGGCCTCCAGCAGCCGCACCACCTCGGCCAGTTCCACCGTTCCTGCCAGCTCGCGGCAGATAAACTCGTGCGTGGTTTGCAGGGCGCCGTCCAGGTCCCGCTGCGCCGCCGAAAAGGTCTCCTGGCTTGGCTGGCCGGCCAGCCGCTGCCGGGCCTGCGCCACTGAAGGCGGCTGGCCCTGGATCTTCTCCGCGCAGGGTTGGAAAACGTGGCGCTCCACCCCCGTCAGGGCCTCCAGATACGCCGTCAGGGCGCTCTGGAAAAGGGCGTGCTGGTATTCGGCCCGGTCCAGGCTCGCCCGCAGGCTGATGAATTCTTTGGTCGACATGGCGTCCGCAGTGTCCGCGTCGTGTCCCATATCGGCCGGCCGGCGGCTGTATTGAGAGATTGTAATGGCGCTTCCTGTTGAAGGGCCAACGATTTGCGCCAGCGGCCCGGATCGGCTAGGATAAGAAGTTGTGGCGCCCGGTCAGGCGCGCTCTTGCGCCGAGGTGCCGGCCAACCCGCCGGGAAAACGTTCAGGACAGTTCCCGCAGCGTCATCGAGAGGTCAGACCCATGTTTGCAGTGATCGAAACAGGCGGCAAGCAGTACCGCGTCGCGCCCGGCGAAACCGTGGTGGTGGAGACGCTGGCCGGCGAGGCCGGCACGGCGGTCGAGTTCGACCGCGTGGTCGCCGTGGGCAAGGACGACGGCACCCTGGTCACCGGCCCCGAAGCCGCCTCCGCCCGCGTGCTCGGCGAAATCCAGAAGCACGGCCGCGGCGACAAGGTGATCGTTTTCAAATTCAAACGGAAAAAGCAGTACAAGCGCACGATCGGACACCGGCAGAACTTCACCGCAGTGAAGATCTCCGACATCGTGCTCTGAGTCGGGAGGACTTACCGCCATGGCCCACAAAAAAGGACTCGGCAGCTCCAAGAACGGCCGCGACAGCACGGCGCAGCGGCTCGGCATCAAGGTTTTCGGCGGCGAGCTCGTCAAAGGCGGCGCCATCCTGGTCCGCCAGCGGGGCACCCGGTACAAGCCCGGCGACAACGTTGGCATCGGCAGCGACGACACCCTCTTCGCCAAGGTGGGAGGGCGCGTGGAATGGCGCGACCGCGGCCGCCTGGGCAAGTGGGTCAGCGTCGTCGCGCTGGAATCCTGACGCGGTTTCCATTGCAGCAGGACCGTTTCCGAGCCGCCGGGTGCTTTGACAGCCCCGGCGGCTCTTTTCGTCTCGGCAGCGCGGGAGCAGGCTGATGTTTGTCGATGAAGCGATTATTCGCATCAAAGCCGGCGACGGTGGCAATGGCTGCGTCGCCTTCCGGCGCGAGAAGTACGTCCCGCGCGGAGGGCCGAGCGGCGGCGACGGAGGACGCGGGGGCGACGTGGTGCTGGTGGCCAGCCAGCACCACAACACGCTGCTCCATTTCCGTTTCAATCCCGAGCACCGCGCCGAGCGCGGCCGCCATGGCGAAGGCAGCAACCGCACGGGCCGCAGCGGCGCCGATCTGGAACTTCCCGTGCCCATCGGCACCGTCGTCTTCGACGCCGATTCCGGCGAGCCGCTGTTCGACTTTACCGCGCCGGGCCAGCGCTTCATCGCCGCCCGCGGCGGCCGCGGCGGCCGCGGCAACCAGCATTTCGCCACGCCCACCCACCAGGCCCCCACGCGCGCCGAACCGGGCCATCCGGGCGAGGAGCGGCGGCTCAGGCTGGTGCTGAAGCTGCTGGCCGACGTCGGCCTGGTGGGCTTCCCCAATGCGGGCAAGTCCACGCTGATTTCCCGCATTTCGGCGGCGCGGCCCAAGATCGCCGACTATCCCTTCACTACGCTCGAGCCGCACCTTGGCGTGGTGCAGATGCCGGACCTGCGCACCTTCGTCGTCGCCGACATCCCCGGCCTGATTGAAGGCGCGCACGAGGGCCACGGGCTCGGCGTCCAGTTCCTGCGCCACATCGAGCGCACCCGGCTGCTGCTGCACCTGGTGGATGTCAGCGAGGCCAGCAGCCGCGACCCGAAGCAGGATTTCGACGTGATCCTGGCCGAGCTGGCCGGCTACAGCGCTGAGCTGGCCCGCAAGCCGATGTTCGTGGTCGCCACCAAGCTCGACGTCCTCCAGGACCGGCGGCGGCTGGAAAGCCTGCGGCGCAAGGCCAGGCGGCGCGGGTTGCCTTTTTTCGCGATCTCCGCCGTAACAGGGCGCGGACTGAACGAGCTGCTGCACGCCGTTGCGGAGGCCGTGCTGCCTCCCGCCGGACTGGCGGCCGGAGCGCCGCCAGCGGCCGATCCGCAGCGGAGCTGAATCCGCGGGAATGCCTTGGCATCAATTTTGCCGCGCCCGCACGGCATGATGCTGCGCCTCCGGCGCCGACGCGGCTGAGCGGCTCACCACGCGGTTGCGGCCGCCGCGCTTGGCCAGATAGAGGGCGGCATCTGCCAGATCGACCAGTTCCATCTCCGATTCAACCGGCGCCTGCGGCCATGCGGCCACGCCCGCGCTCACGGTGACCGGAATCGCCCCGCGCCCGTTCGGAACGGGCGTCTCTGCGATGGCGCGCCGGATGCGCTCGGCCACTCCGGCAGCCTCTTCCGCGGGCGTAAACGGCAGCACAGCGAGAAACTCCTCACCCCCATAGCGGATCAGCACGTCGCCCTGCCGCAGCAGCGCGCGCGCCTGCCTCGCCGCCTGCATCAGCACGCGGTCCCCGGCCAGATGCCCCCAGGTATCATTGACGGCCTTGAAATAGTCCAGGTCGAACAGGATCACGCTCAGCGGCGCTTCCATCCGCATCACGCGGGCCAGCTCCTCACGCAGGCGCGCCAGTCCGAAGCGCCGGTTGTAGCAGCCGGTGAGCCCGTCGAGCGCGGCAACTCTCTCCAGTTCGTCGTAGGCGAGGGCGTTGTGGAAGGCCAGCGCCAGCGGGCGGCTCAGCAGGCGCAGGCGCCGGGTTTCTTCCTGCGTGTAGGGACGGTCGCTGGCCAGCAGCACGACGCCCAGCGCGCGCCCATCGTACTGGACGGCCTCCAGCAGCACGGCCCGCGGGGGGAAGCAGGCCAGCACACGGTTGAGCAGGATGCCTCCGGGCAGCTCGAGCCGCGCGCCCTGGAGCGTTTCGAACACTTTCATCACCATCGGATGCGCGGCCAGCGACTCGGCTTCCTCCAGCCCGCTCGCGGCCGCCAGTTCCAGACTGCCCTCCCGGGCGAGGTACACCGCTCCGCCCGCCGACAGGGTGTGCTCGCGCATCTCCTCCAGCGCCGTCCGGGCCATTTCTTCCACCCGCAGGTGCTCCACCATCCGCTCGGTCATCCTCCGCACCGCGGCATTCGTGTGCAGGGCATCGGCCAGCGTGGCCGCCATCAGGTTGAACGACTCGCTGGTGCGGCCCAGCTCATCGTCGGAGTCAACCGGCAAAAAGCACTGGCTGGGATCGCACCCGCAGACGTCGCCCTCCTGCTGGATCCGCTCGAGCGTCGCGCGGACCTCTTCGAGCTTCGCGGCGATCAGCCGCATCCGTGTCCGCACCACGCGATTGGCGATCCATACGTTCATGCCGCCGACGGCCAGGCCGGCCGCCAGACAATAGAGATGAAAGCGCAAATTGAGAAGGTGCTCGGCCGGCACGCCCATCTGGTGGACCGCCATGGGAAACACGAGGCCGACAAGCAGCCCGAAGCCAGCCTGCACGATCGCCAGATCGCGAAACACGCTGCCTGTCAGGCGGAAGGGAAGACCACGCAACGCAAGAAGCCGCACACGCTACGCATCGGCGGGCGCGGGAGATTCATGAACGATTTTCCATTGTCAGGCCGCTCACCGGCTGGTTTCCGTGATCAGCGCCGCCGGGCTGTATGTCTTGCGTTCGGCCAGATACTGCTGCTCTGCAAGGGTCTTGTATACATGCCCGGCGATGCCCGAGGCCACCGGCCCGTTGACCGGCGCCCCGCCTGTCAGCAGAACCGTCACCACCAGCTTGCGGCCTCCGACGTCGTTGAAGCTCGAGAACCAGCCCAGATGCGTGCGCGAGTCCGTGCAGGTGCCCGTCTTGCCGAAGATCGGCGTCGAGGGGTCGAATGCGGCGCGGCGCGCGGTGCCATAATCGACCGCGCCCATCATGCCCGGCAGAAGTTCCTCGATGCGCGCCGCCAGCTCGATGCGGCGCTTCAGGCGCGGCACCATCCGTTCGGCCTCTTCCTGGGATCGCGGATGCTGGAGCCAGTACAGCGAGCCGCCGTTGGCGATGGCCGACACAAGCGCCGTCAATTGCAGCGGCGTAATGGAAATGGCCTCGCCGAAGCTGGTCATCATGCCGCACGGCACTTCCTTCGGCTTCCATTCCGGCAGAATCCCGGCGCTCTCGCCTTCGATGTCGATCCCGGCCTTCTCGCCCAGCCCGAACAGGCGCGCGTAATGATAAATGCGGTCGAAGCCCAGCTTCTCGCCGATATCGAAAAAGAACTTGTTGTTCGAGCGCGCCAGCGCCTCGGTCAGGTCCATGCTCTCGCGCCGCGTCAGGCGCAGCCGCGTTTCGCGGTCGATGATGCCTTCGTGGAGCCCCGCCACGGCCGCCACCAGCTTAATCGTCGAGCACGGTTGATAGGCGCCCGTGCGGGCCAGCTTCTGGTTCACCATCGCGAGGATGCGGCCGGTGAAGGGATCGGCCACCACCACGCTGCCGTTGTACGGCCCCAGGGCTTCCACGGCGGCGCGGCGGACCACCGGATCCTCGCCTTCGGTCACGTCTCCCAGCGTCGAGTCGGCGTAAGTCGGGGTGCTCCAGGGGCTGTACGTCCTGCGCCGCCGCGTGCCGGCGGCGCGGCGCGCAACGCCGGGCGCCAGGGATTGCCTCCCACGGCGGGTGGCCGCCGGACGGACCGCGGCCGCCTGCTCTTTGCCGTTGCCCGCCGCCCTGGCGGCGCTTCCGGCGGCCTTCTTCTTGACGGGCTTCCGCGCCACAGCGACAGGCGCCTTCCCGGTCTTTGCCGTGGTGCGGACGGCGGCCGCTTTCTTCTTGCTGCTTCCCTGGGCCTTCACCCTGGCAGATTGCGCGGAAATCAGCGCCGCAGTCAGAAACGCCAGCCACAGGAGACGAACCATTTTCCCCGCTTCCTCTCGAATCCGGATTTCGAGGCGGAAGACGCAAACGGCGTCCCGCCCGGGTCAAACAAGACAACCCCATTCTGTTGTATCGGCAGGGGGTTCGTCAAGCTTCAATTGCAGGGCGCGGCGGCGCCCGATCCGGGCGGGGCGGGGGATGTAAGCTATGGGAAAGATGGCGATCCGCATTTCGATGGGTTCCTGGTCGTTCGCCTTTGGGCCGTACGCCGCCGAACCCAAGCCGCTCGAAGAGGTGGCGCGCCGCCTGGCGCGCGCCGGCTATGACGGCATCGAACTGAACGGCTATCCGCCGCATGTGACGCTGGAGCGGTATGCGGCGCGGTCCGCCCGGGGCGAACTGAAATCCCTGCTCGACGGGCTCGGTCTTGGCATCTCCGGCTACTCAGCCGACCTCAGCGCCTGCAACCCCGCTATCGAAGAGAACCGGCAGGCGTACCTCGACCGGTTCCGCCGCCTCGTCGAACTATGCCACGACCTCGGCAGTCCCATGATCCGCGTGGACACGGGCACGGCGCCAGGCTCGCTGAGCGGCCGCGAATACCACGCGGCCTTCCATCGTGTGGCCGGTCTGTGGAGGGACTGCGCGGAGTGGGCGCGCCAGGCGCGGGTCCTCATGGTCTGGGAGTTCGAGCCGGGCTTCGTGTTCAACAAGCCCTCGGAGGTGCTCGCCCTGTATGAGCAGGTGGGCCACGCGTGGTTCCGCGTGCTGTTTGACACGGCGCACGCCTATATGTGCGCGGTAGTGGGAGCACGGCAACACGGCCCCAGAGAGACGCTGGAGGGCGGCGTGGCGGAGTTCGCCGGGAAACTCGGATCCGCCATCGGCGCGGTCCATGTCATCGACAGCGACGGCACGCTCTATGGCGACGACACCAGCCATCATGTCCCGATCGGACAGGGGCGGGTGCCGTGGCGGTACGTCGCTCCCGCGCTGGGCGCCCTGCCGCGCATCGAGTGGTGGTGCGCCGACCTTTGCTTTCATCCGGGCGCATGGGAGATGGTGGAAGAGAACTTGCGCGCCGCCCGCGAAGTGGCGGCGATGGCCCGGCCGCCAGCGCCCGCCGCCGGGCGGCCTGCCGGAGGTGACTGATGCGTGCTTTGCTGCCTGTTCTGCTGGCCGCTGCGATGAGCGCTGCTGCACAGCCTGCTTACGACCTGCTGCTGAAAGGCGGCCATCTGATCGACCCGAAAAACGGCGTCAGCGCGCGCCGCGACGTGGCGGTCGCCAGGGGCAGGATCGCCCGCGTGGCGCCGTCCATCGATCCGGCGCAGGCGGCGCGCACCGTCGACGTGAGCGGCCTCTACGTCACGCCCGGCATCATCGACATGCATGTGCACGTCTACGCCGGCACGGGGCTGAAAGGCGTCTATACGGGCGACCTCAGCGTCTATCCCGACGGCTTCTCCTTCCGCACCGGCGTGACGACCATGGTGGATGCGGGCACCTCGGGCTGGCGCAATTTTCCCGATTTCCGCCAGCGCGTCATCGACCGCGCCCGCACGCGCGTGCTCGCTTTCCTCAACATCGTCGGCGGAGGCATGGGCATCACCAGCGAGGACGACGCCGGCGACATGCTGCCTGAACCCGCCATCCGCATGGCGCGCCAGCACAAGGATCTGATCGTCGGCATCAAGGTGGCCCATTACAGCAAAGAGGGCTGGCCGGATCTGGACAACGCGCGGAAGGCCGCCGATGAGTTGAAGCTTCCCATCATGGTCGACTTCGGCTGGACCAGCGAGCGCCGCAACATCAAGATCCTCTTCGAGGAGAAACTCCGCCCGGGCGACATCTACACGCACTGCTACTCGGGCCACCGCGAAGAACTCCTCGACGGCAGGACCAATCCCGCCATGTGGATGGGCCGCAAGCGCGGCATCCTGTTCGACGTGGGCCACGGGGGCGGGAGCTTCTACTGGAACATCGCCGTGCCCATGACGCGGGAGGGCTTCTGGCCGGACTCGATTTCCACCGACCTTCACGTCGGCAGCATGAATGCGGGCATGAAGGACATGACCAACGTGATGTCGAAGATCCTCAACCTCGGCGCGCCGCTGGAAGACGTGGTCCGGATGTCGACCTGGGCGCCGGCGCGCCAGATCGGACGGACGGATCTGGGCCATCTGAGCGAAGGCGCGGAGGCCGACATCACGGTGCTCAGCCTCTCCAAAGGCAGGTTCGGCTTTGTCGACTCCGCCGGCGCGCGGTTCGACGGCGACCGCCTGCTGACGGCGGAACTGACGGTGAAGGGCGGCACTGTGGTCTGGGACCGGCTGGGCCGGGCGGCCACGCATTGGGAGAAGTTTCCGTACAAGAAGCGCGAACGGCCCCGCTAACAGGCCTCATTCCGCCGGGCTGCCCGCCGCTGCGCCGTTAGCGGTTCCGAGATTGCCTGAAGCTGCCACAGAGGCGCAAGTGCAAACAGGGCGGCGGCGGGATGCCACACGAACCAGGAAGGCCAGAGCCTAAGGGCAGGAACGAGTCCCGCATCGCCAAGGCCCACGCAGAGGCTGCCGATGCAGGTCAGCAGTACCGCCCAGAAATATGACCGCCAGGGCCGTCCGAGCAATCCGCCAGCCAGAGGCGCCGACGCACGCATCAGCAGCATGCTCAAGACCAGGAGCAGTCCCAGCAGGGGGTCCGTCACCCAGCCCAGCCACCACAGGGCCGAGGTTCTGACGCCGGGGACGCCCAGCCAATAGACGAGGGAACGCAGCGTGTAGGCGAACAGTCCTCCAGCAGCGGCGAATGCCGCCCAGCCGGCGGCGCCAGGCGGACGCAGCAAACCGAGGCGCGCGTGGACGCGAAGTGCGGCGCCCAGTCCCGCCGCCAATAGCCCCAAGTAAACTGTCCCTCCAAGAACCCTTCCGAATTCCCGGCAAACCTGCATCCAGGCTTCCGCGCCCGGCCAGACATTCAGCGGGTTGGAGGCGATCGGCTCGCCCAGCCAATGGCGGAAAATCATGCTGACTGCGTGCGTCGTTCCAGCGGCGAACAGCAGCCGCCAGGGGCCGCGCATCGGCTCGCCTGGGGCGAACCACTGGAGCACGCAACTCACTGCGATCATCTCCACTATCGCGTAAGCCACCAGCATCGGCCCGCCGATCTGCTTGAAGAGCAAATCCACCCAAAAAGCCGTGCCGCCATTCAGCCAGATGATCGTGCCGGTCAAAGCTCCGGTCAGAAAGACAATGCAGGAGACCCCCATGCCGGCGGCCGTGTGCTCGCCGCGGAGCGCAGACTCCACCCATTCCCGCAATGTTTCCGCTGCCCGTCTCATCTCGACGAGGATCCGGCTGTGGCGGCATCCCGGCGGCTGGCCTGTGCCAGGGCCTGCGGTCCGATCAAAGTCCGCAGGATCTCGGGTACGGCCTCGTGATATCGCGGATCTCCTGCCGCCTTCCCAAGGAGCCTTCGGACGGTTGCCGAGTCGACCGGGCTCGCAGATCTCTGTAGCCGCTGCATCAGAGGCTCCCGCAATTTCCGGGTTTCCTCTTCGACGCCACGAGGCTGCTCCCACAGCCCTTCCAGCATCTCCAATGTTCCCCGGAATCGTTGCAGCCTGCGCTGGCAATGCGGACAGCGGCTCACATGCCCGGCCTCCGGCGGAGCACCTGGCTCTTCCCCCAGAATCCACGCGACGAGTCTCTCATCGGAAGGGTGGAGGTGCCTGCTGACAAACTCCCTGCATCGCTGCCACAAGGTCATCGCTCGTTCCTCAAAACCTCCAGCTTGCGCAGGGCACGGGAGAGAAGACAGGCCACCGACCCCGCGCTGATGGAAAGAATCTCCGCAATCTCGAAGTACTTGTAGCCCAGAATCCTGAGCCGCACGCATTCGAATTCCCGCGGCGACAAAAGCTCCTGGATCCTCTCCATCAATTCTCCGCCGCTGTCCGATTCTACCCATCCGGAGGCCGAGTCCCGCACCGCCGAAAGATTTTCCTGACGCAGCGAGCGTCTGGCGTCATCGCGAACCTGATTGATGACGACGCGCGCCAGCCACGCCCGCACATGGCGGATGGCCTGCCCTGCGGAAGCGGCTTCATGGTACCGAAGGAAAGCTTCCTGGACTGCATCCCTGGCCACCTCGCGGTTGCGGCATTCGGCCATCGCCAGCCGGAAAAGCAGTTCGGCGTGCGATTCGTAAGCCGCTTCGACCAGATGAATGGGCGACAGTGGCTCCGAATGGCCGCTTTTCGACGCCGGATCGTCGTCGGGCAGAGCGAGGCACCAGAATTCCGCCGGCGGTTCTTCCATACGGACTAACTGCCATTGTCCGCCAACCACCCTGAGTGCGCAACCGGCAGGACTCGGATCAGGCATTCCTTCAAGTCTGGCAGGAAAAAGGCCTTAGGCGGCCGCGCCGTGTCAAGCATCCCGTCCTCGCCTCCGTCTATGCCGCAGAATGCAAGTCGAAATCCCGACCCGGGCCATGTGTGGAAGAGGGCGCCGCCGAGGCAGCGCGACGGTTGAAACCGCTTTGATCCTGCTGCCGCTGATGGCGCTCGTGTTCGCTTTCGTCGACCACGGGTTGGTCGTGTTCCTCCAGTCCACCTTCCAGCATGCGGTGCGGGAGGGAGTGCGCTATGCCGTAACCTACCAAACGATGGGCGGACTGGGACACGACGCTTCCATCCGTCAGATCGTGGTTCAGCAATCGATGGGCTTCCTCCGCGGCAGAGAGGACGCCATCAAGATCCGGTACTTCGATCCGGCCACATTTCAGGAGGTGCCCGACAACGTGCCTGGCAACATCATCGAGGTGTCCGTCGAGGGCTATGAGCACCACTGGCTCGCGGCTCTGTGGCGGGCGCCGGGCTCGTTCCGCATCTCCGCCCGCGCCGCGGACCGGATGGAGGGCTTGCCGACCGGCGCCGCGCCGCCGCCCAGATGAGTAAGTCTGCCAAGGGGGCTTTCATGAGACGAACATCGCGACGCAGCAGCCGGGGCAGTTCGCTGATCGAATTCGCCCTGGCCTTCGCGCTCTTGATGCCGCTCTATGTCTGGATGCTGGTTTTCGGCCTCGATCTGAGGCGAATGATGCAGACCTCGCAAGTGAGCCGCGACGCGGGCCATATGTACGCCCGTGGCGTCGACTTCTCGCTGCCGGGCAACCAGGATGTGCTCGTGCGGCTGGCGGCGGGGATGAACATGACGCGCACGGGCGGCGCCGGCGTTGTGATTCTGACGCGGCTGCTCAAGGTGGGCGGGCAGGAATGCCTCGACGGGGGCGTGGCGGTGGCGTCCTGCTCGAATCTCGGGCAGACAGTCGTGACGCAGCGCCTTGTAGTAGGCAACGCGGGCCTGAAAGCGAGCAAGGTGGCCTCGCCGCCGGACGCGCTGCTGAAGCCGGATGGCTCGATCATACCTGCCGACTATCTGACCAAGCCGGAGGCGCGGGCGGCGAGATTCGATTCGATCCTGGCGCTGGCAAGCGGCGAAACGGCATACGTGGCCGAAGCCTGGTTCGAATCGCCGGTCAAAGATTTCCCAACGATGAACAACAGGGGGCCGATCTATGCGCGGACGATTTTCTAATGGGCGGCGCGGCATCGCCCTCATGATGCTGGCCGTCGGTCTGGTGCTGATCCTGTTCATGGTGGCGCTGGCTGTGGATGCATCCTATCTCTACACGGTCCGGGCCAAGCTTTCGATGGCCTGCGACGCGGCGGCGCTGGCGGCTGCCCGTTCGCTGAACGTCGGCCTGTCGATGGCCGAGCAGGAGGCGTCAGCGAGGGCGAGGGCGCAGGCGTTCTTCGACTCGAATTTCCCGGATGGCGCCCTGAATACCCGCAACCGGACTTCGCAGGTGGCAGTCGAGGAGACAGCTCTGCGCACGCGCTCGGTGACGGTGTCGGCCTCCGTGGCCGCGCCCACCTACTTCATGCGGCTGGCCGGGATCTCGTCCGTATCTATCTCCGCCCTCGGCAAGGCGTCGCGCCGCGACGTGAACATGATGATGGTGCTCGACCGCTCCGGCAGCATGGCGATGGCGGGCGCCTGCGAGCCGATGAAATCGGCCGCCCGGAGCTTCGTCGCCCGCTTCGCCGAGGCACGCGACCGCCTTGGCATGATCACCTACAGCACCGCCTGGCACTATGCCTATCCGCTGACGAAGAACTTCAAGACTCAGTCGCCGACCCTGGACTCGGTGATCAACACGATCAACTGCACCGGCGGCACGTCGACGGCCATGGCGGTCAGCGAAGCCTATAACCAGCTCGCTGCCATTGCCGAGCCCGGCGCACTGAACATCATCATGCTGTTCACTGATGGAATTCCCACGGGCCTGACGGCTCAGTTTCCGGTCAAGACCTCGATCGATTCCCGTTACGGCAACGGCGAGAACCGCACCGTCGACGGGATCAACTATTATTACCCCAACACGGGCACCATCTACAGCATGGAGCGCAGCGGCTGCCGCGACGCCGCCAACAAGAAATACACCGATTCAGGCTGGAGTCCGCAGGACCGGGTGGGCGTGCTCGTCTCCAGCAGCGACGGCACCGCCAGCACGGGCCCCACTTACGGCATCATCCAGCCCTATGCATCGACGATGACCGCCTCGGACCGCACGATCAACGGCCCGCTCGGGGCGCTCGACAGCGGCACGGGATGCGCCTTCGGCGCCGGCACCACCGACTTCAACCTCATGCGCTACGTGCGGCGCGATGTCGCCTACATCCCGAACTTCGACCTGTACAACAACCGCACGGACTGCTGTTACCGCACCGTCTCGATGTTCTCGAGCGGCCCGTATGCAGGCCGGATCCGGCCCGACCGGCCTTCCTCGGTGGGCGCCGCCTCCACTAACGCGACAGACAACGCCGCCAAACGCATCCGGCAGAATATGTCAATGCCCACGATTTTTTACGTCATCGGCCTCGGCGACGTCGATTCCGTGTTGTTGAAACGCGTCGCCAACGATCCGTCCAGCCCCGCCTACGCGCGCGATGAACCCACCGGTCTCTACGTCTACGCGCCCGACAAGACTCAGCTCAACCAGGCCTTCGCGCGCATCGCCTCCGAGATCCTGCGTCTCGCCCAGTGACATCGGCTGCGCACGCCAGCCCCGCGAGCAAGCCGGCCGCCATTGCGCCTCCACCGGACTTGGGCGTACAAATGAAGGCACGGGAGGCGCTCTGTGAGAACCGTATTCACCGTCCTGCTGGCGGCTGCCGCGCTGCCGCCGTGCTCCGCCCAGTCAAGCCGCGAACTCCAGGAATTGAACTGGGCGGAGTTCGCCGAGCTCGTGCCCGCCAGGATCCAGACCGTCCTGCTGCCCACCGGCACGATCGAGGCCCACGGGGTCATTCACAACGGCGCCGACAACACCGCGCCCGTCGAGATCGCCCGAGCGCTGGCGCCACGGCTCGGCGCGCTGGTGGCTCCGCTCATTCCTTACGGAGTCACGGGTTCGCTGGACGGCTATCCAGGCACGTTCCAGGTCTCGGAAGCCGCCTACCGGCCGTTCGTCGCCGACGTACTGAAAGGCCTGGCGCGCGCCGGATTCCGCAACATCATCGTGGTCAACGGCCACGGGGGGCCGCAGACGGCGATCCTGAATGAGCTGGCCGAGCACGCCAGCCGTGATCAGCGCGTGCGCGTGATGGTGGTCAACTGGTGGGCCGCGTGTTCCGATGCCACCCTCAAAGTGTTCGGCGAGGACGGCGGACACGCGGGCTGGAACGAGACCGCCTTCACCCAGGCCACGCATCCGCACCTGGTGCGCCGCGAGCGGTTCAGCCCGTCGCTCGAAATTGCGCGGCCGCCCGCCGGAAGCTGGGCGGCGTATCCGTTCCCCGCGCCGGTGATTCTCTATCAGCCGGGGCAGGGCTCGGTGCGGTTTGACGAGAAGAAGGCGAAGGAGTATTTTCAGGCAGTCGTCGATTGCATGACAGAACTGGTCAGGGGGACGATCGAAAGATGGGACCGCATGAACCTCTATCCCGCCGCGCCTTTGCCCGCGCCGCCGCGCTAGGCGCGCTGCCGCTGCCGGTGCTCACGGAACGGGCTCTGGCTCAGTTGAGCTATCCGGGCGACGCGCCTCCGGACGCCGTGCTGCTGAACGCCAATGAGAATCCGCTTGGACCGTGCGCCGAAGCGCTGGAGGTGATGAGCCGCGCGCTGCGCAAGGGCGGGCGCTATCATTTCGGCGAGACTCTCCGGCTGGCGCGCACAGCGGCGCGGCTGGAGGGCGTGCCGGAGGCGTGCGTGCAGTCCTACGCCGGCTCCAGCGATCCGCTGCACCGCGTCGTGCTGGCCTTCTGCGGACCGGGGCGCGCCTTTGTCACGGCCGATCCCGGCTACGAGGCGGGCGAGCGCGCGGCGGCTTTCATGCAGGCGCCTGTGCACCGCGTTCCTTTGACGAAGGATTACGCCCACGACACCGAAGCGATGCTTCGGGCGGCGGGCAAGGAAGCGGGCGTCTTCTACATCTGCAATCCGAACAATCCCACCGGCACGCTGACGCCGCGCGAAGCGGTCGAGCATCTGGTCCGCAACAAGCCTGCCGGCAGCGTCGTGCTCGTGGACGAGGCTTATATCCATTTCTGCCAGGCGCCTTCCTGCATGGACATGGTGCGCGATGGCCGCGATGTGTTCCTGCTCAGAACATTTTCGAAGATTTACGGCATGGCCGGCCTGCGCGCCGGGCTCGCCTTCGCCCGGCCTGACCTGCTCGACCGGATCCGTCCTTACGGCACGGGCTTCCTGCCGGTGACGGGCATGGCGGGGGCGATCGCCAGCCTGGAGGCCAGGGGCGTCGTCGAGGAGCGCCGCGAGTATGTGCGCAAAGTGAGAGAAGATCTCATGTCCTGGCTGCGGGCCAACCGCATCGAGTACGTCCCCAGCGTCAGCAACAAGATCATGATCCGCACGGAGAAGCCCGGGCGCGAGATCTCCGCGGCGATGGCGGCGCGGAAGGTGATCATCGGCCGCTCCTGGCCCTCCTGGCCCAATCATGTGCGTGTCACGCTGGGCACGCCGGAAGAAATGGAGAAATTCAAGGCCGCATTTCTCCAGGTAATTTCTTCCTGAATACTGCCCCAATTCATTGAGGCTGCGGCCCGGCCCCGCGTGACGGCTGTAAATCCTCGCCAGGGGGCGCGTCCTGTTTACAAACAATGCGGCCCGCCGTGCGTATGGACCTGTGTGAGCACAGGCGGGCGAGGGGCCCGCCGGAGACAGGCCGAAGGAGGGCCGCAACCATGGCGTGGAGACAATTGTGCGCAACGGCTGCAATGGCGCTGTTCGCGCTGGGGGGATTTTCCGGGCAGGCGCGCGCGGAAGGCCGGAAAATCAAAGCCGAAATTCCGTTCGCTTTTCAGGCGGGGAAACATTCGCTTCCCGCCGGCACGTACCTGTTCGAGCACATGGCGGCCAGGCCTGTCCTGGTGATCACGGCGCCGGATGGGGATCGCATCGCCGTGTTGACGCATCCAGCCGGCAGGATGGAGGCGCCGGCCGCGCCGGGCCTGGTCTTTGAGCGCGAGGACGGCCGCTACAGCCTGGCTGAGGTGTGGGCGCCTGGGGCGGCTCACCGCGCGGGCGTGCTGCCGTCGAAGAGAGCCGGCCCGGTGGCTTCCTCGCGGCAGAGAGTGCGCATCGTTGCATCGTTGTCTGAGAAGTAGGCTGTATGCCGGCGCGCGTGAGCGCCGGCTTCAGGCGCTTCAACAGGGGCGGGGCGGCCCGCGCAGGGCCCTCCGCCCCTGTCTGCGTTCCGGTTGATGGATGGCGCTCCAGTGTTCTATACAATGAGAGGTTCCGGGCATCTGTTGTAACAGGCGGGCCCGGATGCCTGCGATCTACCTGAAAGTTACAGGAAACAGCGGAGCGCCTCCATGGGAACGATTGCTTTGAACAGCGGTCTGGACAAGACCGCTTTTTTTTATCAGTCCGTCGTCGGCAAGAAGGTGGTCATGGCCTTGACGGGCTGTGTGCTGTGTCTGTTCGTGCTTGGCCATATGCTGGGCAACCTGCAGATCTATCAGGGCGCTGAAAAGCTGAACCACTACGCCGCTCTTCTTCAGGGGCTTGGCGCCGGGCTGTGGATGGTGCGGCTGGTGTTGCTCGCCTGCGTGGGGCTGCACGTTGTCAGCGCCTATCAACTCTGGCGGCTGAAACTGGACGCGCGCCCCACGCCGTATGTGAAGAAAGCCACCGTCGCCACGACATACGCGGCGAGGACGATGATCTGGAGCGGGCCGATTGTGCTGGCCTTCATCATCTACCACCTGCTCCACTTCACCACCGGCCAGGCGCACCCGGACTTCCGCCACGGCGACGTTTACCACAACGTGATCGCCGGCTTCAGCAATCCGGCGGCCAGCCTCTTCTACATCGCGGCCAACATCCTGCTGGCGATTCACCTCTACCACGGAGTCTGGAGCATGTTCCAGACTGTGGGCGTGAACCATCCGCGGTATACACCCTGGCTGAAGCGGCTGTCGAAGGCCTATGCGTGGGTGATCGGCGCCGGCAACGTGTCGATTCCGCTGGCCGTGCTCACAGGCATCGTGAAGTAGGACGGGAGGGACAGGACTCATGGCATTCCAACTGGACAGCCGCACGCCTTCAGGGCCGCTCGAGCAGCGCTGGTCGAGGGCGAAGCAGGAGATGAGACTGGTGAGCCCGGCGAACCGCCGCAAGTACACGGTGATCGTGGTCGGCTCGGGCCTGGCTGGCGGCAGCGCGGCGGCGACGCTCGGCGAGCTGGGCTACAACGTGAAGTGCTTCTCCTTCCATGACTCGCCGCGCCGCGCGCACTCCATCGCCGCGCAGGGAGGGATCAACGCCGCCAAGAATTATCAGAATGACGGCGACAGCGTTTACCGCCTCTTTTACGACACGATCAAGGGCGGCGACTTCCGCTCGCGCGAATCGAACGTCTACCGCCTGGCCGAAGTCAGCGTGAACATCATCGATCAATGCGTGGCGCAAGGCGTGCCGTTCGCGCGCGAATACGGGGGGACGCTCGCCAACCGCAGCTTCGGCGGCGCGCAGGTGTCGCGCACCTTCTATGCGCGCGGCCAGACGGGCCAGCAGCTTCTGCTGGGCTGCTATCAGGCGCTGGAGCGGCAGGTGGACGCCGGCCGCGTCCAGATGTTCCACCGGCACGAGATGCTCGATCTGGTGGTGATCGACGGCCGCGCCCGAGGCATCGTCACACGAAACCTCGTGACCGGGGCCATCGACTGCCACGTGGCTGACGCCGTGGTGCTCGCCACCGGCGGCTACGGAAACGTCTTCTATCTTTCCACGAACGCCAAGGGCTGCAACGCCACCGCCATCTGGCGCGCTTACAAGCGCGGCGCGGGCTTCGGCAACCCCTGCTACACGCAGATCCATCCCACCTGCATCCCGCAAAGCGGAGATTACCAGTCGAAACTGACGCTGATGAGCGAGTCGCTGCGCAACGACGGCCGCATCTGGGTGCCGAAGCAGAAGGGCGACACGCGCAATCCGAACGAGATTCCGGAAGACGAGCGCGATTACTATCTCGAACGGATGTATCCGGCCTACGGCAACCTCTGCCCGCGCGATATCGCCTCGCGCGCCGCCAAGCTGATGTGCGACCAGGGCTACGGCGTCGGGCCCGGCGGACGCGGCGTCTATCTCGACTTCAAGGAGGCCATCGGCCGGCTGGGGCGCAAGACCATCGAGGAGCGCTACGGCAACCTGTTCGAGATGTACGAGCGCATCACCGGCGAGGATCCTTACAGCGTGCCGATGCGCATCTACCCGGCGGTCCACTATACGATGGGCGGCCTGTGGGTGGACTACCACATGCAAAGCACCGTGCCCGGCCTGTTTGTGCTGGGCGAAGCGAACTTCAGCGACCACGGCGCCAACCGCCTGGGCGCCAGCGCGCTGATGCAGGGGCTGGCCGACGGCTACTTCATCATCCCTTACACGATCGGCCACTTCCTTGCGCAGGTGAAACCGGGGGGCGTCAACACCGACCATGCCGAATTCCGCGCTGCGAGGCAGGAAGTGGATGAGCGGACCCGGCGCCTGCTCTCCATCAAGGGCAGGAAAACAGTGGACGACTTCCACCGCGAGCTCGGCAAGATCATGTGGGAGTACTGCGGCATGGCCCGCAACGCCGGGGGGCTGAAGCACGCGCTCGAGAAGATTCCTGAGCTGCGCGAGGAGTTCTGGCAGAACGTGAACGTGCCTGGCAGCGCCGAGGATCTCAACCAGAGCCTGGAAAAGGCCGGGCGCGTGGCCGACTTCCTCGAACTCGGCGAGCTGATCTGCCTCGACGCGCTCGAGCGCGAGGAGAGCTGCGGCGGGCACTTCCGCGAAGAGCATCAGACCGAGGAGGGCGAAGCGAAACGCGACGACGAGCGCTTCTGCCATGTGGCCGTCTGGGAGTTTGCCGGCGACGGCAAGCGCCCGGTGCGCAACGTGGAGCCGCTCCAATTCGAATTCGTCCATCTGGCGCAGCGCAGCTACAAGTGAGGAACACCGGCGATGAAGATCATCCTGAACATCTGGCGTCAGAAGAACCCGGCGAGCCCTGGCAAGATGGTGCGCTATGAGCTCGGCAACGTGAACGAGCACATGTCCTTTCTGGAAATGCTCGACGTGCTCAACGAAGAGCTCACGCGCAAGGGCGAAGACCCGGTGACGTTCGAGCATGATTGCCGCGAGGGCATCTGCGGCTGCTGCGGCTTCATGATCAACGGCATTCCTCACGGTCCTGAGCGCGGCACCACCGTGTGCCAGCTCCACATGCGCCATTTCCACGACGGCGACGAGCTGTGGCTGGAGCCGTTCCGGGCCAAGGCGTTTCCGGTGATCAAAGACCTGATGGTGGACCGCAGCGCGTTCGACCGCATCATCTCCGCGGGCGGCTACATCAGCATCAACACCGGCTCGGCGCCGGAGGCGAATTCGATCCCCGTCAAGAAACAGTGCGCCGACCGGGCGATGGACGCCGCCGCCTGCATCGGCTGCGGCGCCTGCGTGGCGGCGTGCCCGAACGCGAGCGCTTCGCTGTTCGTTTCGGCCAAGATCGCGCACCTGGGGCTGCTGCCCCAGGGCGAGCCCGAGCGCGACCGCCGCGCCGTGCGCATGGTGCTGAAGATGACGGAAGAAGGCTTCGGCTACTGCACCAATACGGGCGAATGCGAAGCCATCTGCCCCAAGGGCGTCAAGATCGAAAACATCGCCATGATGCACCGGGATTTCACCCGCGCCGTGGCGCTGTTCCGCGAAGAATCGAAGGCGGGCGGCGCGGGCTGAAGCCTGCCGCCAGGCCTTCCGAATTCCAGTTCGGAAACTCGAAAAACGGGGCCGCGGGGTGCTATTCTGGCATCGTGAAGCGGCCCCGTCTGCTGTTGCTGCCCCTGTTGGCCCTCGCTCTTGTTCTGACTCCCGCCGTCTCCTCCGCGCCTCCGAAAGCCCAGGCAAAGAAGCCGGCGGTGCAACAGGGCGCAAAATCGGCAGCGAAAAAGCGGACGGCGGGCAAGGGAAGCCGTTCCCGGCGAAGAGTTCCCGCCACAGCGCAGGCTCCCCGCCAGCAGCAGCCCGAGCCGCAGCGCATCCGCGAGATCCAGCAGGCGCTTGCGGAACGCGGCTATGCGGTTGAGCCTACCGGCGTGTGGGACGCGGCCACAGTGGAGGCGCTCAGGAAGTTCCAGGAGGACCACGACATCAACAATCTCAGCGGCAGGGGCAAGCTCGACCCGCTCACCCTGATCGCGCTCGGACTCGGTCCGGCACACACGCGCCCCGCGCTTTCCGGCGGCGGGGCGCCACAGAATTCCACGGAAGGAAAACAACCATGATCATTGGCGTACCCCGCGAAGTGAAGGATCACGAATCCCGCGTCGGCCTCGTGCCCCACGGCGTTACCGCGCTGGTGGAGGCGGGCCATCAGGTCGTCGTGCAGACCCGCGCCGGCAGCCTCAGCGCGATCACCGATGAAGAATACCTGGAGGCGGGCGCGCGCATTGCGCCCACGGCTGCCGATGTCTGGAACGTTTCCGACATCATCGTCAAGGTGAAGGAGCCGCAGCCCTCCGAATACGGCTTCTTCCGCGAGGGGCTGACCATTTTCACTTACCTGCATCTGGCACCGCTGCCGGAGCTGACGCAGAAGATGCTGGAGACCCGCGTCACCGGCATCGCCTACGAGACCATCCAGGAAGAAGACGGTTCGCTCCCGCTGCTCACGCCGATGAGCGAGGTGGCCGGCCGCATGGCCGTGCAGATCGGCGCCCAATATCTGGAAGCGCCCAACGGAGGCCGCGGCGTGTTGCTCGGCGGCATCCCGGGCGTGGCGCCGGGCAACGTCGTCGTGCTCGGCGGCGGCACGGTGGGCCACAACGCTGCCCGCGTGGCGCACGGGCTTGGCGCCAGTGTCACGATCATCGACAAGAACCTCAACCGCCTGCGCGAGCTGGACGACATTTACAGCGGAGGCGTGATCACGCTGGCCTCCAACGCGTGGACCATCCGCGAATCTCTCCGTCAGGCCGACCTCGTCATCGGCGCGGTGCTGATCCCCGGCGCCAGCGCCCCGAAGCTTGTCAAGCGGGAGATGCTCCAGGTGATGAAACGCAACGCCGTCATCGTCGACGTGGCCATCGATCAGGGCGGCTGCTTTGAGACCTCCCGCGCGACGACGCACACGGATCCCGTTTACTTCGTCGACAACGTGCTGCATTACTGCGTCTCCAACATGCCCGCGGCCGTGCCTCACACTTCCACCTACGGACTCACCAACGCCACGTTCCCTTACCTGATGCAGCTCGTGCAGCGCGGCGTCGCGGGCGCCATCGCCTCCAATCGGGCTCTCGCGCTGGGCGTCAACACTTACAAGGGCCGCTGCACGCATCCGGCGGTGGCCGAGTCTCAGAACATCGAGTACACGGAACTCAGCCGGCTGCTGTAAACCTTCCGCCTTTTGGCCGCGCGTTGCGCCCGCAATCGCGGCGTGCGGCCCTGGCGCCTTCTCCGCGCCGTGCTGACATGCGCGGCAAGGCTGCGCTATGGTGGTGTTTCCCCCGCAGTCATGGCACGCATCCACCCATTCCGGGCGCTCCGTTATTCGCCGCGCGCCGGCGACATCGCCGCGCTCGCCACGCTTCCCTACGACGTCATCCCGGAGGAGCTCGAGCGCGAGTACAAGGCGCGCAGCCCGTACAACTTCGCGCACCTGATCCTGCCGCGCGGCGATTACGCCGGCGCGGCCGCCAGGCTCCAGGAATGGAAGCGCTCCGGCATCCTCGAAGAGGACTCCGAAGAGGCGGTGTTCGTTTATGAGCAGGCCTTTCCCGCGCCCGGCACAGGACAGCTTCTCGTGCGGCGGGGCTTCATCGCGCTCGGCGACACCGAACCTTACGGGCGCACCGTCTTCCGTCACGAGCGCACGCTCAGCGGCCCCAAAGAAGACCGCTTCCGCCTGCTGGAGGCCACGCGCGTGCAGTTCGACTCGATCTTCATGCTGTTCCCCGACCCGGAACATTCCGTGGAGGAAATGTTGCAGGCTGCGGCGTCCCAGCCCGCCGGGCTCGAATACACCGATCACCAGCGGACGCGCCACCGGCTGTGGCGCGTCGCCGATCCCCGATGGACCGCGCGCCTGCGGGATCTGATGGCGCCGCGGAAACTCCTCATCGCCGACGGGCACCACCGTTACGAAACGGCGCTGCGCATGGGACAGGCGCGCACGATGATGACGTTTGTGGCGCTGGAATCGCCGGGGCTGCGCTGCTTCGCCACGCACCGGCTCGTGCACTCGCTGCCGGATTTTGATCCACCTTCTTTTCTGGCGTCCCTGCCGGACATCGAACCGGGTCTCGACCCGCTCGTTTCGCCGCCGGGCTGCGTGCGGATCGGCGTGGCGACGCGCGCGGGCGAGTTCCACGCCGATGTTCCCGCGCCGGAAGGGGCGCTGAATGTCACCGTGCTGCAAGACGAAATCCTGACGCCGCTGCTGGGGCTGACGCCCGAGAAGGTGGCCGAGGGCGGGCATCTGGCTTACACGCGGTCGCGGCAGGATGCGCTGGATGCCGTCCGTGCGGGCAAGGCGCAGATCGCCTTCCTGCTCGAGGACCTCCCTGTGGACGGGCTGGCGCGCGTTGCTTTCTCCGGGCAAGTGCTGCCGCAGAAGTCGACCTACTTTTATCCGAAGCTCGGCTCGGGCCTGGTGATGTACGAGCTGCCCGGCTGATGCGCGGCGCGGGATGATGAAAGAGCGCCCGGCGCTCGATGAGCTTCATGCCCGATCATTCAGAACCGCGCGTGACGCGGCGGCTGTTGCTGCTGGCGGCAGGCGCCGTGTGGCAGGCGCCTCCGTTTCAGACGGGCCAGTTGCTGGTGGCCACGCCGGCCCTGCGCGACGCCGATTTCGCGCGCTCCGTGATTTTGCTTTTCTCCGCAGGGGCCGAAGCGGTGATGGGGCTGATGCTGAACCGCCCGCTGCCGCGCCGTGCGGGCGAACCGCAGATGTACGCCGGCGGCCCTGTTCCGCAGGGCGTGCGTTCATTGCTGCCGGAAGCCGCCGAGCCCGCCGCCACGCGGCTCTGCCCGGGCGTGTGGCTGTTGAACGGCCAGACGAAATCGCCGAAGGGGCGCGTGTACCTGGGCTACACAGGCTGGACGGGTCCGCAACTGCGGCAGGAGTGGGTACGCGGCCTGTGGCGCATTCTGCCGGGCGATGCCGCCACCGTGTTCGACCCGGAGCCGGAGCGTCTGTGGCAGAAGCTGCAAAGACCTTGAGCCCGGCGGCGATAATGGTTCTGTGCCAAGAACCCTGATGCTGATTCTGATTCTGTCGCCCGTCTGGGCGCGAGCTCAGGCGGTGATGGACGGTCTGAACGCCACCGCGTGGGTGCAGACGTCGGCCGAGTATCGGGCGTCGGCGTTGCAGGCGTGGCGTTCGGCGCGGCTCTCGCTGGAACGGGCTTTGAAAGACAAGCGTTGGACGGCTGCGCTCGAACAGACGGGCGATGTCCGGCGGCTGCCGCCGGCCATCATCGTGGACATCGACGAAACCGTGCTCGACAATTCGCCCGGGCAGGCCCGCTTTCTTCTCCAGGGCAACGGACGCTATTCGCAGAAGCAGTGGGAAGAATGGACCGCTGAGAGCCGCGCGGAGCCGGTGCCGGGCGCGCGCGAGTTTCTCGCGGCGGCTGCTGCGCGCGGCGTCACCGTGTTCTACATCTCGAACCGCGGGCCGCGGGAGGCCGAAGCGACGCGCCGCAATCTGGTGGAGAAGGGCTTCCCGGTGCGCGACGCGGTGGCCGGAAATCTCGGCGACGCGCTGCTGCTGCGGGGGGAGCGCCCGGAGTGGACCTCCGACAAGAGCTCGCGCCGCGCCGCCGTCGCCGCCCGCTACCGCGTCGTGATGCTGTGCGGCGACGATCTGAACGACTTTTTCCCGGCGCGCCTGACGCCGGAAGAGCGCCTGGGCAAGGCGCGCGCCTACGATTCCTGGTGGGGCGAGCGATGGATCATCCTGCCGAATCCGATGTACGGATCGTGGGAGGACTCCCTCTATGATTTTGACCGCACGCTGGCTCCCGCCGAGGTTCAGCAGCGCAAGCTGAAGGCGCTGCGGACGCGGTGAGGCGCGGCGGCACCGCCAAGGAGTGAATACGGCAATGAGCGCGGAACGCCGCACGGCTCTTTACGCGGCTGCGATTGCGGCGGCGGTGTGGGTGGCGGCGGCCGTGTTTTCGTTCACTGCGCTTGGCGGGCAGTTCGACAACAATGTTTACGATTTCCTCTTCCGCGCCGCCCCGCCGGCGCCGGTGGCTTCACCCGCCGCGCTGGTCGTGTTCGATGAGCGCACGTTTCAGGAGCATGGAGGCATCCGGCGGCTGCGCGCGAATCTGGCGCGGGTGATGGAGCGGATCGCCGGGGCGAAGCCCGCCGCGGTGGCCGTGGACGTGACGCTGGCCGATCCGGGCGAGCCGGCCGAAGATGCGCGCCTGGCGGCGGCGTTCGCGCGCACGCCGGGCCTGGTGCTGGCCTGCGAGATGATGCCTGACGGCTCAGGCTGGCAGGATCCGCTGGAGCCTTTCCGCCGGCACGCGGCGGCGCTGGGGCATGTCTCCACGCTGGCCGGGCCGTATGACGAAGTGAACCGCCGGATCACGCTGGAACGCGTGGCCGGGCGCGAGCGGCGGTGGGCGCTTTCACTGGAAGCGCTGCGCGTCACCTTGGGCGCGGCGGACATCCTGGCGTCGCCGTCCGACGTGGCCGTGGGCGGACGGGTGATTTCCTCGCGCTGGGACGAAGGGCGCCCGCTGCGCGTGCGCTATTCGGAAGGCGGCATTCCCGTGATCTCCGCCGCGGATCTGCTGTCGGGCGGCGCGGCGGATTCCCTCGCGGGCAAGACGGTGTTCGTTGGCGTAACGGCCATCTCGGCGGCGCCGGACCGGCTGTTCACCCCGCTGTCGCGCGGGCTTCCTCTGGCGGGCGTGGCCATCCACGCGCAGGCGTTCCAGACGATGTATGCGGGCGGGTTTCTCCGGGATGCGCCGCTGGGGCTGACGCTGCTGGCCGCCCTGCTGGCCGCAATTCTGATCGTCGGCGCGCTCTCGCTA
>JBMOMB010000007.1:0-16345 GCA_049325215.1 Acidobacteriota bacterium
GGGCGACGCAGGGATGCGACCCGAGCGCCTCGTGAGGTCCGGACTGACGGGGCGGCCGCAATGCCGCCCTCCGAACCCGCCGCGACCCAATTAAGGATCGGGCAAAAACTGTCCAAACTTTGGGGGCACCCTCCAGATCGCTGGCGCGGCGGTGGCTTTCTCAGGGGTGGCACTGCATTCCCGTCGGGCCACGCGACCTCAACGTGGCCGCTCGCCAGCGTGGTCTCGCAACAGTATCGTCTCCGGCGCTGGGCGCCCTTCGTGGCCTGCGGCGCCGCCACAGTGATCAGGACGCCGCGAGTGACTGGGGATGGCCACTTTCCGAGCGATGTGCTGGTTGGTAGCACAATGGGGTGGCTGGTTGATCACCATGTCGTCAACGGGGGAGTCAGCGCCGCCGTCGACAACAACCTCCACTGGAAGCCCGGCATTCTGCCAGTGTTCGGACCTCATGAGACCAAATGGGTGTCGCTGCTATGGAGCCGCTAATCCGACAGGTACGTCTGAGGGCATGGCTGTATCTGATACTCCTTCCCCTCGCTGGTTGCTATCATTACCGGCCGCAGCCGCTGTTGCCGCCATCGGTGGAAACACGGTACCGTTCGCGCAACCTGGCTGATCCGGGCCTTAAAGAGTTTATCGACGCCCAGAACGTGGGGAAGCCCGCATCATGGCCGCCCTCAGAGTTGGATCTGGACACGCTTACGCTGGTGGCGTTCTATTTTCATCCAGATCTCGACGCTGCACGCGCGCGGTTGGCAGCGGCGGAAGCTGCAGTGATCACTGCATCCACGAAGCCCAACCCGGCCACCGGCAGTGCTGGCGGATACACGGATGCCGCGCCTGCTCCATACGTTCTTCGGTTTGGCCTGGATTGGACCCTGGAAACGGCCGGTAAACGCGAGCACCGCACACGACGTGCTCGGAGCCTCAGCGAAGGCGCCCGATTTTCGCTCGGGGAAACAGCCTGGCAGGTCCGCTCCAGGGTCCGTGCCGCTCTGCTCGATCATCTTCTCGCATCGCGCGAACTGGAACTTCTCCGCCGGGAACAGGAGGTTCGGCGAGAGGCCCTGAAGCTGTATGAGGAACGGCTCGCCGCCGGAGAGATTTCCCAGCCCGAAGTGGACGTACTCCGTACCTCGCTCACGCTGGTGGAAGTCACCTCTCAGCGGGCCGCAGGTCTCGTACAGGAGACCAGGACGGCTCTCGAAACGGCCTTGGGTGTGGCGCCGGGCGCGTTGAACGGGATTCGCCTGGCCTGGAAGTCTCTCGAAAAACCACCTGGTGAAGACGCGCTGCCGCTGCACAGCGTGCAACGCGCGGGGCTATTGAACCGCCTGGATATCCAGCGGCTTCTCGCCGAGTACGCCGCCAGCGAAAATGCACTCCAGTTGGAAGCAGCCCGGCAGTATCCCGATATCCGTATTTCGCCCGGATACTCGTTCGGGGACGGAAACAACAGCTACTTCATTGGTCCCGGTTTCCCGCTGCCGCTGAGGGACCGCAATCAGGGACCGATCGCTGAGGCGGAAGCCCGGCGGCAGGAAGCCGCGGCGCGGTTCCTCGCGCAGCAGGCGTCGGCGATCGAGCAGGTGGAGCGGGCGTTGATTCGATACCGAACCGCCCTTGCCGATTTTCGGGATGCCGATTCGAGGCTGAGAACTCTGCTGGAAGAGCGCGAGCGGGCTGTTCAGGTCCAAATTCAGGCGGGCGAGGCGGATCAACTGGCGCTGGCCGGAGTCAGATTGGAAGCGGTCGCCGCCGCGCGAGCGCGTCTGAATGCCCTTCGCGCCACTCAGTCCGCTCTTGGCGCTCTCGAAGATGCGGTGCAGTACCCGCTCGAATCCGGAATCGCGTTGCCTGCGGTTCCCACAGCCAATCCGCGTGAAAGAAGTGGAGGAGCAAGACCATGAGTCGCCCGGTGAAGTGGATCTTTGCGGCTGTTGCCGGCGCGGGCCTGATCGGAATTCTGGTTTTTGCGTTCCTGGAGAGGAGACAAGAGCTTGCCCGCGAACGCGAACGAGAGAAGCCAATTATGATTCCACCGCGTATTTCGCGCACCGCCGGCGGCGATCTGATAATCGAGCTGGACCGGGATACGCAGGCGCGAATCGGCCTCAAGAGTGAAATCCTCGCGTCAGAGACCCTCTATCCCGAGATCGTGGCCTATGGGCGCCTCCAGGAGGACCCCGGTGCATCCTTTGTTGTGCGGGCGCCGGTTGCGGGCATATTGCGCCGGGCCGGTTCCTGTGAGTGGCCAAGGCTGGGAGATGTTCTGGCCGATGGAGCATCGTTTGGGACGATCGAACCGCGGCTCATTCCCTTTGAGCGGGTGGATCTGGAGACTCGGATCACCAACGCCAAAGCGGACGTCGAGGCGTCACAGGCGAGCCTCGACGCTTCCAGAGCGGCCTACGAACGCACGAAGGCTCTGAATGCCAAGGGCAAGAATATGTCCGACCGGGCGGTCCAGGAAGCGGAGGCGAGGCTCAAGGCTGACGAAGCGCGGCTCGCCGCGGCCCGCAAGAACGTTGCCCAGCTTGAAGCAGCCGCTAAGGCCCGAGCCGGGGGCGCGGGCCCCGTGGCGTTGGCTGCGCGGGCGGGGGAGGTCGTCGAAGTGTTCGCCCACCCGGATGAAGCTGTCGAAAGCGGCCAGCCGATCGTGCGCGTCGCGCGGTTCGATTCGATGCTCGCCCGCGTGGACTTGCCCGCAGGCGAAGCCGCAGACCCCGGGATCTCCGCTGCTCGAATCGTGCCGGTTGGACATGAAGAACGCCAGGTCCCGGGAGTGCGTGTCAGCCTTGCCCCGGCGGTCGACCCACGCACGCTCGGCCAGGGATACCTCTTCCGGGTTGCCGGACTGGGCGGAATGCTGCGGCCTGGCGCGGCCGTAACCGCCTACCTGCGGGTCCCGGGAAAGGCCGCTACTGGCGTCTTGATTCCGTACACTTCCCTGGTGCGCCATGACGGCAAGACGTGGGTGTACCGGCAGATCGCGGAGCAGAGATTCACGCGCCAGGAGGTGAAACTGGACCGAAGCAGCTCGCGAGGCTGGCTGGTCACCCAGGGAGTTTTCACAGGCGATCGAATCGTGACAGTTGGCGCGCAGATGTTGCTTTCCGAAGAGCTGAAGTCTCAGATCCAGATCCTGGGGGAGGCGGAGAGCAAATGACGGGCCGGAGAGGAAGCCGCCAATGTTGACGGCGCTCGTAGAGTTTTCGATCCGGTTCCGTGGCGTGGTGATCGCCCTGGCGTGCATCGTGCTCGCCTATGGACTTCATACTGCCGCACGGGCCAAACTCGATGTGTTCCCGGAGTTCGCGCCGCCGCAAGTCGTCATTCAGACGGAGGCTCCCGGTCTTTCTTCGGAAGAAGTCGAACAACTTGTCACCCGCCCCATCGAAATGGCCGTAAACGGCGTGGCCGGTTTGGATTCGATCCGGTCGCAGTCGATCCTGGGCCTCTCGGTAATCACGGCCGTTTTCCAGGACGGAACGGACATTTATCGAGCCCGGCAGATGGTGAGCGAACGGCTGGTATCGGCCGCTCCCCAACTTCCGCAAGGAGTCCGTGCGCCGGCCATGTCGCCGCTGACATCCGCAACCAGCATGATGCTGGACATCGGCCTTACGTCGGACAAACGCTCATTGATGGAATTGCGGACCTTCGCCGACTGGACGCTGCGGCCGCGCCTGCTGGCCGTGCCGGGCGTGGCGAAGGTTGCGGTCTTTGGCGGTGAAGTGAGGCAGCTTCAGATCCAGCTTCGACCGGAAAGACTCCTGGCGTACGGCGTCCCGATCGACGAAGTGTTGACCGCTGCCAGACAGGCGACCGGCGTGCGAGGTGCGGGATTCGTGGATACTCCGAACCAGCGGATTGTGCTGCGGAGCGAAGGCCAGCAGATCACACCGGAGCAGTTGGGGCGCGTGGTCCTCCGGCAACAGGCTGGAGTGAGCGTAAGGCTGCGCGACGTAGCGGAGGTGGTCGAGGGTCCCGAACCCATGGTAGGCGCTGCCGCGATTCAAGGAACACCAGGCGTGATCCTGGTGCTTTCCAGTCAGTACGGAGCCAATACGCTAGAGGTCACCGAGGCAGTGGAAAGAGCGCTGGCGGAGTTGGCGCCGGCGGTGAAAGCGGAGAACATCACCCTGCATCCCCGCCTCTTCCGGCCGGCGAACTTCATCGAGACAGCGGTGGGGAACATCCGCGTGTCACTCCTCATCGGCGGAGTGTTGGTCTCGCTCGTTCTGTTCCTATTTCTCCTGGACTTGAGAACTTCGTTCATTTCTCTTACCGCGATTCCACTGTCCCTGCTCACGGCGATTATCATCCTCGACCGCTTCGGCGCCACTCTGAATACGCTCACGATCGGGGGGTTGGCGATCGCCATTGGCGAGGTCGTCGACGACGCCATCATCGATGTCGAGAACATCATACGCCGCCTCCGCGAAAACCGGGCGCGGCCCGATCCGTTGCCCGCGTTCCAGGTCGTTTTGGACGCCTCGCTCGAAGTGCGCAGCTCGGTGGTGTATGCAACGTTCGTGGTGGCGCTGGTGTTTCTGCCGGTGCTCACCATGTCCGGCATTCAGGGCAGGCTGTTCGCGCCCCTGGGAATCGCTTATATCCTGGCGATTCTGGCATCCCTCGTCGTGGCCCTCACCGTGACGCCGGCGCTGTCCTTCGTCCTGCTGACGGGCCGGGCCGAGACGATCCGGTATCCCTGGTACATCGACCGCCTGAAGGCCCGCTACCATGTGCTGCTTGAGGGCGTTGCCCGAAGGCCCAAGCTGATTCTCGGAGTTGTGATCGGATTCTGTGTTCTCGCTGTGTGCATGCTGCCGTTCTTCGGCGGCGCTTTTCTGCCGGAACTGCGGGAAGGGCACTTTATCGTCCACATGTCTGCCGTGCCCGGAACGTCGCTTGAAGAATCTCTGCGGGTAGGCCGCGAGGTGGCCCTGGAACTCCGCAAGAACCCTCACATCCGCTCCGTGTCTCAGCGCGCCGGCCGGGCTGAACTGGCGGATGACACCTGGGGCACGCACTATAGCGAGTTCAACGTGGATCTCGTGCCGCTGAAAGGGGAAGAGGCCAGATTCGTCCAGTCGGAGATCCGCGATGTTCTGGTGAAGTTCCCCGGCGTGTATTTCGCCATCAAGCCGTTCCTGACGGAGCGCATGGAAGAAATTCTCACTGGAGTCACAGGCCAGGTGGTGATCAAGATCTACGGCACTGAACTTGACCAGATCGACCGCAGCGCTCAAGAAGTGGCGCGGGTTCTGTCCACCGTGCCCGGCGCCACCGACGTTCGGGTGGAATCTCAACCGGGGATGCCGGAGATGGTGGTGCGTCTGCGCCCGGATCGCCTCCTTCAGTTTGGATTTCAGCCTGTCTCTGTCATGGATGCGATCCTGACCGCGTATCAGGGCACAACTGTCGCCCAGATTTACGAGGGCGACCGCGTGTTTGGAGTCAACGTCATCCTGAATTCCGCCAGCCGCAGGAGTCCCGAAGACGTGGGAAGTCTGATGTTGCACAACGGCGAGGGGACGCGCATCCCTTTAAGGGAACTGGCCGACATTTACGAGACGAACGGCCGCTATGTCGTGCTTCACGAGGCCACACGGAGGCGGCAGTCCGTAACCTGCAACCTGGCCGGCCGCGATGCTGCCTCGTTCGTCGCCGACGCCCGGAAACGGATCGAGGCGGAAGTCCGCTTCCCTCCGGGTGTCTATCCAATCTATTCGGGAGCGGCAGAAGCGCAAGCCGCCGCGCAGCGAGAAATCCTTCTGACCTCCCTTGTGGCGGGCGTCGGGATAGTCCTGCTCCTCGCCATCGCGTTCCACAACTTTCGGAATCTGATTCTGGTGCTGGCGAATCTTCCGTTCGCGCTGGCGGGCGGGGTGCTGGCCATCTTCTTCTCGGGCGGCTGGCTGACGCTGGGATCCCTCGTTGGCCTGGTGACGCTGTTCGGGATCAGCACGCGGAACTCGATCATGATGGTCTCGCACTTCGAGCATCTCGTCACCATCGAGGGCCATTCGTGGGGGCCGGAAACGGCCTTGCAGGGCGCTTCCGAGCGCCTGGTGCCGATTCTCATGACAGCGCTGGTCGCCGGGCTCGGCCTGCTGCCGATTGCCATTGGCAGCGGAGACCCGGGCCGCGAAATTGAGGGTCCCATGGCGATTGTGATTCTCGGTGGCCTGGCGACATCAACGGCGCTCAACCTTTTGGTCTTGCCGACATTGGCGCTTCGTTTTGGCCGCTTTCCGAGTGCCGGCGCGGCCGAGTGACTGAGCGTCCCGCAGGCGCCCCGCTCGGCCCACGGTTATGCATCAAATTCCACCGGACCGCTTGGACGCTCGGGTTTACAGCGATGCTCATGCTTGTAGCTTCCCACCCGGCCCGGCCGTCTCAATATTTCGTTACTTCTGCCCGTTTCACTGCTCTGTGGCCAATCGCGCCTCCGGCGCGGCCGCCAACCATAAACCGCAAGGGAGGCCTGCGTCAGTCGTGGAGGACGTGAACCCGTTGGATGCCGACCTCCCGCCGCAGTCGCCTGGGATCACCTTGCATGCACGGACACTTTATGGTTCCCGCCATCATCTGCCCGATGAGGTGTTTCACACGGGTGTGATCGACGTGAACGGCGCGGTACGAAACGTTCTGCCGGGCGAAGCGCCCGCCTTCGCCGTGGGCCCTCCTCGTTCGCGGCGGGTAACGCCCCCGCTACGGCAACCTGGGAACCAGTGGGGGAACGCCGCAGACGTGTTGTTGATCAAGAACACCCGTTTGCGCGAGAGATGGGACCTTCAGCTTCGAGTGGCCGCGTTCAATGCGTTCAACACACCCGTGGTTTCGTCGGATCCGAATCTTGACCGGGCATCGGCGAATTCCGGCAGGATCTTCCGCGACGACGGGCAGAACAATTTCCCGCGCGATGTCCGGCCGGGGTTGCGGCTGGCATTCTGATGCGCTGCGGGGCTGGATCCGCCCCCTGGGGAAGCTGGGGTGTGGATAAACTGGGTTCCGGTTGTTTCTGAGTTCAAGGAGACCTTCGTGCGATGATTGACCGGCGCGCTTTTCTTCAAACGGCGGCAGCTACATCCGTGGCCGTGGATGCGGCGCAACCGCGTCAGGCGAGGCGGATGATCGGAATTCAGGTCGGCGCGGTGTCGTTTCTCGACGAGGGCGTCGAGCCGGTGCTCGACATCTTCGAGCAGAAGGGGCGGATCAACACGCTGTTCGTCGCCACGTTCACATACGGGCGGGGCATCGCCGGCCGGCAGGTGCCCGGCCAACCGCTTCCGGACCACGGGAAACAGGAGTACGACCTCGATTTCCGCGGCGGCTGCTACACGCGGCAGCGGCCGGAGTTCTACAAGGACACCGTGCTCAAAGATACGCGAGCCCGCGACCACGGCGATTACGACGTGCTCGAAGCCGTGCTGCCTTCGGCCCGCAAGCGCGGCATGAGGACCATCTGCTGGTACGAGGACGTCTGGCGCAACGACGTGCCCGGCTTCGACAAGGTGACCGAGGTGGATCTCTATGGGCGCCGGACCAACCGCACCTGCATGAACAACCCGGACCACCGGGCGTTTCTCGCCGGGATCGCCGAAGACTGGACGCGCAACTACGACATCGACGGCATCATGTGGGGCTCGGAGCGCCACGGCGCCTTGGGTAACGCCCTGGGCGCCAGCCACGGCGGCCGCAACAGCGATCCCGGCCGCGTCGGCTGCTTCTGCCCGCACTGCGAAGAGAAAGCCAAAGCGCGTGGGATCTCTGTGGAGCGGGCCAAACAAGGCTACAAGGAGCTGGAAAGATACATCCGCGCGGCGCGCAAAGGCGAACGGCCGGTGGACGGTCATTTCGTTACGTTCCTCCGGCTCCTGATGCGATATCCCGAGATCCTGGCCTGGGAGCAGTTCTGGCACGACAGCCTGCGCGAGTGTTACGGCCTGATTTACCGGCGCGTCAAATCGGCGAAGCCTTCCGTCGAGGTGGGCTGGCATATCTGGCACGCCAATTCCTTCAGCCCCTTCTATCGCGCACAGCAGGATCTCCAGGAGATGGGCAGGTTTTCGGATTTCCTGAAAGTGGTCATGTACCACAACTGCGGCGGCGAACGGATGGCCACCTACATTGACAGCGTGCAGCAGCACATCTTCGGCGACATGGCCAGGGAGGAGGCGCTGGCGTTCCACTACGAAGTGCTGAATTACGCTGAGCGAAGCTACGAGCAGATCCCGTTCACGGGGCTGTCGAGCGATTACGTCTATCGCGAGGCGAAGCGCGCGGTGGAGGGAGCGGCGGGAACGAAGACGCAGATCTGGCCCGGAATCGACATCGACATCCCGACCAATCTGAACCACTCCCGATCGACCCCGCCGGGGACGAAGGCCGCAGTGCTGGCGGCGCTGAAGGCCGGCGCGCACGGGGTGCTGCTGTCGAGGAAATACTCCGAGATGCGGCTGGCGAACCTGGCCGCGGCGGGCGATGCCGTGCGGGAGTTCGGAGCGTAAGACGATGGAATTCACGCGGCGCAAAATCCTCCTCGGAAGCGCGGGCGCGCCGGCGATCCTCGCGGGGCAGAACCGCGTGCCGTGGTACCGGCGCGCCTACCGCTGGGGCCAAACCAATATCACCGAAAAAGATCCCGTCCGCTACGACATCGACTGGTGGCGCAGGCACTGGAAACGCACGGAGACGCAGGCCGTCATCATCAACGCGGGCGGCATCGTCGCCTACTATCCGAGCAGGTTCCCGCTGCACTACCGCGCCCAGTTTCTGAACGGGCGCGACCTGTTCGGCGAACTCACCGAGGCGGCGCACAGGGACGGGCTGGTGGTGATGGCGCGGATGGACTCCAACCGCGCGGCGGAAGATTTCTACAAAGCGCATCCGGACTGGTTCGCGCGCGACCGGAACGGAAACCCGTACCGCGCGGCGGACAAGTACATCGCCTGCATCAACAGCCCCTACTATGACGAGTATCTGCCAGCCGTGCTGCGCGAGATCATCGAGCGCTCCCACCCTGAGGGCGTCACCGACAACAGTTGGGCGGGGATGGGGCGTGAACACATCTGCTACTGCGCCAATTGCCAGCGCAAGTTTCAGGCTCATGCCGGGATGGAGCTGCCGCGCGCGGCGGACTGGGACGACCCCGCCTACCGCAGATGGATCCTGTGGAACTACCAGCGGCGCATTGAAGTCTGGGAGCTGAACAACCGCACGACGCAGGCGGCGGGCGGCCCCGACTGCATCTGGTCGGGGATGAATAGCGGGTCGGTGACGGCGCAGGCGAGGTCGTTCCGCGACCTGCGCGAGATTGCCAGGCGCGCCCACATCATGATGCTCGATCACCAGCGCCGCGACGACAACACAGGGTTCCAGCAGAACGGCGACACGGGCAAACGCGTCCACGAGTTGATGGGCTGGGACAAGCTGGCGCCGGAGAGCATGGCGATGTATCTTTCGCGCCCCGGCTATTACCGCGTTGCAAGCCAGGCGCCGGCCGAGGCGCGCATGTGGATGATCGCGGGGCTCGCGGGCGGCCTCCAGCCCTGGTGGCACCACATCGGCGCGTATCACGAGGACCGGCGCCAATACCGCACCGCCGAGCCGGTGATGAAGTGGGCGAAGGCCAACGAGGCGTATCTGCATTCGCGCGAGCCGGTGGCCTCCGTGGGGCTCGTGTGGTCGCAGCGCAACACGGATTTTTTCGGCCGCGACAACCCCGGCGACATAGTCGACGCGCCGTATACGGGTTTCATGCACGCGCTGGTGAGGGCGCGAATCCCCTATCTGCCGGTTCATATCGACGACATCGCGAACGCGGCGGGGCGGTTCGCCCTGCTGATCCTGCCGAACATTGGCGCGATGTCGGACGCTCAGTGCGCAGCGGTGCGGCGCTTCGCCCAGGCCGGCGGATCGATCCTGGCGACCGGCTCGACTTCGCTTTACGACGAGTGGGGCGACCCGCGGCCCGACTACGGCCTGGCCGACTTGTTCCACTCGCATCTGGCCGGGGCTGCGCCACGGGCGGGCCAGCGGCCAGCCGCGGGCGCACACACCTATCTGCGGCTGCATCCCGAATTGCGCGCCCGGGTCGACGGGCCGAGAGCGGGCGACGAGCCCGCAGCGGAGGGTGTGAGGCACGCGGTGCTGGAAGGATTCGATGAGACGGACATCCTGCCGTTCGGCGGGATGCTATCGCCCCTGCGTGTGGATGCGGGTGCAGTCGTGCCGCTGACGTTTGTTCCCCCGTTCCCTACGTATCCTCCCGAAACGGCCTGGATGCGCGAGCCGAAAACGGACGTGCCGGGGCTGGTGCTTGCCGGGCGCGGCAAGTCGCGCATCGCCTTCATGCCGGCCGATCTCGACCGCCGTTACGAGCGCGAGCATCTGCCGGACCATGGCGACCTGCTCAGGAACCTCGTGCGCTGGGCGGCGGGCGATTCCATCCCGCTCGTCGTGGAAGGCCCTGGATTGCTGGATTGCCACCTCTACAGCCAAGGGAAGCGGCTCATTCTCCACGTGGTCAACCTCACCAGCACCGCCGCATGGCGCGCTCCTCTGGAGGAGTTGATCCCGGTGGGCCCCATTCGGATCGGCATCCGGGCGAAGACCGGCGGCGCGGTCCGCCTCCTTGTGAGCGGGAAGACAGCCTCCGCGCGGGCAAAGGACGGGTTCGTGTGGTTTGAACTCGCTTCGGTTCACGACCATGAGGTGGCGGTTCTCGAGCAACGGGTCTGAGACCGGCGGCTCGCAATGTCCGGGACCTGTGGATTGAGGTTCGGGGTGCAGCCGCCGCCCGCCGAACACGGCAATTTCGACCGTCTGGCGCAAGCGTCTGTGGCGCCGATCCAGACGTCACCTCGGCGCCTGCCGGCCAATGGAGTGGCCAGTTGGGCGGTGCTCCACGCGTGGGCCTGAGCGGGTAGATCGGCCATCCCGCTCAACTGTTCGGCAAGCCGCCGAACGAACACTGCTGGCCGCGCCGCCGGTGTAACGTCAACCGCGGCAGGCGTCACGCCTTGAGTACCCGAGCCCGCCCGTAGCTACGCCCTGTGGAGGCCGGCCGGGTACGGCTCATCTCTTCGACCTCCACCGCAGAAAAGGCTTCTCGTCCTCCATGCGCCGAATGCGTCGCGTGAGCAGCTCGTTCTCCATCGCCAGATCGGCGATGACTTGTTTCTCGCGCCGGCCCTGCTCACCGGCCAGATCTTCCTGCCGCATCTTGAGCCCCTCGTCGCCGGCCGCCAGAAAAGCCTCGCGCCACTCCGAGAGAGTCGCTGCTGTGACGCCGTATTTGCGGCTCGTGGACTCCAGATCAGCGCCGCGGAGCAGCTCCAGAACCACGCTCATCTTGCGCCTGGCCGAGCGAACAACCCTCGACCCCGCGGCCGTATTCCGGCCCCGCTTCAGTCGCCCTCCGGGCTCCTTGCGCGGGCCCGGAATCCGCTTGTTTCGTGCTGGAGATGCTGATTCTCCTGATCGCAAGTCAGTGTCCAAGGAAATCGTGGGGCGGGGGATGAGAATGAGAAACCTGATGGCGGCGACTGCCTGAAAAGCGCGGAAACAGCCTTCCGGCGACCCTCCAATGGCCGCTGGAAGGTGAGCAGGATGCCGACAGAGCCTGTCTTGATACCTTCCGATGAGGCAGGAATCGAACAACAGAACAATTTCCGGCTCAACAAAGGCGATTTTTCAGCGACCTGCCAGCTTCAGATAATTCAACAACCCGTCCAAGAAATCGGAGGCGGTACAAAGTTTCCCCCTTTCTCACTATTCCATCCCATCCTCAAGAAACAATGCCAATTGTTCCATCGCTAGGCGAATCCTGACTCGCCTCGTGAGGCCTCCTGTTGCGTAACCGGAACGGGAGCGAATCCGGCATCGAATAGGCCAGTACCTGCCTTTAGTAACAGACCGAGCCTCATCACCGGAGTTCGGCAGCAGCTATCTCGCTAGCCTCAATCCTTATGACATCGCCATCCAGCTTCCTGTCGAGCCGCCCTAGGATCACAGCCATTACCCGCTCTTCGAAGACCCGCTCCAAGAGCCTCACTCCAAACTGCTCCGAATGTCCTTGATTCAGCAATGCTTCTTCGGCCTCCTCGCTGAGCTCCAATCGAACACCGTGCTGCGCGAGTCTTTGATTGGCCCGCTTCACGATGATTCGCCGAAGAATCTCACGGGCAGTCCTCCGGTCAATCGGCCGAAACATTACGATCTCATCAAACCGGCTCAACAAATCGGTGCTGAACCAGCTCTTAAGCAAGTCCCAAGGCACCTCTGCGCCCTCCCGTGATGCAACCGCAAATCCAATGCCTGACGCTTGCCTTGCGGGGCCAGTGTTTGCCGTGGCAACAATCGTGATGGTCGAGAGCGAGTACTGATTGCCTCTGGCATCTGTGAGCCGACCCGCGTCCAACGCCTGCAGCCATAGCCGGTGCACGGCCGGGTGGGCTTTTTCGATCTCGTCCAACAAGAGGACGCCGGACCGGTTTCGACTCAATTCAGCCAATACCTGAGGTTGATCCTCATAGCCCACATAACCCGCAGGCGAGCCAATGATGCGAGCTACCGTGTGGGACTCGGAGAATTCTGACATGTCCAGGCGTATTAGCGAGTCGTCTCTGCCGGTTAGATGGCGGGCTAGGGATCCCGCCAAGGCCGTTTTCCCAACGCCAGTCGGCCCCAGAAACAGGAACACGCCGTCGGGACGTTCTGGCCTCAAATCAAGCCTTCGCTTGGCCATCCGTACAATGGCGGCAACAGCGCGGACGGCCTCCTCTTGACCCAAGATGTCGCTGCTCAAGAGGGATTCCAGGTTGTCTAAGCGGTTCCGAAAGTCAGCCGAATCCTCCACGAAAGCAACTCCGGAGAGGCGGGCCACGGCCTCCCGCACAAACCTCGGATCGAGATTGCTCCGCCCCGATTGCGAAGCATGACTCAACGCACGGTCCAATACGTCGATGGCCTTGTCGGGGAAACGCAGGTGTGGCAGATAATACTCCGTCAGATCAACGACCAAACTCATGATGTCCGCGGGGACCGTAATGCGATAGTGCGTTTCCAGCGGTGCGCGAAGGCCGTCGAGGATCTTTCCGACAGCCGCCCGGTCGGGCTCCTGTACATGGACCACCTCGAACCGCCTATTGAGGGCGGCATCTGGCGCTATCGCCCGGTGGTATTCAGCGGGGGTTGTCGCGCCAATGCAACGAAACTTTCCACGCGCCAACGCAGGCTTTAAGATATCTCCTAAGCCGCTTCCTTTGCCAGTTAACTGGTGAATCTCATCCAAGAATAGGATGAGATTCGGAACGCTCTCCAACTCGGCTATCAGCGCTTTCATTCGGTCTTCCAATGAGCCGAACAGACCTGTCCCCGCCAGCAGATTACTCACCGGGACCTCAAAGATTCGAGCGCCCGCCAGCCCGGTAGGCACGGAACCTTGCCGAATCCGATCAGCCAGCGCTTCCACCAGCGCAGTCTTGCCTACGCCAGCCTCGCCCACCAAAAGAACGTTTGGCTTAAAAAACTTCAATAGTATCCCAGTGACGCTCGTCAATTCGTCATCGCGGCCAATTACGGGAAACTTCCGCTCTGAGGCAGTGAGCTCACGGCCTAATTCTGGCAGTACACGGAGGGGTGTGGAAACGTAAGCGCTCTGACTAGATCGAGGCTTTTCTAAGCGCGATTGTGTTACGCTCAGTTCGGGCAATTGAATCTGGTTCGGCGACACGGCTTCCCCTGATCGAGTGACCACCATGCTGGCAAACTTGTCGGCTATTGTGGGCCATGCTGCGTGCAACAGATGAAGTGGGCTGACGGAGCAAGACGCGCCGGCCAATGATTCTGCGCGGTCCAGGATTTCACGAAATTCGGGTGAGAGCTTTATTTTTTGTCCGGGTGCTGTCTCTCGAGTTTCGTGGGGGTCCGGTCCAGCAGATTCACGCTCCGGTTTCAGCCGTAAGCCATTGGTCTCCAGAAGCTCCCGGAGCGCTGCACTTCCAGATCGCAAGAAAGCGAGGAGCAAATCCTCAGCGGTACACTCGGGACGTGACTCGAGACGAACAACTTCCTGCGCGTGCCGTAGAATCTCGACGGCCTGCGGTTCATACTTGTCATACCGCGACATCTCGCCGCCCTACTCTTCCAAATCGAGATTCCGGCTGGAGGCTGCACGTCGGCGTTCTTCAAGAAATTCACGGAACAAACGCAAAAGCTCTTCGGCGCTCTCGCTTGGCGGTTGTTTGATTTCTCCGTTCGTCATCGCTCCACGGATCATTGGATCATACTTGTCGACGATCTGGACTAGCCCGTGCACGCATCGGAGAAGCTGCCGCTTGGTCAACGGTGCATCTTCTAAAGGAAACTCAATAACGGCCCTGATCTCACCATCTCCAGGGTCGTACTCAAATTGCAGGTGCTTCGTAGCGTAACTCACCATCAGACAGGCTTGAAAAACCACCTCTTTGTGCGGGCCATCCTTGTAGCAGTAGCACATTGGAGAAAAAATCTCGATGTACTCGCCATCTTCTAATAGTTTAATAACCACTAACAGAGAGGGTTCACCACTTTCATCTCGGTACTGAACGGTCCTGAACCCCACGAAGACGGCATTCCGCTCTCTGTCAACCCTATGCTGCAGGCCTTCTTCTGAGAGAAACTGGGCGATCTGTTCGAGCGTGGTAGCCATATGACATTACCTACGCGGTAGTCTACACGAACGGTCAAATGGGAACAAGTCCCCGAATTGGGTCTGTCGCGGTGTACCGCACCCGATTTCTTGGACAGTCTCTTGAATTATCGTCGTGGGGCAGTCTCGAGGGCAAGCATGGCCTGGTGAGCCTGCCGCGGGGATTGAAAGTGGAGCCGTTCGACCAGCCAGTGCTCGTTGTAGCGCTGGCGGAATTCTTCGAGCGCTTCGGCCAGTTCCTCCAGGGTTTCGAAGTGCCGCACCCAAAGAAGCTGCTCCTTGAGAGTGCGGAAGAAGCGTTCGATGCAGCCGTTGCCTTCGGGCTCGCGCACGAAGGCTGGTGAAGACTCCAGGGGCGAGAAAACGGATCTCACGCTGAAAGTCGTCGCTCATGAACGGCGAGCCGTGGTCATGACGCAGCATAATGCCCAAGGGTATTCCTGCGCCTTGCGGATGCAACGTGCCGGCAGTCCGTTCTCCATCGCCGGGCTGGCTACCCGCTGATGATTCTCGCACCGGCCCTGCTCACCGGCCAGATCCTCTTGCCGGATCCTGAGCCCCTCCTCGCCGGCCGCCAGAAAAGCCTCGCGCCACTCCGAGAGAGTCGCTGCTGTGACGCCGTATTTGCGGCTCGTTGACTCCAGATCAGCGCCGCGGAGCAGTTCCAGCACTACGCTCATCTTGCACTTGGCCGACCAGCGGCCCTTGCTGCCGCGGCCGGATTCCGGCCCCGCTTCAGCCGCCCTCCGGGCTCCTTGCGCGGGCCCGGAATCCGCTTGTTTCGTGTTGGACATCCTGACACTCCTTATCGCAAATCAGTGTCCAAGGAAATCGTGGGGCGGGGGAGAATGGAAGGCAGCGGCCTGGACGAATCCGAAGAAAAACGACTTTACAGAAATGGCTTGACATTATCCATGCTCCAGCGTGAACTCCATTAAGGCTAAGATAGAGGAATCTCGATGCGCAATTCTGTGCCAATTGCCCTCGCGCTGCTTGCACATGCAGCGTGGGCTTCGATGCTGTTTGGCCAATGCCAATCGGTTGCCGGAAATACGTGGAGTAGCATCTACGGCGGCCGGACCTTCAGTCTTTCGCAGGATCCTTCTGGGAACATCAGCGGCAGTACGTTCAAGAGTTCCTGCAGGAGCGCTTCTTGGCCCATCAGCGGTCAGTTTCACGGCAACGGATGGTTCACGATAACCGCCACGAACCCCTCACCTGATGATCCGGTGTGTTCAGCGACCTACTTCACACTCTGGGGCACCGTTTTCGGGGCTGGGTGTGACAGAGTGATCGGCGGCTGGGTAAACAACCTCGGCACGGGCGACGACGAGTGGACGAAGTCGTGCGATGTGCCCTCCGGCGAACTGACATCGAGCAATGGCTGGGCAGACTTCTCTCCATACGGCAACCTGCCCACGGTGCATAAGTGGCTCCAGATCTTGAGCGGTTCTGTTGACTTCGGCGGGGAGGATGCCCGGCGGAGCGTGGAAAGTAGCGACTCTCACCCCCGGGAGGCGTGATAGCCTTCTGGGAAATTCTTTTGCGAGAAGAAAGGAGAGAGTCGCTTGGAAAGACCATACCAAATCGAAGACCGCCGCGCGATGCAGCGGTTCGAGGCTACCCTGGGCAGCC
>JBMOMB010000008.1:0-15573 GCA_049325215.1 Acidobacteriota bacterium
GCCGCCTGCGGGGCCGTTGCAGCTTCTGGCATAACCGCGGCGCTCTCCGCGGCTTCCTGCGGGGTCTGTCTTGCTTCCTGTTCGTTCATGCTCGTTCGGCCTCTTCCGTCATCCGGGCCCACTCCAGCGCCACCCGCCCGGAGGGCTTCAGCTTCAACTGCGCCTGACCGCGCGTCAGGAACGCCGCCAGCACCGCCTGCCGGGCCTTTTCGAACTCCCGGTTGCGCTCGGGCCCGTCCAGTACACGGTTCAGCCGCCGGTGGAGCCGCCACGGCCGCTGCTGGGTCTCCAGCAGCCGCCGCGCGCTCTTGGCGGGCAGCACCCGGTCGGTCTCCCGGTAAAATGCGCCGAGCTCGCCCAGAAACTGCGGCGAGCAATGATACCGGTCCACCATCCGCACCATCAAATCCTTCAGTTCGGCCGCTTCGGAGAGCTGCTTCCAGTCCAGCACCTTCCCGAACACGGCCACCGAGTCCCGCCCCAGGCACTTGGCCGCCTCCAGTTGCCGTCCAGCCTCGCGGTACACGGCCAGTGGCTCCGTCTCCGGCGCCGGCGCCAGTGCAATGCCCATTGAAAGCGTCTTGCCCTCAACGCCGGGGAAATCCTTCAGCAGTTCCTCGCTCGAGCGCCGGAACACCCGCTCGATCGCCTGCGCGAACGGCGGCAGGGCATCCCAACTGCCGGCGATGGCGAATTCGTCGCCGCCTGTGTACAGCACCGTCGTCTTGTCGCGGAATTCCGGCTGCCCGCACAGAGTCTGCACTTCGCCCAGAAAAAACTGCTTGTAGAAGACCGAAAGCTGGATGAATTCTTCCAGCGTCTCTGCCTTCTGAAGGCGCGCCTGGAACTGATCGGCGTCGCCTCGCAGCACGCCCCAGGTCTTGCGCCCGCGCGCCCTCGCCGCCAGCTCCTCCACGCCCGCCGGCCAGCCGCCCGGCATCTGCGCAAAATGCGTGGCCAGCCAGTGCGGCTCGCCTTCCTCTCGCAGCATGCCTTCGCTTTCGCTGTCCCACACGGCGGCCGATGTTGCCGGCAAGCCCAGGAACAGACGCTCAAAGTAGGAATCGTCGCCAGTTTCCACGTAAGGCTCGAACACGCCCGCCGGATCCACCGCGTTCAGTCCGCGCCATTTGCGGAAACCCGCGTCCAGGCGCTTGCGGATGTCGCTCCACGCGCCCAGGTTCTCCGTGTTCGACCACGCCAGCCGCAGTTCATGGCCCGAAAAAGCCGACAGCCGCCGCGTGGCATCCACCAGAAATCCGTTGGCTTCGTCCAGGCTCTCCTGCGGCAACACCGTGAGAAACTGCCCGCCGCCGCACGATCCCAGCAGCTCGCGCGCCAGTCCCAGCCGGTCCAGCAGCGTCCGCGGCAGCGCTTCCATGAGCAGCGAAACATACAGGCACCGCCCGGCGAGAGCGGCAAAGCCGCCCCGCGTGCTGTGGATGAACGGTTCGATCCCCAGCAACTTGCCCTGCAAAAAGACTTGCACGCGGACTACCTCAAGCGAGAGCCTAACCCTTCAAATCTATCACAAGGCTGCTGTAGTAGCGGAACAAACAACGGCCACGGGCCGCGCGGGCGCCGAAAGCTTCCCTTCAGGCGCCGGTGGCAGCCCGGCGCAAACGGACGAGGCCAGGGGAACTTCTCTCGCAGTGTGGTGTCAGACAGTCTGGATCAGCGCGGAAACCTGCAGGAGGGCTCCATGCTGTTCGAGGGTGAACTTGAAGAGCCGCTGCACAGAAGCAGCCTCTCGACTGCCTGGCTGCCTGTTTCGGCGGCTTTGCTCCTGGCCGCCTGCTTCTCGCTCCTGTTGGTTCAATGGCTTCTCGCGGGGTTGTGGAGCATGCCGGAAGCCCTCCTCCGTGCTGTGATAGCTGTGGCCCTCAGCGTCGAAGCAATCCGGATCACAGCCCGGGCGGCATCCGCCGTCTGCATCGGCTACAGGAGGTCTGAGGGCGCCGCCTGCCTCTTGCTGGCAGCCGCAGGTGCCTGGATCGTGCCGCTGGGCGCGTTGGCCGGAACCGGTCATCCGCTGCTGCTGCCGGGGTGCGCCGCTGCCGGTTTCGCGGCGGGACGCGCGCTCCGCCGGATCTTCCCGGCTGAATCGGAGAGCACGGAGCAACCGGGCTGGCCGCCCCGCGGCTTCCTGTTCATCGATGAAGCGGCGCCCCGCCCACGCCGTCCCGCTTCGCCCTGGATGAGCGCGGGGCTGCTTCACGCGGGCATCCTCGCTGCCCTGGTGGGATGGCCAGGCGCGGGAGCGCTTGCCGCCGCCGCTGGCGCCCTCGGGGCAGGTTTTTGTTGGGCCTCCGCGGAGTCCGGGCGAAGCCCGCGGATCTGGGGCGCACGGGCGGTGGCTGCGGCAAGCGCCTCTGCCGCCGTGCTGGCCGCGCTTCTCATCGTGGTCAAAGTGCCGGAGCGGGATGCTGGCGGCTGGCATCCACCCTCTTCGAACGCGAAGCGCTCCGGTGGCTATTCCGATCCAAACCTGCTTTCCGGGGCCGTCCTCATCGCACCCGCGCCGAAGTCCTCCCGCCTTCAGTCTCCCGTCCCGCCGCCGGCCCAGCATGGTGCTCGCTCCCGCTTCCTCCGGCGCATGCCGCCGCTGACAGAGATCCCTTTTTCCGGCGTCTATTGGGTGCTGCCAGGCGCTGCGATGCAACCGCCCGCCAGTTCGCTGATCGTGCGCGATACGCCGCTCGGATGGCAGTTCGAGAACGTCGACCGCCAACCGATCTGGATGAAGGCGGTCCAGGAGTTGCCCTGGCCGGTGAAACCGGACTGCTGCACGGCGCTCGAAATCACCGTGACCAACGCCGACAGGATCGAAGGCACGGTAGCGCTGGAGGTGCTGCTGATCTCGCGCCACGCTGGCCGGCGCCGCCGGGCCAGCCTGGGCCTCCAGCCTGTGGCGCGGGCAGGCCGCACTCTATTGCGTTTCCCGTGGGATTCCGGTTCGCTTCAGGCGGATGTCGAGGAGCTTGTCGTCGACTTTCACCTCGCTGGCCGCCGCATCTACCGCAGCGCACAAGTGGCCATCGAAAGCTTCCGCTTCGTCCGCTGAACCCGACCCCGTCCAGTTACGAGTCGGTTTTCTCGATCAGCTTCTCCACGCTGATGAGAAAAATCGCCGGCTTGCCCAGCCGGTCGCTGACGAAGAGGATCTTCTGGCTGTCCGGCGTGAACACCGGCGCCGCCATCGCCACGTCCGACGCCTTGTGTTCGCACAGCGCCAGTTCCCTCCGGTTGATGCGCAGCAAGATCAGCACGTAGGGCGATGCCGGGCTCCGGCTCGCGCCGGCGAACACGCTCCCATTGGCGTTGCTCGAGAACCGCCCGAACTGGCTCGTCGCCGCCACCAGCCGGTCCTCGCGCGAATCCAGCCTCTGCTCGCGAATGGCCGTCCCCGGCCTCTCCCCGCGCGCCTCATGCAGATACAGCACCGACTGGCCGTCCGGCGACCAGTACGCCTCCAGCACGCGCCCTTCGGGAACCTCCAGCCTCCTCCTCAGCGAGCCGTCGAACGCCGCCACTTCCAGCCCGCCTGCCTGCGTCCGCCACAGCACCATCGCGCGGCGCGGATTCGGTGCTGGCGCGAGCAGCGGCTCCTGTGCTGAAACCACTTCCAAAGGCGCCGGACGCGCCGCCGCCAGCCGCTGAATCCGCCACACGCCGTCGCGTTTCTCGGTATAGAACAGCGCCGTTCCGTCCGGCGATGGTGCGATGGGGCTGGCCCACTCCGCGCCCGGCGCCAGCACCGTCAGCGGACGCACCTTCAGATTCGTGACCGTCATCGCCACCAGCCGCTCGCCGGCAGCAAAAATGGCCTCCCGCCCGCTGGCGGAGAGCGTCAGGGTCTCCGGCAGGAAAGAAACGTGCGAGCCAAGCTGCCGGTTCTGCCCGGTGGCGAGGTCCATCACCCACGGCTGCCACTGCCCGCTGCGGTCGCTGGCATAAACGAGCGTCCGGCTGCGCCGGTCCACGGCGATGGCGGGCGGGGCAGGGAAGCGGCTCTGGAATTTTGGATCGGTGAGCACCAGCACCTCGAACTCCGTCGCCGGATCGAGATACCTGCGCCACTCAGGGCCCGCCGCGGGATTCTGCGCTGCCAGGCAAACGCCGAGACCGCCAAGAAACGCCCTGCGGCTCCATGCGCCCGGTATCAAAGCGCCGCCGGGTGTCCAGCGGCTTCCCGGACACGCGCCGCTCCTGCTTCCGGGCAAAGATCTCACAGTCGATGGATGCCTTTCATCACCAGGCAGGTTGCATGAAACACGCTGACAGAGCCGTGCCGGCGCGGGCTGCCTGACTGGCGCAGCCGGTACCGCGTTCGGATCTGCGGGCGAAGCGGCCGCAGGCTGCGGGAGCCAGCGGCGTCAACGCGGGGCTGCCACGCCACGGGCATCGGCTCGGAGACCGCTGACTTCTGCCGCTCGCGCGGCGTTCGTGTGCGGCACAGAACCGGACCCTGGCCGCCCCCTCCCGCGGGGCGAGATGTCTTCGCGCCGGCTTCAGAAGGGGAAGTCCCGCGCCGGATCCGGAGTCGACATCGCCGAGCGCGCCAGGTATCCGTACGGGTTCACGGCCACGCCCCCGCGGCGCACTTCATAGTGCAGATGCGGCGAAGTCGCCCGCCCGGTCTGTCCTGTGCCGCCGATGATCTGTCCGAGCCGCACCTCCTGTCCAGGAATGACGTCGATCCGCGACAGATGTGCGTAGAACGTCTGCAATCCGCGGCCGTGATCCAGCACGATCAGCTTGCCGTAGTTGCCCATCCAGTCGGCCTCGATCACGATCCCATCGGCAGCCGCCTTGACCGGCGTGCCAACCGCGGCGCTGATGTCCACTCCCGTATGAAACGCCATGTGGCCGTGGAAGGGATCCTCGCGTGTGCCGAAATTGCTCAGCAGCCGCCCGGTCACGGGCCAGAGGCTCGGGGTTGTGTTCACCAGCCAGCGGCGGGAAGATAACCTCGTGCTGGCTGTAAGGGATGCGGTGCGGAGCTTATTGTAAGTCTCCAGGGTTTCAGGCAGCGACGGAGTCAGCTTCACGCTGGCCAGCGCCGGCTCCGCCTCGGAGGGATAGGCGGGCTGGCGGTGCAAGCCGTACGCCATGGAGACCTCCGCCGCGAAGACCGACAGCTTGGCCACCTCTTCGTTGGCTTCCTGCGTCTCGGTCAGCAGCCGCTGATACCGCGCCCGGAGCACTTCAGCTTCCTGCCGCAGGTCATTGTAATTGGAGACCTTCCACGCCATGCGGACGTAGCTTGACACCATCCCGAACAGCGTGAAACAGCCCAGTAAAGCCAGCGCTAAAACGGCGAAGACAACCTTCTGATCGATGTGGAAACGCCGTAACCGGCCGTGGAGGGAATGCGCCAGGACTACGATAAAATAGGACTGATTCATCGCGGCTCTCGCGCAGTGGAGGAGATCTGCGCAACGGCCAGGGCGACTACCTGGCTGGCTGGTCAGTTGATAAACGAGAAATCAACTGGCCGAAACTCTAACGTTAACCGAAGTCAGATCCGTTGTCAAGCTCTAAAATCAGATCCGGCAGTCTTGTTTCGCCTCTTATTTGCCTCCAGCGGCAGGACGTCTGCCTCCACCGCAGCCGCCAGAGCCCCCGGCGAAGGCGGCGCAAGCCTCAGCAACCCTGCGGAGCTCCAGTCTCCGTGCCGTCGCGGCGGCATACTGGATTTGCTTCCAGGGCAGAAAAGCTGGAATACCTTTGCTGAAGGTTATGACGGCCCTGCCTATGGCATGGGTCAGCAATGGCGGCACTCCTGCATATCTGTTTCCGCCGGCAGATGCATCAAGAACGATCCTGAACGTCAGGCTCCAGAAGCTGGAGCCTGGGGGAGCTGGTGCTCTTGTTACATTACGGCATCAATGGCTGGGAGGCGCCCGAATCGGCTCGCGAAAGACCACACATAAAGAAGGGCCACTGCGGGACGAGAGCAGCAAATGTCAAGAAGCCGGAGCTGCCAGTTGGGCGTGGAGGCTGGCCCGGTGCCGCGGCTGCTGCCCGCGGTTGTCTTTTTGTGCGCAGGCAGGCATCCGGCAGTGCCGCGGGTAGCAGGGCCGCAAGGGTAATCTGTGCCGCGGCCGAAGCGCCGCAGACGCGAGACGCAGCGGTCCGCAATGTCCACCGCCGGCCGCGGCCCGGGGGACGCCCCGTGGGGCGGCCTTCGTTCCGGTTATTCCTGCTCTGCTGCCGCCGGATCCAACATCGTCCGGATCTCGGTGACGCGGTTCGCGGGGAAGCCGCTGAGTTCCGCGTGGCGGTGGATCAGGCTCTCGTCGGCCGCGCGGTACACGCAGTACAGCTTGTCGGCGCCGACAAAAGACTCCACCCATTCGATATCCGGCCCGAGTTGTTTCAGGACTTCGTTAGACCGCCTGGCCGCCTGGCGGTACTGCTCCCTATCCAGGCTTCCCGCGCCGGGGATTTCCCGCTCGATCACGAATAGCCGCATGGCCCCTCTTCTCTGCTCGCTTTGGATTTCAAACAAAGGCCGCCGGGGCCCGTGACAATAACCTGGAAAAGTGAATCGCCCCTCCCGGCTGGCCCGGCAACCTCAGGTCAGTATTCCAGACCGGACCGCCGGCGTCAATCCGTCCCGGCGTCCGGAGCCTCGGGGCGCACCTCCCGCGCCGCGGCCGTGAAGGCGAGGACCTTCTCCACCGCCGACATCACATCCCGCGCCGAAAGCGTGGCGCTCACGCCGGAAGCGCTCGCCTCCCCATAACCCGTCATTACCAGGACGCTCTTCATGCCGGCGTTTGCCGCCAGTTCGATGTCCGCCTCCTTGTCGCCGATCATCCAGGAGCGGGCCAGGTCGATATCCAGCTCTCGCGCGGCCCGCTCCACCAGCCCGGTGCGGGGCTTCCGGCACCCGCAATCTTCCTCCGGCGCGTGCGGGCAGATGTAAATCCCGTCCAGCCTCGCGCCCTCCGCTGCGAGCATCTCCTCCATCCGGCGGTGCACCGCCTCCACGTCCTGCATGCTGAAGTAGCCCCGTCCTACGCCGGACTGGTTGGTCAGCACGACCGCCAGGTAACCTGCCGCCCGCGCCATCCGCACCGCCTCTGCGGCGCCGGGAATCAGCACAGCCTGCTCCGGGTCGGACAGGTAATTCCGCTCCTCGATCAGCGTGCCGTCCCGGTCGAAAAAGATGCAGGGCTTCACCCGCGCCTCCCCAGCTCCGCCACGGCGCGCTCCAGCACGGCGAGGTTTTTCTTCCACGAAAAGCGCGCCCGGGCACTCTGGCGGAGGTCGCCTCCGCCCGCCGGCTCGGCATAGTCTTCCGGCGAAGCGCAACACCGGACTCCCTCAGGCAACCGGCCGCCGAAGGTCTGGCAGACGGCCGGCGATGCCAGCACCGGCCGGTTCATCGCCAGCGACTCCAGCACCTTGTTCTGAATCCCGCGGGCGATCCGCAGCGGCGCCACCGTAGCCAGCGCGTGCCGGTAGTACGGGCGGACGTCGCTCACCGTTCCCGTCACCTCCACGCCCGGCAAAGCGCTCAAAGCCAACACCCGCGGGCCCGGATTGCGCCCCACGATCAGCAGTTCCAGCCCCGGGTCGCGCTGGCGCAGGAGCGGAAAGACGTTGCGCGCAAACTCCACGATGCCCTGCTCGTTCGGATAATAGTCCAGCGTGCCGCAGAACAACAGGTAGCGCCGCGCCGCCAGCGGCGGGTCTCCCGGACAGGCCGCTGGATCGAAGTAGTCGAAATCGACGCCGTTCTCCATCACTTCACAGCGCAACCGCGGGTCATGCCTGAGCATCACGTCTCTCTCGGCGGCTGTAGTCAGCAGCGTGAGCTCCGCCCGCCGCGCCTCCCGGACTTCCAGTTGCACAAGACGTTCTGCCTCTGTTTGAAACAAAAACGAGGGCTTGCGGTGCTTCGCATACGAGCGCCACTTCTCTGAATCGACGTCCGTCATGTCGAGCACGAAGGGCATGCCTTCCGGCACGAACGGCGCCATCACGGCCGTGTACGCCACCGCCCCAGCGATCCGGCGGCTTTCGATCAGCTCGAGCAGGTCCCTTGAGAAACGCCGGCTCGAATAGAACGCATCATTCAGCGATGCGCCGAGCAGGAAGCGCGCGCCCGCACGCGCCAGATGCAACGGGAAGGGAAACAGAGGCGCCACATAGACGGAGGCGCACCGGTCCAGCAGTCTCCTGGCGTCTTCCATCTCCTGCTCGGAGCGCGCGAAGCAGCTCAGGTGAACGCGGTAGCGCCCAGCCAGCAAAGTGAGTTCGTGGTATGCACGGATCTTTTCGCCCTTGTCGGGCGGGTTCGGCACGCAGTGGGACAGGTACAGCAGCTCCACCGGCACGCCCTAGCTCTTGGCGGCGGTGTCGCTGCTCTTGGCCGTGGACTCGGCTTTCGCTTCAGAACCGGCGCTGCTCTTGCCGTTCTTGCCGTCGCCGTTCTGGCTGCCGGCCCGGGCGTAGTCGGTGATGTACCAGCCGGTGCCCTTGAACTGAATGGCTGGCGCCGAGATCAGCCGCCGCACCGAGCCTCCGCACTTGTCGTGCGTCGACAACGGAGCGTCGCTGAACTTCTGGATGACTTCAAAGACCTCTTCGCAGTGGTCGCATTTGTATTCGTACAGCGGCATGGGAACTGCTCTATGCCCCCTTGTTCGAGTACTGGCCGGCCCCAGCTCCGCTGTACGGGCTGGCGGCGGCCTGCGCCTGCCTGCCGGAAAGAACCTCCAGCGCCTTCTTCAGGACCGCGTCCTCCTTGCGCTCCGGCTGCTTCAGATCCTGAGGCGCGGGCATGCCGGGTTCATCCTCTTCGAAGGTCTGCGGAGCGGCGTCGGCTACCAGATGCTGCGGGATGACGGAAGTCTCGCTGATGGCCTTGCCGTCGGGCGCGTAATACTTGGCGACGGCCAGCAACACCGCCCCGCCATCGCCCGTGGCTACCGGCTTGCGCACGGCGGCGTCGCCATAGGTCCGCTCGCCCACGATTTCTGCCCGCTTGTGGGCCGCCAGAGCGGCGGCGGCCACCTCGGCGGCGCCCGTAGTGCCGCGGTTCGTCAGCACCACCAGCGGACCGCGGAACACCGTCTTCTCGGGCGACGCTTCATAGTTCTGCGGTTTCACCGTCTGGCCCTTCACTGTGGCGATCGTCCCCTTGTCCAGGAACAGGTTCGCCAGAGCGGCGCCCTCTTCCGGCACGCTCAGCGCCGAGTTGCGCAGATCCAGAACCAGCTTCTTCGCGCCCTTTGCCGCCAACTGGCGGACCGCCTCGGCCACTGCCTGCGTCTTTCCGGCGCGCAGATCCGTGGCGGCGATATAGCCCGTCTCCCCATCCAGCATCCGCGCTTCCAGCGGAGGCGCCTGCACGACCGCGCGCGTCAGCTTCACCTTCACCGGCTCGGGACGGCTCAGCCGCAGCACGGTCAACTCCACCGTCGTGCCCGGTTCCCCGTGCAGCAGCACATCGGCGTAAGCCAGCGGCATGTCGCGCGTCTGAATGCCGTTGATCGCCTCGATGATGTCGCCCGTCGCCAGCCCCGCCCTTTCCGCGGGCGAACCGGGGATCGAAGCCACCACGCCGATCTCGTAGCCGTACTTCCGGCTCAGGATCAGTCCCACGCCTGCGCGGGGATTCTCGAGCGTCTTCAGATACTGCTTGTACTGGTCTGCATTCAGGTAGCAGGCAAACGGATCCACCGAAACCAGCAGCCCGTTCACCGCGCCCAGAGAGACGCTCTTCATGTCCGGCTCTTCCACGTAGTCGGACTTGATCTTGGCCAGAACCTCGGTAAAGACGTTGAGGTGGCGGTATGGATCCGAGGATGCCGCCGGGCGGCTCTGCCCCAGCACCACCCCCACCAGCAGCACCGCCACCAGGATGCCGGACAGCGTCACCAGCGTATTCTGAAATCGGCTGCTCATTCGTTGTTCCTGCTTTTGCCTGGCGGCGGGAAGAAGCTGCCTCCTCCGGCCCGGATCCGCCACCTCTTTATTATAGACGAGCTCCTGCGGGAAGAGTCACATCCATTCGATTCGTCCCCCAGCCGTGAGGTTTCGCTCCCGCCGGCTCCGGCAAGTGAACAAAGATTCATTGTGCGGGGACTCAGTTTCAAGGCTTCTGGACGTGTGACCTGTGTTAGAATTTCGGCAAATCTGGGCTGGATTGCTGGGGATTCTGGGAGTCGCACAGGGGCCCCGTCGCCATGTGCTGAAGTTGAGGCTCTTCAGAAAGCCATCACCCCGGCGGCCCGCCGGAGGAGCTGCTCGGCCCGGGCATCCGGCGCCGGGCTCGGCTGTGATTTCAACTGAAGGAGCATCCGGAATGCGTGCTTCGAATGCGCTGCTGATCCTCTCCATTTCCCTCGCCGCCTTCGCGCCGCTGGCAGTCCCTCTGGCGGCGCAGGTCTCCAATGGCCGTATTGAAGGTGTCGTGACGGACCCGGCGGGCGCCGTGGTTCCCAACGCGAACGTAACGGTTCGCAACAACCGCACTGGTGTTACCGTCTCGGCCTCGGCCAATGAGACCGGGTATTACCTGTTCCCATCGCTACCCGCCAGCAACTATTCGTTGACCGTGGAAGCGCCGGGCTTCCGCAAGGCGCAGGTGGAAAACATCGAGCTGAACGTCGCGGTGACCATCCGCCAGGACGTACAGCTTGAAGTGGGCTCGCTCGCCGAGAGCGTCACCGTGGAAGCCAGCGCCATCCGCGTGAATACTTCGGACGCACAGGTGGGCCGCAGCGTCACGCTGCGCGACATCGACACCCTGCCCCAGTTGGCGCGCAACCCCATGGCGCTGGTTCCGTACACGCCGGGAGTCTCCATTGATCCCGGCGACAACTCGTTTTCCCGCGTGAATGGAACGCGGCAGGGCTCCAACAATACCCGCCTCGATGGCATCGACGCCAACGATGCGGTCGTGCCGCGCCTTGGGCTGTCGCTTACCGCCTTCAACGTGGATTCAATTGAAGAATTCCGCGTCATCACCAACGGCGGCAAGGCCGAATACGGCCGCAATGCCGGCGGGCAGGTTGAGATGATCACCCGCTCGGGCACCAACCAGTGGCACGGCAATGCGTTCGAGTTCCACCGCAACACCAAGCTCAACGCCAACAACTTCTTCAACAACGCCAGCGGCGTCGCCCGGCCGAAATTCATCCAGAACACCTTCGGCGCTTCGCTCGGCGGGCCGGTCCTGAAAGAGAAGTGGTTCATCTTTGGCAACTGGCAGACTGTCCGCACGGCGCAGGAGGTGGTCCGCAACCGCACCGTGCTCACCAACGAGGCCAAACAGGGCATCTTCCGGTGGACGCCGCCCGGTGGTGGCGCCGTGCAGTCGTTCAACATCGTCGCCAACGATCCGCGCGCGCTCGGGTTTGATCCGGCGACCAAGAAGCTGATCGATATGCTGCCCGCGCCGAACAACACCGACGTCGGCGACGGCCTCAACACCGCCGGCTTCCGCTTCAACAACCCCGCCGGCTTCGACACCCATCAGTACACCATCCGCTCCGATTACAACGTCTCCGCCACTCACCGCGTCTTTTACCGCCACAGTTGGTTCAAGAACGAATTCATCGATCAGCTCAACGGCGCCGACGCCACTTTCCCTGGACAGCCCCAGGGCACGCAGGGAGGCATCCGCTGGGGCTTCTCTATCGGCTCGGACTGGGCCATCACGTCCAGCCTGGTGAACGAGCTCCGCGTCGGCTACCAGTCGGCCAGCGTCGACTTCCGCCGCCCCGCCCGCATCGCCGGGCCGCAGGTTCTCACCAACAGCTATACCAACCCGATCCTGCCGAACTTCCCGCAGGGCCGCAACTCCCCCGTCATCGATCTCACCGAGAACCTGACCTGGATGCGCGGCAAGCACACCATCAAGACGGGCTTCACCTTCAAACGCACCCTTCAGTGGGGCTACAACGCCGCCGGCATCTACCCCAACATCAGTCTCTCCACGGCCAACAACAACGTTCCGCCGCTGTCGATCGGCCCGTCGGGCTCGGTCATCAGTTCGGCCGACCGCCAGCGCTTCGAAAACCTCTACAACGACATCCTCGGCCGCGTCAGCAACATCACGACGACGTTCTATTCCGACCTCGAGAAATTCCAGCCCGCCGGCCAGCCGCGCGTGCGCAACACATACTTCCGCGACTGGGCCGGCTTCATCCAGGATGACTGGAAGCTCACGCGCCGTCTCACGCTCAACGTCGGCGTCCGCTATGAAATCTTCGGCGCCCCCACCGAGCGCGACCGGCTCCAGGGCACGCTGAAACAGATTGAACAGATCGGCTACTTCAACCAGCTCGACAACACCGAGATTCAGCGCGCCTCCGGCTGGTACGAGACGGACAAAAACAATTTCGCTCCCCGCATCGGCTTCGCCTGGGACCCCACAGGCAACGGCAAGTGGGCGGTTCGCGGCGGCTGGGGCATTTTTTACGACCGCATGATCGGCGCCACCGCCAGCCTGGTCGACGGCAACACGCCCGGCTTCGCCCAGACCGTCCAGACGTTCCCCAACGTCGCTCCGGGCTCCGACGTCCGGGTCCGCGACAACCCGGCGCTTCCAGACCCGCCCCCCGCGCCTCAGCTCGTCCTGCCTGCCAACCGGCAGACCTCGATCGTCGTCTTCGGCCCGAAGCTGCGCACGGGCTACGTGCAGCATTACAACTTCAGCATCCAGCGTGAACTGATGCGCAACACCATCCTCGACGTGGCTTATGTCCGCACGCGCGGCATCAAGCTGTTCAACTGGGTGGACGTCAACCAGCCCAGGGTGTACGGCAATTTCCTCGAGTCGTTCCAGGAAATCATCAACTTCCAGCGCAGCGGCGCCGCTCCCTCGCCCACCAATACGCTGGTCCGCATCTTCGGCACGCCGCAGGCGGTGATCAGCCGGCTGGGCGCCACCACGGTTCAACAGCAATTGGCCAACACCGCGGCCAACAACCTGGACCGCAACAACTATTCCCTGTACACCGCTGCCGGGATTCCCCAGTTTTATCTGCGCAACTTCCCGCAATACAACATGGTGCTTCTCGGCACCCAGGACGGTGCAAGCTGGTATGACTCCATGCAGGTCAGCTTCCGCCGCACCATGGGCGCGTTGAAATTCGAGATGAATTACACCTTTTCCAAGTCGCTCGACAACGGCAGCGCCGACGGCAACGGCTTCACCGCCCCCATGGATAATTTCAACATGAGGTTGAACAAGGGCCGCGGCGTGGCGGACCGCCCGCATGTGTTCAACTGGTCCGGCACCTACACCTTGCCGGTGGGACGGGGGCGCAAGTGGATGTCGGATGCCCACCCTGTCCTCGACGCCATCCTCGGCGGCTGGGATATCGGGGTGCTGGGCAACTGGCAGTCCGGCACCGTCTTTTCCATGTCCTCCGGACGCCTCACCGGCCCATCCACGGCCACCACGTTCATCAATTACAGCGGCGACCGCAACATCGGCTCCGTGCAGCGACGCGACGGCGCGGTGTGGTTCTTCACGCCCGATCAGATCGCCGCGCTCACTGCCGCCTCGGCGTTCCCCAACGCCGGCGAAATCGGCTCCTCCGGCCGCAACGCGTTCCGCGGACCGCGCTTCTTCAACCTCGACACCTCCATCGTCAAGCGCTTCAAGCTCCCGTGGGAACAGCACCGCGTCACCTTCCGCTGGGAGATGTACAACACTTTCAACAACCCGAATTTCGGCCTGCCTGGCGCAACCATCACCACGCCGCAGACCGTCGGCCGCATCTCCAGCACCGTCGGCAACGCCCGCCTCATCCAGGCGGCGCTCCGCTACGACTTCTAGTCTGTACCTGTGCAGATTGTACCTTCGGCGGGCGGCGCAGGCCGCCCGCCGTTTTTTTGCCTTCGGCTGTATGCGGCATTCCCGGGGATGAAAATTCATCCCCAGGATTTCCTCCGGCGCCGATCTGCGGGAAGCTGAACCCGAATCAACCGCGCTTCGCGCGCGGCAGGGATATCCCGAAGCGGAAGCCGGAATCCGCCGCGGTTCAGTGCCGCGAGCGAAGCGGCCGCAGGCTGCGGGAGCGGGGGGTCCCAACGCGGGGGTGCTGGCCCGATATGGTGCCCGCTTGCTGCGGCCGCTCAAGCGGCCTTCGCGCGCGGCACCGAAGCGTTGCGGAAGCGGCCTTGCGTAGTTCTGTGCCGCAAGCAAAGCGGCCAAAGGCCGCGGGAGCGAGCGGCCACCGCACGGAGCGCAAAGCGGGAATCAGTGGTACGCAGGCCTCATTTGTTGTCCGGCGGCGCGGCGGACCGCTGATTCCGGCCGGAATTCCTCCCGTTTGAAAGAGCAAGTCGCAGGGTGCCGGCGCCGCCGCGGCGGGGCCAGAGAAGTTGTTATCCTCTTTTTGAGAAATGCGCCGCAGAGCCTGAAAGCGCCCGCGTCATTTTCGTGCTTCCTGGTCAAGACCGACCTCATAGCGGGCCGCTCTCCCAGTAGTGCGAGGCGTTGCTGGCGGCTGGCGAAGAGGGCTCCGCGGCGCGGCAGGAAGATCACCACGGCGTGCAGGCCATTCCGTGAGCACGACTTCGCCCGGCTCACGCCGGCAAACAAGCCGCACGAGCGGCGCGTCGGGAGAATGGAGAACACAGGGAAGCCCTTGCTTGGGTGGAAATCGCGCACGGCAACACGCCGAAGCGCTCGAAGAATTCCGCCAGCGCTACAACGAGCAGTGGCTGGTCGAACGGCTCCAGTTCCAATCCCCGCGGCAGGCCCACCAGGCCCTGCTTGCCCTCGAGCCCGCCACATGACGATAATTCAAAAAACTGTCCAAGAAATCGGAGGCGGTACAAGATGGTTGTGATGAGAGGCCCCCTCCTGAGCCGAATTATTACGTTGATTGCCAGCATGGCGGGAATGAGCAATCAATGCATAGGGCAGTCGTCTGAATGGGAGAGACCGCACGCCACGATACACATAAGCGCCTTCGACCCATTTGGACAGGAAGTCAAGAATCCGCAGATATACCTGTATGAGTTTCAAAGAAACTGGCAGCTAGTCAAGAAGACGCATGATCGCACCGTGAAAGAGATCCCGTATGGCGACTACTTAGTCGTCGTCACCAGCTCTGGCGGGGGCATGGGACGCAGGCTCGTCGTCGTCAATGTGCCCGAGTTGTGGGTCAGAATAGGCGTAGCCATGACGGTCGGTCTTCAGTTGTGGCCTGGGGGAAATCTCACAATTGAAGGAAGGCTGATCCCTTCACCCAAGGATGGGAAGGATTGGTGGGTGCGTGTCCAGGGTGTTTTTCTGACAGAAAGCCGGGAATCACCTGTGCGGAACGGAAAGTTTATTGTTGCCGGACTCGAAATGGGGGCGTACGTTTTGCAAGTCTTCGAGGGAAGAGAATTGAAGCATGTTCAACTCATTGAAATTGACTTGCGGCGTCCCAAAATTGAAGTTATAGTTCCACTGAAATAAAGAGGATGCCCGGCGGAGCGTGGAAAGTAGCGACTCTCACCCCGGGAGGCGTGATAGCCTTCTGGGAAATTCTTTTACGAGAAGAAAGGAGAGAGTCGCTTGGAAAGACCATACCAAATCGAAGACCG
>JBMOMB010000009.1:0-97102 GCA_049325215.1 Acidobacteriota bacterium
TGGCCTCCACGCGCGGCTCTCACCTTGGATAGAAATACCCGGGAGGCGCCCCCTGGCGGCCTCCCGGGCCGCTGCGGCCTGAAACCCGGCCGAACTCAGAACTGCAGCCGCGCCTGCACCTGGATCCACCGGTTGGTGGCCGAGGTCTGTGAGGTGATCTTGCCGAAGTTGGTCGAATACGGATCGACGACCGGCGCATTCATCTGCGACCGGTTCTGCACGTTCAGCGCGTCGAGGCGGAGTTGCAGATTCAGGCGCTCGGTAAAGCGGAGGTTCTTGGCCACGTTGGCGTTCCACTGGTTGGTCATGTCGCGCCGCAGATCGGGAACCCGAGTGGGGAAGACCCGGCGGTGGTACGCGGCCGGCCCTTTGGCGGCCGTGCGCTCGAAGTTGGCCGTGTTGAACCAGGTGTCCCAGGTCCGGGTGACGTTGTTGATCTCGCTGATGTCATTGCCGTAATAGAAGAGGTTGCCCCAGTCGATCAGCGGGCCGGGCTGCCATTCATAAGTGGCGGCGAGCTGCCAGCCACCGATCACCAGATCCCAGCCCTTGGCGACGCTGCCGCCGAACTTCTTGCCGCGTCCGAAAGGCAGCTCGTAAATGCCCGTGCCGACCAGGCGTTGGGGCCGGCCGTCGTTGGAGGTTCTTTCGGTGGGCTTCGTGTCCCATTCGTTGTAACGGAAATCCGCCTCGCGCAGCTTCATGGCCGTATAACCGATGTTCATGTTCCAGCCCCGGCTGAAGCGCTTTTCGAAATTCACCTGGAATTCATCGGAACGCGTATAGTAGCCGTAGTCATACGTGTTGCGCAGGCCGTTGCCACTGGCCATGTGCGGGAACGCCCTCAGAAGCTGGTTCTTGCGGATCGTCTTGGAGGTGAAAAAGCCGTTGGTCTGCATATCGGCCCAGACCGCGGCAGGGAAATCGGCGGGATTCAGATTGCCGAGGTAGAAGGGGTTCGGCACGTTGGCGTTCATGTTGGAGGCCACCGCGTCGTTCCGCGCCAGACCGTCGGCCCAATATTTCTCCGGCAGCGTGTCGAGCTTGGTCTGGAGAGAGATGTGGTCCGAGTAGGAGCCCGCATACGAGACGGTGATGACGGTGGAGCCGGACAACTGGCGCTGGAAGCCGGCCTGCCAGCGCTGCTGGCGGGCGTGCGGGATGTTGTAGTCGGTATAGTCGAACCCGCGGCCGGCGCGCGCCATGATGCCCAGGCTGTTCCGGATCGGCGCGTCAAAGCGGGTGCCGTCGGCGCGGACCCAGAAGGGGTCGGCCAGCGGGCTCTTGAACGCCGCCGGGCTCGCCGCCGCCGGCGCGTTCCACGTCTGCCCGAAATCGGTGGAAAGAATCGGGTTGGTGCTGCGGGAAAATCCGTACTGGTTAGGCCCGAAATTCAGCACATTGATGGTGTCGTAAAAGATGCCATAACCGGCCCGCAGCACGGTCTTCGAATTCATCTGGTATGCGGCGCCGATGCGCGGCAGCCACATGAACTCGTTCTTGTAGAGACGGCGGGGGACGCCATCCACGCCAACGTATTTCGAGCCGCCGGCGATCACGAACTGGCTCGCGGGCAGTTCGGGGATGGGTTGGGCCGCATAGGCCGCCTGCGCGCCCTTGGCCAGGGGAATGGCGGCGGCGGGATCGAACGTTCCCAGCATCCGGTCGTACCGCTCAGTCGGGCCCAGCTCGTACTCCATGCGGAGGCCCAGGTTCAGCGTCAGCTTCGAGGCGATGCGCCAGTTGTCCTGGACGAACCAGCCGTAGTACGGGTTGTGCATCGCGTAGTTGTCGTTGTAAGTGACCGAGTAGCCGTTGTTCGGCAGGCCGAGAATGAACGCGGCCCAGGACCGGCCAAGGTCCGACCGCGGCGAATTGCCATCGTCATCCTTGCGCACCCAATAGTCGCTGAAGGTGAAGTTGCCGCTCGTGTTGCCGCCGCCGCCGCCGGTGCGGAACTGGTTTCTCACATCTAGGGCCGCGCGCCAGGTGTGGCGGTTCCGGATGTGCGTCATCTCCGCCTTTCCCGTCAGCATCCGGTAACGCGTCCAGGTGGAGATGCCGCCGGGGCTGACGGTGGAGAAGCTATTGATGGTCATCTGCGGCAGGATGTGCAGGGCGCCAGCGAATTCATCCATGTACTTCGGCAATCCCACGTCGCTGGGCTTGTAGCTCCAGGCCTTCGGCTGGATGCTGCCCTCGCGGAACTGGTTGATGGCCACGTTGAAGTCCCAGATGGTCGAGGAGGAGTGGGTATAGACGACGTCGACGTTGCCACCCTTGTTGTTGCGTACCAGGCCGTTGAGGTTGAGGCCGCGGGCGGTCTCATACACCCAGTCGCCGCGGTCCTCCGGGCCGAAGTTGTTGAATGACCATCGCCCGTACATGCGCCATTTGTCGTTGATCTGGAAGTCCACGCGGTTGGAGAAGGCCTTGTAGTCCCAGTTGTACGGCGTCTGGTTGGCCAGGTAGTTGTTCACCGGATCCTGGCCTGGAGCAATGGCCACGTTGGGCTTCGGATAGATGTTCCTGTAAGTCTCGTAGGCCGGGTTGGCAAAGCGGGACTTCGGAATCACGTTGTCGGGGAAAGGCGTCCGGACAAAGTGGCCCGAGCGGGACGGGTCCCTGACGATCGTGGCCGGGTCATAGACGACGTACCGCTGCGGATTCGGCAACAGCAACATCTCCCGGAAATCTCCTTCCCGCATGGCGAGCGTAGGCACAGTGCGGTTGAAGTTGGCCGCGTCCTCCACCTTCACATCCTTGAAGGCGTTGTAAGTGAAGAACCAGAACAGGCGGTTCTTCCCGTCGTAGAGCTTGGGGATGATCACCGGCCCGCCGCCGCTGGCGCCCCAGTTGTTGGAGCGGCCCGTGGGCTGCTTGTCCTGGTTGCGCAGTTCGTTGGCCAGAGCGGTGTTGCCCGCCGCCTCGGCGGCCGCGATCCTGGCGTAGTAGTTCTTCTTGACGAAGAACGGCGTGCCCTGCCACCGCTGCTGCCAGTGCTGCCAGGTGGCGGTTCCATGGAAATCGTTGGTGCCCGACCTGGAAATCATCGTGATGGCCGCGCCGGAAGTCTGGCCGATGGACGCGTCGAAATTCGTCGTCTCCACCTTGAATTCGGCCACGGCGTCGGTGTAAGGAAGATAGGCCGTCCGGCGGGATGGCCCCTGGTTGGGCGAGCCGTCCAGCGTCCAGGCGTTGCCCCCGATGTTGCCGCCGACGTTATAGTCCGAAGCGCCCACGTTGGAGTGCAGCGCCAGGTAGTTGTTGACGCCGCTTGTCTGGATGCCCGGCGTCAGCTTGACCAGGAGGAGCGCGGAGTTCCCCATCACCGGGAGTTCCATCACTGTCTTGTTGTCCAACACGCGGCCGGAGCTGACGGCGTTGGTCTCCAGCAGCGGCGCCTCGGCCACTACGGAGACCGTCTCGGTGACGCCGCCGATTTCCAGGCTGAGGTTGACTTCGATCCTGGAAGCCACCGGCAGCGTGATACCGCTGCGCAGCAGCTTCTTGAAGCCTGGATGCTCAGCGGAGATTTCGTACTGGCCAGGCAACAGGAGGTTCGCCTCGTAATAGCCCGACTCGTTGGTCTTGTAAGGCATCGCGACGCCGGTGTCGCTGTTTCTGACGACCACAGTAGCGCCGACCACGGCCGCCCCCTGCGGATCCAGAACCCGGCCGAACAACATCGACCGTGTCTCCTGCGCGGAGGAGACAGATACGGAAAAACAGGCGGCCGCCAGCACGCCAGCCGCGAGAACCACACCTTTCATGGAGAATCCGACCTCCCTGTACGAAAATTTGGCGGCATCTTATCACATTCAGCAATGGAATGGTAGCGTTTACTGGCTGGAAGCGAAATGTTCCAGGTGGACTGGCAGGGAGAGGCACCAACCTGGCGCCCGGGCGGCGGATGCCCGCTGTTGAGACGGAGTGAATTGGGACATCACCCTGGCGATTCCCGCTTTCCCGGCAGGTCAAGCCCCAATCGCCCTTCCCATACTTCGCCCAGGAACATAAGGACCGCCTGAGCCAGCCGTACAAGTGAAACGTGAATTGGCCGGGCAATCGGGGAAGCCCGCTTCAGTCCCGACGGAGGACAATGTGCGCGGTCTTACGCCGGCGCGTGATGGGGCTCATGAAGCGTCTTATGGCGGCCCAGCAAAACGCTGGATCACTCCGGCGGCCGGGTCTGCTCAAGCAGCGCGCGGCTGCGGGCGCGCGAGTGGTTGGTCGCTGTTTCGACCGCGGAAATCAGCATGGCGCGCAACCCGTGGCGCTCCAGTTCGTGGATGGCCGAGATGGTGACCCCGCCCGGCGTGATCACCTGATCGCGCAAAATCGCAGGATGGATGCCGGTCTCTTTCACCAGCCGCGCCGCGCCCAGCACGGTCTGCTCCGCCAGCCGCGTGGCCACTTCGTGCGAGAGCCCCATTTTCAGCCCCCCGGCGATGAGCGCCTCGATGACCATGTAGACATAGGCCGGGCCGCTGCCTGAAAGCGCCGTCACTGCGTCCATCGCCTCCTCGTCCACGAAACACACCACGCCGACGGCGCGGAAGATCCGTTCCACGAGGGCGCGTTGCGCCTGCGTGGCCATATTGTTCGACGAAATGGCTGTGGCGCCCTCCTCGATCACCACCGGAATGTTGGGCATGGCGCGGAAAACCGGCATGCGGCGTGCGATCAGGCGTTCGATGAGCCGGATCGGGGCCACCGCCGCCAGCGAGATCAGGATTTGGCCTTCGTGCAGGACGTCGCGGATCTCTTCCAGCACTGTGGCCAGGACACCCGGCTTGACGCTCAGCAGGATGAGGTCGCTTTGAGCCGCGGCGTCACGGTTCCCTCCCGCTCTGGCGCGGATGCCGAACCGCGCGGCTACTTCAGCCGCCCTCTCCTCCGAACGGGTCGTAGCGACGATCTCAGCCGGTTCCGCAACCTTCGCCTTCAGGATGCCCCCGATCATCGCGGCGCCCATGTTTCCCGCGCCCAATACGGCGATACGCTTCTTGTCCAGCATCGCCCCTATTGTAACGGTGGCTGCGGCGCATGGCGGCCTGCCGGATCGTCACCGGCGCCGGCACGATCGTTCAAACCTTTAGCGTTTTTGCGAGCTTGACGTTGAAATCTGTTTGGGCAAAAATGACAGCCGGATGGATAATCCGGGGTTATCTGCCCACCAAAGTAAAGAATGCTGAAGGGAGGTCAAGAGGGCTTATGCGCCAGCTTTCCAGGCCCATTCTGCTGCTGTGCTTCGCTGTTTTGGCGACAGGGCTGCTGCTGGGCCAATCCTACACCGCCAGCATCCGCGGAACCGTGACCGACGCCACCGGCGCCGCCGTACCGAACGCCAGAGTCACGGTCACCGAAGCGGAGCGCAACATCCCCCGCTCGACGGTTACCGATGAAGCGGGGCGCTATTTCGTCACCGCGCTGCCGCCCGGCAAGTATTCGCTTGCTGTTGAAGCCAGCGGCTTCAGGCGGTTCGTGCAAACGGATTTTCCGCTCGCCGTCCAACAGCAGGCCACCATCGATGTGCAATTGCAGGTGGGCGAGGTGACGACCGCCGTCGAAGTCACCGGCACAGCGCCATTGTTGAACACGACCATCGCGGCGCTGGGCCAGGTCGTCGAGAACAAGTACATCCTCACGCTGCCCAATCTGGGACGTGACTCGCTCGTGCTCGCCTACCTGACTCCGGGCGTCGTCGGCAGCGCCGGACGCCGCGGCGACACCAACACGAACTTCGTCGCCAACGGGGCCCGCAACTCCACCTCCGACGTCCTGGTCGATGGCGTCACCGTGACCACGGTCGAGCAGAACTCCGGCATCACCGACCTCAAGTACAAGCCGAGCGTCGACGCGGTGCAGGAGTTCAAGATGCAGACCAACTTCTTCCCCGCCGAATACGGCCAGACCGGCGGCGCCGTGATCAACATGGTCACCCGCTCCGGCACCAACGACTTCCACGGCACCGGCTACTACTTCTTCCGCCACTCGGATCTCAACGCCAACGGCTGGTTCGCCAACCGCGCCCGCAGCGCCCGGCCGTACTACCGCAGGGATCAACTTGGCGGCGTTCTGGGCGGCCCCGTGAAGAAGAACAAAACCTTCTTCTTCGTGAATTACGAATACACCAAGTCGAAGAGCCCGCTGAGCGCCACGGCGACTTTTCCCACACCAGACCAGAAGCGGGGCGACTTCTCGAAGACTTTTTACAGCGACGGCAAGCTGATCCAGATCTACGACCCCTTTGACACGTTCATCAACGCCAGCGGTCAGCTTGAGCGCCGCCCCTTCCCCGGCAATGTCATCCCAGAAGCCCGCTGGGATCCGGTCGCCAGGGCGGCGATGAAGTACTTCCCCGATCAGAACCAGGTCACCAACCCTATCACGAACACCAACAACTGGTTCGCTCAGGGCATCAACGAAAGCCCCAGCCACGGCATGATGTTCAAGGGCGACCACAATCTGAACGACAAGATGCGCCTCACCGCCCGTTACAGTTACGGGCGCAGCGACGGGAACCCGCCCAACCTGTTTGGCAAGGGAAATCCCGCCTTTACTTTCAACTACGGTCCCAGTGGCACGCGCACGCATCAGGGCGTGGTGGACCTCACCCGCAGCGAGACTCCCACTCTGATCTGGACCGTGCGCTACGGACACACCTACTCAAGCTACTTCCGTGTCCCGATGGAGCCGTTTGACCTCACCACGCTCGGCTTCCCGAAATACATGAAGGATAACGCCTCCTATCTGGTGTTCCCGACGCTCGCGCCGGAGGGCTACACCGACATCGGCACCGAGGGCTGGCTGATCATGGACCGGCAGGAGGGCGTGCACCACTTCACAGGATCCGTCACCAAGATCCTCGGCGGACACAACCTGAAGTTCGGCGGCGAATTCCGCCAGAACTATCTCGACTACCTCCAGCCCGGCTATCCTTCAGGCCAGTTCAGTTTCGGCGCGCAGGTCACCCGGCGCCTCCAAAACGTGGGCAACAACTATGAAGGCAACGGCTTCGCCACCATGCTGCTCGGCTGGGGCACGGGCGGGCAGTTCCACATCGACCCGAAGGCGTTCACGCGCTCCCGTTACGCCGGCATGTACGTGCAGGACGACTGGAAGGTCACCCGCAAGCTCACCCTGAACCTGGGTCTGCGCTACGAGTTCGACATCCCGCGATGGGAGACGCTCGACCGCCAGAGCTATTGGGATCTGAATGCCCCCGCGCCAATCCAGGTTCCGGGCTTCGACCTGCGCGGCGTGTACCGCTTCGTGGGCAAGGACCGCCGCTCGCCCTTCGATGGCGACTACAACAACTTCAGCCCGCGCATCGGCTTCGCCTATGCGGCCGACAACAAGACCGCGATACGCGGCGCCTGGGGGCTGCTGTATCAACTCTCCCGCGCGACCGTCTACGGGCACACCGGCTCGGGCTTCACCGTCAACTCGACTCCGACGTTCTCGCTCGACTCCAACGCGACACTCTACGCGCGGCTCAGCAACCCCTACCCCGATGGCATGCTGCTGCCTCCGGGCAGTTCGCTCGGCGACCGCACTTTCCTCGGGTTGGGCGCCGGCACAATTGTGCCGGACTGGAACCGCAACCCCGAATACTACTCGTGGAACTTCTCGATCCAGCGCGAGGTCGGCTGGCAGTCGTTGGTCGAAATCAACTACACGGGCAGCCGCGGCGCGCACCTGTTCGTCCCGTTCACCAGTCTGACCCCGCTCTATCCCATTTACTGGAGCGAGGGCAGGAGCAAGCTCCAGTCGCAGGTGCCCAATCCCTTTTACGGCAAGATCACCGACCCGCGCGCGGTGAACCTGAACCGCCCGACCGTGCAACTGTTCCGCCTCTACCGCCCGATGCCACACTTCGACGGTGCATCGAGTGGAACGGCTGAACCGCCCGCCGGCAGCAGCTTCTACCACGCCCTCCAGATGAAGTGGGAAAAGAGGCTGTCGCACGGCTTCACGTTCCTTGGCCACTACACCTGGTCGAAGATGATCGACGACAGCTCCATCGGCAGCGGCAACTATGCCTGGCTCGGCGGCAGCACGTCGATGCAGAACCCGCTGGACCGCAGGCTGGAGAAGTCGCTCTCGGCCCACGACATCGCGCACCGCGCCGTGCTCAGCGGGGCTTATCAGTTGCCGTTCGGCAAGGGCAAGCGCTTCTATGGCGACGCCAACCGGCTGCTGGACGCCTTCATCGGCGGCTGGGAGATCTCAGCTTTCTGGCTGCTGCAGGGCGGCAACCCCTTGCAGATCTCGCAATCCGGTGGCGTGCTATGGAACGGCACGCAGCGCCCCAACCTGATCGGCGATCCTTCCACGTCGGGCCGCATGCAGGACCGTCTGAACGGCTATTTCAACGTGAGCGCCTTCTCGCGGCCCGACCCCGACACCTTCGGCACCGCGCCGCGGTATCTCAATTACCGCGGCCCCGGAATCAAGACCCTGGACGCAGCGCTGCTGAAGCACTGGACCACCAAAGAAGGCCAGCGGCTCGAGTTCCGCCTCGAGGCCACCAACGCCACTAATACGCCCGTCTTCGGCGACCCGGCATCCAGTTACGGCGCGTCGAATTTCGGCCAGATCACTGGCACGAAGGTCGACTCGCGCAACGTGCAACTCGGATTCAAGTATTACTTCTGATCCGGGCGGGTTCCCTTCGTCGCCCGGCCTGCTCTCGTTGCACACGCGGGCAGGCCGGGCCTTTTCTTTAGGGAACTTCTCCGGTCTTAGCAGGATGCCCGGCGGCGCAGCAGTGCCACTGCGGCCAATCCGCCGGCGACCAGCACGGCGGCGGAAGGCTCAGGAATCTCACCCCCACCTCCGGCGCCGCCGGCAATGTTCAGGAATAGCTGCCCATTTACATTACTGGCAGTCGGATTGAAGAAGTTGTGATCTGACCTGTCGCCGAACGCGAATACATAGCCGCTGCCCAGGACTGCATATTGGAGGTAACTGCCGGCCAACGATGTACCCCCAGAGATCGCAGTCCCCGGAGTGGTTGCGAGTGCCGAGCCCACCAGGTTATATGGCGGGCCCTCCGTTGCGAAATTGCCGCCCAGAAGCGTAGTGCCGGAAGCGCTGCCGGAGGCCGACATGCCTGTGCCAAGTCCCGACAGGACTGCATTCCCTCCCGTGCAGCCGGAGCAGCTCGAATCGAAGAACACGAGCAGCACTCCTCCACCGCTCACCCAGGCGCCGAGGTCGGACAGCTCGGCGCCCGAAGGGCCTGCCCCCGCCTCCCCGATGACAAACACATCCATCGCGGACAGCGTTGCGGCCGAGATCGCCCCGTCGGGCAGGATGGTATGGCCAGCGCCCGTGAGAGTGCTCTTGAGCGTTGCCATGTCCCCGTTATTCCAGGAACGGCTGCTGCCGTTCCAGTTTCCTATGACGGCGGCATGCGCCATCACGGTCAAAGTCATCATTCCCAACAACAGTCGTTGGAATTGCGTGATCATGGGTTCTCCTCCTTTGGAGAAATGCAGACTTCCCCCCCTCACGTGCCCAGGCGCCGCCGCAGCGAAATCACACGCAGTCCGCCTCGGCGCTTTAACGGCCTTGGCTGATCGTAGCCGCATCGAGCCGGACTGTCAATGCTTGGGGCCGGTAGTTTCGATGAGAAAGTCCCGGTACTGGGCGTCTGCTGGAACCGCCCGTGATTACATTCGCCCAGCCGCGCCGGCAAGCGGCGCACGGCGCGAATTGACCTGCCTCTGTTGCCGGCCGCACAGTTGTCCCGCATTGGCCCATGCTCCAGGCAGCGGCGGCTGTGATAGCATCAACCCCTTCAGGGCCGCCTGAGAGTCACGCCATGGGAGAGAGATTCTTCCAGCATCCGCATGCCATTGTGGAATCCGCCCGCATCGGGCCCGGCACCCGGATCTGGGCCTTCGCCCACGTTCTTCCCGGGGCCGTCATTGGAAGCGATTGCAATATCTGCGATCACGTCTTTATTGAAAACGATGTCGTGATCGGCGACCGCGTCACCATCAAATGCGGCGTGCAACTGTGGGACGGCCTGCGGGTCGGGGATGACGTCTTCATCGGGCCGAACGCCACCTTCACCAACGACCGGTTCCCCCGGAGCAAGCGGCGGCAGCCTCCAGACCGGATTCCCCGGACCGTGGTGAAACGGGGCGCCTCCATCGGCGCCAACGCGACGATTCATCCCGGCGTCACGATTGGCGAAGACGCCATGGTAGGCGCGGGCGCTGTGGTCACGCGCGACGTCCCCCGCAACGCCATCGTCTCCGGCAATCCTGCGGTGATCACCTCCTATGTCGGCATGGAGGCGGAGGATGCCGGGAGCCTGCTGCGCCAGCCGACCGGAGCTGGTCCGGTGCGCCCCTCCGTGGGCGGCGCCCGTCTTCTCCGGCTGCCGGGCGCGGCCGACCTTCGCGGCAGCCTCGTCCATGTCACGGTGGCCAGCGAGATTCCCTTCGAAGTCCGGCGGATCTTCTTTGTGTACTCCGTGCCGACGCGGGAGGTCCGGGGCGAGCACGCCCACCGCGCCCTGCATCAGCTCCTCATCTGCGTCCACGGCTCCTGCCACGTGATTGTGGACGACGGCTCCAACCGGGAGGAATTCGTCCTTGCCGACCCCTCCGTGGGCCTGTACATCCCGCCCATGGTATGGTCCATCCAGTACAAGTACTCTCCCGATGCGGTCCTCGCGGTCCTGACATCCGCTCCCTACGACCCGGACGATTACATCCGCGATTACGACGAGTACCTGCGGCTGGTCAGCGCAACGCCTGACCCGCCTCCCGGACAGGACACGCGCGGCAGGGACTGAAAATCGGGGCCGCCCCTCCGGCCTGAAGGGGATGCCGGAAGTTGCGCACCCCTATATTTTGGTCTTGCAAGGCGGGGACAGTTCTAGTAGACTTAGGAAGATCTCAGGCAGATGTCCGCCTGACGGCGTACATTGAGGGCCTGTTGGCATGGAGGAGCAATGCAGAGAATTACAAGAGTTTCGTTCGCTTTCCTGGCACTGATGCTGGCTGCGTCAGCTGCACCCATACCAGGACTTGTGAGTACTGGCGGTTCTGCGCCTGCTACTCAGGATCCCGCCTGGCAGTGGTTTTACACGCCAACACCTACCAGCACGTACAATTTCGTCCCTGCGTGGGTGACGGACGCTTCGTCTTATCCGTTCCCGTACTGGACGGCGAATTCGGCAAACTCGAAGTGGATTTCCCCCCAACAGGGGTATGGCAGCTCGTACGGAAATTACGCCGACCAGGTGGGCTACCACTACTTCCTGCTGATGTACAACATCCCCGCAGGGTATGATCCCGACACGGCAACGTTCACTTTCAACCTGGCAACGGACAATGTGCTCAACAGCATGTGGGTGAACTCTTCGCTGGTCATGAATGGCGGCGTCGTCGGCTACAGCGCGATGCAGGGTCCCTTTACCATAGGGCCAACACCAGGCATGTTCCATAACGGTCCGAACAGCCTCGTCCTGATCATCTACAACGAATCGCTGCCGAACCCGCCGGACCCGAACAACTGGTTTACCTGGAACCCCGTCGGGGTGCGTGTGGAGATCCTGAGTTCCTTTGTCGAGGGGGCCCCCCTCGGAGAAGTCCCTGAACCAGGAGCTCTCTACCTTTGCGCTGCCGGGCTGTTCGCTCTCGGTTTGCTGCGCCGCGGCAAACAGGCCTGAGTCCCTGTCTCCTCGTTGTTGATACACGAAAGCCCGCCCTCGCGTGGCGGGCTTTCTTTTTGTCCGCCCGCCGCCGGAGGAACCTTGGCGTTTACACCGGACTCCTGACAGGCTATCTTGAGGCAGGAGGCCGGCCATGCAACGGCGGCGACTTTGGCTGATTCTGGCGGCGGTCACGTTGCTTTCGTGCCACCTGGACGCCGAGCCACGGGCGGCGCCCGCCATCTCGGTCGATTTCCAGTCTGTTATCCATCCCGTTTCAGTCGAGATCCTGCGCCATGCTGTGGATCTCGCGAAACAGCAACAGGCGCCGTTCCTGCTGATCCGCCTGAACACGCCCGGCGGATTGCTGGAGGCCACGCGCGAGATTATCGAAACCATCGATGGCTCGGCGGTGCCCGTCGTCACCTTCGTGACGCCATCCGGCGGGCGCGCGGCTTCCGCAGGCTTCTTCATCCTGCTCAGCGGGGACGTCGCCGCGATGGCCGCGGGCACGCGCACCGGCGCCGCTTCGCCCGTCACCCTCGGCGAGCCCATGGATCCGGTCATGCGCAAGAAGGTGGAAAGCGACGCCGCCGCCGCGCTGCGCAGCATCGCCGCCCGTCACGCGCGCAATCATCAGGCTGCCGAAGCTGCGGTGTTCCAGGCCAAATCCTACACCAGCGAAGAAGCACTGAAAGAGAAACTGGTCGATCTTGTCGTCCGCGACGAGCAGGAGCTTTGGGCGAAGCTCGACGGCTGGCAGGTCAAGCGCGCCGATGGCTCGGCCGTGACGTTGCGCACCTCCGGCGTCGCCGTGCGGCCCTATCCGCTGACACTGCGCGAAAGGGTGGTGCAGGCGCTGGCAGACCCGAACCTCGCTTTTCTGATTCTCGTGGCGGGCGGGCTGTTGCTGTATGTGGAATTCACCCAGCCGGGCATGATCCTGCCCGGCGTCTCCGGCGCCATTCTGCTGCTGCTGGGGCTGCTGGCGCTCTCCGTGCTCCCCATCAATCTCGCCGCCGTGGGACTGCTCGTGCTCGCGGTGGTGCTGTTCGTCCTGGAGGCCAAGATCGTGTCCCACGGCGTTTTGGCAACCGGCGGGGTGGTGGCCATGTCGCTCGGCGCCGTCCTGCTCGTGGAAGGGCCGCCCGAGTTGCGCATTCATTGGGCCACGGCCCTGGCTGTCAGCATTCCCTTCGGCATCATCACCGTTTTCCTGTTGTCGCTCGTGATCCGCGCCCGGCTGCGGCCGCCCGCCACCGGCGTGGAAGCGCTCGTCGGCGAAACCGGCGTCGCGCAAACGCCCTTGAACCCGACCGGCACGGTCTTTCTCCGGGGAGAGTATTGGAGGGCCACGGCGGACCAGCCGCTGGAGGCCGGCACCCGTGTCCGCGTCGAGGCTGTCGAAGGCTTGCATCTCAGAGTAAAACGCGCACAATAAGCGCAGGAAAGGAAGTTGCCATGCTGCCAGTCCCGTTGATTGTCCTGTTCATCCTGATCCTCTATCTGCTGTCGGCCATCAAGATCCTGAACGAATACGAACGCGGCGTCATCTTCCGGCTCGGGCGGGTCCTGCCCAGGCCCAAGGGGCCGGGCTTCATCCTCGTCTTCCAGCCCATCGACCGGATGGTGCGCGTGTCGCTCCGCATTGAGACGCTGGACGTGCCATCCCAGGACGTGGTCACGCGCGACAACGTCACCGTCAAGGTGAACGCCGTCGTGTTCTTCCGCGTGGTGGATCCGCAGAAGGCCGTGCTCGAGGTCGCCAATTATCTCTACGCCACCTCGCAGCTCGCTCAGACCACTCTGCGCAGCATCCTCGGCGAAGTGGAGCTGGACGAACTCCTCAGCCAGCGCGAGAAGCTGAATATGCGGCTCCAGGAGGTGCTCGACAAGGATACCGACCCCTGGGGCGTCAAGGTGGTGAAGGTCGAAGTGAAGCAGGTGGATCTGCCCGATATGATGGTCCGCGCCATTGCCCGCCAGGCCGAGGCCGAGCGGGAGCGCCGCGCCAAGATCATCCACGCCGACGGCGAGTACGCCGCCGCCGAGAAGCTCGCCATGGCCGCGGCAGTGATCCAGAAAGAGCCGGTGGCCATCCAGCTCCGCTACCTGCAAACGTTGATCGAAATCGGCTCGGAAAAGAACACCACTGTCGTCTTCCCCCTGCCGATCGATGTGATCTCCAGCGTCAAGAAGGTGTTGGAATCCGGCAGGAGCGAGCCGTAAGCGCCTCCGCGCTGTTCCCTCGGACCGCGGCCAAAGCCCCATCGCGGCTGCTGTACACTGTAGGTTTGCCGCGACACCCCCCTGCAATTTCCCGCCGCCTCCCGGCGCGGGACGGGGGCTTGCGTCGCAACATTTCCATCGGAGAAACGGAGGCTTTCCCATGGCTCTCACCGAATCGGTGATGAAGGAACTGGGCGCGCCCCTGCCCGGCTTCTCGCTGCCCGATGTCGTCTCGGGCCGCATGGTTTCGCCTGCCGACTTCAGGGACCGCAAGGCGCTGCTCGTCATGTTCATCTGCCGCCACTGCCCTTATGTCAAGCACGTGGAACGGGAACTGGCGCGGCTCGGCCGCGATTACGCGGACAAGCCGCTAGGCATCATCGCCATATCCTCCAATGACGCGGTCAGCTATCCCGACGACGCTCCGGAGAGCCTGAAGGAACAGGCCCTCCAGCTTGGTTTTGTTTTTCCGTATTGCTACGACGAATCACAGGAAGTGGCGCGCGCCTTTCAGGCCGCCTGCACGCCGGACTTCTTCCTGTTCGACGCGCAGCGCAGGCTCGTCTACCGCGGCCAGTTCGACGACAGCCGCCCGGGCAACGGCAAGCCTGTGACCGGCCGCGACCTGCGGGCGGCCATCGACGCCGTGCTGGAAGACCGGCCCGTGAGCCCGGATCAGAAACCAAGCGCCGGCTGCAACATCAAATGGAAGGCGGCAAGATAAGGGAGCGCCGGCTGCCCGCGCCAGACTGCGCTATCGTGGTTTTTCGGCAACATCGCAACGGGGTACACCATCAGTGAGCTTGACAATCCGGACGCCGCAGGCGCGCCGCGCCGGGCCGCTGCAACGCGCCGGCCAGTGGTTCCTCCAATCGGGCATCCAGGAACCGGACGGCGGCGTGGCCCGCTATCACCTTATCGCGAAACGACGCAATGCCTGCGTGTCGACCGAGATCACCGGCTACGCCATTTCGGCCCTGCTGGAACTGCATGAGCGCACCGCGGAGGAGCCTTATCTGGCAGCAGCTCGCCGCGCGGGCGGCTTCCTCTGCTCCGCCTGGGACGCCTCGGCAAACGCCATGCCGTTCGAATGGGGCGGCAACGGCGCTGCCCCTCAATTGAGCTACTTCTTCGACAATGGCATCATCGCCCGCGGACTGCTCCGTTTGTGGCGGACCACCGGCGAGTCCCGCTACCGCCTCACGGCTGAACGCTGCGCCGAGTCGATGCAGCGCGATTTCCTGAACGACGGCGACATCCATCCCGTCCTGGTCCTGCCGTCCAGACAGCCCCTCGAGCGCGGCGCGCGCTGGTCCCGGTCCAGCGGGTGCTATCAGCTCAAGTCCGCGCTGGCGTGGCTCGAGATCGCGGAAATTACGGGAGACGGCAGTCTGGCGCGCGCCTTCGACAGGGCGTTGGAACTGGCTTTGCTCGACCACGGCACGTTCCTTGACGCAGCCGCCGATGACCACGGCCGCATGGACAGGCTGCACGCGTACGGCTACTTCTTGGAGGCGTTGCTGGCCGTGCCACGGGACGCCCGCGTCCGCCAGGCGCTGGAGAGCGGCATCGCCCGCGCCGCGGCCGAACTGCGCCGCATCCGTCCCCGTTTCGAACGATCCGATGTCAATGCGCAGTTGCTTCGCGTCCGCCTCTGGGCTCACGATCTCGGCCTCGTGCCGCTGGACGAAGAGGCCGCGGCCGAGGAAGCGCGGCAGGCCGCCTCGTACCAGATGGCGTCGGAGGATCCCCGCACGGATGGGGGGTTCAATTTCGGCTCGCACGCGGGCAGGCTTTCCAACTTCGCCAATCCGGTCTCCACGGCGTTCTGCCTCCAGGCTCTGGCGATGTGGGATGAGTACACCTCCGGCGGCCTGAAGACTCCCTGGCGCAGGCTTGTCTGAGTTGTCTTCCGAGCGCCCCGTCCTGCTCGCCTTCGCCTCCACCTGGGAGGACCGGGCGCCGGCATTTCTCGAGCAGATCGAGGCCGTGCTCCCCGAGGCGGATCTGATCCTCGTCGCCGAGTTCCCTCCCCCGCGCGCGTTTCCGCGTGTTCGCTGGATCCCGTGGTTCCCGCGCCGCACGTTGCGCCAGAACATCGCCCGCATCCGCGACGAACTGCGCGGGCGCCGCATCGCCTGGTCGGCGCTGGTGCTCGACCGCCTGCTGCCCTACTGGCCCATGCGCGCCGCCGCGCTCTGGGTCTCGCGCGGGCGCCTTCTCCTCTTCAACGAGCAGATGAACCACTTCGCCCTGCGGCCCGGTGATGCGCTGCAGGCGTTGCGCTTCCTGCGGTGGCGCCTTCGTGACTGGATCCACCGCCAGACCCATCCCGGCGGGTGGCTCTATACCCATCTGTGGCGCCTGCGCCACCCCCGCGCCTGGCTCCGCCCGCTGCTCGTGAGCTTCGCTCTCGCCGCCGGCGTCTACGCGCGCATCTGGAAGCGGCTCCATGTAGCGCCGCTGTCGCCACCAGGCGAAGCGCCGTTGCCGGAAGGCATCACTATCGTCATTCCTTCGCGCGATGGCAAGACTCTTCTCGAAAAACTCCTCCCCGCGCTTGAACGGGAGCTGGCCGGCAGGCCGGGCGAAATCGTGGTCGTCGACAACGGCAGCGGGGACAACACCCTGCAATGGCTCGCCGCCGCGCATCCGCAGGCCGTTGTCGAACACAGCGCGCATCCGCTGAGCTTCGCCGCCGCCGTCAACCGCGGCATCGCCCGGGCCAGGTTCCGCTACGTCCTTCTGCTGAACAACGACATGGAACCCGAACCGGGCTTCCTGGCGCCGCTGCGCGCCGCGTTCGATGAAGTGCCGGACCTGTTCTGCGCCACTGCGCAGATCTTCTTCCCGCCGGACAGGCGCCGCGAGGAGACCGGCAAAGCCGTGTGGCGCGTCCGGCGCGCGCGCCCCGACTTCCCCATCCGCTGCATCGAGCCGGTGGAAGGCGAAAACCTCTCGCCCGTGTTGTACGGAAGCGGCGGCTGCTCCCTGTTCGACACGCCGAAGCTGCGCGCGCTCGGCGGGCTGGATGAGGCGTTGCAACCCGCCTACGTCGAGGATCTCGATCTCGGCTTCCGCGCCTGGCGCATGGGCTGGCCTACGGTCTTCGTCTCCGGCGCGCGCGTGGTGCACCACCACCGCGCCACCACGTCGCGCTTCTACAAGCCGGAGGAACTCCAGACATACGTCGAGATCAACTTCCTGCGATTCCTGCTGCGGGGCATCGGCGATGCCGGCCTGTTTGGCAAGCTCTGGCGCATGGCCGTGGACCGCCTCAACTGGCACGCCGCGCAGGAGCCGAAGCGCCCGTGGGCGATGTTCGCCCTCCGCGCCGCCTGCCGCTCCTACCGCCACCTGCGCGCGTTGCCGCCGGCGCGATTCGACGAGCCCATGATCCTGGCCGCGGGCTCCGGCGCGATTTCCTCTTTTCCTGGCCGGCGCCGGGATACAACAAAACCTCTTGTTTTTGTTCTCACCGCCTACTCTCCCTGGCCGCTCTCGCACGGCGGCGCCGTCAGGATGTACAACCTCATGCGGCGCGCGGCGGCGGACTTTGATCAGGTGCTCATCGCGTTCTCGCCGCGGCTTGCGCCCCCGGCGCCCGAGATCCTGGACATCTGCACCGAGGTGATCCTCGTCGAGCGCGAAGGCTCGCATCTGCGCCCCATGACCGCCAGGCCGGAAGCAGTGGAGGAGCACGACGAACCTGCCTTCCACGCCGCGCTGCTTCTGGCCCTGCGGCGGCACAGGCCCGATCTTGTGCAGATGGAGTTTACGCAAATGGGCCTGTACGCGGACGATTGCCGCGGCACGCCCACGGTGCTCGTCGAGCACGACATCACGCTCGATCTGTACCGGCAACTGCTCCAGGAGCGGGAGGCGTGGGAGACCCGCCAGCAGTGGAAGCGGTGGGAGCGCTTCGAACGTGCGCTATGGCGCAAGATGGATTGCGTCGTGGCCATGTCGCCGCGCGACGCCGCCATGATCGAAGGCGCTCGCCGCGTCGAGGTGCTCGACAATGGCGTCGATCTCGAGCGCTTCACGCCCGCTCTGGAGGCGCCCGAGCCGCGCAGGCTCCTCTTTATCGGTTCCTTCGCGCACCTGCCGAACCTGATCGGGCTGGAAGCGTTCGTGCGCCTCGCCTGGCCCCGCCTCCGTGCTGCCGGCGCGAAGCTCCATATCATCTCCGGCGCCGATCCCGGGCACTACCTCGATCTGCACAAGGACCGCGTGCAGGTCGATCTCCGCGATCCCCGGATCGAGTGGGAAGGCTACGTCGCCGACGTCCGCCCCGCCTACGGCCGCGCGGAGATCGTCGTCGCTCCTTTGCTCGCTTCCGCCGGAACCAACATCAAAATCCTGGAAGCGATGGCCATGGGCAAGGCCATCGTCGCCACGCCCGCCGCTGTGAACGGGCTCGACGTCGAACCCGGCGTGGATGCCCTGATCGTGCCTGCCGTGGAGGAGATGGCGGACGCGCTGCTCCGCCTGATGCAGGACCAGCAGGCGCGGACTGCGATGGAGCGCGCCGCCAGGCGCAAAGTGGAAACCCGCTACGGCTGGGACTCGATCGCACGCCGGCAGGCGGAACTCTACCGCTCCCTGATCCGCGGGAAAGCCCCCTGATCCCCTGCCGTGTTACTTTCGCTTCGTTTTGCCACGGACGTAATCGGCCGTGATGGTGGTGTAGATGCCCCCGCGCGGCGTGAACTCGCCGGTCACGGTCATCTCGCGGGGGCGGCAGGCCTTCACGCAGTCATCGAGAATGCGGTTTACCGCGTTCTCCTGGAAGATGCCCATGTTGCGGTAGGCGAGCAGGTACATCTTCAGCGACTTCAGCTCCAGGCACAGCCTGTCAGGCACGTAACGGATGGTGATGGTGCCGTGGTCCGGCAGCCCGGTGCGCGGGCAGACGCTGGTGAATTCGGGCGAGCTGATCTCGATCCAGTAATCCCGCTGCGGAAACTGGTTGGGCCAGCACTCGATCTCCGGCAGCGGAGCAGCGACGCCGGAAGCGGCGTGCTCGCTGGTGTACAACTTCCGGGCTTCTTGTTTGGGCATCAGCGGTTCTCCTGGCGGCGGTTCTCCTGCAACTGGCGGTCGAGCTGTTCGAGAAAAGTGCCCGCATCGGTGACCACGCCCACCGCCTGCCCCGTGCCCCGGTCGCCGAGCTTGGTCACCACCGCCGGGTTGATGTCCACGCATACGGTCTTCACCCACCCGGGCAGCATGTTGCCGGTGGCGATGGAATGCAGCATCGAGCCGAGGCAGAGCACCAGCCCCGCGCCGCAGAGCTGTTCGGCGTAGGCGTCCTGCGCGGCGTTCATATCGGTGATCGTCTCCGGCAATGGGCCATCATCGCGCAGGCTTCCGGCGAGCACGAACGGCACGCCCTGCGCGACGCACTCGTAGAGCACGCCCTTCTTCAGCACACCCTGCGCCACCGCCTCCCGCACCGAGCCGGCTTGATAGATCCGGTTGATGGCCCGCATATGGTTGCGGTGGCCGTGCTCTTCCTGCCGCCCGTCAGCCAGCCGCACTCCCAGCGACGTGCCGAACAGCGCGGACTCGATATCGTGCACGCCAAGCGCGTTTCCGGCCAGCAGCGCGCTCACGTAGCCTTTGCGGATCAGCGACGCGAGCGGCTTCGCGCCGCCTGTGTGGATCACCACCGGTCCCGCCACCACCACGACCTTCTGTCCCGCATCCAGCACGCTGCGGACCAGCGCGGCGGTCTGGCGCACGGCGGTCTCCACCTGCCGCTCGCTCGAGATGCCGTTCGACATGAATGCGAAAGCGAGACGGTCGCGTTCTTTCGACTCCGGAATCACGCGGATGCCGCGCATGCCGACCACAATCTCATCGCCCGCACGGATGTCGCGCAGCCGCCGCGCCCACGGCTTCCCGTCCTGCCATACGACGACGGCGTCCATGCGCTGGTTCTGCACCTCGTGCCACTCGCCGCCGCGGCGCACCAGCGTGCGGTGATTCGTGGTCGAGTAAAAATCTTCCGGCGCGCAGCGGTCGCGCTCCACGCGCGCGAACGTGGCGTCCTGCTCCTCGACCGGCGCGCAGCCCAGCGCATGCAACTGGCTCAGCATCTTGTCGAACGAAGCGCGGTCCGGCGCCTCCACGCGAAGCCGCAGACGCGAAGGATCGGCGTTGGTCTTGCCGATATGGAAGTGCTCCACCTCGAAACGTCCGCGATACTCGATCACGGCGTCGAAGATCTGCTCCATGATGTGGGAGTCGATCAGGTGGCCTTCGGCCTCGACGACTTCTTGCAGGGGGCGCGATTCGGCTTTTCGTCTCGTGGTCATTTCACGGCAGTCCAGCAGAGGAAGAGCCCGTCGGGGGCTACATCTTCCCAGTATGAGATAGGGCGGCAGGAGGCGTGGCGGCAGTGGCGGCGGAGGAGCTTGAGCAGTTCCTCCTCGCGGAACCACTTCTCCCAGGGCGGCGTTTCCAGCCGCCCCCGCTGCCGCGCGTTCTTGTCGATGATCACCAGCCGCCCGCCGGGCTTCAGCACGCGGCACAGCTCAGCCATGGCGGCTTCAATGTCCACGGCGTGTTCGAGCGACTCCGTGGCGTAGGCCGCGTCGAAGCATTCTTCACCAAAAGGCAGCTCCAGCATCGAGCCGGCCACACGGCCAAGCTCCGCCGGAGCGAAGCGAAGCATCGCCGTGGCCAGATCCAGCGCCACCACCGACGCCTGCGGATAGGCCCGCTTCACATGCACGGCGAAGCGGCCCTTGCCGCAGCCCGCGTCCAGCACCCTCCCGCCGGCATCCAGCGGCGCCACGCCTTCGATCACCGCGCGCACGTGCAGAATGCGGGGATCGATCGTCGCGGGAAAGTGCTCCTCGTCCGCGGCCGCCTCCTCAAACGAACGCCGGATCTCGGCGGCGAGATCCGGCGTCAGAGCGGCTTTCCGCCGAAGAAACCGTGCCCAAAGGCCCATCAGAGCCTGCTGAGGAACACGGGCAGGCCGCGCTTGTTGTTGTAGCTGGGCCGGTAGCGCTCCGTGTTGTACATGGTGGCCACGTCCACCTTGCGGGGCCCGAGCTTCGGATCGGGGATCTCCACCAGATCGAAGCAGCCGTTGACGATGCCCGCCATCAGCCCGCTCTTGCCTTCCGCCAGCGCGTCCATCGCCATGTTGCCGTAAGTGCAGGCCACCAGCTTGTCGACGAAATCCGGATCGCCGGACCGCAGGTCGTAAGTCAGGTCGCTGACGATTGTCTCCTCGCCCGTGCGCGCCTTGATCTCCGCCGACAGGTCGTCGCCCACGTTCGCCTTCTTCCGGTGGCCGAAAGCGTCGGCTTCGCCGTAGTGCTTCACCTGATACCCTTCCCACTCGGCGCCTTCCGACAGGATCACCAGCGAATAGTTGGAAGGATTGTTCCGCTTGTCCTCCACCAGCAGGCTGATCAGCTTGTCGAGATTCACCTTGTACTCGGGGATCACGCAACGGATGTTGGTGACATAGGCCGTGTACAGCGCCGTGAAGCCGGCGTCGCGCCCGAAGACGCGGAAGATGCCGATGCGCTCGTGCGAGCCCACCGTGGTCCGCTGCCGTTGGATCGCCGAGTCGGCGCGCGTGATCGCCGTCGAGAAGCCGATGCAGTACTCAGTGTTGCGCACGTCGTTGTCCATCGTCTTCGGGATGGCCATGATCTTGACGCCTTCGTCGTGCAGCCGCCGCGCATAGCTCAGCGTGTCGTCGCCGCCGATGGCGATCACCGTATCCGCGCCCAGCCGCTCCAGGTTCTTCAGCACAGCGGTGGTCACATCGTAAGTGACGATCTTCTGGCCGTCTTTCTCGGTCTCCCGGGTGGGAAAAGACATGCCTTTCAGGTGCTCCGGCAGTCCTTTCATCTTGGCCGGGTTCGTCCGCGAGGAGTGCAGAAAAGTCCCGCCCGTGCGGTCGATCGTTCGCGTGTTGAGCGGAGTCAGTTGCAGGGTATAGCGCGATACACTGGCCGGGTCGTCCATGTTGAGATGAGTGAGGCCTTCCCATCCGCGGCGAATGCCGATCACCTCGCACCCCATCGCACAGCCGCGATAGGTGACCTGTTTGATGACGGCATTCAGTCCGGGAACGTCTCCGCCGCCGGTAAGGATTGCAATTCGCTTGGGCATTCTCTCTCCTGGTCCTGAATGAAGATGAAGGGGAACGGTCAGAAATCAGTATAACTGGTCTGATATGCGCCCTGCCGCGCTATCGCCGCACCAGTTCTTCGAACGCCGCCGCCAGCACGGGCGCCGCTTCCGGCCCGGTCGAGTTCACCTCGCCATACCAGCGTCTTGCGGCGCCGAACGTGAAAGGAGGCTTCTCGTCCCACTGGCACTTCGGCAGGATGTAGCCGATCTCGTCATTGGCTAATCCGAACAGCATCCGGAACGGCGCGGAAAGCATCTTCTTCAGCGGCTTCTCCACCGGGGCGTCCGGATAATCCGCATTCGGATCGCACACCGCTCCCCCCACGCTCAATTCCGGATACAGTTCGCCGGGAACCAGCGCCGCTTCCACCACCGGCGTGCCGTCCCGCGCGATCCGCAGATACCCCACCGGGGCCGTCGTCCCTCCATCGCTGAACGCCTTGCGCCCGCCGAACAGCCCGAGCTTCGCCGCCATCAGGAAGCCCTGGTTGGCAACGGGAAACCTCGCCTGCCTCTCGCGGTACTCCACCAGATCGACCGCCGCCGACTTCACCTTTTTCTGCGATTCGATCACATGCCGCGCCGCGTAGCGGCCGACGATCTCGGCAAACCGGAAGCTGTCCTTTGGCGCGGGCCGTCCCGTATCGGGATCGACGACCTTCGCGCCCAGCGGCGACTGCATGCCGCCCAGCGCTCCGTTGATGAACACGACCGTTCCGAAGCCCGCTTCTTCCAGCATCTGCCGCGTGTAGTGGACGTAATCGGATGTGATCAACGTGTTGCGGCTCCCCAGCGCCTCCGGATGGTTGTTCCAGTTCACCAGTGTGGCCACGGCGCGGCCGCGGCGGTCGCGGAACACAAGCGACAGGATCTCCGGATCATGCACCACCGGCGGCCGTGTGTCATCGTAATACGCCGCCACGTCGGGCGGAGTCACCGCAGCGGGAAACATCCTGACCGGCGTCAGCCGCGCCACTGCCTCGCGCGCAGCCGCAGCCGTCTCCGAGACCACAAACGCGTTGTAGGCCTCGTCCAGCCCGCTCACCGTCTGCTTCGGCCCCCATTGCCCCATTGTGTCGGGCCCCTGATGCACGTGCGTGGCCGCTACAATGACGCGCGCCCCCGGCGCCGCAGCCCGCACCATCTGCACATCGTCATGGAACAACCCGATCAGGTCCACCGCACACAACACCACCGGCTCGTGTCCTGTGCGCAGTGCCAGGCACCGCGCCCACAGGTCGTCGTGTACTCCGGTTGCAACCCGGTTGTTGCCGAAGCCAGCCAGATACACCGGCCGGTCGAGCTTCGGCGTGATCTTCCTCGCCGCCGCGCCGGCCAGCAGTTCGGCTCCAGCGGGCAGGCAAAACACCGCCAGGGCGGCCAGCGGGAGCAATATGCGCATAATCCAATTCTGACGCAAGCCGGGGATACGGGGTGGCAGTGCCAACCCTGACCGGCAGAAGCCCGGCAGCGCCGTGCTGGCCAATGCCGCTGCTGCGCCGGGCCGCAGCCGTAGTCTCTGCCGCGGCCGGAGGGGGCCAAAGGGCCGCAGGAAAGAAGGATCTCCATCCAGCCTCCGGCGCTTTGCGGGGCGGACGGACGGATTTTCAGACAGGCGCCCGCATCCGGCCGGAAGGCGGCCGTCAGATGGCGCTGCCCGGCCGGGGCGGGAGCGTTTCCTGCGCCCGCCGTCCGGCGCCGGTTACTCCTCTTCCTCCACCTCGCCCGCGGCAGCAGCCTTGTAAGCGGCGATGATCTTCTCGGCCTGCATCTGCGGCACGAAGTCGTAGTGCGAGAACTCCATCGTGTAGGACGCTCGGCCCTGCGTGATCGACGTCAGGTCGTTCTGATACGTCAGCATCTCCGCCATCGGCACCTGCGCCCGGATGATCTGCGTCGAGCCCTTGGTGTCCATGCCGGTGATGCGCCCGCGCCGCCCGTTGAGGTCCGACATCAGATCGCCGGCGAACTCCACCGGCGCCTGCACCTCCACCTTCATGATCGGCTCGAGCAGGGCCGGCTTGGCCTGTTCCATGGCCAGCTTGAACGCCTTGCGCCCGGCGATCTTGAACGCCATTTCCGACGAGTCCACTTCGTGATAGGAGCCGTCGTACAGCGTCACCTTGAAGTCGACCACCGGATAGCCGGCCAGGTAGCCCTTGGCAGCGGCTTCCAGAATTCCCTTCTCCACCGCCGGGATGAACTGCTTGGGAATGGCGCCGCCGAAGATTGAGTTGACGAACTCGAACCCTTTGCCGCGCTCGAGCGGCTCCATCTTGATCTTGCAGTCGCCGAACTGCCCGTGCCCGCCCGTCTGCTTCTTGTGCCGTCCGTGCACGTCTGCAAAGCCGCGGATCGTCTCGCGGTACGGAATTTTCGGCGCCCGCAGCTCCACTTCCACGTTGTAGCGGCGCTTCAGGCGGCTGACGATGATCTCCACGTGCTGCCCGCCCATGCCCGCCAGCAGAAACTCGTTCGTCTGCGGATCGCGGTAAAACCGCAGCCCGGGATCTTCTTCCAGGATTCGCGCCACCGCATTGCCCATGCGGTCTTCGTCGTTGCGGCTCTTGGCTGCAATCGCGTAGGCAATGGAGGGCTCAGGGATCTCCACCTTGGGATATTCGACCGAATCGCCCTTCTCGCACAGCGTGTCCCCGGTGAGCACGTCCTTCAGCTTCGCCACGACGCCGATGTCTCCCGCGTGCAGTTCGTTCACCGGGATCAACTGCTTGCCGAACGGCACGCTCAGGTGCGCCAGCCGCTCCTGGCTCTTCGACCGCACGCAGATCAGGTTGGCGTCGTTCTTCAGCACGCCCGTGCAGACCTTGAAGAACGACAACCGCCCGGCGAACGGATCGGCCACCGTCTTGAACACATAGGCGGTGACATGGTCCTTGTCCGTGATCGCCTTGAACTCTTCGTGGTCGCCCACCATCGCCCGGATCGCGGGATGCTCCGCCGGGTTCGGGCAGAACATGAGCATGAAATTCATGGCCAGGTCCGCGCCGATGTTCAGCAGCGAAGAGCCGCACAGGATCGGAAAGATGCGGTCCGCCTTCACCGCTTCATGAAGCCCGGCAAGGATGTCTTCCGGCGGCAGCGTGCCCTGCTCGAAAAACCGCTCCATCAGCTCGTCCTTGCCCTCGGCGATCATCTCGATCAGCGCGGCGTGCGCTTTCTCCGCCTGCTCCTTCACCGCGTCCGGAATCGGGACCTCCCTGCCCTTTCCGTCGCCTTCGGGCGTGTAGCTGTACGCCTTCATCTCGATCAGGTCGACGATGCCGTGGAAGTCCCGCTCCGCTCCGATCGGCAACTGCACCGGAATCGCATGGCGCCCGAAGTTCTCAACGATGTTGTCCACCGTGCGCTGGAAGTCGGCGCGCTCCCGGTCCAGCTTGTTGACGAAGAACGCGCGCGGCAGATTGAATCCCTCCGCGTACTCCCACACCTTCTCCGTCACCACCTCCACGCCAGCAACGCCGTCCACCAGGATCAGCGCGGAGTCCGCGGCGCCCATCGCGATCTTCGTGTCGTATGTAAAAAGGCTGAAGCCGGGCGTGTCGAACAGGTTCAGCTTCTTCCTGTTCCACTCCACCGCCGCCAGCGCTGTGGAAATGGTGATCTTCCGCGCGATTTCCTCATCGTCGTAATCGGTGATCGTGTTGCCCTCGTCCACCCGGGTCAAGCGGTTCGTCGCCCCGGCGGTGTACAGCATGGCTGCCGCCAGTGACGTCTTCCCGCTATTGCCGTGGCCGACGAGGGCCACGTTTCGGACATCGGTGCTTTCGTAGGTCTTCACAGGGCACGCTCCAATTGGGATTGCTGTCTCCGGACGTCCGTCCGGAGGTCCATCTAGGGCGCATCGTAGCACAATTGTCATTCCAGATTCTGGACTGAAGTGTCTGGAAATCGGCCCCGCGCCACGCCGCGCCACCTCGAGCGCTGTGCAGCTTAGACTGAAGGCGGTGACGCCATGAAAACCATCATCGAGCCGTTCCGCATCAAGAGCGTCGAGCCGCTCCGCCACTCGACCCGCGAAGAACGCGAGCAGGTCCTCCGCCAGGCCGGCTACAACCTCTTCCTCGTCCCCGCCGCGGAAATCCTCATCGACCTGCTCACCGACTCCGGCACCTCGGCCATGTCCACCGAACAGTGGGCCGCCATGATGCGCGGCGACGAGTCCTACGCCGGCAGCGAGTCGTATTTCCGCCTGAAGCGCGTGGTCGAGAACCTCACCGGCTTCCGCCACGTCATACCCACCCATCAGGGACGCGCTGCTGAACGCATCCTCTTCACCTGCCTCTGCAAGCCCGGCCATGTGGTACCGAACAACACGCACTTCGACACGACGCGCGCCAACATTGAATTCACCGGCGCCGAAGCCGTCGATCTGCCGCTGCCGGAAGCCGCCGACACCCAGGCGCCGCTCCCTTTCAAAGGCGGCATGGACGTCTCCGCGCTCGAACGGCTCATCGAAGAGCGCGGCCGCGCCCGCGTGCCGCTCATCATGCTGACCGTCACCAACAACAGCGGGGGCGGCCAGCCCGTTTCGATGGCCAACATCGAAGCGGTCAGCCTCACGGCCCGTCGCCACGGCATCCCGTTTTATCTCGACGCCTGCCGCTTCGCCGAAAATGCCTGGTTCATCCGCGAGCGCGAGCCCGGCTACCACGACTGGTCCCCGTTCGACATCGCCCGCAAGATGTTTTCCCTCGCCGACGGCTGCACGTTCTCGGCCAAGAAGGACGCCTTCGCCAACATCGGCGGCCTCTTATGCACCAATGAAGACGCCCTCGCCCGCCAGGAGAAAGACCTGCTCATCCTCACCGAAGGCTTCCCCACTTACGGCGGCCTGGCCGGGCGCGACCTGGAAGCCATTGCCGTGGGCATCCAGGAGGTGCTCGATCCGGACTACCTCCGCTACCGCATCGCTTCCACCACCTATCTCGGCAAGCATCTCGCCGCGGGCGGCGTGCCCATCGTCCAGCCGCCGGGCGGCCACGCCATCTACATCGATGCGGGACGCATGCTGCCGCACATTCCGCGCCATCAGTTCCCGGGCCAGTCGCTCGCGGTGGAGCTGTACCTGCACGCGGGGATCCGCAGCGTCGAGATCGGCTCCGTCATGTTCGGAGAGCACGCGCGCAATGAACTGCTGCGCCTTGCCATTCCCCGCCGCGTCTATACGCAGAGCCACATCGATTACGTCGTCGAAGCCATCCTCGAGGTCAACGCCCGCAAGCACGAGCTCCGCGGCTACCGCATCGTCGAACAGCCCGAGTTCCTCCGCCACTTCTCCTGCCGCTTCGAACCCCTCTGAGAAAAGGGCCGGCGCCACCATTGAGAGGGCCAGGCGGCAAGATGCGGAAGGCCGTCCCGATCAGGGCGCGGGACTTTGCCCGCCCGATTCTATTCCTGCTCCCGATTGTTCTTGCCGGGAATTGGGAAAGCGATGCAGATTCGGGTTGTCTGGCATTCACGGTGGCCGCGGCGCGCAAGTTGCCGTGATCGAGAAGCAAACGGATCTCGACATCGCCGCCCAGGATCTGGACTCCTGGTGTTCCAGCCCCTCGCTACCGCAACCCAGCAACGCCGCCCCGCAGCCGCATCCGCCAGTCCGGGCCCCGTCAGGGCGCGATCAGGAACTCTGCCCATTGCTCGGCCCGGCCGCGGCGTCTGCCGCGCGCGTCCTCGACTGTCAGCTGCAGCGAGTAGGGTCCCGCCGGCATGTCCCCGCGCAGGCGCAGGGCGCCCGATACAACGGGTCCGCCTTCCGCATTCTGAAACAGCGCCGTGCCCTCATGAACCAGCTCGCGCTCCCTCCACAGCCGCACGGTTGCCTTCAGCCTTGCCGGATCTCCCTTCACCAGCGAGGCGGCGAATTCCAGCGTGTCACCCGGCCGGAACCGGTGCGTGTCGAGGCCTAGCCAGCGGTCCTGCTCCTCCCGGCCTCCGCCCAGAACCACGCTGGACAGCACCACGCGGTCCTTCTTCGGATCCGGGATCATGACGAACCGCGCGGCGCTGCCCACGCGCCCCGTGGCCGCGTCCCGCACCACGGCCCGTACCATGTGCGGCCCGCGCTTCTCAATGGGCATATCCAGCACATAGCGCAGGCCGACGCTTTGCACCTGCGCGCTCTGTTCGTCTCCCACAGGAATCTCATAGCGCTTCGCGACAAAACCGGAGACCTCGTCCAGGCCGCGGATGGCGGAGACGAGCACTTCCAGCCGCAGCAGGCCGCGGCCGCTGGCATCCGAGTCCCAGTGCAGCGACTCGGCGGCGATGTGCAGCCAGCAGCGGAGCACTGCTCCCTGCTTCGTCTCCGAATACAGCGCCGCCAGTGTCAGCGGGATTTGCCGCCAGGGAGCAGGACTCTGCGCCGCCGCGCGCAGCAGTTCGAGCGCCGGGCGCGGCCGCGCGGGTGTCTCCTCCTGGTCCGGTTCCAGTAATCCGGCCCGGGAGCGCACGCGCAGTCCGGGCCGCTTTACACGGACCTCGATCCTGCGGAACGCGCCGGAAGCGGGATCCCGGCGGCGCTCCGGCGGCGGGCGGCAGGCGATCAGGTAATAGCCATCCAGGTCTTCCAGAATCCGGTCCACGGCCCAGTTCAGGTCGTTTGTGTTCTCCACCGCACGGCCACCGGTGGCTTCCGCCAGCAGGGCCAGCGTCTGCTGCTTCGCAAAGATTCGCTGCCGTTGGCCGCTCTTGATGCCGGAAAGCAGTTGTTCCAGTTGGAGATGGACCAGGTAGGGGGACGGCGTTTCCACAAGACGCGCGTCGGCGCCAGCCTGCAGCGGAAGGAGTCCCTCCGCGTGGACGGTGTTCAGAATGACGCCGGCGCGGTTGGCGCGGTCGATCACGCGGCGGAGAGCCCTGAGAAACTCCTCCAGAGCAGCCGCCCCTGCGGCTGGAGGTTCAATCCCATCGGAGAAGATCACCACAACTTTCCTGCCGGGCAGCGGTTCGAGGAGATCGATGACCGACATGACAGTTGCGAACAAAGCGAAGTGGGCACGGCTGGCGCCCTGCGGGCCGGCCCAGGCAGCCAACCGCTCCGGCGGAAAACCGGGCGAGGCAGGCGTGCCCGGCTGGGCGTCCAGCGGCTGAAAGGACCGGAGATTCCATGACAAGCGGTCCGCCACAGACGCCAGCCAGCGGCGGTCGTCGGTGAACTGGAAGAAACCGCCGCTGGAACGGCAGATCGCCACGGCATCGCCGTCCTGCATTTGCCTTTCGACGAATTTCCGCAGCGCATGGCGCACGGCGTGGGTATTCTCGAAGGACAGGTTCAGGTCATCGGCCAGAAGAACGATCACCCTTTGCGCCAGCCCGGGCTGCACCGGTTGAAGATTGGCGAGGGCTGGTTGCGGCGCGGGCGGCGGAGCGGCCTCCCGGAAAGTCATGGATGGGCGGTGCTGCTCGATGTACGCAGCGTCGATGACCGGCAGCGGCACACCGTCCTGAAAAACCTCGAAATCGCCGGCAGTGAGGTCTTTGACTTTGCGGCCCTGGCGGTCGGTGACCACAGCGTCTACCTGCACGAGCGCCGTCTCGACACGGAACACAGGCGGTGAAGACGGCGGCTTCACGGTCTGGCCGTATCCAGCCAGCCCGGCAGCACACAACCACAGAGCGAGCCGGGATGAACCAAATCTGCGAAATCCCGCATGTGGTTGATCCATGCCTCCCATTCGGCCGGCCTCTTGCCTGTTTCGGTCCTCTCGCGGCTCGGGCATATCTGATCCCGAATCCTCATCCGGCCCCGGACAACAGGACTCCCGCCACGAAGACGCGCCGTCCTCGCAACCCGTTACGGCTGGCAGCCCGCATAACACCCAGAACGTGCCTGCTCGCAGGCCGGCAACCGGGACTGCAGAGCATTTTCGCAGGCGGCATTTTGATCATCGTATGCCCTTTGGCAATTCAAGAGCGCTTGATTGTATCCGTAATCGCACTGTTGCAGGCACATTCCAGCGTTATTTGGAGGGCAGTTGTTTCTACAGTGCTCCCGTTCCGTCCAGGCCAGCAAATCGCACTGAGTCTTCCGGGTATTGGCGTTTTGACGGCATTACAGGTCGTCATAATACGCTGCTGTCAGACAGGCGGCATACAACGTTTCGCACTCGCTGCACGGTGTTTCGAGAAGCAGCAGGCCGGCTCCAATGACCAGGGCTGGCAGAAAGACAGCTCGAAAAATCACGTGTCCTGACATCGGAGGGTCTCCACGGGGCTAATGATGGCGCCGACTCTTGGCGCATGAGCAGAATACTTCCCCTTGAGAGAAATTGTCAAGGGGCAAATATGTCCACATTAAAAAAATATCCGGCAGGGTGTTTCCGTGCAGCAGCCGCCATACTGGCACAGGAGAGCCATCCACCTGAGGCAGGACACTGAACAATCCGGACTGCTGAATGGCTGAATCCATGCCAGAAACCGCCATGAAGCGCGGGCCCGGGTTGGCGAAAGCCGGGCAACCGTTTTCAGGCCAGGAGCGCTTCAGGGCGACGCCTTAGAGGGCCATGGGCGCGCCGGCCGGCAGCAGGATATGCGGGCCGGCCGCGATGCACGCAGACTTTTCCAGGGCATTCCGCACAGACATCCACTGCGGGGACGAGTCAGGGTGGAGAAGGAGGACTCCTTCTCCCAGTCAATGCGCGGGCATAAAAAGAGGGCGGATGCCGGAGGAGATAACATCCGCCCTGTCATTCAGGCCGGCCAGCCCGGGGGACGGGCGGCGTGCCTGAAAATGCTTGTCTACCCCTGTAGACGCCCGGCAGCCCCCGTTTGTTTCAAATCTTGAATATTGGGTAAAGATATTAGCAGTTTCGTGTGAATCCCGCTCAGGCATCAAACCGGCTGGCACCCGCGGCCTGGTGGGCGAATATATGTCGTAAATACTGCAAAGAAATTGCGATAATCAGGAACCTCTTCCTGCCGTGTGAACAGCGAGACATTCACCATTTCAGCAGCCTGGCAAAATCGGCCAGATAGCGCCGCCACACGGGCCAAGTGTGCGCTCCCGGCGTCTCCAGCCATGTGTGGCGCACGCCCTTGCTCTTCAGCCACTCGACAAACTTCCGGTTCGGCTCCACCAGACGGTCGTCCCTGCCGCAGGCGATCCACAGCAGCCGGATCCGCGCATTGTCCTTCTCCGTCAGGCGCGGAAACACTTCGTCAGGCGACGGCGGCCAGCCGCCCGCGGAAAACGCCCCGATCCAGCCGAACCGGTCCAGGTGGTTGAGCCCCGTCAGCAGGGCTTCGCCGCCCCCCATCGAGAGCCCGGCAATGGCCCGCTTCTCGGGATTCTGCTCGAGGCGGTAGCTCCGTTCCACGGCGGGCAGCACCTCCGTCAGCAGCGCTTCGGAAAACTTCTGCGCGTTCTGCTTCCACAGCTCCGGCGGGCGCTGCACGCCCGTCCGGAGCGTGTCGATCGGGACCCCGTAGCCGAGCGCCATCACCACGATCAGCGGCTTCACTTCGCCGCGCGCGATCAGGTTGTCGAAGATGAAATGCGCCCGCCCCACCGCCGTCCAGCCGTTGGCGTAGTCCGAGAAGCCGTGGCACAGCACCAGCAGCGGATAGCGCCTCTTCGGATCGTAGTTCGGAGGCGTGTAAACGAAAAAGTCCCGCTTGTCGCCGGCGATCTTCGATTCGTAGAAATGCTGGTGCACGGTCCCATGCGGCACTGCCGTCTGCTCCCAGAGCTGCGGCGGATCGCCTGGCACAAGCACAGCGCTGGACACCGACAGCGCGTTCGGCTTCGTCATGCCATTCGATGGATCCACGAAGCCGGTGCCGTCGATCACGAATGTGTAGCCGTAGAGGTCTGGCTCCAGCGGTTCGGTCGTCAGCGTCCACAGTCCGGCTTCGCCCCGCTGCATCTCGCGGCGTGGAAATGTCTCCAGCGCCAGTTCCACTTTCTGCGCATTGGGCGCGCGCACGCTGAATGTCACCCGCCGGTCCGCATGGACCTCCGGCGACAGCACGGGCTGGGCTTCTGCCGCCAAAGCGGCGGCCAGCAGGAACAGGACAGGACGCACAACCGGTCACCTCCCCCGGCGAGCATATCGCAACCGGGAGCAGGCGCGCGCCGCCTCAGACGTTCATCTCCGCCTCGACGTCCCGCGGCGGCTCTTCCACATACAGGATCCGCCGGCAGGTCTCGCAGAACACGACTGACGTGCCGGCTTTCACCTCCTGGAACAGTTGCGGGCGGATCGTCATCATGCACCCCAGGCAGCGCCCGTCACGCGCCTCCGCCATCACGTCTCCCGCCGGATAATGCCGGGTGCGCAGCCGCTCGTACGCGGAGAGCACATCCGGCGACAACGCCGCCGCCAGCTCCTTCCTCTGCGACTCGATCTTTTTCAGCTCTTCCCTGTCCTCGAGCGCCCGGGCCTTCGCCAGCGCCTTCTCCGCCTCCACGCTCTTCTTCTCTTCCTTCAGCGCCTGCTCCGCCTTGCCGACATTGGCTTCCAGCCCCTCAGCCTCCATCATCAGCTCCAGAATCTGGTCTTCCGCCTTCCGGATGGCATTTTCGAAATACCTGATTTCTTCCTGAAAGGCCCGGTATTGCTCGTTCGTTTTCGCCTCCATCATCTGGTCCCGGAGCCGCGAGATTTTCTGCTGGTGGAGCTGGATATCGCCTTCGATTTTCTTGCGCTCCTTCTGATTGGCGGAAAGGGCCGCGCGGTCCAGCTCCAGCCGCCGGGTGTGGGATTCCAGGGCCTTCTCGATTTCCACGATCCGCTTCGGCAGCGCCGCGATCTCGCGTTTCAGCTCGTTGGCGCGAAGGTCCAGCGCCTGGAGCCGCAATGCGTTGGCTACGTCGGGATGCATCAGATAGGAGTGTAACACCTAGTCCAGCGAGAGCCGCCGCGCGATGGGCGAAGCCAGCGCCCGCCGCGCCATCTCCAGCTCTTCAATCCGCAGCGCCCGCGCCACCGCATACAGCACCACCAGCCCCAGCGGGATCGACACCGCCAGGTCCGTCAGCCTGGCCAGAAAACCGGCGCCCGCCCAGTGCCCGATGGCGCGGCTCGACGCCAGCACCGCCGCCGACATCGCCACCGACGCCAGCAGCGTCTTCAAAACCACGCTTCTCAGCCGCCTCCCGTAGACGCCACCAATCCTCGCCCGCATCGCCAGAAACTGCGCCAGGAAGGAGAACAGCGCCACGCATGAGGTCGACAGCGCCAGCCCTGCATGACCCAGGCCCGCGTGCGTCACCAGCGTCCACGCCATGCAGGCGTTGATCCCGATCGATGCCAGGCTGATCGCCATCGGCGTGCGTGCGTCCTTCAACGCGTAAAACGCCGGCGTCAACACCTTCACCGCAGCGTATCCCGCCAGCCCCAGCGAATAAAACGCCAGCGCCACTGCCGTCTGGTGCGTGTCGTACGCCTCAAACCGCCGCCCTTCGTAAATCGCGCCCACGATCGACGGTCCCAGCACCACAAGCCCGAACGACGCCGGCACCGTCAGCAGAAACACCAGCCCCAGCGAGCGCGCCAGCGTCTCCCGGAACTCGTCCAGGTTGCCGCTTGCCGCACTCCGTCCGATCGCCGGCAGCGTCGCCGTGGCGATCGCCACGCCGAACAGCCCCAGCGGAAGCTGCATGAACCGGAACGCGTATTGCAGCCACGCCGTCGCCCCGTCCACGCCGCGCACCGGATCGACGATCGAGGCCGCGAAAAACGTGTTCACCAGCACGTTCACCTGCACGCTGGCGTTGCCGATGATGGCCGGTCCCATCAGCCGCGCAATGTGGCGCAGCCCCGGATGGCCGAAATCCAGCGCGGGACGGAACCGGAACCCCAACCGGTACAGCGACGGCAGTTGCCACACGAGTTGCAGACCGCCGCCGATCACCACCCCCCACGCCATGCCGTCGATCGGCTCCAGCCCCAGCATCGGCCCCAGCCAGTAGCCCAGCGCAATGCCGGATACCACGCTGCCCACGTTGAACCACGTCGAGGAAAAGGCGGGCACGGCGAACTTGTTGAATGAGTTCAGAACCCCCATCGCCTGCGCCGCCAGCGCCACCAGCAGCAGGAACGGAAACATGATCTGCGTCAGCCGCACCGCCGCCGCCGTCTTTTCCGGCGCCGCGTGCGTCCAGTTCGGCGTCAGCAGCGGCACAAACCACGGCGCCGCCATTATGCCCAGCACGCACAGCCCGCCCACAAACAGGATGATCGCCGTCGCCACCAGATTCGCCAGGTGGATCGCTTCCTTGCGGTCCTGTTTCTGAAGATAATCGACGAACGTCGGCACGAACGCCGCCGACAGAGCCCCTTCGGCGAACAGATCGCGCGTCAGGTTCGGGATGCGGAAACCGATGACGAAGGCGTCATAGGCCGATCCGGCGCCGAACAGGCGGCTCATCACCCCTTCGCGCACCAGGCCGCTGATGCGGCTCAGCAGCACGGCGAACGAGGCGATGCCCGCGCTCTTGAATACCTGTTCCGAGGGCGAGGACAACCCTCACATTGTACCCGCCGTGGCATCCTGTCTTCGAGGAATCCGATGCGCGCTCCCCCTCACTTGCCGCCCGTCCTCATCCCGGCTTACAGGCCTACCGAGACCCTTGCCCGCCTCGTTGCCGAGCTCGCCGCCCGCGGGTTCGGCCGGATCCTCGTGGTCGACGATGGCAGCGGTCCTGCTTTCGCTCCATTGTTTGAGTCGCTTCTGCGCCATCCTGCTGTCACGCTGCTGCGGCATGAGGCCAACCGCGGCAAGGGAGAAGCCCTGAAGACAGGGCTGCACCATCTGCTCGGATCGCAGCCCGCCGCCGAGGGCGCCGTCACGGCCGATGCCGACGGCCAGCATCTGCCGGACGACATTGAGCGCATCGCCCGCCGCCTCGCCGGATGCGACGGCTCCACCCTCGTGCTCGGCTGCCGCCGCTTCGGCCCCGGCGTGCCCCTGCGCAGCCGCTTCGGCAACCTCGTCACCGCCGCCGCCATGCGCTGGATCGCCGGACTGCGGCTGGCCGACACCCAGACCGGACTGCGCGGCATCCCGCGTGCGCTGGCCGCCCGTCTGCTTGAAACAAAAACCAGCGGTTATGAATTCGAGCTGGACATGCTCCTGATGGCCAAGCACGCGGGTTTCTCCGTGTGCGAGGTGCCCATCGCCACCGTGTACGCCGAAGGCAACCGCAGCTCGCATTTCAATCCATTGCGGGACTCGATGCGCATCTACTTCGTGCTGCTGCGCTTCATGCTGGTCTCGCTGGCCACGGCGGTCCTCGACAACTTCGTCTTCCGCCTCGTGCTCAGCGTCACACCAGCGCTGCCGGAAGCCCAACTGGCCGCGCGCGCCGCCGCGCTTGCTTTCCAGTACCCGGCCGCCCGCCGCGCCGTCTTCCATTCCGGCCAGCCGCACCGGCGCGAGCTTCCCCGCTTCCTCGCCGTCGCCGCCGGCCACGCCCTGCTGTCTTATGCCGCCATCCACTGGCTGACGCTCGAGCAGGGCTTCGCCCTCTTCGCGGCCAAAATCACCGTGGAGACGGCTCTGTTCCCCGTCAACTTCCTGCTCCAGCGCGACTGGGTGTTCACCCCCGCCCGCAAGTCGCCGCGCTGACTCACGCCCCGTAACGCTCGAAAAACGCCGCCACGGTCATCGTGCCCTGGTAGAAATTCTCCAGCCGGAACTTCTCGTTTGGCGAGTGCAGCCCGTCGTCCGGCAGCCCGAAGCCCATCATCACCGTCGGAATTCCCAGGTGCCGCGCAAAGTCACCTACGATCGGCACGCTGCCGCCGGAGCGGATGAACACCGTCGGCTTACCGAGAATCTCGTGGAATGCCTCCGCCGCCGTGTGGATGGCCGGATGGTCCGGATTCACCACCACGGCGGGGCTCGCTGAAAGCTTCCGCACCGAAATCCGCACGCCCTTCGGCGCGTTGGCCTGCGCCCAGTCCGCAAACAGCCGGAACATTTTTTCCGGATCCTGGTTCGGCACCATCCGCATGCTCACCTTCGCCACCGCCGCCGCCGGGATCACGGTCTTGGCGCCCGCGCCCGTGAAGCCGCCGCCGATGCCATGCACCTCCAGCGTCGGCCGCGACCACACCCGCTCCAGCACCGTCCGGTCCGGCTCGCCCACCAGGCACGCCGAGCCGACTTCCTTCTCCAGAAATTCCTTCTCCGAAAACGGCAGCGACTTCCACGACTCGATTTCCGCCGGCGCCGGCTCGGCCACGTCGTCATAAAAGCCAGGAATGATCACCCGCCCCTCGGAGTCCTTCGCCTTGCCGAGCAGCTCGATCAGCCCGTACACCGCGTTGGGCGCCGCGCCCCCGTACAGCCCCGAATGCAGGTCGCGCGCCGGTCCCCGCGCTTCCACCTCCATGTACACCAGCCCGCGCAGCCCCGTGCACAGCGTCGGCATATCCTCGGCGTAGAGCGCCGTGTCGCTCACCAGCGCCGCGTCCGCCTTCAGCTTCTCCTGATTCTCCGCCACGTACTTCGCCACGTTGGCGCCGCCTACTTCCTCCTCGCCTTCGATGAGGAACTTCACGTTCACCGGCAGCCCGCCGTGCAGCGCGAAAAGCGTCTCAATCGCTTTCACGTGCATGTACATCTGCCCCTTGTCATCGGCCGCGCCGCGCGCGTACAGGTTCCCGCCGCGGATCGCCGGCTCGAACGGCGGCGACACCCACTCTTCCAGCGGGTCCGGCGGCTGCACGTCATAGTGGCCGTAGCACAGCACCGTAGGCTTGCCCGGCGCGTGCAGCCAGTCGGCGTAGACGAGCGGATGGCGCGATGTAGGAATGATCTCGATGTTTTCGAGCCCTGCGGCGCGCAGCTTGTCCGCCACCCATTGGGCCGCCCGCGCCACGTCGCCAGCCCGCTCCGGATCGGTGGAAATGGAAGGAATGCGCAGGAAGTCTTTCAGTTCTTCCAGAAAGCGCCCGGAATTGGCACGGATATATTCGCTCGCGGCTTTAGACATGGGGAATCTCCTGAGGACTCCCTCATTATAGATGCCGAAGCGAAACCGGTAGCGGGCCGGGCGCTCGCCGCCTTCGCCCGGCCCGCCCGGCTGCCGAGCTCACTCCCGCGCGAGCCTTCGGAACGGCTCACCCACGCCGCCCGCCGGCGCCCGGATGCGGGCGCCGGCTCGCGCGCCTCACCGGAGGAGCACACTGACAGCCAGAGCAATCTCTCACCAGAACCGGCTGCCCCGGGCGCCCTGCCGCTGGAGGGGAGCACAGCGCCGGGGACCGCCTCAAGCGGCCGGTTCCGCGCGAAGAATACCCTGCCGCGCCCCCGGCGCCGCGCGAAATTCTTGCGGAATTGTTTGATAACAGGCCGAATATTTTCCCGCAGCCCGCGGGACAACCTCCCCTTGCCCGCCGCGGCTCCAAAGAGAAACAATGTCGGCCATGCGCCTCCTCGCCGCCCTATGCCTCCTCCTGCTGGCTTCCTGCGGCAGCGGGCCGCCCCCGCAGCAGGCGCGCCGGCAGCCGCCTCTGCCGGCTGAAATGCCGGAGATCTGGAAAGCGCGCTTCGAAACCACGCAGGGGCCGTTCGTGATCGAGGTCAGAAAAGACTGGGCGCCGAAGGGCGCGGAGCGCTTCTGGAAGCTCGTCACTTCGCGCTTCTTTGACGACTCCCGCTTCTATCGCGTCCGGCCGGGCTTCATCGCGCAGTTCGGCATTGCGGGCAACCCGTCGGTGCAATCGTTATGGAACGCCGCGCCTCTGGCCGACGATCCGCGCCGCGAATCCAACCTCCGCGGAACGGTGAGCTTCGCCCAATCCGGGCCGGGCAGCCGCCGCACGCAGGTCTTCGTCAATCTCAAGGACAACCGATTGCTCGACCGCAGTGGCTTCGTGCCCTTCGGCCGCGTCATCGAGGGGCTCGATGTTTTCGACAAGCTCTACGCCGGCTACGGCGAGTGGTCCCCGCCAGGCCGCGGGCCCGAAGCGGCGCGCATCCAGACGCAGGGCAACGCGTATCTCGACGCGCAGTTCCCCCGGCTCGACCGGATCCTGAAGGCGCGCCCGCTGCTGCAATGAAACAGGGCGGTCAGCGCGGCTTTTGTGGCGCGGCCTTTTTTTGCCACTCGTAGGCGAACTTCAGATCGGGAAGCTTGAGACGGCTGCGAAACGCCCGCTCCAGCACTCCCCTCGCCGCCTCGTCCAGCGGCCGCGGCGATGCGTAAGACAGGCGCAGCACCGCGCCGGCTTCGGTGTAGCCGAACTCGTAGCCTTTCAACTCCCCCAGCTCTGCCGGCCACAACTCCCGGATGGGCCCCTGCACCCGTTCCAGAACCAGAAGCTGCATCGCAGCCAGATCCGGCGCAGGCGCCGGGGGCGGCGGCGCAGGCTGCCGCAGCCGCTCCCGCAGCGCCGCCAGTTCCTCTTCCCCCGCCACCTTCCGTACCTGGACCGTCGCCGGCCGGCGCGTGCGTTGTATCAGGAGCCGCTCCGCCTCCCTCACTTTCTCCGGCGCCACCGGCTCGGCCACCACCACGCGCAGCAGGACGCTGTCGCTCAGGATGTCGAGCTGCTGCGTCAGCACGTTCGACGCCCCCAGCGCCCGGACCGCTTCCCGCGCCGCGCCCCTGGCCACCGTCTCCGCCGCAAGCTGGTTCAGCGAATTCCGCAATGGAATGAACAGCAGCACGAAAGTGATTGCCAGCATCAGCACGCGCCAGCGCAGCTTGCCGATATCGCCAATCGCCGCCTGCATGTGGACCGTCTCGATCAGCGCGGCGAACGGCCCGCGGCGCGCCTCCTCGCGTGTCGCCGGCGCCACCGCTTCCCGCACCTCCGGCTCGTCCATGCCTTCCAGATAGAACACCAGGAACGCGCTCGCCCCGATCGCGGCGAGGTTGGTCAAAAACAGCAGCATCGCTCCGGAAATGATCGGCCAGTTCCACCCGCTGCCCACTCCGAACCCTACCGTGCACAGCGGCGGCATCAATGCCACCGCGATCGCCACGCCTGGCAGAGCCGTCACCCCGCCTCCGCCTCCTCCCCGGCACAGCACCAGCGAGCCCGCGAGCCCGGAAAACAGGGCCACTCCCAGGTCAAGCAGGTTCGGTTGCGTCCGCGCCAGGATTTCGTTGGTTGGCGATTGAAAAGGCAGCATCCAGACGAGGAACGCCGCGAACAGCACCGCCGTGATTACGCTGGCCAGAATCCCCAGGAACGACTTCAGCCCCAGGTAAAGATCCGACGCCGCGAACGCCAGCCCGGCCGCCAGAATCGGGCCCATTAACGGCGAAATCAGCATCGCGCCGATCACCACCGCCGGACTGTTCAAAACAAGGCCGAAAGTCGCGATCCCGGCTGAAAGCAGCAATTCCAGCACGTAATTGAAGTTCAGCACCCGCGCCGAACGCACCATCTGCAGATAGACATTCGGCTTCGTGTTCGGGTCGATCTCAAGAGCGCGGTGAAAATACGCGTGCAGCGCCCTCTTGGCCGAGAACATCCCTTCATGCTATCAATGGCCCGCCCGGCCCTCAATACAGCGGGGGCTCGCCCGGCGGCCTCGTTTTCCAGCGCCGGTGGATCCACAACCACTGCTCCGGCGCGCGCCGGATTGCCGCCTCCAGCCGCGCCTGCACCGCCTGCGTGTCGGCTTGCGCGTCGCCGCTCATTTCGACTTCCGCCTCGAAATGCAGCACGTATCGGCCCTCGGTCTCCGACCACAACGCATAGCCCGGCACAACCGCCGCCCCCGTCCGGTGCGCCAGCCGCGCCAGCCCGGCGTCCACGCACGCCTGCCGCCCGAAGAACTCCACGAACACTCCCCGGTCCGCCGTTACGTTCTGGTCCGCCAGAATCCCTGCCGCGCCGTTGCTCCGCAGCGTCTCCACCAGCGGGCGCAGAAAGTCCTGCCCGCGCCCGATCACCCGGTTGCCGGACATCGTCCGGTAGCGCGTCACCAGTTCGTCGAGCAGCGGGTTGTCCATCGGGCGCGCCACCACCGCGATCGGCTCCGTCAGCAGCGCGTGCGCAAACGCGGAGAACTCCCAGTTGCCCAGGTGCGCCGTCGCCACCAGCACGCCGCGCCCGCGCGCCTTCGCTTTTTCGTAGTTCCCGAGCCCCTCGTACCGGATGAACTCGCCGATATTGTGTTTGCCGATTCGCGGGAACTGCGCCATCATGGCGATCACCCGCGCCAGATTCATCCAGCAGCCTTCCAGCAGCCGAGCCCGCGCGGCGCGGTCCAACTCCGGCATCGCCAGCTCGAAGTTCCGCCACGCCGCGCGCCGCAGCCGCGGCGCCGCCAGGTCCAGCAGCGACACCGCCCGCCGCGCCGCCCGCACCGGATCGCTGCTGGCGCGCAGCCCTGCAAGCAGGGCTCTCACGAGGGCCGCCTCAATACGATTGCGAAGCTGGGATCGGCGCGCCAAAGCGGTATTCTAGCGCCCTGCTATTCGATCCACCCGCCCGCCAGCACCAGATCGCCGTCGTACATTACCGCCGCCTGCCCGGGCGTCACCGCGCGCTGCGGCTCGTCGAAGACGACCTCCACGCGGCTGTCATCACTGGTGGGATAAACGGTCGCTGCCGCGGCCTCATGCTTGTTGCGGATCTTCACTTCGGCGCGCCGCGGTTCGCGCAGCGGCCCGACGGAGACCCAGTTCACCTCCCGCGCATAAAGCCGCGCCCGCCGCAGCTCATCATCGCTTCCCACGATCACCTGCTGCGTCGCCGGATCGGTCGCGATCACGTACAGCGGCTCGCCCGCCGCCACGCCGATCCCTTTGCGCTGCCCCACCGTGAAATGGTGCACGCCCCGGTGCCGCGCCAGCACCTTGCCGTCCCGCGTCACCACCTCGCCTTCCACCGCCTCCCGGCGGATGCCCTTCTCCTCGAAATACGCGTCGATGAACGCCGCGTAGTCGCCGTTGGGAACGAAACAAATCTCCTGCGAATCGTTTTTTTGCGCCACCGGCACGCCCAGCTCCGCCGCCAGCGCCCTCACTTCGGGCTTCGTCAGCTTCCCCAGCGGAAACAGCGTCCTCGCCATCTGCTCCTGCTTCAGCCCCCACAGGAAGTACGTCTGATCCTTGGCCGAATCGCGCCCGCGGCGCAACTGCCACCGCCCGGTGCTTTCGTTGAAATCGATCCATGCGTAATGCCCGGTGGCGATATAGTCGGCGCCCGCCCCCGCCGCCAGCTCCAGAAACCGGTCGAACTTGATGTAGTGGTTGCACAGCGTGCACGGGATCGGCGTGCGCCCGCTCAAATACTCCTCCACGAACGGCCGCACCACGTCGCGCTCGAACTGCTCCTCCAGGTTCAGCACGTAATACGGAATGCCCAGATGCGCCGCCACCGCGCGGGCGTCGTAGACATCATCGAGCGAGCAGCACCGCCCCGTGGCGCCCTCCACCTGCAACTGCGGCAGCCGCCGCTGGTTCCACAACTGCATCGTCAGCCCGATGATGCGGCGGCCCTCCCGTTTCAGCAGCGCCGCCGCCGTCGAGGAATCGACGCCGCCCGACATCGCCACCGCGATCAGGGCATCCCGGGGAATCTCACGCATACGCGGGACTCAGCTTCCTCAGCCGCGCCACGGCCTTCTCGAGCGCTCCGGCCAGCGCCTCCACGTCCGCCATCGTGTTGCCGCGCCCCAGCGAGATCCGCACCGACGCCCTCGAAACCGGCGCCGGCACGCCCATCGCCTCCAGCACATGGGATGGCCGTGTCGCTCCCGAAGAGCACGCCGCCCCTGTCGATACGGCGAACCCTGCCAGGTCGAGCGCAATCACCAGCGCCTCAGCCTCGATGCCCGGAAACGCCATGTTGCTCGTGTTCGGCACGCGCGGCGCGCCACGGCCGTGAATCACCACATCCGGGATCCGTTCCAGCACCAGCTCTTCCAGCCGGTCGCGCAATGGCGCGGTCTCCGCGCGCGGCAACGCGGCGGCGGTGCCCATGGCGGCGATGCCAGGCACATTCTCCGTGCCCGCGCGCCGCTCGCGCTCCTGCCGCCCGCCCACCTGCCGCGCCGCGATCTTCACTCCGTCCCGCACATACAGCGCGCCCACCCCCTTCGGCGCATGGAACTTGTGCCCGCTGATCGAGTACAGATCCACCCCCAGCGCTTTCACATCCACCTCGATCCGGCCCGCCGCCTGCACGCCGTCGCTGTGGAACAGCACTCCCGCCTCGCGCGCCACCGCCGCGATCTCTTCCACCGGCTGCAGCACGCCCGTCTCGTTGTTGGCGTGCATCACGCTGATCAGCACTGTGTCCGGCCGCATGGCCCTGCGGATGTCTTCCGGATCCACCCGCCCCTGCCCGTCCACGCGCACCACCGTGGCGCCGCGCCGCCGCGCCGCCTCCAGCACCGCCGGATGCTCGATGGCCGCCGTGATCACATGCCCTTCCGGCGCGCCCAGAATCGCCAGGTTGTCCGCCTCCGTGCCTCCCGACGTGAACACCACTTCCTTCGGCTCGCAGCCCAGCAGGCGCGCCACCGCCGCCCGCGCGGCTTCCACTTCCTTGCGCGCCTGCTGCCCGGGCGTGTGAATCGAGGACGGATTGCCGAAGACCTCCGCCTGCACGCGCGTGAGCACCTCCAGCACCTCGGACGCGATCGGACTGGTCGCGTTGTGGTCGAAATATCTCATCGGAAGCCCCGCTATTCTGATTGTATGATGCGCGGCACCGGGCTGATCGCATTGCTCACCGATTTCGGCTGGCGCGATACCTTTGTGGGCGTCATGAAGGGCGTGATCGCCGGCATCGCGCCCCGCGCGCGGGTCATCGACCTTTGCCACGGCATCGAGCCGCAGGAGATCGATCAGGCGCGCTTTCTGCTCCGCTCCTCCATCCCCTTCTTTCCCAAAGGGACCATCTTCGTCTGCGTCGTCGATCCCGGCGTCGGCAGCGCGCGCCGCGCTCTCTGCGTCGAGTCCGGCGGCCGCGTTTTCATCGGTCCTGACAACGGCCTTTTTACGGAAGTGCTCGCCGAAAAAGGCGCCAAAGCGCGCGAGATCTCCAACCCGAAGCTGCGGCTCCCCGAAGTGAGTCAAACATTTCATGGCCGCGATGTTTTTGCCCCCGCGGCCGCACATCTGGCCGCGGGCGTCCCGCCTTCCCGGCTCGGCAAACTTGTCCGCGATCCCGTGCGCCTCCTTCCGCTCGATCCCGTCCGCACCGGGAGGCGCTTCTGGAGCGGCCGCGTTGCGCACATCGACCGCTTCGGCAACCTCGTCACCAATCTGCCCGCCGCCGAGTTCCTGCCGCCCGCCGTGCGCGGCGCCGCCGTCTCAGCGGGCTTCGAGACCGTCCGCCGTGTCTGCCGCTCATACGCCGAAGCCCCGGAAGGCGAGCTGTTCCTCATCGCCGGCAGCAGCGGCACCATCGAGATCTCGATGAAACAGTTCTCGGCGGCGAAGAAGCTCGGCGTCACCGTCGGCGCCCCCGTCGAACTGGAGATCTGGTAGATGCCCGAGCTGCCCGAAGTGCAGGCAGTCGCCGAACGCCTCCGCGCCGCCGCTCCGTGGGCGCGCATCACCGGCTTCGGCCAGTTCCGGCCCTCCACCATCAGCGGCGGTGCTTACGCCCCCGGCAGGCGCATCGAGTCCGTCGGCCGCCGCGGCAAGAACCTCATCCTCCGCCTCAGCGGCGGCTGGTTCGCCCGCGTGCACCTGAAAATGACCGGCGACCTGCGCGTGCTGCCGGATGCGCGCCAGCGCCCGCAAACCGTCCGCGCATGGTTCTCGCTCGACGACGGCCGCGCCGTCGTCCTCGACGATCCCCGCGCCCTCGGCCGCATCTCGCTCCATCCGGAACAGGAAGAGCCGGAACTGTTCGAGGATCTCGGCCCCGAGCCCTTCAGCCCGGAATTCACTCCCGCCGCGCTGTACGCTTCCTCGCGCCGCACCGTGCGCCCCGCCAAGATCTGGCTGATGGACCAGGCCACGGTCGCCGGCCTCGGCAACATCTATGCCGCCGAAGCGCTGTTCGAGGCCGGCATCGATCCCCGCCGGCCCGCCGCGCGCCTCTCGCGCCAGCGCGTCGAGCGCCTCCATGCCGCCATCCTGCGCGTGCTGGAGACCGCGCTCGCCAGCGTGCGCGCCGCCTATGAGAGGCCCGGCGCCTTCTCTGAAGCCGGGTTCTACCCTGTCGCCGTTTACGGCCGGGAAGGCCAGCCCTGCCGCCGTTGCGGGGCCGCGGTGCGCCGCATCCCGCAGGGCGGCCGTTCGACATACTACTGCCCGAAGTGCCAAAAATAGAAGTAAGGGCATGGGCAGTTCTCCCCGAATCTCGCGCGCGGACGAATTCCGCGACCTCCTCAGCAGGCGCGCCCTGGTCGCCGACGGCGCCATGGGCACGATGCTGTACACGCGCGGCGTCTTCATCAACCGCTGCTTCGACGAGCTCAACCTCAGCGCGCCCCAGATGGTGCGCGACATTCACTTCGAGTACGTCCGCTCGGGCGCCGAGATCCTGGAAACCAACACCTTCGGCGCCACCCGCGCCCGTCTGGCCACCTACGGGCTCGCCGACAAGGTGGCGGACATCAACCGCGCCGGGGTGCGCCTGGCGCGCGAAGCGGCCTCCGAGCGCTCGCAAGTTTTCGTCGCCGGCGCCATCGGCCCGCTCGGCCTCCACATCGAACCTCTCGGCCCCACCTCCTACGATGAAGCGCGAGCCATGTTCCGCGAGCAGATCGACGCCTTGCTGGAAGCCGGCGTGGATCTGCTGATCTTTGAAACCTTCTCCAGCCTCAGCGAATTGCGTGAGGCCGTCGCCGCCGCCCGCGAGGCCGCCGGCAACGAGATCGCCGTCATCGCCCAGGTCACTGCCGACGAAGAAGGGCGCCTCCACGACGGCGCCGACACCGAGACCTTCGCCCGCTTCCTTGATGGACTGCCCGCCGACGTGATCGGCGTGAATTGCTCCGTCGGTCCCAAGCCCACGCTGGAAACGCTGGAGCGCATGATGGCTTTCACCCGGAAGCCGCTCTCCGCCATGCCCAACGCCGGCCACCCCACCCGTGTCGAAGGCCGCAACATCTATCTCAGCTCGCCCGAATACATGGCCCAGTACGCCCGCCGCATGCTCTGGGCCGGCGTCAAGATTGTCGGCGGCTGCTGCGGCACCACTCCGGACCACATCAAAAGCATCGCCAGCGAGGCCCGCAGCCTTCAGCCGGGCCTGCGCCACGCCGCCGCCCCGGCCGTCGCGCCCGGGGCCGGGGGGAAGGCCCTTCCCAAGATCGCGCTTGAGGAAAAATCCCCGTTAGGCGCGAAAATCGCCTCCGGAAAATTCGTCGTTTTCGTGGAAATTCTCCCGCCGCGCGGCATCGACGCCTCCCGCGAAATCGCCGGCGCAAAGCTGTGCCGCGAAGCGGGCATCGACGCCATCAACGTTCCCGACGGCCCGCGCGCCAGCGCCCGCATGAGCGCGCAGGTCACCTGCCAGCTCATCGAGCGCGGCGCGGGCATCGAAACCATCCTCCATTTCTGCTGCCGCGACAGGAATATTCTGGGAATTCAGAGTGAATTGCTCGGCGCTTATGCTGCCGGAATCCGCAACCTGATCTGCATCACCGGCGATCCTCCGCGCATGGGCTCCTACCCCAACGCCACCGCCGTTTTCGACGTCGACTCCATCGGTCTCTGCAACATCGTCACCAACCTCAACCAGGGGCTCGACATCGGCGGCCATCCCTTCGGCAGCCAGACCGGACTGGTCCTCGGCGTGGGCGCCAATCCCGGCGCGCTCAATTTCGAGGAGGAGATCCGCCGCACTGAATGGAAGGTGCTCGCCGGCGCCGAGTTCATCGTCACGCAGCCCGTGTTTGATGTGTCCCTGCTCGAGCGGTTCCTGGACAGGATCCGCGGCTTCCGCATTCCGGTCATCGCCGGCATCTGGCCGTTGACTTCGCTGCGCAACGCTGAATTCATGGTCAACGAGTTGCGCGTGCCCGTGCCGGAGGAGTTCATCGAGCGCATGCGCGCTGCCACCGATCCCGAACAGGCGCGCCGCGAGGGTGTCGCCATAGCTCAGGAGATGGTCCGCCGCGTCCGCCCCATGGTGGAAGGCGTGCAGCTCAGCGCCCCGTTCGGCCGCTACGAACTGGCTGTTGAGGTTGCCCGCGCGGTAGGGCCGCGTTAGACTGGCAGATTTGCACCGGAGATTTGAGTGGCCACCGATCTGATCGAAATCGACGCCGAGCAGCCGTCCGTCGAGGCCATCGAACGCGCCGCCATCGCCATCCGGCGTGGACAGATCGTAGCCATCCCCACCGACGCGCTCTACACGCTTGTCGCCGACCCCTTCAACCTCCACGCCGTCGGCCGCGTCTTCGCCGCCAAGGGACGCGAAACCCAGCGTTCCCTGCCGCTGCTCGTCAGCGACTTTTTCATGGCCGAAGAGCTGGCTTCGGAACTCCCCGCCCGCTTTTACCTGCTCGCCCGCCGCTTCTGGCCTGGGCCCCTTTCCATCATCGTGCCTGCCAGCGCGCGCGTGCCGCTGAAGGTCACCGGCAACACCGGGCGCCTGGCCCTCCGCCAGCCCCGCTCCTCCGTGGCTCAGGCCCTGATCGACTGGCTCGGACAGCCTCTGATCGGCACCTCCGCCAACGTCAGCGGCCAGCCCACCTGCCGCTCCGGCATCGAGACCTTCGCCATTCTCGACGGCCGCATCGATCTCGTGCTCGACGGCGGCTCCTGCATCGGCGCCGGCGCCACCACGGTGGACGTCACCGAACCCTTCTGGCGTATCATCCGCGAGGGTTGCATACCGGAACGGGAGATCGCGGAATGCTTGCACGGCGTTTGAGTTTCTTTCTGCTGCTGGCCTGGCCGGCGCATCCCTTGCAGAACTCGGCGCTGCCGCGAGGCGGCGAGCTCGGCCGCGAATGGACTGCGGAGGAGTGGAGCACGAGCAAGGTCCTCGTGAAGGGCAAGTGGGTGCGCGAGGGCGACAGCGCCCGCTTCCGCGTCTTTTACACCGACGCCAAAGGCCGCCCCGCCACATGGACCGTCGAGATCCTGTCGATCGAAGGCAACTCGGTCCGCATGAGGGTCAGGATCCCCATCGGCAACGAAACCCGCACTTATGCCGCCTCAGGCGTCATCCAGAGCGACGGACGCACCATCCGGGGCAAGGCCGACTGGTGCAGGACCAATGTCTCCTGCGGCTTCCGCGTCGTCACCGACTGGAAGCCTGTCGCGCAGGGCGTGGCTGATGTCGCCAAAGCCAAACAGGCTCCGCAGCCAACGTCGGTGATGCGGGAAGGCATCCGCGCCAATCCGGGCAAAGTGTGGCGCGTCACCGATCTCACCACCCCGGGCTTCCATTGGGAAGGAACCTGGACCTTTGACGGCGCCTCCGTCCGCTTCAGCTACCGGGAAAAGAACTCCGGCGCGAAAACCGAAGGCACGCTGGACCTGCAGCGCTGGGATGGCGCTTACGTGCGCCTGTACAACCGCGGCACCACGGATACTTACGAAGGCTGGGTGCAAGCCGACGGCAAAACGCTGAAGGGCTCCTCCTCCACTTGCGGAAAGGACCCCAGATGCCGGTGGGAGGCCGTGATCGAAAAATGAGATGGCGCGGCGCCCCTCTCCCACGCTATCCTTACCTTCAGAGGAGCGTTCCTGCAGAACGCGTCACTGGTCTCCATAATTGATCCGATGCAAATGAATCTGGAGCCCGGCTCGTATCTCTTGCGCTGGTGAGCATGCTCCGCAAGGAGAAGCCTGAAGGCGCGCGGCGGGCGCCCCCCGTGGTCGATCGGGGTCGATTCCGAGGCCGGAACGGTTATTGTGGTGCGCTCCCTCTCCCCTGCTCTTCATGCGAATCCTGTTCATCGGCGATATTTTCGCCTCACCCGGCCGGCGCATTACCAGCGCCTGCCTTCCACGCCTCCTCTCAGAAGAGAGGATCGACCTGGCCATCGCCAACGTGGAAAACGCCGCCGGCGGCTTCGGCATCACGCCCCCGCTCGCGCAGGAGCTTTTCGCGCTTGGCATCGATGTGATGACCACGGGCAACCACATCTGGGACAAGCGCGAAATCTACGATTATCTGAACCACGAGCCGCGCCTGCTCCGCCCCGCCAACTACGGCCCCGCCGTCCCGGGCTCGGGCTTCGTCACCGGCAAGGCGCGCAACGGCGAACCGTACGCGGTGCTCAATCTCCAGGGCCGCGTCCACATGCCCGCCATCGAGTGCCCCTTCCGCACCGCCGACGCCCTGCTGGCCGATCTGCCGGTGGAAACCCGCATCCGCTTCGTCGACTTTCACGCCGAGGCCACCAGCGAGAAGATGGCCATGGGCTGGCACCTCGACGGCCGCGTCACCGCCGTCATCGGCACCCACACTCACGTGCCCACCGCCGACGCCCGCATCCTGCCCGGCGGCACCGCCTATCAGACCGACTGCGGCATGACCGGCCCCTACGACTCCGTCATCGGCGTCGAGAAAAAGACCATCCTCCACCGCTTCCTCACGCAGCTCCCCGCCCGCTTCGAGGCCGCTTCCGGCATGGTCGAACTGCACGCCGCCATCGTCGAAGCCGACCCCGACACAGGCCTCGCCCGCTCCATCCGCCCGCTTGTCATCACCGCGGATCAGGTCGGCGAGCAGCTCTGAATCCCTGAACCTAGTCCTCGTCTTCCTGCGCCGCCAGCCTCGTCACCACGCCCAGATCCTCGAGTGTCGTCACATCCCCGGTCACCGTGTGCGACGTGACGATCTCCCGCAGCAGCCGCCGCATGATCTTGCCGGAACGGGTCTTGGGCAGCGTCTCCGCAAAGCGGATCTCTTCCGGACGCGCAAACGCCCCGATCTCGTGCGCCACCCATTGCCGCAGATCCTTCACCAGCCCGTCGCCCGGCTGGAAGCCCTGTTTCAGCGTGATAAAACAGCACACGGCCTGCCCGGTGATCTCATGCGGCTTGCCCACCACGGCCGCCTCCGCCACCGCCGGATGCCGAACCAGGACCGACTCCACCTCCATCGTCGACAGCCGGTGGCCGCTCACGTTCATGACATCATCGACGCGCCCCAGAATCCAGAAATACCCGTCTTCGTCCCGCCGCGCCGCGTCGCCCGTGAAATAAATCCCTGGAATACGCGAGAAATACTGCTCCTCATATCTTTTCGGATCGCCCCAAATCGTGCGCAACATCGACGGCCAGGGACGCTTGATGACCAGGAACCCTTCGGCGTTGGCGGCCACGGGCTTGCCGTAAAAATCCACCACTTCCGCTTCAACGCCCGGCATCGGCAGCGTCCCGGAACCAGGCTTCAGCGCCACCGCCCCCGGCATCGGCGCGATCAGGATGCCGCCCGTCTCCGTCTGCCACCACGTATCCACGATCGGACAGCGCCCCTTGCCGATCACCCGGTGGTACCACTCCCACGCCGCCGGATTGATCGGCTCGCCGACGCTGCCCAGCAGGCGCAGGGACGAGAGATCATGCTGCGCCGGCAGTTGCTCGCCCTGCTTGATCAGCGCCCGGATCGCGGTCGGCGACGTGTAGAAAATCGTCACTTTGTGCCGCGCCACGATCTCCCACCAGCGGTCCCACGCCGGATAGTCCGGCGCGCCCTCGTACATCACGCAGGTGGCGCCCGCGGACAGCGGGCCGTAAACCAGATACGAGTGCCCGGTCACCCAGCCAATGTCCGCCGTGCACCAGAAAACGTCCTCTTCTTTCAGATCGAAGACCCACTTCATGGTGCACGTGACATACGTCAAATAACCGCCCGTCGTGTGCAAAATGCCCTTGGGTTTTCCAGTTGTTCCGGACGTATACAGCACAAAAAGCGGATGCTCGGCATCCAGCGGTTCCGCCGGGCACTCCGCAGCCGCGCCCGCCTCCAGCTCATGCCACCACAGATCCCGCCCTTCCTTCATCTGCACGGCGCCGCCCGTGCGCTTCAGCACGATCACGTCGCGCACGCCCGGACAGTCCGCCAGGGCTTCGTCGGCTGCGTCCTTCAGCCGCACCTCCTTGCCCCGCCTCCAGCCGCCGTCCGCCGTCAGAACCAGGTGCGCCTCCAGGTCCTGAATCCGCGCCTTCAGCGCTTCGGCTGAGAATCCCCCGAACACTACCGAGTGCGTGATGCCCAGCCGGGCGCACGCCAGCATCGCCACCACCGCCTCGGGCACCATCGGCATATAGATGATGGCGCGGTCGCCTGCCTTGTACCCGCGCTCCTTCAGCACATTCGCGAACCGGCAGACGTGTCCATGCAGTTCAGCGTATGTCCAGACGCGCTGATCACCCGGCTCGCCCTCGAACACAATGGCGGGCTTCGATCCCCGCTCGCCGAGATGCCGGTCCAGGCAGTTGTAGCTGGCGTTTGTCTTGGCCCCCACGAACCACTTCACAAACGGCGGGCGCCATTCGAAGACGTGATGCCACTTTTCAAACCAGTGCACCTCGCGCTGCGCCATCTCCGCCCAGAACTCCTCGGGGTGCTCGATGGCGCGCTGGTAGAGTTCCCTGTACGCCTCCAGGCTGCCTACATGGGCGCGGGCCGAAAACTCGGCTGGCGGTGGATAAACGCTCTGTTCCTGCATGGCTGATTGAACGTGAGTCTACCAAAGCCGGACGGGACTGGAGCCAACAGGAGTATCCGGATTCCTTTGTCTCATTCCCGCGCCTCCTGCCCCCTGCCTCCCCCTGGGCTCGGCGGGCGTGGGCAATTCTTACCGGCGACCGGTCATTTTTTCCTGCTCCAAGAGGGCGAAACTGCGGCAAACGCGGGGTTTCCGTCCGGCACGCGAATTGCTTGTGCTATCGGTGGCACAACTCGTCCGGTCTTTCGGCGCGTCAAGCGCTGCCGGATGTGGCCAAATTGACTCAGTACGAATATCCTTTGCGCACGCCGTGGAATGGCTGTTCAATCGATCTAGAGACCATGTGGAGGTTGCCATGACAGGAAAGACTTTTTGCGGACTCGCCGCGGCGCTGTTCGCTTTCGGCATCGTATGCCAGGCACAGCCCGACGAGGTGCAGGATCTCGGCCCCAAGATCTTTCAGGCGCAGTGGGTGAGCGTCGACAAGTTGCCAGGCGACGCATCGTCGATCATTCCCTTTCCCTGGGGCAATGACCCGCTGAGGGATGGCGAAATCGAAGTCCGCGCCAAGGGGCAGGTCAAAGTGGATCTGGAGGGAGTGGAACCGGAGGCCGAGTACACTCTCTGGGTCTGCAAGCTCAGCTCGGCTGCATCACAACAGAGTCCTTGCTCCGAACTCGGCAAGGTGATGACGAATGACAAGGGCAAGGCAGGCGCGGTCATTCCGTGGCCTTCCGGAGAGACCGGTCCTTTTGCCGTGTTCTTCGTGCTCACGCGCAGCAACACCACGATGTTCGTCTCCGGCTTCCATATGCCGACTGGCGTCCCCCCGGTGACGGGCGTCCCGCCCACCACGGGCGGCACGCCTCCGCCCTCGCCGAAGCCTGAATGGAAGGAAGTCGAACTCAAAGGCCCCATCGTCAACATTGCCAGCAACTCCTTCATGGTACTTGGGACCACGGTGACCGTGAATGACGAGACCAGGTTCGTCGGCCGGGTCAAGGAGTTCAGCGACCTGAAGACCGGCATGATCGTCGAAGTCAGTGGCGTCACCACACCTGGGGGCGTTGTCGCTACCCGCGTTCAGGTCAGCGGGAAGATCTGACCGAGGTCCGGCGCTCAGATCTCCTTGAGCGCTTCGCTGCCGGCCCTGCCAGCCTCAGCCGGAACGCCGACCTGCGGGAGGCGGGGGTGGAACCACTGAGGCACGGATCATAGGCGCGCGCGGCCGCGTTCGCGCGGTTCGGCGCGCCTGCCCCCAGCGGGCAATTGCCTTCCCGCTCCCTTCTCCGGTCAGACCTCACGTACGGCGCGGATCCACTCCTGCATCCGGTCGTAATGCGACCCTGGCCAGTACAGTTGCCCGCACCCGGGGCACAGCACGAACTCCTGGCACCATAGCCGCGTCTTCGGCGGGATCCGCTCCCACACCGCCTCTTTCGTCACCGGCTCGAGCACCGCATTGCATCGCAGGCACCGCCGCAGCGGCGCTGCCGCCGCCCACAGCCCCAGCCTCCGCGCCAGCCACGCAAGCTGCTCCCGCGGATCGTCGCCCCGCACCAGCAGCCCCAGCCGAACCTGCTTCCGCATCAGCAGGCTCCGGTCGCGCGTCAACAGAAACCGGCCGGCGGCAGCCCCCTCGGCCAGCTCGGCGTCGTGCGCCCGGGCGTCGTACATCGTATCGAAGCCCAGAATCCGCAGGTACTTGGCCAGCCGCCCCAGATGGCAGTCCAGCAGGAATCGCCACTCCCCGTCCGGCGGCGCTTCCCACCTGCGCGGCCGCACTTCCACCTCCTGCCCGTTGCCCAGCGGCGGGCTCAGGTCCGCAGGCTCGCCCACCTCCGGATGCGGCACGCCGAACGTCTCGATCGCGTGCTTCAGCGACGGGCGGCCGCTGAATTGGTATTCGAGCCAGACGCCCCGGCGCGCCCTGGGCAGGAAGTCGTTCAGATCGCCATGAAACCGGAACCGGGCGCGTCCCACGGCTCCACCATAGCGCTCCAAAATGTTACAGGAAAAGCCCCGGGGGATTGTTTACGATGGGAGCAGGGATCCCGGACGATGAACACGCTCCATCGCATTCACTCGAGCCTGCGCGTCTCCGCGCTGGTGGCCCTGGCGCTGGCAGCCGCTGTCCCGAGCGCCGTAGCGCAGACCGCCGCGCCGAAGAAAGTCACTTCTGTGGAAGGCATCACCGAGTACCGTCTCGACAACGGCCTGCGCGTGCTGCTGTTCCCTGACCCGTCGAAGTCCACCATTACCGTGAATGTGACCTACATGGTCGGCTCGCGCCATGAGGACTACGGCGAAACCGGCATGGCTCACCTGCTCGAGCACCTCCTGTTCATGGGCTCGAAAAACCACGCGGACATCAAGAAGGAGTTGCAGGACCACGGCACGCGCCCCAACGGCACCACCTGGTACGACCGCACCAACTACTTCGAGACTTTCGCCGCGACCGAAGAGAACCTCGCCTGGGCGCTCTCCATGGAAGCCGACCGCATGGTCAACAGTTTCATCGCGAAAAAGGACCTCGACAGCGAAATGACCGTGGTGCGCAACGAGATGGAGGCCGGCGAGAACTCTCCCCCGCGCATCCTCATGGAGCGTGTCGCCAGCACCGCCTTCCTCTGGCACAACTATGGCAAGTCCACCATCGGCGCCCGCAGCGACGTCGAGCGCGTGCCCATCGACCGGCTCCAGGCCTTCTACAGGCACTTTTATCAGCCGGACAACGCCCTGCTCGTGGTCGCCGGCAAGTTCGATGAGAACAAGACCCTGGCGCTCATCCAGAAGACGTTCGGCTCCATCCCCAGGCCGCAGCGGCAGCTCCGCCGCACGTATACGGTCGAACCCGTGCAGGACGGCGAACGCACGGTGACTGTCCGCCGGGTGGGCGACGTGCAGTACGTTGCCGCAGCCTGGCACATCCCGCCCGGCTCCCATGAAGAATATGCGGCCGTGGAGATGGCCGTGGACATCCTCGGAGACCAGCCTTCCGGACGGCTGTACAAAGCGCTGGTGGAAACGAAGAAGGCAGCCTCGGTCAACATGATGAGCTTCCAGCTCCGGGATCCCGGCTACGCTTACGCCCAGGCCATGGTGCGCATGGACAGCCCGCTCGAGGACGCCCGCAAGACCCTGCTGGACACGATCGCCGAAATCAAGGCAAAGCCCTTCACCAAAGACGAACTCGAGCGCCAGCGGACGAGGTGGCTGAAGAACTTCGAGCTCCGCATGAATGACCCGCAGGACGTCGCGCTCGAACTCTCCGAGTGGCAGGCGATGGGCGACTGGCGTCTCATGTTCCTGCACCGCGACCGCGTCCAGCAGGTCACGCTCGAACAGGTCCAGAAAACCGCCGAGAAGTATTTCATCCCCTCCAACTGCACCGTGGGCCTGTTTGTTCCGGAGAAACAGCCGGTTCGCGCTGAAGTGCCCGAACCGCCCGCGGTGGAGAAGATCGTCGAGGGATACGCCGGAAAAGCCGTAGTTTCCCAGGGCGAGTCCTTCGACGCGTCACCTGTCAACATCGACAGACGCACCGTCCGCGGCGAAATCGCCGGCGGACTGAAGATCGCCCTGCTGCCGAAGAAGACGCGCGGCTCGCAGGTCACGGCCATGCTGCGCCTCCACTTCGGCGATGAGAACAACCTCCGCGGCCAGTCGTTCGTCGGCGGGCTCGCCGGCCAGATGCTGATGCGAGGCACCGCAAAGCATACCCGCCAGCAGATCCGCGACGAGCTCGACCGCATCAAGGCCCAGGTCAACGTCACTGGCAACGCCTCCGGCGCCTCGGCCCGCATCACTACCACGCGCGAAAACCTGCCCGCCGCCATCGACCTCGTCTTCGAGATGCTGAAGGAACCGGTTTTCCCTGATAACGAGTTCGACCAGCTCAAGCGCCAGGTGCTCGCTTCGCTCGAGGGCGCGAAAAGCCAGCCGCAGACCATCGCCTCCACCGCCCTGCAACGCCATCTGATCCCGTATCCCAAGGGCGACGTCCGCTATGTGCCTACGATCGAAGAACAGATCGAAGGCATCCAGGGTGTCACGCTCGACCAGGTGAAGCAGTTCCACGGGCAGTATTACGGCCTCGCGGAAGGCGAACTCGCCATCATCGGCGACTTCGATCCTGAAAGCATCCAGCAGCAGATCGCAAAGCTTTCCCGCGACTGGAAAAGCCGCCAGCATTACGCCCGCGTCCTGCGGAAATATCTGGACGTCAAGCCCGCTGCCGCTGCCTTTGAAACACCGGATAAAGCCAACGCCATGTGGATGGCCGGCGCCGCGTTCCGCCTCACCGATACCGACCCGGACTATCCCGCGCTGCTTTTCGGCAATTACCTGCTGGGCCAGGGCATGAACTCGCGTCTCTTCGCCCGCATCCGCAACAGGGAGGGACTGAGCTACGGCGTCGGCTCGCAGCTCATCGCGGGCGCCAAAGATGACCACGCCCTTTTCTTCGCCTTCGCCATCTGCGCTCCCGAGAACGCCCCCAAGGTCGAGGCATCCTTCCGGGACGAAATGAAAAAGATCCTCTCCGAGGGCTTCACCGCGGAGGAGGTGGAAGCCGGCAAGAAGAGCTGGCTCCAGAGCCTCCAGGTCAGCCGCGAGAACGACGAGGAACTGGTAGGACGCATCGCCGGATATGCTTACGAAGGCCGCACCATGGCCTTCGACGCCGCGCTGGAAGAGAAGGTCAAAGCGCTCACGCCGGCGCAGATCCGCGCCGCCATGGCCAGGTATCTCGACCCCGCCGGACTCACCTATATGCGCGCCGGCGATTTCAGGAAGGTCAACGTCGCCTGGTGATCACCGACCTCGTCCAGATCCGGCGCCTCGGGGAGCACAAGCGCGGCGAAAACGAGCGTTTCCGCCGCCATCTGAAGACCTACCGGTACGTCGAGCGCCGCCTCCGGCAGATCGCGGAGCAAGTCGAGGCGCAGGTCGACTGCCTCGCCTGCGCCAACTGCTGCCGTGTCGCCACGGCGAGGCTTCTCGACCGGGATGTGGAGAGGCTGGCCCGGCATTTCCGACTCAGCGTCGAAAAATTCAAGAGGGACTTCACTGAGAATAGTGAAGAAGAGGGATTGATTTTACGCCGGGATCCGGAGCGCGGCTGCGTCTTTCTTTCGGGCAACGAATGCACCGTTTACGACGTGCGCCCGGCCGCCTGCGTGGATTTTCCCCACATGGTGCGCGGCGCAGGCTCCATCCCCTCGCGCATGTGGCAGTTCATCGACCGCGCCTGCTACTGCCCCATCGTGTACAACACCCTCGAGGCGTGGAAGCAGGAAACCGGCTTCTCCTCCATGCCCCGCTGAGAATCTGGCCCGGCCTTCAGAGCCGCCCCTGCCGCCGCAGCGCGTCGCATTCCGGGCATGGGCAGATGCTTCTCAGATACTCGTAACTGTAGATGCCCGCGCTATGGCCGTCGTTCCAGTCCACGCGGATGGCGTATGTCCCCACTTCCTCGATGCGGTCCATCTTGAGTTTCGGCCGGTATATCGGGAATGGATTGTTCTGCGGTTTGGAATACGAAGACGGCTGCGGCTCCGTCCCGTGCGCCCCCGTGCAGGTGGCGCAGGGGCAGCGGTCGCGCAGATACTCGCAACTGTAATGGCTCTGGTGGCCGTCGGCCCAGTCGATGGTGACGCCGCGCGATTTCGACACGGCGATGTGTTGGGGATCAGTGCTGATCGTCATGGCTGCGGCAGGCCGCTTTCTCAGGAAACCCTCTCCACGTCGCGCACCCCTGGCACCCGGCGCATCGCCTGCACCAGGCGTTCGAGCTGCTTCTTGTCGCGGACTTCGATGGTCATCTCCACCAGCGCCGAGTCGAAGTTCTTCTCGTCGGCGTGCGCCTCCACGCTGCGGATATTCACATTGTCGTCGAACAGGATCTGCGTGAGCTGGTTCAGCATCCCTGCCCGGTCGTCCGTGCGCACCACCAGCCGGACGTGGAAGCTCGAGCTGGCGGAGCGCGCCCATTCCACGTCGATGCGCCGCTCCGCCTCGTACATCAGGTTCTGCACGTTGGGGCAGTTCTTCGAGTGCACGGCCACGCCCTTGCCCCGTGTGATGTAGCCCACGATGGGCTCGCCCTTGATCGGATTGCAGCACTTGGCGCGGTAGGTGAGAAGGTCGTCGACGCCCTTCACCTGGATGACGTAATCGCCGGCTTCGCCGGTCTTCTCCCGCGGCGCCGGCGCCGCTTCCGGCGGCGCCGCCGGAAGGGCTTCCGCCTCTGCGGCTTCGGGCGAGAGCTTGCCCAGCACCTGCCTGGCGGAGAACTTGCCCCACCCCAGAGCGGCGTGCAGATCCTCGACCTTGGCACAGCCGTACTCGGCGGCCACCGCTTCCATCTGTTGGCGGCTGATGCGGCTCAGCGCCACTCCCAGGCGGCGCGCCTCGCGTTCCAGCACCCGCTGTCCCAGCTCGATCGCTTTCTCCCGCTCGGTGGCATTGATCACATGCCGGATCTTGTTCCTCGCCCGCGCGGTCTTGACGAAGGCCAGCCAGTCCCGGCTCGGCCGGCTGCCCGATTGCGTCAGGATCTCCACCACGTCGCCGTTGCGCAGCGGGTGTTTCAGCGGCACCATGCGTCCGTTGACGCGCGCTCCGACGCAGGCGTGGCCCACATCGGTGTGAATCGCATAAGCGAAGTCCACGGGCGTCGCATCGCGCGGCAGCACGACAATCTTGCCCTTCGGCGTGAAGCAGTAGACTTCTTCCGGATACAGGTCGACCTTGAGGTTCGAAAGGAAGTCGGCCGGGTCGCGCATCTCCCGCTGCCACTCGACCAGTTGGCGGAGCCAGGCGATACGCTGGTCGTCCGCGCCCGGCCCGTGCTTGCCTTCCTTGTATTTCCAGTGCGCGGCGATGCCTTCTTCCGCCAGCCGGTGCATCTGCTCCGTGCGGATCTGCACCTCGAACGGAACGCCGCCAGGCCCCATCACCGAAGTGTGCAACGACTGGTACAGATTGGGCCGCGGAATGGCGATGAAATCCTTGATGCGGCCCGGGATGGGGTGCCATTCGTGGTGGATGATGCCGAGGGCGGCGTAGCAGTTTTTCACCGAATCGGTGATGATCCGCACGCCCAGCAGATCGTACACCTGTTCGATGGTGATCTTCTGCCGCCGCAGCTTCTGATAGACCGACCACGGCCGCTTGACGCGCGCTTCCACGCGCGCCGGTATGCCCTCCTCCTTCAGCCGCTTCTCAATGTGGGCGCGAATGGCGTCCAGATCCAGGTGGCTGGCGCGGCGGCGGGCTTCGATTGCATCCGTGATCTCCCGCCACGTATCGGCATCGAGGTAGCGGAACGCCAGGTCCTCCAGTTCGGCGCGCAGTTTGCCCATCCCGAGCCGGTGCGCAATCGGCGCATACAGCTCCAGGGTCTCGGCGGCGATCCGCTCCTGCCGTTCCTTCGACAGCGAGTCGAGCGTGCGGAGGTTGTGGAGCCGGTCAGCCAGTTTCACGATGATGACCCGGATGTCCTCCACCATGGCAAGGAGCATCTTGCGGACGCTCTCCGCCTGCCGCTCCTCGCGGTTGTGCATCTCGATCTTGCTCAGCTTGGTGACGCCGTTGACGCAGCGGGCGGTCTCCTCGCCGAATTCGCGGCGGATCTCGTCCAGCGTCGCCGTCGTGTCTTCCAGCGTATCGTGCAGCAGCGCCGTAACCAGGCAGACCTGATCCATCTGCATGTCGACCAGGATGTCGGCAACGGCCAGCGGATGGGCCATGTACGGCTCGCCGGAATCCCGCTTCTGGCCCGCATGCCGGAGCGCGGCGAACTCGAACGCCTTCCGCAACAGAGCCAGATCCTCGCCCGGACGGCGCTCCCGGAGCTTGGCTTCCAGTCTCTGAAAAGCGGCTTCGAGTTCAGGCGAAATCGAGCCATCCGCCGGCGTTTCGCGGGCGGGTGGTTCGGCAGGAAGAGCGGATGCGGGCTGTCGTCGGGTCACGTTCGGGCGCCGCCAAAAGCAAAGGCGAGAGCGGGCGCTCTCGCCTTCATTGTAACGGAATGGCACGCCGCCGCCGCGGGCGGCAACTTCACTTCTGCTCGGTGACGATGCCGGTGGCCTTGGGCTGCCGCTCGGCCTTGATCTTGCGCGTCTCCAACGTCTTGTTGATCCACACGTCGGCTTCGTCGACGTCCTTCTTGTACGCCGCGGCGTCGTCGTGGAGGTCGGCCCGTTCGCGGTACAGCAGGTTCAGATAGGCCATGGCGTCGTCATATTCGGGATCGATCTCCAGCGCCTTCTTCAGGTTCTGAATGCCATCCTCGATCATCGCCATGTACTTATCCCGAAGCTCTGTGCGTACTTTCTTGTCCTTCAGCGGCCCCGGCTCGTCCGGTTTCATGCCGAGCTTGTTCCGCGCCGCCATCCACACCGGGTAGAACTTGGCCCAGGCGATGACGCCCAGCGAGTAATACGCTTCCTTTTCTTTCGGGTCCACCTCGACCAGGCGCCGGTTCCATTCCGCCGCCTTGTCCAGCCGTGCAAGCTTCTCCTCCGTCGTCGGAGCGCCGCTTGACTGCTGATAAGCCAGGGAAGCCAGCGATTTGATGGCCGTCGTGTTCTTCGGGTCCTCATTCAGGACTTCCAGAAAGTACTTGGCGGCGTTCTCGGCGTAGGCCAGATTCTCGGGAGACTCGGCGCCGGGAATGTACTGGCTCATGTAAGCGGTAGCCAGGTAGAGCTTGGCCGTGGGGTAAGTCGGGTCGAGCTCGATGGCGCGCTTGAAGAACTCAACGGCGTCGGCGTACTTGGCGTTCTTGAAAGCCTGCACGCCCTTGTTGAGGTTGTCGCGGGCCTCCAGCTTCTTGCATCCTGCGCTGGCGCCGGCCAGCACCAGCACGGCGGCCGCGGCGAGGGAGATGAGGGTCTTGCGTAGCATCCAACTGTACCTCCAGCTTACTCGCCCGCCTCCAACTTGGCGGTCATCAGGCCGACCTTATCCATCTGCGCGCCCTTGGCGATGTCGATCGCCTTGGCCACATACTGGAATTCCAGATCGGGATCCGCCTTCACGAACACGACGCGCTCGGCGCGGGTCTTGAAGACCTCCAGCAGGCGCTCGCCCAGGCGCTCTTCCGCCACTGGCTCGGTGTTGAGCATCATGGACCGGTCCCGGTTGATGATGATCACCACCGTGCGGTCGACCGGCGGCGGCGGAGCGTTCGGCGGAGGGGGCTGCGGGATCAACGCTTCGAGCCCTTTCGGTGTCAAGGGCGTGATCACCATGAAAATGATGAGGAGGACGAGCAGGACGTCGATCAGCGGCGTCATGTTGATGTCGGCTTTCGGCCCCTTGCCGGAGCCGCCCACTGCCATTGCCATAGCAACTCTCCTTTAGAAACTCTACCTTCCCGCCCCTGCCCGCAGGGGCGATTCCAGCCACTGCGCGGGCGGAATTCTCCAGGCCGCCTCAGGGCGTCGCTGCCCCGCCGCTCATGGCCTCCATGCGGGCCTTGGCCTTGGGGTCAAGCTCAGTCAGCAGGCCAATGTTGTCCACTCCGGCGGCGCGCAGATTGTCGACTACCTCAACTACCCGCTCGTACCGCGCCCGCGCATCCGACTTCACATAGCAGGTCTTGTCAAGACGGTTCGCCAGCAGATCTTTCACTTTCGGCGCGATGTCGGCTGGATTGGTCTGTTTCGAGCCGAGGTAGACCTTGCCGTCGCGCGTGACGGCTACCACCACGGCGTCTTCCTTGTCGGCGTCGTTCATGGCGATCGGATTCATCGTCTTGGCCAGATCCACGCTCACGCCCTTGGAAAGCATCGGCGTGATCACCATGAAGATGATCAGCAGTACGAGCATCACGTCCACCATCGGGGTGACGTTGATGTCAGAGATCGCCTGCTTGGGTTTGCTTTTCGCTGCCATGCACCAGGCCTCCTTCCCTCAGGATCGATCCGGCACTTCCCGGCGGGAGGCGCGTATCAGCCGCCTCCCGCCCGAGAGTTCAACTCGCCGGATGGGGTTCTTGTCTCGGCCGCCCTGGAATCCTACTTCACGGCTCCGGCGCGAATCCGCTTCAGGAAATAGTCGATCAGTTCCGAGCTGGAGTTCGACATCTCCACGTCGAACGCCTTCAGACGCTCGTTGAAGTAGTTGAACATCCAGACCGCCGGGATGGCGACGAACAGACCGATAGCGGTGGTGACCAGGGCTTCCGAAATGCCGCCCGCCACGGCGCCGAGGCCGGTGCTCTTCTCGGTCGAAATGCCCTTGAACGCGTTGATGATGCCGACCACCGTACCGAACAGGCCCACGAACGGGGCGCTCGATCCGATGGTCGCCAGGCCGCTGATGCCGCGGTCCAGTTCGGACCGCACGATCGCCTGCGCGCGCTCCAGGGCGCGGTTGGACGCCTCGACGATCTCGCCCGGAATCTCGCTGCTCATCTCGTGCGCGCGGAATTCCTGCAACCCGGCGACCACGACCTTGGCCAGGTGGGACTTCTTGTAGCGGTCGGCGATCTTGATCGCCTCATCCAGTTTGCCTTCGCGCAGCGCGCCGGCCACGGCTGGCGCGAACAGCCGCGACTGCTTGCGGGCGGCGTTGTACACGATGAGACGGTCGATCATCACGCCGATGGACCACGCTGACATGATGAACAGGATGATCACGACCGCCTTCGCCATCCAGCCCATCTGGTTCCACATCGAGCGGAGGTCGAACCCGACGGCGCCGGCTTCCTGGAGCAACAGGAACGACCAGACTTGCAATTGAAGAAGCATCTTCTTTTCTCTCCTGCGAGTTGAGTTGAATGGAACGGACTCTATCCGGAACAAACGACCGGCGTCAAGCCCTCACATGCTGAGTGTGAAGTTGACGTCGATCTGGGTGACCACTTCGACCGGTTCGCCGTTGAGCAGCGTCGGCTTGTAGCGCCACTGCTTCACAGCTTCGGTCGCTGCCTGCACCAGCAGCGGATGGCCCGAAATCAGAGTCAGATTCTGAATCGTGCCGTCGCGGCCGATGATGGCAGTAAACTTGACGGTGCCCTGAATGCGCGCCTGCTTGGCCAGCGGCGGGTAGACCGGCTTGGGCTGATAGATCAGCATCGCCTGCTGGACGTTGCCGCCAACCGTGATGCGGCGCAGAACCTGCTTGACCTCCTGCTTGACCGGCGGAGGGGGAGGCGGAGGCGCGGCCGTAGGAACGCTGCTGATGATACCGCCGATGACGCCTCCCGGCGAACCGCCCGGCACGCCGCCGGGCACGCCGCCCACGACGCCCACGCCCGCCGATGGCGGCAACTCATCTTCCTTGATGATCGCAATCTCTTTCGGCACCTGCTTCGGCGCCATCAGCTTCGAACCGTCGAACTGCCGTGGAATGACCTTCTGCACCCGCACCACTTGCGTCGCTGGAGGAGGAGGCGGCGGCGGAGGCGGCGGGGGCGGAGGCGCCACCAGCATCGACTGCAACGCCGTCTGAGGCAACATCTCCGGGTTCAGGAGCGGGATGATGATCGCCACCACGATCAGCAGCACCTGAAGGATGGTGGAGACGATCACCGTCCAGCCTTTGTTGGTCTTGGCTCGACCTTCAATAATGGACTGTTCAAACATTGGCCTTCTCCTTCGGTCCTGGCTGCCGGCTCGAAGCGCGCCGGAACCGTTTCCATTTCTATGGACACCAACCAGGCCGGGAGGTTCCCGGAACCCCCCGTCCTTCCGAACTTATTTCCTGCCGGCGCCGCCAGGGCATCTGCCGCTCCCGGCTCACTTCGCCGCCGGCGCCGCCACCCGCTTCCCCTTCTGGAACCGGTCGTGCCAGAAGATCAGAATCGGGCTGGCAATGAAAATCGATGAGTATGTGCCTACGATGACACCCACGACCAGAGCGAAAGCAAATCCGTTCAGCACGGGCCCGCCGAACAGCCATAGGGCCAGAGCCGAGATCAGGGTCAACCCCGAGGTCAGCACTGTCCGGCTGAGCGTCTGATTAATGCTATCGTTGACGATCGCCCGGGTCAACTCCCTGCGTGACAGCTTCAGAGTCTCGCGGATCCGGTCGAAGACCACGATCGTGTCGTTCATCGAGTAGCCGACCAGCGTCAGCAGCGCGGCGATGACGTTGAGGCTGATCTCCTTGTCAGTCAGCGAGAAAAAGCCGAGCGTGATGATCACGTCATGGAAGACGGCGATCACCGCCGCCAGACCGTATACGAACTCGAACCTTAAAGCCAGGTACACGAGCATCCCGCCCAGCGCGTACAGCACCGCCAGCACCGCCTTGTTCCGCATCTCGGCGCCGATCTTCGGCCCGATCACTTCCGCGCTGCGGATCGTGAACGGCGCCAGATAGCACTGCTGCCGGATCACCTCCAGAATCTGCGGGGTGACCCCTTCCACCTCCCGGAGCTGGTCGAAGCTCGCCAGCACGCCGGACCGCGGCGGCGAGTTGCGGAATTCGAAGATCCGCCGCGCCAGTTGGGCGAGTTGCTCATCGTTCATCGGAATGGCCGCCCGCTGCAACGGGTCTCGCAGCCGTTCGGCCAGTTGCTGCGAACTGGCATTGTTCAGGTCCAGCCGGTCCGTCTTTTCGCCGAAGGTGGACGCCAGAGTCTCCACCACCATCTGGCGCTCGCGCTGCAGGGCCACGTCTTCCTTGAGCGGCAGCCCGATGATGACTTCGTTCTCTCCGGTGACCTCCTGCACGGAGACCTCGCCGGGAATGCGCGCGCTGATGGCGGAGCGGATGCGGTCGATCGGCGGATTGGACGCGAAGCGCACGCTGATGTTGGCGCCTCCGGTAAAGTCGATGCCGTACTTCAGGCCGCCTTTGGCCGCCCAGCTCCCGATGCCGATGGCAAGCAGCACGAGAGAGATGGCAATGAAGATCTTCTGCTTGCCCAGGAAATCGATTTGGGTGTTTTTGAATAGCTCCATGTAGCTTCCCGTATCGAATGATGGGGCGCGCGGCGCCCCGGTGCGCTCAGATTCCGATGCTCAGTTTGGGGTTGAAGCCCTGCCGCGCCACCGCGAACTGGAACAAGGCGCGGGAGACAAAGACCGATGTGAAAACGTTCGCCACCAGGCCGATGACCAGCGTCACGGCGAAGCCGCGGATGGCCGGCGTGCCAAACATGAAGAGGAACGCGCAACTGACCACCGTGGCGACGTGCGTGTCGATGATGGTGAGAAACGCTTTGCTGAATCCCGTGTCGATGGCGGCCATCGTCGCCTTGCCCGCGCGAATCTCTTCCCGGATGCGCTCGAAGATCAGGACGTTGGAGTCCACCGCCATGCCGATCAGCAGAATGATGCCGGCGATGCCAGGCAGCGTCAACACCGCCTCCAGATACGCCAGGCACCCGATCAGGATGACGCCGTTCAGGATCAGCGCCACCACCGCGTTGACGCCCGCGCCGGCATAGTAAATCAACATGAAAGCGACCACGATGACGAGGCCGATGGCCCCGGCGATCAGACCCTTGCGGATCGAATCGGCGCCGAGCGACGGCCCGACGGTCTGTTCCTGCAGGTAGACGATGCCCGCCGGCAGCGATCCGGCCCTCAGCACCAGCGCCAGATCGCTGGCGTCCTGGTGGGACGCCGCACCGGTGATGCGGCCCTGGTCTTCAATGCGGCTCTGGATCGTAGGCGCGCTGCGGATCTGGTTGTCGAGCGCGATGGCGAGCCGGTTGCCTATATTGGCTTCCGTGAAGCGCGCGAAACGGCCCTTGGCCTCCTGCGAGAGAACGAAGGCCGTCTCCCACTTGCCGAACTCGTCCTGCGCCGGCCGGGCGTCGCGCAGATCGCGCCCGGTGATCACGGGCGTGCGCGCCACCAGATACCAGCCCTCTCCCGCCGGATCGCCGGGACGCGGAGCGCTGCGCATCAGCTTCGTGTTCAGAGGCAGCACACCGCCCAGCTTGGCCAGAGCGTCTTCCTGCCGGGCGAATGGACCGTCTTTCACCTCGTACAGCTCCAGCAACGCCGCCGTCTGGAGGATGTTCTTCACACGCGCCGGATCGTCCAGACCCGGCAGCGAGATCAGGATCTCGGCCTCAGACCCCGCGCCGCCCCGGCGCTGCACCGCCGCCTCGGCCAGCCCAAGGCCGTTGATGCGGCTCTCGATCGTGGAGATGGCCCGCTGCACGGTGTCTTCTTTGAGCTGGAGCGCCTCGCTCGGCTTGAGAGTGAGCCGGTAGTCGGTCGAGCTGAGCGGCGTCAACACCCAGCTCGGCATCAGCTCGGCGACGATGTTGCGGAACAACTGCGACTTCTCCGCCGGGATGCCGCGGACAGAGATCGCAATGTTTTCGGCGTCAGCCAGCTTCTGCGGGTCGTTATGGTCGATCGACTGGTAGGCGATCGACTGCTTGGCCAGCTCTTCCTTCAGCCGCTCGATCTGCGTGTTGGCCTCGACTTTGAAGGCGTCCTGGAGCTGCACCTGCACCACCAGCAGGGAGCCTCCGCGCAGATCGAGTCCGAGGCGGATGTTCTTGCTCCAGTTGGCGGCGAGGTCCGCTTTGGACTTGGGCAGTCCGAAAACCCCGTACAGACTGGCCAACGTGACGGCCACAATCAGAGCCGCTTTCCATTTCAGGCTTTTCATGGGATGTCGGTTCTCGCTGGAATCGGACTTACGCTTTCTTTTCCCCGCCGAACTTGCTGGCCACCGCGCCACGGGCGAAGGTGAGCTTTACGTTGTCAGGCTTGACGCGCAGTACCACGGTGTCATCGCCTCCGATGGAAATGATGGTGCCCACGATGCCGCCGTTGGTGAGCACTTCGTCGCCCGGCTGCAACTCCGCCAGCATCTTCTGCTGCTGCTTCTTCTGCCGTTGCATGGGCAGAAAGAGCAGGAAGTAGAAGATGGCGAAGATCAGGATGATCGGCAGGAATTGCAGCAGCGGGCTCGGCGCCGGCGATTGTTGAAGCAGGAATGCCATGGGCGGTCCGTTCACTGACGGGGATTCGGCCTGGACGCCGTCCGCGGCAAGGGTCCGCCGCCTTTTCCGGCGGGCGCGGCTGCACCTGCAACCGGCCCGGAGGAGCGGACGGCGCTCAAGAACGCGGGAAACGTCCCAAGCAAAATAGCCTCTCGCATCCGGCGGGCGATGTCAAGGTAATGGGTCAGGTTGTGCAGAGTGGCCAGGGTGCTGAACAGGATCTCGCCCGCCTGAAACAGGTGGCGAAGATAGGCCCGGGAGAACGTGCGGCACGTGTAGCAGGCGCAGGCGGCGTCGAGCGGGCGCGGGTCGTCCCTGTACTGTGCCTGTTTGATGATCACCCGGCCTTCGCTCGTGAACAGGCAGCCGTTGCGGGCGTTTCGCGTGGGCATGACGCAATCCATCATGTCCACGCCGCGGGCCACGTACTCGGGCAACTCTTCCGGCAGCCCCACGCCCATGACGTAGCGCGGGCGGTCCGCCGGCAGAAGCGGGGCCGCCACCTCCACCATTTCGAGGCTCAGCGTTCTGGGTTCGCCCACGCTCAGCCCGCCGATGGCGTAGCCGGGCGCATCGAGCCGGACCAGTTCCTCGGCGCATTGACGGCGCAGATCGGCGAACATCGAACCCTGCACGATGGGGAACAGCGCCTGCGGGCGCTCCCGCTCGGCGATGCGGCGCCGGTAGTGCTCCATGCCGCGCCGCGCCCAGCGCAGCGTCAGCTCCATCGACGCCTTCGCCTCGGCGTGCGAAGCCGGATAGGCGGTGCACTCGTCCAGCATCATGAGGATGTCGCTGCCGAGGGCGAGTTGCACGTCGACGACGGACTCCGGCGTGAACAGGTGCGTGTCGCCGTTCAGGTGCGACCGGAACACCACGCCTTCTTCCTTGACCTTGCGCAACTGGCTCAGCGACCACACCTGGAAGCCGCCGGAATCAGTGAGTATCGCCCGCGGCCACTGCATGAAGCCGTGCAGCCCGCCCAGGCTTTCGATCAGCTCATGGCCCGGGCGCAGAAACAGATGATAGGTGTTGGCCAGCAGGATCTTCGCATCCAGTTCTTCGAGCAGATGCCGGGGCGTGAGGCCCTTGACGGTGGCCTGCGTGCCCACGGGCATGAAGACCGGAGTTTCCACCGTGCCGTGCGCGGTATGGAGCAGCCCCGCACGGGCGCCCGTGACCGGACAGACGGCCTGGATTTCGAAGCGGATCGGCTGCAAGGGTTAAACTAGCTAGTTTAGCCCCCTATGGCACTACGCTTCTACAACACGCTCACGCAGCGGCTGGAAGAGTTCCGCCCGCTGGACGGCGAAACGGTGCGGATATACACCTGCGGCCCCACCGTGTACCACTACGTGCACATCGGCAACTTCCGCACTTTCAGCTTCCAGGACGTGCTGCGGCGCGTGCTGCGCATGCGCGGGTGGAAGCTCTACCACGTGATGAACATCACCGACGTGGACGACAAGATCATCCGCAACGCCGTGGCCGAGGGCAAGTCGCTCAATGAGTACACGGAGCGCTATACGCAGGCGTTCCTCGAGGACGCGGCCAAGCTGCGGCTGGAACCGCCGGAGAAGCTCGTGTTCGCCACCGAGCACATCCCAGACATGGTGGAGGCCATCCGGCGGCTGGCGGAAAAGCGGCATACCTATGAGAGCGAAGGCTCCATCTATTTCCGCATCGCCAGCTTCCCGGACTACGGCAAGCTCTCGCACACAAACTTCAGCGGAAACGTGGCCGGCGCGAGAGTCGATGCCGACGAGTACGAGAAGGCGGATGCGCGGGACTTCGTGTTGTGGAAGGCGCGCAAACCGGGCGAGCCGTTCTGGGACACGCCGCTGGGCGCGGGGCGTCCCGGCTGGCACATCGAGTGCTCGGTGATGGCGATGAAGTATCTCGGCGAAACCATCGACATCCACACGGGAGGCGTCGATCTGGTCTTCCCGCACCACGAGAACGAAATCGCGCAGAGCGAGTCGATCACCGGCAAGCCGTTCGCCCGCTTCTGGCTGCACGCCGAACACCTGATGGTGGAAGGCCAGAAGATGTCGAAATCGCTGGGCAATTTCTTTACGCTGCGCGACATCCTCGGGCGGGGCTACGCGCCGGAGGCGATCCGCTACCTGCTGATCTCGGCCCCCTACCGCAAGCAGCTCAACTTCACCTTCGACGGGCTGAAGGCGGCGGCGGCGGCGATCGAGAGGCTGCGGAACTTCGAGACGCGGCTGAACACGGAGCGGTTCGGTCCCGGACTCGACGACGAACAGGAAAAGCGCGCTGCGCAGGCGCTCGCCGATTACCATGAAGGGCTCGACGACGACCTGAACACCGCCGGCGCGCTGGGCGCTGTATTCGAGTTCATCCGCGAGACCAACATTGCGATGGACCAGGGGCGGTTCCGCCAGGGCAACACGGCCAGCGCACGGCGGCTGCTGGACGATTTCGACCGCGTCTTCGACGTCCTGAAGCCCACCGTGCAGGAGGGCACGCTCACCGACGAAGAGGTGGAGGCGCTGGTGCGCGAACGGACGGAGGCGAAGAAGGCGCGTGATTTCGCCCGCGCCGACCGGATCCGGGCCGAGTTGCTCGAAAAAGGAGTCATTGTGGAAGACACGCGCGACGGGGTGCGCTGGAAGCGCAAGTAGTGTTCGCGTTCGAAGGGGGCCAAGGGAGAGCCGATGAAGATCCAGACGAAAGCCGTCCACGCGGGCGACCGGAAGCGCCCGCAGGAGCAGATTCCGGTTTCCACGCCTGTGCATTTTGCCGCGTCGTGGATTTGCGCCGACCAGGCCGAACAGGACCGGATCTTCGCGCACGAGCAGCACGGCTACGCCTATTCGCGCTATTCGAACCCGACCAATGACGCGCTGGAGGAGCTGGCCGCAGCGCTCGAGAACGGCTACGGTGCGCTGGCCTGCTCGTCGGGCATGATGGCCCTGCAACATGCGCTGATGTGCGCGCTGCTCGAGCGCCCGAAGCGCATCCTGTGCGCGCGCGACATCTACGGGGCGACGCTGAAGCTGCTGTTTGACGTGATGGGGCCGTTCGGCTTCGAGACGCGGCTCGTGGATGCCAACGATCTGGCGGCGGTGGAGGCGGCGATCGGGGAGTTCGGCGCGGGGGCGCTGCTGGTGGAGACGATCTCGAACCCGTTGCTGCGGGTGGCGGACCTGGAGGCGCTGGCGCGGCTGTGCCGCGAGCGGGGCGTTGCGCTGATCGTAGACAACACGTTCGCAACGCCGCTGCTGGTGCGTCCGCTGGAGCTGGGCGCGCACCTCGTAGTGCACAGTTCGACGAAATATCTGGGCGGGCACGGCGACACCCTCGGCGGCCTGATCGTGAGCGACGAAGGGCACTTCGAGACGGTGCGGCGGTTCTCCCGGGTAGCTGGCCCGGTGATGGGTCCGATGGAGGCGTATCTCACGATGCGCGGCATCAAGACGTTCCCGCTGCGCATGGAAAGACAGTGCCAGAACGCCGCGGCGCTCGCGCGCTGGCTGCGGCAGCATCCGCGCGTGGAGCGGGTCTTTTATCTGGATGACCCCGAGCACCCGGACGCGGCGGTGATCCGGCGGCTGCTGCCGGAGGGCTTGCGCGGGGGCATGGTGAGCTTCGAGATCCGCGGGGCGCGGCGGGAGCAGGTGTTCGCGTTCCTGGACCGGCTGAAGCTGTGCGTCAGGGCGACTTCCCTGGGCGACGTCCACACGATGGTGCTGTACCCGTGGATCGCCTCGCACCGCGACGTGCCGCCGGAGCAGAAGGCAGCCATGGGGCTGCGGGAGAACCTGGTGCGGTTCTCGGTCGGCATCGAAGCGGCCGACGACGTCATCGCCGACATCGCCCAAGCTCTGGAGACGTAAGCCCGGAGGTTACATCTTCGGAGCGTAGTAGCCGCGGCGGGCCCGGACAAAGAGATCTTTGCGCCCGCGCACACGCAGCTCGACCGGATGGAAGCGCCCGTCTGTGAGCAGCGGATCTGGCCGGTAGAGGATGCTGTACTGCGAGCGCAGCTCGTTGGCGATGTTCTCGAAGTCCTGGGTGAGATCCTCGGCCTTGAAAGGGAAGAAAGCCCGGCCGCCGGTCTCGCGGGCGTAATACTTCAACACCTTGTCGCCGTCGGTCTCGACGCGGCTGATGTTGGTGGAGATGGCGTAGATCACCGTTTCGGCCCGGTAGGCCATTTCAAGCGCCTGGTCGCGCGTGAAGCGCGACGAGTTGTCCTCGCCGTCGCCGATGATGATCACCGCGCGGCGGTACTTGTAGCGCGGCTGGTCGAGCATCAGGTGATCCCGGCAGGCCAGGTAGATCGCCTCGTACATGGCGGTGCCCCCGCCGGGGCGCAGTTCGCGCAGCTTCTTCGTCAACAGCTCCGCGTCGTCGGTGAGCGGCTGCACCAGCTCCGGCTCGGTGTGGAAGGAATAGATCAGCGCCTTGTCCACGCCCCGCCGGATGACGCGCTGGAGGAACTCGGCGGCCGCTTCCAGCTCAAACCGGAAGCGGTCCCGGATCGAGTTGCTCACATCGATCAGCAGCGCGATGCGCAACGGCAGATCGGATTCGGACGAAAACTCGATAATGTTCTGCCGCCGTTTGTTCTCGATCAGATCGAAATCCTCCCGCGCCAGATTGTTGACGAAACGCCCGCGGCGGTCGGTGACCGTGAACAGCAGATTGACGCGCGTGACTTCCAGCTTGATCGTCTCGTCGGTCTCCTGAGGCGGCTGCGCGAAGACGGCGCGCAACGACGGCGCGCCGAGAGCCAAAGCAGGGATGAACGTGCGTCGCCTCATGTGCCACTTTCATTATCCGCACAGCCGAGACCGCGTTTCCACCTTGCCAGTTCCTCCGGCAGCGGCGCCTCCACCGTCACGCGCTCACCCGACACGGGCGAGACGAAACCAATGCGCCACGCATGCAGCCACGGACGCCCCAGCGGCTCCAGCCCCGCCGGGCGCGCCGCTGCGCCATACAGCGTGTCCCCCGCCACCGGGTGCCCGGTCGAAGCCAGATGCACGCGGATCTGATGCGTCCGTCCCGTGCGGATGCGGACCTCGAGCAGCGTAAACTTCTCGAACCGCTCCACCACGCGGTACTCCGTCAGCGCCTTGCGCCCGCGCCCCGTGCGCGCCGTCATGCGCGTGCGCCGCACGGGATCCCGCTCGATTGGCCTGTCGATCACGCCCTGCGCCGCCTCCACACGCCCCTCCACCAACGCCAGATACACCTTCTCCACCGTCCGCGAAGCGAATTGTTGCGCCAGGCTCCGGTGCGCCGCTTCCGTGCGGGCCACCAGAATCACCCCGCTCGTGCCCTTGTCAAGCCGGTGCACGATTCCCGGCCGCATCGCGCCGCCCGCCTCGGAAAGCTTCCCATAGCGGTGCAGAAGCGCATTGACCAGCGTGCCCGCCGCCCGCCCCGCGCCTGCATGCACCACCAATCCCGCTGGCTTGTTGACAGCAATCACCGCCTCGTCCTCGTACAGGATCTCCAGTGGGATGTCCTCCGGAAAGGCGCGCAGCGGCGGCGGCTCGGCCGGCTCGACTTCGATCCGCTCGCCCGCACGCACCTTCCACGACGCCTTGCGCAGTGCGCCGCCGGCGCGCACACGGCCGTCCTCGATCCAAGCCTGAATGCGGGCGCGGCTGTGCCCAGCCATCTTCTCGGCCAGAAAGTGATCGAGCCGCTGGCCCGCCTCCGCTTCAGCGACGATGAACTCCAGCACATTCCCAGCCTACAGGGATTGGCGCGGAACGCCGCGGCCGGGGCACAATCAGTGCATGGCACGGCGCGCCGTCTGGCTTTCGATTTTCGCCGCGGCCGTGCTGTCGAGGCTGTGCTATCTGGACGTCGTATGGGTGGAAGAGGGCTACCCGCTGGCCGCGGCGGCGGAGATGCTTCGCGGCAAGACGCTGTACGCCGGCATCTGGTTCGACAAGCCGCCCCTGTTTCCCGCCCTGTATCTGCTGACCGGCGCTGAACCGGGCTGGCCGCTCAGGCTGTTCGGCGCCGCGTTTGTCCTGCTAGCTGCCTGGACCGCCGCACGCGCCGCACGCACGTTTGGCGGCGGAGAGAAGGAGCAGCTCTGGGCCGCCGGACTGACGGCGTTCGGCTTCACGTTCTATGTGCACTCGGCCGTTCTCGCTCTGACGCCCGATCTGCTGGCCGTGCCACTGCACTTCGCGGCGGTGGCCGCGGCGGCTTCGGGAAGTCCGTTCACAGCCGGACTGCTGTGCGGCGTTGCGCTGTGCCTGAACGTGAAGGCCCTGTTCTTCCTCGCCGCCTGCGCCCTCTGGCAGTGGCGCGCGCCGCTCCGCCTGCTGGGCGGCTTCGCGTTGCCCGTGCTCGCCTGCGGCGCCTGGCTGGCAGACAATGGCGCTCTGGCGGCCTGCTGGGAGCAGGTGTGGTTGTGGGGTTCGGCCTACGCCAGGGAGCCTCTGGCGGAGCGGCCGTGGATCGAGTTTGCGCGCCGTACGCTGAACTGGGCCGGATTCCACGCGGCGCTGGCTGTTGCCGCGCTCTACGCGCTATGGCGCGAGCGGAACCGGCGGCTGGCGCTGTGGCTGCTGATTTCGCTTGCGGCCGTGGCGCTCGGCATGCGCTTCTTCCCGCGGTACTACTTCCACCTGCTGCCGCCGCTGGTTCTGCTGGCCGCGCACGGTTTCACCCTGCTGCGCCCGCGGCACGCCGCGGCGCTGGCGTTGTTGCTGGTGATCCCGGCGGCGCGCTTCGGCCCGCGCTATCTGGCCGTGGCGCGCGGCGAGCCGTGGGCGGACCTGGCCATGTTTGAAAGCTCGAAGCGGGCGGCGCAGACGCTCAGGCGCATGGGCCGCGCGGGCGAAACGCTGCTCGTGTGGGGATACCGGCCTGAACTTTACGTGCTCAGCGGAATGCCCGCCGGAACGCGATACCTCGACTCGCAACCGCTCACCGGCGTGCTGGCCGACCGCCACCTGGTTTCTTCCCGCGCGTCTCTGCCGGAGTGGGCCGCGCGCAACCGGGAGCAGTTGCGCCGCGGGCCGCGCCCGGACTGGATCGCCGACGGCCTGGGGCCATACAATCACACGCTGGCGGTTGAGAAGCTCCTGCCGGACTGGAGCGCCGATTACTCGCTCTCCACTGAACTGCCGGGCTACCGGCTCTATCACAGACGGAATGCGGCCAGCCCGTAGCATTCAGGAGCAGCCCTGCCGCGGCGCCCCGGCCGTCTCGCACCCCGCTGCGCTTAGTGGGGATTGACCTCGTCGCGGTGGATCTTGCCGTCGCGGATGGTGACGATGCGGTGGGCGTACTCGGCGATGTCGCGCTCATGGGTGACGAGCACGATGGTGTTGCCCTGCTTGTGCAGGCGGTCGAACAGGGCCATGATCTCGGCGCTGGTGGCCGAGTCGAGGTTTCCGGTGGGCTCGTCGGCCAGCAGGATCGACGGATTGTTGACCAGCGCGCGGGCGATGGCGACGCGCTGGCGCTGGCCGCCGGACAGTTCGCTGGGCTTGTGATACATGCGCTGCTCGAGGTCCGTGAGCCGCAGCGCCTGCTTGGCGCGTTCGATGCGCTCCTCGGCAGGCACGCCGGCATAGATCAGCGGCAGCTCGACGTTGTGCAGCGCCGTGGCGCGCGGCAGCAGGTTGAACGTCTGGAAGACGAAGCCGATCTCCTTGTTCCGGATGCGGGCCAGTTCGTCGTCGCTCAGGTCGCTGACCAGATAGCCGTTGATGAAGTAGTCGCCCTTGGTGGGCGTGTCCAGACAGCCGATCAGGTTCATCAGGGTCGACTTGCCGGAGCCCGACGGCCCCATGATGGCGACATATTCGCCGCGCTTGATCTCGAGGTCCACGCCGGAAACGGCGTGAATCTCCTGGTCGCCCATGATGTACGTCTTCCACAGGCCGTAGGTGCGGATGACGATGTTATTTCGCCTCAGCTCCTCGCCCAGGGCGTTCTTGTCGGTCAGTGCCGCGGTTGCCATAGCTCCATTCTCTCATTCCGCTCTGCCGCGCGATGTCAGCTTTCAGTCTTCGCTGGCGCTTTGTTGTCGATCTTAACCTTCGCGTGGTTCTTCAGGGTGCGGATGGCTTTGTAGCTGCCCGTGACGATCTCGTCGCCTTCCTTCAGCCCTTCGAGCACTTCGATGTCCGTGGCGCCGGTAATGCCGGTCTTCACTTCCCTGAACTCCGCCACGCCATTGCGCACCACGAAGACGCCCTGCAGCTCCTCTTTCAGCTTCTTCCGTCTTTCTGGATCGGCGTTGGCGGCGGCCTGCACGTTACCCGTCTTCTTTTCATCCTCAAGGTCGCCCCGCTGTCTCACCGTGAGGGCCTGGATGGGAATCGACAGGGCCTTCTCGCGTGTCGCCGTCACGATCTTGGCCGTGCAGCTCAGGCCCGGGCGCGCCTCGTCGGGAGGATTGTCGAGCGCGATGACGACCTTGAAATCCTTGGCTTCCTGGCTGGAGATCGCGCTCTGGCTGGCGGCGAGCCCGCTGGAGCGCAGGATGGCCGTGTTGCCTATCTCGATCACCCTGCCCTTGAAGACGCGGTTGGGCATCGCATCGATGGTGACGTCGGCCACCTGGTCGAGCTTGACGTTGACAATGTCGGTCTCGTCGACCTTCACTTCAGCGGTGATGACGCTCATGTCGGCGATGGTCATGATCAGCGAGGCGGCTGAATTCTGCACGCCGGGCACCACCGTCTCGCCCACCCGCACGGGCAGGTTGGTGACGATGCCGTCGATGGGGGAGACGGCGCTGTGCTTGTGGAGCACGTCGGCCACCCGGTCCACCGCCGCCCGCACCTGAGCCACCCGGCGCTGCGCGGCGGCCAGTTGCGCGGCGGTCTGCTCCCGCTGCGCCTTCATCTGCGCCAGCCGCGCTTCGGCCTCGCGCAGGCCCGCCGCCAGGGCGTCGTACTGCGATTTCTTGGAGTCGAACTCTTGCCTGGCCACCAGCTTGTCCGCAAACAGCTTCGCCGCCCGTTCGTAGTCCAGGCGGGCGCGCTCCATTTCGGCCCTGGCGCGGTCGACGCTGGCTGCGGCGGTCCGCAGATTCTCATCCATGGCGCGCAGTCCGGCCTCGGCCGCGGCCGACTCCGCCAGCGCCGAGTTCAGCGCCGCCTGCTGCGCCTGCAAGTCCGCCTGCGCCTGCACGGACTCCAGCTTCGCCAGCACCTGGTTCCTGCGCACCCGGTCGCCCTCTTTGACGTAGATCTCGACGATGCGCCCCATCACGTTCGCGCCGATGTTCACATAATTGCGGGGTTTGATCTCGCCCGAGGCGGTCACGAGGCTGACCAGATCCTGGCGCACAGCGCGGCCGGTCTGGACCGTGACAACTCCATTCTGGCTGATCTTGACCTTGGCGAAGATCCCGCCAGCCACAGCAAGAACCAGCCCGGCGCCGGTCATCCACTTCCACTTCCGTTTCACAGCAACAGTACTCCTACCACCTAGAGACGCGAGCCGGGCGGGGTTTGTTCTCTAAAGTTCGTCGAATCCGGCGGCTTGGCCTCGGCCCTGATGGCGCCGTGACAGGCGCGAGAACAGCCCCCGCTTGCTTATGTTAAATAGCTGAGCGCCGTGCGGCGGCGCTTCCCATCGTGCGGGGCGCTCCTCAGGACAAGTCTGATGCTCCATCTCAGGCTAAAGCCCGAGGACATTTGCGCCGATGGGATGGACGTGGAGAGCGCCCCGCAACCCGGAGCGTTGGCCGAGACGGCGGCCGGCCTCAGCCAGCAGATGCAGGCGCACCTGGTCTGGATGGCCGAGGCGCTTTCGGCGCGCTGGGACACGATCGACCGGGCCTTCCGCCGCCGGCTGAAGACTCTTGGTTACACGGCCCAGCAGGTGGCCTCTCTGGTCGAAATCACGCCAGGAGCGGCCGGGGTGAAACTGGCCGCCGGACACCCCCTGGAAGATTTCTTCGAGCAGGTCCGCTACCGCGCCCGGCGGCTCGCCAAGCTGGACCTCGCTCCGGCGCGCGTCGTGGCGGCGCTTCATGAATATGACCAACTGGTGGACCGGGCGGGCAAGCGGGCTTTCAGCGGCCGGACGCAGGATCTTCAATGGGCCCGCAACCAGTTGCATTTTCTGGTAGTTCTCACCCTTAACGACGCTTACTACCAGGTCCGTGAAACAGAAAGCCGGACCTTCTATGACCTGTTCCGGGCACAGACGGAATCGCGCACGCTCGAGCAATTGTGGGAACGCTGCCTGGCCATCCTGACCCGGTTCAGCGGAGCCGCAGAAGCCGGCATCTTCCTCCTCGAAGGGGACGGCTCGTGGGTGGCCGCAGCCGGGTTGCCGGAATGGAAAGGGCGGCGGCAGCGCCTGTCGCCGAGTGCGGAGCAGCAACTGGGCCGGCCGCGGGTCCTGGAGGCAGGCAGCAGGGAATCGGCAGCGATTCTGGGGCCAGGATGGGTGGGGAAATATGTCTCGGTGTGGTCGATCCCGATGCGCTCGGCAGGCGCCGTCAGGGGCGTGCTCCAGTTCGCGTTCCGGAAGCGCTACGACTGGCTCCCTCGGGAACTGAGCCTGCTTGAAGACGCCGCCACCCGTTGTTGGGAAGCCGCGGAGAAGGCCAAGCTGACCGAGGAGCTTTCCCGGCGCGAGCAGCAGATCCGCGCCCTGGCCGAGCACATGGTCGAGATCGAAGAGGCCGAGCGCCGGCGCATCAGCCGGGAACTGCACGATGAGGCCGGGCAATCGCTGCTCTATGTGCGGCTTCAACTCGAAATGCTCGAGCAGCAGGCGGCCGAAGCTGGAGGCCCGGTGGCTGCCCGGCTCCGCGAACTGCGGCAGATGGTCGAGCACAGCATCCTGGAGATCCGCCGGCTGATTGCAGCTCTCAGCCCGGCGATCCTCGAGCAGATGGGGCTGGCCGCAGCTTTGCGGCAGCTCGTAGGACGCTTCCGGCAGGTGCATCCGGCAGAGGCCGTGGTGCACGTGCCCCGGCGGCTGGATCTCCCCAAGAAGGTGGAGATCATCGTCTACCGGCTGGTGCAGGAGGCGCTGAACAACATCGCCAAGTATTCTTTGGCCTCCCATGTAAACCTTTCGGTCGAAACCGCCGATGGTGTTTTGAGATTGCTCGTCGAGGACGACGGCGTGGGCTTTGATGTCGACGAGGCCTTCGCCCGCCCCGACCGCTACGGCCTATCGGGATTGCGGGAACGGGTCGCGCTGCTGGGAGGCGTCCTGGAGGTCGAGAGTGTGAAGAAACGGGCCGCTGAAAGCGGCAGGCGAATGGAGAAGAGAACGCCCAGGCTCCGCCACGGAACCCGAATCCGGGTGACGTTGCCGCTGGAGAGTGCTCCCGACGAATCGGAAGCCGCCTCCGGTCGGGCCAAGGCCGCCTGCAAGACGGCGGCCAGAAAGCGGAGCCACGCCGGCGAGTGACTGAGTTTTGTTGGCCCAAAGGACTTGGAGTGAATTATGGCGAAGATTCGGATTCTGCTGGCGGATGATCACACGCTGTTCCGGCAAGGCGTCCGCCAATTGATCGCATCCGAACCGGACATGGAGGTCGTCGGCGAGGCCTCCAACGGGACCGGCGCGGTCGAGAAGGCCGCTGAACTCCGTCCGGACCTTGTCCTCATGGACATCGGAATGCCGGGCTTGAGCAGCTTCGAGGCGACGCGCCAGATCAAGAAAAACCGCCCCGAAACCAAAGTCCTCATCCTCACCATGTATGACGACGAGGACTACCTGGTGGAAGGCATGGAGGTCGGCGCCAACGGCTACGTCCTCAAGGACAGCCCGTCCAACCAGTTGACCGGCGCCATCCGCGACGTCTGCCGCGGCGGCAGCTATCTCAGTCCCCGCATGCTTTCCCAGCTTGTCGACGACTTCCGTTCCAGGATCAAGTCCGCCAACCGCCTGCCCCGGTTCGCCACGCTCACCACCCGCGAGCGCGAGGTGCTCAAACTGCTGGCCGAAGGCAATTCCGTCAAGGAGATCGCCTGCGACCTCAATCTCAGCGTGAAGACAGTCGAAGCACACAAGTTCAACCTGATGCGCAAACTGGACATTCACAACAAAGCCCAACTGGTCCAGTACGCCATTCAAAAGAAAATCATCAAGATACCCAACATGGCCTGACGTCCTCCACCGGCCGTCAACCGCCATCGTCCTCCTGGTCTGTTCCATTTCCCTCTTCTGCTTTCGCACGTTGAAGAGGCACCTTCCGAAGGGCCCGCCATCCTGACGGGCCCGATTTTTTTGGCGCCAAAGAGGGTGCCGCCCCGTGCCGCCGCCGCCCCAGGAGCCGCGGCTGTACGGGCCGCACGGCCGCGAGGGACCAGCCATGCCCGGATTCAGCGCCCCGAGCGGAGCGGCCATACCCAGATTCAGTGCCGCGAGCGAAGCTGCCGCAGGCCGCGAGCGCGGGCGGTCCCAACCCGGAGCATCCATTCGGCGCGCAGCCGCACGCGTACCTCTACCTCGTCCGCGGCATGAAACGTACCGGTGCGCTTCCTCCCCGGCCCAGGCGGGGCCCTGCGTGCCGCCTCACGGAATGGCTTTGCGGCTTCTCAGGATCTCGAGCACGCGCTCCACCGGCAGCGCTTCCACCTTGCGCCCGTTGCCCTCCATCGTGCGGGCGCAGAACAGCGAGTTGTAGACCGCTTCTTCGGTGGCTTCGATCACGGCCTCGAAAAGCGGCGACATGGCGTCATTGCCCAGCAGAGCCGCAGGCTGCCGCGCCGTGCTGAAGGCGATCGCGTAGTCTCCGCTGCCGTTGGAGCCTGCGGCGCCCGTCCGCCCCAGCCCCAGAGCGCTCCGCGCGGCCAGCCGTTTCAGGTTGCGCGCATCCACCGCAGCATCGGTAGCGATGATCACAATCACGCTGCCGTCCTTCGATCCGCTCCCTCCGCTGCGCAACAGGCGCCCCACCGGCACGCCCAGAATGTGCAGGTCGCCCCCATAGTTGGTTTGAACCAGCACGCCAATCGTCCATTGGCCCGCCTTCCGGCTTGATGTCCCGATGCCGCCCTTCCACCCGAAGGCCACCGTTCCCGTTCCCGCCCCCACGGCGCCCTCTTCCACCATTCCCCCGCGCGCCCCACGGATCGCGGCCAGGACTTCATCCCGGCCCACATGACGCCCGCGGATGTCGTTCAGCCACCCGTCGTTCGTCTCCGCCACGAGCGGATTGATGCTGCGCACATTTTCGTTGCCCGGCAGCTCCAGCATGTAGTCGAGCACTGCATCCGCCACGCGCGGCACATTGAGGGTGGAGGTCAGCAGGATGGGTGTTTCGATCTCGCCCAGCTCCTCGACCTGCGTCGAACCGGCGAGCTTGCCGAAGCCGTTGAATACAAAAACCGCTCCGGGAACTTTTTCGCGGAACAGATTGCCGCCGTGCGGAAGCACCGCCGTCACCCCCGTGCGGACGCGGCCGCCGCGTATGAGCGTGGCGTGCCCCACAAGCACACCCTCCACATCCGTGATCGCATTCCACCGCCCGGGCTCGAGCCGCCCGGGAGCTACGCCCAGATCCCTGGCCCGGCGTGAAGGAATCTCAGCGGCGCCCGCAAGGGCGCAAGAAAGGCAAAAGAAAAAGATGAGACCGGACCGCATGGCTCCACCATAACTCGGCCCGCCATGCAGCGGGACTCCGCGGCTTTACTCAGCCCGGGTGACGTTCTCTGCCTGGAGCCCTTTGGGGCCGGTCTTGACTTCAAACTCGACTTCCATGCCTTCATCCAGCGTGCGGTATCCCTGCATCTGGATGGCGGAGAAATGCACGAAAACGTCTTCGCCCGTGTTCCGCTGAATGAAGCCGTACCCCTTGGCGGCGTTGAACCACTTCACAACACCTTTTTCTCTCACTGCCAAAACTCCTCGAAAAGAATCTCGAACTTCAGCCGTCAAATCCTCACCGCCAGACTGCCACCGGATGAGGCAAGCCACATCCTGACAAGACCGAACAGGGCGCGGCCGAAGATACGCGACCTACTGGGTGTGACTCAGAAATAGGCGCCAGAGGTGCAAAAATCTTCGCCCAATCCGGCATTCCCAACCGTCAATGCAGCACTCCCCCCTGCCAGGAATCCACTCATGGTATCTTGCCGGCAGGAAATCTCATGGCGCGTGACGAAAAACTCAACAGCCCGGTTGCCGCTTTTTGTGAAAACCGTGTAACAAGAATCATTCTCAACGAGCCTTCCCGGCGCAACTGCCTCTCCGCCGGATTCGTGCGGGCGCTGCTGGATGCCTTGGCGCAGGCGAACGCCGATGCCGGCACGGGATGTCTCCTGCTGGAACAACGCGGCGACGTGTTCTGCTCCGGCCTCGATTACGAACAGCTCTCCGCTTCCCGGGAATGCGGCGCGATCCATAGCCTCTTTCAGGTCCGTGGCGAACTGCGCAAGCCCCTGATCGCCGCCGTCCATGGCGCCTGCGCCGGCGCCGGAGTGGGGCTGCTCCTGCAATGCCATTTCGTGCTGGCAGCCCAGGGAACCAGATTCGCCCTCACCGACATCCACTCAGCCGCGTGGCCCTTCCTGTATTACGCGATGCTCGCGGGCGCAATCGGCCCGCGCCGCGCCTGTGAACTCGCGCTCACCGGCCGCGTCTTCTCCGCCGCCGACGCGCTCTCCTTCGGGCTTGTCCAGGAGTTGGTCCCGCCCTTCGAGCTCGAAGACCGCGCGCTCCAGCTCGCCGCGGGGCTGGCCTCGCTCAGCCCCGCCGCCCTCTCCGCCGGACTCGCCTATGATGGCCGGCTGCACACGACGGGCGCCGGAGGGGAAGCTGTGGAGGAGTTTCAACACGCGCTCCTGACGCCCGATTTCATCGAGGCAGCCGCGGCAGCCCGGGAAAAACGCAAGCCCGTCTGGCCTTCCCTGGACACGGCGCGATGAAAAAGGCACAGGCCCAGGCCTGCGCATTTGGGGGAGCACTGCCAGGCAGCGTTGCTTGCGTCCGGGCAGCAAAATCAGGCTGAAGGGAGCGCCGCCGCCCATATAGTCCACTGCGGTCACGGAACGGATCCTGCCTCCCGGGGCGGCCAGACGTTGCTTGTTGGTCACGGTGGCCTTCGTGCCCGCAACCGCCGCGCGGATCCCATGCGTTCCAATGGGCGCCGCCCCCGATATTCAAGGGACGTTCCGGCTTCACGCGGATACAACAAATCGGTCCGTATTTCCGCCGCGCTCAGTTCACGCGCCAGCGCAAACCGAGCCGCCACAGACGCGGACTCGCCAGCAGAGGCGTGGGGCTGAAGCCTGCGATCACCCGCCGGTTGGCGGCGTTTTCGACCGCTGCGTGGATCTCCACCGCATTGCCCACGCGCTGCCGCGCCGTTGCCTGCCACACGGCGTAACCCGGCAGCAGAAAAAGGTTGCGGTCGTCCTCGAACTGCGCGCTCGAGGCGCGCAACCCTGCCGTGATCGAAAAGCGCGCGCCCTGCCAGCCGGCGAGAAACGAGCCCTGCTGCCGCGCCGTCTGAGGGATTCTCTCCCCGGGCGCGAACCGCGCATCCGCCATCAGCCATGCGCCTTCTCCGAAGAAGGAACCGCGCCGCCACCGCGCCATCGCCTCCGCTCCGCGCACCCGCGCCGACCCCGCGTTGTCCCGCTGCCGCGTGATCAGTTGCGGCGTCACGCTGCGGGTGACGTTCGTGATCAGATCGCCCATGCGGTTGTGGAACCCCGTCACGCTCAGCCGCCAAGGCCCCCGGACGGTATCCAGGCCGGCTTCCACGCCCCGGAGCGATTCCGGCTTCAGCCCCGGGTTGGCCAGCGTCAGCACGTTGCCGGCGCGGAACTCGCGGTACAGCTCGTTCAGCGTCGGCGCACGCAGCGCGCGGTAGGCCGCGATCCTCGCCCTCCACCGCTCGCCGCCTGCGGCCACTCCCCCGCTCGGCATCCAGAAGGCGGCGCCGCGGCCGGGATCGTGCCGCCGCAGCCCGCCGAAAAGCCGCACGGGCCCCGCCGCTGCCGACGCCTGCGCAAACAAGCCGTGCTGCGTCTGCACGCCGCCGCCGGTCCGCGCGCCCGCCGGATACAGCGTCTCGCGCGACTCGCCCTGCGCGCGCACCGCGTCTCCACCGGCGGTCACGCTCCACCGCATGCCCGTCCGCTGCCACAGCGCGGCCCCTCCGGTGGCATCCGACGGCACGCTCTGCCGCGCGGTGAGCCGCTCGGTCTGCCTGCCGGCGCCGATCGCGCTGAACGCCGCGCGGTATTCCTCGCGCGTGTGATACAAGAGCACGTTCAATGCGCCCCGTCCCGCCTGCTGCCACCAGTTCGCCGCCAGGGCGCCTGCGCCGGTGGAGTTGCGCGTCAGCACGGTTCCATTGGCGCGCTCCTCGGCGAGCGCATCGCCGCGCAGGAACACGCGCCGCGCGCCGTTGTTATACGATGCCCGCACGGCGCCCGCCGCAAACCGCACGCCCGCGCGTTCATCCACTGGCCCGCGCGCCTCCTCCGGCACGATGAAGAATCCGTCCGTGTGCAGGGCGCGCGCGCTTCCACCCAGCGCCCAGCGCTGCGCGAGCCGCGCCTCTGCGCCGCCCGAAACCTGATGCGTCCCCGCGTTGCCGCCTTCGTAACCGAGCCATGCCGCGCGCGGCTGCGGCTCGCGGCTGAACAGCGCGATCGTGCCTCCCATCGACTTGTCGCCGAACACGCTCAACGGTGCGCCGCGCGTTACTTCGATCCTCTCGATCAGCTCCGGATCGAGGCGCGTCCAGTACACCCAGCCGCCGAACGGACTGTTCGCGGGGATCCCGTCCCACAGCAGCAGCGTGCGGCTGGCTCCTGTCGAGCCAAGCCCGCGCAGGCTCACGCCCTGCGTGGTCGGGTTCGCCGCCAGCGACGATGTGCGCCGGAACAGCGTGAAGCCCGGCACCATGCGCAGGCGGTCGTCGAGATTGACGCCGGGCAGAGCCTCCAGGCGCGGCTTGTCCATCAGCGTCACCTGCGCCGGCGCCTCGGCCGCGGCCGCGGCTGTCACTGTGATCGAAGTCTCAATCGGCTCTGGAGGCGGCGCGGTCGCCGGTTGCCCAGTGGCCAGGAGACACGATGCGAGCGCCCACCCAGCCGCACTCTTCCAGGCGCGCGGGCGATGCACTGAAAACCACGCTGACGGTTGGCTCATCAAGGGGACGCAACGGAACGGCGCGGCGGCGGGGCTCGACCAGCGCCAGATACTTCAGGATAGCGTAGACGTCGTTCTCCACAGGGACCAGCGTCTCCCAGTTCTGGGAGCGGAAACGGATGCGCGCCCCGCGCTGCCCCATCCGCCATGCCAGGTAGGCACAGCACTCCACCGCCCGCTCGAACCACTCACGGTGCTCCTCCCCGGCTTCCAGATCGAGGACCAGCGTCAGCAGGTGCTCCTGCTCGCGCGCGAACTCCCGCACCTGGAGCTCGCCCGTGTGCGCCGTGGCGCGCCAGTCCACATGGCGCGCGCTCTCAAATGGAATGTACGGACGGATGCGGTAGAAATCGTGCCCGAGCCCGCGGAACAGCGTCTCGGCGTCGCCGTGCACCTCCGCCAGCAGCAGCTCGAAGCCCGGTTGCGGCTCGATGGACGGATACACAAGCACGTCCTGCCGCATGGTCACGCGCGCCCGCCGCTCGGCGAAGCCGAAGGGAAACGCGCTCGAGAACAGGAAGCTGTCTTCGGCATGCACGCCGCGGCGCGGGAAACGCGCCTCCACGGTCGTTTCCACCGCGGCCCCGCCGGGAATCACCGGAAAGTAAAGATCCGCCGCGAACACCTCCGTGCCCGCGCCGGCGAGGCGGATCGAAAAAGAGGGAATCCGCTTCTTCGAGTTGCGCAGCACGAGCCGCGCCGGAACGGGCTGCCGGGCGCAGACGTGCTCCGGCAGATGGATTTCCAGCTCCAGCCCCGCGATGCCGATCCGGCTGATGAAGCTGCTCACCAGCAGCACCGACAGCATCGCCGCCAGCAGCAGGAACAGCAGGTTGTTGCCCGATGCGAACCCCGCGCCTCCCACCAGCAGCGCGGCGGAAAGAAACAGCAGCCCGCGCGTGGTGATGCGCTCGCGCACGCGGTGCTCCAGCCACCGCCGCACGCCCGCGGCCGGACTGTTCCACCACTCGGTCATGCGCCTGCCCTCATTCTGTCATAATGGCCGTTTTCTTATGCCTGCCGGACCCGCACAGCCCGTGCGCCTGCTGCGCTCCCTCGGCCTGTTCCAGCTCATCGTGATGGGCGTGATCATGGTCCAGCCTACCGCCCCGATGCCGCCCTTCGGCGCTATCAGCGCGGGCGCCAACGGCCACGTGGTCACCACCGTGCTCATCGCCATGTTCGCGATGATGCTGACCGCCATCAGCTACGGGCGCATGGCGCGCGCCTATCCGGCGGCGGGCAGCGCCTATACCTACGTCGCCCGCGAGCTGCACCCCGCGCTCGGCTATTTCACAGGCTGGAGCATGCTGCTCGATTACATGGTCAACCCTCTGATCTGCGTCATCTGGTGCTCCAAGGCCCTCATGGGGTTGTTTCCCGGCACGCCTTTCGCGCTCTGGGCCTTCGCCTTCGCCTTCCTGTTCACGGCGCTGAACCTCCGCCGCATCACCGCCACGGCGCGCACCAACGAAGTTCTCACTGCGGTGATGGGCGTCGTCATCCTCTGGACTCTCGGCGCCTGCGCCCGCTATCTCCTGCACCTGCCGGAGCTGGACGCGCAGCGCTTCCTGACGCCCTTTTACGATCCGGAGCGGTTCTCCTGGCGTTCGCTTTCCAACGGCGCCTCCATCGCCGTGCTCACCTACATCGGCTACGACGGCATTGCCACGCTGTCGGAAGAAGTGAAAGACCCGCGCCGCAACGTGCTCCGCGCCATGGTGGCCACCTGCTTCATCATCGGCGTGCTCTCTGCTGTCGAAGTCTACGCGGCTCAGCTCGTCTGGCCTGCCTCCGAACCATACCCCGACCCCGACACCGCCTACCTCGCCGTCGCCCGCCGCGCGGGAGGCGGGATTCTGTTTCAAACACTTTCCTGGACTCTTGTTGTGGCCACCATCGGATCCGCCTCGGGCGCGCTGCTGGCCGGCGCACGCCTGCTGTACGGCATGGGGCGCGACAACGCCATTCCCCGGAGCTTCTTCGGCTACCTGGATCCGAAAACGCGCGTGCCCAGCCGCAACGTCCTGCTGATGGGCTTCCTCGCGCTGCTCGGCGCCTTCGCCATCTCCTATCAGACCGGCGCGGAATTGCTGAACTTCGGCGCGCTGATCGGCTTCATGGGGGTCAATGTCTCCAGCCTCATTCACTATTACATCCGCGCGCGCGACCGCCACTGGTCCCACCTCGTGGCGCCCGCCGCGGGCTTCCTGGTCTGTCTCTATCTCTGGCTCAGCCTGAGCTGGATCGCCAAGATCGCCGGCTTCGCCTGGCTAGCCTTCGGCGTCGCTTATGGCGCGTGGAAAACCGGCGGCTTCCGCCGTGACATCATCCGCTTCGAAATCCCTGCCGACGAGTGATGCCGCCGTCAGGCCCGGGCTTTGCAGACGGGCCGGTTGGCGCCCCCTGCTAGACTGGTAATTTCACGAAAATGCTCGATTCCACGCTATCGGACATCGAAGCGCGCGCCCTGTCCGCCATCGAAGCGGCCGCAGACGCGGCGGCGCTGGAACAGGCCCGCGTCGCCTTCCTCGGACGCAAGGGCGCGCTGGCACAGATCGCCAAAGATCTCGGCAAGCTCTCGCCCGAGGAGCGCGCGCGCGCCGGCAAGCTGCTGAACTCGGTCAAACAACTGCTGGAGGAGCGGTTCCAGAAGAAGCAGAACTGGTTCGAGGAGCAGGCGCTGCGCGCGCGGCTCGACGCCGAATGGCTCGACATCACCCTGCCCGCGCCCGGCGTCCGCCCCGGCGCCCTGCACCCGCTCACGCAGATCCAGAAAGAGCTGGAAGACCTCTTCACGAGCCTCGGTTTCGCCGTGGTCGACGGGCCCGAGGTCGAAACCGAGTGGCACAACTTCGACGCGCTGAACATTCCGCCCACGCATCCAGCGCGCGACGCGCAGGACACGTTCTGGCTGGAGAACGGCCACCTGCTGCGCACGCACACTTCGCCCGTGCAGGTGCGCGCCATGGAGCGCTTCGGCGCGCCGCTGCGCATCATCGCTCCGGGGCGCGTCTTCCGCAATGAGGAAGTCGACGCCAGCCACGAGCACACCTTCTACCAGCTCGAAGGCATGATGATCGACCGCGACGTCAGCATCGGTCACATGCTGTATTTCATGAAGACGCTGCTTGAAGCGATCTTCCGCCGCGAAGTCACGGTGCGCCTGCGCCCCGGCTTCTTTCCGTTCGTCGAACCCGGCTTCGAACTCGACATCCAGTGCCTGCTGTGCGGCGGCTCGGGTTGCCCGGTCTGCAAGCAGAGCGGCTGGGTGGAGCTGCTGCCCTGCGGGCTGGTGCATCCCAACGTGCTGCGCGCGGGCGGCATCGATCCGCGCGAGTGGAACGGCTTCGCCTTCGGGCTGGGGCTGACCCGGCTGGTGATGATGCGCTACGCAATTGACGACATCCGGCTGCTCCAGTCGGGCGACCTGCGATTTCTCGAGCAGTTCCAGAGGTAACCAGCGGTGAAGTTCTCCTGCAACTGGCTTCGTGAACTCGTGCCCGGGCTTGACCTCAGCCCGCGCGATCTCACGCGCCTCATCACGATGAAGACCGCCGAGTGCGAGGGCGTGGAGCCCTTCGCCCCCTGGCTCGAAGCGGTGGTGGCCGCGCGCGTGCTCTCCGCCGAGCCGATGGAAGGCTCGCACAACGTGAAGGCCGCCGTCGACGCCGGCCCCGAATACGGCATCCGGACCGTCGTCTGCGGCGCGCCCAACTGCCGCCCCGGCATGTTGACCGCGTTCGTGCCGCCTGGCGTCACCATCGCGGGGGGAAAACATATCCGCTCGGTTGTGATTCAGGGCGTCGAGAGCCAGGGCATGCTCGCCTCCGGCGCCGAACTCGGCCTCAACCGCGACAGCGCCGGCATCCTGGAATTGGAAGACGTCGAGCCCGGCTCGCCGCTGCCCGGCTGCCCGGTGGATCACATCATCGAGGTCGATAACAAGAGCCTGACCCACCGCCCCGACCTCTGGGGACACCTCGGCATGGCGCGCGAAGTCGCCGCCATCACGTCGCTCCGCCTCGCCGACCCTGTGCGCGGGGATCTCATCCCCTCGGGCGCCCCCGCCTGGCAGGTCGACATCCGCGACTTCGAACTCTGCCCCCGCTATTCGGCGCTCGTGTTCGAAAACGTCACCGTCGGCCCCTCTCCGCTGTGGCTTCAGGCGCGGCTCGAGGCCCTCGGCCTGAATCCGATTTCGAACATCGTCGACGTCACCAACTACGTCATGGCCGAGCTCGCCGAGCCGATGCACGCCTTCGACGCCGACCTGCTGCATGGCAACACGATCATCGTGCGCCGCGCGGAGGAGGGCGAGGAGTTCGCCGCGCTGAACGGCGAGAGCTACCGCCTGTCTCCCTCGAATCTCGTCATCGCCGACGAGCGTGGCGCCGTGGCGCTGGCGGGCGTCATCGGCGGGGCTGGCTCCGCCATCCGCCCCTCCACCACGCGGATCGTGCTCGAAAGCGCCAACTTCGAGCCCGCCAGCATCCGCCGCACCTCCGCCGCGCTGAAGCTCCGCACCGACGCCTCCATGCGGTTTGAGAAGGCGCAGGATCCGGTCAACACCGTGCGCGCTCTGGCGCGCGCCGTCGAACTGTTCCGCATCGTCTCGCCCGGCATCCGGCTGGCAGGCGGGCTGGTGGATTCCTGGCGCCAGGCGCCGCCGCCGCCTCCGATCGAAATGGAACTCGAGTGGCTTGAACGCCGCCTCGGGCGCCCCATCGGGAAAGAAGAGGTCCGGCGCATTCTCGAATCGCTCTCTTTCGGCGTCGATGAGCCGCGCCCGCAGGTGTTCCAGGTGAGCGTGCCCTCCTGGCGCGCCACCAAGGACATCTCGATCCGCGAAGATCTGCTTGAAGAAATCGGCCGTATGGTCGGCTACGACACCGTGCCGCCCGTGGCGCCGCTGATGCCCGTCCGGCGGCCGTGGGTCAACGAGGAACGCCTGTTCCACCACTCCCTCCGCCAGATGGCCGCCGCGCAGGGCTTCACCGAGGTCTCCAACTACTCCTTCATCAGCGAGGAGATGGCCGCCCGGTTCGGCTTCACGCCGGAAGAGCACCTGCGCGTATCGAACCCCATTTCGAGCGAGCAGACGCTGCTCCGCAAGAGCCTGCTGCCGGGGGTTCACAAAAACATTTCAGACAACGCGCGTTTTTATGGCGAGTTCCGCCTGTTCGAGATCGGCAACGAAATCCACAAACGGGAAGGCCGGCAACTCCCGCTCGAGACGCCTCACCTGATGGCCGCCGTCTACACCCGGGGCGACGGCAAGGCGGCTCTGTTCGAACTGAAGCGCCTCGCCGAGTGCCTCATGCCCGGCTGCGAAGCCAGGCCGGGCGAAGCGCGCCCCTACGAGCACCCCGCCCGCGCCGGCGAGATCGTCTGGCGCGGCAAAACGCTCGGGCGCCTGTTCGAGCTGCACCCGCGTCTGGTCGAACAGGGCCGCGCGGCGATTCTCGATCTCGACCTCGCCGCCATGTTCGCGCTCGGCCCGCTGCCCAGAAAGTACGTCCCGCTCCGCCGGTTCCCCACAAGCGAGTTCGACCTGTCCGTGGTGGCGGGATTGCGCGTCCATTGCGCCGAGCTTGCCGCGCGGATTCGTGACGCCGCCGGCGCGCTCTGCGAGCGCGTGCAATACCTGTATTCCTACCAGGGCAAGCCGCTGCCCGAAGACCGCCAGAGCCTCACCTACCGCGTGACGCTCGGCGCGCCGGACCACACGCTCTCGAGCGACGAAGTGGCCGCGGTCCGCCGCAACATCATTGGCGCGCTGGAGGCTGCCGGCTTCGCCATCCGCCAGTAACGGCGGCGCGCAACAGGTACAGAGCCGCGACCGGAGGGCACGAAGCGCTGAAAAGAGCCGCGACTGAAGGGCGCGAAGCGCCCGGAGGGAGCGGCCACCGACACGGCGCCGCGCGCGGCACAGAATCCGCTCGCTCGACACTCAGTCAGTAACTGAAATAAAGGGGGGCCGCTTCCCTGCGAAAGGTGCGGCCCCGGACACAGTCTCCGAACCTCCACAATTGAGGCGGCGGAGTCTCAGCGGATTACCAACCCCGCAGGGCTGTTTTTCAACGGAGCGGCTCAGAAACTGCGCACAACGACATTGGTCTTGCGCTTCGTCCTGGCGCCTGTGTAAAGGTTGTGCAGCGTCAGCAGTCCATAGACTTCGTCGGTGCCCCAGTCCTCGTCCAGCAGGCTCACCCCGACCGTGACGTCGAAAGTCGCCTTCTCCCGCAGCGCCGGTGTGGCGTCGGGGAAAATCTTGCTGCCGTAGCTGTAGAGGAAGTCGTCCGGGTTGAGCCACATCCCCAGATCCTCGCCCCACAGCGAGCAATGGAGCACGAATTTCAGACCTTCCTTCATCTCGTTCATCTCATACGCGGTGAAAACGACTTCGCATGTCACCACGCACCTTGCCGTCTTTTTCGCGGAATCCACGGTGATATTCAGCCGTGGGTTGACTACGCTTGCCATGATTACCTTCCTCCTGGATGGCGGCCTGCCGCGGGCCGTGCGCCAGCGCCCGTCCCGTGGGCTGTTTGTCCATGCTTCGGGCGCGGCGTCACGCGCGGCTGGCCTGCGCTGCGGGAGCCCGTTCTGCCCCTCGGGGGTCTCCCTGTTGTTACGCGGTCCGCGCGGCTTTCCCAGCGCGCCGAAAACATTACTGGCTATATATAAGCGTTTTCCGGTGCCGAATGCAAAGAAAATAGTCCCTCATTTTCTGGCAGGACTTTCGTTTTTCTGCATAGGAAAAACCCTGCTCCACGGTTCTCCGTCTCTTCTCCGTTTTTTCCGCCGGCGGATTCCCGGGGCGTCCGGGACTGGCCCTGCACCTGGGCAGCCGGCCCAGGAAAGAGATATTGTGTTCCTGTCCCCTTTTTCCGGCATGACGAGAAGAACGGCACTTGGATGCGCGGCCGCCGCGCCGCTGGCCCGGCTGGACGGGATGGAGGCTCCCGGACGCGCAGGAGATTTTTCGCGCCGCTACAGCCTGACGCTGGAGCGCGTGCTGCGCGGCGGCCCGCCGCACTACTCGAAAGAGATGGTGCTGGCCGACGCCCTGCCGCGCCATGTGCGCCGCTTTACCGAGTTCAGCGGCGACGTCAGCGGCCGCTGGCTGGAAGCGCTGGCGGCGGCCGCGGCCGACCGCCGGGAGAGTTATGCGCCGTTGCAGGACTGGCTCCCCGCCCTGTTGCAGGCGCAAAAAGCGGAGGGCTATTTCGGAGACAGTTTCTCGGCCGGAGAACTGCGCCGCGAGGACATGGCTCTGCTGTGGGGCAACGGCCGGCTGCTGCTCGGGCTGCTGGAACACCACCGTCTTACCGGCCAGACAGAGACTCTGGAAGCGGCGCGGAAGCTCGGCGATTTCCTCCTGCGCATCGCGCCGCGAATGAATTCTCCGGAAACGCGGGAACGCTTCTCAGAGGGCGCCTTCGCGATGGGCTACATCTGCTGGACGCAGATGATCGAGGGTCTGACCGCCCTGCACCGGTTCACGCGCTACGCGCCATATCTGGAGCTCGCTCGGCAGGTCGCCGCGCTCATCGAGCGCAGGCCCGGTGAACACGCGCACGGCTACCTGGCTTCAGTGCGCGGCGCCGTCGAGCTGTATGAAGCCACCCGGGAACCGGCGCTGCTCGCGCAAGCCGAAGCAGCCTGGCAGGAAGTGATGGACAGCGGGAACGTCTTCGTAGCCGGAACGATCCCCGAAGCATGGAAGCCGAAGGCCGTGCGCACGGAAGGTTGCGCCGAGGCCGACTGGCTCCGCCTCAGCCTTCAGCTCTGGCGCCTGACAGGACGCCTGAAATACCTGGAAGCGGCCGAGCGGACTCTGTTCAACGAGTTCGCCATGAACCAGTTCTCCACTGGTGATTTCGGACACCGCGGCCTTGGCGCCACGGGCGTCCTCGCTGGCGCCGAGGGACCGCAGGGCGGCGGTTCGGCGCGCGCCTGGTGGTGCTGCACTTTGCACGGTTTGCGCGCGTTCCCGGAGATCTTCCGCCATGTCTGGCGCGGCGGCGGAGAAGCGCTCTGTTACGATCTGCCGCTGGAGGGCGAAGCGCAGGCGCGCGGGTTGAACCTGCAGGCGTCATCGGCGCTGGAGAAAAACGGCTCGATTCAGATCGATATAGCCCGCGCCGGGGGCGGTACCGAGGCGCTCGCCGTGCGGCTGCCCTCCTGGGCGTCGCGGATTGACGTCCGCGTGGAGAAAGGCGCTGCGGAAACGGTCCTGCTCGACGGCTGGTATCGCATCTCGCGCGCCTGGCAGCCGGGCGACCGGCTCTGGCTGCAGTACGAGATGAAAACGCGCACCGAACGGAATTCCTCCGGCAGGATCGCGGTGTTCCACGGTCCGTGGCTGCTCGGCGTGGCTGAAGCAACCGAACCGTTCTTCTTCGACGAACCCCGCACGCTGAACCGGCTTCGCATCCCGGTTGACTCCCGCGGCGGCTTTGCCCTGCCGCCCGCGCCGCCCGGCGGCCACCATCCCTTCGCCGTCCCCGCGGCCCGCTTCCAGGTGCAGTATCTTCCCGGCGGCTACCCCATCGAACCCGGCGCCGCCGTGCTCCGGCCAGTGTGCGAGCAGACCGGTTTCCGCACCTGCGATTGGCAATATTGGTTCCTCACGCGTGAATTCTGCCGCTGTGCCCCAGGAACCGCCCGCACACCGCCGGCGCGGAACAGACTTCAGGATGAGAGGGCGTCGAGCAGGGCTGGCGTGATCTCGAAAAGGTCGCCGACCAGAGCGTAGTCGGCGATCTCGAAGATCGGCGCCTTGGCGTCGCGGTTGATGGCAACGATGCAGCCCGCCCCCTTCATGCCGACGATGTGCTGGATGGCGCCGGAGATGCCCAGGGCGACATAAAGCTTGGGCGCGACCGTCTGGCCGGAGCTGCCCACCTGCCGGTCCGCCGGAAGCCAGCCATTGTCGATGATCGGGCGGGAGGCTGCGAGCTCTGCGCCCAGGGCGGCGGCGAGCTGGCGGGCCAGCTCCAGGTTGCCTTCGTCCTGGATGCCGCGGCCCACCGCGACGATGCGCTCGGCGGCGGAAAGATCGACGGCCTGCGCCGTCTCGCGGAACGGCGGCTCGGGCCGCTGGCGGATGCGGGCATGGTCCAGGGCGGGCCGCCTCACGGTGACGGGGGCGCCGCCGCCGGGCTGGATGGCGCGGAACGCGCCGGCCTGGAAAGAAACAAAGTTCGGCGCGGGCGTTTCAAACACAAACCGGCCGACAAGTTTGCCCTGGAACAGCGGCCTTTCGAACACAGGGACGCCGCCTTCGATGGAGAAACCCGTGGAATCGGCCATCAGCGTGCGGCCGAACCGCGCTGCCAGGGCGGGAGCGAAATCCCGGGTCTGGTAAGTATGCGGGAACAGAACGTAGTCCGGCTGGAGCTCTTCGATCCATTCCGCGAGCGCCTCCACCCAGGCGTCGGCCGTGTAGGCCTCAAGCGCTTCGTGCTCGAGGACGGCCACGCCAGCCACACCGGCCACCGCCGCCTCTGCCGCCGCGTCGCGGACGCCAGCGCCCGGGACGCAGGCAGTGACATCGAGGCCTGCGGCGCGGCCGAGTTCCAGCGCGCCGGCCAGCGCTTCAAACGACATCTTGTGCCAGCCGCCGGACTGGCGCTCCAGGACAACCAGAATCCCGCTCATAGCACCCGCGCCTCGAAACGGAGTTTCTCCACCAGTTGCGCCGCCTGTTCGGCTGGGGAGCCTTCCAGGAACTGCGTCTGCCGCTGGCGGCGGGGCTCGGCGAGTCCCGTGAGCCGCAGGCCTCCGCCTGCCGCGTCCGCAGGGGGCTCCATCAGCCGGATCTCCTTCGTCTTGGCCCGCTTGATGCCCATCAGCGTGGCGTAGCGGAGGCGGCTGATCCCGCTCTGGATGGTGAGCACGGCGGGCAGGGGGAGCGTGACATGCTGGAACCACCCCGCTTCGAGTTCGCGCTTGACGCGCACGGAGTCCGGTGCGGGCTCGATGGCGACGACAAGTGTGGAGTGCGGCCAGCCGAGCCGTGCGGCCAGAATCACGCCGGTCTGTCCGCTCCCCGTGTCATCCGATTGCAGTCCGGTGAGGACGAGCTGCGGCTGCTCCTCGCGGACGGCCGCCTCCAGCAGCTTTGCAGTGATGGACGGGTCCGTGCCCCGGGCCGCCTCGCCTTCCACCTGGATGTGAATGGCCCGGTCGGCGCCTTTGGCCAGCGCTTCGCGCAGCGCGGATTGCACGCGCGCGGGGCCGGCGGAGACGGCAACGGCTTCTCCGCCGCAAGACTCCTTCAGTTGCAGCGCCGCCTCCAGCGCGTATGCGTCCGGCTCGTTCATCTCATGGTTGAGGCCGGATTCGCCGATCCAGGCGCGGTCCGCATCGGCTTCCACGGGCAGGTCCCGCGCCGGCACCTGTTTGAGAGCGACAAGGATCTTCATCAATCACGACTCCCGCCGGCCGGAGCCGGCCCTGGCCGCGGCTGCAAACTCGCGCGGCTATTCCGAGTACCGCTTGAAAATCAGGCTGCCGTTGGTTCCGCCGAAGCCGAACGAGTTCGACAGCGCGTACTCGATCTTCTGGGGCCGCGCCTTGTGGGGAACGAAGTCGAGATCGCACTGTTCGTCGGGGTTGTCCAGGTTGATGGTCGGCGGAGCGATCTGGTCGCGGATGGCGAACACCGTAATCGCCGCCTCGAGCCCGCCCGCGCCGCCAAGCACGTGTCCGGTCATCGACTTGGTGGAGCTGATGGCCACCTTCGCCGCGTGCTCGCCGAATGTGCGCTTCAGCGCCCTGCACTCGACAAGGTCGCCGACCGGCGTGGACGTGCCGTGGGCGTTGACGTAGTCGATCTGTTCCGGTCCGATGCCCGCGTCGAGCATGGCGTTGCGCATGACCCGGTAAGCGCCGTCGCCGTCTTCCGAAGGTGCGGTGATGTGGTAGGCGTCGCCGCTCATGCCGTAGCCCACCACTTCAGCGAGGATGGAAGCGCCGCGGCGGCGGGCGAATTCCAGCTCTTCGAGGATCAGGATGCCCGCGCCTTCCCCGACGACGAATCCGTCACGGTCCTTGTCCCATGGCCGCGACGCCCGGGCCGGGTCGTCGTTGCGCGTCGACAGCGCGCGCATGGCGGCAAAGCCGCCCACTCCCATGGGCGTGATGCAGGCCTCCGCGCCGCCGCAGATCATCACGTCGGCATAACCGTGCTGGATCAGGCGGAACGAATCGCCGATGCAGTGGGCGCTCGTCGTGCAGGCGGTGGCGGTAGCGGAATTGGGGCCCTTCGCGCCCGTGCGGATGCTGACGTTGCCCGACGCCAGGTTCACGATCGAAGCCGGAATGAAGAACGGGCTGATGCGGTCCGGGCCTTTTTCGAGCAGCGTGCGGTGCTCCCGCTCAATGACTTCAAACGCGCCAATGCCGCTGCCGATGTAAACGCCTATCCGCTCGGCGATGTCCGGCGTCACCTGGAGCCCGCTGGACTTCATCGCCTCCTCCGACGCCGCAACGGCGAACTGGATGAAACGGCCGACCTTCTTCAGTTCCTTCTTTTCGAAGTACAGAAGGGGGTCGAAGCCCTTCACTTCGGCAGCGATCCGGCAGGAGAACTTCTCGCAGTCGAATTGCGTGATCGGGCCGATCCCGCATCGGGACTCGAGGATCCCCTGCCAGGTTTCCGCAGCGTTCAGGCCGAGCGCCGAAATGACGCCGACACCGGTGACAACCACCCTGCGTGCCAATGGGATTCTCCTGTCGATCGAACAAGCTGCGCCCCGGAAGGCGGATCAGAGGCCGGAGCCCCTAGTCCTTCTTCTTGGCCTCGATGTACTCGATGGCGTCCTTGACTGTCGTAATCTTCTCGGCGTCAGTGTCCGGGATTTCGATGTCGAACGCCTCTTCGAAGGCCATCACCAGCTCGACGATGTCGAGCGAGTCAGCGCCGAGGTCGTCGACGATCGAGGCGGTGTCCTCCACCTGCTCTTCTTCCACGCCGAGCTGTTCGATAATGATCTGCTTCACTTTGTCGCGAACGGACATGAAACCTCCCGAAAGTCCACAAAGCTCCGATTCTACCGAGGCGGCAGAGGGAATGCAACGAAGCCTTGGCCAGTCTTCAGCGGACGCACAAGTCCGCTAAGCTTTCTTTGTAGCATGATTCGGACCCTCTATCTGCACGGATTCGCCTCCTCGCCCCAGTCTTTCAAGGCGCAATACTTCGCCCGGCGTTTCGGCCAGCGGGGCTGGCCTCTTGAGATCCCGGACCTGAACGGCAGGGACTTCCGGCGCCTGACGCTCACCGAACAACTCTCGATCGTGGAACGCTCCGCCGCTGGCGAGCCGGTCCATCTGATCGGATCGAGCCTCGGCGGCTACCTGGCGGCGCTGTATGCCGCGCGGCATCCGGAGGCGCGCAAGCTTGTGCTCCTGGCACCCGCGTTTGGCTTTGCGCGGCTGTATGAGGAGGCTCTGGGCGCAGAAAAGGTGAAGGAATGGGAGCGGACGGGCTCGCTGCGCCTGATGCATTACGGTTCAGGCGCGGAGACGGAACTGGGCTGGCAGTTTCTGGCGGACGCCCGCCGGTATGAAGAAGAACCCGCCATCACCCAGCCCTGCCTGATCGTTCATGGTACGCAGGACGATGTGGTGCCCGTGCAGTTCTCGCGGCAGTTTGCCCGGACGCGCACCTGCTGCGAGCTGTTCGAGGCGGAGTCCGGCCACGAACTGCGGGATCAGGTGGATGTGATCTGGGAAGCCGCCAGTTCGTTCCTGGCCCAGTGAGCCGGCCGGCCGGCTTCGGGCTCGATCCAGCCTTCCGGCAGCCCCAGACGTTCCGGCGTGATCCTGGAGAACAGGCCGAATCCCGCCCAGGACAGATACAGCATGGCCCCTGCCGCTCCGCGGCTGAGCCTGCGCAGCAGCCAGTAGCCAGGCAGCGACAGCAGGGCGCAGCCGAGCAGGGCTTCCACCAATTGATGCACCGTGGCCGGGCCGCACCAGGGCAACTGAAGCACGAGGGCGAGGCTGGCCAGGTTCCATCCGGCGGCGGGCAGCCAGTGGCGCAGTGGCATGGGGCTTGCCGCCACACCCAGGTACCGCGCCAGCCGGGAATGCAGGAGCACCAGCATCAACTGAGCGGCCCCAAAAGCGGCCAGCGTCCCCGCCGCGCCCCATCGCCGGCCCGCCTCCAGAAGCGCCACTGCGGAGAGCGTCATCACCGCAAACTGCGCGGACTCGGCGCGGAACACCGTGCCGAGATACACGGGCAGCAGCCGGCAGGCGCGCTGGTGCCGGCAGGGCAGCCAGTAGCCCGCCCACACATCGAACGGCAGGCTCACGGCCGCATACGCCATATACAAAACGGTGAAGGCCAGCCAGTCCAGCCACGCCGGTCCTTCCACATGGGGGAAGAACGTCGATGGCAGTTGGTACACAAACGCCACCGCCGCCAGTAGCGTCATGGCACTGCCGGCCATGAGGGAGGCGGCCATCCGGGCGCGCAGATATGATTGCGGTTCCATCCGGCGATTGTCTGGATGCTCGTCTGCGCCCTCCCGATGGAGAAAGGGGCTTGAGTCCATCACTTCCAGACTGACATACTGGAAGCTCATGCTGAAGCGGGTGTCGATCCTGGTTGGCGCAGTGCTGCTGTCCGTGGCCGAGGCCTGGTCCTGGGGGCCGGACGGCCACCGGCTGGTTGCGGAGATTGCATGGAAGCATGCCACGGAAGCGGCAAGGGCGGAAATAGTGAAGCTGCTGCCCGAAGGAGAAACGCTGATCTCGGTGGCCCCGTGGGCCGATGAGGTCCGGCCGCAGCGGCGCGAGACCGCGCCCTGGCACTACATCAACATCCCGGTGGAAGCGCCCCGCGGCGACTGGCGCCCCTACTGCCCGAACGATGAGTGCATCATCACCGCGGTGCAGCGCTTTGCTGCGAAGCTCGCCGACCGTCAGGCGCCCGCCGCGCAACGGGAGGAGGCCCTGCGCTTCCTGGTTCATTTCGTCGGCGACCTGCACCAGCCGCTGCACTGCGGCGACCGCCGGGACCGCGGGGGCAACGACGTTCCTGTGGTCTTCCGCGGCAGGCCCACCAACCTGCATTCGATCTGGGACACGCCGCTGCTGGCCGAAACACTGCAACGCGAAGGCGTCCGCGAACGCCTGCTGCGCGAAGCCGGTCCGGAAGAATTCAGGCTTGCCACCGCCGGCGGATCCGAGCAGTGGGTGTGGGATTCGCACCGTGTCTCGGGCGAGGTTGCTTACGCGGCTCTGCCGCCGGAACGCCCCGCACTGCTCGACGACGAATACGCCCAGCGCGCTTACCCCGTGATCGAGAGACAGATCCGGTGTTTGTCGGGATGAACCCGATGGTGCCAAGCGGGCAGGGCGGAGATGAGGGGAGGTGGAGGATTTCGGCAGCGGGGGCGGAAGGTGTGCAGCCACGGCAGGGCCGAATCGGGCCGTGGCGGGCC
>JBMOMB010000010.1:0-92136 GCA_049325215.1 Acidobacteriota bacterium
CCGCGCATGCGGGTGGCGCGCTTCCGCCGCGAAGGCTCGTGCCCGCGCTGCGGGCGCCGGCGCCTTCTGGAACTCGACAACCGGAACCGCGTCGCGTCCGGCGAGCCGCTGGCGGCGCGGACGCCGGAGGAGGTGGGCTTGCCTGCCGAACACCTGTATAGTATTCGAGAGGGATCTCTAGTGGAGGAGATGGAATGAACGGACGCAGTATCGCAGTCCTGGCGGCCACGGCCTTTCTGCTCACCCTGGTGCAGTTCTTCGCGGCCATGGGCGGGCCGGGCATCGCGGTCGCCGCGAGCCTGCTGCTTGCGGTGCTGTCCCTCTTCCTGCTGAAACTGTTCGAAGCGGAGCTGCCGAATCCCTGGCTGGCGGTGGCGCCGCCGTTCGTGGCGGGGCTGTCGGGCGTCCTGCTCTGGAGCCTGGCCCAGCCCCGGCTCGACCGGCTCTACTGGATGGCGCCGGCTCTGGCCGGGGCGCTGGCGGCCGCCATCGTCTGGTGGCAGAACCGCGACGCCCGCCGCTGCGCGCTGTGCAATTGCCGCCTAGCGGGAAAGATCTCGTTCGTCTGCCCGCGCTGCAATCTGGAAGTCTGCGAGACAAAATGCTGGGATTTCGAGAAAATCCGCTGCCGTCTTTGCGTGCAGAATTCCGTCCCGCTGTTTCCGCCCAACCGCCAGTGGTGGGACCGCCATGTCGGCCCCCCGGCCCTTCAGGGCCGCTGCCAGGTTTGCGGCGTAGGTCCGGAAGAAGCCGACCTCCGGAGCTGTCCGAAGTGCGGCCGGCCGCAGTGCGTCGAATGCTGGGACGATTCCAACGGCTTGTGCGCCCGCTGCGGCTGGCGTGTCCAGGCTCTGCCGGAATCCCTGAAAATCTTCTTGACAGATCAGTCCTAGGGGGTGCAGATTTATGCCGAAATATCAAATGTATTTCGACACCGTCCAGGGGGAAACCAAGTATAACGTCGACATCGACGAGATGGAGATCCTGGACGACGTCCTGCACGAAATCCTGTACGACCTGAGGGAGCGCGGCGACGTGCTCCAGGGCGAAGGAGAGCCGCAGGTCGTCTGGAACGGCGTGGCGCTCGATTTCCGCCGCCCGCTGCCGGAGCAGGGCGTGCGTCCCAACGACGTGCTGCGCGTCTCCACCGTCGCCACCAACGGCTGATGCCCCAGGCTGCTTTCGAGCGCATCCGCGAGCGCCGCATCCGCAGCGAGTGGGAGTGGCTGCGCCGGACGGCGCAGGCAGACCCGGCCGCCCTGGCCGTTCCCCCCAGCCCCGGCGGCCCCGTTCTCCTCCCCGAAACGCCTTACTACGCGCCAGACGGCACGGTCCGCAAAGGTGTTGCCGCACGCTTCACGTTCCCCGAGTATTACCCTTCGGCGCCCCTGGAAGCCTGGCTCGACGAACCCGCGCTCCATCCCAACGTCCACCCCGAAACGGGCTTCGTCTGCCTGTGGGACACGCGTCATCCAGGAACCTCGCTGGTCGAAGCCGTCCTCCAATTGCAGCGCGTCGTGACCTGGCACCTGTACAACTACACGGCCGAGCATCTGATGCAGCCGGACGCCGGACTGCGCGCCGCCCTTCCCTACCGGCCAGTCAGCCCTCCCCCGGAGTATTACAGCGAGCGCAGCGCCGGATTCCTGCCGGGTAGCCGGAGAAAAAGATTAAGCTGAGGAAATCCGTCATGTCGAACGCCTCCCGCAACGCCATCCGCGCCGCCCTGCATCAGGTGCTCGGCGACAAGTATGAAATCCTCCAGTGGATCGGCGGCGGCGGCATGGCCGAGGTCTTCCTGGCGCGCCACCGCGCTCACGGCGCGCTGTTCGCCATAAAAGTGCTCGCTGAGCAACTGGCCGACGAGCCCGAGATTGTCGCCCGCTTCATGGACGAGGCGCGCACCGCCGCCACGCTTGGGGGCCATCCCAACATCGCCCCGGTGTACGATGTCGGCGAATGGGGCTCCCTGCACTACCTGATCATGCCCTATATCGAGGGCGAGGACGTCAAGAGCTACCTCGAGCGCCGCGGCCGGCTCCATCCCTCCGAGGCCGTCACCATCGTCCGCCAGGTGGCGGAGGCGCTCGTCTGGGCCGGCGAGCGCCGCTTCGTCCACCGCGACCTCAAGCCGGCCAACATCCGCATCGACACCAGCGGCCGCGCCATCGTGCTCGACTTCGGCATCGCCAAAGCGGGCGACGCGCCTTCGGCGCGCACCCGCGCCGGGGAGACTCTCGGCACGCCCTACTACATGTCGCCGGAGCAAATCCGCGCCGAGCCCTGCGATCACCGCAGCGACCTCTACTCGCTCGGCGTCATTTTCTTCGAGCTGCTCACCGGGATGAAGCCATTCACCGGCGACAGCTACCGCGCCATCGAGATCGGCCATTGCCAGAAGGAGCCTCCCGCCCTCAGCACCCTGTTGCCGGACATCGACCCGGAACTCGAGCGCATCGTCAACAGGCTGCTTGAAAAAGACCGCGAGCGGCGCTACCAGTCCGCGCGCGAACTCCTCGACGACCTGCGCCACTCCTACCGGATGGAAACCGAGATCCGGCTCGAGCCGGTGATCGACCGTCCCGATCTGCTGGAAGCCGCACGGAGCGGAACCGCCGAGGAAAGCGCCGAAAGCTACACTCCGGCGGAACCGCCCCTTCCTGCGCCGCAGGCCCCCGCGCCGCCGCCGGCCAAGCGGCCAAAGCCCCGCACGGGCCTTTACGCCGCGCTGGCCCTGGTGGGGCTCGCCGTGACCACCGGGGTTTACTTCATCACTCAGAAGCGTGAAAATGAAGCAGTCTCTGGGAAGGCGGCAAAGAAGCAGGAAACGGCGGCGCGCGAGCTGCCGGCCGTGCTGCAAGCGGAGGGAACGATGTTCCTGGTGCGCGAGGGGCCGTTCATCTTCGGCGACGACAGTCCGGAATCGCCCAACCCCCGCGCCGAAGTGCGCCTGCCCGCGTTCTACATGGACGCGACGGAGGTCTCCAATCAGCAATATGCGCGCTTCATCGAAGCCACGGGCTATCCCCCGCCGCCTTCCGACGATTTCCGCTCTTCCCCCTCATTGCCGGTGACGCACGTCAGGCTTTCCGACGCCCGCGCTTACTGCGCCTGGGCGGGCAAGCGCCTGCCTTCCGAGCCGGAGTGGGAGAAGGCGGCCCGCGGCGAAGACGGCCGCATCTATCCCTGGGGCAACCAGCCGATGCCCAACCCCGGCACGCTTGTCCCCGTCGACGATTACCCGGAGCGGCAGAGCCCGTACCGCATCCTCGGCCTCTCCGGCAACGTCTTCGAATGGGTGGACACGCCGTTCCCGGTCACCGAACGCGAGATCGAAGACATGCGCCGGGCCCTCGGCTCGGCGGCGGTGAGCCGCGAATGGCACTGCATCAAGGGCGGCAGCTTCCTGCTGAAGGATGACCGCTTTTTCCGTGTATATATGCGGAGGGGTTGGCCCGATGACCTGCCCCACGCAGCGATCGGTTTCCGGTGCGTGAAAGATGCCCAATAAAATCCATTCCGCCATTTCCGGCCTTCTGATGGCCGCGCTCGCGGGCTTTCTCGCGGGCGCCCAGGAGCCGCTGATCAACGCCCGCGATGCCTTCTTTTCCGCTTCCGACATGCTGGCGGTGCAAAAGAAGACGGCCGCGAAGAAATCGGCCAAGACCGTGCCCGTGCGCCGCAACGAGCCGGTCCGGCAGGAAGGCGGCAAGTCCGCCGGCCCCAAGCCGGAACTGGCCGCCGCGCCGCCGCTGCGCGAGGCCGAATCGTATTTCCAGAAGGTTTCGCTGACTCCCGAGAGCCTGCCGCCGATGGGCCTGCGCTACAGCCTGCTGAAGCGCACGCCGCAAGGGCTGGCAGAGGTGAGCACCGAAACCGAATTCCACGCCGGCGACAGCATCCGCCTCAGCGTGATGGGCAACCGCCGGGGCTATCTCTACGTGATCTCCCGCGGCTCCAGCGGCGTGTGGTCGCCCCTGTTCCCCCATCCGGAATCCTCGCAGCTCAGCAATGAGATCGTTCCTGGCCGCCTGTACCAGATTCCCGGCGGCGAGGGCGAGTACTTCACCTTCGACGAGCAGCCCGGCGAGGAGCGGCTTTTCGTGTTGTTCTCCGCCCGCCCGGTGGACGATCTCGAAGAACTGATCTCGACGCTCTCGGGCAAGCGCGCTCCCGCGCCGGACCGCCCCGCGCGCCCCGCGCCCGCGCCGTCGATGTCGGCTTCCAACCGGTACAACGACGCCTGGGTGGACCGGCTCCGCTCGCAGGTGCAGTCGAGAGACCTGGTGTTCACCAAAGTGGACAAGGACACGGCGGCGGCGCCCGCTCCCGTCGGCGGCGGACCCGAGGCTGCCGTGTATGTAGTCAACGCCTCCACTGCCGGATCGGCGGCGGGCACCGGAAGAGTGGTGGCCGAGCTAACGTTGCGTCACCGGTAGGCCGATAGAGGGAGGAAAGAGGAGGAGTGCATGCATCTACCGGTTCTTCCTGGCATCGCCGCCGCCCTCCTGGCCGCGGAGATCCTTGTCGCCGCCCCTCCGGCCACCGTTCTGCGCCCTGGGGCGCCGGCAGCCGAGACCGCTCCCCTGCGCGGCGGGCTCGACGCCCGGCCTGAGACGGCGGGCCCGAAGCGGATCGAGATCACCCTCGAGCGCAGCGAGCGTGGCGAGCCGCGGCGCGCGGACCCGAACCAGGTGTTCCGCACGGGCGACCTGGTGCGCTTCCGCTTCCGCGCCTCGTTCAACGGTTATCTCTATGTGATGAACCACTCGACCTCGGGCAGTTTCGTGCTGCTGTTTCCGAAGGAAGAAACGGGGACGATGAACCGCATCGAGGCCGGACGTGAATATCTGGTGCCGATGACGGAGAACGGCTGGTTCCGGCTGGAAGGGCCGCCGGGCTACGAGGTTGTTTACTGGCTGGTGAGTCCGGTGCGCCTGAGCGACGGCCGCAGCGCGCTCTCCGTGCCGAAGCTGCCGGCGCCGGCGCCGCACCTGAACCCCTCGATCACGCCGCGCTGCGACGACACCATCTTCCGCGCGCGCGGCGAGTGCATCGATCATGCCGCGGGGCTGAAGCCGGTGGAGAAGAACGCCGCCCTGCCGGAAAACCTCGCCGGATTTTCCGCGGCCGCTTCGCGCGAACTGACGTTCGTCAAGTCGAACAAGGCCGCCGCGGTGGCCGTGCAGGACGACAGCGAAGAGCCGTTCATCTACACGCTTCGTCTCGCCCACCGCTAAGGAGCCCGTGCCATGACCGCCCGACTGTTGCCGATCGCCATCGCCGCCGCCCTGGCCGCGCAGACCCCGCCCGCGCCCCCCGACAGCCAGCAGCGGGACCTGAAGTTCACGCGCGAGCCCGCTCCGCCGGTAGTCAAGCCCGGCGGCAGCGTCGTGATCCCGCGCAGCTACGCGCTCGTGATCGGCATCAGCGAGTATCCGAAGCTGCCGCCGCAGGGCCAGCTCCGCTATCCGGCGCGCGACGCCGCCGCCATTTATGCGGCGCTCATCAGCCCGGAGGGCGGCCAGTTTCCGCCGGAAAATGTCCGCCGCCTGATTGGCAGGGACGCCACGCTGGCCAACATCCGGCAGGCGCTCGAGCAGTGGCTGCCGTCGGTGTCAAAGGACGACGACCGCGTCGTGATCTACTTCGCCGGGCACGGCTTCGTGGCGGGCGGCAAGGCCTTTCTGGCTCCGTACGACATCGACCCCAACGACATCCCCGGCACCTCGTATCCGATGGAGAAGCTCGGCCGCGTCATCGGCGCCGACATCAAGGCGAAGTGGAAGGTGCTGCTGACCGACTCCTGCCACTCCGGCGCCATCACGCCGGAAGCCGACACGCGGCAGATCAATGCCAGCCTGCTCCAGCTCGACCGCTCGCTGTTCTCCCTCACCGCGAGCCGCGACCGCGAGCAGTCGTTTGAAAGCGAGATCTGGGGCGGCGGCCACGGCGTCTTCACTTACTACCTGATCAAGGGCATCGAAGGCGAGGCCGACGAGAACACCGACGGCGTCGTCACCGCCGACGAACTGGGCGAATATGTCCGCGTCAACGTCCGCCGCGACACCAAGGCGCGGCAGAATCCCACCGCGGAGCGCGGCAGTTACGATCCCAACATGATCCTCGCCTTCAATCCGGCGCGCGCGCCTTCGGCGCCGCTCCAGCCGCCAAAGTTCGGCGCGCTGGTCATCGAGAGCAATATGGACGGCGTCGAGGTGTTCGTCGATGGCAAGAGCCAGGGCGTGGTGAGCAAGGGCAAACCCCTGCGCCTGCCGGGCATCAATCCGGGAGTTCATGTCATCCAGGGCGTGCGCATGGGCTACGAGCCGGACGGGCCGCGCGAAGAGACGGTCTATCCAGGGCAGGAGACCACCGTCACGCTGCGCATCGTCATACCCCGCGTGCGCAAGCGCTCGGCCGTGGATTCGTTCAACGAGGGCATGGAGCATTACCAGAAAGGCTTCGAGAAAAACTACCTGAAAGCCGCCGATTTTTTTCGCAAAGCGCTGAATGAGGACCCGAAATACAGCCAGGCGGCGCTCTATCTGGGGCGCGCATACCATGCTCTGTACGATTATGAGAAAGCGCGCAAGGCCTTCGAGCAGGCCATCGCCATCGACCCCGATTATGCCGAGGCGCAGGCTTCCTTCGGCGGGATGCTTCTCGATGTCGGCGACCTGGACTCGGCCATCCGCTATCTGACCGCAGCCTACCAGCGGGATCCGTCCAACTCTCTCACGCCCGCCCTGCTGGCTCAGGCCTTCACCCGGAAGGGCGCCTATGGAGAAGGGATCAAGTACGCGCGCGAGGCCATCCGTCTGAACCCGGCCCACGGCGAGGCGCATTTCTGGCTGGCGGAGGCCCTGCGCTTCAGCAAGAGCTGCCCGGACGCGATCAACGAATACCAGCAGTATCTCCGCCTGAGCGACTTCGATTCCAAACTCGCCGGCAAGCTGAACTATTACGTGCTCGGCTATCTGGCCGGCATCGGCAGGAAGAAGCGCGCCGCCCAGACCGACATCTGGCGCGAGCTTCAGTTCATGGCCAACTTCGGCCTGTGCGATTGCGAGCGCATCGGGCGGCGCTACGACGAGGCCACCCAATGGTGCCAGAAGGCGTTGCGCCTGGATCCCGGCGACCTGTACGCTCACTACGCGCTGGGCCTCATCTTCACCGAGAAGTTCAACCAGTCTTCCTCCGCAGGGTATCTATCAGCCGCGCGGACGCACTTCGAGAAGGTGATCGAGCTGAATCCCGACACGAACGAGGCCGAGCGCAGCCGAAAGTACCTGGCGCGGATCAGCCAGGTGGTGTCCCAGTTGAGCCAGGGAGGCGCTGCCCCTTGAGTTTCTCTCCCGAACTTGGTGCAATGTATCCGCGAATGGAATACAATCACATCCATACCGTTCGGGAGGAGTTCGTGGGATGAGCCTGTATCAGACGCTCTACTTCATGTCCCTGGCAGGCGGTTTTGCCGGGCTCCTGTCCTGGGGGCTCACCGCTCTCCTCTCGGCCACCTTGCTTTCCAGCCGTCCGGCGCTGGCAGATCTCACCGCCGCCGCCATCCTCGGCCTTATGATCGGTCTCCTCACCGTGGCCTTCTCCGATAAGTGGTCCGGCAACCGGGTGGTGGCCCGTTATGTTGTGGCGGGCGGAGGGATCGGCCTTGTGGCGGGCGTGCTCGGCGGACTGGCGATGATCCCCATCACGCAGAACCTTGGGGAGGCGTTGCCGTTCCTGGCGCGCCTGCTGAGCTGGACTCTGGTCGGCAGCCTGATCGGGCTGGGCCTCGGGCTCCGCTGGGTGATGGCCAACAAGATGCGCGTGGTACACGCCTGCCTGGGCGGCCTCGTGGGAGGCGCCATCGGCGGCTCGTTGTTCCATGTGCTCGGGAGCCGGATCCCCGACCTCACACAGGCGCTCGGCTTCGTGCTCGTCGGAGTGGGCATCTGTTTCGGCGTGACGCTGGCCCCGATTCTGCTGCGCGACGGCGTGCTGAAGTTCGTCTCCAGCGGCGATGCGCGCGCACAGGCCAAGTTCGGCCGCAGCGGCAAGGAATGGGAGATCCGCCAGGGCGACACGCTGCTGATCGGCTCGCAGTCGCTCGACCTGAACAAGACGGCGTTCGCCGTGGGCGTGCAGGTCTTCATCCCCGATGCCGCCATCGCGCCGCGCCACGCCATCCTGTTCGGCAAGGACGGACGGTTCTATGTCGCCCGCCATCCCGACATCAACAATCCGCAGGGACTGGCGCGCTATGTTCTTCGGGTGCGCGGCCGGACGGTCACCACGTCCCAGGAACTGCGCGCGGGCGACGACATCCTCGTCGGACGCACCGCCATCAAGTTCCTCACCAGGAAGGAAGGCTGATGATGCCAGGAGGAGCGCGCATGAAAACCGGCAGCCTTGCTCTCTCGGTGGCGGCGATCCTCGCCATCGCCGCCGCTCCAGCCCGCGGCCAGAATCCGGGGCTCGACTTTGCCGAGCCGCTCAAACTCGTTTCCTGCGAGCCCGCCTCCACGGTGCCCTGCTTCCGCATGAAGCTGAATCTGGTGGACGGCACGGGGCAGCCCTACAACGCGCAACTGCCGCCGCCGGACAAACTGGCCAAGCAGATCACCGTCACCATGGGCGGCCAGCAGATCACGCCGTTTTACGCCACGGCCGCGGGGGAATCGGTGGCCAAGGTGCGCGGCCGTGCGGCGCTCGTCATCGTCGACATCTCCGGCAGCATGAAGAAGATCCTGCCCACGGGGCAAACCCGGTTCGATGCCGCCAAAATGGCGGTCAAGAGCTTCCTCGGCCAGTTCGAGGAGGGCGTGGACCGCGTGGCGGTGGTGCCGTTCGAAAGCCATCTGGTGCAGGAGCGCATCCGCTCGGCGGTGTTCGCCCGCACGCGTTCGGCCGCCATCGCGCAGGTGGACGCGTTGCCGGAGCCGGAGATGAGGAACAACACGGCTCTGTTCTCGGCGGTGGTGTTTGGCGTCGAGACCTTGCGCGACGCGCTGCCGAAGCTCGAGAAGGAGATGGGCGAATCGCCCGAGGCGATGGTCATCGTCCTCACCGACGGCAACAACGAGGTGCTCAGGGGCGACGACCCCGGCCTGCTGGCCGGCCCCGGCGGCATGGAAGATGCCTCGCGTTACGCGCGGCAGGCGCCATTCCCGGTGATCGCGATCGGCTTCGGCGAGCCGGGCGCGCTCGATGAGGCCGCGCTCCGGCAGATCAGCACGAAATACTATCTGGCATCCGATTATGAGGGGCTGCGGCGCATCTTCACCTTCACGCGCACGTTTCTGAACAACCGGCTGGCGGCCACGTTTTCGTCGCCCTATCCCGACCGGGCATCGCTGGCTGGCCAGAACCTTCCCGTCACCGTTGAACTGAAGCTGCCCAACGGCCAGGTGCTTCGCTCGCCGGAGTTTCTGTGGTCGGCGCCGCAGATGGGCGTGCCTGTGTATGCGGGCAAGTGCACGCCGGACGAGATGAAAGCCGTGCTTCAGAATCTGCCCGTGAGCGCCGGCTGGACGTCGATCATCCGTCCGCTGGGCGTCTTCTGCGGGCTGGCGTTGCTGCTGCTGTTGATGTGGCACTGGCTGCCGCGGCTGGTGTGGCCGGAGCAGTTCATCGGAGTCATGCCCGGCACAGGAGCGGGCCAGGCCAAGTGGGCCTCGCAGACCCGGATTGTCAACGGCGTCATCGCGGGCCGTCCCGCGCCCCCAGGTTTTCAGAAAGGCCCTGGAGGCGTGGCCATGCCCCCGCGCAGCGCCGCCGACGCCACGGTGGTCAATCCGCAGGCTCACCGCGATTTTTCCCAGACACGGCTCGGCAACCGGCAGGGACCGGGCCCAAGGGAGCCGTTCTAGACAGCGGTCTCAAGCCGCTGTCCGGGTTGTTGTTTGGTTGATGACTGACTGGAAACCCAGAGAGGAGAGCATCTCATGCCGCTAGTCAAGGTAATTCGCAAGGGGGTCACGCCCTCGGTGCGAAAAGTGCCCACGTCGACGGCCGCCGTCATGCTGCCCATGACCCTGAACCGGGTCGGCAAGGAGGCGGCCTCGGAAAACGAGGAACTCGTCAAGGTCGAGGACCTCAATGACGCATTCGCCAAGTTCAAACCGGAGCTGAACTTCAAGGCTACGGCGGGACCGGAGGAGACCGAATTCCGGGCCGAATTCAAGTTCCGGTCGATGAAGGATTTCGATCCGGAGAACCTGCAAAAGAAGCAGGAATTCCGCGACGAGGAAGGCAATGTCACATACGCCCGCAACGACATCGCCGACCTCAAGGCCAACATCGACCTTCTGTACCGCCTCAAGGACCGCTGGAAGCTGCCCGCCGTGCGCCGCGCCTGGAACAGCGAGGAGCAGCGGGCGGAGATCATCCGCGCTTTGGGCCGCCTGCGCGAAGAGTTGCAGAAGGTGGCCGGAAAGGGAGGGGCTCAGTAAATGGCTGAATTGGTTGAAACCCGCACAACGGCCGAGATCCTCGGCGAGAGCGTCGCAAAGGAACTGTTGCAGGAGATCTTCTCCGACCTGCACCCGGGCTTCATGGACGAATCGCGCACGATCTCGTCCATCTTCACGCCCCAGTCGGCGTCGGACTTCCTCAAGCAGCTCATGGACCTCGAAACCCTGCTGTCGGTCGAGGACACCTATGAGCAGACGGTAAAGAAGCTTCAGGAGCAGATCGACAAGGCGGAGGCGATCCGCGACGAACTGCTGGAGAAGCTGTTCGCCCAGATCCGCCCCATCGAGCGCAGCTACCGCCAGATCCAGCTCTTTTTCGAGAACTCGAAGGTGATGGACGGCAAGGTGCGCAAGCCGGTCGAGCTGTACGTGCTCAACGCCGACGCCAGGGCGATGAAGGACGTCTTCTCGATGAACATCGCCGCGGTGGAGAACTTCGTCCGCAAGCGGAATGACAACTTCAATTTCCGCGACGATATCTGCAACCTCGTCGTGCCCGGCATGGTGCCGCAGCCGGTCCGCGAGAAGTTCGAAGATATCGCCAACATGTGGGGCATGCTGCTGATCACGGATGTCGACGACGAGAAATCGTTCCGGAACCTGGAGCGGAACTTCCTGCCCGGCGGAAAGTACGAGTTCATGAAGCGGCCCGAGGACCGGGCCGCGGCCGACGTGGTCTGCTCCGGCTACCTGATGGCCCGGCAGAAGCACTGGTTCGAGAAGACGGTGGACGGCGGCGACGACCTGTACGTGCCGCCTTCCCTCGTCTTCGCCGGCGCCGTCGCGCGCGCCGACGACGGCCAGGGCATGGCGCAGGGGCCCGTCGGATCGCGGTTCGGCCAGATCGTCGGCGTCGAGAAGGTGCGCTTCGAGCCGCTGATCGGCGAGATGGAGCACCTGTCGATGGAGCGCCAGCTCATCCCCATCATCCGCGATGCTGACAACCACCTGTGCTTCTTCGGCTGCCGCACGCAGGCCGAAGACCCCAACGGGGTGCTCAAGTTCTTCACAAGCTACCGCATCCTGCGCTATCTGGAACGCTGCTGCCGGCACTACCTGCTGCAGGTGGCCGGACAGGTGCTGACGCGCGACTTCATGGAAGAGAGCATCGAAAAGCCTCTCAAGCGGCTCCTGGATGAGCAGGTCGAGCAGGGCACCATCCTCGGCTACGACCTTTTCGTCGACAAGGACTCCAACAAGCGCATGCAGGGCATCTGCGACATCAGCCTCAACGTCATGCCCACGGGCCCGGCCGAGACCTTCGTGCTGAAGATCGACACGCCGGAATTCGCCAAGGGCGAACAGAAGCAATGACCGGTTTCCGTTATTAGGGTGGAGTGAATCGGGTGAGCGACGGACGCGAACACTGGGCCGGTTCGGCCGCCAAAGCCCACGAGCAAACGGGCGGCAACGTTCAGGCGGGCAAGATGCCCTTGCCCGCCGGCGGCGACGCCGCCCGCAAGGCGGAGACCGAAGGCGACCTCATCAACGAGGCGCACGGCGTCCGCACCGTGCCGCGTGGCGAGTACCGCCGGTCGATGCAACTGAACCTGCCGCGCGCCGTGGGCGCCCGGATGGTTGAACCGGCCGCGCCGCCGCCAGACCTGTCACAGCGCAAAGCATCCGATTACCTCCCGCCCGCGTTGAAAGCGCAGCTCATCGCCGAGGGGAAGCTGGCCCCGCAAGAGGCCCCGGCCGCCCCTCCGGCCGCCAGCCGCGCAGTCGAAACAGTTTCAGCCGGCGGTGCCGCTCCGCAGGCCGGGGCTCCCCCCGCGCCTGCCGCGCCGCCGTCGCTGGCCAAACGGATCTTTGGAAAATTGTTTGGCCTCTTTGGCAAGTAACGAAGGAGGAAGAGATTCATGGCTGCTTCGCCGTACCGGTGCACCGTCACCATCGACGGAACCAAGTTCGACGCCGTGTCCACATCCGTCCGCTTCCATACGGACAAGGACCGCACAGGCATGCCCCAGATGGGCAGCCTGAACACGAAGATCCGCGTCATCGCCGACTTCCACGATGACAAGAACCTGCCGTTTTCGGCGCTGAAGAAGTTCTTCGATCTGGCCAACGTCGTCACCCGCGACAAGATCAAGGACATCAAGATCGAGTACTGGAAGGACGACAGCCACGAGGACGCCCTCGTCAGCTTCGGCTTCAAGGGCTGGATCAGCCGGTTTGAAACCTCTAACCCGCATCCGCTGGGCCTTGCCGGACTGCACACCGACGAAGACTTCGCCAACAATCCCGCCACGGCATTCCCCAGCCTGAACCACGTCCTTGTGCTCGACCTGGAGCCGACGCTGAACCAGGAGAAGTTCAAGGACATCAAGATCAGCAAGTGACGATCTTGTCAGAGGAATAAGGAGGAATAGCCATGCCGAATCCCTATCGCAGCACCGTCACCATCGACGGAACCAAATTCGAAGCCGTCAGCAGCCAGGTCGTCTTCACGACCGACAAGGACAAGGCCGGCATGCCCGAGATGGGCAGCCTGAAGACGCGCATCCGCGTCTGGGCCGATTTCCACGACGACAAGAACCTGCCGTATTCGAGCCTTCAGAAGTTCTTCGACCTGGCCAACGTCGTCACGCGCGACAAGATCAAGGACATCAAGATCGAGTTCTGGAAGGACGACAGCCACGAGGACGCCCTCTGCTGCTACAAGTTCAAGGGCTGGATCTCGAACTACGAGGTCTCCAATCCGCCGCTGGAGATGGCCGGCTCCGCCGAAGGGCTCAACCACATGATCGTGATGGATCTCGAGCCCGTCATGAACCAGCAGAACTTCCAGGAGATCACCTTCAGCACCTAGGCCGGCTGCCCCGGCCTCCTGGCGGGCCGCGCCGCACTGCGCGCGGCCCCTGCCGGGCTTCCCCCTGGAAAGGAGAAGGCACCATTCCGTTCATCGCGTTCCCTCTCCGGCTCGACAACGGCTTCCTGCGCCGTACCGACGAGGCCGAAGCCGTTCTCCGCTTCATCGAGATGATGGCCCGCACGCCCGGCGGAAGCTGGGCCGGATGCCCGTCCTTCGGTGTGCGCCATTTCTTCGAGAACATGAGAATGCGCCCGGAGGGCCTGCGGCAGGCGGAGAAGGCGATCAACGACACGCTCGCCGATCTCGGCATCACGCACTACCGTCTCAAGTCGATTCAGAAGGAGCCGGGGCCCAATCCGGATGTGGATGTGTACTCGGTGACGCTCGTCTCCACCGAGGATCCCTCGATGTCCTGGACAGCCCGGCTGAGTGATTGATCTCGCACGCGAGGTTCGAATATCGAGAAGGGTTGAACCGGACTCCGATGCCATACCAGCGCGCCACGGCGATCGAAATCGACAGCAAGATGCGGGAGGATTTCCGCAAGCGCCTCAAGGAATACGGCGTCAGCGCGGAAACCACCGACCCGGTTCTCGCCGTCCTGTTCCGCACCTTCGCGCAGCAACTGGAAGACCTTTACAGCGACACGGGCCGCATCCGCCTGGCGCTGCTCGACGAACTCATCGCCGGACTCGGCATCGAGCCCCGCAAGGCGCGACCGGCGCAGGCCGTGGTCCGCATTCACGGCGCCACCGCCCCCGTCCACATCGACGCCGGCGCCGTGCTGCGCAGCCAGTCGCCCACGGGCGAGCGCTTCAACTTCAGCACCGACGCGCCCGTAACGGTTTCCGGCGCGCAGATCGTCTTCGGCGCCGCATACGAAAAAAACCAGCTCCGCGTCCTGCCCGGCGTCGAAATGCCGGAACATTTCCTCGCCGCGCGCCCCGCCCTGGATCCCGTCAAGGTCAATCTCGGCCCCAACCCGGCGCTGTTGCTCGCCATCCAGCCCGACCCGAAGGAGCACCTCAGCGGGCACAGTGTCTATTTCGATCTCACCCCCGACGCCCGCCCCGTGCAGGAGGCCCTCGCCAGCGAAACCTGGTGTTTCGCCGGACCGCACGGCGAGTTCTCCGCGCCCGGCATCCTGCGCCCTCGCCCGGCCAACGCGGGACTGCGGCGCCTGGAGTGGCTGGTGCGCTCCGCGCCCGCCTCCGCTTCCGACGAGCTTCAGGACAAGACGCCGCTGCTGCCGCCTGGCTTTTATGCGGGCCGCGTGTTCCTGTTCCCGGCCATTCCGCCGGAGAGGCAGGCGCTCTGCACGGTGCCGCGCGGGCTGGAGCCGCCGCTCGGCCGCATCTTCGGCCGCGAAGCCCAGCACCTGTTCTCCCAGCCCCGCGCCTGGCTGAAGATCACGTTCCCGCGCGACATCCCGCCGCTGCACACGGCCATCGGCGGCATCTTCCTCCACGCCATCACGGCCTCCAACGTCGAATGCTTCAACCAGACGATCGTCTTCGAAAAGCACGGCACGGCCATCCCCATCAGCCGCGAGGGCGGCACGGACTGGCAGCTCGTCTCGCCGCTGTCCATCATCGGCGAAAACGACACGCCGTATCTGGACGAGATGGCGCCGTCCACCGACCCCAACGTCGGCCGCTACGCCATCCGCAACGGCCGCATCGAAATCACTCCGGCGCGCTGGCCCGACGGCCGCCCGCAGTCGCAGGTCAACGTGCGCGTCTGGATCAGCGCCGGCGAAGCGGCCAACCAGGTGGGCCCCGGCATGATCACCTCGATTGAGCTCAAAGGCGCGGGCGCCTCGCTGCGCGTCCTGAATCCGACCTCCGCGGCGGGCGGCACCAGCAGCGAGTCTTTCGCCACGGCGCAGGAGCGCTTTTCGGCGGCTCTGCTGTCGCGGGACCGCGTGGTCACCCGCGCCGACCTGCTCGCCGTCGTGCGCGCCTTCGACCGCCGCATCCGCGACGCGCGCATCGCCTCTGCGGTCGAACGTGTCGGCGGCGCGCTGCGCCGGGTCGAGCGCGTGACCGTCTCGCTTGACCGCGAGGACTTCACCGATCCCGACCTCGAGGCGTCCTACCTGCGCGACGAACTCCAGTCGCTGCTCGCCTCGCGGTTCCTGCACGACATCGACCTGAGCGTCCGCACGGAGTGGGTGGAGCCATGAGCCTGGTGATGCCAGACCTGTCGTCCAGCTTCCACGGCTTCCATCACACCGTGGATTCGGCGCTGGAGGTGCTGTCGAACCTCGGCATCTCCGCCGGGCGCATCACGATCAGCATGGACGGGCCCGGCTATCCCTCGCGGTGGGTGGTCTCGCAGTCTCCCGCCGCGGGCGCGCCGCTGCGGCCTGGCGATGCCATCCAGTTGCGGATCGCAGGGCTCGGCTACTTCAACCACCTGCCCGTGCCTTTCTGGGATTCGGGCGGCGAAGCCGAGATCGGCACCCGCGAGATCGTCTCTGTCGTCGATGATCCCTTTCAGAAGGCTGCCCACTGGCTGCGCGAGGGCGCTCGCCTGTTCGACATCAGCGAGCGCAACCTCGACGCCTGCGCGCGCTGGATCACGCTGTTCGGGCTCGACCCCGAGCAGTGGCCGCAGGAGCTGTGGTTCCGGTTGTCGCTGCTGCTGCCGAGCCTCCAGTCGCTCGCCGGCAAGGAGCACGGCATCCGTTTCGCTCTTCAACTGCTCCTCGATCTGCCGCTGGAGACCATCCGCCGCAAGCCGCGCGTGCGGTATCTGGCCGAGGAAGACCTCAGCCTGCTCGGCGAGGCGCACAGCCGGCTCGGCGTCGATTACGCTTTGGGCGATCACATCGAAGACCTTGCCCAGCTTGTTCTGGTCATCGGCCCCGTGCCGCTTGAGACGTATTACAAATTCCAGCAGGAGGAGAACCGCTACCTGCTGAACGCGGCGCTGTTCCTTGTCACGACGTGCCACCAGCGGTGGAGCGTGGAATGGACTGTCGCCGACCGCCGGCGCGCGCCGCGCCTTGGGGTCGAGGCGCTGAATTCCCGCCTCGGCCTGAACACGTGGCTCGGCGCCGCGGCCCCTCGAGGAGTGGAAGCATGAGGCCTGCATTCCTGAAGGTCACCTTTGACGACACCGATATGCACGACCTGTGCCGCGACGCGATTCTGGAAGAGGCGCGGATCGAGTACGCGCTCAACAGCCACGCCCGCTGCACGCTGTGCTACCGCCAGACCCCCGACCAGCGCTTTCCGGTCGAGGATCTGATCGGCAAAGAGCTGGCCGTGATTGCCGTTGATGCCTCCGGCGCTGAACTGAAGATTTTCGGCGGCGAAGCCATCGAGGTCGAGCTCGATTTCGAACTCAGCGGCTCGTACAATCTGCGCGTGGAAGGCGCCTCCCGGACGTTGCGCATGGACCTGACGCGGAGGCACCGCAGCTATCCGCCGGAGCCCTGGCGGGAGCAACTGAAAAAGGCGGCCGGCTTCGCGGGCCTCGAATTCGCCTGCGACGCCTCGCGGCCTGAACTCGATTCGGAGGGTGGCCTGCTCCAGATCGGCGAGACCGACTTCGAGTTTTTCAGACGGTTCGCTGATATTGCAGGCTGCGCGTTCCGCGCCACTGCCGGAGGGGTGCACCTCCTGGATCATTTCATGGACGGCGGCAGCACCGTGGAGTGGCGCGCTGAGGGCGGGCTGCTCGATTTCCGCCTGATCGGACGCCTCGCGCCGTCGGAGTACCGTGGCTGGATCTACGACCGGAAGAATTCCACCAGTCATGTCGAACACCGCAAGGTCACACCGCCTGTCTACGGCCCCGCGGCCGCGTTGATCGACGCCGCCGTCAACGCTTCCCAGCGGGATCAGTGGCGTGGGGAACTGGTGGACCCCCTGCTCGCCAGGAACAAGAAGGGACTGGAGGCAGTCCTTGATCTGGAGGCGAAGCGCGCTGCGCAATCGCGGGTTTACGCCCGCGGCGTTTCGCGCGAAGCCTCGATCACCGCAGGCAACAAGCTCACCATCAACGGCCCCATTGAAACCGCAGGAGACTGGGGCGTCCTGTCCGTGGTTCATCACTGGCGCAGCGACGGCTACACCAATGAGTTCATCGCCTCGCCCTTCACCGAGCCCATCGCCTGGGAGCGGCCTGAGCGCCGTCCGTGGACGGGCATGCTCGTAGCCCGCGTCACGAGGCTCGGCGAGAGCGGCAAGCAGGGCAGAGTCCAGGTCCAGTTTCCCTGGGCCGACGGTGAGCCCTGGCTGTGGGTCAATTTCCTGTCGCCAAACGCCGGACCGGACCGCGGAGTCTACTTCTCGCCTGAGGTTGGCGACGAGGTGCTCATCGGCTTCGAGTCCGGCGACACGACGCGCCCCATCATCGTGGGCAGCCTGTGGAACGGCGTCCATCCGCCTCCTGCGGCCGCCGTGCACGGCGATGAGTACGGCAGCAACGACGTCAAGCGCATCGTCACCAAGAGCGGCAACCGCCTCGTGCTCGACGACAAGGAGGGCAAGGAGACTGTGGTGCTGGCCACGCCGGAGCGTGTCCGGGTTTCGCTCTTTGAAGAAGGCGCCAAGCTCCTGCTCCACTGCGACGGCGACATTCACATCAACGCCAGCGGCACGGTTCATATGAAGTGCAAACAGTTCCTGAGGGAGATTGGATAAGGAGGAACCATGAGCATCTTCGATGGCCAAGTCAAGGTCGGCACCCGCATCAGCCTCGAAGGCGACGATTTCGCCCCCAATATGGGAGCTCTCGTGGGCTCGTCCTACACCGAGGACGTGATGAACCACGGGACGCTGAATCAACTCGTGCAGGGCAATGTCATTCGCACATTCCTGGCCAATGAGACCATCAGCATCTTGGCCAACCAAACTGTCAGCATCATGGGCAACCAGACCCTGACGCTGACCGGGAACTGCACGGAGACAATCAACGGCAACTGCACCAAGACCATCCTCGGCATGCTGACCGAGTCGCTCATAGCCGGACAAAACACGGTCTGCGTCGGACCGTTCAACCGGACTGATATCGCTCCTTCCACTTGGTTGTGCCCGTCAAGCAGCCAGTTCAACAGCGGATCTTGGATGGAATGCAAGATGCACAAGATCAGCGCCGCTGGACTGCGCCTCACCCTGCTCGGTCTGGATACAACCATCCGGCAGACCAACGTCGATGTCACGATCAACAAGGTGAAGACGGATGCGATTTGCACCAAGATCAAGAACATCGAGAGCAAGGCGATCGCTGGCGCCAAGATGGTCCTTGCCGCTGCGATGATCGGCACTGCGGCGGCGGTCTCTAACGTCAGCGGGGTCGACGCCGAGGTGCGGGCCGCCCGGCCCGCTGTTGGCGTAGAGCTCAGCGTGCCCCCATCCTCAATGCCGGGAGTCCAGTAGCGATGGAAGAAACGTCCCAGGGCACAGGCAACTCTCAGCGCGGGGAGAAGGATCCATTCTTCCCGTTCAGGAAGGCAGAGCATCTCGCAGGCAGCTCCCTGTTCTGGCTACCGGTTTCGGGATTTCCCATGCGCTCGCAGGAGCGTCAATGGATAAAGGCGCTGGTCAGCATCCTTTCTGCTCAGTTCCGCGAGAAATTGCAGCTTCGTCAGGAGAATTTTGTTAACTTTGATTATATTTATCCCGACCTGCACGAAACTTTTTTGCGGCGAAGCCTTGACTTCAGCCCGCTCCCCGGGATTCTTTTTCATCCTTCCCGCCCGCTGTTCCGCCCTCCCTCGGAGGAGGAGCTGCAGCAAATGCTGAAAACTGGGGATGCTTCGCGCCTTCGTAGAGCATCCAAGAGCCTCGCCTACTGGCTGGCCAAGAAGAAAGGAGCTGCTCAGTTCGAGGACTTTTTCGGTTTTGGAGCAATGATCACGCTGTGGTTACCAGAGAGCGAGGAAACGAAGCCGCCAGACATTCCTTTGCCCAAGAAAGCATTGCAAAATCCGGCATTCCGAGGCTTGGATGTCGAGGGGGAAATCGCCTTTACCTATTCCTTAAGAGACCCGTTCCTGCCGAAGAGCAAGATCCTGTTCACGCCCGGAGTCGAAGACGATCCTCAATACCGTTCCATGCTGTTTGCTGTTCCGCTCTTCACGGCAGAAAGCATTTACCATGGCCGGGGGGAGATGCGGGATGCCTGCCTGGATCTCTTCGGAGCTTACCTGGCCGAAAGCCGTGACGACCACGGGGTTCTGCTATGGGGGCGCACCGCGATTGAGCCGATCCTGACAAATGCACTTCGCGGTTTAGAGGCCCAAGGTATGACGTACCCGATTCGTTGACAAATGCCGATGAACTCATTTCAACCCAATCTGCTTTCTCTCAAGTCCCCGGGACGGTGGCATTTGTATCGGCTGCCGTATCCCCGGCCCTTTCCTCTCGACGACACGGAATGCCGCATTGTGCGGAGCTGGGTGGAATCCGTGATAAATGGCGCCGCCATGGAATACCCCTCATTCCACCTTGGCGGAGTCATCCAGTACAATCAGCTGACTTATGGAAACGCAAGCATGATCCTGGCCGAACGAGCCCCGCAATGGGGCTTTGATTGGGGCCTCGGTTATTGGCCTGAACGCGAGCCTCCAACCTTATGGACTCCCGCTGATTTCGAGAATCTCGACGTGGGGGAGATGCCCAGGCCGATGATGAATCAGGTATTCGGTGTAACCCAGAGCGCCCAGGCGGTTCTGCAATCCGCTCGGGCTCTTCTTGGCCTTGGCCCTGTCATCCTGACTCTGTCTGAAGACCCAGTGGAGAAGGTCAAACAGCGGGCCACAGCGCTGTTCAGGCCGCTGATCCGTGACATCTCGTTGAAGAATTTTACCTATTATTTTCCGCTTCTTGCTGCATCGACTTTTGCGCCTTCTGACGGGCCGTTCCGCGAGGAATGGACGTGCGGGATATCCTTTTATCTGAGAGAGAGCCCCGAGGAAAAAGGCATCTTCATCGCCTCCAGGCGCCCGCTCGACCGCGTCTGGCAGGCCACCGGCGCCGTCGAGTCCGAGCCCGGCGTCTGGACCTGGCCGTCTGAACCGCCTGGAAAGGCAGAAACACAGGACTAACCCGATGAACTCCAGCGATCTCAAACTGCGAAGCGTCAACTGGGAGCATGGCATGCTCCTGACGCCGGACCATTTCCTCCGGCAGGAACGCTATTTCGATTCTCTCTTCCTCTGGACGCTGCGCTACATGACCAACGCGCGAGGCCTGGTCGGCCCCGGCCCGCGCGTGGCGGAAAACGAAATCGGCGCGGCGCGCTACGACCCCGTTGTCAGCCTTCACGAGGACGAGGAGCAGCTCACCATCACCGTGTCCCAATGCCGCGGCGTCACCGCAGCCGGCTGCATTATCGACATCGACCCGGCCAGCCCGGTTTCGCGCAGCTTCCCCAAGACGGACCTCGAAGGCGTGCAGGAAGCGCCCGTCTACATCCTCGCCACCCCACACGAGAAGCAGGCCGCCGAGGGCGAGGCCGATGAATTCAACCCGCAGATGCAGACCGAGCGGCAGTGGAACTACCGAATCAGCCTCCAGCCTTCGGCCGACTCCATCCCCTACGCGCTGGTCGCCGCACAGATCCGCCGCCAGCGCTACGGTGCGGGCTACGAGAAGACCCCCGACTTCATCCCCGCCTGCACCACCATGGCCTCCCACAGCGAGCTCGCCGCCGGCTACCGCAAGATCGTCGAGGAGGCTACCTTCCTCGCCGAGCGCTACGCCGAGCTGCACCGCGCCATGCGCGAGTACCTCATTCTTTTCACCGAGCGCGGCATCGAGACCGAGGTCGACACGCAGACCGTGCAGTTCGTGGACCGGATGGTCGCCGCGCTCCAGGACCTGGTTTACGAGCTGCTCGACTACGCCCAGCCGCCGCAGCGGTTCTTCGGCCAGCTCCGCAAGTTCCTTCACGCCGCCGCGGTTTATTTCGACCTGACGCCGGGATTGCAGACCTATTACGACACGCTGAAAGAGGTCGGCGAGACAGAGTTCATCCAGCTCATCAACCAGCAGAAGCGGATCCTGCGCATGACGCGCACCTGGCGCGTGCAGGACGACCTGGGCATCGAAGTGCGCTCCGCGCTCGCGTCGCTGGCCGCCCTCCAGCGGCTGGAGCGCGCGCTGGAAGGCAAGTACGTGGATTTCCGCGTCAGCCCGCAACTGGAGGCGATGAACTTCGTTTTCGACCGCGGCGGCAACGTCCTGTACAAGCTCGCCGCCAAGCCCAGCCGCGTGCAGGGCGTCGGCGACGACATGGTCACCTTCTTCAGCCAGTTGCGGCTGGAAGGACGCGACAAGTACCGGCTGATCCTCGTCGGCGAACTCAACGCGGCGTTTGAAAAAGGCATGAGAATTCCCGCCGAAATCCGCATCAATGAAGGCAGCGGATTCCAGCGCGCGCCGCTGAATCTGATCAGCGAATCCGTCATTCCCGGGCAGACCAATTTCGAATTCGACTTTGAAGCGCCGGACGTGCCGACCATCACCGATCTGCGCGTCGCCGTGCCGGCGCACATCCCCATCCGCACGGCGCTGCTGTTCAACCGCCACCGCTTCTATGCGGGGCGCGCGCAGGAGCCCTCGGCCCGCGGGGTGCAGCCGATGGAAAGGATCGCCGAGCCGGCGCCTCCGCCGCCCGCCGCCGCGCCGCCGCCGTTCGCTCCGCCGCAGCCGCCCCCGCAGGCGGCGCCCCCGCAGTATCCGCCGCCTCCTCACGCAGCTCCGCCGCCGCCATATGGCGCGCCGCCGCGCCCCGCGCCTTATCCGCCCCAGGGACCGCCTCCGCCTGCCGCGCCGCCGCCTTATCAACCGCCTCCGCCGCCGGGAGAACAACCCAAGCGGGGCGGAGCGCCGTGGGAATTTTTCCGCCGCGCGCCCAGCGCGCCGGAGCCGCCCGTCGAACCGCCGCCCCAGGCGCCGCCCGCGCGGCCGGCGCCGCCGCGGCCGCGTTTCGACCAGGGCGAGGAGCAGCCTCCGCAGCCGCCTCCGCGCCGGCGCAGGCTCGAATGAGTTTCCGCGGGACGCCCGGCGGCGTCCCGCTTCGTTGTTTAATAGACAAACAGTCCGCTATCGCCCAGGAGGAAACCCGTGGCCATCGACCTAGACAAGATCTCCAACGAGCTGGAGGACGCCCTCGAACGCTCCCGAATGCTTGCCGAGCAGCGCAAACAGGCGCAGATCACGCCGCTGCACATGCTCTTCGTGCTGCTCGACGCCGAATCACCGCTTGCGGCCGTGCTCGACAAGTCCGGCATCGCAGTCGACGCCCTGCTGGAAACGTTCGCCACCAGGCTGAACACGGAAAAGAACTCGCCGCTCGAGCCGGGACGCCGTCCCACCGCCTCTTCCGCGCTGCGCAACCTGATCGAGAAATCGTTCGACATGATGGAGCGCCGCGGCGCCGAGCGCGCCGAGCCGATCGACTTCATCATGGCCGCCGTCGAATACGGCGAAGAAGCCCTCCGCGGCGACCTGCGCCAGAACGGCCTCACCAAGCAGGCCATCGAAAAAACCGTTGAAACCCGCGCCGAGATGGGCGAGACCCTCGGCGAGAAACAGGCAGGAAGATCCATGCCCGGCGCCGCGCCCAAACCGCTATCAGGCGGCAAACTGCTCGAGAAATACGGCCGCGACCTCACCGCCGCTGCCGCCCGCGGCGAACTGATGCCCGTCATCGGCCGCGACGACGAAATCCGCCAGGTCATTCAGACGCTGCTGCGCAAGAGCAAGAACAATCCCGTTGTCGTCGGCGAACCCGGCACCGGCAAGACGGCGATCGCCGAAGGCCTTGCCCAGCGCATCGCCGCCGGCGACGTGCCCGAGTCTCTCAAGAAATGCAAAGTCATCGCTCTCGACCTGACGGCCATGGTCGCCGGCGCCAAATACCGCGGCGAGTTTGAGGAGAGGATCAAGGGTGTTGTCGACGAGGTTCGCGCCCGCAAGGGCGAGATCATCCTGTTCCTTGACGAACTCCACACGCTTGTCGGCGCCGGCGGCACCGAAGGCGGCATGGACGCCGCCAACATTCTCAAGCCCGCGCTGGCGCGCGGCGAGCTGCGCTGCCTCGGCGCCACCACGTTCGACGAGTACCGCGAGAAGATCGAGAAAGACGGCGCGCTGGCCCGCCGCTTCGACACCGTTCAGATCAAGGAGCCGACCGACGAGATGATGATGGTCGTGCTCCGGGGCCTGAGGCCGCGCTTTGAAGCTTTCCACGGCGTCAAGCTGACCGACGACGCCCTACAGGCGGCCATCAAGCTCAGCCGCCGTTACATCCGCGGCCGCTGGATGCCTGACAAGGCCATCGACGTGGTCGACCAGGCCTGCGCGCGGATCCGCATGCAGAAGGAATCCAAGCCCACCCACATCGACCAGAAAGAACGCCTGCTGCTGCGGAAGAAAGCGGAACTGGAAGCGCTCGAGTCTTCCGCCTCCACGCCTGCCGCGCTGAAAGCCGTTGAGACGCTGCGCGGCGAGATCGCCGCGATCGAGCCTCAGGTCACCAAGCTCGTCGAGGAATGGAACAACCAGAAGAACGCTCTCGACATGCTTCAGAAAACGAAGCAGGCCATCCAGGAGCAATCCGCGGCGCTGGAAGCCGCCGAGAAAAAAGGAGACATCGCCAAAGCGGCCGAGATCCGTTACGGATCGCTCAAGTACCTGGAGCAGCAGCTCGCCGATCTTGAGAAGCAGACGGCCGGCATCACGCTCGTCCCCGACACGGTGATGCCGGAACATGTGGCGGAAGTGATCGCCGAGATGACCGGCATCCCGTCCAACCGCATGATGGAGAGCGAAAAGGAACGGCTCATGAAGCTCGAAGAGCGCCTCGGGGAGCGCGTCTTCGGACAGGACGAGGCCGTGTGCGCCGTGGCCGACGCCGCCCGCCGCATGCGCGCCGACCTGCAGCCGGGGCGCAAGCCCAACAGCTTCCTCTTTGTCGGCCCCACCGGCGTCGGCAAGACGGAGCTGGCCAAGGCGCTGGCGGAGGCGCTGTTCGACGACGAGAACGCGCTCATCCGCATCGACATGGGCGAGTACAAGGACAAGTCCTCCGTCTCCGGCCTTATCGGCAGCCGTCCGGGGCTGGTGGGCAGCGAGGAGGGCGGCTTCCTCACCGAGCAGGTGCGCCGCAACCCGTATTCGATCGTTCTCTTCGACGAAGTGGAAAAGGGTGCGCCTGAGATCCTCGACCTGCTGCTTGGCGTGCTCGACGAAGGCCGCCTCACCGACGCCAAAGGCCGCTTCTGCGATTTCTCCAACACGATGGTGCTGTTCACGTCGAACCTCGGCGTGCGCGAGGCCATCGAAGTGAGCGACGATCCGCAGGAGCAGAAGAACGTGATCCTCGAGGTCGTCAAGCGGAGCCTGCGGCCGGAGCTGTTCAACCGCATCGGCCAGGTGGTCACTTTCAATCCGCTGACCGAGCGCGAGCTCGAGGCGATCGTGATGAAGAACTTCAACCAGATCCGGAAGAAGCTCGCCGAGGACCGCGAGATCGGCCTGGAGATGACGCCCGAAGCGCTGGCTTACCTCGCCAAAGAGTCCTACGACCCCGCCTACGGCGCGCGCCCGGTGCAGCGCACCATGCAGCAACTGGTGCTCTCCCCGCTGGCGGGCATCATCCTTTCCGGCGAGGCTGTCTCCGGGCAGACGATCCGCATCGACTACGATCCAGGCGAAGAGAAGGTCATCGAAGGAGCCGAGGGCGCCGAACCGGTCACCGTGCGCGAGGGAGAGGGCCTGACGTTCGGCATCGTCGGAGCGGACTGAAGACGTGCGGCCGCCGGCGGATTCCTCCCGCGTTCTTCGTAATGATAATAGGGAGGGCGTCCGCCCGGCCGTGAAAGGATCGACCATGAAACGGTTCGCTGTCATTCCAGCAGTGTGGCTCCTGCTCGGGCTTCTCCCGGCGCAAGGGCCGGCGCCGGGCGAGGGCTGGATCATCCTTCACGACGGAGAGTCCCACTATGGCTGGACTCCTTCCGGCACGGCGTGGTCCGCCGGGCGCGGCATCCTCGCCGCCGACGGCGGCAGCGCCGGAACGCTCCGCTCCAATACACCTTTCACGGATTTTGTTTTGCACTTCGAGATCCGCGCGGAAAAGAGCGCCGGCGGCGCTCTCTACGTGCGGGCCGCGCGCGACGGCAACCCGAAAGACACGGGCTGGGGCGTCGATTTCTCATCTTTGGCCTCCACCACATGGGTGCCCGTGGAAATCGAGGCCTTGGGCGCAGGCGTCGGCGTGCGCGCCTCGGGCCGCATGGTGGATCACTCTTCGGCGCCTGTCGCTCCGGCGGGTTTCTTCGTGCTGGAGGCCAGGCCCGGCGGGCGCGTCGAGATCCGCAACATGCGGCTGCGCCTGCTCAAGTCCGACAGCCTCTTCAACGGCAATGATCTGTCCGGCTGGAAGTCCACCGGCGAGCCCGCCAAACAGAAAGGCGGGCTGAGCCGCTTATTCGGCGGCGGAAAGCCGAAAGAGGCGAAGTGGACGGTTGTCCGCGGCATGATCCACGGCGCCGACGGCCCCGGACAGCTCGAGTCGCTCCTCCAGTTCGGCGACTTCATCCTGCAGGCTGATGTGCGCATCAACTCAAGGCGGGCCGATCAACGCCGCCGCTACGCCATCCTGTTCCGCGGCGATCCGGGGCAGCTCGGGACGGGCTATGAAGTGAACATCCAGCCCGGCGCCACTGGAGCTTTGATGGGACTGACAACGGCCCGCAAGAACCTCGGGGCCGCGAATCAGTTCATCACTCTCACCGTCGCCGCTCACGGACGCCATGTTCAGATCTGGACGGACGGGATCCCGGTCACCGATTTCAACGACGTCCGCCCGGAGGGCGCCGATCCGAAGAAGGCCGCCCGCAGCACCCCGGGGGTCATCGCTTTCTACACGCCCGAGGACGACGCCGACGTCGACATCCGCAACGTCCGCGCCGTGCAGCTGCCGAAGACCTTTGGCCTCGGTCCCAAGAAGACGGAGATCAGCGCGCTGCCTCAAGCCCCGACGGCGCCCTCGTTGCCCGCGATGCCTGCGCCGCAGGCGCCTGCGGGCCACGACGCCGGGGCGGCGGCCTTGCAGCAGCAGCTCCAGCAGCAGCAGATGGCGCAGATGAAGCAGGAGCAACGCACGCAACAGGAGGCCCAGCTCCTCCAGCAGGCCCTGCGCACCACCGACCCGGCGCAGCAGGTCGCCATCTTCGATCAGATCCTCGCACTGAACCCCAATAACCAGGTCGCCTTCAACGGACGCAAGGAGGCCGTGGCCAAGCTCGAAGAGCAGCAGCGCAAAGAGGCCGAGAAGGCCGCCGCCAGCTCCCAGCAGGAGCAGGCCGAGCAGGAAAAGCAGATGACGCTCGCGCAGAGCATCCAGTCCGCCGAAGCTGCCTTCCTCGCCGGAAATCTTCTCGCCGCCGAACAGGCATTGAACGCGGCCGAGCGCATCGCGCCCGACAACCCCCAGGTGCAGGCGTTGCGCTCGCGTCTGAATTACGCCAACCAGCGCCGTTCCTCCATCCTCGCTCTCGGCGCGGCGGGCCTCGGCACGGGTTGCATCGCCCTGCTGGCCTGGATCTTCGCCGCCCGCCGCCGCCGCGACCCGTACATCGAAGTGGTCTCCGGCCTCGACAAGGGCAAGCGCTTCAATATCGACAAGGAAGTGGTCATGGTGGGCGCCATTCCCGAAGATGGCGGCACGAAAAACGACGTCGTGCTGCGCGACGCGGAGCGCATGATCTCGCGTTTCCATGCCCAATTCCATTACAAGGAAGGCAAGCTTTATATTGTCGACACGAACAGCTACAACGGCACGTTCGTCGACAAGAAACGTCTCGAGCCCGGCAAGCCCGTGCCGCTCAAGAGCGGCTCCCGCGTCACCTTCGCCGGCACTTGCACCATCAAGGTCGGCTTCGAGAGGCGCAAGCAGAAGAAGAAGTAACCCCGGCAAGGACCATCGATCTCATATCGTGAATTCCCCAGCCGGGCCGTAACACCTGCTTTCCGACGCTGGGAACGCAGGCTTTTTGGAGGAGGATCAGGCCCGTGCAACCTGCCTATCTGAAAGTCTTGATTGACGGCAACGAGCCGGAAGAACTGGATCTCGCCGAGGCTGCCATCGTCCACGAGTTGAACCGTCATCCGGCCTGCGCTTTGCGGTACCGCCAGTTGCCCGAAACCCGGCGCTCCTTCGAGAGCGACATCGGCAAGCCTTTGAAGGTGGTCGCGGTTTCCCAGGACGGAGTGGAGCTCGAGATTTTCGACGGCCTGGTAAAGTCCGTCGAAACCGAATACGAAATGTCGGGTGGATGCAATCTGTATTACCGTGGCGTCGGCTGGTCTTACCTGCTGGATGTAACCCGGAAATCGCAGATGTTTCTGAAAATGCCTCCATCAGATATCGCCAATGATCTTCTTGCGGACAAGGCGGGCGAGGTGAAAATCAGCGGCGGCGAATTGACGCTGCTGCAATATGCGGAAACCGACTGGAGCTTTCTCCACCGGCTGGCCGACCGGCATGGGTGTTTCCTGCGCGTGGCCGGGCGCAAGGTGGACGTGCTGAAGCAATTCGCCTCCGACACCTGCCCGCTCACCTGGCGCGAAGAGGGCAGCCTGTATCTGTTCCGCACCTTGGGCCGCATCTATGAATGCGCCATTCATGGCGTCAATTACGACCGCGCCGAGGCCGGGAGCAAGGAGTTCCGCAACGTCAGTGACGAACCACTGACGGAAGACTCGCTCGGCGCCCTGCGCGGGGCCACCGATCAGGGATCGAAGGACAACAATCTCGCCGACGCCCTGTACGACAAGTTTCTTTCCGGCGATCACGGCAAGTTCGAGGACGAGCTCAAGCTGGAAGCCAAACGCCGCCGCATTCATGCCTGCACGGCGTGCGGCGAATCCCGCGATGCCTCCGTGCCCATAGGCGGCAAGGTCGAGATCAAAGGCCAGATCGAAACCACGGGCAAGTACGGCGTCTACAAGGTGGAGCATCTCTGGCGGGTTCCCGCCGGATACTCCAACCGTTTCTGGTGCATGCCGTTCCAGATGTATGTCGATGAAATGCGCCCGGCGCCTTCGGTGATCCGCGAGACGCCGCTGGTCTCGCAAGCTTCGCTGCCCACACAGCTTTCCGCGCCCGCGCCGCCGCAGCCGGCCGCTCCTCCCATCTCCGGAAGGAACTTCGGCGTCTATGTCGCCCGCGTGCTCGATAATGTCGATCCCATAGACGCTGCGCGCGTCAAAGTGCAGTTTCCGTGGGAGACTGGTGACAGCGAGAGCAACTGGGCGCCGGTCGCCATGCCGCACGCCGGCGCCGGGCGCGGCCTGTACTTCATCCCGGAGATCGGCGATGAAGTGCTGGTCGCGTTCGAGCAGGGCGATCCCAGCCGGCCCATCGTGCTCGGCTCGCTTTGGAACGGCAATGATTCGCCGCCGAACGAAGGACTTCACGGCGACGAACAGGGCAACAACGACATCAAGCGCATCGTCACCAAGAGCGGCAACCGGTTCGTGATGGACGACATGGACGGAAAGGAGACCATCGTCGTCGCCACGCCGGAACATATCCGCATCTCGATGTTCGAGGGCGATCAGACTCTTCTCATCCACTCCGACGGCGACATCAACATCCACGCCGGAGGAACCGTTCACATCAAGTGCAACCAGTTTCTGCGCGAGGTCGGATGATCACTCGCGCCGCAATTCAGGAGGATTTCGATCATGGCGACTTTTGACTCGAAGACAAAGACCAAAACCCGCGTCGGCATAGACCAGGATTCGTGGAAGCCCGGAATGGGTGCGCTCGGGAAAGGCTCCCAGAAGGACGAGGCCCTCATCCACGGCACAAAGAAAGAGCAGATCGACATGAACCACCTGAGCACGGTGAACATCAACCGGACGTTCCAGACCAACGTCAACTTCCAGTGCACCGTGGGCGTGATGCGGAAATTGCAGGACACTCAGTACCTTCACACGACCAATGCGATGCTGAAACGCGATGTCATGGGCCCCAGCCTTTACAACCGCGTGGGTCCCACCATGATCACCTTCGTGGCGCCGCTGGTGGAGAGCCACGCCTCGCCGCGCAGCCTGGCAGAACCCGCCGTTCGGATGGAGCAGGTCACCAACGCCATCAAGGCGGCTCTGGACGACCAGGAGGTGCAAGGCTTCGCGAAGTCCGCCACGGGCCTGAAAATGGAGGCCATCGGCATGAGCACCACGGCGACTGGCCTGGAGACGTTTGTCAAAGGGCTCGCCGCCGGCGTCACGGCTCTGAAGGACAAGACCACCGCGCTCGAGAACCACACCGCCACTGCCAAGATGCAGCAGAAGGCCGTGGAACTGGACATCGAGGCGCTGGAGGCCAAGACGGGACTCGACCTCGCCTCGCTGAAACTCGCTGCGAATTCCGTCTGCATGTGAGGCCCATGTGTCTGAAGCCGCTGATGCCCTGAAGCCCTGGGTCCGCGCCGAGAGCCTGACCCGCTGCGCCCTGTACTGGGCGGGCGTTTCGTCCACGCCCATGCGCCAGTCCGAGCAGGAATGGTTCCTCGCGTTCCTGCAAGCCTTCGTCCGGACCTGCAAGGAACAGGGCTGGATGCCGTGCTTCTTTCTCGACGTCGAGACGATCGAACGTTACTGCCAGGACCGGTTTCTCGACGAATCCATCAACTACCGCGTCTTTCCCGCCTACACCCGCACTCCCTGGGGGCCGCTGCCGCAGCCGATTCCGGAGGAGGAGACCGACGCGATCCGCAAGATGGAGAAGCCGTTCGTGCTGAGCACCTATCTGCGGGGCTACGCGCAATGGTTCCGCAAGTTTCAGCCGGACAAGGTTCTGCCAGCCTATTTCGGCTTCGGGGGAGCCACCATTCTCTTCGTTCCTCCCGACCCCGCTGCGGCGCCCCCTCTTCCGGACTTCTCTCCAGGAGTCAAGAAGAGCCCGATGTTGCGCGAAGCCTTTGCCGCCGGCGATCCCATCGAGGAGATGAAAACACTCCTGCTGCTCAGGCACAAAGCTTTCGCCGCGCTGAAGGCCGCCTTCAGCAAGGGCATGGAGAACCACACAGGCCTGAAGTCCATGCCCCTGCTCATCCCGCGGTTGCGCTCGCAGGACTTCTTCTCTCTGGAGTCCGAGGTATTGGACGCGCTCTTTGAAGCATCGCCCGTGTACCTGGCCGAGAGCCCGGAGGACCGGGGCATCATCATCGCTTCCGCCAAGCCGATCGACGAGGTTCTGGCGACGCTCGTCGCCGGCGTCAATGAACTCATCGCGCAAGCCAAAGACAGGAGGAAGCCATGAGCGGTCCGCGGGGCAAAGATCATGCCGACGATGCTCTGTTTCTGGAAATTCGTCCGCCTGCCTCGGGCTTCCATGTGTACCTGATTCGCGGGGCGAAATTTCCGCTGAAGCCCTTCGATCTGCCCCGCTGGCTGGCCATGTACCGCCGCCTGCGACCGCTGCTGTTCCCGCCGCCCTCGAAACCGATCCCCGTCATCCAGATGTGGCACCTGCATCACGGCGATGGCGCCTCCGTGCTCAGCCGCAACGCACAGTCGTGGATGCCGGACTTTGGAGCGGGCGTCTGGCTGGACGCCCCTCCGCCGCGATTGTGGACGCCCGAGGACTTCATGAACATCGGCCCCGGCGAGATGCTTCCCCCGCCGGTGCTCACCGCCATCCGTCTCCGCTCCCCGCAGATCGACTATGAACAAGCCTGGATGCAGCTTGGCGGACGCGGCTGTTTCATGGAGTTCACCGTGGGCGGCGGCGCCGACGCGTTCTTCCAGTCCCAGGCGGAAGCCTACCGCTCCTGGATCGAGGAGCCCATGATCGCCGCTCATACTTTCTTCGTGCCGTTGATGAAGGCGGCGAGCTTCGAATCCGAACTGTACGCCTCGCGGGAGCAGCACTCCGGCCCGATTCTCACCTACGTCCGCGAAAGCGCGGAGGACGAGGGTTTGCTCATTCTGGCGCGCGAAAAAATCGAGGGGACGATCGAGGCAGCCTTCAAGCTTCTGCCGTGGGCCAGCCCGGATCCCTCCATCGCAAGGTTCCTCATCCGGGCCGCTGGCGACTGACCGGCGGACCCGGGCGTTCCTGTCCAGCCACGGCTTACCGGGGAGTTATCATGATTCGAGAGCCGCAGCGCGGCTCTCTGGATGATTAACGGCAGGGAGGGGACTCGTGAGCCGTGGCTGAGGAATCTGTCACTCAATTGCTCGAGCGCATGCGCCAGGGCGACGGCAACGCCGTGAACGCCCTGATGCCGCTCGTCTACACAGAACTGCGCCGCCTCGCGCATTCCTATCTGGGCGGCTCGAACCGCGACCGCACGCTCCAGGCCACGGCGCTCGTCAATGAAGCCTATATCAAGCTCGTCGAAAGCGAAGCGCGCAACATCCAGAACCGCACCCATTTCTTCGCCCTCGCCGCGCGCGTCATGCGGCAGATCCTCATCGATTACGCGCGCTCCAGATCGGCGCAGAAGCGCGGCGGCGGCGCGGAAAAAGTGGAACTGCGCGAGGAAGTGGTCTCTCTCGATCAGGACGCCGCCCAGGTGCTCGCCATCCACGAGGCGCTCGACCGCCTGGCACGGCACGACGAGATGAAAGCGCGCCTGATCGAGATGCGCTTCTTCGGCGGCATGACCGCTGAAGAGTCCGCCGAAGCCACGGGCCTCACGCCCGCGCAGGTGTACCGCGAGCTGCGGCTCGCGCAGGCCTGGCTGCACAAGGAGCTCTCCGCTTGAGCCCTGAGCTTGAGCGCATCTTTCACGCCATCGCCGATCTCGACCCTGAAGCGCGCCGCCTCTGGCTCGACTCGCACTGCTCCGATCCCGAACTGCGCGCCGAAGCCGAGAGGCTGGCCGAATTCGACAGCGGCTCGGAAGAGTTCCTCAGCCGCCCGGTGCTGAATCTCGCCGCCCGCATCGAACCGCCCGTGTCGGCCCCGCGCGAGCAGGTGGGGCCGTGGCGCCTCGCGCGGCCCATCGGCCGCGGCGGCATGGGGACGGTTTACGAAGCGGAGCGCTTTGACGGCGAAGTCCTGCAGCACGCCGCCATCAAATTCGTGCCGCTCGCGCTGCGTTCGCCCGCAGTGCTGGAAAGCTTCCGGCAGGAGCGTCAGATCCTGGCCGACCTGAACCACCCCAATATTTGCCGCCTGCTCGATGCGGGCACCACGGCCGACGGATCGCCCTACCTCGTCATGGAGCTGATCGAGGGTGTTCCCATCGACGCCTGGTGCCGCGAGCGCGGCCTCTCTCCGCGGCAGATCGTCGAGCTCTTCCTCAAAGTCTGCGCCGCCGTCTCGCACGCCCACCGCCACCTGGTGATCCACCGCGATCTGAAGCCGTCCAACATCCTCGTCACCGCAGACGGAGAGCCCAAGCTGCTCGACTTCGGCATCGCCAAGCTCCTCGGAGCCGGCGGGCGCAGCGGCGCCGTCACGCTCCAGGCGATGACGCCCGACTACGCCAGCCCCGAGCAACTGGAAGGCAAGCCGATGAATACGGCGAGCGACATCTTCAGCCTCGGCTGCGTTCTCTACGCCCTGCTCACCGGCGAGCCCCCGCGCCGCGACCTCGCCCAGGCGCGCTCCATCACGCTGCCGCGCGCCTCCAGCCGCCGGCCCGAGCTGCGCGGCGACCTCGACAATATCCTCAACAAATGTTTGCAGCCGGAGCCGGACCGCCGCTACGCTTCGGCGGAAAAGCTCGAAGAAGATCTGCGCAACTTCCTCGCCGACCGGCCCGTCTCGGCCACGGGAGATTCCTGGTCGTATGTGGCGCTGCGCTTCCTGCGCCGCCACCGCTGGTCCACAGCCGCAGTGGCGGCGCTGCTGGTATCGATCCTGGCCGGTTCCGCCGCTTCGCTGTACCAGGCGCGCCGCGCCGAGCGACGCTTCCAGCAGCTCCGGCAGCTTGCCGGCGACTTCGTCTTCCAGTTCGAGCAGCAGATCCGCGACATCGCTGGCGCCACGCGCGCCCGACAGTACGTCGTCCGCACGGCCATCGACTATCTGGAGCGGATGGCTTCCGAAGCGCGCGGCGACACCGAGCTTCTCTTCGATCTCGCTGCCGCCTACCGCCGCATCAGCGAGATTCAATACGATCCAGCGGCCAGCAGCCTCGGCGACATCGCCGGTGCGGCAGCCAGCCTGGAGCGCGCGCAGAGCCTGCTTGACGCCATTCCCGATGAGCCCGCCGCGCACCGCGAAGAGCGCATCCGTCTGCTCGTCCGGCAGAGCGAGGTGCTGGAGGCGTCCGGGCGGCTGGATGAAGCGCTGGACCGGGCGCAGCAGGCGCAGCGGTTCGCCGATCAGTTGCTTCGTCAGGATGCGCTTTCCGAGCCTTACCGCAGGCTGGGTTCTCTCGCTTCGGCGCGCGCGGCGCGCGCCTGGCGCCGGCGCGGCAACCTCGACGAGGCGCAGCGGGCGGTGGAGCGCGCCATCTCACTCGACCGGCTGTCGGGCGCGCAGGAGCAGTCGCTTGATACAGCCCTCCGGCTCTCCACGAACCTCCGCCTTCAGGCGCGCATCCACGAAGCCCGGGGCGACTACGAATCCGCCATCAGGGTGCAGAGGGAGGCCAACGCCGTGCTCGAACAGATGCGCGCTTCGCTTCCGGGCAGCGCCACGCTGGAGCGGAATGTCATGGTGGGCCAGTCGCTGCTGGGTTCGCTGCTGCTCTATGCGCCCGCATCCAACGAGGCCGAGGCGCGGCGGCTGCTGGAGAGCGCCTGGCTGACCGCCGAGCGGCGCGCCGCGTCCGACCCGGCCGACTCGCGCGCCCAGCTTGATTTGCAGGCCACGGCCATCCGCTACGCCGCGGCGCTGGTGGGCACGCCGCAATGGCGGCGTGGCGAGGCAGTTCTGGACGCGGCGGTGGCGTCCGCGCGCCGCCTGATCGAGAACGATCCCGGACACCGCGAAGCGCGGCTCAATTCCGCGATCGCCGAAGTCTGGCTGGCGCAGTTCGCTTCCTGGCACGGCACGCGCGCCGAGGAAATCGCCCACCGCCTGCGCGCTTCAGAGATCTACGGCTCGCTGCTGCAAACCACGCCGAACGACCCCGACGTGCTCAAGCCTTATTTCTCCAACGCCGCCGCCCTCGCCTCTCTGCTGTCCGCGCGCGAGCGGGACGCGCTCTGCAGGCAGGCGCTGGAATCGCGCGCCGACCGTGCCGCCACTGCGCTGGCCGATCCAGAAGTTCATGCCGCCCACGAGCGCCTGCGCGATTCGTGCGGGCGCTAGCTTCCCAGGCGCGCCGCGTGGCGCAAACGGCTCCGCCTGTGGCATATTGAGAAGAGAGCCACCCTAGCTCAGCTGGCAGAGCGGCTGATTCGTAATCAGCAGGTCGCCGGTTCGATCCCGGCGGGTGGCTCCATTTCTTTTTCTGTGCTTCCCTCGCGGTTGCGCCTCATTGGACGGGGAGTCTGGGAGCGCCGGAAAGAAGGAGTTTTCTCCGTGTCAAGAGCGATGGCCCGAGCCATCCGGGCCTGTCTTTCCATAAATGCCCCGGCCACTGCCCGGGGCACACAGCGCGTCACGCTCCAGTGCCGGGCGCCTCGCATGTGACCGCACCCGGCCGGCCTGGATGAGCGTGACTCGGGCGGGGCGGCGAATCAGGCCGTGCTTTGTTGCATTACCGCTCTTTGGTCCGGGGCGGCGCCCACCCCGCACGGGACGCACCCGCCGGCCACCCAGCTCATGAAGAGCGTGGGTCAGGCCATTCCCTTCAAGGTCAAAGCCGGGACCTGCGGCTCCTTGTGGCCGACGAACTCGCCCAGGGAGATGGGCACAGCCACTTTCAGCATCAACGTAAAGACCAGAAAGCCGACAGCGAAAACGCCCCCGGCGACGCGCAATTCCGTCAGAGTCGGGTAGTATTCGTATATCTCTCCCAGCGCATCTGGCGTCAATCCGGGAATGATCAGCCCCATGCCTTTTTCGATATATACGCCTGCGTACGTAGCCAGACATCCCAGGTTGAGCGTGAGCCAATTTCTGCGGGCCGCGGGAACAATGAAAAGCGCAAAAGCGGCGATATTCAGCGCCACAGCGGTCCAAGCGTAAGGAACCAGCGTGGTGTGTCCGTCCAGGCCCGAATACCAATAGCGCGTATACAGCAGATGCTCGGTATCGGAGTAATACTCCTTGAACGCTTCCGCGCCGTGCAGGAACAGGTTGAGGAACATTGCGTAAGCCATCAGCTCCGCTATTTTCCAGATCGCCTCATCCTTGATCTCGAACCGGGTGAAGCGCCTCAAGACCTGGAGCACCACCAGCAGGATCGCCGGGCCCGAACAAAATGCCGATGCGAGAAACTGGGGCGCCAGGATCGACGAGTTCCAATAGGGGCGCGCCGCGAGCCCGTTATAGAGAAAGGCCGTGACCGTGTGGATGCCGACCGCCATCGGGATCGAGAGCAGCACGAGGGGGACGACCAGGCGCTTCGAATACGGCCGCCCCAGGAAAGCCCGGTACAGGATGTGCGTGGCGACGGCCAGATTCACCAGGAAATACAGGTTGAGCACGAGCACATCCCAGGCGAGGATCGACTTTGGAAAGTTCAGATAGCCCAGCGGCGGAATCAGGTGCCAGAATCTGTCCGGCCTGCCGATGTCGACCAGTACAAACAGAAGGCACATGATGATGGCGCTGATGGCGAGAAGCTCGCCGTAGATCACAATCTCGCGGATGGGCTTCCAGTCATACACATATGCGGGAATGACGAGCACGACGGCCGCCGCGGCGACTCCGACCAAGAATGTGAAATTGCCGATGTAGAAACCCCAGCTCACCTGGTCGCGCATCGCGGTGACGATCAGCCCGGACTGAACCTGCTCCGCGTAGGCCATGACTCCCGAAACGATGAGCACCGCGAGAAAGGCGAGCCATGCCCAATAGCTGGGCGGCCCCTGAAGAATCAGCCTCAGGCTGCCTCGCGTGAACTCGGAAAAGCGGATGATGGTATTCACCGGAAGCCTCACGTGGCGTAAAAGTAGAAGAACCGCGGCAGGGTGTTGAGCTCTTCCTTGAGCACGAGAATCCGCTTGTGCTCGATGATGTACCGGATTTCGCTGTCCTTGTCGAGGAGATTGCCGAATTTCCGCGCGCCCACGGGGCACACCTCCACGCAGGCGGGATAACGGCCGCCGCGCACGCGCTGGATGCAGAACGTGCACTTCTCGACCACGCCTTTAGGCCGCGGGCGATTGCCGAGGACGTGCATGTTCGGATTGACAACGTCTCTGGGGATCACCGGCTCGGCCCAGTTGAAGTGCCGGGCGCCGTAAGGACAGGCGGCCATGCAATAGCGGCACCCGATGCACCAGTCGTAATCGATGACGACGATGCCGTCGGGCTCGGCCCAGGTGGCGCCCGTCGGACAGACTTTCGTGCAGGGAGGATTGCTGCATTGCTGGCACGAAACGGGAACGTAAAAGCAGCCTGGCTCCGGGACTTTTTCTGGCGCGTAATAAGCGTTTGCGTGGGCGAAATCGATTCCCTTCTCCTTCTCCATCGACAGGACCCGGATCCAGTGAAGTTCGGGCTTGCGGGACTGATTGTTTTCTGCGACGCATGCATGGACGCACCGGCGGCAGCCGATGCATCGGGAAATATCCAGGCCGTAGGCGAACTGCACACCCTCCCTGGCAGGGGTGCCGGCCACGGTGACCGCCCGGCCCAACTGCGCGCTGTAACGTGCCTCCATTTCGCGGATGGCGGCCCGGATCTTCTCCGGAGGCATTTCATGGAGCCTCCGGGCCCCGCAGGCGGTCATCAGCCAGCCGGCCGCAGCCGCCGCCGCGGCCTTGGTGAATTCGCGGCGGGTGCGTCCCTCAGCATCATGGTCTTCCGCCATAAGAGCGCCTCCTCTCAATGCCGGTTGCGCGAAGGCGGCGTCGGCGCGGGTTCGGGCTTCAGCGCGGCGAAGCGCGGCTGGTGAGGGTTGTGGCAATGGGCACACAGGAGGTAGCGCTTGGGCCCGTCCCAGCGGCCCGTGCGGCGGCCATGGACACCCGCGCGCCAGTCGCGGAGCTTTTCGCCGTGACACTGCCCGCACAACCGGTACGACTCCTCGAATGAGACGCGTTCCCCGCTGGCCAGATGGAGCCAGTCGCGGTTGCCGGCATCATGGCAGTCCAGACACCAGCGATGTTCCTCGTCGTGCTTCAGCACGATGTCGTCGTGCATATCCTTTAGCTGGCGGCGCGTTCTGTTCACCGGCATGCCGGCGTGACAGACAGAACAGGGGAACATTCCTTCAGTGAATGGAGGCGGCGGGACTTCCGGCCGCTCAATCCGCGCTGGATCGGCCGCCGGCGGCGCCTTCGCACCTTGGGCCAGCAGAAACCAGGCAGAGGCCGCCGCCACGGAGGCAGCGGCGAGGAACAGGCGGCGCAGAGGCATGGTCATGGGTTCAGGCGCAACGCAGTTCAACCAGTTGCTGCATCTGCCGCAGCCACATGGCCTGGAACAACTGAAGCCTGTGTCCAATTACCGTGGCCAGATTCAGCAACACCGCATATCCCAGCACGGGGTTCGCCTGGAAGTGGTCAATCAGCGCCGTCCGCGGGAAGGCGATCACCTCGCTGTCGAGCAAGGCGACGCCCTTCAGCGTGAAACGGTAGGGCGGGATCAACGCCGACCAGCCGATGGTTTGTCCAGGCCCCCGTTCCTCGACGAGCATCTCCTCTTCCCGCCCCTGAATGGTCATGGGCAGAGTGAGGCGGATGCGGCCCCTTTCGATCAGGTAGAGGCAGCCGGCCGGATCGCCGAGCGCGAAGAGGACTTCGCCACTGGCGAGCTTCTTCCTCGAGCCGAGCGCCATCGTCTCTCGGACCTGACTTTCCGTCAATCCCTGGAACAGATCGGGCTGCGAAGGGTGCATGGCAGGCTCCTTGTCAATGGATCAGGGGCGACGTCGTCCGGCAATGCAACAGCGACGAGGACGGAGCGGCGAGGAACGACTCCGCGGCCGCCTGTTCCAGCCGGACATGGTTTTCGAGTTCCAGCAAGAGCGCTTCCAGCGGAACGCGCGGGCGCGCCTCCGGAACCTTCAGACCATCCACGAAGAACTGCGATGGAGCGGGCTCCGCGAGGGGCACTTCCAGCTCCGCCGCCGGCGCCGGTCCCTCCCGCTCCTGTCCGCTGGTGGCGGCACTGAAGGAAAGCGCTGCGACGGCCAGGCCGAAGAGGCTGATGCAGAGGGCCATGAGCAACATTTCCATTCCTGGACTCCTTCCCGGTCTCGTCCCTGAGCAATCGGCGCGCCACTCTCAGGCAGGCCCGAATCTGTTGAATCATCGGGCATTCGTGACGGCCTCCCCGGCGATGCTGCCATTTTGTCCTGCCAGGGCTGACGATTCGTCAGCCATTGATAATCACACCGGACTTTGCCATGATCTGGACTTGAACTGAGGGCCCGTGAAGCTGCGCTTCAACAGCATGACGTTCGGGCTCGCCACGAGCGTGACAGCCGCCATCGTGCTGGCCTGCGCCACAGGTGCGTACTTTTACTCGAAGCATCATTTCGCGAGCCTGCTGGAGACGGCGAGGGCCGCCGCCATGAGCCAGGGTGAGATGATCCGCGTGGCGCTCGAGCACCAGATGATCGAAAACGACCGCAGCCTGATCGCCCGCATGGTCGAAAGCTTCGGCCAGCAACCCTCCGTGGAAAACGTGATGCTGCTGGACCGGAACGGTGTCGAGCGGTATGCCAGCCGGCCCCAGGAACGAGGGAGCGAACTCAGCCTCGACTCGCCCACATGTCAGGCGTGCCACCGCCTCCCGCCGGAGCAGCGGAGCTCCAGCCGGATAATCGATACGAAAGGGGGCACGGTGCTGCGCACCGTCATTCCCGTGCGAAACCGCCGCGCCTGCCACGGCTGCCACGACCCGTCCCACAAGATCAATGGCGTGTTGATCCTCGATTACAACGTCGGGCAGATCCGCGCCGCCATCACCAACGACCTGCGCTGGATGGTTGCAGGAACCGGCGGGCTGGCGCTCCTGCTGGTAGGCGGCGTCGCGCTGGTCATCCGGCTGTTCGTGCTCCGCCGTCTTCAGCGCTTTGAAACCGTGGCGCGTCAGATCGCGTCCGGCGACCTCGCGCGCCGCCTCCCTGCGGAAGGATCGGACACGATTTCCTGGCTCGCGCGTGAATTCAACACCATGGCCGATTCGATGACAAGTCTCCTGGGCGTGGTGCGCCACGAGAGGGAGAAGCTGGAAACGGTAATCAACAGCATCGACGACGGGATTGCCGTGCTCGACCCCAGCCGCACGATCCTCGCCGCCAACGATGCGTTTCTGCGGCGCTCCGGTTATTCACGAGACCTCCTGCTGGGCCGTTGCTGCCGCAACCTTGCCCACGAGGTGTGCGCCGTCGCCGACTGCCCCACTCTGGCCTGTCTGAACACGGGCCGCCGCCATGTGCGCATCTGCGAGCGCCACACGCCCGACGGAAAGACCGTTTGGGAGGAGGTCCACTCCTCGCCGATCTTCGACGCCTCCGGCCAATTGACGCAGGTCGTGGAGGTCTGGCGCGACATTTCGGACCGCCGGGCTGCCGAGGCCCATCTCGCCGAATCGCACCGCCTCGCCTCTCTCGGCCTGCTCGCCTCCGGTTTCTCCCATGAGCTGAACACGCCGCTGGCGACTGTGCTGACCTGCGTGGAAGGGATCCTGCGCCAGTCTCCTCCGGGCGCAGACGCCGGGGAAGAGCTTGCCCGCATCCGGGAGAGCGCGGCCATCGCGCGGGACCAGATCCTGCGCTGCCGCTCCATCACGCAACACTTCCTCAGGCTATCGCGCGGCCAGGCCGGCTCCGGCGACATTGTCGAAGCCGGGAGCGCCATTGCCGCAGCCGTGAGGCTGATCGAACCTGCGGCGCAGGCCCACTCTGTCCGCATCGAGATGGGAACCATCGCGCCGGGCTTGCAGGTCCGCGCTGACGAAGCCGAACTCCAGCACGCTCTGATGAATCTGCTGCTGAACGCCGTCCAGGCTTCCCCTGCCGGCGGCACAGTGCGGGTGGCGGCCCAGGGCGGCGACAACGTGCGGATCCAGGTCATCGACCAGGGCTGCGGCATCAGCAAGGACAACCTGAAGCGCATCTTCGAGCCGTTCTTCAGCCTGCGCCCGGGCGGCACGGGGCTAGGGTTGTTCCTCTCGCTGAATTTCGTACGGCGATGGGGCGGCGACATCGTGGTCCAGAGCGAAGAAGGCGCCGGCTCAACGTTTGAGATCGTGCTCCCGTCGCTGAACCGGGAGCGGCAGCCGGAGGAAGCCGCATGAAATTGCATGCCTCCATCCTGCTGGTGGACGACGACTCCGTATTCCGCCAGGTCCTGACAGGCGAACTCCGGCGCGCGGGGCTCGACGTCAGCGGTGCGGCTTCCGGGGAAGAGGCGCTTCAGACAGCCGCCAGACAGCCGCCTGACATCGTATTGCTGGACATCCGTCTTCCCGGGATGGACGGGCTCTCCGTGCTCAAGTCCCTGCGTGCCAGCCACCCGGCCGTGGAAGTCATCATGCTCACCGGCCACGGCTCGATCGACACGGCCATTGAATCGATCCGGATGGGCGCGTTCGATTACGTCCAGAAACCTTGCCCCCTGGAAGAGCTCCTGCTGCGCATCCAGCGCGCCATGGAAAGGCGCTCGTTGCGAGACCGCGCCAATCTGCTCGAACGCGGCTTGAGCCCGCCTGATCTCGGCGGTTCATTCGTCGGCGAGAGCCCGCAATTCCGCGCGCTGCTTGCGCTGATCGAACGTGTCGCCGCCAGCGATTCCACGGTGCTGATTACCGGAGAGACGGGATCGGGCAAGGAGCGCGTCGCAAAACTGATCCACGCGCGCAGCGGCCGCCGCCTGAGACCTTTCGTGGTGGTGGAGTGCGCAGCCCTTCAGGAGAGCCTGCTGCAAAGCGAACTGTTCGGCCACGAGCGCGGCTCCTTCACGGGCGCGGAGCGCGCCAAGCCGGGACTGTTTGAAGTCGCCGATGGAGGAACCATCTTCCTGGATGAGATCGGCGAGATCAGCCCGGCAACGCAGACCAAGCTGTTGCGCGTGCTCGACACTTCCACCTTCCGCCACGTCGGGGGCACTGCCGAAATCCATGTCGATGTCCGCGTTCTGGCCGCGACCAACCGCGACCTGTGGGCGATGGTACGGCAGGGGCTGTTCCGGGAGGACCTGTTCTACCGCCTGAACACGATACGCCTGGAAGTGCCCCCGTTGCGCGTCAGAAGCGGTGATATCGAACTGCTGGCGCGCCACTTCGTCAACGTGTTCAACGAGCGTTTCGGATCCTCCAAGCGTCTCTCCGATGCCGCTCTGGAAGTCCTCCGCCGCCACAACTGGCCTGGCAATGTCCGTGAGCTCCTGCACGCCGTGGAGGCAGCCATGGTGGTGTGCGGAAGCGATGAAATTCTGCCCAGCCACCTGCCCGCCAACATCCGCGGCGCCGGCCAGGAGACTCCGCCTCCCGCCACGCTTTCCGAAGGCAGGCTGCCGACGCTGGAAGAGATGGAACGCGCCCACATTTGCGCTGCCCTCCAGGCTACGGGCGGCCGCCGCGCCGCCGCCGCGAAGATGCTCGGCATCAGCGAGCGCAGCCTCTATCGCAAGCTGCGCGAATACAATCTGCTTGAATAACGGGCAATGGCGCATCCCACCCAGCCTCCGTGCAAGCGGGTTTGGAGCGTCTGGGGCAGCGCCGGCTCCAGAAGAGGGCCGAACGAAACCGGGGGAGAACTGACGGCATCGAGGCGGAGATAAGGAAGCCGCGGCGCAGCAGCGCCAGCCTCACTTGCCGATGCAGAACGTCGAGAAGATGCGATTCAGGATGTCGTCGGCGGTAGTGGCGCCGGTGAGCGCATCCAGCGGGCGGAGGGCGGCGTAACAGTCGAGCAGCAGCAGTTCATGCGGCAGGCCGAGGCCGTTCGCCTCGCGCGCCTTCTGCGCCGCTTCCCGCGCCTCGCGCAGCAGCGCCTCGTGGCGGGCGCTGGTGATGAGCCCCGACTGCGGCGCGGCGATGCCTTCCGGAGCGATGCGTTGCACGAGCATCTGCTTCAATTCAGGGATGCCATCGCCGGATTGCGCGGAAACGGCGATTTCTTCCACGCCCGCTTCCATGCGCCGCGGCAGGTCGCGCTTGTTTCCTGCCACGACACGCCACCCCTGCTGCTCCGTGCGCGCCAGGATCTCCCGGTCAGCCTCTGCCAGCGGCTCGCTCAGGTCCAGCACGACGAGCGTCAGGTCGGCGTCGGCCATGGCGCGCCGGCTGCGCTCAATGCCGAGCCGCTCGACGGCATCCGTGCTTTCGCGAATGCCGGCTGTGTCCACAAGGCGCACCGGCACGCCTTCGAGCGGGAACGATTCGCTCACCGTGTCGCGCGTGGTTCCGGGAATGTCGGTGACGATGGCGCGGTCCTGGCCGAGCAGCGCATTGAAGAGGCTGCTTTTGCCCACGTTGGGGCGGCCCACGATGGCCAGCGTGATGCCGTCGTGGACATACCTGCCCCAGGTGTAGCTTGCCAGCAGCCTGTCGAGCCCTTCCAGCACGGCGCGCAGCCGCGCATCGATCTGTTCCGCCGATGCGACCGCGACGTCGTCCTCGGCGAAGTCGATGCCCGCTTCCAGCAATGAGATCAGCTCGACCAGGGCCTCCTTGACGGGCTGCACCGCACGCGAGACCGAACCCTCGAGCTGCTGGGCGGCGACCCGCGCCTGATACAGCGTGGTGGCCTGGATCAGGTCCCGCACGGCCTCGGCGCGCGGCAGATCGATACGGCCGTTGAGATAGGCCCGCAGGGTGAACTCGCCGGGTTCAGCCGCGCGCGCGCCGGCGCGAAGGGCGCGGCTGACGCAATGACGCAGCACCACGGGCGAGCCATGACAGGAGATTTCCACCACGTCTTCGGCCGTGTAGCTGCGGGGTGCGGCGAAGAAGGTCACGATCACCTCATCGACGATCGAACCGTCTTCGTCGAGCAGGAAGCCGTGCGAGGCGCGCCACGGCGTCCACTCATGCTCCGCGGGCAGGCGAAGAATCGCCTCCGCCACGCGGCGCGCCTGGGCGCCCGAGATCCGCACCACGCCCAGGCCGCCGGCGCCGGGCGGCGTGGCGATCGCAACGATCGTGTCGAGCCGGTTCACCGCGATGCGGCTTCAGTGACGGTCGCGGCGGTCTCCGCGCCCACGGCCGCGCGGCCCGCCTCTGCCTCTGCCGCGGCCGCCGCCGTCGTCTCTGCCCCTGTGCCCGCCGTCCCTGCGGCCACGGCGGTCGGACGGGCCGGAAGAGGAAGCCGGCCGGCGGGGCGGCTCCGGAGGCATGGGCGGTTCAGGCAGCGATGGCATGCCTGCCGGATACACGACCACATGGCGGTAAGGCCCCGCGCCCGAACTTTCGCTGCGCAGGTCGGTCATGTCCCGCAGCGCCAGATGGATCAACCGCCGCTCGCGGCTGTTCATCGGGCTGAAGCGGTAGGGGGTCTTGGTTGCGCGAACCTGGTCGGCGACGGTCAGGGCGCTCAGGCGCAACTCTTCCTGACGGAGGAGCCGCGTGTCGTTGGCGTCGAAGCAGATCAGCGCGTGCTCGTCCGGCCCCATCCGCAGCACTTCCTGCGTCAACTGTTCGAGCGCCAGCAGGACTTCAGCCTTGTTGTTCGTCAGGTAGTGAAGGTCGTTGCCGCTGAACTTGACCACCAGCGAGGGCTTTTCGAAGTAGTCGCCGGCATCTGGCCCGTCCAGAATTTCGTATTCGACGTCAAGGTCCATCGCGTCGAGGACCGCGTCGAGGAAGTCGGCGATCTGATCGCCTACCGTGTCAACCGTGTAGAGGCGCTCGCTCATCAGGGTGCTTCCTTATTTCGCTTTCGGCGCCTGCGCGGGCGCCGGGGAGGGCTTTGCGGCTGTCTTGTTGAAGAAATATTGCTGTACGATGCCGACGACGTTGCCAGTGAGCCAGTATAACACCAGGCCGCTGGAGGCGCTGTAGAAAAGCACGGTCAGCATCACCGGCATCATCACCATCATCAGCCGCTGCTGGCTCGGGTCGGGGCTGGCCACAGGCGTCATCTTCTGGAGAACAACCTGCGTGATCAGCATGCCGACGGGCAGCAGGCGGATGAAAGAGGCTTCCGGCTGCGAGAGGTCCGTGACCCACAGCCACTGGGCGCCTCGAAGTTCAATGGCCACCGAGAGCACCTTGAAAAAGGCGATGAAGAACGGCATCTGGAGAAGCAGAGGCAGGCAGCCGCCCATCGGGTTGATGCCGTGCTTCTGATACAGCGCGATCATCTCCTCGTTCATCTTCTGGCGCTTGGGGTCCTTCATCGAGAGCCCCTTGTACCTAGCCTGAATGGCCTGCAATTCGGGCTGGATCTGCGCCATCTTCTGCGAACTCTTCAACTGCGACAGCCGCAGTGGGAGCATCAGCAGGTTGATGATGACGGTGGCGATGACAATGGCCCAGCCCCAGTTGCCGGTCCAACGGTCGTTGATCCAGTGCAGCGCCAGGAACAGGGGCTTGGCGATGAACCAGAACCAGCCCCAGTCGATCATGGTTTCCAGCTTCCGGTCGGTGGCACGGAGAATATCGGTGTCTTTCGGCCCGACAAAGAAGGCCCACTCGTTGACGGCGCGGCCGCCGAGGGAGACGCCCGCATGGGGTTTCTCTTCTCCGCCCGGCGACTCGGCCACGGGATCGCTCCAGGCGGTGAACTCGATGCCCGATTCCCCGCGCGGCAGGGCGACGGCGGCGAAGTAAGTATCCTCGATCCCTGCGAAATGGAATGAGCCGGAGGTCGTAAGGGGCCCCTTGTCGGCGGAGTGGACTCCTTCTTCCACCAGCTTCTGCCTGGCCGCATCGTAGTACACGGTCTTCTGCACGCCGGTGGGATTGTGAACGGTCCTGTCGCCGAACCCGCCGCGCCAGGCGAGATGGTGCTCGATAGGGCGGCCCTGGCTGGCTACCTCGCTGCGGAGGTGTCCGAGGTATCTGCTCTGTTCGAAGCGGAAACGTTTGACGGCGCGCGTCGAGCCGTCGTCATAGCGAAATTCGATGGTGAGCGGATCGGGCTGGCTGACCGCGAACAGCGCGCCGTTCAGGTCGGCTGCGGGCTTTTCGCGCGGAAAGACGTACGAGTAGGCCCAGCCGGCTTTGGCCGCGGCGGCGGCGTTGACGAGCTCCACAGGATTCCCGGCGCTGTCGCGGTAGCGTTTCAGCACCCAACTACGGATGGCCGCGCCCCGGTTGGAAAACACGATCCGGTAGACGGAGGTCTCCAGGATGTGGGTCTCTTCCTTTTCTCCCACGACGCGCTGCGGCTCGGGCTGAGCCTTTGCCGGAGCCTTCGCCGCCTTCCCGGAGCCGGGCGCGGGCGGCTGAGGCGCCGCCGGCTGCGCTGGTTCGGGAGGCTGCCTGACCTGAACCTGAGCCGTTTCGGCTTTCTTCTGCGGCGGCTGGGCGGGCTTGGGCAGGAAATACTGCGAGGCGAACAGCACAAGGCCCATCAGGCCGAAAGCGATGAGGAGGCGGGTCTCCATGCTCATCTCGCTCCCTGCGGGCTTCTTGCTGCCTTGAGTCGAATCGGCCATCCGTTCTCCTTACATCACTTCACGGGATCGAAGCCGCCGGCGCACAGGGGCTGGCAACGGGCCAGGCGCTTGAGCCCCATCCAGAGGCCGCGCGCGGCGCCATGGCGTTCCACGGCCTCCCGCATGTATTCGCTGCACGTGGGGTGAAAACGGCAGGCGGACGGCAGGAAGGGAGAGAGCCACCTCTGGTAGCCGCGAATCATAGCGAGGATCAGGAGGCGCATTGCTGAACCACCCTGTCCACGGCCGCGTCGAGCTCCTGCTGCGGGGCGTCGAGGCAGGACTTGCGAAGGTTGAATACGATCCACCACCCGGGCGCCAGGCGCCAGAGGCGGCGGCGGATGGTCTCCCGCAAACGGCGGCGCATGCGGTTGCGGAACACAGCCTTGCCCACGGAGCGGGGAGCGGTGAAGCCCACGCGCGGCTCCCCGCTGCCGCTCTGCCAGCAGAAGGCCACGAAGTAGGGGCTCACGACGCGGGTGCCTCGATCATAGACGAGCCGGAACTCGGCGGACCGGGTCAGGCGTTTCGACCGGGGAAACCGCTCGAGTCCGGCTCCACCGGTGTTACTTTGTCTTTGCGTAGCGGACAGCCCGTTCGTCACTGACGGTGAGCTTCCAGCGGCCACGCGCCCGCCGCCGCGCCAGCACGGCACGCCCCGTCTTGGTCTTCATCCGGGCGCGGAATCCGTGCGTCTTGGCGCGCCGGTGATTGTTCGGCTGAAACGTTCTCTTCGGCATGGGTAATCCTGGAGGTCAGAAGCCCGCCGCCTCAGGCGGGGCCCGCGGGCGCAAAACGAGTCGCCGCCCCTCCATCGGGGCGAAACTCCAGTATAGGAAGCCGGCAGGAAGGGTGTCAAACGGCAAAGCGGCCTCTGCCGCAACGTCAGCCCGCCGGCGGCTGGAAGTCCGCCGCCCGCACCGTCACCGTGCCGCCCGGGCGCGTGCCGCGCTCAATCGTCCTGCCCCCGTAACGCAACCGCAGCGGACCGCCGATCAGGCTGTGGATGCGCGCCTGCAGCAGCCGCCCTCCGCGCCACGCCAAATCCACCACGAACCCGCCTCGCGCCCGCACGCCAGCGACGCTTCCATCGCGCCATTGTTCCGGCAAGGCAGGCAGCAGCCGCACCACGCCGTTGTGGCTTTGCACCAGCATCTCGACGATGCCCGCCGCTCCGCCGAAGTTGCCGTCGATCTGGAAGGGCGGATGTCCGCAGAACAGGTTGGGGTAAGTGCCGCCGCCGCCCATGCGCACTCCGCTATCGCTCGCCGCCACGGGCCTCAACAGGTTCCTCAGCAGCCGCGCGGCGCGGTTGCCGTCGCCGAGCCGCGCCCAGAAACTTACCTTCCACGCCAGCGACCACCCGGTGCCCCCGTCGCCGCGCCCTTCCAGCGATCTCCGGACTGCGGCGGCCAGCTCCGGCGTCTCCTCCGGCGTGATCTCGGAGCCTGGATGCAGGCCCCAGAGATGGGACGTATGGCGGTGCTGCGGCTCGGCTTCTTTGTATTCTTCGAGCCACTCCATCAGGCGGCCGTCGCTGGCCACCCGGCTCGGCGCCAGCCGTGCGCGCTTTTCTTCCAGCTCCCGGCGCAGCTCCCCGCCGGTGTTCAGAATGCGGGAAGCTTCGATTACGGCGGCGAACAGATACCGCAGCAACTGCATGTCAAACGTGGGCCCCATGCAGATGGCGGCGCGGCGTCCATCGGGCATGAAGAACGAGTTCTCCGGCGAGTTGGCCGGAGCGGTAACCAGCCAGCCATGCTTCGGCTCCTCCACCAGCATGTCGGCGTAGAACCGGGCGGCGCCCTCCAGCACGGGCCAGACGCGGCGCAAGAACGCCCGGTCGCGCGTGAAGAGGTAGTGCTCCCACAGATGCTGGCACAGCCAGCCGGAGCCGCTTGAGGTGGCGCCCCAACTGGCCTGCTCGCCCGGGGCGGTGAACCCCCAGGCGTTAGTGATCGTGTGCGCCACCCAGCCGCGCGCCGCGTAATAGACGCGCGCCGTTTTCGAGCCCGGCTGGACCAGGCTTTCAGTGAGCGCGAACAGCGGCTCGTGCAGTTCACTGAGTCCGCTCACTTCCGCGGGCCAGTAGTTCATCTGCACGTTGATGTTGAGGTGCCAGTCGCCATTCCACGGCGTTTGCAGCTCTTCGGCCCAGATGCCCTGGAGGTTGGCGGGCAGCCCGCCGGGGCGGGAGCTGGAGATCAGCAGGTATCGGCCGTACTGGCAGTAAAGCGCGGCCAGTTGCGGGTCGCCGCCTTTCTCGTAAGCCTCGCGGAGACGCTCGGGCAGCGGCAGTTCGCCGCGCCCGGGGCCGAGGTCGATGGAGAAGCGGTTGAACCAGCGGCGGTAGTCGGCCGTGTGTTCCGCCAGCAGTTGCCGCCACGGGCGGCGCACGAGCCGCTGGTGTGCGGCGCATAACCGGGCCGGGTCGTCATCGGAAAGTTTTGCGAAGCGCGAATAGTTGGTGGCCGCGGTGATGGCGAGCACCGCTTCGGTGGCATTTTCCACCCGAATTTTGCCATTTTCGGCGAAAATCCGGCCGGCTTTCGTCTGAATTTCGAGCCGCGCGGCGAACCGCACACCATCTCCTCCGCGCCCGTCAGCCAGTGCGCCGGTCATCACCAGAGCCCGGTCTCCCTCCGTGCCCGTCCGCGCGCGCTCCGGGCGGCTGAGGGAAACGCGGAAACCCAGCCCTCCGGGGCGAGAGCAGGACAGCCGGATGAGGATGGCCTGCGCGGGCGCGCTGACGAAGGCTTCGCGCTCGAACCTCGCGCCACCGGACTCGTAGGAGACGCGCGCCACGGCGTTCTCCAGGTCCAGTTCGCGGATGTAGCTGGAAGCTTCTTCCGGATGATCGAATTCGATCCTCAGATCGCCGAGCACCTGATAGCAGCCGAAAGGCAGGTCCTTGCCCCGGGCGCGGCCGGAGCCCTTTCCTTTGCAGACGAAGTGGCGGTTGACGAGCTCTTCGGCTTCAGCGTTCCGTCCTTCCATCAGGAGGCGGCGGATTTCCGGCAGCGCCTCGGCGGCTCCTTCCAGATCGGCGTCTTCCACTGAGCCGGACCACATCGAGCTTTCGTTCAGAACGATCCGCTCCTCGCGCACGCCGCCGAAGACCATGGCGCCCAGCCGCCCGTTGCCCAGAGGAAGCGATTCGGTGAAGTGGCGCGCCTCCGTGCGGAACCACAGGCGCAGCGGCGAGCCGCCGCTTGCGGGCGGAGCGGCGGCGGATGCGGGCAGCGAAGCGAGAAACGTGCGGCGATCGAGGACCATGCTCTAACGATACAGCCCGCGCAGATCGTTCCAGCGGACGCGGAGCGGATCGAGAAACGCCGCCAGGCCTTTCAACAGGCTCACCTTGGTGCCCTCGACGTTGGCCCAGCGCACCGGCACTTCGATGATTCTGTAGCCGTGCTTCCTGGCGATGTAAAGGATCTCGACATCAAAGCCGAAGCCGTCGCTCTGCTGCCGCGCGGCGACGCACTGCGCCACGTCGCGCCGGAAGAGCTTGAAGCCGCATTGGGTATCGCGGTACGGCAGCCCGGTGATCAGCCGCATGGCGAGGTTGAACACGCGCCCGCTGAGTTCCCGGAGAGGCGACTGGTGCTTCAGCACCAGGCTGCGGTCGACGGCGCGCGAGCCGATGGCGCCGTCGGCGTTCTCCCGCCGCACGGCGTCCTCCAGGCGGCCGAGATCCTCGATCGGAGCGGACAGATCGGCGTCGGTGAACAGCACCCACTCGCCGCGCGCCTCCCGCATGCCGTGGCGCACGGCGTAGCCCTTGCCGCAGTTGCCGGGATTCTGGAGCAGGCGGATGCGGGCATCGGCCGCCGCCGCCTGGCGCACCACGCCGGCAGTGCGGTCGCGAGAGCCGTCATCCACGGCCAGGATCTCCACAAAATCCAGTTGTTTTGTTTCCAAGTACGACGTGATGGCGCGCAGGGTGGCCGGGAGGCGCTGCTCCTCGTTGTAGGCGGGGATGACGATGCTGAGCGACCGCAAGTGTCCCATTATAATGAAGGTTTCCCCAAAAGGAGTCCCGCATTGTCCCTCGAGCAGGAGCTTTTTGAACAGCGTTTCGCGCGCATCCGCGAGATCGAAGCGCTGGGCTGGCGCCCCTACGGGCAGAGATTCGAGTTCACCCACACGGTGCCGCAGATCCGCGCCGGCTGGGAGGCGGCGAGCGGCGAAGAGCTGGAGTCAAGCCGCGTCCATGTGCGCGCCGCCGGGCGTGTGATGACCGTGCGCCGCATGGGCAAAGCGGGCTTCTTCCACATGCAGCAGCTCGGCGAGCGCATCCAGGTGTACGTCAGGAAGGATGCGGTCAGCGAAAACGAGTTCCGCCTGTACCAGATTCTCGATCTTGGCGATATCGTCGGCGTCGAGGGCTACCTGTTCCGCACCAGGACCGGCGAGCTGTCGATCCATGCCGAGAAGCTCACGTTCCTGTCCAAGAATCTGCTCGGACTGCCGGAGAAGTATCACGGACTCGAGGATGTCGAGCTGCGCTACCGGCAGCGCTACCTGGACCTGATCGCCAATCCGGAGGGGCTGAAGGTCTTCGAGACGCGAGCCCGCCTGATCGCCTCTCTGCGCCGCCAGCTGAATGAGCGCGGCTTCGTGGAAGTGGAGACGCCGATGATGCAGCCCCTGTACGGGGGCGCGGCGGCGCGGCCGTTCGTCACCCACCACAACACGCTCGACATCGACCTTTACCTGCGCATCGCGCCGGAGCTGTATCTGAAGCGGCTGGTCACCGGAGGCATGGAGCGCGTGTACGAGATCAACCGGAATTTCCGCAATGAAGGCATCTCCACGCGCCACAACCCCGAGTTCACGATGCTCGAGTTCTATCAGGCTTACGCCGATTACCGCGACCTGATGGACCTGAGCTGCGAACTGCTGGAGCGGACGGCCGTCGAGGCCACCGGCTCGGCAAAGGTGCATTACAACGGGCAGGAGCTGGACTTCGGCAATGTGCGCCGGTACCGCATGCGCGAGGCTGTGATCGAATTCTGGAAACACGGGCCGAAGCCCACGCCGGGGCAGGTCCGCGACCCCGAGTGGCTGCTGCGGCATTCCGACAAGCAGACCCCCGGCGAGGCGCTGGTGGATCTGTTCGAGCGCCACTGCGAAGAGGCGCTCATCCAGCCAACCATCATCTATGAGTACCCGGTGGAGGTCTCGCCGCTGGCGAAACAGAACCCCGACGATCCGTCGATGACGGACCGCTTCGAGATCTACGCCGCAGGCATGGAGATCGGCAACGCCTTCACCGAGCTGAACGACCCTAACGAGCAGCGCAAGCGGTTCGAGATGCAGCTCGCAATGCGCGAACGCGGCGACGAGGAGGCGCATCAGATGGACGAGGACTACCTGCGCGCGCTGTGTTACGGCATGCCGCCAACAGCGGGCGAAGGCATCGGCATCGACCGCCTGACGATGATTCTGACCGGGCAGAAATCGATCCGCGACGTGATCCTGTTCCCGCTGTTGCGGCCCGAGGGCGAGATCGGAATTGCGGAGTGGCTGAGGCAGGCGTCTTCCAGGTGAGCCGGACGTTTGAATGGTTCGTCGCCGCCCGTTACCTGCTGGCAAAGCGCCGGCAGGCAGTGATCCCGCTGGTGACCGCGGTGTCGGTGGCCGGCGTGGCGGCGGGCGTGATGGCGCTGGTGATTGCGCTGGCGATCAACAGCGGCTTCCGCCGGGCGCTGGAAGAAAGCCTGCTGGGCGCGACGCCGCATGTGGTGCTGCTCGAGAAGACGCCCTCGACGGGCATCGAAGGGTGGCGCGGCATCACATCGAAACTCGCAAAAATCGAAGGCGTCGAGGAAGTCTCGCCCGCCCTCTATGGCAAGGTGCTGGCGTCGGGACCCATGCAATCGGCCGAAGCCACGCTGAAGGGCACCCGGCTCGACTCGCCCGAGCTGCGCGCCCATATCCGGGAAGGCAGCGTGGAACAGATGGACGACATCCGGGGGCTGCCCGGCGTCGTGCTAGGCTCGCGGCTGGCGGCGCGCATCGGGATGAGGACGGGCGACGTGGTTCGAATCCTGAGCCCGCAGGGCGAAATGACGCCGTTCGGCATGCGTCCTGTCGAATTCCGCTTCCGCGTGGCGGCAATATTTGAATCGGGCTTTTACGACCTGGACAACCAGATGGCGCTGACCACGGTCGCGCAGGCGCAGCGCGTGCTGGCGCTGCCGGACGTGGTCAACGCGATCGAGCTGCGGCTCGCCGATCCCGGCCGCGCGCCGGAGGTGGCGCGCGCGGCCGAGGCCGAAGCAGGGCCGGAGCTGGGCGCGACGCACTGGATGGACCAGAACCGGCAACTGCTGAACGCGCTGCGGATGGAGAAGATCGTTTCCGTGATCACGATCTCGCTGATCCAGCTTGTGGCCGCACTGAACATCCTGACGGCGCTGTTTTTGCGCGTGATGGAGAAGAAGCGCGACATCGCCGTGCTGCTGTCGATGGGCGCGCGGCGGGCGCAGATCGCGCGCATCTTCATCTGGCAGGGACTCATGCTGGCCGCGGGCGGCGTGCTGATCGGACTGGCGCTGGGCTACACGCTGAGCCTGCTGGCCGGGCGGCGCCGCTGGATCCGGATCGACGAAGAGATCTACTCGCTGTCGTATGTGCCATTCGATCCGCGCTGGGCCGATTCGCTGTGGATTGCGGCGCTCGCTCTGGGCGTAGCGCTGCTGGCGGCCTGGTATCCGGCGCGGGCGGCGGCCTCGGTGGCGCCTGCGGAGACATTGCGTTACGAATGAGGGGATGCATCCCGGACCCGGGCCGGGCAGACAGAGCGGGCATCGAATGAAAAGCACTGGAGCATTGCTGATCCACATCACAGGCCAGGACCGGCCGGGCGTGACCCACGCGCTCGCCTCCGTGCTGGCGCATCATGGCGCGCGCGTGCTGGACATCGGACAGGCGGTGATTCACGACGCGCTCGCGCTCGGCATCCTGATCGAGCTGAGCACCCCGCTGCGGGCTTCCACCCTGATGACCGACCTGCTGCTGGAAGCGCACCGGTTGGGCTTGCAGGCGCGCTTCACGGAGGTCAGCGAGGAGCGCTACGCCGAGTGGGTGGGCCAGCAGCGCAAGCGGCGTTATATCGTGACCGCGCTGGGAAGACGATTGGATGCGGATCACCTGGCGGCCCTGGCGGCAGAGATCGCCCGCGCGGGATTGAACATTGACCGCATCGACCGCCTGTCGGCGCGCGTGCCGCTCGATGAGGCGAAGGCCGATCCGCGCGCCTGCGTCGAGATCACCGCCAGCGCCGCCGACCCCGGCAGCGAACCGGATGAAGGCGCTCTGCGCACGGCGCTGGCGGCTCTGGCAGGTTCGGCCAGCCTGGACATCGCCTTTCAGCATGACTCGGTGTGGCGGCGCCACCGCCGGCTGGTGGCGTTCGACATGGATTCGACGCTGATCCAGGGCGAAGTGATCGACGAGCTGGCAGCCGAAGCCGGCGTGGGCGAGCAGGTCCGGAAGATTACCGAGGCGGCGATGCGGGGCGAGCTTGACTTCGAGCAGTCCCTCCGGCAGCGCGTGGCGCTGCTGCGCGGCCTCCGCGAAGAGGCGCTCGAGAGGGTGGCCGCCAGGATTCCGCTCACGGAAGGCGCCGAGAGGCTGACACGGAACCTCAGGCGGCTGGGCTACCGCATGGCGATCCTGTCCGGCGGCTTCACTTTCTTCGGCCGGAAGCTCCAGTCGAAGCTGGGCATCGACTACCTGCACGCCAACACGCTGGTGGTGCGCGGCGGAATCGTGGCCGGGGAAGTGGCGCCGCCGGTCGTGGATGGCGCGGAGAAAGCGAGGCGGCTGCGGACGCTGGCGGCCGAGCAGGGTCTCGACCTGGAGCAGTGCGTCGCCGTCGGCGACGGCGCCAACGACCTGCCGATGTTACGGTTGGCAGGACTGGGGATTGCCTTCCGCGCCAAGCCCGCGGTGCGCGCGGGTGCGCGTCAGTCGGTTTCCACCATGGGCCTGGATGGAATCCTGTATCTGCTCGGACTCCGGGACCGGGACACGATGTTCGAAGAATGACGGCGCCCGGTCAGCCCAGCGGATAGCCTTTGGGCACCATGAAGGTGCGCTTCCAGCGGGTCTTGGTGAAAAAGTTCAGCCCAAGGTCGATCAGGTGGTCGATGGAGATGAAGTTGGGATCCGCGAGCCTCTCCGTGCTGGTGTCGTACGACCAGAAGATGATGGATGGCTTGCCGATGATGTTCTCCCGCGGCACAAAGCCCCAGTAACGGGAATCGAGCGAGTTGTCGCGATTGTCACCCATGGCGAAATAGGCGCCCGGCGGGACGACCACCTCGCCGTCGACCACATGATGGGCCAGCATGTCGTAGGCAGCCTCCGCCAGACGAGTGTTCGGCTCCGAGGGGAAATTATCGCGGTAGGAATCCACGTAGGGCGTCTTGTGGACGACGTAAGGCTCTTCCACCGCCTTGCCGTTCAGGAAGAGCTGCTTGTTGACGACGCGGATGCGGTCGCCGGGCACGCCGACGATGCGTTTGATGTAATTCTCGCGCGGGTTGACGGGAAACTTGAAAACGACGATGTCGCCGCGCTTCACTTCGACGTAAGGCAGAAGGAAGCGGCTGACGGGCCCAGCAGGCGCGTACGAAAGCTTGTCGACGAACATGTGATCGCCGATCAGCACGGTGTCTTCCATCGAACCCGTAGGCACAACGAAAGCCTGCAACAGCGTGGTGGTGCCAAACAGCAGCAGGATGATGGTGACAGCCCATTCGGAAACGAAAGAGCGGACTTTTTCCGCCAGATCCGGCTGGAATACTTCCTTCTTTTCTGGCGGCGGAGCGGCGGTTTTTTTCTGTGGATTCTTCATGGCGGAACGGCGTTACGGCTGCATGGCGTGGCCGCGGATCAGGAGGAACGTGCGGCGCCAGCGCGTCTTGGTCACAAAGTTCGTGGCAAGGTCCTTCCAGTGCTCGAGCTGAAAGCCGGGTCCGGTCAGGCGGTGCGTGGGCGCGTCGTAGGACCAGTAGATCAGGAGCGGCTTGCCGATGATGTTCTCGCGGGGTACGAAGCCCCAGTAGCGGGAGTCCAGGCTGGAATCGCGGTTGTCGCCGAGCACGAAGTAGCGCCCGGGCGGCACGACCACCTCTCCGCCCTCCACGTGGCGGTCCAGCATTTCCCGGGCACGCGCGTCGATACGCGTATTGGGCTCGGAAGGAAAATTGTCGCGGTAGGAATCGATATAGCTGGTCTTGTGGACCTTATACGGCTCCTCCAGCCGCCGCCCGTTGAGGAACACGTCCTTGTTGACGATCCGGATGCGGTCTCCGGGCACGCCGATGACGCGCTTGACGAAAGTCTGTCGGATATCGGCAGGGTAGCGGAACACCACGATGTCGCCGCGCTGGACCGGAGTGTAGGGAAGCAGGTAGCGGCCCAGGAAGCCGGCGGGAGCGTAAGCCAGCTTGTCCACCAGCAGGTGGTCCCCGATCAGCAGACTGTCTTCCATCGAACCGGTGGGGATCACAAAAGCCTGCACCAGCGTGGTGGTGCCGAACAACAGCAGAATGATCGTGACCACCCACTCCGAGATGGCGTGGCGCGGCGCGGCTGCGGCCGCTGTCTGGAGTTCCTCTTGCGGCGCCGGCTCGGGCTGCGTGGCAAACCCCGGCTGAACTGGCGGACTCTCCGGCATCACCGTTGTCATTTTACCGAATCGACTGCGGCGGGCTGCGCCGGCGATTCCTGCGCCGGCAGCAGGCGCACCTGCAAAGACTCGGAAACGAGGTTGCCGGGAGAGAGAACAGCCTCCATCCGGAAGTGCACGTCAGAGCTGGCGTAGCGGTAAATCAGGGCGCCACGGGCGAGGTCTTCCTTGCGCAGGTCGAGGATCTTGGTGTTGTCGCCGTCCCGGATGACGAGGGAGGCGCTCTGGCAGGCTTCCAGCGCCGGCGCCTTCGGATTCCAGCGGAAATGGATCGCGTCGCCGAATTGGAGCGCCGACAATCCGAGAGTGAACGGATCCGCCGGAGGAGGCGGCGGGCTTGAGCGGGAAAAGCCGCCGGCGATCTGCACCCCAATGGCGACGCCCGCGAGGAGGAATGTGAACAGGGCGACCACCCAAAGCCAGGTGTAGGAGCTCTGCGGAGGCGCGGGCGCTTCGGCATCGGCCAGCTCCGTCTCGATCGCGGCGGGCGCCGTGTCCCCGGCAAGCTCGCCAGCGGGCTCTTCCACAGGCTCGGGGGCGGGCTGAACCGCCGGCCCGGCTGCGCCCCGCGGCGTTGCGCCTCCTCCCATTTCCTTGCGCCGGAAAACAAAAGTCGAGCCAGGGGGTCCGGGACGGAACCGGCCCGACGTCCGGATGAAGAAACCCGCCTCGCCGGGCCTCGTGGCATAGGGCTTCACCATCAGGCAAAGCGCATACGCGCCCGGGAAGAATGCGTCCAGCACCTCGACGTCTTCCACCGTCAGCTCCAGCTCGCCCCGCGTGTGCGTGCGGTAGAGGCCGACGGCTGACAGCGGGCGCGGCCGCTTTGCGTTCAGTGCCGCGAGCATCTCCGACAGTGCGTCACGATCCTTGGGCGAAAGATGGAAGTTCGGTCCGTAGAGATGCTCGCACTCGAACGGAACGGAGTCCTCGATGTGGATCGTGGCAGCCGCGTCCGCGGCCGTGACACGGCCCAGCAGGACGCCGCCGACTTCCATGCCCCGGCGCGGCAGCGCGCTCAGGCCCCGCAGCGCCTCCGAGGCGATGCGGTCAACGACTCCAAAATCCAGCCAGATCCGCGCCTTAGGGTGCAGGCTCTCATACAGGAAAGCCCGTTGCTCCGGCACAGCTCGGTCGTCAAGTGACATGCGGAAACCCGACCCACCCCGGCAAAGCCTCCAGCCCTGCCCGCGGGCGCGTCTCATTATTATCCCGCGCCGCGAAGGACGGCGGCTGCCGCCGGCAGGGCCTTACAATGGTCGCGTGGCAGGCACGCTGTACGTGGTGGCGACGCCGATCGGCAATCTGGCCGATCTCACCTTCCGCGCCGTGGAGGTCCTGCGCGCGGTGCAGTGGATCGCCTGCGAAGACACGCGGCAGACGCGCAAGCTCCTGGCCCGCTATGGCATCCAGGCCCGCACCATCAGCTATCACGAGCACAACGAAGCCGAGCGGAGCCAGGAATTGCTCAGCCATCTGGAACAAGGCGAGTCGGTCGCGCTGGTCTCCGACGCCGGCACTCCGCTCGTTTCCGATCCCGGCTTCCGGATCGTCCGGCAAGCCGCGGAAGCAGGCATCCGCATCATTCCGGTGCCGGGTCCTTCGGCGGTCATGGCGGCTCTGTCGGCCGCCGGACTGGAAACGGACAGCTTTTACTTCGGCGGGTTCCTCCCCCGCAGGCAGGGAGAGCGGCGCAGGCTGCTCAAGGAGCTTTCGCGCCTCGAGGCCACGCTTGTCTTTTACGAAGCCCCGCACCGCATTTTGGAGACCCTGGATGACGTGGCATCGGTGCTGGGCGAAAGACCGGTCGTGGTCGCCCGGGAGCTGACCAAGATCCACGAGGAGTTCCTGCGCGGAACGCCCGCCGAGGTGCGCCAGCAATTGCAGCAGCGCGGTTCCGTGCGGGGCGAAATCACCCTCCTGATCGGAAAAGGCTGCCCGCCGCAGAGCAGCGGCGGCGCTTCAGAGGAGAAAGTTCTGGAGGAACTGCAGCGGCTCGAGCACAAGGGACTGTCCCGCATGCAGGCCATCAAAGAGATCGCGCGCCAACTCCGCCTTCCCAAGCGCGACGTTTACCGCCTGGCGGGTTTCAAAAACTAGCCGCCGCCCCGCGACCACAGCCGCCTGGCATGGTCCACCGCGGTTTTCATTTCTTCCTGGTAGGCCAGCCCACCCTCCAGGAACCTCAGTCCGTGCAGCAGCCACTCCGCCATCCCGGGATTGCTCAGAGAGTAGTAGACATGCCTGCCCTGCCGCCTTTCACGCACCAGGTGGTGCGCCCGCAGGATGGCGAGGTTTTGCGAGACAGAAGAGTGGCTGATCCCCAACATCTGCTGAAGGCCATTGACGTCCTTCTCGCCTGCGTGCAGCTCGATGAGGATGCGCAGGCGGTGCGGGTGAGCGATGGCGCCCAGCAGTTCGGACAGCTCTTTGGCGATGAGGGATCGAGCGGGAATCGGAAACCCTCCCTGGCGTAGCCTTCTATGTGCGATTATGCCCGAAACCTGCGCTCAAGGTCAAACATCTGAACATAATGGTTGAATGAGGCGTGAGGCCGGGCTCTGAAGCCGGGCCGCTGGGCGTCCGCGCCCTTCCGCAGACGAAGCCGGGGGGTGGTGCACGGCGGATTCACTCGCCCCTGCGGGGGATCGTGGCGGCCGTCAGCTTCTGCTCTCATGAGCCGGCTCCGGATTCAGAACAGGCAGGAAGAACTTCCGCATGTCAGCCAACGAAGCTCAAGGATTGATCTATCACTCTGTCCATCCGGTCCTCCGCTTGCGTCAGTGGCTGCATATGGAATCGGAAGACGCCTGGGTGGTGGTGATCTACACCTTGGCCACCGGACTGATCTCACTGGTGGTTCCCATCGCCGTGCAGGCCGTGGTGAATACCATCGCGTTCGGCACGCTGCTGCAGCCGCTGGCGGTGCTGACCATCATGGTCTTCGTCGCCCTGCTGGCGGTGGCGTGGCTGAACGGTTACCGGCAGTACGTGGTGGAAATGATCCAGCGGCGGATCTTTGTGCGCCTGGCGGGCGATGTGGCCGACAAGCTGGTCCGGGTGGAGCCGAAGGCGTTTGACCGGTATCACGGTCCTGAGCTGGTGAACCGCTTTCTGGAAGTGGTGACGGTGCAGAAGGCCGGGGCGACACTGTTGCTGGACGGGCTGACAGTGGCGGTGCAGACGCTGATCGGGATGATCCTGCTGGCCGTGTATCACCCGTTCCTGCTCGCCTTCGACGTGGTGCTGGCGATCAGCCTGTTCGTGGTGCTTGTGCCGATGGGAAGCGGGGCCATCCCCACGGCGGTGAAGGAATCCAAGGCCAAGTACGACCTGCTGGCGTGGCTGGAGGAACTGGCGCGGCATCAGGTCGCGGTGAAGTCCCGCGCCGGGCTGGCGCTGGCGATGGCGCGGACCAACGATCTGGTGAAGGACTACCTGAAATACCGAACGATGCATTTCCGGGTCCTGATCCGGCAGATCGTCGGCTCGTTCGTGCTGCAGGCTCTCGCCAGCGCGGCGCTGCTGGGGGTGGGCGGGTGGCTGGTGATCGACAGGCAGATGACGCTCGGCCAATTGGTGGCCGCCGAACTGGTAGTGGCTCTGGTGACCAGCAGCATTACGAAATTCGGCAAGCATCTGGAGTTGTTTTACGACCTGATGGCGTCGCTCGACAAACTGGGCTATCTGACGGATCTTCCCAAAGAGCGCGAAGACGGCGAGGCGCTCCCCCGGCAGCTCAGGCCGGCATCGATCCGCCTGGCTGCGGCCACGCTGACTGCGAGCAACTCCTTTCCGCTGTTGCGGGACGTGACGCTGGAGGCGGAGGCGGGCGCGCGCATCGGACTGGTGGGTTCCACGGGCAGCGGGAAAAGCACTCTGCTCGACGTGCTGTATGCGCTTCGGCTGCCGTCACGCGGCCTCGTGGAGATCGACGGCAGGGACTACCGGGAATTGCGCCTCGACGATCTGCGGGACCAGATCGCGCTGGTGCGGGAACCCCAGATATTCGAAGGCACCGTGCTCGACAACCTGCGCCTCGGGCGCGAGGAGCTGTCCACGGAGAGGGCACGGGAAGCGCTGGAAGAAGTGGGGCTGCTGGAGCATGTCCTCAGGCTTGCCGGCGGCATTCACACAAGGCTGTCCACGGGAGGCGCTCCGTTGTCGGCGGGGCAGGCCATACAGCTTGAGCTGGCGCGCGCGCTGGCTCACGAGCCGCGGGTACTGGTGCTGGACGAGTGCCTGGACTGGCTGGAAGACCTGCCCGAGCGCAGCCGCCTGCTGGATCTGGTCTTCGGCCGCCGCGAGCGCTGGACCGTGATCGTGGCCAGCCACAACGAGGAGATTCTGAAGCGTTGCGACAGGGTTTATGAGATCCGGGAGGAAAGGCTGATGGAGGTGCGGCGATGAGCGCCCACGTGCTCCCCGTAATGGCCGAACTCGAAAGCGGGAAACGGGTCCGGACGGTGGCCCGCTCGCTGGTGGTCCTTTTCGCTGCATCGGTGATCGCGCTGATTTTCACGCCGTGGCAGCAGAGCGTCTCGGGCATGGGCCATGTTTCCGCTCTCACGCCCCTGGAACGGATTCAGGCGATCAGCGCGCCCGTGGAGGGCCGCGTGGCCCGCTGGCATGTCACGGAAGGAGCGCATGTCCGCGGCGGGCAGCTCCTCGTGGAGCTCACCGACAACGACCCGCTGATCCTCGAGCGGCTCGGCAGCGAGCGGCAGGCTGTCAGAGAACGGCTGTTGATGGCCGAAGGCCGCGCGGCGGCCCACGAAGAGCGGATCGGGCGGCTTCAGGAATCGAAAACCAACGCCGTCAATGCGGCCCGGAACCGCGTGCAGATGGCCGGTGAGCGCATCGTGCAGAACCAGCAGGCCATGCGCGCTGCCGAAGAGCGGCTGACCGCGGCACGGCTCAACATCGCCCGCCAGAAAAGCCTGCTGGAGCGGGGTCTGACGAGCCAGCGCGCGGTGGAACTGGCTCAGCAGGAGTTCGCCACGGCGGAAGCGGAAGTGCGGCGGGCCCTGGCCGCTTTGAGCGCGGCGAGGACCGAGAGACAGGCGCTGGAGGACGACCTGCGGAAAATCACCGCGGACGCCGACGCGGCCATCGAGAGCGAGCGGGCGTCGCTCAATCTCGCGCGCGCCGAGACCGCCAACATCAAGGCGGAACTCCAGCGCGTGGACTCGCGGCTGGCGCGCCAGCAGACTCTCAAAGTACATGCGCCGCGCGATGGCACGGTGTTGCGCCTGCTGGCCCAGCCCAACAGTGAACTGCTGAAGGGCGGCGAGCCCGTGGCCCTGTTCGTCCCCGACGCACAGGCGGCCACGGTGGAGCTGTGGCTGGACGGCATGGACATGCCGCTTGTGCAGCCCGGAGACAAAGTCCGGCTCCAGTTCAATGGCTGGCCTGCGATTCAGTTTGTCGGCTGGCCGGCCGTGGCCGTGGGCACATTCGGCGGCGTGGTGAGACTGGTGGATGCCGCCGAGACCAACGGAGGCAAGTTCCGGATTCTGGTGACGCCCGACCCGGACGACGCGCCCTGGCCCTCGGCGCGCTATCTGCGGCAGGGTGTGCAGGCCAAGGGATGGGTGCTGCTGCGGCAGGTGAGGCTCGGGTGGGAACTGTGGCGGAGGTTCAACGGATTTCCGCCGGTGATCGCGGAAAACGAACCCGGGGCGGCGGGGACGAAAGGGAAGCAGAAGTGATGCGGGCTCTGGTTTTGCTTGCCGCCGTGTTTCCTCTGGCGGCGCAGGAACCGCTGCGGCTCGAGGAGGTGCTGGATTCCGTTGACCGGCATTACCCGCCGCTGCTAGCCGCATTGCAGGACCGCGTCCTGGCTACGGCGGACGTGCTGGCTGCCACGGGACGGTTCGATCTGTCGATCAGGAGCGGATACGAAGGCGACTATCTCGGCAAGTACCGCAACGACGTCTACAAGGCGGGCATCGAACAGGCCACGCAGTTCCAGGGCATGACCTACTTCGCCGGCTACCAGCTCGGGCGGGGCAGTTTCGCCTCCTACGACGGCAAGCTGCAGACCGATCTCGGCGGCGAGTACAGGGCCGGCGTGAAGCTGCCCGTGTTCCGGGACCGCACCATCGACCCGCGCCGCGCGGATCTGCAGAAGGCGTTGATCGGCCGGCGCATCGCCGATCTTGGCGTGGATCAACAACGGCTGGTGATCCTGCAACTGGCCACGCGCCGCTATTACGAGTGGCTGGCCGCGGGGCAGCGCTACAACGTGGCGAGGGCGGTGTTGCAGGTGGCCGAACAGCGCGACGGGCAGTTGCGCGAGGCCGTCCGGCTGGGCCAGATCCCGGCCGTCGACGTCACCGACAACCAGCGCGCCATCCTCACGCGGCGCGCTCTTCTCATCGAGGCGGAGCGTGCGCTCCAGCAGGCGGCGATCGAGCTGTCGCTGTTCTACCGCGACGCCTCCGGCGCTCCGGTGCTGCCCGGCATAGAGCGCCTGCCCCCATCCTTCCCCGCCCTGCGCGGCATCGACGAGCAACGGCTGAACGACGACATCGAGCTGGCGCTGAAGCGGCGCCCCGAAATCCGCCGCTTCCGCGAACAGCGCAACCAGGTGGAAGTCGACCGCAAGCTGGCGCAGAACCAGTTGCTGCCGAACGTGGACGTCTCGGTGAGCTTCGCCAGCCAGTTGGGCGGGCGGCGCGTCGGCCGCGGTCCCAACGATCTGATCGCCGCGCTCGTCTTCGATCTGCCGGCGCAGCGGCGCGCTGCGAAAGGCCGGGACCTGGCGGCGCTGGCGCGCATCGAGCAGTTCGATCAGCGCGAGCGCTTTGCGCGCGACCAGGTGGAGGCCGAGGTGCGCGACGCTTATTCCGCGCTGAGAGCCGCTTTTGAGCGCGCCCGCGTGCTGCGGGAGGAAGTGGAAGTGGCCCGCCAGCTCGAGGTGGCGGAGCGCGTCCGCTTCGAGCTGGGCGAGGGCAACCTCTTCCTTGTCAACCTGCGGGAGCAGGCCACCTACGAGACGGAACTGCGCGAAGTGGCGGCGCTGACGGAGTATTTCCGCGCGCTCGCCCTGTATGAATTCGCCATCGCCGAAGCGATGAGCCGCCCGCGCAAGCCATAGGGCGGAATCCCAGCCATCACAGGGCGAGCTTGCCCTCGTACACCATATCTTTGAGCTTAAACTTCTTTTTCACTTCCATCGCCCCCCGACGCATGCAGAACTCGACTTCTTTGTCCTCGAGTTCGATCGGGTGATCCTTCGGGAAGTGGAAGATCAGCACGCCGCGCGGACCGCCCGAGGGGAGAACCACGGACGAGGGATGAAGCTTTTCGTGCTCCTTCCAGGCGAGCCAGGAATTTTCCTTGAGCGCCGCCAGCCATTGTTCGGGATCGCCGCGCCCGTCCTGCGCAGTGGCGCCGCCTTTCGCCGGCGCCGCCCCCTCTCGCGGGCCCGGGCCGGGCCTCGCGCCGCCCTCCGGCGGCCCCATGGGGGGTCCCATGACGGCGATGACATAGTCAGGCTCTTCGCGCTCGATGAATGCGCGGGCCTGGGGCGAGGTGTCCGCTTCCGCGCCCATGCGGGCGCGCATCGTGGCGATCTTGACGGGCTTGGCCGACTGCCACCGGATCTGGAACTGAACCGAGGGCGCCATAGTGCCGCCCATGCCTTCGCCCATGCCGGCGCGCCCGCCTCCCATGACGCCTTCGCTGCCGGCGCCAACGCTGGCATCCGGCATTCCGCCGCTTATTCCGCCGCCACCGCCGCCACGGCCTGCGCGCCCGCCGCGTCCCCCGCCGCCCATCGGCATGCCGCTGCTCATCGTGATGGTGACGGATTTCGACCAGGGGGAATCAAAGAGCACTTTCTGCACATCCTTATCGCTCCACTCCCCTGGGGGCTTGGTCCACGGATCGGCCGCCCGCACCGGCAGCGGAAGAGCTGCGGCGAAGGAGGCAAGCAGACTGCGGCGGCAAATTACGCTCATGGCTTTCGCTCCGACCCCAATATATCGCAGCAGCGCATCCGAATCTCCCCTTGACTCCGGCAGCTCAGCCGGATGGCATGATGGAAAGTCAGCAGCCCCTCCCTATGCCCCTCGTCAGCATTCTCGTTCCCGCCTACAACGAAGAAGAGTTCCTGCCTGCCTTGCTGGACCGGGTTCTTTCGGCTGGCCTGCCCGCAGGCGTCGAAACGGAAATCCTGGTGGTCGACGACGGCTCCACCGACGGCACGGCGGAGGCTGCGCTCGCGGCGATGCGCCGCGCACCCGCGCGGGTCCGTGTGTTCCGGCACGAGCGCAACCGCGGCAAGGGGGCCGCCATCCGCACGGCTCTGGGGGAAGCGCACGGCGAGTTCGCCCTCATTCAGGACGCCGATCTCGAATACGACCCGCGCGATTATCCGAAGCTCCTCCAGCCGCTGCTCGAGGGGCGCGCCGATGCCGTCTATGGAACCCGCTTCGCCGTGGGGCTGGAGAGGCGCGTGCTGTATTACTGGCACTCCGTCGCCAACACATGGTTGACAGCGCTGGTCAACGCCGTGGCCGATCTGAATCTCACCGACGTCTGGACCGGCTACAAGGCGTTCCGCACTGCGCTCGTGCGCAGCATTCCGCTGCGCACGAATGGTTTCAGCTTCGAAGTAGAGCTGACCCTGAAACTCGCGCAGCGCGAAGCTGTGATCTATGAGACGCCCATCCGCTATCACGGCCGCACGAAGGAAGAGGGCAAGAAGATCCGGCCGCGGGATGCGCTGTGGGGCGTTCTCACTTTGATCCGGTTCGCACTGCAGCGCGACACTTACGTCGAGCGGGGGCCGGAGATCCTGGACCGCCTGGCCGGCACGAGGCGGTTCAACGCCTGGATGGCGGACACGATCGCGCCGTTCGTGGGCAGGAGAGTGCTCGAGATCGGCTCCGGCATCGGCAACCTGACACGGCGCCTGGCGCCTGGCCGGGATCTGTATGTCGCTTCCGACATCGATGGGGAGCATCTGGCGCGGCTGGCGGCGCGCCTCTCCCACCGCCCGAACGTGCGCACGGCGCGCGTCGACCTGACCCGCGGGGAGGACTTCGAGCCGCTGCGCGGCCTGGTGGACACCGTGGTCTGCCTGAATGTGGTGGAACACGTGGAGGACGACCGGCTGGCGCTGCTCCATCTTCACGGCGTGCTGGCTCCCGGCGGCAGGGCGATCGTGCTTGTGCCGGAAGGCCAGGGCATCTACGGCGAACTCGATGTCGTGCTGGGCCACTGTCGCCGCTACGCGGAGCGGGAGCTTCGCGAGAAGATGGAACAGGCGGGTTTCGAAGTAGAGCGCATTTTCGGTTTCAACCGGGTGACGCGCCCGGGCTGGTGGTGGAACGGCAGGGTGCTCAAGCGGCGCACGTTCAGCCGCGTGCAGCTCTGGATCTTCGACCGGCTGGTGTGGCTGTGGAAGCGCGTGGACGGCTGGCTGCCCTGGCCCGGCGTTTCGCTGATCGCCGTCGGGCGCAAGCCGGCGCCGGCCGGCAGCGGTCAGACGAGGTAGTCTTTCAGCTTCTCGAGCAGCGACTTCTCCTGCGGATCGCTTTCGTCTGGCAGGGTCTCGCGGAGTTGCTCGAACAGCTTGCGTTGCTCGCGCGTCAGCTTGCGCGGAATGCGGACGTCGAGGTGAACGACGATATCGCCGCGGCCCTTGCCGTGCAGGTGCGGCACGCCGCGGCCCTTCAGCCGCAGGGTCTCACCGCTCTGCACGCCTTCGGGAACTTTGACGGTCTGCACACCCTCGAAGGTGAGGATGTTGAGTTCGCATCCCAGGGCCGCCTGCGCGACATTCAGCGGCACAGTGCAGTGCAGATCGTACTCGCGGCGGTCAAAGACAGGATGCGGCTTGACGATGATGAACACGTAGAGGTCGCCCGGCGGGCCGCCATTCAGTCCGGGCTGTCCTTCGCCGGAGACGCGCAGCTTGTCGCCGCTGTTGATGCCGGCAGGGATCTGGATCTTGCGCTTGTGCGTCTTGTGGACGAATCCTTCCCCCTGGCACTGGCGGCAGGGCCGCCGCAGGATCCGGCCCGCGCCGCCGCATTGCGGGCAAGTGCGGCGGATGGTGAGGAAACCCTGCCGGTAGAAGGTCTCGCCGCGGCCATGGCAGGCGGAGCAGGTGGTCCAGCCATCGTGGGCCTCGGCCCGCGAGCCCTGGCAGGCGGGACAGGTCTCCATCCGCGGAATCTGGATCTCGACCTCTTTGCCGAAAATGGCGTCCTGCAACTCGATTTCAAGGTCGAAGCGCGTGTCCTCGCCCCGCTGCGGACGGTTGCGGCGGCGCGCCGAAGAGCCGAACACGTCGCCGAAGCCGAAGAAGTCGCCGAAGATGTCGGCGAAATCGGCAAACGTTTCCGGATCGAAGCCCGGCGCGGCAGCGCCGGAGAGGCCCTGATGGCCGTAGGAGTCGTAAAGACGGCGCTTTTCGGGATCCGAAAGCACGCCGTAGGCTTCGGCCGCCTCCTTGAACTTTTCCTCGGCCTGCTTGTCGCCCGGATTGCGGTCCGGATGGTACTTGAGCGCAAGCTTGCGGTAGGCGCTCTTCAGCTCCTGCTCCGTGGCGGAGCGGGAAACGCCGAGGATCTCGTAGTAGTCGCGCTTCGTCACGATCCGCTCTTGACGGCGACGCGCACGAGAGCTTCGCGGAGCAGCCGCCCTTTGTATGTGTAACCGCGCTGGAGTTCGGCAGCCACGGTGTCCTGTTCGACGCCGGCATCCTCGACGCGCTCGATGGCGTGGTGAAGGCTGGGATCGAACGGCTTGCCCTCGGCCTCCACCGGCTCGACGCCGAGCTTGCGCAGGGCTTCGGAGAAACGCTGATAGATGAGTTCCACGCCGCGGGCGTAGTCGGCATCGGAAGTGGGCGTCTTCAGCGCCCGTTCCAGGTCGTCGAGCACCGGCAACAGGGCGGCCAGAGCGCCGGCCGCCGCGTACTCGATCGCTTCCAGCCGCTCGCGTTCGCTGCGTTTGCGGAAATTGTCGAACTCGGCGGCCAGCCGCAGCAGGCGGTCCTGCAATTCGGCCTTCTCCTGCGCGAGCCTGTCGCGCTCTGCAGCCAGCGCCTCGGCCTCCGAGGGAGGGAAGGGCGGCTGCGTCTCATCCTGATTCAGGGCCGACTGCGCCTCCGCTGACAGCGAAGCGACGTCCTCCGCGGTTGTGTTTGGCACTTCCTGTTCTGGCATAAAACCACTACTGAAGCCTCAAATCCCAGAGTAGCAGGCCGCCCGTTTACTGCGGCAGGCCTTCGAGCACCGAGCGCAACCGCACCACCGCCGCCATCACCCGCGGATAATTCATCCGCAGCGGCCCGAGCACCGCCAGGCGAGTCTGCAACCCGCCGGGACCTTCCACGGCCATGCCGATGAGGGCAAAATCCCGCAGCGCCGGATGCGCCTGCGCCAGTCCGATCCGCACCTGCAAGCCCTCCTGCCCGGCGTCCAGAAACTGGTCGAGCAGCTCGATGAGCCTCTGCTTCTCTTCCAGGGCGCGGAACAGCTCCCGCAGCCGCTCCCGCGTGATGTGCAGATCGAGTCCCAGAAGATTGGAAGCGCCCTCCAGATAGACCCGCGGCGGCAGCTCGAACGCCAGCAATCCCTGCGCATGCAAGAGCTGGAGGCGCCGCATCAGCAGGTCATAGACGGCGCGGTCCTCGGTCACGGTCCGGTCGAGTTCCGCCCGGATGTCGCGCAGCCGCCAGCCCGAGAAGTGCTGGTTGACGTAGTTCCGGATCGACTGCAATTCGTCCTGTGTCACCGGCTCGGGCAGTTGCGCCACCTGATTGTGCACCAGTCCGTCGCGCGTGACAACGATCATCAGGATCCGGCTGTCGGGGAGCCGGATCAGATCGATCTGATCCAGCGTCTGCGCCGAAGCCGGGATGGCGGCGGCGATGCCGACGTTCCGCGTCAGGGAAGTCAGCAGGTGCGAAGCCTGCTGCACGCATTCGTCCGGAGTGCCAAATGGCGCCAGGCCATTCCGGAGCCGTTCATCGGCAGGCACGCTCCTCAGTCTGGCGGCGACGCTGGCGGCATAGTGCTGGAAGGCTTTCGCCGTCGGCACGCGCCCGGCCGAAGTATGCGGCTGTTCCAGATAGCCCATCTCCGCCAGGTCCGACATGATGTTGCGGATGGTGGCCGGGCTCAGAGGATGTTTGCGGCGGCGGGCGATGGTCCGGGAAGCTACCGGCTCGCCCGTTTCCACATAGGTCTGGACAATGGCGTGAAGAACCTCAGTCGCGCGCTGATTCAGTTCCTGCACCATAGCCCTGGCACGAGCCCCCTGACTCTGATGATAGGGAAGCGCCGGGAGCGATTCAACATCCCGGCAGGCGTAAGATCGTGTTGTGCTGAGCCGAAGTGAATTCAGCGCCGGCGTGGCCCCGTTTGTGATGCTCGGGCGGCGCGCCCGCCGGCGGCCGAACCTGCTCTTCCTGATGGCCGACGATCACGCCGCCTACGTCATGGGCTGCGACGGCAACCGGCAGGCGGCGACGCCGAACCTCGGCCGCCTGGCGCGGGAAAGAGTGCGCTTCGCTTCGCACTTCTGCAATTCGCCCGTCTGCACGCCGTCGCGAGGGAGAATGAAGGACCAGTCCGACCTGTGCCTGCGCCCGCGAGATGCGCGCCCTCAGGCCTGGGAGCGGCGGAACAGCGCCTCTGTCTGCGGGTTCAGCAGCACCCAGAAGGCGTACACCGAGATGATCGTGCCCACGGGCACATTCAACAGGTGAATCGCCGCCAGCACGATGCCCAGGATCCTCGCCCACGGGCGCAGATTGTATAGCCCGAACCCGAGAATCAGCGTGGGCAGGGACAGCACCAGGATCACGATGACAATGACGGTTACGACCGCCTGGAGAATCGAGGCGGGGAGGAACCCGGCCTCTCCCGCCGCAGCCGCAACGATGGCAGGAATGATGGAACCGCCGGCGAACGTGGCCGCAGCGGCGAGAACCCCGAGTCCGCCGAGGATCAGGTTGAACCAGGCGAGCACCTTGACGTGAGTTTCCATGAGTGTCATCGCCATTCTACGCCGGAACGGGCTGCGGTGCAGCATACCGCGCCGGTTTATGATAGGAAATGGCAGGCACGGAGGAGATGGCTGCGCCGGCGCCGCTGCGGGAGCAGCCGCCGCTTCATTCTGTGCAGGGCACCGGGAAAGGTAGCCGGACATGATCTTGGCATTGCTGTTGGCGCCGTCTGCGGCGGACCGCTGGACGAGAGTTCTGACGGACGACACATTCGCCGGCATTCATCAGCTCGACTGGTTCGACTGGCTGCTGCTCGTTCCCTATTTCCTGATGCTGGGCACGCTGGCCATCTACGGCGCTCATCGCTTTGTCATCATTTACCGGTATCTGAAGTCGCGGCACAAGATTCCGCGCGAGCCGCAACAGCGGTTCGAAACTTTGCCCCGCGTCACGATCCAGTTGCCGCTGTTCAATGAGCGCAACGTGGTGGATCAGCTCCTCGACAGCGTGCTGAAGGTACGCTACCCGCGGGAGCTGCTCGAAATCCAGGTGCTCGACGACTCGACCGACGACACACACCCCTACACCGAGGCGCTGGTGGAGCGGCTGCGCGCCCAGGGGCATCCAATCGAGTACATCCATCGCACCAACCGGACGGGCTTCAAGGCGGGAGCGCTTCAGGAGGGAATGAAGCGCGCCAAAGGCGAACTGCTCGCCATTTTCGACGCTGACTTCATGCCGCCGGAGGATTTCCTCGAGCGCACGGTCCACTTTTTCGCCGATCCCCAGGTAGGGCTCGTGCAGACCCGCTGGACTTACATCAACCGCCACCACAACCTGCTGACCGAAGTGCAGGCGCTGATGCTGGACGGGCACTTCGCGCTCGAGCATGTGGCGCGCTGGGGCACGGGGCTGTTTTTCAACTTCAACGGCACCGCCGGCATCTTGCGCCGGCAGATGATCGAGGACGCCGGCGGCTGGGAGCACGACACGCTCACCGAGGACAGCGATCTGAGCTACCGGGCGCAGCTTCGAGGGTGGAAGTTCGTCTATCTGCCCTGGCTCGAATGCCCGTCGGAGCTTCCCGTGGACACTTACGGCTTCCAGGTGCAGCAGCAGCGCTGGGCCAAAGGGCTGACGCAGGTGGCGCTGAAGCTGCTGCCGCGCATCCTGCGATCCAACGTGAGCTGGCGCGAGAAAGCGGAGGCGTGGTTCCATCTGACGCCCAACATCAGCTATCCGATGATGGTCTTTGTGTCGGCCCTGATGCTGCCGGTGATGATGGTGCGCTTCTACATCGGCTGGCAGCAACTGCTTTTCATCGACGTGCCGCTCATCATCTGCTCCTTCTGGAGCGTGGTGTCCTTTTACCTGCTGGCGGAGAAAGAGCTGTATCCGGACCGCTGGAAGCGCGCCATTCTGATCCTGCCGTTCCTGCTGGCGATGGGGGTGGCGCTCACGATCTCAAACACGAAAGCCGTCCTGGAAGCGCTGCTTGGCAAGCAATCGAGCTTCGTGCGCACGCCGAAGTACGCTCCCAAAGCGGCTGGCGCGCAGGTGGCCGTGGTCTACAAACGGAAGTCGGGGTGGCTGCCGTTTGCCGAGATCGGCATGGGGCTGTTTTTCCTGGTCATGGTGGCTTACTGCATCGACGTCATGAACTACTTCGCCTTGCCTTTCCTGATGATTTTTGTGTCGGGTTATTTCTGGGCGGGCTTGTCGACCCTCTGGCAGGAGCACCAGGCGAAGCTGCGCTTCGAGCGCGCCGCCCGCAAGGTGGAAGTGGAAGCGGTCAGCTAAGCCGCAGCGGCGCGGCTCACCAAAGTCCTATCAATTTCCACCAGACGAACCCTACGCTGCCCCACACCGCAAGGTGGCAAAGCGACACCAGGAATCCCACGCGCCACCAGTCCCGGAACGGCACATACCCTTGCGCAAAGTACATGGGCGAGGGCGTCGTGCCATAGTTGGTCAGCCCCGCGCTGAGGTTGGCGAAGCAGGCGAACGAGAACACCACCAGGCCCAGAGGCGCTTCCTTCGCCGCCAGCAGCGCCAGAAACGGCGCATACAGCGCCAGCAGGTGCGCCGTGATGCTCGCAAACAGATAGTGCGCGTAGTAGAACACGAGCAGCGCCACCACCAGCAGCGCAAACCATTCCAGCCCCGACAGCATTGCGCCGAACCGCTGCGCAAAGGTCTCCGTCACATGCTGCTCGTGCAGCGCCTTGCCCAGCCGGAGGAGCCCGCCGTACCAGATGAAGATGTCCCACGCCGCGCGCTCGCCCGTGACGTCCTGCCAGGAGAGCACGCGCGCCAGCAGCAGCGCCGCGCTGCCGCATAGCGCCGCCACCGTGATGTCGAGGCCGGTCCAGGATGACGTCGCCCACGCGCCGCAGACGGAGATGAAGACGGCGAGCAGGATCTTCTCCTGCGCCGACATCGGCCCCATCTTCTCCAGCTCCGCGCGCGCGAACTCCGCCGCCTCGGGCGTGCGCCGGATCTCGGGCGGATAGATCTTCGACACCACCCACGGCGTCAGCGCCAGCGAGCACACGCCCGGCACGCAGGCGGCGAAGATCCAACCCGCCCACGTTACCGTGTAGCCGAAGGCGCCCGCCATCTGCGCCGCCAGCGGGTTGCTCGCCTGGCCGGTGAAGAACATCGCCGCCGTCACGCAGATCGATTGATACACGCCAGCCATCAGGTACGCGCCCATGCGCCGCGCCGTTGCCCCCGGCTGCGAGCCGTACAGCTCCGCGATCGAACGCGCAATCGGCAGAATCACCCCTCCCGAGCGCGCCGCATTGGACGGAATGATGCTCGCCAGCACCATGTCCGAGAGCCCCAGCGCGTAACACACCCCCAGCGTGCTCCGTCCGAAGGCGCGGACAAACATCAGCGCAATGCGCCGCGCCAGTCCCGTATTGATGAGCGCGCGGGCGATGAAGAACGCCGCCATCACCAGCCAGACGGTCGAATCCGCATAACCGCCCAGCGCATCGGAGAGCTTCAGCGGCGTGATCAACGGCGCGACAGTCACGGCCAGCAGCACGATTGCGCCGCCGGGCACAGGTTGCAGGATCAGTCCCGCCACCGTAGCCAGAAACAGCCCGGCCAGCCGCCATGCACCGGGTGTCAGTGTCTCCGGCCGGGGGACCAGAAACACGAAGCCCGCGAACACCGCCGCCAGCACGGCCAGCCTGGGCCACATTCCCTGCCGGTTTGCATCCGCTTCGCTCATCCGGAGGGAGTATATAAGGCGCGGCCCCTGCAACGCATCCAGGCTCCGGCACGTGGCCGGCCGAGGAAATGTGATATGAGGGTATCAGTACTTCCCAGAGGGCCTCCTCCATGCGTTCCCTGTTGTTGGCGCCCGTTGTTTTCGTGTCTTTCTTCTCATCCGCACTGGCGCAATCCACGGCCGTGCTTCACGGAGCCGTGCAGGACGGCACCGGGGCGGTGATCCCCGGCGCGACGGTACGCGTGGAGAATCCGGTGACACGGTTCCGCGCCGAGATCCGGACGTCGAAAGACGGAACTTTCGAGATCCGCAACATTCCGTTCCACACCTACACGGTGACTATCGAAAAGGAGGGCTTCGACCGGCACGAGGAGACGGTCTCGCTGCGCAGCAACGTGCCTCACGAAATGATCGTCCGGCTGGCGCCCGCCGGCTTGCGCCAGAGCATCACCGTCGCCGCCGCCGGCGAGCTGCTGGTCGACCCGGAGGAAACCGGCACGCATGTGCAGATGAATCAGGGCGACATCGAGAAACTGGCGCTCCAGGCGGGCAACAAGGGGCTGGAGAGCATCATCGTCTCCATGCCCGGGTTCGCCCAGAACGCCAACGGAGCGATCCACCCGCGCGGCGCGCACAACCAGATGACATTCGTCATCGACGGCATGCCTGTATCCGACCAGCTCACCGGGGCGTTCGCCAACGCGGTGGATCCGAACATCGTGCAGACGGTCGAGCTGTTCACCGGCAACGTCCCCGCCGAATACGGCAACAAGGTCAGCGCGGTGGCCAACATCACGACGCGCTCCGGCATGGGCACGGCGCGGCGCTTCGGCGGCAGCACGCTCGTCAACGCCGCGCAGTTCGATCTGCTCAGCCAGGTGACTCACGTCTCAGGCGAGAGCGGGCACTCCGGCTACTCAGCCGTGCTCAATACGTCGAAGACAAACCGCTATCTCGATTCGGTGTCGCTCGACAACCTCCACAACGGCGGCAACAACCAGCGCGCGTTCACGCGCTTCGACTGGCACCCCGGGGCGCGCGACGTCTTCCGGCTGAACCTGATGGCGGGGCGCGCCTCCTTCCAGTTGGCGAACCTCCGCTCGCAGCACGCCAACTTGATGGACCAGCGGCAGCTGCTGCGCGACGGCGCCATCTCGCTGGGCTGGGTCCGGACGCTGAATGCGCAGACGACATTCGATGGGAATTTCTCGGCGCGGAAGGCGCAATCGTGGCTGCAGCCGAGCGCGGGCGACATCCCGGTCACCGCCTCGCAGGCGCGCCAGATGTCGACGGTCACGGCAGGCGCCCGGATCAACGCCGTACGCGGCAGGCACACTCTCCGCGCGGGCTTCGATATCCAGCGCTATCCGCTGAGCGAGCACTTCACTCTGGGCATCACTACTCCATGGTTCAACGATCCGCAGGACGGGGAACGGTACAACCCGAATCTGCTGCCCTACGATCTGACCCGCGGCGGGCGGCTGTTCGATTTCCGCAGCCGCCGCAGCGGGGGCATGTACTCGGCCTTCGTGCAGGACGCCGTGTCGGCGGGGCGGCTGAACCTCTCGCTCGGCCTGCGCTTCGACGCCTACCGCTTCATCGTCAACGGCAACCAGTTCCAGCCGCGCCTGGGCGCCGCCTATCACATCCGGGAAACCGGCACGGTCCTGCGGGCTTCCTACTCCCGCCTGTATCAGACGCCGCCGAACGAAAACCTTCTGCTCTCATCATCGCCTCAGGTGGCGGCGCTGACGCCGCCTGCCGTGCAGGCGGCTCTCGGCGGCTGGGCGCCTATCCGCCCCGAGGAGCAGAATTTCCTCGAAGCGGGCCTCCAGCAGGCGGTCGGGAAGAGAGCCAGCCTGAACGCCTCCTGGTACCACAAGAACTCCAGCAATCTCCAAGACAACGACAATTTCCTTAACACCGGCATCATCTTCCCCATTACGCTCGCGCGGATTCGCGTCAATGGAATCGAGGGCCGTCTCACCGGCCATGCAGCGCGCGGTTTCGCCTATACGCTCAGCGTGACCCACTCCCGCGCCGTTGCCACGCCGCCATTCACAGGCGGCCTGTTTCTTGGCACCAATGCCATAGACTCATTCACGCAGGGCGCGTTCGTCATCGACCACGACCAGCCGCTGTCGCTGCATGCGGTGGTGAACTGGAACCACCGGAAAGGCTGGTACGCCACCGTCAGCAACCGGTATGACTACGGCCTGGTGGCCAACCCGTCCGATCCCGGGGAGGTCGCCGCCGATCCGGATTTCCACGACCTGCTTCCCTATGTCAGGCTCAATCAGACTCCCGCCCGCGTCCGCCCGCGCAATATCGTCGATCTGGTGGCAGGTTTCGAGCGAACTGTCGACCAGAAGAAGCGCTACGACGTCGGCATCCAGTTCACCAATCTCACCAACCGGACGGCGCTGTACAACTTTCAGTCGATCTTCGTCGGCACGCGCGTCGTGCAGCCCTTTACGGCCGGCGTGCGGCTGCGCTGGTTTTTCTGAAGGGCAGGTTCTGGCCCCATGCCGCCGTTTGCGGAACAGAAGAACCGCGACTGGAGCGGGCCGAAGGCCGTGTTCAGTGCCGCGACTGGAGGGCGCCTGAGCGCCCGGAAGGAGCGGTCAGCGGCGCTCACCATGCGGGAGCCGCTTGCTCCGGCCGCTGGCGCGGCCTTCGCGCGCTGCACAGAATCCGCCGGCGCTGCCTCCACGCGCGGCTCCCCTCTGCTGTCAGTCGCGCCTTAAACGCGCTGCGGGCCAGCAGGAACGACCGGCCCCAAGCCAACCCTGCGCGCCGCGCGGGCCGCAGCTACGGTTTTTCTGGAAGCTCGCGGCGTATGGTGGAATCAGAGGGCGCCCGGATCCGACATGAGAAAAGCGCTGGTGCTTGCTGACGATCTCACGGGAGCGCTCGAGGCGGGCGCGCTGCTGGAAGGCTCAGTGGTGGCGGTGCAGCGCGATCCCGCGGCGGCGGCATCCGTGATCGACACGGAATCCCGCCACCTCGATCCGGAGGAAGCCCGGCGGCGGGCCGCGGCGTGGATCGAACAAATTCCGGCGGAATTGATTTATAAGAAAACGGACTCGACGCTGCGCGGCAACATCGGCGCTGAACTTTCGGCGCTTCCGCCGGGCAACATCCATTACGCGCCGGCGTATCCGCGGCTTGGCAGGACGGTGCGGCGAGGAAGACTGTACGTGGACGGGACTCCAGTCGAGGAGTCGGCCTTCGCCCTCGATCCGCTGGATCCGGTGCGCGACGGCCGCATTCGCGAGGTGCTGGCCTGGCAGGGCGCGCCTCTCGAGCGGATCAGGATTCACGAAGGCAGCTGCGATCAGGATCTGGAGAGCGCGGCGGATGCGGTTCTCGCCGAGCCCGCCCCGAAGCTGGCCGCCGGACCCGCCGGACTTCTGGCCGTGCTGGCGCGGCGCACGGGCATGGCGCGGCGGCCGCAGCCTCTGCCACCCGTCAGCGAATGCCTGGTGATCAATGGCAGCGCCCATCCGGCTTCGCGCGCGCAGATCGAGGCCGCCCAGGCTGCGGGCGTATTCGTCCGCGGCTGGCGGGAGGCGGCGCTCGAAGACGCCATCGGGCCGGCCGCGGCTCTGATCGTGTTCGGGGGCGATACGGCCCGCATCATCCTGGGGCGCTTCGGCGATCCTCTGCTCTTTCCGGCAGCGGAGGTCCTGCCAGGCGTGGTGGCAAGCTGGTTCGAGGCGGAAGGAAAAAAGCGCCTGCTGGTGACCAAAGCGGGCGGCTTCGGCCAGCCGGATCTTCTGGTCCGCCTGGCGGAAATCCTGCGGTCCGGCCCGGGCTGGCCGCGTTGATTTTGGAGGCCTGGCGGCCGGATTGGCGGCCGCAGAACTTTGCTCCCGTTCCTGGCTCATGCCGGAATTAATTGGCGCGCGCCACCGAATTGTCCTTGCGCCACCTGCCTTGTACGCCAGTCGCACCGGCTGTTTCAACCGACTCAATTGTTCCATTTTTGTGCCGGCTGAGCAGGAATTCCCTCTGAATCGGAGAAACCATTATGGCTGAAGCCAGAAAAACGAAGGCTCCTTCCTCAGCGGCCGGAGAATCCGCGCCCAGGGGCGCTACCCGGGCGCCCGCCGCCACGGGCAGGGCTGCGCACCCCCGCAGGACCGCCCGCAGCCTGCCTTCTTTGGCTGAGCTGCGGCCTGGAGCACGGCCGCGATCAGGACGATTGGCACAAGGCGGTTGAGATCGCCCGGTTGCGGCACACCACCTCCGCCCGAGCCGGATCGCCTGCCACGCTCAGCGCCTTCGCTATCCAACCCGCTGCGCCGACGCCTGCGAGCGGAATTTCCGCAGCACGGCGAGCACGCGCCCCTGTATTTCCAGCCGCTCCGGCTCGACGTAGATCGGCGCCATTTCAGCGTTGGCGGGCTGAAGGCGGATCCGCCCGTCGGGCTCGCGGTAGAGCCTCTTCAGGGTCGTCTCCATTCCGTCGACAAGCGCCACTACGATCTCGCCGTCGCGCACTTCCGCCACCCGCTCCACCAGCACGAAGTCCCCGCTGCAGATGTGATCGTCGATCATGGAATCGCCTTTCACCTGCAGCGCATATATGTTTTCCGATGCCGTGAATTCGCCCAGATCGAGCGTCTCCGGCGACGCCACGCTTTCCACCGGGAAGCCGGCCGCGATCCGTCCCAGCAAGGGCACCTCCCTCTGCCCTTCATGCCGGGCCTCCAGCCGTTCGCGCTCCGCCTCCAGATAGCTGCGGGACACTTCGATGGAGCGGCTTTCGTTGAAACGCCGCCGCACGTAGCCTTTCTGTTCCAGCGCGGAGATGTGCTTGTGAACCGTCGCCAGCGAAGACAGGTTCAGTCCGGCGGCAATTTCTTCGAAGCTGGGGCTGAAGCCGTGCCGCTCGATGTAGCCGGCCAGGAAGTCCAGCACTTCCTTCTGCCGCGGCGTGAGTGCCATGCACTCATTGTTGGCGAAGAGGCAGCGAAAGTCAAGCGGGAGTCCGCAGCCCTGCCGGAATTTTCTAATTCAGGCCGCAGGCGCCCGGCGTGGGGCACACGCCCCCTGACGGGCACATGGGCGCGGACGCCTCGCCCTTGCCTGCGCCCGAGTGGGCGGAAAAGGTGGAGAATTCTTTTCGCAATTGCCCGCTTCCGCACGAGGGGCAGCAGAGCTCGCCGCCTCCCTCCGCTTTCCGGACAAGCTTCTCGAAACGGAGTCCGCATTCCGTGCAGCTATATTCGAAAATCGGCATGAGCTTACCGTTCGCTTTCCCTGAGAATCTCTACCGCTATTGTATCCATCAGCGAGCGCACTTCGGCGGCCGGCGCCGTGTATCCGTTGACGATGATGGAAAACGCTACGCGCCGGGCCGGGTCGTTTCCCGCATAGCCGGACAGCGCCGCCACATGGGAGAGGCTTCCTGTTTTGGCGCGGATGGCCGCGGCGTCCTCCACGCCACGAAAGCGGCCGCTCAGAGTGCCGTCGTATCCGGCGACCGGCAGGAGCGACCGGAACAGATCTCCTATGCCCTTCGCCTCAATATGCTGGAGCAAGGCAACCAGCGTAAAGGCCGAAAGCAGCCCGCGGCGGGAAAGGCCCGAGCCGTCTTCCAGGTCGAACTCCGCCTCGCCGGCTCCCGCCTCCTTCAGCAGAGCCTTGGCCTCCTCCACGCCTTCGCGCGCCGTTCCCTCGCCGCGCAGCAGATGAGCTGTCTCGCGCAAGAGCATCTCGGCATGCAGGTTCTGGCTCACCTTGTTGACGATCCGCGCCAGCTCCACGAGCGGCGGCGATTCGCGCCGCGCCAGCTCCACTCCCTGCGGCTCGCTCCACTCCACTCCAGGCGGGCGCGTCAGCCCCCGCGCCTGACCCCGGATAATGATCCCTCTTTGCCGCAGCAGCAGCGCAAATACTTCGGCGGCGAACTGCGCCGGCTCCGGCACGGCCAGCCACTGCACCGCCGCTCCGCCGCCCGGAGGCGCCAGGCCTCGGATTTCCAGAACGCGTGAGCCCGGCGCGCGCGACACTTCCACGCGGCGCTCCACACCCGCGCGCGTCCGCAGCGTGTTGTGCACCGTGAACGGCTCCACCGGCGGAACGAACTCCACCGTGGCCGGCGCCCCCTCGCTCTGCCCCGGCCGCACGGACAGCCGCACAGCGTTGTCATTGACGGTCAAGGCGCTCACCGGCGCGCCGTACTCCCACGTCATGTCGCCCACCGCCCAGCCTGCCGGATACGGAGACCACGGCCAGCGGGTGGCGTCACCCACCACGTCCCCATCGATTTCCTTCACGCCGTGTGCAGCCACCTGATCGGCCAGCTCTCCGAGTGGCCCGAGGGGATCGCCCTCCTTCGCGTCTTTCTCATACGGCACCGCGCGCCCGGACAGCGTGGGATCGCCCCCGCCCACCAGGCGGAGATCGCCGCGGAGGCGGCCCTCCGCATCGGGCGCCTGCGCGGCCAGCACGCGCGTCACGAACCGGTAATCCGGCCCCAGCCGGAGCAGCGCCAGCGCCGTGCTCACGAGCTTCGTATTGGAAGCGGGCGTCATCGGGACGCGGGCGTTGCGCTCACACAGCACGGCGCCGCTGGCGAGCCGCACAGCGCGATAGGCCCATGTGGCCCGCTGCGCTGCGGGCCGCTCCAGCAGCGCCTCGATCTTCCGCTCCAGGGTCTGCGCTCCCGCGGGAACGGCCATGGCGCCGGCGGCCGCCAGCGCCAGCCAGGCTTCGCGTCTCATGCGCTTCAGTGTATCCTGAGGCCGTGCCCCGGCTGTGGCCCGCGCTGTTGCCTCTGGGTTTGCTGGCCGGCGGGCTGGATCCCCGTCCGTCGGCCGCCGCTTACCCGCACCATTCCGTGCTTGCCAGTGGCTCGATCGGAGTGGAGTACCATGGGCGCGCCTTCGATTCAAAGACGGGCGGCTTCTTCACGCAGGACTTTCTCGTCGTGGAAGTGGCGCTGTTTCCGGACCGGTCTCCGTTGGAGTTTTCGCCCTCTCATTTCAGGCTGCGGCTCAACGGCAGGAAGCCCGAACTGCTGCCGGTCACCCCGGGAACCGTCGCGCTGGCGATCCGCAATCCGGATCATTACGAGCAGAGGCCGGGCATTGTCGCCGGCGGCGGCGTGGGCGGAGGGGGCGTGATCTTCGGCCGGCCCCGGCGTGCGGAGCGTTTTCCCGGAGATCCGGAGGCGCGCATCCCCACAGGAGGGCCGGGTTCGGAACAGGCGCAGACGCCGCGCGCGCTGCTTGGAGCCGCTGAGGCCGTGGAGAGTTTCGGCCTGTCGCGCATGGAGGCCCCGCCGGCCGGAGCTGCCGGGCTCGTGTATTTCTACTGGCGGGGCAAACATGCGAAGCTCAAGCGCATCGAACTGATCTACGACGGTCCCGCCGGACAGGCCGCTTTCAGGCTGCGGTAAGCCTGGCCTCCAGCCAAAGCCCCAGCAGCAGCACGATCACCATGACCGCCCCCAGCACCGGCAGCCCCATCACCACGCCGATGCCGGCAAAATGAGCCATATAGCCGAGCGTCGCCGGCGCCAGCAGCGCTCCCGTCCAGGCGATGGAAAAGATGCCGTTGAACACCGCCGGATGAAACTGCGGGAACCGGTCGCCGATCTTTTCCAGCACCAGCGGCAGAATCACCGAAAAGCCTCCACCCGCCAGCAGGACGCCAACGGTGGCGCCGAACAGATTGTCGGTGAAGTACAGCGCCGTGCAGCCAAAGATCTGCGCCACCACGGCTCCGGCCAGCATCCTTCCGTGCCGCACCCGCGTCAGCGCCCATTGGGCTGCCGTCCGGCCCACCAGCAGCGCCGCCCAGTACAACGCCAGCAGCAGCAGAGACGTCGCCGGGCTCGCTCCCAGCCGCTGGGTCAGAAACAGCGCCAGCCAGCCGGCCAGCGCGCCCTCATTGCCGGACTGGAAGAACAGCAGCGCCGCGAACAGCAGTGCCGCCGGCTTGCGGAAGTCTTCGAGCGCCTCCCGCCAGTGGCGCTCCGGCAGCACAATATGCGGAATCCGGGGGGTCCTGGCGAAGACCCCTGCCGCCAGCCCCGGCAGCACCGCCAGAAGGATCAGCAGGCTCGGCGCAGTGTAGAAGAAGAAGGCGCCCGAAAGGAACAGCGCGCACACCAGGCATCCCGCCCCAAACAGGATTCCCGCCAGGTTCAGCGTCGCCGTGCGGTGCAGCTCGTACATCGGCGTCACCGCGTGCATGCCCGCGTGATTGATCACCCCGGCCGCGCCCCCCATCAGCAGCAACCCCGCCAGCCGCCCCCAAACGCTGGCCGGCGGACAGAACGCAGCCAGCAACAGCAGCGCCGCGCACGCCAGGCCGCATCCAAGCGCCAGCGTGAATGCGACACTTTTCCTGCCCAGGACCCACGCCCCGCCCGCACCGCCCGCCAGCACGCCGAGGTTCTGGAGAAGGAAGTAATGTCCGATCAGCACGAAATCCGGCTGGAGGTGGTACCGCCACACCGGCAGCACGGCCCCCAGCAGCGCCATCAGCATCCCGGAGAAGAACATCGCCGCAATGCCGCGCCGCGCCACCGTCATGGCCAGACCGCCGGCCGGATTCATCTTCTCTTCGCTCCCTGTCCGGGTGACATCCCCCCGTATTGTACTGCCCCTTGCAGACGTCGCCAATTCCAGCTTCCATAGCGGGAATCCCAAAGTATGTACACCGCCCCCTCGGCAGGGGGTAAGCCAGCGGTCGTTTTCAACAAGTTAACCTTGGCATCTCACGTGCCCCAAGGTGGGTGGGTCTAGGTTATCTCTCTGAGGTCGGGCGGTTGCCTCCTCCCCGTTCGACTCACGGACAGCGCAGTTGGGCGCGTCCACGGCCGAGTCCCGGCCGGGGGATAGCGTAGCCTCTCATTCCCGGGCTCGCCGGTCCGATGATGTCATTGCCCGGTTTCCTCCCGCAACACTAAAGCGCCGCCGCGGATCCGCCGTTTCAATCATTGTGGCACTTTACGGCCCGCCGGCATTCCTGCGCCAGGCCCTTGCCTACGCCGCGGTCTCTCTCCTGCTCATTGCCCCCGTGCTCGTTCAGGAGAACGTGCAGGCGGGCGACCTGGCCAGCCACCTCTACAACACATGGCTCGTGTTGCAGGTGAAGGCCGGCGCACCACTGGGCCTGGAAGTCGCGCCGCAATATTCCAACATCCTGTTCGATTGGTGGCTGGAAGGGCTGTGGCGGCTGGGTGGACCGGTGTTCGCGGAAAAGGCTGCGGTCTCGGTGGCGGTGCTGCTGTTCTTCTGGGGCGCGTTCTTCCTGCTGGGGCGTCTGACGGAACGCTCCGCATGGCCTTCTGCGCCGCTGCTGGCGATGCTCAGCTACGGATGGATCTACCACCAGGGCTTCTTCAATTACTATCTCTCGTGCGCCCTCGGCTTCTGGGCCGTTGGCCTGGCGGCCGCGGGAGGGGCAGCCGCACTGGTGGCGGCTGCGGCTCTTCTCGGGGCCGCGGCCCTCGGCCATCTGATGGGGGCCGCCCTGGCAGCCGCCTGCGCCGCCTTTGTCCTGGCGCAACGGAAGCTGTCACCGGAGCGCCGCAAGTGGCTCCTGGCAGGAGGCATCCTGGGCGTGGCTGGGATCGCCGCAGCCTTGTCGGCCGCTCTGCCTACCGTCAGAATGACGGCTCGTTGGCTCCACCTTTCCGGCATCACGCCTTTTCTCGCGTACCACCCCAGCAGGTACATGGCGCCAGGGCTGCTGCTGGCACTGTATTGGGTGACGGCTGTGCTCTGGGTGGCCGCACGGTTCAGACGGCGCGCCTTCGACCACCCTGCAGCGCCTTTGATGGTGCTGATGCTGGCCGGCCTGGCCATGCTCCCGACGAGCCTCGTGTGGCCGGGCACCCGCCAATCCCTGTTCTTCATCGACTGGCGGCTGGCGCTGTGGTTCACGCTGTTCCTGCATGCCTGGCTTTGCGCCCGCCTGCCATTCCGCTTTACTTTGGGGGCGTGCTCCGCAGCAGCCGTCATCTATTTCGTCTTCCTCTTCTCGGACTGGCGAACCCTGGGGCAGGCCGAAAGAGCCTTCCACGAGACGGTCAGGCGATTGCCCCACGGCAGCCGCGCCGTGACCGATGTCACCACGATGCCGGCCGGCATGAATCCCATGCTGCACATGATCGACCGGGCCTGCATCGGACACTGCTTCAGCTACGGCAACTACGAGCCTTCGACCCTGGCATTCCGTCTGCGCGTGCGGCCTGGATCCCCGGCCGTCCTCGACTCGCCGCTGGACGTATTCGCACTGCAAGAGGGACGGTACGTGGTGCGCCCCCGGGATGTGCCTCTGTATGGCGTCTTCCTGCGTCAGACCGAGCCCTTCACGCTGGAAGTCCGCGAGCTAAACGTGGGAGAAAAAATACGCCGCGCGATCGTCCCTCTGCCCGCAGGCTGGTTCTGAGGTGAGGAAAACTGGATGGGAGATGCGGGCCCGTGGTCTGGAAGCCGACCGCTAGATGTGGGCGCATGCGGCCATAGGCCCCAGCGGATTGGCGTCCGGTCGCAGATTCCTGTTGACAAATCCTCCCGATTCCCGTACTATCGGGGCATCACGGAAGAAAGGAGGTGGTCCAGCCCATATGAGTTCTGGTAGTAAGCGTACGCGCGAGGTGGTCAGCGGATAGGCTCGCTCCTGGTTTCCGTGCCGCTCGCCATCAAGGCCCACCGGGCGTGGCGAAAGGAAGCGAGCCGGATCCAAACCACTCGAGCGCACCCGAGACAGGCCGCAGGCCTGTACCTGAAGGCTACCGAAAGCCCCGCCGCCGGAGTCCGGCCGCGGGGCTTTTGCTTTCCTGCCTTGCCGCCGGCGGTTTGCTATACTGGGGAAAGTCAAGAGGTTTCCCCACACCATGAAAGCCGGCATCCACCCTGCCTACAACGAAGTCAACGTCATCTGCGCGTGCGGACACACCTTCAAGACGCGCTCCACGCACAAGGGCGACATCCGCGTGGAAATCTGCTCCAACTGCCACCCGTTCTTCACCGGACGGCAGAAACTGGTGGATAGCGAAGGCCGCATCAACCGCTTCCAGCGCAAACTCCAGCGCAGCGCCGCCATCAAGAAGGAAAAGGCGGACCGCCTGAACTCGACTCAGAACTGAGTTTGCACCCCCGGGCGCGGCTCAACGGCCGCGCTCCTTTTCTTCCCGCTTCCGCTTCTCTTCCCGCTCTTTCCGCATCCGGGCGTATTCTTCCCGCTGTTCCGGACTCAGGATGGCGTTGATCTTCTCCGTCTGCGCCTCTTGCAGCGCGCGCACCTCGGGACGCTGCTTTTCGCGCAGTTGCCGGAACTGCTCGCGCGTCTCGTCGAGAATCTGGTTCAATTGCCTGAGCTGGTCCGGCGAAAGTCGCAGCCGCTTGTTCATCTCCTCCACATAGGCCCGGCGGTAGTCTTCCGGCGTGCGCGGGGCCTTGTGCGCAGCCTTTTGCGCGCCGCCGAAGTAGCGGTCGCCCACTACGCCTACGACAACGCCGCTGCTGAACACGATCAGCAGGCTCAGCACCAATGTCAGGTTGGACCGTTTCATTGCTGCGGCTGCTCCACGGGCGGCTCCACAGCCACGCCCGCCAGTTCCACCGGCGCCAGTTCAGCATCCGTCTGCGCCATCAGCGTCTCCACGTAAGTGGCTGTATAGAAGTCCACACGCGGCTGGGTCGAGACCTGATACACGACCAGCATCACGCTGGCTGCGGCGGCGGCCAGCGCCAGCCTGTTAGCCCACATCCAGAAACGCTCCGGCCAGCTTTGCGTGGCCTCGATCCGCGCCCACAGGCGCGGTACGAAATCCGGGGCGGGCTCGGGTGCTTCACAGGCATCCCGGTAGGCCGCAAACAGCCTGTCCAGCTCCTGTTCCAGGCGCCGGTTCTCATTCTGCATCGTCAGACCCTTTCCGGACCTCTTGTCCCTTGCCGGCCGCGTAGGCCCGCAACACCCTCTGGCGGGCGCGGAACAGCCTCACCTTCAGGGCATTCTCGTTCACGCCATAGATCTTTTCCAGATCTTTCAACGACAATCCTTCCACTTCCTTCAGCGTCAGCAGCAGCCGGTCTTCTTCCGAGACGCCCGAAAGCAGCGAGTCGACCAGCTCGCGGATCCGGGCCTTTTCCTTCTCATCGACCTCGGCTTTCGATCCTGCCGCCGCGTCGGCCATCATCACCTGCTGCTCGCTCAGATCGGCCACCCGGGACTCCAGCTTCCGCTTCCGGCGCTTCCGCAGGTAGTCGAGAGCGGCGTTCACCGTCAACCGGTACAGCCACGGCTCGAACACCTCCGGGCTCCGGAGCTGGTCCAGGGAATAATACAACCGGATGAAGACCTCCTGGGCGACATCCTCGACATCCTCCGGACGTCCGATCAGCCGCGACACCGTGCCAAAGATCCGGCGCCGGTACGCGTGGACGATCTCATTGAACGCCTGCGCGTCCCCGGCCTGCGCCCGCTCGACGATGTCGAATTCCACCAGCATGAAACACGGCGGCGCGGGCGCGGTTTACATTTCTTTACCTGCGTTTATAGGCGCGCCCGGCTCGTTCACAGGTTACAACAGTCACCCACCATCCTATCTTTGGCCGTACCCTCATGGTAAAATTGCCACTTAGCCCCTCGGAATGGATTTCCTCTCCGGTCTGAATCCCGAGCAGCGCCGCGCCGTCGAGCATGTCGAAGGTCCGTTGTTGATCCTTGCCGGCGCCGGCAGCGGCAAAACGCGGGTCATCACGCACCGCATCGCGCACCTCATCGCGCACCACCGCGTCTACGGACCCGCCATTCTTGCCGTCACCTTCACCAACAAGGCGGCGGGCGAGATGCGCGAGCGGGTTCTCCGTCTGCTGGGCGGGCTTCCCACCCAATCGGGCCCGGTGGTCTCCACCTTCCATTCCTTCTGCGTCCGGCTGCTGCGCCGGGACGGCGCCCCGCTCGCCCAGATCCGCCCCGGCTTCACCACCTCCTTCCACATCTACGACGACTCCGACCAGCTCGCCGTCCTGAAGCAGGTCTACAAGAAGCTCGGCATCGACGAAAAGGCCGTCCCTCCGCGCGGCATCCTGTCCCGCATCAGCCACGCCAAGAACCAGAAGCTCGCGCCCGAGGACATCTACCGCGTTTCGGCCGCTCCCGACGCGGCCCGCCTCGCGGTGCTCTACGAGCACTACCAGCTCGCTCTCCAGGCGGCCAACGCCCTGGATTTCGACGATCTTCTGCTGGAAGCCGTGCGCCTGCTGCGCCACGACGAGCAGGTGCGCGATCTGTGGAACCGCCGCGTCGAGTTCCTGATGATCGACGAATACCAGGACACCAACCGCGCCCAGTACGAACTGATGCGGCTGCTCAGCCAGCGCCATTCCAACGTGGCCGTCGTCGGCGACGAGGACCAGTCCATCTACGGCTGGCGCGGCGCCGACATCCGCAACATCCTCGATTTCGAACACGACTTCCCCAACGCCACCGTCATCCGGCTCGAGCAGAACTACCGCTCCACCAAGACGATCCTCGAAGCCGCCTCCCGTGTGGTCGAGCGCAACACCGCGCGCAAGGGCAAGACGCTCTGGACAGACGGGCCCGCGGGCGACCCCATCTGCTACTTCGAAGCCGAGGACGGAGAGCAGGAGGCCCTGTTCATCGCCGACACTCTCCGCAAGATCCTCGCCGCCGACCCGCGCACGCGCGCCGCCGTGCTCTACCGCACCAACTTCCAGTCCCGGCAGATTGAAGAGGCGCTGCGCCGCTATTCGCTCGCCTACAAGGTCGTCGGCGGGCTTTCCTTCTATCAGCGCGCGGAGATCAAAGACGTCCTCGCCTACCTCCACCTGCTGCTGAATCCGCGCGATAATGTCTCGCTGCTGCGCATTCTCAACGTTCCGGCGCGCGGCATCGGCAAGACCACCGCCGAGCAGCTCGAATCCATCGCCGCACGCGAACAATCGAGCCTGTGGGAGGCCATCGGCCACGCGCTGGAGCGGCACGAATTCGGCGCCCGCGCCGAGGCGGCGCTGGCCGCTTTCCAGCGCCTGATCCAGGAGCTGCGCGAGGCCGCCCCCCGGATGCCGGCGCATGAACTGATCACGCTGGTGCTGGAGCGCACCGGCTACAGGCGGATGCTGGAGGCCGAAGGGACGCCCGAATCCGAATCCCGCCTTGGCAATCTGGAGGAGCTCATCTCGGCCGCCGCCGACGCCGCCGAGCGGGGCGAGACGCTGCAGGATTTTCTTGACACCGCGGCGCTGCGCTCCGACGCCGACGACGTGGATACTGAAGCGCAGGTCTCCCTGCTGACGATGCACAACGCCAAGGGGCTCGAATTTCCCGTGGTCTTCATCGCCGGCATGGAGGAGGGGCTCTTCCCGCATTCGCGCTCCATCGAGAGCGAATCGATGCTCGAAGAAGAGCGCCGCCTGTGCTATGTGGCCATGACGCGCGCCATGCGCCGCCTCTATCTGACCAGCGCGCGCTGGCGCCGCAAGTACGGCGGGGCGCCGATGGACTCCTGCCAGCCTTCGCGCTTCCTCGAGGAGATCCCGCAGCACCTCATCGAAACGCTGCACGAGCCGCGTGATGTTCCGGGCGCCCTGGATCTGTTCGGCGAGCGCGCCGCTGTCCGGGAAGCCGCGCGCCGCCACACGTTCACCGGCAAGGCGGTGAACTCGATCGATCACATCCAGCAGTTTTTCGCCGATCGCGGCATGCGCGGCCCGGCCGTGGGCGCTTCCGCAAGGCCGCCTGCCGCGCCGCCTGCGGCGGCGACGCCCGCCGGGCCTTCACCTGCGGCGCCTCCGCCGAAACCCGCCGCTCCGCCTCCCGCTCGGAAAACTGCGGCGCCGAGGAGCGGCTTTCGTCCGGGCGCCAGAGTCCGCCATCCCAAGTACGGACGCGGCACCGTCGTCCGCAAGGAGGGCGACGGCGACGACACCAAACTGACCGTCAGTTTCCCCGGATACGGTCTGAAGATACTCGTGGCCCGTTTCGCCGGGCTCCAGCAGGACGACTGAGTTTTTGTACACTACAGAGGACCCCAACGCATGAACACGAAAAACGTCACTGACCGGGCTGAGCGCAAGGCCCTGAAGCGCAAGGCGCGCAAGGAAGCGGAAGTAAAGAGTCCGCTCCAGCCGCGGGACTACGAACGCGGATCGAAAAAGAAAAAAGTGAAGCGGATGACCAAGGGCCAGCGCAAGCGCTAGCGCCTCCGGCGGGCGCGCAGGCTTCATTGAACCGCGCGCCGCGCCCCGCCCGCCGTGGAAAGGGCCGCTCGGGTGAAATCCCTCTTCCGCACGAAGAGCATCCCGGAACTCATCGCCGCCGCCGAGGCGCCCGACAAGAGGCTTGCGCGCACGCTCGGGCCCTGGTCGCTGATGGCGCTGGGCATCGGCGCCGTGATCGGCTCCGGCATTTTCATCCTCACCGGCACGGCCGCGGCGGGCGAAGTGCGCACCTACGAATCGCTGCTCCACGTGCCGCTGCTCGACCTGCTGATGCAGGGCGGCAATTCGAGCTTCACCTTCGGCAGGCCCGGCGCCGGTCCCGGCGTTGCGCTGTCGTTCCTGCTCACCGCCATCGTCTGCAGCTTCGCCGCCCTGTGCTATGCCGAGATGGCCTGCGCCATTCCGGTGGCCGGCTCGGCTTACACCTACGCTTACGCCACCATGGGCGAGTTCATCGCCTGGATGATCGGCTGGAACCTGGTGCTGGAATACGCCGTTTCGAACATGGCCGTCGCCGTCGGCTTCTCCGCCCACGTCACGCACATGATCGAAGGCGTCATCGGCATCCCGCTGCCCCGCGTGCTCACCACGCCCGCCATCCAGGGCGGCGAGTTCACCGGCGCGTGGTTCAATCTGCCGGGCTTCCTGGTGGTGATGGGGCTGACGTGGCTGCTGGTGTACGGGATCAAGGAGAGCGCGCGCGCCAACGACATCATGGTGCTCGTCAAGATCGCCGCCATTCTCATCTTCATCCTCGGAGCGGGGCGCGCCATCGATCCTTCCAACTACCGCCCGTTCATGCCGAACGGGTTCACCGGCGTGCTCACCGGTGCGGCGATCGTCTTTTTCACTTACATCGGGTTCGATTCGGTCTCCACCGCCGCCGAGGAGTGCAAGAACCCGCAACGCGACCTCCCCATCGGCATCATCGGCACGCTGGTTGTTTGCGGGCTGCTGTATGTGGGCGTGGCCATCGTTCTCACCGGCATCGCCCACTGGAGCACGCTGAACAACGCGGCGCCCATCGTCGGCGCGCTCAAGAATCTCGGCATGAACACGCTGTGGAAGTGGATCGACGTCGGGGCCCTTGGCGGCATGGTGTCGTCGCTGCTCGTGTTCCAGTACGGGCAGGCGCGCGTGTGGTTCGCCATGTCGCGCGACGGGCTGCTGCCGAAGTTTTTCTCCCGCATTCACCCCGTGCACCGCACGCCGCATGTCTCCACCTGGATCGCCGGCTTTGCCGTCGCCATCCCGTCGGGCGTATGGGACGTGGGCACGTTCGCTGACCTGTCTTCCATCGGCACGCTGTTCGCTTTCTTCGTCGTCTCGGCGGGCGTGCTGATTCTGCGCCGCATCCGCCCGGCGCGCGAGGGCGCATTCCGCGTGCCCTTCGGCCCCGTGTTCCCGGTGCTCTCGATGCTCACCTGTCTCGTGCTGATGATGGCCCTGCCGCTGGAGACGTGGGTGCGGTTTGTGGGCTGGTCCATCGCGGGCATCGTGATTTATTTCGCCTTCGGGAGGAAGCACAGTGCGCTGGCGGGATAACGGCGCAGCACTGCTGCGCAAGCCTCTGTGCGGCGCCCGGACTGCGCCCCGCTAAGTCAACATGCCGGAATGGATCAAGTGGCTGCCCCTGTGGCTCTGGCTTCCTGCCGCGGCGCTGTTCCTGTGGCTGGCTGTGGCAGCCTGGCTTGCGCCCCGCGTGGTTCAGGTGCGGCTGCGTGCAGGATGGCGGAGGCTGACGCCACCCGTGCGGCCCAGGCTCCGGATCTTGTTCTCCGCAGGGCTTGCGGTGCTGGTGGCGGCGCTTCTGTTCACGCTCAGCGCCGGGGAGACCCGGCCGGTCCAACTGGCCGCGGTCGCCGCCGGCGGCGTCACCGCCTGGCTGGTGGCGGACTTTGTCTGGCGAAGCGTGCGGGACGGCGCACTGCGCCGGGCTGCGCTGGCGCGGGAGTGGGCTGCACGCACAGCAGATGCGCGTACCCGGCTGGCGGAAACCCCTGAAGAGCCGTTGCTGGCGGAAGCGGCCTGCCGCATACTCGCCGAGACGCTGGGCTGCACGCGCACGGCCCTGTTCCTGGCAGGCGGCGAAGACTTCAAGCCGTGCGCGTTCTTCCCCCCGGACTCGAGCCCCGGCGAAGCCTGGCCCGCCGCCAGCATGCTGGTGCGCGAGCTGTCGCGCCTGTCGCCCGGCGCGGTGCTGCTCCTGGCAGATCCGCGCAGCGGCGCGCCGCTGCCCTGGGTGCGCGGCGCGGCAGCCGGCTCCGTCCGTGAGCGCATCGAATCCTTCGGCGCGGTGCTGGCATTGCCGCTGTTCCGCGGCGCGCGGCTCGAAGGATTCTTCCTGGCGGGGCTGCTCGAACACGGCGAGCCTTACGGCCCGCATCATTTCGCGTTTCTGGAGCAATACGCCTGCGCCGTGGCCTTGCTGCGCGAATCGCTCGCCCAGAGCCGCAAGCTTGCCGAATCAGCCTCCGCCAAAGCGCGGCAGGAAGCGCGCCGCGCCGTGGTCCGGCTGGCGTTGGATGCGCTGGAGCCGCCCGAAGAGATCGCGCTGCCGGATCTGGATTGCGCGGGTATCGCGTCCAATGAGGCCGAGTGCCGCGTGTTTCTGGACCTGATTCCGCTGCCCGGCCGCGCCGCCGCCTTCGTGGCCGTGGAATTCGACTCGGGTTTTGAAGAGGCCGCCATCCGCATGGTCCAGTTGCAGGCGCTGCTGCGCACGCGCGCACGCGCCTACCATGAGGATCTGGCGGAACTGGCCGAATCCACCCGCCGGGCCATGCGCTCTCCTGGCGCTGGCTGGCCCGCGGCGCGGATCTTCCTGGCCCGCTACCGCTCGGGTACGCGGCGCCTGCATTACATCAACGCGGGCTTCCTGCCACCGTTCCTGTTCCGGCGCACGGCGCTGGGAGCGGAGGCGCTGCGGCTGCGCCACACGGGACCGCCGTTTGAGGCGCGCAGCAGCCTGCGCTGTGAAGAGGCGGAGGTCGAGCTGGCGCCCGGAGACCTGCTGCTCGCCGTCTCTTCGGCCGTGCCCGCCGCGCAAAACGCCGCGGGCGACGCCTGGAGCGAGGTGCGGCTCATCGAGACGATGATCGGATGGCAGCCCGGACCGGCGCAGGCGCTGCTCGAACAGGCTGCCGCCTCATGGCGTCAGTTTCTCGGAACCGGGGCCGCGCGCCCGGCGCACCTGTTTCTGCTGCTCCGCCCGAAGCCGTGACTCGGTCTCAGCCCTTGCCGAGTACGACCCGCTCCAGGACCGCTTTCATCTTCAGCACCGCGTCCAGCTCGGCATCGAAGATCTGCTGCGGCGTGGCGCCTTCCGGCGGGCGCGCGCCGCTCTCGATGCCCCAGAAACCGTGGAAGCCGCTGGCCATGCACATCCGCAGCTTCTTCTCCAGATCCCACCCCGGAATGTCCTTGACGCTGATGCCCCGCGCCCAGGCAAGCGTCTTTGCGATCGCCTGATAGTGGTCATCGCCTTTGTTCCAGTTCCCCAGGTCCACCAGCAGGCCGAACTGCGGGTCGTTGACTTCCTTCATCAGCCGCGCGAGCACGTCGGGGTCCGACGACGCGCCGCCGTGATTCTCAATCAGGATCTGGATGCCCGAGCCGCGCGCGTAGGAGAGCAGATCGCGGAAGCTCTCCGCCGCCCGCGCGATCAGGTCTGCGTCCTTGCGCCAGTCCGCTTCCCCGCCCCGCATGTTGCAGCGGATGGCGCGGCAGCCGAGGTAGTGCGCGATGTCGACCCACTTGCGGTGAGCCACTGCGGCGGCGCGCCGCTCCCGCGCGTCCGTACCGGCTGTCGGGTCTTCGTCGTCCACCATGATCAGCACCGGCGTGACGCCTGCGTCGGCCAGGCTCTTCTTCAGGCGGCGCAGATACCCAAGCGTGGGATTTTCGAAGAATTGATTCACGAATTCGAGCGCATCGAGCCCGGCTTTTTCGCGGACGATGCGCGGCATGTCCAGGTTCTTCCAGACGCCGGCGCGGAAGCTGCGGTTGAACGACCACTGCGCCAGGGAAATTCGGTCCCGCGGCTGCGCCGCTGTGGCGGCCTGGGCGGCCGCCGTTGCGGCGGCCAGCAACTGTCTCCGGTTCATCTCCATGCGGATGCTCTCCCGGCCAGGATTTTATCCCACGGCGGCGCGGGCCGCTTGCAGCCCCCGGCGGTTGTGCCGCATCCTAAGAGCAAGACAGAGGGAGGGAGGGGATGCCTGCCCGCCTTGATGATGAAACCCGGGCCATCGAGAGGCTCATCGCCGAAATCAACGCCATCGGCCGGCGGCGGGACCGCACGGGAAGGCAGGTGCTGTGGGTGTTCGGCATCACGTTCGCGGCTGCGCTGTGCCTGCTGGCGTGGGTCGCGCTCTTTGCCGGCCCTCCGGCGCGCACCGTGAAAATGGACGGCCCACCCGCGCCCGCCGTGCTGAAACAGTACCGCCCGCAGCCCACGCCGTGAGCACAGGCGCAACGCGCCGCGAGAGAACCGCGATTGAACGGCCGGAAGCGCATTCTGAGCCGCGACGGAAGGGCGCGAAGCGCCCGAAAGGAGCGGCCCATGGCCGCAACCCCGCCAGGGCCGCTTGTTCCGGCGGCTAACGCCGCCTCCTCGCGCGGCTCTGCTTCCGCAAGGAACCACAACTGGAGCGCCGCAGGCGAAGAGAGCCGCGACGGAAGGGCGCGAAGCGCCCGAAAGGAGCGGACTGCCGAGCATCCCCGTGTTGCGGCCGCTTGTTCCGGCGGCTGACGCGGCCTCCTCGCGCGGCTCTGCTTCCGCAAAGAACCACAACTGGAGCGCCGCAGGCGAAGACAGCCGCGACGGAAGGGCGCGAAGCGCCCGAAAGGAGCGGCCCATGGCCGCAACCCCGCCGGGGCCGCTTGTTCCGGCGGCTGACGCGGCCTCCACGCGCGGCACTGCTTCCGCAAAGAACCACAACTGGAGCGCCGCAGGCGAAGACAGCCGCGACGGAAGGGCGCGAAGCGCCCGAAAGGAGCGGCCCATGGCCGCATCCCCGTGTTGCGGCCGCTTGTTCCGGCGGCTGACGCCGCCTCCGCGCGCGGCTCTGCTTCCGCAAGGAACCACAGCTGGAGCGCAG
>JBMOMB010000011.1:0-280675 GCA_049325215.1 Acidobacteriota bacterium
AGCGCCGAAACGCAAATTCCGTCCCCCTGCCCCGCAGTTCGCCTCCCGCATCTGCGCTGATTGCGCCGCACGTCCCCCTTCAGCACCACTCTGCTGCGTTCCGCCCACCGCTACGGACGGATTACGGCCGCGCGCCCCGGAGGGCCTGTTTTGATAGCATGACGGATGCGCAGCCATGACGAGCGTGTTCCGGGCGGTTGGGATGGCCGCAGCAGCGTTTCTCTTGTCCGAAGCCGCCGCTGACGGTCTTCAGAGGAAGAAGAAGCAGGAAGAGGAGATCACGCAGACGCTCGAACTGCCCCCGGATCCTCCGGCGGCGGTGACGGCGGATCCGGCGCGGCTCGCCTTCCTGCAGGCGCCGTTGTCGGCGCAAGGATTGCTTTCGCGGCAGACGCGGGACGGGCTGCGCGTGCTGATGCAGAATGCGCGCGGAGCGCGGTTCGTGCGGATCCGGGCGTTTGTGGCGGGCACCGGGGATCTGCGCCGCGTGCAGTCGATCGTGGCCGAAACCTTCGCCGAGAAGAAGCAGCCGCTGCCCGTGCTGACAGTGGCCCAGGTCGGCATGCTGCCGCTGGAAGGCGCTCAGGTGCAACTGGAAGCGATTGTCGAGCAGAAGAAGCCCACGGGCGAGGGCGCGGTGTTCGCCTCCGCTGCCGCCGCCACGCCGCAGGAGGCGCTGGAGCGGATCCGGCAAACTCTGCAACAGGCGCAGGCGCTTGCCGGCGCGCCGTCATCTCTGGTTTGCGGCGTCTCGTCAGGGGACCTGCTCGAACCGCTGCGGCGGGCGGCGTATCAGGCGTTCCCCAGGGCCGCTTATGTGGGGTTCCAGTTGCAGCGGATTCCGGCGCCGCCGCTGGTGGCGTGCCAGGCAGCCGCATCGCTGGCCAAAGCGGTGGAGGGCGGCGTGCGGCGGCTGGATTCCGGCGTCGCCCTCAGCGCGCCGAAGATCGTCCTGTCCGGCGCGCAGCTTGCGTTCCGCTATGAAGAAAGCGACGCGCGGCTGGCCTATCAGCGCCTGGACCGGACGTTGCACCAGGCCGGCTCGTCGCTGAAACACGCGGTGGTGCTCCATGTGTATCCGCTCTCCAGTCAACTGGCGGAGCTGGCAAGGAAAGTCCGCCGGGAGTTTGTCGACGCCGCGCGCCCGCCCGCCGGGCTGGTGCTGCCGCTGGAAGGGCTGCCGTCGATCGACGGGGCTTTCGCGCTGGAAGCGGTGGCGCTGCCCGCGCCGGGTTCCTGACGCGGCCAGGTTTTCATTCCACAGAAAGCGAGGTCATTCTCCATGTCCCAGGCACCCGTAGTCACCTTCGGCGAGATCATGTTGCGGCTTGCGCCTCCAGGCTTCGAGCGGCTGTTGATGTCGCCCTCCCTCGTCGCCACGTTCGGGGGCGGCGAGGCCAACGTGGCCGTTTCGGTGGCCAACTTCGGCCATGCGGCCCGGTATGTCACCGTGCTGCCTGACAATCCGATCACGGACGCCTTCATATACCAGATGCGCGGCTTTGGCATCGACACGTCGTTCATCCGGCGCGCCCCGGGGCGGTTCGGAATTTACTTCGTCGAGCCTGGCGCCAACCAGCGCCCGTCCAAGGTGATCTATGACCGCGCCTACTCCTCGATCAGCCAGGCGAAGCCCGGCGATCTGGACTGGAAGGCGATCTTCACCGGGGCTGGCTGGTTCCACGTCACCGGCATCACGCCCGCGCTGTCTCAATCGGCCGCCGATCTGGCGCTGGAGGCGGTGAAGACGGCGCGCGAGATGGGCGTGCCGGTCTCCTGCGACCTGAACTACCGCAAGAACCTGTGGAAGTATGGCAAATCCGCGCAGGAGGTGATGACGGAGATCGTGCGTTATGTCGACTACGCCATCGCCAACGAAGAGGACTGCCAGAAGTCGCTCGGCATCCAGATCGACGTCGATGTCCACTCCGGCAAGCTGGACCAGCAGCAATATCAGAGCCTGGCCGAGAAGGTCCTGGCGGCGTATCCGAATCTGAAGCTGATCGCCATCACGCTGCGGGAGAGCTTCTCGGCGTCGCACAACGGCTGGTCGGCGTGCCTGCACGACCGGAAAGAATTCCTCGTCAGCCGCCGGTACGACATCACCCACATCGTGGACCGCGTGGGCGGCGGCGACGCTTTCGCCGGCGGCCTGATCTACGGCATCCTGCACCTGCCGTCGCTGCGGGACGCGCTGGAGTTCGCTGTAGCCGCCTCGTGCCTGAAGCACTCGGTGCCGGGGGACTTCAACCGGTTCACGCGCGCCGAGGTGGAAGCGCTGCTCAAAGAGGGCGGCAGCGGGCGCGTACAGCGCTAGGACGGCCAGAAACGGCGCGCGGGTGGTTCTGTTCTCGGCTGCCGCCCGCCGCGCCTGAAGGCTCCTGCCGGCTGATGTGCCTCCCTCAGGCGGCGCCGCGGCGGAGGAATTCCACGAACTCGGCAGTATTGCGCGTCAGCCCCGGAAAGCTGGCGATGACCTTCTCATCGGCGTCGAAGACGGCGTAGAAGGGGATCGCCACGGTCTGGAAAAGCTGCTCCTGGCGGCGCTGGTTGGCTTCGCTTGCCGGGTCTGTGCCATCGGTGTAAAGCTCGATCAGCACATACCGGCTCAGCGCTTCGGCGACCTCGGGGCGGGGAAACATATTGGCCTTCATCCAGTGGCAGTTGGTGCACGCATAGCCGGTGAAGGCTACAAGGATGCGCTTGTTCTCCGCGCGCGCCCGCTGCAAGGCCGCCTGCCAGTCGTTCTTCAGCCATTTGTTTGCGGATGCCCCTGAAGAAGTCTGAAAAGAGGCGCCTTCCGCCGGCGCGGGAATGTAGGCTTCCAGTTCGCCGAGCCGCACGCCGAACATGCCGGGAAGCAGGCTCAGCGCGAATCCCAACAGCAGCGTCGCCGCCAGAAGTCTTCCGGGCTTGACCTCTTCATCCCGACGGACTCCCTCCATCGGCAGCCATCCCAGCAGATGCAGCCCCGGCAAAGCGAAAAGCACCGTCCACAGCGCCAGGAAGCGCTCGCGGGTGAGCAGGTTCCACTGCATCACCTGATCGACGCTCGACAGGTACTTGAGCATTGCCGCCAGAATTACAAAGCCAAGAACGACTTTCAGCCGCGACATCCAGCCGCCGCTCTTTGGCAGCTTCTTCAGGAAGGACGGGAACAGGGCGAGCAGGAAGAAGGGCGCCGAGAGCGCCGCTGAAAAGGCGAGCATTCCCAGAGCGGGCTGCATCCGGTTGCCGGTGACGGACGCCGCCAGCAGCGTGCCCATGAAAGGTCCCACGCAGGCAAAGGAGGCAAGCGTGAATGTGAGTCCCATCAGCAGCGTGCCGACGAAGCCGCCGCGGGAGGAAGCCATATTCAGTTTTGTCAGCACGGAGGCGGGGATCGTCAGTTCAAACGCTCCCAGAAGGCTCAGGCCGAAGACGAAGAAAACAAGCGAGATGAATCCATTGACCCAGGGGTTGGAGCCGAGCTGCACGACGGCGAACGGACCCAGCGCCGCGCTCAGGCCCAGACCGATGCCCGTGAACAGCACGATGATGCCGAGGCAGAACACGGAAGCCTGCTTCAGCAACTGGGCGCGCGACGAGCCGCCCTGATTGAGGAAGAAGGTCATCGTGATGGGAATCATCGGGAAAACGCAGGGCGTGAAAATGGCCGCCAGGCCGAAGCCGAAGGCGATGATGAGAAACGCGCCGAGCGGCTGGGCCGTTTCCGGCTTGCGTTGTTGCGCCGGCGCGGACGCCTGGGGAGCAGACTGCTCCGGTTGCGGCTGGAACAGCTTGAGCCCGCCGAGCTGGGCCGCCGGCGGCGGCGCGGCGTTCGGCTCGATGATGATTCGGGCGGCGGCCGTGACGCGGCGGGGAGGGAGGCATTCCCTGTCGTTGCAAAGCTGGTACCGCATGCGCGCCACGAGCTCCTGCGGGCCGGCCGGGGCGTCCGCTCTCAGGCGGATCAAAAAGAGAAAAACGGCTTCCTTTTCATATGTTTCAGCTTCGATTCCAAAGTTTGGATCGAAGTTTCTCCGGGCAGGCGGATAGTAGATCTGCCAGGAGGCGACGGCCGGATTGTCCTCGAGGACGATGGTCGTGATGATGGGGCCGCCCTTCGGCGTCGTCATCGAGTACATATGCCACGGCTCGTCGAGCTTCAGTTCAAGCGCGGCGGAGAACTCGGCCCCGGGGGGCACGTGTTCGGCGGATGGGACAAGGCGCCAGTGCGCGGGATGAGGCCTCTGCGCCGCGGCGGGAATCGAGGCGGCGAACAGGACTGCCAGGAGCAGGCTAACCGGCCGCAATCTCACCGTTTTCCGCCTGCCAGCGGGCGATTTCGCTTTCGATCCGGGCGTTGACGCGCTCGGAGGCTGATTCGGTGGCCACGCGGATGGCGTTGCGGATGGCGTTGTCATTGGATCTCCCATGGCAGATGATGACCACCCCTTTGACGCCGAGCAGCGGTGCGCCGCCGTACTCGGAGTAATCCATGCGCTTGCGGAAATCCTTCAGCGCCTGGCGGCTGAGCACGTAGCCAATCTTGCTGGCGACAGTGGATTCGAAGGATTCCTTCAACAGATGCTTGATGATTTCGGCCAGGCCTTCACTGACCTTCAGCGCCACGTTGCCGACGAAGCCGTCGCACACGATGACGTCGGCGTGGCCGGTGTAGAGGTCGCGGCCTTCGACATTGCCAATGAAGTTCAGCGGCAGAGTGCGGATCAACTGGGAGGCGGCTTTGGTCAATTCGTTGCCCTTGTGTTCCTCCTCTCCTATGGACAGCACTCCGACCCGGGGAGATTCGGTGTGGAACACCAGCCGCGAATACACTTCACCCATGACGGCGAACTGGGAGAGCATCTTGGGCGTGGAATCGACGTTGGCGCCAACGTCGATCATGACGGCGGGCTTGCCCTGGATGGTGGGGAACGGGTTGGCCAGAGCGGGGCGGTCGACGCCGGGGATCATGCCGAGAACGGTCTTGGCGATGGCCATGACGGCGCCGGTGTTGCCGGCGCTGACCATGCCGTCGGCGTGTCCGTCGCGCACCAGCCGGGCGGCCACGCGGATGCTGGAATCGCGCTTGGTGCGGAGGACCTTGGCCGGGTTGTCCTCCATCGTCACCACCTCGCTGGCGTGCACGATCTCGATGGGCAGCTTTTTCCAGTCCTGGTGGTGCTTGAGCTCCGCGCGGAGGACGTCCTCCTTGCCTACAAGGATGATGTTGACGTCCTGGGTGAGGGCGGCGGCGACCGATCCCTGGACTTCGGGAATGGGGGCGTGATCGCCCCCCATGGCGTCCACGGCGATAGTCAGCATGCGCTCGTGCGGCGGACCGGTTCCACCGGGCCGGCGGAGTTACTCCTGGACGACTTCAATCACCTCGCGCGTCTTGTACCACCCGCAGTGCGGGCAAGCGCGGTGAGGCAGCTTCATTTCGTGGCACTTCGGGCACTCGCTCAGCCCGGGGCGCTGCAAATGGTCGTGGGCGCGGCGCGTGGACGTACGGCGCTTTGAGTGACGGCGTTTTGGGTTCGGCATGGGACACTTTCCTGGAAACTGCCGCTCCGGCCGTCAGCCGGAAGCGGATGGCAGGTAAGACTTTTTCATTGTAATACGGTCCGGTCCCGGCTGTCACGCTGCCATGATGGGAGGCCGCAGCCGTGTTCGGAGCCAGCGCCGCGAGCGGAGCGGCCGTGTCCGGATTCAGTGCCGCGAACGAAGGCGGCGTCAGCCGCCGAAAGTGAGCGGCCGCAACCGGGACTCTCACGCCGCATGCAACCGCGTGGGGACCGCTCCCTCCCGGGCGCTTCGCGCCCTCCGGTCGCGGCACAGAAACGCGGTGGTGCGCGGAACGGAAACGCATTCGTGCAGCCTTCGTGGCCAGAGCGGGTGGGGCCGTATCTGGCGCCGCAGACGAGGCGGCCGTGCCCGGATTCAGTGCCGCGAACGAAGGCGGCGTCAGCCGCCGAAAGTGAGCGGCCGCAACCGGGACTCTCACGCCGCATGCAACCGCGTGGGGACCGCTCCCTCCCGGGCGCTTCGCGCCCTCCGGTCGCGGCACAGAAACGCGGTGGTGCGCGGAACGGAAACGCATTCGTGCAGCCCTCGTGGCCAGAGCGGGTGGGGCCGCACTTGACGCCGCAAGCGACGCGGCCGTGCCCGGATTCAGTGCCGCGAACGAAGGCGGCGTCAGCCGCCGAAAGTGAGCGGCCGCAACGGGGACTCTCACGCCGCATGCAACCGCGTGGGGACCGCTCCCTCCCGGGCGCTTAGCGCCCTCCGGTCGCGGCACAGAAACGCGGTGGTGCGCGGAACGCAAACGCAGATGCCGGCGGCGTGCGTCGGATCGGCCGTACAGGGATTGCGGTAGCGGGGTACTGCCGATTGGGGATTACTCCTAAGGTCCCCATCCCGGACACTGGAACAGGAAGGAGCATTGCCATGGCCGACTTCATGCAGGCGGGGTCCATCACTACGATCCATGCGCTGAAGCCGGACCACTGGCAGCGGCTGGACGGTGAACTGCGCCGCTGGCGACGCCGGAAGCCCCTGGGGCTGGTTCTGCCGGCTCTTTACTCAGAGTTTGAGAACCCGGCGATCTATCAGATTCTCAGCGAACTGGAGAAGGTGGACTGGATCGAACGTCTGGTTCTGGTTCTCTCGCAGGCGGACGAGGAGCAGCACGATCAGGTTTGTCGTTTATTCGCCAGGTTCGGGGAGCGTGCCAAGGTTTTGTGGCGCGAGAGCGAACCGGTGCAGGCCATGCTGGCCGAAGTGAACGAAGCGGGCTTCGCTGCGGATATGCCCGGCAAAGGCCGGGCCTGCTGGATGGGAATGGGGTATTTGCTGTCGCGGGGGGACGTGGAGGTGATCGCCTTCCAGGACTGCGACATCAAGACCTACCACCGGCGGATGCTGGCGCGGCTGGCGGCGCCGCTGATGGCGCCGGATCTCGGGTTCGAGTTTTCCAAGGCTTATTATCCCCGCTACAACCACAGGCTGAACGGGCGGCTGACGCGGTTGATGGTGGGACCGCTCCTGGCGGCATTGAAGCGGTGCGGCGTGAACAGCCGGTTCCTGGACTTCCTGGGGTGGTTCCGGTACCCGCTGTCGGGGGAGATTGCGATGGACGCGCGGCTGGCGAGGACCATCCACGTTGCGCCCGACTGGGGGCTGGAGATTTCCACGCTGGCGGAAGTCTACCGGCAGGTGCCGGTGGCGCGCGTCTGCCAGGTGGACGTAGCCGATTGCTACGACCACAAGCATCAGGCCGTCTCCGCGGCCGACCCCGGCAAGGGATTGCACCGGATGGCGCGGGAGGTGGCGCAGGCGATCTTCCGCGGCGCGGCGGCCGACGGCGCCGTGCTCTCCACCGAACTTCTCACCGGCACTCTGCCGCTTGCCTACCGGGCGGAGGCGCTGGACGCGGTGGTGCGCTATCATGCCGATGCCGTGCTGAACGGCCTGGACTTCGACCTGCGCGCCGAGAGCGCTTCCGTGGAAGTCTTCGCCTGCGGGCTGGAAGAAGCCGCCGCCGAGTTTCTCGCCCAGCCTGCGGGGCTGGCGCCGCTGCCGTCCTGGCAGGAGGTCGAAGCGGGACTGCCGGACGTTTTCGAACACTTCGACGCTGCGGCGCAAATGGATCAGGAGTGGACCGAGCAGCAGGCCACGGCCTGAAGGCCCGCTACAGGCCCAGAGCGTCGAGCACGGCCTGCAAGCGGCGGTTCCATGCCGCCGGTCCCGAATCGCCTGGCACGAGGCGGATGGGATGATCCATCAGCGCAAGGAAGCCTTCATCGTTGGGGGCATCGCCGATGCCGATGGTGGTGACCGTGCCGTGATCCCGCCGCCAGCGTTCCAGCAGCCAGCGCACCGCACCGTGCTTGCCCTCATGGGCGAGGGCGTGATGGAACCTGCCGCCGCGCGTCAGCCGGAGCCCGCGCCGCTCGAGCGCCTCGCGCAGAGCCGTCTCGCTCGCGGGCGTCTCCAGCACGAAGGGTTCGCTGCACTCGCGCGCAGCCGCCAGGCGGGCGCGGTCCAGATCCATGTTGCAGCGTGCGGCGATCTCTTCGATGGCCATGTCGGCGAAGCAGCGGATGCGCGCCCCGGTTTCGGCGGCTGCTTCGCGCAAGAGCGGAGCGACCTCACGGCGGGGCCGGCCCAGGAGCTCGATGCCGCCGGATTCCAGCACGACTTCGCCGCCGTTTTCCACGATACTGGGATGGGAGAGGCCGGTGATGCGCAGCCAGTGTTCCACTTCCGCCCGCGTCTTGCTGGTGGTGCAGACGATGGCGGCGCCGAGCCGCTTCAGGCGGTCCAGGGCTGGCTGGGCAGGCCTGTGATCGTAGGTGTGGTGATCGAGCAGGCAGTTGTCGAGATCGGTGAACACGGCGAGCATGATTTCATTGTGACAGGGGGTGCATGGTGAAACCCCGGCTGGAACTCGTGCTGCTGGCGGGCTTCGGCTCGATGATGCTGCTGGCGAGCCTGCTGGGCTTTTCTCAGATCCGGCGGTCGGCGGCCTTGCAGCGCGAGCTGATCGAAGCGCAGGAGCGCTACGCGCACACCGAACGGCTGGTCTCGGACCTGCGCGCCGACCTGTACCGCATCAGCCTGGACATCCGCGACTTTCTGCTGGACCGCGACGTGTCGGACTCTGCGGAGGTGCGCCAGGAGATTCTGGAATCGCGGCAGCGGATTCTGCGCTCGCTCGATGAGCTGGAAAAGGCGCTCGGGCCGGCGGCCGATCCGAGGAGCCTGGCGTTGCTGCGGGAGAGGTTGGAAGGCTTCTTTGCGCTTCTGAGCCCGCCGCTCGAGTGGAAGCCCGAGGTGAAGCTCGCCCTTGGAGGAAGCTATGTGCGGCGCGTTCTGCTGGGCCGCCGCGCCGAGATCAGCGAGATCGCCGGCCAGTTGCAGACGCTGAACTACGAGAATCTGAAGCGCGCGCAGGAGCGGCTGCTCGGGGCGCAACAGGAATTCCGCGGGCGCCTGAACCGTCTCACCTACAGCATTCTCCTGCTGAGCGCGGTGGTGGCCGCCACGAGCATCTGGTGGATCTTCCGCCTGGAGCAGCGCGCCCGCGCCGCCGAGCGCGAATTGCGCGAGCTGTCTCAAAAACTGGTGCAGGCGCAGGAGGCCGAGCGCAAGCGGTTGTCACTGGAGCTGCACGACCAGGTGGGCCAGATGCTGACCGCGATCCGGATGGAGATCGCCAATCTCGGGCGCATCGGGCCCAACGATCCCGAGCGCTTCCGCGAGCACGTCCGGCAGGCCAAGCAGGTGGCGGAAGGCGCCATGAAGACGGTGCGCGACCTGGCTATGGGGCTGCGTCCGTCGATGCTCGACGATCTCGGGCTGGGGCCGGCGGTGGAGTGGTTGTGCCGAGAGTTCAGCCGCACTTCGGGCGTTCCGGCGGACGTCGAAATCCAGGGCTCGCTCTGGCGGCTCACGGAAGCGCAGAAGACCGGGCTGTTCCGGGTGGTGCAGGAGTCGCTGACCAACGTGATGCGCCATGCCCGCGCCCGGCACGTTTCAGTGAAGCTGAGGGAGGCGCCGGAGCGGCTGGTGCTGGTGGTGGAGGATGACGGGCGCGGCATGAAGAGCGGCAAGATGCGCCGCGGATTGGGCTTGCTGGGGATGGAGGAGCGGATTCGCGAGCTCGGCGGAGTGTTCATGGTGGAATCCACGCCAGGCGCGGGCACGAAGATTCGCGCCGAAATCCCGCTTGCCGCCGAGGAGGTGGAGGCATGACGCGGGTGTTGCTGGCCGACGACCACGGGGTGGTGCGCAAAGGGCTGCGCTTCATTCTCGAACAGGAGGCGGACTTCGAGGTGGTTGGCGAGGCCGCCGACGGCCGCGAGGCGGTGCGGCTGGCGCGGGAGCTTTCGCCGGACGTGATCGTGATGGACATCGCCATGCCGCAGTTGAACGGCATCGACGCCACGGCGCAGATCGTGAAACAGAATCCGCGGATCCATGTTCTGATCCTATCGATGCACAACGACGAGACCTACCTGCTGCGCGCTCTGGAGGCGGGGGCGCGCGGGTTTCTATTGAAGGACACGGCGGAAGAGGACCTGGTCCGCGCTGTGCGGGTGGCGGCGCAGGGCAAGCCGTTTTTCAGCCCGGCCATTGCGCAGGCGCTGCTCGATGACTATATGCGCAGCCTCCAGCAGCGCAACCAGCAGGACTCCTACAGCCTGCTCACCGACCGCGAGAAAGAAGTTCTCCAACTGCTGGCCGAAGGCCGTTCGAACAAGGAAGTGGCGCAGTTGCTGAACCTGAGCGTGTACACGGTGGAGACGCACCGCACGCGCATCATGCAGAAGCTCGATCTGCACAACACGGCCGAGATCGTGCTCTACGCCGTGCGCAAGAAGATCATCCCAGGTCTTTGAGCGAGGCCCAGCGCGGATCGCCCAGCGGCGGCCGGCAGCCGCATTCAGCCAGATTGCGGTTGGCCCCGCAATAGGGGCACAGTCCCTTGCAGTCCGGGCGGCAGAACAACTGCATCGGCAGGCTCAGGAGAACCTGTTCGCGCAGCGCGTCGGCCAGCTCCACGCCTTCGCCTTCATAAAAGGCCAGATCGATCTCGCCCTCTTCCAGGTGAATCTCGGCGTGGTTGGCGGTGCGCACCACCGGGCGGTAGAAGAGATCGAAGTCGGAGTCGACGTCGACCACCGCAGGCTCCAGGCAACGGTCGCAGGCGCCCTCGATCCGCGCCCGCACATGGCCCCGGATGCGGATTTCTCCGAGTGTATTGCGAAGCAGCTCCGTGCGCCCTTTGGCCGAGAGTTCTCCGAGTTGGTGAAGGTCTTCCGGGAAGGCGATCTCGCCCGGCTGGTAGAGCACGTCGAACAGGATCGGGTGGTGCTCCAGCTCGGTGATGGAAAAAAACACTGTCCGCCTCCTCTCCTCTTCATCATCCGAAAAAGGAGACAGGAACACAATTCCTCTCCGGATTCTTGTCTGGCGCAGCAGGCCACGGCCCTTTCCACGGCCGTCATGCCGGCAGACCCGCGCGTCGGGGCACGCCGGACGGCCGCAACCAAGCGGCCCGCTGCCCGCACTGCTACAATCGCCTTCGAGCACCATGGCGGAACCGGAATGCCCCCTGTGCGGAGGCACGGGGTGGAAGATCGTCGAACGCGAAGGCTTGAGCGCGGCGGAGCGCTGCCCGTGCCAGAACCGCGACCGCTCACCGGAGCTGCTCGAAAAAGCCCGCATCCCCGTCAACTACCGCGACGACCGCTTCGAGAACTTCTCCGACCGCGGCTCGCCCGAGCTGCGCATGATCCTGACGATGCTGCTTCGTTACTGCGACGAGTTCCCGCAGGTGGATCCGCCGGGGCTGCTGTTCATCGGCGAGCCGGGCACGGGCAAGACGCACCTGGCTGTGGCGGTTCTCAAGCGGCTGATCGAAAACGGCTTTCCGGGCGTATTCATGGACTACCAGCAACTGCTCGACCGGATCCGCGCCAGCTACGATCCGGCCAGCGGCGAGAGCCCGCGTGAAGCCTACGAGACGGCGCTCGAAAGCGAAGTGCTGCTGCTCGACGACCTCGGCGCGCACCGCGTCACCGACTGGGTGGAAGACACCGTGACCTCGATCATCACGCACCGCTGCAACGAACGCAGGCCGCTGATCGCAACCACCAATCTGCCCGATCCCGACATGGGCGGCAAGGTGATCGAGCGGCTGCCCGACGGCGCGCAGGCCCGCTACGACATCCGCACGACGCTGCTGGACCGCATCGGCATGCGGGCGCGGTCGCGCCTGTTCGAGATGTGCCGCGTGATCCGCATGCCGAAGGTGGGCGATTACCGCATCGCCATGCGGAAACAGGCCTGAGGCGTCAGGCCGAGTCGCCGCCGGGGCCGTAGATGCCAGGAACCTTGCCTCCCATCCGGCGCAGATAAGCCGAGCGCTGGCCGCGGTGGTGGATGAGGCGCCCGAGCGCCAGAGAGGCGAAATCGGCTCGCTGCGCCTGCATCTTGCTGGAGAAATCAGGCGTGCGCAAGAATGTCTCGGCGAGAGCGGTGTCCCGGCGAGGCGGAACGCCGATGTCCGGGGTGCGGCCCGCGGCGTTGCGCATGTTCTCGAATAGGCTCACGACCGCGGGGTCCACCGTGAACACGGCCGGAACCCAGACAACGATGCATCCTGGACCCGGATGGATGATTCGCGGACATTGCTATTGAACCCATCCGGAAAGGGTTCCGATATTGAAAGAGATCGCATATACTTCTCCCTAGTGGGGCAGGGATGCGGTGAGAGTATCACCGGTTTACTGGAGGCCTGGGCCAGGGGGGAAGCCGAGGCGCTGGAGCGGCTTGTTCCCATGGTTGAGGAAGAGCTCCGCCGGACTGCCCGCGCTTATTTGCGACGGGAGCGGCAGGAGTCGCACTTTCAGACCACGACCGTGATCAATGAGGTTTTTGTGCGGCTCCTGGCGGCTGGGCGCGTGCAAATGCGCGACCGCAAGCATTTCTATGCGATCTGCGCACGGCTCATGCGGCAGATCCTGGTGGACCGCGCCCGGGCGCGCCGGGCGGCGAAGCGGGGCGGGGGCGTGCAAAAAGTGCCGTTGATTGAATCGAGTGCGGTGGAACCGCCTATTGCCACGGACATCCTCGCCATCGATGAGGCCCTGTCGGCGCTCTCCCGCAGCGATCCAAGGAAGGCGCAGGTGGTGGAGCTGCGGTTTTTCGGCGGTCTGACAGTCGAAGAAACGGCGGAAGTGCTGAAGATCTCGCCGGAGAGCGTCCTGCGGGACTGGAGGCTGGCCAAGGTCTGGCTGTTGCGCGAGCTTGGGGGCGGACCGGTCGTTCGATGAGCAGTGAACGGCGAGCTCTGATCGAGCGGCTGTTGGAAAGAGCGGCGCCGTTGCCGCCGGACGAGCAAGCCGCGCTGCTCGACGCGGAATGCGCAGGCGATCCGGCGCTGAGGGAGGAAGTGGAGAAGATGCTGCGCCTGGAGGCCGTGGCGGAGCGTTTTCTCGAGCGGCCGGCGATCGTGCTGGCTGCCGAAGCGGAAGAGTGGGAAGAAGCAGGCGGCGCGGTCTCCCCGGGCGGCCGTGCAGGGCCATACGAGGTGCTGGAAGCGCTGGGCGCAGGGGGGATGGGCGAGGTTTACCGGGCCCGGGACACCCGGCTCGGGCGCGACGTCGCCCTGAAATTTCTGCCGCGCCGGTTCTCGCGGGATCCTGTGGCGCTGGAGCGCTTCCGGCGCGAGGCGCGGGCCGCTTCGGCGCTGAATCATCCGAACATCTGCACCGTTTACGATATTGGAGCTCACGAAGGCCAGCCGTATTTCGTGATGGAACTGCTGGAGGGGCGGACCCTGAAAGCGAGGCTGGCCGAGGGGCCGTTCACGCCGCGGGAACTTGCCAACCTTGCCACACAATGCGCCGCCGCTCTGGAAGCGGCCCATGCGAAAGGGATCATCCACCGCGACGTGAAGCCGGCGAATATTTTCCTGACGGCGGGCGGCACGGTAAAGGTTTTGGATTTCGGCGTGGCCAAGTCGGTGGGGGAGCCGGTGCCGAAAGAGGGAGCGGTGGCGCACGCCGGCGGGGAGACATTGACCCGGACGGGTGCAGTACCGGGCACGGCTGCATACATTTCGCCGGAGCAGATCCGTGGCGGGCAGGCGGATGCGCGAAGCGACCTGTTCGCGCTGGGCGTGACCCTCTACCAGGCAGCGACGGGCGAGCTTCCGTTCCAGGGAGCCGGGTGGACGGAACTCCGCGAAGCGATCCTGAATTCCGAACCGGCGCCGCCGCGGCGATTGAATCCCGCACTCCCGCGCGGGATGGAGCGGATCATCCTCAAATTGCTGGAAAAGGATCCGGCGCGGCGCTATCAGAATGCGCGCGAGATGGCGGTCGATCTGAAGCGCCTCAGCACAGTGGGGGCGAGATCCCGGTGGGTCTGGGCGGCGGGGTTGGCGGTCGCCGCCATCGCTGGTCTTGTGTGGCAGTCGCAGCGGGCCTCGGAGACGCAGCGGGTGGTGGTTCTCCCTCTCCACAACCTCACCGGGGACGCGGCGCAGGAGCCGCTGCTCGAGGCGATCCGCGACGGGATCTCTGGCGATCTGGCAAGACTGCGCTCGCTGCGCCTGATCTCAGGCAATTCTGCACGGAAGTACGGCGGCGCGCCGAAAAGCGCGCAGGAAATCGGCCGGGAGCTGAAGGTGGACCTCGTCCTCGAGGGCCGGGCCTGGCGCGAGGGGAACCGGTTGCGCACCCAGTTCCTGCTGACTCCTGCGTCGACCGGCAAGACCATCTGGTCGCAGAGGTTCGACATGGAGCCGGACTCGATCCACAGGATTCAGGGTGAGGTGGCGCACGCAGTGGCACGGGCTATCGGCGCGGGGCTCTCGCTGGAGGAAGAGGCCCGGCTGACGCGCGGAGGCCCCGTCAACCGCGGGGCGTTCGAGAATTATGTGCGCGGCCGGCACTACTGGTCGAAGCGGACGGACGCCGAAATCGACCGCGCGGTGTCGTACTTCCGCGCCGCGATCGATGCCGAGCCTGCGTGGGCGGCGCCGTATGCGGCACTGGCCGACTGTTACAACCAGTTCGCGACAGTGGCGATCGGGCGGCCGCCGGCCGAGTACCGGCCGCTGGCCATCGCGGCAGCCAGGAGGGCGATCGAAATCGACCCGGAGAACGCGCAGGCGCGCGCGGCTTTGGGCTTCGCCCATATGTACAACTGGAACTGGGCGGAGGCGAAACGGGAGCTGGACCGCGCTCTGGAGCTGGATCCCAGTTATGCTTCGGCGCACGTCTGGCGCGCCTCATGGCATGTGATCCACGGGCAATTCAGCGATGCCGTGGCAGATGTGGAGCGGGCGCGCGACCTCGATCCGCTCTCCCTGATTACGCAGACGCAGGTGGGCTGGATCTATTACTTCACCCGGCGCCGGCAGGAAGCGATGTCCATCTACCAGCGTGTGCTTGCGACGGATCCGAATTTCCTGTGGGCGCTCTGGCAATTGGCGGGTTCACTGGCCGAGGCAGGGCGCACGGATGAGGCCATTCGCCTGCTGGAACACGCCCGGTCCGTCCACGGAGACATGCCCGCGCTGCTTGGGGCGCTTGGGAGCGCCTATGGGCTGGCGGGGCGGAAAGCGGAGGCGAGGCAGCTACTCGGGAAGCTGGACGCCTTGGCCAAGATCCGGTATGTCACGCCGCAGGCGCGCGCAAACGTCCTCCTGAGCCTGGGGGATCTGGATGGGTTTTTTGATGCGCTGGAAGAAGGCTACCGCCAGCGCACGAACAACATGGCCTATCTGGGCGTGGATCCGAGGTTTCAGCAGAATCCAGCCGTGCGCAACCATCCCCGGTACAACGACCTGCTGCGAAGGATTGGGATCAAGTCCTTCCGGTGATCCGCGGCGTCGCCGCCGCTCCGACCCCTTTCCACTTGCGCGCAGCGCGCCGAAAGCCGAATGCCAGGCTTCCGCGGCAAGCGCGGCCCGGCCCGTCTGCCTTTTCGCCAACCGGGCCCCGGTCCAGGTGAGCGCGCGGGAGCCTTTCTTGAAATCGCCTGGGAGAAGGGGAACCAAAATGTGTGAGGCGGACTTACCTCTCCTGCCCGTCTTCTGCGCACGTTGAAGTGAAGGAGGACTTCAGAATGACGAATCTGAGTTTCGGAAGAATCATCTCGCTGCTGTCCGGCGTCGTCTGCGCCGGCGGCTTCGCTGCGGGCGTGGACCTCAGCGGCCCCATCTCGTCCACTGTCACGATCTACGAAAACAGTCAACTGGTGGGCGACGTGACGTGCGCGACCACGAACGTGCCCTGCATCGTACTGGGAGCGGACTTCATCAAGCTGCGGTTGAACGGCTTCTCCATCACTGGCCCTGCCGACCCTCCCACCAACTGCACGACCACCACCAGTTTTGAGCCGGGAGACGGCATCCAGGCGACCGGACGACAGCACATTGAGATACTCGGGCCGGGACTGGTACAAAAGTTCCGCCGGCATGGCATCTTCGTGACGGGCCAGAGCACGAGGGTGCGCGTCCGAGGGCTCACCGCTTCTCACAACTGCTTCAGCGGCATCCAATTCGCGGGCGGGACCTCGGATAGCGACATTGAGGAGAACGTATCGGTTCGCAACGCCATCGCTTCGGCGAACTTTTCTTGCGGCGCAAACTGCCTGGTGAACGTCCACAACAATCGCATCCGCCGGAACGTGTTCGGAGGAAGCGGAGCCGTGGCTCCCAATAATGACTTTGGCGTGGGGCTCAACGGCAACAGCAGTGGCAACGTGATCGAAGAAAACGCCATCGTCGGGAATACGAATGGGGTTTACATTGGAGCGATGGCTGCAGGCAATCTCATCCGGCGCAACGTCATCGCGGGGAACCCGCCCGTGCAGCTTACAGCGACGTTCGGGGCGTTCGGCGGCGTGGACATTCGGGATCTGTCTCCTGCGGGCGCCAACACGTTTGAGGAGAATCTGTGTGTGACCTACTTCGGCGCGGGTCCGGCGCCCTGCCCGAACATGCCCAAGTTCTCGGGGCACCACAACGCAGGGCAGGGGTCGTCGCAGGCGCCCTGATGGGGTGCCCGGCCCCGTGGCCTGCGGCGAGTGCTTCCACTTCCCAGGGCAACCACGATTCCCCGTCCCTCCCCGCGTGAACCGAGACCAGGACGGGATAAGCGGGCTGCGCGGCGGCGCGCCATGAAACCCGCACGACGCTGCCCGGCCGCATTGGCATGCGGCCGGGGCCGCGCCCGTTCGGGAGGTGCCGCGTGGTCCGCATGCCGAAGGTGGGCGATTACCGCATCGCCATGCGGAAACAGGCCTGAGGCGTCAGGCCGAGTCGCCGCTGGGGCCGTAGATGCCAGGCACCTTGCCGCCCATCGGGCGCAGATAAGCCGAGAGCTGGCCGCGGTGGTGGATGGAATGTTTCAGCGCCAGCGCGAGGAAGTCCACGCCCTGGGCCTGCATCATGCCAAAGAAATCCATCAGGCGCGAAAATGTTTCAGCCGGGGCAGCCCGCAGCGCGGCGATCGAAGCGGGCAGGTTGGCTTCATACCAGGCGGCCGCGTCGGCGGCGGTGCGGATCTCCGGGGGGACGCCGCTGGAATCGCTTCCCTCGAACTTGCCCGCCAGGATCGAGTCGAGAAACCATTTGTCGGCGCTGACGATGTGCCAGGCCAGCTTGAGCGCCGGCATCGAGCGCGAATCGGGCGAGTAATCCTCCTTGCCAGCGGGCGCTGCGGCCAAAACGGCTTTCGTGGTCTTCATCTCCTGCTCGAATTGATCGAGGAGGTATCCGGCGATGAGCCGGGCCTGATCTGTGGGGATGGGCATGGGAAGTTCCTTTCCAGAGCCATGATCGCATGAACCGGGCTTGTGGCTCGGGCGGACGCGCAGGCTCGCTCCCGCTATCAGGGCTCAACGCTGCGAAGAACGGACGGTTGCCCGGATTGAGTGCCTGCCTCTGGCGCTCAGCTCGATCCGCTCCGCATCGCTGAAAAAGGAGCGGAACAGAGTGGCGGCATTCACCAGGTTCGCCGTGCCGGAAGGGAGAGAGAACACGCGATACCGGCCGGGAGGAATTCCCGGACGCGGCCCGTGCCGGCACGCCGCCGGCCGCCCCTGCGATGGCATCTTTCTCCGGCGGACATACGATTGGGGCTGGTAACCGGCGGCGAGGCGGGCTTCGCCGTTGCCAAGTGGCATGTCAATTCATTTCCATCCCGGGCGAGGATGCGATAGAGTATGTGCCAGCAGGAGTCCAAAGGAGTCACTTGAAGCCATGAACCGCCGCTATTTTCTGATGAGCGCCGCCGCCGGCACCGCCTCGCGCGTTCCGGCGCTCGGGAGCGCCAATGATACCATCCGCGTGGCCGTGGTCGGCCTGCGCGGGCAGGGCAACGGCCACATCCGCGCCTACCAGAGAATGCCCAACGTGCAGATCGCCGCGCTGGTCGATATCGACGAGTCGATCCTCGACCGCAGGCTCGGCGAGGTGGAGAAAGCCACGGGCAAGAAACCGGACCGCTACGTCGACATCCGGAAGATGCTCGAAGACAAGTCGATCGACTGCGTCTCGATCGCCACGCCAAACCACAATCACACGCTTCAGACGATCTGGTCTCTCCAGGCGGGCAAGCACGTCTACATTGAAAAGCCGTGCTCGCACAACGTCTTCGAGTCGCGCCAGATCGTGGCTGCGGCGAAGAAGTACGGCAAGTGCGTGCAGCACGGCGTGCAGGCGCACTCGACCGAAGGGCTTCAGGAGGCCAAGAAGCTGATCGATGAAGGCGTCATCGGGGACGTCTACATGGCGCGCGGCCTGTGCTTCAAATGGCGCGACACGATTGGCCGGGCCAAGGAAGAGCCTGTGCCCCCGGGCGTGCACTATGACCTGTGGCTCGGCCCCGCGCCGGTGCGGCCGTTCACGCGGAACCGCTTCCATTACAACTGGCACTGGTTCTGGGACTACGGCAATGGCGACTTCGGCAACCAGGGCATCCACGAAGTGGACATCTGCCGCTGGCTGCTGGATGTGAGGTTTCCGACCCGGGTGAGCGCCATGGGCGGCCACTTCATGTTCGACGACGACCAGGAGACGCCGAACGTTCTGGTGGCGACCTACGAGTTCGATGTCGCGGGCAAGAAGAAGTTCATGAGCTTCGAGGTTCGCCACTGGATGACGAACCACGAAGCCGGCATCGGCGAGCGTCCGGGTGGCGGTGGAGGCGGCAACACGGTCGGCAACATCTTCTACGGGTCGAAAGGCTACATGGCCATCGACGGCTACGACACTTACAAGGTCTTCCTCGGGCAGAAGGCCGAGCCGGGGCCGTCGAAGAAGGCCGGCGGCTCGCACCACGCCAATTTCATCGAGGCCGTGCGCGCGGGCAAGCCCGAAATGCTGAACGGGCAGATCGAGGAAGGCTCCATCAGTTGCACGCTGATGCACCTGGCCAACATCAGCTACCGGGTGGGGCGCAGCCTGAAGATCGATCCCAAGACGGGCGATATTCTCGGAGACGCCGAGGCCAGCGCGCTGATGAAGCGGCAGTACCGGAAGCCCTTTGTGGTACCGGACAAGGTCTGACCGGCGCAGCGCTGCCTCCTGAATCGCGCCGGGCGGTCTGGCTGACCGCTCGCTGCTGCCGCGGGCGCGGCCTTCGTGCGAGGTTCAGTGCCGCGAGCCAAGCGGCCGCAGGCGGCGGGAGCGAGCGGTCGCAACGGGGACAGTTACTCCGTGCGGAGCCGTGTAGGGACCGCTCACTCTCGGGCGCTTCGCGTCCTCCGTTCGCGCCACAGGAGGGGGCCGCTGCGGACTTGGTGCGCGGCACGGAAGCGGAATTCTGGCGAATGCCGGACTCCCTGTGCGGTGCAGAACTGCGCGCGAGAGGCTGCGGGCAACAGGCGGGCTGGTGGAGAGCCATGAATCCGGGCGCAACAGACAGGCCCGGGGGCGATGAAGCGCATCATCACCGCGCAGGCGCTGCACCAGCCGCAGCCCCACGCGTATCGGGCTTTCAGTGGAGGTCTGCCTGCCCCTGCTCCATCCGCTGCTCTTTCACTCCCACAGGCGGCGGCACTGTGAGCATGATCGTCTTTTCCAGAAATTTTGCCGTCGGCCAAGACGTCACCTCCACGCCCCGCCCGTCGTCGGCGAAGCGGAGCGTTTTCACCGTCAGCCGGTAGTCGGCGCGGGGATCGGGCGGAAACTTTACCGATCCGTACTCCGGGTTGAGAAACGGCTCCAGCGGCAGGGGAATCTTGTGAATGACGGGATCGTGGACGCCACGGGAAACGTCGATGACCACAATGCGCGTCTCCTGATCCTCCTGCTCCACGACGGCAAGCCGTGTGGAGTCCGGGCTCCATTCCAGAAAATCCGTGCCATGTCTGGGCAGATCGTCAAAGACATAGCCTTTTTCACTGGAGAGTGCAAGGAAGTATTGCCCGTGAATACGGTGCTGCTCGGGATATACGATGGTTCCCCGCCTGCGCAATGCGAGTTCATCGGAACTGAACGTCCCGGGCCGGTCCGCCGAACCCCGGCCCGCGGCCGCCGCAACATCATAAACAAGCACAGCTCCCCACTCGTACCCCAGGCAGGTGGGACGGCCCGCCCGGTAGTAGAAAGCCACCAGTTTGTGGTCAGGGGAAGGAGTGAGAAAGCGCCCGCGGACAACATCGAGCACGCTGCCGCTTCCCGGGTCAATCACGGCCAACGTATCTGCCAACGGCGCCGGATCCCATCGGCTCGCGAACGCCAAAAGCCTCCCCTGCGGTGCGGCGAAGACTGTCTGGATCTCGCGCGCCATGGGCGAGAGATCCACGCGGACGCGGCTTGCCTGGTGCGCGGAGATTTCCAGAGTTGCAAGGTTGCCTGTCAGAGAAGATCTCAGGATCCGGAGCTGGTATTCCCCAACCGCTATCGTCTGTTCTTCGGGAGGCGGCGCGGCCAACGCCAGCCACAAACTGGTCACCAGAATCGTGCGAATCATGGCATTGATCCCGCATTACTGCCCGAAAAGGCGGATTGTTTTCCGAACCCCGAGAGAAGATGGCTCATTGCAGCCGCTCTCTCCTGCGAAGTGATCCAACCACCCCATGCCACCCCCGCCAGAGTCCTGTACGGTCTTCACGCCCAGACCGTGGACGTACACGGCCGCTCCGCACGGCAGATCGGAATTGCGAGGATCCCTTGCCACGCTCTCGGCCGCAGTCAACACACCCCCGCACGCGGGGCAAGGCGCGTCCACCCTGCGGAACTCTGCGCGGGCCCGACATTCGGATTGCTGTTCCTTCCAGATGTAGCCGAGTGACGAATGCAGCCCTGTCCCATTTTCACGGGTTTCGGAGATCCAATTGGGACGGCCTTGCGAAGACCCGAGCGGGGCCGATGCGCAGTCTCCGATTTTCAGACACGTCGGCCTATCGATGTAACTGAACGGGATCGGATTGCCAGAGCACTCCGTCTCTCGTGGGATGTTGTACTGCGTATGCAGGTAATCCCCCAGCACTTTGAAGGCGTAATTCCGCGTGCTGGTTCGCGCTCCATCCTGCGGCGTCCATCCCGCCCGTACCTGCTGGAACGTCTTTCCATCCGGCAGAGCGGGAATATTGAAGCTCACCACTTGGACGCCGCCGCCGCTCGAGCCCCGGTACAGCTCCACAGTCGTGTCTCCGGTTACCGTCACCACCAGCTCCCCGTAGCCCCCGCAGGGCGTGAGCTCCACTGTGATCTGGTCCGAAGGAATGCTGGCGGAGGTGACCGCCACCTGAGATGGCGGCGTCGCACGACCGCCCCAGTAGGTGTCCGCCGCCCACCCGTAGTCTGGCAACACGAACTCCGCCTCTCCCGCTGCGGCGTACCAGGTCTGGGGCGGCAGGCAGCCCTGATGCTCCGCCCACAGGAACACTGTCCCGCCTCCGCAGCCCCAGCAGCAATTGCCCCCGGTTCTGTAGTCCACGGTTTCCGACTCCCACGTCAACTCCAGTCCGCTCCAGTTCACACACCCATACGGCACCGACGCCGCCGTGTAGGCCTGGGCTCCGTCCGCATGCACGTTCAACTGTCCCCAGTAGTAATACCAATAGCCCTGCGCCGCAACGGGCATGCCCATCAGGAGCAGAAGCCCGGCCAACAGCAGCATCTGCTTCCTTTGCATCTCACTGCCTCCTCTCCGTTTCCGCCCAGGGCGGGGTCTTCATCCAGCGCAGCCGTAACCCGGGCATCACCAAAGCCCGCACCCTCTGGTCGAATTCCGCGAAACGGCCGGGCCCGACGGCGATCCGCAAGCTCTCGGCCGCGGCGTCGATCGCCTTCTGGCGCTCCGCCCAGAGCCGGTCCAGTTCTTTCCGCCTCTGTCCGGGCGAGATCCTCGCGTTTTCCAGCAGGGCCCACCCCTGCCGGTGATTGTCTTCGAGCCTGCCGTGCAGCCAGCCAGCGGTTTGCCGCACGAGATCCCAGGCGCCGGGCTCGACGCCGGCGGCCTTGCGCAGCGTTTCCAGCGGAGGTTCCTGGCGTGCGCCATCTGGTGCGCGCGCGGCCGGCATCCCCTCCCGGAACCGGACAGATTGCAGGAAGACCTCATAGAGAGCTCTTGTTTGCGCCTCTTGCGGCGCCGGTGTCAGCGAAGCCATCACCGCGCTTGTGCCCGGCTTTGTTTGCCCGGAGGAGAAAACCTGAAGGAGAAGAAGTGTCCCAATCGCCCGCATTGGCGTCTCCAGAAGGGGTTGTTTCAGCCCTAGTGTACGGGATTTTTTTTGTTTATCAAGAGGGTAGTGGGTAAGTTTGCACAGCCGAGAAAGAAGAACAAGAATAGCCGCGCAATCAGGTAGGAGAAAAGCGGGGAAAAGCAGGTGAAGGTGCCTGCTTTGAGAAAAAAGCGAAGCGAGGTTGGGTTGATCGCAATTTCCACGAGAGCGGTAATGGCCGTAAGAACGTTGGGCTATCCGTGCAGGTCCAAGCCGGAAGTTGTGCCGCGACCGGCGCGCAGCAGGCCGTTATGGCGCCGCGACTTAGCGGGACGCAGGCCCGCGAAGGGGACGGCTCCAGCCGGGAAAGAGTCGAGTAGAAAAGTGGCGCCAGGTGGGGCTGGTGCTAATTTTCGGGGCTGGTTGCATTGCAGGGAGTCCACTGGCGGACCCGGAGCGAATATGGCGGCCCGGCGCTGCTGGTTCCTGGCCGGGCACGCCAGGCCGCGGCACCAGCTCCATGGTTCGTTCGCCGAATGGGACTCCGCGCCGGTTCTGCCAGCGGTGGAGCACCTGAAGCGGGGGCGGCCTGTCCGGGGCGCTGTTCAACCGAATGGCTGGATCGGGAGAGCGTGAGCGCACGGGGGGCTGCAGGGGTGCCGCGGATCCCGTGTCGGATTGGCTCCAATGGAAGCGGCCGCCGCTCCAATTCGGCTGGACGGACCGGCAACGGTGAGCGCTGCGCGTCATCCTGGATCGACAGGACACCGGCCCGGCCAGTCGGCAGTCCGGCATCGGGGCGCGGTCTGTAGGGGCCCCCGGTCACGAGAGCCCCCGCCCATTGGCAGTGTCTGTGCTCGATGCCAGCGGCCGGAAGGATGATCGAGGCAGATGGGCTATGCGGGAGAACCTGCGGTGGCCCGGGCGGCAGACAGATGCAGGGCTGGCGCGGGGCGTCACCCTCTTGCTGGCGCTGGCGGGCGGGGAGCCATGCCATGCCAGTCAGTCCAGGCCGGCATCCGAACGCAGGTTGCGTCGAGGCATGTCTGCCAAGGTCCGCGCCGCCCTCGCAGCCTCTTCCGCGCTGGGGCCAAAGGTGCACGGAACGCGGCTGCGGCGGTGTGCGGGCGGCCTGCCGGTTCGCCCGTAACGTTGTGTCGCGCGGCGGGTTGCAGACCAGGCAAGAAAAATGGCCGACTGCCGGAGGAGGAAGCAGTCGGCCTGTGTTGGAGGAGGAGATACTTCAGATATCTCTGCCTCTTATTCTGCCCTGACAATCGCTTTCACGCAAGAGGGGAGCGGCTCTCATCCAACATTATTTTCTTCTCATCGAGTCCCAGCCATCCGGCAGGAGCCGTGTCCGAGCCGGGGAACCGGCATTTTTCCCGCCTGCCCTAAACGCCCGCGGGCGCTTTGCCGATGGACAGGGTGACAGGGAATTGGATGGGACAGCCACAGGTCACAATGCAGGCCACAGAAGCCCTTGCCGGGCAGGGCGCGGCCGCGCGGGAACGGCTGGATGCTGGGCGGGCATGGTGGCGGCGGTGGCTTCAGCCCTCGCTGTTCGACATCCTCCTGATTGCGGTCCCGTTCTGGTTTTTCAGCCTGGCTGACGGCGGGCTTGGGCTGTTGCTGGCCGACGGGGACACGGGCTGGCACATCCGGACGGGGGAGTGGATTCTGAAGCAGGGAAGCTTCGTTTACCGGGATCTGTTCTCGTTCACCAAGCCGGGGGAACCGTGGTTTGCCTGGGAGTGGCTGTCGGATGTCTTGTTCGCGTTGCTTCACCAGGCAGGCGGGCTGCAGGCCGTAGGCCTGTTCGGGATGGTGGCCGGCGTTGCCTTCTGCGGGCTGGTGTTCCGCCACATGCTCTGGCAGGGGGCCAACCTCTGGATCGCCTTGCCGCTGGCGTTTCTCAGCTTTGGTTCGGCCACGATGCACCTGCTCGCCCGGCCGCATCTGTTCACGATGGTGCTGCTGCCCGCGGCCGCCTGGTGGATCGAGGCGGACCGGCGCCGGCCCAGCCGCTCCATCTGGCTCCTGGTTCCGCTGGCGGTCCTGTGGGCGAACCTCCACGGAGGATGGCCGGCGCTGATTGTCCTGCTGGGATTGGCGGCTGCTGGCGTGGCGGCCGAGGAGGCGGCCGGGGCCCGGCGCTGGCGGCTGGCTGTACGTTACGCGGCTCTGACCGGGCTGTGCCTGGCGGCGGCGTTGATCAACCCGTACGGCTGGAAACTGCACGCGCACATTCTCGGATATCTGCAGGCGGATCACATCCGTTACATGGTGGGAGAGTTCCGGGCGCCATCGTTCCGCGGCGAGCCGATGCTGCACTACGAGCTAGCCCTGCTGGCGGCTGTGGCTGTCAGCGGTGTGATGATCGCCAGGCGGCAGTTCGTGGCGCCCTTGTGGATCCTGTTCTGGGCGCACGCCTCTTTGCAGTCGGCCCGCCACATCCCTTTGTTTGCGGGCGTGGCGCTGCCCTTTGTGGCCGCCGAACTCCAGCGCGTCTGGAATATGTGGTCCAGCCGGGCGGGGAAGCGGTCGGCGCCGGCCTTGCTGAGCGCGCTGGCTGACGAGGCCGCGCCGCAATTGCGCCGGATGAGCGCGCTGCCCGTGGTGCTGCTGGCCCTGGTAGCGCTGCGCGTGCTGCCGTTTGCCTATTTCACCGATTTTCCGGAAGCCCGGTTCCCGACGGGCATGGTGGCGCGGCACGCGTCCTTGCTGGCCGGCGCCAGGATTTACACGCAGGACCAGTGGGCCGACTACCTGATCTACAGGGAGTGGCCGAAGGTTCGGGTGTTTTTCGACGGCCGGAGCGACTTCTATGGAGGAGAGACCGCCACGGAGTATCTCCAGGCGATGGACGGCCGCCCTGGGTGGAACAAGGTGCTGGAAAAATACCGTTTTGACACCGTGCTCGTGCCGCCGAGCGCGCCGCTGGCCAGCCTGCTGAAGATGAGCGCGGACTGGCAGCTTGTGGACGACGATGGCCAGGCGGTTCTTTTCCGGAAGCGGGGACTGGTTGGGCAGCAGGCGGCGGCGCGGTTTGCCGGAGGCTGCGCGAATTGTGCGGTTCGCCCTAATGAAATCCCATGACACTGCCGAAAGACAGAGAGGAGACCGGGATGTCCACAGTCAGACAGCCTCAGCCCGTGCGCCGCGGCGATGCCTCAGGGCCGGATGCGGCTGCAGGAGATTTCGGCTGGCGGATGCCGGGCGGCGAGGATCTGCTGAAGTTCGCGCTGTCGGCAGGGCTGGTCGCGGGCGCCTGGTGGATGGAGACGCGGCCGGAGGGAGAGGCGCCCGGTGCATCGGAGGACTCGCGCACGGCTTGTGCCGGTCCGGGAGGAAAACCATGACGGCGTCCCGGATCCGGCTGTCCGTTGGCTCTCCGGGTGCGCGGCCTGGAGGCCGTGCTTGTCCAGATCGTGAGGCAGTTGAATGGAGGCTTTTCCATGGATCGTAGGTTCCTGACACTTCTTGCAGTCAGCCTCGTCTTCGCGCTCGTGGTCAGCGCGGTCTTTTACTCGATGACCTCGAAAGCGGGCAGTCAGCCGAAGAAGGCGGAGGCCCTGGAGATGAAAGACGTCGTGGTCGCGGCGCGCCCGCTTGCGGTGGGCCTGACGGTGAAGGCCGGCGACGTGAAAGTCCTGAAAGTGCCCGCACAGGCATTCCCCAAGGGGGGGTTCAGCAAGCCCGAGGACGTTCTGGACCGCCCCGTAGTGGCCAATATCCTGGCCGATGAGCCGATTCTGGAGGGACGGCTGGCGCAGCGGGGCAGCGGCGTCGGGCTGGCGCCGATCATCCCGGTGGGCATGCGGGCCGTGACAGTGCGCGTCAATGATGTGGTTGGCGTAGCCGGGTTCGTGCTGCCGGGCATGCGCGTGGACGTGCTCATCACCGGCAATCCCCCGGGCAACCGCACCACCGTGACGAAGACGATCCTTCAGAACATTCTTGTTCTGTCGGCCGGAAAGACCCTCCAGACAGATTCGTCCGGCAAGCCCGTCGATGCACCTAACGTCACCCTGCTGGTGACGCCGCAACAGGCCGAGCTGCTGACTCTGGCCGGCAACGAAGGGCGGATCCAGCTCGTGCTTCGCAACGGCGGCGACCAGAACATTGAGAAGACCGCCGGGCTCAACCTGGCGGCCATCTACGGCAAACATGCCAGGATGGTGCCCGCGGAAGAGGCCGCAGGGCCGCCGGAGGAGGACTTTGACGAAGTCAATCCCCGCCGCCGCGCTTCCCAGCGGACGCCGGCCGTGGTGGCGCCGCCTCCGCCTCCGCCCCCGCCTGCGCCCGCGCCTGACCAGATCATCACCATCCGCGGCGTGGAGAAGAAGGTGGAGACGTTCCAGACGATGAAGCCCGCTCAGGACACAGGGAGGAACCCGTGAAACGCCAGTCTCGTATCCGTCTTTGGACCGCACCTCTGTCGGCGGTGTGCGTCATGCTTGTCCCGCTTCTGCCGGCCTGGGGGCAGAAAGGAGCGGAGGAAATCCGCGTCACGCTGGGCCGGAGCGTCGTCATCGACTACCCTGAGGACGTCAGCCGGATCTCGACTTCCAATCCCGACGTCGTGGATTACGTGCCTGTGTCGACCCGCGAGATCCTGCTGCATGCGCGCGGAGTCGGCTCGGCCACTCTCGTCGTATGGGCCAAGTCGGGCCAGCGGAACTTTTACAACGTCAACGTGGAGATGAACCTGGAACCTCTGCGCAAGCTGTTGCGCGAGACCTTCCCGGGCGAGGACATCCAGGTTTCGGCCGCGCGCGATTCGATCTCCCTCAACGGGACCGTCTCCTCGCAGGCGGTCGCCGACAGGGCCACGGCGCTCCTGCAAGGCGTGACGAAGAACGTTGTGAACAACCTCCGCGCCAAGCCTGCGCCGGTCGACAAGCAGATCCTGCTGCGGGTCAAGTTCGCCGAACTGAACCGGAACCAGCTCCAGCAGTTCGGACTCAATCTGATCTCCACCGGAGCGACGAATACTCCCGGTTCGGTCACCACAGGGCAATTCTCTCCGCCGCGGCCCAGCAGTCTGCAGGGAGTCATTCCCGGAAGCCTGGCGGGGACCAGCAGCCAGTTCACCCTGTCTGACGCGCTGAACGTGTTCGCCTTCCGGCCCGACCTCAACCTGGCGGCCACCATTCGCGCGCTCCAGCAGCAGGGCTTCCTGCAGATCCTGGCTGAGCCGAACCTTTTGACGAGCAACGGCAAGGAGGCCAGCTTCCTGGTGGGCGGCGAGTTTCCCGTCCCGGTGCTGCAGGGCGGCGCGAATTCCGGCGCGGTGACGGTGCAGTTCCGGGAGTTCGGCATCCGGCTCAACTTCACGCCGACGCTGACCGAGAACGGCACGCTGAAGATGCACGTCAAGCCCGAAGTCTCGACCATCGACATCTCCAATGCGATCACTCTGAGCGGCTTCACCATTCCCGCTCTGGCGACGCGCCGTGTGGAGTCCAACATCGAGCTGGGGCCGGGCCAGAGCTTCGTGATCGGGGGCCTGATCGACGACCGGACGACGGACAACATGAGCCGGATTCCCGGCCTCGCCAGCATCCCGCTGCTGGGCGCGCTATTCCGCAGCCGCAGCGAGAACCGCAGCAAGTCGGAGCTGGTCGTGCTGGTCACGCCTGAAATCGTGGAGCCGATGTCGGCCTCGGATCCGAAGCTGCTTCCGCACCTTCCGTTCGGTGTCATGCCGCCCGCTCTGGCGCCGGAAGGCTTGCCAGGTTCGTCGAACACAGGCGCAGGAGCGGCCGGACCAAAGCCTGCTCCGGCGGAGCGCCGGAAGGATCTGACGAAGGCCGTGGGCAAGTCCCGCTGACCCGGCGAGGAATCGGAGGATCGTGATGCACGGCGTGGCGGGCGCCCGTGAGCGGGCCCTGACTGCGGTTCTGGTCGCACCGGACCGCAGCCTGGCACAGCGGTTCCGTGATGCGGCGGCCGGGCCGAAGGTCTTCGAAATCCTGGCGGAGCTGAAGGAGTACGTGGCGCCGCCGACACTCGAGATGCGGCTGCGGCAGATTCAGCCCGACGTGCTGCTCATCGACCTTGCGTCGGATTTCGAGACCGCTGCCGGCCTGCTCCGGACGGCTTCCGCCGTGCAGCCACCCGTCCAGGTGATCGGCTTGCACTACGAACCCGATCCGGAAGTGGTCATCCGCTGCTTCCGGGCGGGCGCCTCGGAATTTCTGGCTGTTCCATTCGAGGCGGACGCCCAGCGTGAAGCTGCGGCCAGAATCCGCCGCCTCCGGGCCCCTGAGCCCGGGCGCCAGCAGGAGGCGGGAACCCTGATCGCCTTCGTGCCGGCCAAGCCTGGCTCAGGAGCGTCCACCGTTTCCACGCAAGCCGCCTTCGCGCTGAAACGGCTCACCGGGCGACGTGTGCTCCTCATCGACCTCGACGTCCAAAGCGGTTCGATTGCGTTCCACCTCAAGATTCGGCCCACATACTCGGTCCTAGACGCCATCGAGCGGTCTTCCCGGCTCGATCCGGGCGCCTGGTCGGCGCTTGTGGTGCAGGCTGGAGGCATCGACGTGCTCGCCGCGCCGGAGCAGCCGGTTGCCGATGAGCTGGACGCCAACGGCCTGCACGATGTGCTCGAGTACAGCCGGATGATGTACGACTGGGTGGTGGTCGACCTGCCTTCTGTCTTCTATCCGCACAGCCTGCGTTTGCTGTCCGAGGCCGATACGGCGCTGCTGGTGTCCACCGCCGACCTGGTCAGTCTCCACATGGCCCGCCGCGCGGTGGGCCTGCTGACGCAACTGGGCTTCAGCCGCGACCGGTTCCAGATCGTGGTGAACCGCCTGGAGCGTGGCGCCGGCCTGTCGGTGGGCGACATGGAGAAGATTTTCAGTTGCTCCGTGCTCGCAACGCTGCCGGAAGACCCGCAGCCGGTTCACAGGACCGTGACGCGAGTGGAACCGCTGGCTGGCGATTGCGAACTGGGCCGGGCGCTGGAACAGATGGTCAAGAAAGTACAAGTTCTTGCGGCGCCTGCCGCCCGGCTGAAAGGCCCGGCGGCCGACAGCCGCGCCGTGGCGGCGGAATTGTGAAGGGGAAGCCTGAAGTTTTGCCCCGCGCCGTCCGATCAATAGGCAGCGGGCTGCTTCGGGCCCGCGCGGTGTTGAGGTAGGAGCAAGGCTCGATGATTCCGAACCTGGAGCAAAAACCGGTCCCTCAGTTGAGTTGGGAACAGCGCCTGCTGAAAAGCACGGGCCGGCCGAAAACGGCGCTGAAGCCGGAGTATCAGGAGCTGAAATTCACACTCCACCGGAAGCTGCTTGACAAGATCAATCTCGAGGCTTTGGCGACGATCGACAACCAGCGCGTCCGCGCCGAGGTCCGCCAGGCGCTGATCTCGCTGATCGACGGCGAGCCGACGCTGCTCAGTGCGCTCGAGAAGCAGCAGATCTGCGACGAAGTGCTCGACGAGGTTTTCGGCCTGGGACCGCTTGAACCGCTCCTGCAGGATCCGACGATCTCCGACATTCTGGTCAACGGCAGCAAGCAGGTCTACGTGGAGCGCAAGGGCGTGCTCGAGCTGACCAGCGTGACGTTCCGCGACGACGCCCATCTGCTGCGGATCATCGACAAGATTGTGAGCCAGGTGGGCCGCCGCGTGGATGAATCCAATCCGATGGTGGACGCCCGGCTGCTCGACGGCAGCCGCGTCAACGCCATCATTCCCCCGCTGGCGCTGGACGGGCCGGTCATGTCGATCCGCCGGTTCACCCAGGACAAGCTCATGCCGGCCGACCTGGTCGAGCGCAAGGCGATGACGCGCGGAATGATGGAGCTGCTGGAAGCGGCCGTCAAGGCGCGGTTGAACATCATCATCATCGGCGGCACCGGCGCCGGCAAGACGACGCTGCTGAATGCGCTGTCCTTCTTCATCAACCCCAAGGAGCGCATCGTCACCATCGAAGACGCGGCCGAACTCCAGCTCAAACAGCCCCACGTCGTGCGGCTGGAGACGCGCCCGCCCAACCTGGAAGGCCACGGCGCGGTGCGCCAGCGCGAACTGCTGATCAACAGCCTCCGCATGCGCCCCGACCGCATCGTGGTGGGCGAGGTGCGCGGCCCGGAAGCGCTTGACATGTTGCAGGCCATGAACACCGGCCACGACGGCTCGCTCACTACGATTCACGCCAACTCGCCACGCGATGGAATCAGCCGCCTGGAAGTGATGGTTTCCATGGCCAACGCCAGCATGCAATTGATCTCCATCCGCCAGCAGATCGCCAGCGCGGTCCACCTCCTCGTGCAGGCGGCGCGTTTCAGTGACGGCTCCCGGCGGGTGACCAACGTTACCGAGGTGACCGGAATGGAGGGAGAGATCGTGACCCTGCAAGACATCTTCGTTTTCGAGAGGCGGGGGCTCTCGCCCGAAGGGCGCGTGCTGGGCCGTTTCGCCGCCACCGGCATCCGGCCGAAATTCTACGAGAAACTCCTGGCGGCGGGCATCCGCCTGCGGCCCGACATCTTCGACGAAGTCGAGGAGGTCTGAGATGACCGGCTTTCTTCTCCTGTTTTTCATCCTCTGGGGCGGCGTGATCGGACTCTGGCTGCTGCTGGGGCGCAGGGCGCAGACCGCCGGCGCGGAAAAGATCACTACGCGCGTGCTCGGACTTCCGGAAAAGGGCAAGAAAAAGTCCAAGTCTTCCGGAAAGTCAGGCCACGCGCCGCTGATCGCCGTGGAGGACCAGACGACGGGCCGCGTCGTGCTGCGGATCATCCGCCGGCTCGAACTCCATGACCGCTTGCAGAACCTGATCGAGCAGGCGGGTCTGAAGTGGAAGGTGGCCCGGCTCGTGCACTCCTGCCTGGCCCTCTTCCTGGCGGGGTTCTGGTTGTCCTGGGGCCTGCTGCCCACCCAGTACCGCACGGCAGCCTTTCTCATAGGGATCGCCGCTGGCGCCTTGCCCCTGCTGTATCTCGTCTCCAAGCGCCGGGCGCGGCTGTTCAAGTTCGAAGAGCAGTTCCCCGACAGCCTCGAATTCATGGCCCGCTCCATGCGGGCGGGCCACGCCTTCTCGGTCTCGCTCGAGATGCTGCACCGCGAGTTCCAGGAACCGCTGGCCGGAGAATTCCGGCGGGTCTTCGAGGAGCACAATCTGGGCATGCCGCTGGACATCGCCCTGCAAAAGCTCGGTCAGCGGGTGCCATCGCTCGACGTGCATTTCTTCGTCTCTGCCGTGCTGCTGCAGAAGCGCACGGGCGGCAACCTCGCCGAGATCCTTGACAAGCTGGCCTACGTGATCCGAGAACGCTTCAAACTCCGGGGCAAGATCCGCGCCATCAGCGCGCACGGACGCATGACGGGCCTGGCTCTCACTCTGATTCCGGTCGGCGTGGCCGCCATGATGTTCGTCGTCAACCCGGACTATCTCACCTTCTTTGTCAAAGAGGAGGTGGGCAACCTGATGATGGCAGGCGCCATCGCGCTGCAACTGGTCGGGTACGCGATCATCCGCAAGATCGTCAACATCGAGATCTGACAAAGGGAGCGCCGGGCAATGATGTCCATACTTTTTACAGTCCTGGTTTTCTTCACCGTCGCTCTGGGGGTGGCTGTTGTCGGGATGCGGCTCTGGGTGCGGCCGCAGGAATACATCGAGCGAGTCACGGGTGTCGTGGCGGAGCCGGAGGAGACTCCGGTCCACCCCAGCCTGATCTTCCGGGACCTGCTCAACCGGCTAGGCTCGATGGTGCCGGCCTCGCCCAAAGACATGACGGTGATGCAGCGCCGGCTGGTGCGGGCCGGCTTGCGCGGCCCGAATTCTCTGAAACTGCTCTATGGCGCCAAGCTGGTTCTCGGCATCGGCCTGCCTCTCGTCATGACCATCGTGGTTTGGGGTTCGGCCTCGGAGATCTTCAATAAGCTTGCCGCTGTCGCTGCCGCGGCGGGCGTAGGATTCTTCGGACCCAACGAATACGTCAACTGGATGAGCCGGCGGCGCCAGCGCGAGATCCGCCGCGGCCTGCCCAATGCGCTCGACCTGCTCGTGGTCTGCGTGGAAAGCGGACTGGGGCTGGACCAGGCCATCGTGCAGGTGGCCAAGGAGCTCGAGCACGCTCACCCGGAGATCAGCGAAGAATTCGCCCTGGTCAATATTGAACTGAAGGCCGGCAAGCGCCGCGCCGAAGCTCTCCGAAACCTCGCCGAGCGCACCGCCGTCGACGACCTGAAAAAGCTCGTTGCTGTGCTGATCCAGGCGGACCGCTTCGGCACCGGCGTCGCCCAAAGCCTCCGCGCCCACGCCGACTTCATGCGCGTGCAGGCCAGACAGACGGCCGAAGAGAAGGCGGCCAAGCTGGGCGTCAAGCTGGTATTCCCGATTTTCTTCTGCATCCTGCCGTCGCTTTTCGTGGTCACGGTAGGACCAGTGGCTGTGAAGATCGTCCGGGAGTTGATCCCGTTGATGACAGGCATCTGAGCCGGCAGCGCGGAGCCGGCCCGGAACAATAGTTGTTGAAATCCGCGGCTTTGAAGGGAAAGGAGAAACACTTCATGGATAACAACTCGCTCGTCCGTATCGTTTGCGCCGTGCTCGCGGTGGTCCTGCTGGCTGCAATCATCATGCGGCGCAGGAATCGCAACGTCGAAGACTAAGCGGCCGCATTTGCAAGCCGGGATCTGGGGCGGGAGAGGCCTTCTTCAGACCTTCCCGTCCCACAGCTCATCCGAAAGCGGTCCCGGATCGCGGCCTGCCTGGACCAGAGGCTCCTGTCACGCATGTCTGGCAGGATGCGGAAATGCTCGTGTTGGCCGCGGCGCCTCGAATCGCCTCCACCGGCCAGCAGCCGGAAAAAATGCGATGCGCGCAACCATAGGCGGTCAGTCACAGCGCCAGCGCACGCCAGTCTTGACGGCTCAAGCGGCCTCCATGGCGCCGCGCAAGCCGGCTGCGCCGGAGCGGAGCGTCCGTGTCCCGCATCGCCCCGCGCCTTCGACGGCTTCCAGCGGGCAACGCCCGCAAAGGGGCCGCGGCAGCATGCCATCAGAGTGGCGGCTGCTCTATCCGGTACCTTGTCTGCGCCTGCCCGCCTGCGGCCGTCCCGCACAGGAGGGGCTGGTTCAGGCGGCGGGACAGAATGCCCCGCCCGCTCTTGCCGGACAGCACCGTTGGCTTATCCTCGCCGGACTCAGCGCCTGCCGCAATCGGGGCTTCCGCCAGACTCGCCCATACCTGCTCCCGGCACCCCCGCCCCTCATCTCGTCTCCGCGTCCGCGTTCCGCCTCCCGACGCGTATGATAGTAACTGCCCCAGGCCGGTAGACGGACATCCGGTATGAGCAACATCGGCTTCTTGTTTACGCTCGGACTTCTTGGCGCCACAGTCTGGCTGGCTGTCTCCCGCCTCCGTCTGCGGCTCGACAACAACTGGCCGCTCGTTTACTATTTCGCCGCCGTCGTCTATCTGAATGCTTATCCTCTGACCTTGAACCCTTACGTGGCCTACGTCGCCGTCATCTGCGCCCTTCTTCTCCGCTTCGAGTTTCTCAGCGAGAGGCTTGTCGCCCTCGTAAGGATCATTGAAGTCGTCGCCCTCGCCTACCTGGGCTGGTCGCTTTTCGGCATCCTTTGGCGGGAACTCCGCTAGCGCCTGGACGCCTTCTCTCCGCCCGTCGTCTCTGCTGCTTAACCTCTTGCCTCCGACAGCGCCTTTCCTTGCCTGCAGCACTTGGGGTTCAGGCTGCGGCGAACAGCAGGGCCCGCCCTGGCCTGGCCAGAAGAATATTCCGGGCTACTGCGCGCGTTCCCCCGTCCCGGCCGTCCAGAACCCGCGATAGAATAAGTCCAATCATGAGGGGCATTGCTGGGCTGCTCATCTGCGGCTGCGCGCTCATTCTCCCGGCGCAGACACCCGCCGACTTCCATCGCGACGTCGAGCCGATCCTCTCCAAACGCTGCGCTCCCTGCCACAACGCAGCGCTTTCGCAAAACGGTGTGCGGTTCGACGACCGCCAGGCGGCTCTGGCGGGCGGCTACTCAGGTCCGGTGATCGTCCCGGGAAACCCGGACGGTTCGAAACTGATTCAGCGTGTGAGCGCCACTGACAAGCGGTTTCGGATGCCGCCTGTCGGACCGCCGCTGACGCCTGCTGAGATCGCCGTTCTCCGGAGCTGGATTCAGGACGGCGCCCGCTGGCCGGTGGACGCGACGGCCAGGAAGGACGAACCTCCTGGGAAAGCGGTCTCCTTCAATGTGCACTGGTCTTTCCGGCCCATCGTGCGCCCGAGCCCTCCCGACGTCACGCTCCGGTCCTGGGTATCGAACCCGGTCGACCGGTTCATCCTGGCGCGGCTGGAACAGGAAGGCATCTCTCCCTCTCCGGAAGCCCCGAAGGCCACGCTGCTCCGCCGGCTGACGCTCGATCTGACAGGATTGCCGCCAACGCCGGAAGAGATCCGCGCCTTTCTTGCCGACTCACGTCCTGACGCATACGAACGCGCCGTCGACCGGCTGCTGGCGTCTCCGCACTATGCCGAACAGCGGGCACGGGCGTGGTTGGACGCCGCCCGATACGGCGACAGTGACGGATTGGAAAAAGACCTCGTGCGTCCCTGGGCCTGGCGGTGGCGCCAGTGGGTGATTGAAGCCTTCCACAAGGATATGCCGTTCGACCAGTTTACGATCGAGCAACTGGCCGGGGATCTGCTCCCCGGCGCTACGGTCGAACAGCGCATCGCCACCGGGTTTCACCGCAATACACTCACCAATCGCGAGGGCGGCACCGACCCGGAAGAAAGCCGGTTCGAGCAGCTCATCAACCGCGTCAACACGACCGCGACAGCGTGGCTGGGGCTCACCGCGGGCTGCGCGCAATGCCATGACCACAAGTACGATCCGTTGAAGCAGAAGGAATACTACCAGCTTATGGCCTTCTTCCAGCGCAGCGAGGAAATCAACATCGATGCGCCGCTGCCCGGCGAATTCGGCGAATGGATGCGCCGGCGCCCCGAATATCTGGAAAAACGCGCTGCACTGGTGCGCGAATTCGATGTCGAGGCTTTGCAGGAAGAGTGGGAAGAAAAAATCCGCTGGACGATGGACAATCCCGGCAAGGACCCCGACTGGGACTTTGCGGTCTCCAACAGCCGTCCCATGCTGGACCGTTTTGAATATCTGCTGAAAAAAGGCAGGAAAAACCGGACGGAAAAAGAGAATGAGGCGGTCTTTTACTGGTTCGTGAGGAACCCCGGACCGTTGAAACCGGGCCGTGACATCGACAAAATCCGCTGCCTGGCCGAATTCCGTCGCCGTCTGGAAAAGCTGGACCGCGAGTACCCGCGGCTTTCTCAGGCGATGGCGATGTTCGAGCTGGAGAATCCGCCGCAGGCCCATATTGCGCTCAAAGGAGATTTCCGCGCCCGCGGCCTGCCCGTTGAGCCGGATGTCCCGTCGTTCCTGCCGCCGCTGCCGAAGGACGCGCCTCGCAACCGCCTGACGCTGGCGCGGTGGATCGTATCGGGCGAAAACCCGCTGACGGCGCGCGTTATCGTGAACCGCATCTGGCAGGAGTTCTTCGGCAGGGGGTTGGTGAAAACCAGCGAGGATTTCGGCACGCAGGGAGAGCCTCCGACACATCCGGAACTGCTCGACTGGCTGGCGTCGGAGTTCCGGGACAACGGATGGAGCGTCAAGCGTCTGGTGCGGCTGATCGTCACGTCTTCCACATACCGGCAAAGTTCCCGTGTGCGCCGCGAGCTTCTTGAGAGAGATCCCGAGAACACGCTCCTGGCGCGGCAGTCGCGCCTGCGGCTGCCGGCGGAAAACATCCGGGACGCGGCGCTCGCGGCTGCCGGCCTGCTGAATACCCAGGTGGGCGGACCAAGCGTGCGGCCTCCTCAGCCCAAAGGCGTCGCGGAGCTGGGCTACGCCAACAGCGTGAAGTGGGTGGATGACGATGGGCCGGCGCGCTACCGGCGCGGCCTTTACATTCATTTTCAGCGCACGGCGCCCTATCCGATGCTCGTGAATTTCGATGCGCCGGACTCTTTCACCTCGTGCGCCCGCCGGCGCCGCTCGAACTCGCCGCTGCAGGCCCTGAATCTGCTCAACGATCCAGTCTTTTTCGAGGCTGCGCAGTCTCTGGCCTTGCGCGTGCTGCGCGAGGCTGCCCCGGATCAGCGCATCGACTACGCTTTTTTGCTGGCTCTGGGCCGCCCGCCGTCCGGCCGCGAGCGCGAACGCATGGAACGGTTCCTTCAGCAGCACTCGGCGGGGCTGCAATCGCGCAGCGGGCAGGCGCAGGCGCTTCTGCCTCTTGATCCCAATCAGGCCGCCTGGGCGAGCGCCGCCCGGGCGCTGCTCAACCTGGAAGAATTCATCACCCGGGAGTAAATACCCTGCCATGAATGAACACGAGTACCGCTCACTCCTGCACCGCCGACGGTTCCTGAAAGAAGTGGCCTGCGGCATCGGCATGATGGGGCTGGCCGACCTGCTGGCGGCAGACACCGGGAGCGCCGGCGCGGCCAATCCGCTTGCTCCGAAAGCGCCGCACTTCCCCGGCAAGGCGAAAAACGTGATCTTCATGTTCATGGAAGGCGCTCCCAGCCAGATGGACCTGTACGATCCGAAACCGGCTCTGCAAAAATACGCCGGGCAACCGCTGCCGGAGTCGCTCGCCTCGCAATTGCGACTGGCATTCACGAAGAAAGACGCCAAAATTCTCCCAAGCCCGCGGACATTCCGTCCTCACGGTCAAAGCGGCATCGAGTTCTCCGACTACATCCCCCATATCGCTTCCTGCGCCGACGATCTGTGCCTTGTCCGTTCCATGCAGACCGATGCTTTCAACCATCACCCGGGCCAAGCTCTGCTCTTCACCGGCTCCATTCAGTTGGGGCGGCCCACGATGGGCGCGTGGGTCCTGTACGGACTGGGGAGTGAATCGAAGAACCTGCCCGGTTTCGTCGTGCTCAGTTCAGGAGTGGGCACGAGCGGCGGCGCCTCGAACTTTTCCTGCGGCTTTCTCCCCTCCCATTACCAGGGCACGCTTTTCCGCAATTCCGGCGATCCCATCCTGTACCTTTCCAACCCCGAAGGCGTCTCTCCAGACACGCAACGCGAGACGCTCGATCTGATCGGCGATCTGAACCGGGAGCATCTGGCGGAGACGGGGGACCAGGAAATCGCCTCGCGCATCGCCAATTATGAGCTCGCGTGGCGGATGCAATCCGCCGCACCCGAGCTGGCCGACCTGTCCAACGAGCCGCCTCACATCCGCGAAATGTACGGCCTCGACGATCCCGTCACCAGGCAGTTCGCCACCAACTGCATCTTCGCGCGCCGGCTGGTCGAGCGGGGCGTCCGCTTCGTGCTGATGATGGACGCGAGCTGGGACCAGCATACCTACCTCAACCGGGATCTGAAAAAGAACTGCAACCGCACGGACAAGCCCACGGCGGCGCTCATCCGGGACCTGAAGCAGCGCGGGCTGCTCGATTCCACTCTGGTGGTCTGGGGCGGGGAGTTCGGCCGCACGCCGATCGTGGAGATTCGCAATACCGCTGATCCGGAGAACGCCGGCCGCGACCACCATCCGCTTGCCTACTCCATGTGGCTGGCGGGCGGCGGCATCCGCGGCGGACAGGTGATCGGAAAGACCGACGAGCTGGGCTTCAGCGTGGTCGAAGATCCGGTCCACGTGCATGATCTGCAGGCCACGATCCTCCACTGCCTGGGTTTCGATCACACGCGCCTGACCTATAAACACATGGGCAGGGAATTCCGCCTCACGGACGTGCGCGGCGAGGTGGTGAAAAAAATGCTTGCCTGATATTGCCTAAATCAGGCGGAATTCAAACAGGTCTTCATCGGAAGCCGCAAGGACGTCAGGCGGCAACGGCTCGCGCAGGCGGTACTCGGCGCGCCCGTCGATGATCACAGAAGCGCAGTCATGAAAGGCCAGAGTCCCGCGGCCCGGCGTGGCGCGGGTGATGCCCTGGAGGGCGTCGATGAGAACCGGCCGTGACAGCGGCACGGTCACGCGGTAGCCGCCCGGATCGTTCATGTCGTGCAAAGCGGCCCGGTAGTGTTCAAAGATGCGCACGCCGAGGTCCAGGTCGGGCCGCCGTTCGCCATGAAACTGCACGGCCTGCACGAGCAGGCTTTCGCGCAGGTCTTCGCGCGAGCGCGGCTTGCCCACCTGCCGGCCTCCGGCGCTGAAGATCAGGTCGCGATTGATGAAGTACGGCTTGATGTCGACCACCGGCGTGCCGTCGAGGAAATCCAGCCGGTCCACATCCAGGCGTCTGCCCTCGCGCCGCAGCAGCCGCGCTGCGGTCAGCCCGATCGGATTCGGACGCGCGGGTGAGCGGACTGCAAATACGCCATGCAGCCCTTCTGGTCCGGAATCGGAGACGCCTCGCGGCGTCACCTGAAGCACATCCCGCTCGGGCCCGTTTTGCACCAGCCACCCCAGGACCCAGATGTGCGAGTGTTTCTCGATGCGGTGCAAGGCCTGCTCGTACTGCGGGAGGATCTCGATGCTTGCCGGCACGCCCCACACCGGCATCTCTTTCCGCGCGCGGACGCCGCAATGAACCACGCCGACGGGCTCCAGTTCCCACCCGGTCATGCGCTACAGTCCCGCCGGCTTCACCGAAAGTTCGTTGACGACGCTCTTGACGCCTTTCACCTTGCGTGTGAGCTTGTCGGCTTTCTTCTTGGCCTTTTCAGAGCGCACCACGCCCCTCAAAGTCACGACTCCTTCCTTTACGGTGATGTCCAGCGCGCCGCCGCGGACATCGGGATCGCCCGCCAGCCGGCGCCGCACGAGATCGTAAATCTGATCATCGCTGGAAGCCTGCTGGAACGCCGCCGCAGAGATGACTGTGAGACTGATGATGAGAACCAGCGCCAGAACTCTCATATAGCACCCTTTTCACAATACGGGATTCCGCAGGGTGCGGGAAAGTGACATGGTTCCCGCCCTCGTCTACGGGCATCCGGCTCCGAACTCCCGGCGCACAGTACGCCCGTGGGCTGTCATACAGGCTGCCGCCAAGAAACCACTTCCGTCTGCGGCCGCGGCGGAATGCCCGTGCTTCGTCGAGCAGGCGGCTAAGAATATAGCAAGGCGCCGGCGCTCGAGCCATACCGCTGCCTCATCGGCGGCGGGAGACGAGCCGATCCATTCGCGCGCCGCTACGCTCCCAGAGCCTTGTCGATGCGCCTCACCGTGTCATCGACTTCCGCTTCGCTGAGCATCCCGACGGTGATGGCGTCCACAAGTCCGTTGCCGAACACGAACCGCAGCGAGGCGTCGCGTTGCTCGGGCGTGTTGATGCGGCCAGCGCCGAAGATTTTCATGCCAATGATGCCTTTGCCTGCCGCCTTCGCCTGCTTCAGGCAGGGAACCACTTCCTCAACCGTGGCGTCCATGTACGCCGCCTTGCCGACATGATTGATGCGGGCCAGGATCACGTCCACCCACGGCGAAGAGCAGGCAATCTTGAGCGCGCCGAAATCGTGGCAGGAGACGCCAACGGCTTTCACAACCCCTTTGGCCTTCAGCTCGTTCAACTCGTCCATGCCGCGGGCGAAATCCTGCGTCCAGCGGTCGTTCATCATGCAGTGAAGCAGGACAATTTCTAGAAAATCGGTGTTCAATTCCTTCCGGAAACGGTCCACTTCCGCCTTCGCGCCGCCGGAATACGCATTCCAGAACTCGGTCCGGGGCCAGATTTTCGTCATCACCGTGTATTTCTCGCGCGGCACTCCATCGAGCGCCCGGCGCACGTACTGGTGCGAACCGTAAAGATCCGCCGTGTCCATGAAGGTCACGCCGAGGTCGATGTCGCGCCGGACAATCGACGTGAAGGCTTTCATCCCGATGCGGGTGTGCTCGCTCGAGCGCCCGCTGCCGTTGAAGCCGGTCCCCTGCGCCAGTCTCGTGACGCGGACGCCGCTCTTGCCGAGCGTGACCCACTCGGCTGCCTTGGATGGCGCGCTGGCGCCCGCGGCAGTTGAGGACACCGAGGCGGCTGCCGCCATGCTTCCAAGGACGGAGGCGAACTGCCGGCGGTTCACCGGACTCGACAAAGGCCGTTTGTGGCTGCGCGAATCGTTCATCGTAAGGCTCCCTCTGGGTGATTTGTGCTTGTGCGCGGATCAACCGCACGGATAGCGCTATCTTATCAAGTGCAGCCAGGCCGATGCGGCTTGAGGGGGACGAGCGCCGCTTCACTCCGGGCTGATGTAAATCTCGTACCAGATCGTAGCCCCCGACTCGCCGATCCGGAACCGCGCCTTGCCTTCGAAATCCTCCACCGGAACGTCGGCGAACCGGTTCCCATCGGGGTTCAGCGCCCAGACGATGACGCGCCCCGGCGCGACGGGAAGCGTGATCGTGGCAGGGATCGTTTCGATCAGCGCGGGGGCACGGCCCCAATTGCGGCCAACCGAATTGCGCCGCTCATCTTTCCAGACCTGGCCGGTGTTTTCGTGATCCCCGGTGGCGACGATGACGCCCCAAGCCTCGCCGCCCGTGAGGGATTCGCCCTCCCGCGCCGTGATCGCGATCGTCGACCACCCCTGCCGGGTCTGGCCTGGCTCAATGATGACGCCGCCGAGATCAAAAGAGCGTCCATCGGAAAATCCGACAACCGCCTTCGTCGCCGGCGTGTTGATCGTGAGAACTCCGCGCCCCGCTTCCTCCACGTTCCACACCACCTGCCCGTTGTCTGAGGCATAAATCGGGCCCTCTGGCGCCGTAGGGATCTCCTCCGTGGGGCCGGCTTCGTCCCCAACAGAGAGCGCGACCCGTGAGACCAGCCCCAAAGTGGCTGGCACGCCGATGCTGGAGCCGTCGCCGATCCGCCAGGCCCGTCCCTGTTTCACCACGGCTTCCAGCTCCGTTTCCCGGTCGAAGCGGAACACATGCTCCCCGGCGGCAGGCTCCACGTCCCCCCGGCGGAATACAGACGCGGCCACCAGCGAATTGGCCAGCTTGCCGGGATTTCCGCTGGTGTCAAAAAAGCCGGTCACATATTCGTCCATGCCAGTGGGATATTCAAAAAACCAGATGCCGTCCCAGTCCTGCAACGCGCCATAGGCAGCTATGAACAGCGGCATTTCTGCGGAATACGTGTTCGGAGAAGGATGCTGATATTCGGTCACATTGTGAGGCTTTCCCTTGACACGCTGGCGGGCGATTCCCGCGACGGTCGACCCTGCTGGACTGTTTACCATGGAAACGTTGTTCACGGTCCAGTTGTCCGGATTCCAGTCCTGCCCTGATGGAAACTGCGGGTGCTGCCAGTAGGCGTGCGAGTCCATCGCGTCCATGCCGCTCTGGACGTTCGGCGGGCTGTTGGAGATGATGGTGGCGAACACGATGCCGCGGTAGCCGAGATCCTCCTTGACGTATCGCCGCATCTCTTCCCAATATTTCCTTTCCATCTCCAGCGCAAACCGTACCCAATCCCGGCGCTGCCCGAGAGTGGCGCCCGCACCCGCGCGAGCCACGTTGGGGACGTTGCCGCCTTCCAGGCTTGTCCCTTCAGGGAGTACGCCGATCTGCCCGCCTTCGCGGAATTCCACCCGGGCGATCCAGACCTGCGCCGTGCGGTCGCCGAAGCCGTTGAAATTGATGCGGGCATTGGACTCGCTCACGGTGCTCTGGAACGTGATCGAATACTGCCGCCATTCCGTTCCGAGCGCCGCAGAGATGGAGGGCGCCAGGCTCGCCCAGTCCGTGTGGGCGCGCTGTAGCCCGGCGTTCACTTGTGTCGCGTTCGCCGCCCGCGCCCAAAAGCGCAGCGTATAAATCTTGCCGGACTCGACGGCGATTCGCGACTGATTGAGCTGGACATGCCAGTTCGAAGCCCCCGGCGTCTGCACCTCGATCAGCAGCGCCGGGCCTCCCTGAAACTCGTTCGCTACCGCCACCGCCGCCTGCGCTCCCTGGTGACACTCGAGCGTCCACTGGAGCCCTCCCGTCCAGCAACCGCCGGTCCAGCCGGATGGCGTGGAGGAGAAATCGCCGTTGGAGAGCAGATTCGGACCGAGAGCCTGATCGACGACACCCCAGCCCTGCTTCAGCGCCTCGGTAGATTCATAGCGCGACCGGAGCCACCCGTTCCATTTGGCCTGCAAATCGCGGCGGTAACGCTCCGGCATCGTGTCGGTGACGCCCTCGAGCCACTTCTGCACCAGGCCGTTTTCATTCATGATTTCGACAAAAGCGACGGCGGGGTCCTGTGCCAGCGGTGTGCCGCCGCGATATGGATTTGGCGCGGTCAGCAGATTCCGCGCGTGCTCCTTGTGCAGTTCGAGCGCCGTATCGTTGAAGAAGCCCAGAATGTGCTGGTCTTTCCAATTCATCCGGGCGATTTCCTCTCCCAGCCCGTCCGCGCGCTGGAATTCCCGGCTTACCAGCAGATTGATGTTGGAATAGATTCCGTTTTCAGCGAGCTTCGCGACAAAGTAATGCAGGCGGCCGAGCCGTTCCGGCGACAGTTCGCGCGAGCTGCCCGAAGCGTAATTGATGAGCACAGAGTCCTTCGCCCACGGCGCTTCCAGATGGTGGAAGCGGACGCTGTTGAAGCCGAAGCGCGCCAGGCGCGCCGCATGCGCCTCGGCGCGCACTGCATCGGGGAACGCTGTGGCCGCGGTGACATTGACCCCCAGGAACCGGATGCGCCGGCCGTCTACCACGTAATGACCGTCTTCGCTGACCTCGACCCAAAGGGAATCCGTGGCGATGGCCTGGTTCCAGCGGGCGAAGCTCGTGATGTTCGGGTCCGCGCCGAACCAGGGCAGGCGGAACGGTTCGAGGCTGCCGCCCTGTCCGAACAGAAAGCCGGTGCAGCAGGCTACCGTGAACAGGAGACGCATGGCTGCTTTGCCTCTGCTGCAATTGTACGGCGGGCAGCCGGCACCCGCCAGGCGGTCCGGCCTGCAACGATGAGCGTGTGCCGGCAGGCGAGCCACGCATCCCGGTGGCCGCGGAACTTCTTCACCGGATCGCGGACTGAGCCGGTTCCGGCAGATGCGCCGTCCCCGCCCGGCTCACCCGCCGCCTCCGGCGCCACGCCTGCGCGCAAAATTGTTGAACAAACCGCCTCTGCCCGGCGTTATTGTCGGGAGGAGCCATGACACAACCTGATTCCGGTCAACCGATCACCGAGATCCAGCGGATCTCTGGCGTGTTCACTGAGCCTTCCCGTTTCTTCGCCGACATCGCCCGCAACGGGCGTTGGTGGATCGTGGCCATCGTCCTGATCCTGCTGAACGTCGTTGCAGTGTCCGCAATGGTGCAGCGCGTGGGCTATGATCTGATGCTCGAAAAGGCGCTGGAGCAGAGCCGTCAGGTGCAGGAGATGAGTGCCGAGCAGCGCGCCCAGGTTTACGAATCGCAGCGGAAGTTCATGCCTGTTGCCGTGCGCGTCTTTCCTCCGGTGGCGATTCTGGGGTCCATGCTGGTGGCGGCGGCGGCGCTGCTGTTCTCCTACAGGTTTCTGCTTGACGCAGACGTCAAATACAAGGAAGTCCTCAACATCACCGCCTACGCCTACCTGCCGCCTGCCATCGCGGCCAACCTGATGTTTTTCGCGCTGCTGTACCTCAAGCCCCCCGACGAGTTTGACATGGAATCGGCGGGCGGACTCAGCGTGGGCTCGTTCCTCTCGCGCGACACGGCTGCCTGGCTGCGCAGCCTGGCCAATTCGCTCGACCTGTTTACGATCTGGACGATCGTGCTCATCGCCACTGGCTTCACGGCGCTCTGCGGAGCGCGCAAGATGCCGTTCAGGCGCTCCCTGTGGGGCGTGCTCGCGCCATGGCTCGTCTACGTGCTTGGCAAGATGGGCTTCGCGGCGCTGACCGGCTGACCAGGGGAGCTGGCGTCTTTGAGCCCGCCTGCGGCTACACTGGAAGCAGGCAGATGGCGCTGGTGATTTTCGATCTCGACGGCACGCTGGTGGACTCCGTCGAGGATCTCTGCAACTCGGTCAACGCCGCGCGCGGCTACATGGGGCTGCCGCCGCTGCCTCACGATGTGGTCGCTTCTTACGTGGGCAACGGCGCGCCTATCCTGATCCGCCGCGCCATGGGGCCGGATGCCACCGAGCCGCAGATCGAAGAAGCGCTCGCTTTCTTCCTGAGCTACTACCGCGAGCATATGCTCGACCACACGCGCCCCTACCCCGGGGTCGTGGAAACGCTGGGAACGCTGCATTCCCGGGGCGTCAGGATGGCTGTGCTGACCAACAAGCCCCAGCGGTTTTCGCGCGATATGTGCGCGGGTCTCGGCCTGTCGCAGTATTTCTTTCAGATCTACGGCGGCAACAGCTTCGAACAGAAGAAGCCCGACCCGGTGGGCATCCGCACGCTGATGGAGGAGGCGCAGGCGCGCGCACGCGAGACCTGGATGGTGGGCGACTCCGCAACCGATGTGCTAACCGCCCGCAATGCCGGCGTCCTCAGCGTCGGTGTTACCTACGGCATCAATCCCGATTCGCTCAAAGAAGAGCCGCCCGACTTTCTCATTCATTCCATGAGCGAGCTGCCCGCGCTGCTCGAGCGGAAACGCTGACGCCCGTCCTCAGCCGATCCACCTTGTCAACCGCTCGCGGTGGCGCGAGTACAGGTAAGACGCCGCCACCAGCAAAAGGCCGAGCCCGACAAACGCGGTGCTGCGGAACAGCCGGCCCAGCATCCATACGTCGTACAAATAGAGCTTGATCACCACGAAGCAGAGAGCCATGAGGCCCAGCAGGCGGTCGAGCCGCGCCCGCCGCGCCACGCCCAGCGCCACCAGCGCGAAGCCGTAGCATGCCAATACGAGCGAAAAAGCCACGATCGAAGCGCTGCGGACATCCTCCGGCGCCGCCGTGCGCTGGATCTGTCCGAGGATTTCGAGCTGCACCGCCGCCAGCAACATGGCGTGCCCCGCGATGTAGGCTGCGGCGGCCAGAGCGCGCGGCAGCAGCAGCATGGCGCCGATCCAGCATCCGGCCACCGCCCACAGCAGGACGAAAAAGCGCGCGTTCACGAACAGGGTTTCCACGGCCGCCAGCGCATCCACGGCGGCAACGCGCCCGATGCCCAGCAGCAACACGCCCGCCGCGATCCAGTGCGGCAGGCGCGCCTGGAACCGCGACGCCAGAAACGCCAGCAGCACCGCCTCGAGGATCCACGCAACGCTCACGCGCCACGCGCCGAACTGGATGGGAATCGCCAGCGTGAAATACGCCACGGAGATCACGCCCGATAACAGCGCCACCGGCTCCACGCGGCGCGCCACCCATGCCGAGCCGGCAAACACGGCCGCCGCCAGGAAGGTAAATGCCCCTGTCCATACATGGCGCTCCGGTTCCAGCAGCGCATACGATGAGGCGTACCAGGCCACCGCGTTCGACGCATAGACCAGAGGCACGGCCCAGTCGTGCGAGCCCTCCTCCGGCGGCTGCTCCCACATTTGCCACCCGTGGATGAACGCAAAGCCTGCTGCAATGCCCGCAAAGCACGTCCAGAACTCCTCCCCGGCGCCCGGCGCGCCGGCATGGATCCAGTACGGGAGCCAGAAACTGAGCGCCGCGGCAGCCATCATGTTTCGCAACAGCCCGGCCGCGGCCAGGGGCAGCAACGCCGCGAACAACAGGGCCGAGTCCGGCCGGAAGACAGAAGCGAAGCTCAGCCCTGCGCCGACATGCGCCAGTTGCCGCATGGCGCGCGAAGGCGAGAAGGAAAACATCACGTAAGCGCAGAGCGGGAAGAACGCCGCCGGGGCGCGCTTGGCCTCTTCGAAATAATTCCCGAACCAGGCCGCATAAATCGCCGCTGCTGCGGCAAACGCCAGCCATTCCACCGCGGCCCAGCCGCGCGCGCGCCGCACCCACACGGCTCCGGCGATCAGCAGCAACAGATAAGGGAATAGAATCCACGGCGCATCGCGGCCGGTCGAGAGCACGAGCGGCGTCACGAACCCGCCTGTCAGCGAGAGCACTGCAACCGGGGCGGCGTCGTATCGCAGCGCCAGCCACGCCCCAACGGCTGTTACCAGCATCATGGCCGCAAACGAAACCGCTACAGGTGTGAGCTGGTAGAAGCCATAGGCCGCATAGCAGGACACATAGAGAATGCTGATGCCGAGCGCCGTGATGCCCATCGAGAAGATCCGCTGGCCCGCTTTGTGCAGGCGTCCTGCCAGAGCCAGCGCCGCCAGGCCGGCCATCGCTCCCATCGCCACGCGCGTCCATGGCCCGATCCACTCGTTGTCGATGGCGTACTTGAACAGGAACGCCACGCCCAGCACCAGCGTAATGACGCCGATACGGTTCAGCCAGGAAAGGCCGAGTGAATTCTCCACGGAATCCGAGGGCGACGGCACGTCCGCCGTGACGGAAGGCCCGGTCTGCTGGGGCTCAACGGTCTGGGCGATGGGAGGGGGCTCGATGGGCGCCTCCTCGAGTTGAGGCATCCCAGGTTTCGGCGCCGGCCAGGGCGGCGGTGGCGGCGTGGCGGCAGGCCGCTCGATCGAGTTCAGCCGCGCCTCGAGCTGATCCAGCCGGCCGCTCAGTCTGGCCAGCGCTTTCGAGATGGCGTCCAGGCGTTCCTGAATCGGGTTCGTCTCTTCGCTCGACATGTCGCTCTCCTCCCGAGCGTGGGGCCTGCGGCTGGCGCGATCTCGGGCAAGCTATCACGCCGCCGAGATGGCGTCAAGGTGTTCCTGAACCGGACTCGTCTTTTCGTCCGGCATGATACTCCCCTCCCGAGCGTGCGTGTGCACGGCCGACGCGTTCTCCGGCAGAGTATTACGCGGCTGCGACAGGCGGCGGAATGCTGCGGGTTTCCAGCCCGCGCCGGTTCGTGTTCCAATGGGACGCGTGAGGAGCCTTTTTCTGCTGATGATGTTGGCCTGGACCTTGACCGCTCAGGACCGCAACCAGTCCCGCTCGATCGTGTACAGCCGCCATGGCGTCGTTTCCACAAGCCACGCGCTAGCCACGCAGGCGGGCGTGCGCGTGCTGGAGCGCGGCGGATCGGCGGTGGACGCAGCCATCGCCGCCAACGCTGTGCTCAGCGTCGTCGAGCCGATGATGTGCGGTCCTGGCGGCGACCTGTTCCTGATTCACCGCGACGGGCGCACGGGAGAGCTCACCGGCCTGAACGCCTCCGGATGGGCGCCGCGCGGCCTGTCCGCGGAGTGGCTCCGGGCGCAGGGCCACAAGGCGATGCCGGCCTCGGGCATCCACTCTGTGACTGTTCCCGGCGCGGTGGCAGGCTGGCGTGCCGCGCATGAGCGTTACGGCAGGCTGCCCTGGAATGTGCTGTTCGAGGACGCGATCGCGCTCGCCGAGCACGGACATTACGTTCATGAGGTGATTGCTTCCCTGTGGAACTCGCCCCGGTTGCGCGAATCCGAAGAGGCCATGCGCGTCTTCCTGCCCGCGCCGGCCGCCGGAGAATTGCACTGGAACCGCCCGCTGGCGCGCACGCTGCGGTTGATCGCCGATCAGGGGTCCGATGCGTTCTACCGGGGAGAGATCGCGAAAGCGATTCTCGAGGCAAGCCGGAAAGCCGGCGGCCGCATGGAGGCTGACGATCTGGCGCAGTTCGAGCCCGAATGGGTTCAGCCGGTCTCGACCGCCTACCGCGGCTGGCGTGTGTGGGAATTGCCTCCGAACGGGCAAGGGCTGGCGGTGCTGCTGATGCTGAATATCATGGAGCAATCCCCTGCGCCCGCGGGCGGCCCGCATTCGGCCCAGGCCCTGCACTGGAAGATCGAAGCGATGAAGCTCGCCTATGCCGACCTGATGGCCTACAACGCGGATCCGCGCCAGGCCCGCGTTCCCCTGGCCGGCTTGCTGTCGAAGGACTACGCAAGACTGCGGGCGCAGGAGATCGACTGGAAGAGAGCACGGTGCGAAGTGCAGGCCGGTCAGCCGCGGGAGTCGGACACGACTTACCTGGCGGTGGCGGACTCGCAGGGCAACATCGTGAGCTGGATCCAGAGCATCCGCGCCGCATGGGGCTCCGGAATTTCGCCCGAAGGAACCGGATTTCTGCTGCAAAACCGCGGCAGCGATTTCGTTTTAGCGCCCGGACATCCGAACGAATTACGGCCCAGGAAACGCAGCTTTCACACCATCATTCCGGGTTTTCTGGAAAAAGACGGCGCCGTCATGGCCTTTGGCATCATGGGCGGGGCCAACCAGCCGCTGGCTCACGCCCAGTTCGTCTCCAACATGGCCGACTACGGCATGAACCCGCAGGCGGCCCTGGAGGCGGCGCGCTTCACCAAAGCCGGACCGCAGGGCTGCGAGGTGCAACTGGAGGCGCGCGTGCCGCGCGAAGCTGTGGAAGCGCTGCAGGCCATGGGGCACGTCATCGAACTGCGAAAAGATTATTCGATGAACATGGGCCGCGGCGCGGTGGCGGGCATCGATCTGAAAACCGGCAACCGGTTCGGCGCCGCCGATCCCCGCGGCGATGGACACGCGGCGCCCGCGTTGCGCTCCCGGTAAGTTGCCGCGGGCTTCCGGGGACGCCGGCGCCCGGCGCCGCCGCCTTCGGGCAGGCGGCATGCGGCTCTTACGGCTGCTGCCGCATCAGGTGTGCGCGCAGCGCAGCCAGCAGCGCCGGCAGGGAGGATTCCAGATAGAAGTGGCCGCCTGGAAATTCGGCGCGTTCGAAGTGGACGGTGGTCTGCTCGCGCCAGGCATCGAGGTGAGCTGAAGTGACGTTCGGGTCCGCGTCGCCGCCGTAGGCGAAGATGGGAACGTCCAGAGGCGGCTCCGGCGAGTACGCGTAGTGCCGGTACAGGCGCGCGTCAGCCAGCAGCGCCGGCAGCGCGAGCTTCAATAGTTCGGGCTGGTTCAGGACGCTTGGCGGGAATCCCTCCAGGCGCCTCAGTTCCTCGATGAAGTCGCGCAGGGACGGCTCGGGCGGCGGAACATGGTTCAGGCGGAACTGCGGGGCGCGCGCGCCGGAGACGTGAAGCGAGCGGGGAAGCGGCAGCCCGGCCCGGCGCAGCGCGCGCGCCAGTTCGAAAGCGATGCCTGCGCCCATCGAGTGTCCGAAGAAGGCGAACGGCGCATCAAGGAACGGCCGAATCTGTTCGAGCAGCGCCTCGACCAGCGGCTGCATCCGCTCGAACGGGGCCTCCGATGCGCGCGACTCGCGGCCCGGCAGGCGCACCGGAACCACGAACGCCGCCTGCGCCAGCGGCTCGCTCCAGGCGCGGTAGGGCAGCGCCCCGCCCCCAGCCCAGGGGAAACAAAACAGCCGGAGTCTGTTTTCTGGCGCCGAATGAATGGTGGTGAACCAGGGATGTGTGAGCGCCGGCTTGCCGGAGGCTTTCCTTGAAAGCCGCAAGGCGAGAAGCCTGCGTTTCTCCTCGCTGAGCAGAGGGCGCGGGGCGCCTGCAGACGCCGCCTTCCTGGGCTTTTTCAGCAGTTCGAGCAGCGCATGTTCAAACGGCTCCACGGAAATCGACGCCGCGTAGTCGAGGGCGGCGCGGCGGCTCGCGGCTGCAATCTCCTCCCAGTGCGCGCGGTCCGCCGTCAGCCGCTCGAGAATCCGCTGCCACGGCGCCACATCCTGCGGCGGCACGTCAGCCACCGGCACCATCGATGCGTCCAGAGACGGCTGATAGCGCACGATCGGATTCACCCGCACCAGATACGGCACGCCCAGCTTGGCCTCGTGCAGGCCGCCGACGTCAGACGCCACCACCGGCACGCCGCGGCTCATCGCTTCCAGCACGATGCGTGACCGCGCTTCCGCCCACACCGAAGGAACCAGCATCACACGCGTACGGCGAAGCAGGTCATCGATGTTGTCCACCCGCGGGAGCAACGTGATGTTCGGCACGCTGCGCAGTTCTTCCAGCTCCGCGGGGGTGGTGCCCCACGTCGGAATGGCGGCGAACCGCAACTGCGGGAGCCGCCTGGCGAGTTCGAGGAAGATCGTGATGCCCTTCACCGCGCAGGGATTCACCATGGAGACGAACTCGTTGTCGAAACGCCCCAGCAACGGGAACTCGGACCCGGGCTCCAGCAGGGAGATGGGCACATGAATCGCATCCAGCCCGCTCCACTCGCGCACATAGCCCGCCACGTAATGGCTGACGCCGACGATCAGATCCGCCTGACGCAGGTTCTCCGTCTTGGCTGCGCTCACCATCGAGCTGTCCGGTCCGAACGGCACCGCGATGGTGGCGCGCACCAGATACACGACTCTGGCTCGCGGGTGGCGCACCGCCAGATCGAACAGGATCTGCCCGGGGTCGTCCGTGGAGGTGACGATGATGTCCGGGTCGAAGCTATCCACGCACGCCTGGAAAAACTGGCGCAGGTGCGGACTCCGGGTCAGCACGCGCACCTGCACACCGTTCAGCTCATAGGCGAGGGATTCAGCGTTCTCGCTTGTCTGAATCGAACGCGCGGCGAGTTCGCGCTTCAGCTCTTCATGCGACTTTGAAGAAAACTCGGAAACGCGTGTGACCACCAGCACGCTGTGGCCGCGCGCCGCCAGCGCTTCCATCAACAACCGGTTGCTTTTGTCGCCGCCGCCCAGGGGAGGGAAGTAGGTCGAATTGTGGGCCAGCAGGACCTTCATTGCGGGCGCCGCCTTTTTTGAAGCTCGCGCAGCAGCAGCGCCCGGCGCGCCTCATCGAGCGGCTTTTTCTCTGCGGCCGGCGCTGCCGGAGCGGCGGAATCAGCCGGCGCCGGCAGGGACTCCAACAATCTGCCAAAGGCATCCGGATCGATGGAAGAGACGAATCCCCGCGCAGCCTGCCGCGACCGCACGCTCTCTTCCCTGTACTCGCCATCATCCTCCAGCAGGCGCCGCAGCGCGGAAACCCACGGTTCGATCTCCTGCGGCGGCAGTATGGGGCGCGGCATATGCGCAGCGTCGAACTCCATTCTGTAACCTTGCACCGGACGGACGGGAATGATGTAGCGGGTGCCGCGCTTGGCTTCCAGCAGACCGCCCGAGTCGGATGAGATGACAGGAATCCCGCGCAGCATTGCCTCCATGACGATCAGTCCGAACCCTTCGTACCAGAGCGAGGGCATCAGCAGCACCGAGCACCGCCGCAGCACGTCCTCGATGTCGGCCACATTCTCGAGCAGCGAGACGTTGGGCAGGGCGGCCATCATCGCCTCGTCCTCAGGCGTGGTGCCCCACCCCCGCAGGGCCTCGAAGCGGACGCCGGGAAATATGCGCGCCAGCTCGAGAAATATGGAAATTCCTTTGGCCGCACATGGATTGATCATCAAGACAGATTTTCTGGAGAAATCGGCCAGATCGGGCCAGGGCGGCGCGCCGTAAATCGGAGGATGGACCACGACGGCCTCCCGCCCCAGGTGCGTCTGCACATAGCCGGCCATATGGCGTCCGATCACGACAACCGCAGCCGCCCGGCGCACCAGTTCCGCCGCGGGTGGATCCGGGTGCCACGATTCGGGACCGAACGGGAGGAACTGCGGCGTGTGCGCCAGGTACACGAGCCGCCCCGGGGCCGTACGCGCGGCTTCGCGCAGCAGCGTGTGAGAGAGGTCCTCGCTCGATACCAGCACCCAGTCCGGCTGGATCTCGCGGATCAGCCTGCCCAGTTCTCCGGCGTGGAGCGAGAGCGAGGGGATGGAGTGGATCCGGATGCCGCCGGACGACGAGACGCGTTGCTGCGCATCCGGTGACGAAGCGGCGACGGTGCAGGCGTGTCCCGCCACCGCCAGCCGCCGGAGCCACGCCAGGTTGGAGCGTGTGGATCCGCCCCGCGGAGGATCGTAGGAGGCGTTGGAAGCCAGCAGCAGCCGCACCGTTACTCCTCCTGCTGCATTTCGCGCTCCAGCAGCGCGCGCACTTCCTCGTCGGAGAGATTGACGATCTCCGCCAGCAGCGCTTCGTACTCCTCCGGATCGGCGGCTCCGAGCCGGCGGGCGTCGATCACTGCCGCCAGCGAGCCGAGCGTCAGCGAGCCGGAGTAGACGTCATCGACGGCCAGCTCCACGCCGAACTCTTCCTTGACGCGCATCAGCAGCAGGACCGCCAGCAGGGAATGCCCTCCCAGGTCGAAGAAATTCGCATCGGAATTCAGAATAGGTTTTTGCAGAATCTCGGCCCAGATGCGGGCCAGTTTCTCTTCGGTTTCAGAGGAAAATGCGAGCCCTGCGGGAGCCCCTTGCGCCTCCGCCGCCTCGCGCCGCGCCGCCGCCAGAATCTGCGCCGGTGTGCGCAGGGACCGGGCGATCTCTGCATATCCGGTGAAGGTCCGCGCCGCCGCGCGGAGGGGAGCCGCTTCCTGCACAGCGGGGGACAACACCGAGGCGGGCGACCACCGCAATGTCTGGAGCTCCACCGCCGGAAAGCGGAACACCAGCCCGCCGTTATCCTCGTGCGTCTGGCCGAACGGGATGGATTCGAGAAACGCCCGCGCGGGCGCGTTGCGGGCCGTCGGGGTGAACGGCACCGTTACCGTATACACGCCTTCGTCGAGAGCCAGCTCGGCCAGCCGCGCCAGGATCCGGTGCTCGACCCCGCGACCCAGCACGCGGCAGGAAAGCAGCAGCGAGTCGACGTACAGCTCGTTGAGCCGCGTGAACACGATGACCAGCCCGGTGAGCCCGTATTCGCCGAAACGGTCGCTTACTTCGGCGGTGAAGATGCGCACGCCGGGCGTCTGCTCGAGCGCCGCCAGTTCGGCCTCCGTGCGCCGGATGGTCGTGGTGTTGAACTGGTTGGTGCGCTGCGTCAGTTGAGCCGCCCGGGGCAGCCGTTCCGGCGCCAGCGGCTGCACGTCGACGCGAAGATTCAGCGAGGCGATGAATTCTTCCAGCGATGAGGCCGATTCCGCCGCCCGGACGAACTCGAGCGATTGAGCCATCAGTTCGGAACGCCGCCTGTCTTCTTCCGTCACTGACAGGTGATCGAAAGCCCAGATATGCGCCAGAAATTCCGGCAGTTCCGCCAGATCCGAAGGCAGTGCGATCGAGAGCACCTCCGGCGCCGATGAGGACACTTCGGCGCACTCTTTGGGGTTGTCGTCGATGAAGATGAAAGACTCCAGCCCCAGGTTCAGCTCTGCGGCCAGCGAGGAGAGGTTGACCGGCTTCGGATTCCAGTCAATGCGCCAGGCCGCGAAATGTTCCAGCCGCAGCGGAAATTCAGGGTGTGCGTGAAAGGTCTCCAGCACGTCGCTAAAGTTGTTCTTGGAAGCGATGGCCAGCAGCATCCCTGCCTCGCGCTGCCGGAGCAGGAACTCCTGGAGATGCCGCCGCGGGGGATCGAGCACGACGCCTCCCGGGCCGTCCTCTCCGCAGATGCCCCGCCAGAGCGTATTGTCCAGGTCCACCGCCACCACTTTGTAAGGAGGCATCGCCAGTGTGTGCGCGCGGCGGACGATGACTGTTGCCAGGGCAGCGAACATCTCCTCCGTGTATGGAATGTGCGCGATCTCCGCCGCCCGCGGATCGTGCACCTGGCTCACCGGGTACAACGCGAGCCATTCGGAGTAGGGAAGGAAATGGATCCCTGCTTGCCCTGCCAGCGCGCTGTGGAGCGCCGCTTCCGCCGCCGCTGGCGCGTTCTCCTCCTGCGGGCACAACACGAACAGCAGCGGAACGGTGAGCCGCGGCAGGGCCGAACGGACGGCGTCCGCAAGTTGGCCCGCATTGGCGATGGCCGCCTCCGTCATCGCCGCCCCTGGGGAATGCATTTGGGCCAGATCGGACGCCCGCAGCAGGATCACGTTCACGCCGCGGCGGTTGGAGGCGAAGACCGAGCCCGGATCAAGGAGCGTCTGGACGATCTGATTGTACGGAGCGAACGCCGTCTCCATGGGTGTCTTCAGCCGGCGGGCCCAGAACTGGAGGAAGGGCTCGATGGGTTCCGCCGTGAAAGATGCGGCGAGCGCGATGCGAAAAGGTACCGAGGAGTGCGAAGTCACTTCAATGCGGCCGAAACAGGACTACAGGATAATGTTGCAGGCATGGGCCAGCCGCGGAAGGAGGCCAGCCTGCTTTCATTGTAACGGCCCCGGCCTACTCGAGCGGGCGGTACCAGATGTTGCGGAAGCGCATCGTGGTCTCAGGGGCGCCCGGGAAGCCCGAGTGGTCCTGCAGCAGCAGCGGCCCCGGCTCGCACATCGCGCGCCGGAAGCGCAGCGGCGCATGGTCCTGGACCAGCACGCCGTTCAGCAACACCGTGACCGTGCCAGGCTCGACTTCCTGCCCGCGCGCGTTGCACACCGGAGCGTGATAGATGATGTCGTAGGAGGACCACTCGCCGGGCTTGCGGGCGGCGTTCACCAGGGGCGGGTGCTGCCCGTACACCGCGCCCAGGGTTCCGGTGGCGTAAGTGGGATTCCGGTAGCTGTCGAGGATCTGAATTTCGGTAAGCTTCTGCAAATAGACGCCGGAATTCCCTTTCAATTGGCCTTTTTGATCCGGCATATCCGGCACCAGAAATTCCAGGTGGATCTGCGCGGAGCGGAATTGGGCGCGCGAGACGGCGTCGCCCGCTCCCGTGCGGCAGGCCATGTCGCGGTTCTCGATCCGGCAGCCGGTGGGAGAGCCGTCCGGACGGGTCCACGCGTCGAGGCTCGAGCCGTCGAACAATATCACCGCATCGGAAGGCGGATCGCCGCTGGTCTTTCCCGGCGTCACGGCGCGCGGTTCGGGCTGCGGCGGCTTGCCCCCTTCGGCCAGTTCCGGCGGCGCAGGCATGGTCACGTCGCCTGTGGCAGCCCACTCGGCCCCGCGGGTGAACGTCGCCACGAAGACCGGCGTCTTCACCGCCGGGCCATCGTGGCCAAGCGCGGTGACGAAGACACGTCCGTTGCCGTAGTTCACGGTCCACAGGATCGGCTGGTCGAGTCCGTCGCCGGGGGTTGGCTGCTTCGCTTTGCCCTGATAGAGCTTGTGATCGTCCCATGCCGTGGCAAGCACGTGATAGGAGCCCGCGGGCTGCCATTTCAGGTTCGCGTACAGCTCGTCGTCGGGTTGCGTGAGCTTTGCGCGCAGCGCCCTCGTCACCGGATGGTTCCGGTCGCGGATGTCAAGGTGGAACGTATGAGCGGGCGAGTGGTGGCCCTGGTTGGGCCGCCAGTTGCCCGCGCACAGCCTCTCGAACTCAGGCCAGTCCAGAAACGCGGCGATCGTGAAGTGGAAAACGACCAGCCCCTTGCCGGAGCGCACGAAATCGAGCAGAGCGGCGCGCGTGCGCTCGGGCCAGGCGAGGGCGGGGTCGCGGGCGCCGTAATAATTCAGCACCACCAGATCGTAGCCCTCCAGCGTCTCCGGCCCCGCGCCGCGGAAGTCTTCCGTCACGCGGACCTCGAAACGGCCCGTGTCCTCCAGCGCCTTGCGCAGCAGCGGCGAAACGATGCGCCAGTCGTGGCCGCCGATGACGCCGCCGGTCACCAGCAGCGTCCGGATCTTCGGCGGCGCGGCCGGTGGCTGCGCCAGGCCGGGCAACAGGAAAAGCAGGAGTGCGAGTGCGCGCATGGTTCGATCTGCCTCCGCACCCATTCTACGGGCGCGGCGGCGCTCCGTGTTGATACAATCGCCAGTTTCAGACTGTTGACGGAGACGCAACGAATCATGAGCGACGAGATCAAATACGTCCTGGACGAGAGCCGCCTGCCGAAGTTCTGGTACAACATCGCAGCCGACCTGCCGGCTCCGCCTCCTCCCGTGCTGCACCCGGCCACCCAGCAGCCGGTGACACCTGCCGACCTGGAAGTGATCTTCCCCATGAGCCTGATCGCGCAGGAGGTCTCCACAGAGCGCGAGATCGAGATCCCGAAGCCGGTGCGCGACATCTACCGGCTGTGGCGGCCCACGCCGCTTTACCGCGCCCGGCGGCTGGAGAAGGCGCTCGATACGCCGGCGCGCATCTATTACAAGTACGAGGGCGTCAGCCCGGCCGGCTCGCACAAGCCGAACACCGCCGTCGCCCAGGCCTTCTACAACAAGGAAGCGGGCGTGCGGCGCATCGTCACCGAAACCGGCGCCGGGCAGTGGGGCTCCTCGCTGGCTCTGGCCGGCGCGCTGTTCGGCCTTCAGATCGAAGTCTTCATGGTCCGCGTCAGCTACGAGCAGAAGCCGTACCGGCGCGCGCTGATGGAGAGCTACGGCGCGCGTTGCGTGCCCTCGCCCTCCACGGAGACCGCGAGCGGCCGCGCGATTCTGGAAAAGCGCGCGGATCACCCTGGCAGCCTCGGCATCGCGATCTCCGAGGCCGTGGAAGTCGCCGCGCAAAGTGCGGACACCAAGTATGCGCTCGGCAGCGTGCTGAACCACGTGCTGCTGCACCAGACCGTGATCGGCGAAGAGGCCATCGAACAGCTCGCCATGGCAGGCGACGAGCCCGACGTGGTGGTGGGCTGCACTGGGGGCGGTTCGAACTTCGCCGGCATCGCCTTCCCCTTCCTCGGCCGCATGCTGCGCGGGGGCAGGAAGATGCGCATCGTCGCCATCGAGCCTGCGGCGTGCCCGTCGCTGACGCGCGGCAAGTACGCCTATGACTTCGGCGATACGGCCCATCTCACGCCGCTCGTCAAAATGCACACTCTTGGCAGCACGTTCACGCCTCCAGGCTTCCACGCCGGCGGGCTGCGCTACCACGGCATGGCGCCGCTGGTCAGCCACTGCAAGCAGCTCGGGCTGCTGGAAGCGAAGGCTTATCCGCAATTGAGCTGTTTCGAAGCAGGCGTCCTGTTTGCCCGCACGGAAGGCATCATGCCCGCGCCGGAGGCCAACCATGCCATCCGCGGCGCCATCGACGAGGCGCTGCGGTGCAAGCAGGAGGGCCGGAGCGAAGCGATCCTGTTCAACCTCTGCGGCCACGGCCACTTCGACATGCAGGCTTACATGGATTACTTCGCCGGCAAGCTCGTCGATCAGCAGTACGACGAGAGCGAGCTGGCCATGGCCCTGGCCGGTCTGCCTTCCGTCAACGCCTGACTCCTGCTGCGCTTTCCGGCTATCGGCCGCAGTGTGCGGGTGTACAATTAAGAGAACCGGGGCTCCAGATCCGAGTTTCCGAGATAGAAAGAGAGTGTCCGATGATTGTGCACCCGAAGGGCCCTAAGGCCCGCGTTCTGCTCACCAGTGTTTTCGGCCCGTACGCGCAAGACGACGAGTACGGCAGCCGTTCGATCAATCCGATGGAGCTGTACCACAACCAGGTGACGCGGGCGCAGGGGCCGTACTCGCTGCGGATGTTCCACCGCTCCTGGGGCATCATGTTCATCCAGGCCAATATTGAGAACCCTTCGACGGTGCTCGACTTCCCCACCAAAGAACGCTTCGAACAGGAGTTGTTGGAAAACGAGTACGACGTGGTCGGCATCAGCTCGATCATCGTCAACGTCGGCAAAGTGCGCGAGATGTGCAAGATCGTGCGGCGCGTGTCGCCGAAATCGGTCATCGTCGTGGGCGGCCATGTTTCCGCGATCCCCGGACTCGAGCACATGATCGACGCCGACCACATCGTGAAAGGCGAAGGCGTGCGCTGGATGCGCGAGTTCCTGGGGCAGGACCCCCGCCGGAAGGTGGAGCACCCTCTGATCGCATCGGGCTTCGGCCATCGCGTGATGGGGCTCAAGCTGCCCGGCAAGGTCGGCTCGACTGCGGCGACCATCATCCCTTCGGTGGGTTGCCCGATGGGCTGCGACTTCTGCACGACGTCCGCGTTTTTCGGCGGCAAGGGGAATTTCATCAACTTCTTCGACACCGGGCGCGAAATTTACGAGGCGATGGAGAAGGCTGAGCGCACCTTCAAATACAAGTCGTTCTTTGTCATGGACGAGAACTTCCTGCTGCACCGGAAGCGCGCCATGGAGCTGCTGGACTGCATGAAGCAGGGCGGCAAGAGCTGGGATCTCTACGTGTTCTCCTCAGCCAACGCAATCCGGAAATACAGCATGCAGGAGCTGGTGGAACTCGGCATCTCCTGGGTGTGGATGGGGCTGGAATCGCCTCAAAGCGGCTACGCCAAGCTTGCCGGCTCGGACACCCTCAGCCTGGTGCGCGAGCTCCGCAGCAACGGCATCCGCGTGCTCGGTTCGACGATCGTCGGCATGCATCACCACACGCCGAAAAACATCGGCGAGGAGATCGATTACGCTTGCAGCCACGAAACTGACTTTCATCAGTTCATGCTCTACACGCCCCTGCCCGGCACGCCGCTCCACCAGCGCATGAAGCAGGAAGGCACGCTCATCGACGTGGACCTGGCCGACGTGCACGGGCAATACAAGTTCAACTGGCTTCACCCCCACATCACCCGGGACGAATCCAAGAAGTTCCTCGACTGGGCCTTCTGGCGCGACTTCGAGCTCAATGGTCCGTCCCTTTACCGCATCTGCCGCACCACGCTCGAGGGCGTGAAGAAATACCGCTTCTATCCGGACTGGCGCGTGCGCGAGCGGTTTGAGCGTGAAGCGAAGGCGCTGAGAACTTCTTACGCCGCCGTGCTGTGGGCGATGGAGCGGCACATGCGGAAGAAGAACACCGAGGTTGCCAGGCGCGTGCACGAGCTGCGCGAAGACATCCGCCGCGAGTGCGGTTCTCTTGCCGCCGCCGTTGGCGCCGCCCTGGGGCCCTTCATGCTGTGGCTGACGAAGCGCGAGGAGAAGAAGCTCGAAAAGGGCGTCGCCTACGAGCCGCAGACGTTCATCGAACGGCGCAATTGGGCTGGGGCGTAGCGCCCCGCAGGGTCACAGCGCCGCCAGCCTGCGGTGGAACAGCAGCAGCCATGCTGCCATGCAGGTCAGCAGGATTCCGCACGCGCCAACGACAAGGGAGATGCCGAAAACCGGCACAAGCGCGCCCACGGCGAGGCTTCCGATCGGCATCCCTCCCCGGAACGCGATGTTGTAGAGGCTCATCACGCGCCCGCGCATCTCGTCGGTCGCTATCAACTGCACCAGCGAGCTCAGCAGCGCGAAGCAGCCGATCAGCGCCATCCCGCCGAAAAAGACGGACACCAGGCTCAGCCGGAAATTGCGCGAAAACGCGAACAGGCTTTCGAAGACGCCCAGCAGGATGAGCCCGATCAGCGCGTCCCGCCCCAGATGCGGCCTGCGGCCGCGCGCCGCCACAAGCAAGGCGCCCGTGATCGCTCCGGCCGCCTCCGTGACCAGAAGCACTGTGTAGGTGGCCTCGTTGCCTCCGAACACGTCCCTGGCGAACACGGGCAGGAACACCAGGATTGGGATGCCGAGGAACGTGCACACGAAAGCCACCCAGATCACCGGGAACATCCCTGGAGACTGGCGGATGAATCCGAGGCCCTGCTTGATTGAGCTGACCACCGATTCGGCGGCCGGCGCGGGCACGTAGCTCACCTGGATCAGCAACAGCGATGCGATCACGGCGGCGTACGAGAGGCCGTTCAGCCCGAAGCACCACGCCGCTCCCAGGTGCGTCAACGCCAGTCCGCCCACCACCGGGCCGATCACACGCGCCAGGTTGAACTGGATCGAGTTCATCGCAATTGCGTTCGGCAGATGGTCGCGGGGCACGAGCGAAGGAATCAGCGACTGATATGCCGGCGCGCCGAACGCCTGCGCCGTGCCGACGATAAAAGAAAGTGTCAGGATGTGCCAGACCCGCGCGTAGCCGAACGCGAACAGGCCGGCCAGAGCGAATGCGCACGCCATCTGCACGAACTGCGATGCCACCAGCAGCCGCCGCCGGTCGATCCGGTCGGCGGCGACGCCCGCCACCAGCGCGAGGAGAAAAATCGGGATCTCGCCCAGAAAGCTGTCCAGCCCCAGGTAGAAGGCGGAGCCGGACAGTTGCAGCACCAGCCAGCTCTGCGCGAGCTTCTGCATCCAGGTGCCGATGCTCGACACGAACGCGCCGGACCACATCAGCCGGAAGTTGCGGTAATGGAATGCGGAGAAGAGGCGGCGGAGCAAAGCTGGAGTTCCGTCAGGGAAGCGGTGCGGGACGCGAGATCAGATGAAGCAGATTGCCGTCCAGGTCTGCAAAAAACAGCAGGCGGTTGCCCGAGAGATTCAACGGCTCGGAGACAATGTGGACGCCCCGCTGTTTCAGATCTTCCACAGCCTGGTCGAAATCGGCCACCGTCACGGCAAGGTGCCGGATGCCGGGCGTCTTCATCTGCGCGGGCAGCGGCTCGCCTTCGCTGGGGATGATCTCCAGCATCGCTCCATTGGGTGCTTTGACGAAGTAGTTGCCGCTGTACTCGTAGTTGATGCGGAATCCTAGCGTCCCCACATACCATTGCGCCAGCCGCTGCGGATGAGGCGAAGCGATCGCCGTGTGCTCAAGTCCCGTGTAGAGCATACATTCCGGAGTGTAGCAGGGCGCGCCGGGCAGCGGCCTTCAGAGGACGGCTGCATCTGGAACTCACGGTTGCGCTCCGCAGAGTTCTATATACTGAGCGGCGAGGTCTCTTCATCATGCTCACCCGACGTGGAATTCTGGCAGGGGCGCCGGCGGTGTTGCGCGGCGCAGCGGCGCAACCCTCCCGGCGGCGCAACGTCATCTTCATCCTGAGCGACGACCACCGCTACGACGCGATGGGCTTCATGAAGGCGCAGCCCTGGCTGCGCACGCCGCAGATGGACCGCATGGCCGCGGAAGGCGCCCACTTTCCCAACGCCTTCGTCACAACGGCGCTGTGCAGTCCCAGCCGCGCCACCATCCTGACGGGCGTCTACGCGCACCGGCACCGCATCGTCGACAACAACACCGCCATCCCGAAGGGAACCGTCTTCTTTCCCTCCTATCTGCAGAAGGCGGGCTACAAGACGGCATTCATCGGCAAGTGGCATATGGGCCATGAGGGCGACGATCCCCAGCCGGGCTTCGACCACTGGATCAGTTTCCGCGGACAGGGCACGTACAATCCCAGCGCCAACGGTCTGAACATCAATGGCCGGCGCGTCCCGCAGAAGGGCTACATCACGGATGAACTCACCAGCTATGCCCTCGAGTGGCTGGATTCGCTGCCGAAAAGCCAGCCCTATTTCCTGTACCTGTCCCACAAAGCGGTACACGCGGAGTTCTCTCCCGCGCCCCGCCACAAAGGCATGTACAAGGACGCCCAATTCGTTTATCCGAAAACCATGGCCGCCTCGGGAGAGTATGCCCAGGGCCGTCCCATGTGGGTGCAGAACCAGCGCAACTCCTGGCACGGCGTCGATTACCCTTACCACAGCGACCTCGACGTGGGCGAGTATTACAAGCGCTATGCCGAAACGCTGATGGGCGTCGACGACAGCATCGGGCGTGTTCTCGATGCGCTGAAGGCGCGCGGCGAGCTCGACTCCACGCTGGTCGTCTACATGGGCGACAACGGTTTCGCCTTCGGCGAACACGGGCTCATCGACAAGCGCACCGCTTATGAAGAGTCCATGCGCGTGCCGCTGCTGGCGCGGTGTCCGGAGCTGTTTGGCGGCGGCCGCACAGTGGATCAGATGGTCGCGAACCTCGACATCATGCCCACTATCCTGGAAGCCTGCGGCGCGCCCGCGCCGTCCGGCATCGACGGCGCAAGCTGGCTGCGCCTGCTGCGGGGCGAAAGCGCCGGATGGCGGAACGAGCTGTTGTATGAGTACTACTGGGAGCGCAACTTCCCGCAGACACCCACCGTCCACGCCTTGCGCACAGACCGCTACAAGTTCGTGCGCGTGCACGGACTGTGGGACCTCGACGAACTCTACGACCTGAAGGAGGATCCGCTGGAAAGCCGCAACCTGATTCTCCAACCCGAGCATCGCAAGACGGCCGAACAACTCCGGGCGCGCCTGTGGAAGCTTCTCGAGGAGACGGGCGGGATGTACATTCCTCTTCAGCCGGACCGGGGCGCCCAGAAGAACCTGCGCCACCCGGACCGCTCCAGGGCCGCTGAGTTCCCCGAGCCGCTCAAGCCGCGCCTGAAGCGCGCCGAGCCGGTGCACCGCTAAGCGGCGGCCCTTCAGCCGCCGCACCGCGAAACGCTACACTGAACAACATGGATCTGACGGGTAAGCGTATTGCCATTTTTGTCGACCAGCAGTACCAGGAGCTGGAGGTCTGGTATCCCTACTACCGCCTGATCGAGGCTGGCGCGGAGGCGCACTTCATCGCCGCGGAGGCGCCGAAAAGCTATCCGTCGAAGACGGGCTATCCTTGCGTCTCCCACAAATCGTACGGGGCCGTGCGCGCGGCGGACTACGACGGCGTGATCGTGCCCGGCGGCTTTGCGCCGGACTTCATCCGCAGGCATCCCGAGTCCAGTCATTTCATCGCGGAGATCAACGCGCAGGGCAAACTGGTGGCCGCCATCTGTCACGGGCTCTGGTGCCTGTGCTCGGCCAACGTGCTGCGCGGCCGGCGCTGCACTTCCTTCTTCGCCATCAAGGACGATGTGATCCACGCGGGCGGGCTGTGGGAGGACAGCGAGGTGGTCGTAGACGGCAACCTGGTCTCTTCACGGAAGCCGGACGACCTGCCTGCCTTCATGAAAGCCTGCATGCAGGTGCTGGCGGGCCGCTGAAGCATCATGGCGGCGCCGGCAGCCATCACTGTACAGGGCCTGCGCAAGCTCTACGGAGACTTCGAGGCCGTGCGCGGTATCGACTTCGAAGTCGCTGCGGGCGAGATCTTCGGCCTGCTGGGACCCAACGGGGCAGGGAAGACGACCACCGTCGAGATACTCGAAGGACTGCGGCAGCGCAGCGCCGGCGAGGTTTCCGTGTTAGGTTTCGATCCGGAGAAAGAAACCGCCGCGGTGAAAGACCGCATCGGCGTCGCGCTGCAATCCACCAACCTGCCCGAGAAGATGAAGGTGCATGAAGCGGCCGAATTGTTCGCCGCGTTCTACACGCGCTCCGCGGCCGTGGATGTTCTGCTGAAGAAGCTCCAGATCTGGGACAAGCGGAACGCGTTCTACGGCACTCTTTCCGGCGGCCAGAAGCAGCGGCTCGCGCTGGCGCTCGCCCTGGTCAACGATCCGGAGCTCGTCTTTCTCGACGAGCCGACTACCGGCCTGGACCCGCAGGTGAGGCTCGAGATTCACTCGCTGATCAGCCGTCTGAAGGAACAGGGCAAGACCGTGCTGCTCACCACCCACTACATTGAGGAAGCCGAGCGGCTGTGCGACCGCGTGGCCATCATCGACGAAGGCCGCATCGTGGCCCTGGGCAGCCCCAGGGAGTTGCAGGAGCGCGTCCTCGGCCATGCCCGTGTGGAAGTTGCAGCGTCGCAGCCGATGCCAGACCAGTTGCCGGAGTCCTGGCAGGGGCAGGTGGCGGCCGTATTCAGCGACGGGCGCAAGAGGCTGGCGGCGTCTGCGGCGAAGCCGGCGCGCGTCGTCGTCGAGCTGGTGAAGTGGCTCGAAGGCGCCGGCGTGGAAATCGAAGATCTGCACATCAAGCGCCCGACGCTGGAGGACGTTTTCCTCGAGCTGACGGGAAAGAGCCTGAGGGAATAGCCGTGCGTTTGCGCGCTTACGCCGCCTACATCAAGATCACGCTGAAGCTGACGCTGCGCGACCGCGTCGTGCTGTTCTTCAATTACCTGATGCCTCTGCTTTTCTTCGTCGCCTTCGGCGAGGGGTTCGGGGCGGGAACAAGCTCCGGTTCGATGTCGCAGACCGTGAGCATGGTGTTGATGTTCGGCGTTCTGGGCACTGGCTTCTTCGGCGGCGGCATCCGGGCCACGATGGACCGCGAAGCGGGAATCCTGCGCCGGTTCAAAGTGGCGCCCATTTCACCCGCTCCTCTTCTGGTGGCCTCTCTGGTGACGGGATGGGCGGTGTTTCTCCCGTCCGTGTTTTTCTTCCTCGCCCTGGCGCGATGGCGTTACGGCTGGGACCAGCCGCTGAATCTGGCCTCGCTGCTGCTGGTGGTCAGCATGGGCGTGCTCGCGTTCCGCAGCATGGGGCTCATCATAGCCTCGGTCGTCAACAGCATGCAGGAGAGCCAGATCATCGCGCAGTTGCTTTACATGCCCATGCTGCTGCTGTCCGGCGCCACGATCCCGCTGCAGATTCTGCCGGAGTGGCTCCAGAAGCTCGCGCAATTTCTTCCGGCCACACACCTCTACCTGGGGACGCAGGGCATCCTGGTGCGCGGAGAAACGGCATGGGACAACCGGACTGCGGTGATGGCCATGACCATCGCCATGGCGGCGGGGTTGCTGGTGAGCATCAAGCTGTTCCGGTGGGAAAAGGACGAAAAGGTCAGGCCGGCGGCGAAGCTCTGGCTGATCGGAGTGCTGGCGCCGTTCGTGCTTTTGGGGGCATGGCAGTATTACGGCAAGCAGAACGACCGGAAACTGCGCATCCTGGAGCGGCAATCGCGCCGTTCGCAGACGTGGCTCATCCGTGACGTGCGAATCTTCACCGGGGACGGCGCGGTCATTGAACGCGGCGGCGTGCTTGTCCGCAAGGGCCGGATCGAACGGGTCTTTGACGGCGCCACGCCGGCGCCGAAAGAAGTGCGGGCTGAGCTCATCGAGGCAGGCGGAAGAACGCTGCTGCCGGCGCTGATCGACTCCGGGATCGTGCTGATCAGCCAGGACGGGAAAGGGCCTGCGCCGGGTGTGGAGGACATGTTTCGCGGCTATCTCTACTGCGGCGTGGGCGCCCTGCACGTGATGCGGGATCCTCTCGGCGTGGCGGAAGACCTCCGCAAGAGGGTGGATGAGGGCGAGTTGCTGGGGCCGGAACTCCTGCCGGGCGGTCCGGTAGAGGCGTTCAGTCTGACGGCTGTGCAGGCAGCTTCCGGGGATCCGGCGATCCTGCGGCACGACCTTGCCCAACAGTTCTTCCCCGCCGCGTACCTTCAGGGCCTAGCTGTGTCCGCCGGGGCGCGGCCGGGCTCGCCGCAGGCGTTTAAAGCTGCCGTGGCGAAGCTGCGCGAAATGTGGCAGAGCGGGCGGTTGCCTGCTCCCAGCGGCGCGGCTGGAGGCCGGCTGCAACTGCACGGGCCCGGGCTCGTCCATGAACTGGCTCTTTGGGTGGAGGCCGGGATTCCGCCACGGGAGGCCCTGCGCGCCGCCACGGCTCTGGCCGCCGCCCGCGCCGGAGCGGACGGCAGGCTTGGGAGGGTGCGCGAAGGCATGGACGCCACGCTGCTGGTGGTCGACGGCAACCCGATCGAGGACATCCGCGCTCTCAGCCGTATTTATAGCGTTTTCGTGCGCGGGGAGCGCATCGCCCGGGGCGAGCTGGCCAGGCAGAACAAAAACGCCGAGTAAAGTTTGAAACAAAAAATCGAATAATGTTTCAAACAAAAAAGCCCCCGGAAGCCGGGCTCAGGTTCGGCTTCCGGGGGGCTCAAGCGTTTCAGCGCAAAACTCAGTTCGGGCCGGAGGCGCCGCCACCGGGCTCATCCAGCCAGTCCGGCCGGCGCAGCACGTCCCGCGGCCTGGCGCCATCCGGCGGGCCGATGATCTTTTCCTTCTCCATGCGGTCCAGCAGGCGCGCCGCCCTGCCGTAGCCGATGCGCAGGCGGCGCTGGAGAATCGACGTGGACGCCTTGCCTACCTGGCAGACGATGCGCACCGCTTCCACATACAGGGGATCGTCGTAGCTGTCGGCATCGTCTTCGCCCGCTTCTTCCTCATCGGAAGGAGGCGCAAGCAGATAGCTCTGGTCGTAGTCCGGCTGCGCCTGGCTGCGCCAGAAGTCCACCACCTCCGTGATCTCGCCTTCGGTGACGAAGGCGCCGTGGATGCGAATGAGCCGCGACGAACCCGGCGGCAGGAACAACATGTCGCCTTTGCCGAGCAGGTGCTCCGCGCCCATCACGTCCAGCACGGTGCGCGAGTCCACGCGCGTCGCCACGCGGAAGCTGATCCGCGCCGGGAAGTTCGCTTTGATCAGGCCGGTGATCACGTCCACGCTTGGCCGCTGCGTGGCCAGCACCAGATGCATGCCCACCGCGCGCGCCATCTGCGCCAGCCGGATCACGGATTCCTCGACGCCCGCGCGCTCCAGCATCATCAGGTCGGCGAGTTCGTCGATCACGATCAGAATGTAGGGCAGCGGCTTTTCGGGCTCGGCCGCTTCCGCGCCCTGCTGCTCGTCGAACAGCGTCAGCGGCCGGTCGTTCAGCTCGCGGATCCGCTTGTTGAACTGCTCGATGTTGCGCACGCCATAGGATGCCAGCAGCTTCAGGCGGCGCTCCATCTCCAGCACCGCGTTGCGCAGGGCGTTCACGGCCTTTTTCGGTTCTATGATTACGGGCGTCAGCAGATGCGGGATGCCGTCGTAGATGCCGAGCTCGACCCGCTTGGGATCGATCAGGATCATCCGCACTTCGTCGGGCGTCGACTTGTACAGCACGCTCATGATGAGCGTGTTCAGCATGACGCTTTTGCCGCTGCCGGTAGAGCCGGCGATGAGCAGGTGCGGCATTTTCTCGAGTTCCGCAACCCGGATGCGGCCTGTGATGTCCTTGCCCAGCGCGATCGTGAGCCGCGATGATGAGTCGGCGAAGTCGTCCGACTCCAGGATCTGGCGCAGGCTGATCGTCTCGCGGCGCGTGTTGGGCACCTCGATGCCTACGGTCGGCCGGCCGGGGATGCGCTCGATCAGGATCGATTCGGCCTGAAGGCCCAGGCAGAGATCCTCGCTCAGCGTCGTGATCTTCGAGATCTTCACGCCCGCATCGGGCTTGAATTCGAATGTCGTCACAACGGGGCCCGGATTGATCTGGACCACGTTGCCATAGACGTTGAACTCTTCCAGCTTGCTCCGGATGCGCGCCGCGATCTCTTTCAGCTCCTCGGAGTCGTATCCCTCCCGCTCCGGCGGCGTGTTGAGCAGGCGTGTGGGAGGCAGCCGGTAGAAGGCGCGCCGAGAGGCATCCTCCCTCGGCACGCGCCTGGGCTTTGCCACCGGCGCCGGCGCCGGCTCTTCCATGGGCCGGATCGGGATGTCGTCTACGGCGACAGCCGCGGAAGCGGCTTCAGGCTCGCGCGCTTCTGACTTTACCATCGGCGGCTCCGGCTGAAGGATGTCGGCGGCTGCCTGCAAGTCGGCCGTGAGTCCGTTCGGCGACACTGCAATGGCCGTTCCGGCGCTCGCGGCGGCAGCCCGGCGCATCTCAGGTTGTGCCGCGCCCGCTTCTTCAGGTTCCGGCCCTGCTGACAGCGGCGCCCGCCGCCATCTCGGCAAGACTGGCAACAATCCAGTTTCCACCACCGCCGCCAGCCGCTCCACTGAGAAAGAGGAGATCAGATACAGCGAAAGCAGCGCGGACAGAGACAGGAAAATGGCCGCACCGAGCGTGTTAAGAGCCGCCTCGAGCGATGACGCGGCCAGAAAGCCAAGAAGACCGCCGGCCGCAAACGGGAGGGACTGCAGTTGTCCGGCCCGAGCCAGTTCCAGTCCCGCCGCCGCGGACCACACCAGCACCCCGTAGCCCGCCAGCCGGACAACCGGCGAAGACAGCGGGCGGCGGCGCAGCCAGGCGAGGCCGATCCATAACAGCAACGCCGGCGCCAGCCAGGCTGCCAGGCCGAATGATTGAAACAACAGATCGGCGGCGTAGGCGCCAATAACTCCGATCTTGTTCGAGGCCGGGTGCCTGCCTGTCGCCGTGTTCCAGGACGGATCCAGCGGGTCGAACGACGCCAGTGCGAACAGTACCGAGGCGCAAAAGGCCAGGCACACGATGCCCGCGAATTCTTTCAGGCGTGGGAAGGGCGATGGCTGAATCGTGTTCATTCCGCCAGCCGGCGGAAAAGAGCCAGAGCGAGTATTAGTATACCAAAAACCACCCGGTACGCAACAAAAAAGCGCAATGTCCGCCGGCGGAGAAACCGAAGGAACCATGCGATCACCGCGCATCCCGTGGCTGCGCTGACCGCCATCGCGGAATAAAACACGGCTCGCTCTCCCGCCGGGATGCCGCCTGCGCGGTAGAGATCGAGAAATGCGTCCGCCGCCGCGGCAGCGATGGCAGGCGTCCCGAGCAGGAATGAAAAGCGTGCCGCGGAAGCGCGGTCCAGGCCCCGGAACAGCCCCGCCACCAGCGTGATCCCGCTGCGGGAAGTGCCTGGCACGACGGCCAACGCCTGCGCCGCGCCGATGGCCAGGGCATCCGTCCAGGTCACATCACCCACGGTGCGGCGGAATTGCGCCCTGCGCTCCGCCCACCCCATCAGCAGCCCCACCAGGATCAGCATCGTGCCAATCACCCACGGCGTCCGGAACACGGTCTCCGCCGCATCCTTCAGCAGGAGCCCCGCGATGCCGACCGGCACCGTGCCCGCAGCCAGCATCCACAACATCCGGCGCGGGATGCCGTCCTCGCCGGGCGCGCGGTTCGCTAGCCCCAAGCCATCCAGAAGGATCTGCTTCCATTCCCTGGCGAAGTACAGGAGCACTCCGAGCAGCGTGCCGAAGTGCAGCGCGATGTCGAACGCCAAGCCCTGATCCTTCCAGCCCAGCAGCCACGGCGCCAGCGCCAGATGCGCTGAACTGCTGATAGGGAGGAACTCGGTGAGGCCCTGGATGACCGCGAGAAGCACTGCCTGATGGATGGGCATAATGGAAAAGGACATGGTAGCGCAGCTTGCGCCGCCGCCGTTTATGACGAACACGAAAATCATCGCCACGCTCGGACCTGCCACCGGCACTGCGGAAATGATCCGGCGGCTGATCGAAGCCGGCGTGGATGTCTTCCGCATCAACGCCTCTCACGGCACGCCCGAGTGGCGCGCGGAGATGGTCCGCCTGGTGCGCGCCGAGAGTGCGGGCGCAGCGTTTCCCGTCGGAATTCTGCTCGACTTGCAGGGGCCGAAAATCCGCCTGGGCCGGTTTGAAGGTGGCTCGGCCCTCCTGGAAGAAGGATCGGAATTTGTCATCACTACCGAGGAAATCGAGGGCGATTCCACCGCCGCGTCGACCACTTACAAGGACTTTGCCCGTGACGTCAAGCCCGGCGACCGCGTCCTGCTGGCCGACGGCGCGCTGGAACTGAAGGTTTTGGACGCCGACGGCGTCAAGGCGCGCTGCCTCGTAGTGCGCGGCGGCATCGTCTCCGACAGGAAAGGGATCAACCTGCCCGGGGCGCAGCTTTCCACGCCTTCTCTGACCCGGCGGGACATGGAGATCCTGCAGGAGGGGCTGGAATCCGGCATCGATCTGGTGGCGCTTTCCTTTGTGCGGCGCTCCTCCGACATCCTCCGGTTGCGCCTCTTTCTGGAAGAAAAAGGCGCGAATATCCCGATCATAGCCAAAATCGAAAAGCCCGAGGCCGTGGAAAACCTGAAGGACATTCTCGCCGAGACCGACGGCGTGATGGTGGCCCGGGGCGATCTGGGCGTGGAATGCCCGATGGAAAAGGTGCCCTTCATTCAGAAATCCATCATCGAACAGGCGCGCCGCGCCGGTAAATTTGTGATCACGGCCACGCAAATGCTCGAGTCGATGATCGAGAATCCGTTCCCCACCCGGGCTGAGGTCAGCGACGTCGCCAACGCCATCTACGACGGCACAGACGCAGTCATGCTCAGCGGCGAGACTTCGGTCGGCAAGTACCCCGTCGAAGCCGTCCGCCTGATGGACCGCACGGCTCACGAGGCGGAGCTGTCGCTTGGCCGCCTCGGATTCCGGGAGCTGCCGCGCCGCGACTCGGTCACGCACGCCGAAATTGTCGCCGACGCTGCCTTCCATGCCGCCCGGCTCGCCGGCGCTCAGGCCATCGTCGTTTTCTCGGCCTCGGGCGCTTCAGCGCGGCTCGTCGCCCGCTACCGGCCGCCGGTTCCCATCTTCACCTTCACCCCCTCAGCCACTGCGGCGCGGGCGCTGTCGGTCGTCTACGGCGTGCAGGCGATTCCGCAGCCGCATGTCTCCTCCACCGATGAAATGATGGCCCTCATGGACCGCGTGCTGCTCGATCGCGGCCTGGTCAAACCCCGCGATGCCGTCGTCTTCGTCGCCGGACAGCCGATCGGGCGTCCTGGCACCACCAACATGATGAAGCTCCACCGCGTCGGCGAAGCCGTCTAGCCGGCGGCCCTGACATGGGTAAATTATTCCGGCAGGGCGGTTGTCTCCCTTCGCGGCTCGTTTATCATGGAAGAACCTGTCAGAAGGAGGGGCTATGCGCCCTGGGATTCTGGGAATTGCACTCGCCGCGTGTCTCATCGCGGCAACCGGAGGAGCCGGCGCTTACATTGCGTTGGCGACACCAAAATCTCAACCCGCCGCGGACATCCGCGTGCAGCTTGCCCCGGAGCGGATCGAACGCGGCCGGTACCTGTTTCACAACGTCGCCGACTGCGCCGGCTGCCACAGCCCGCGCGATCCGTCCAGGTTTGCCATGGTTCCCGATCCATCGAAGACCGGAGCCGGATTCGTCTTCCCTGCCGAGCTCGGCTTCCCCGGCACAATCGTGGCGCCTAACATCACCCCGGATCTCGAAACCGGCATCGGCAGATGGACCGACGGGGAAAAGATCCGCGCGATCCGCGAAGGCGTTTCCCGCGATGGACACGCGCTGTTCTCGTTCATGCCGTTCCAGCAGTTCGCCAGGATGAGCGAGGAAGACATCCATTCGCTGGTGGCGTACCTGAACAGCCTGCCGCCAGTGAAGAACGCCCTGCCGAAGACGGAACTGAAGTTCCCGGTCAATATCCTGGCGCGTTTCGAGCCAGAACCGCTGCTTCAGCCCCCTCATCCCCCCTCTCCGCAGGAAGGCGCCCGCTACGGCGAATATCTCGCCAGCATGGCCTGCCTCGCCTGCCACTCTGAGCTGAAGAACGGCGGGCCGCTGCCGGGAATGGAATTCGCTGGAGGACACGAGTTCGCGGTAGGGCAGTTCGTGGTGCGCAGCGCCAATCTCACACCGGATGAGGAAACCGGCATCGGCAAATGGAGCGAGGAGCAGTTCGTGAGGAGGTTCCGGGACTACGGAAACCTGGCTTACGACACGGCGCCGCGCGCCGTGCAGGCCAACTTCACCGTGATGCCGTGGTTCGGCTTCGCGCACATGAAGGACGAGGACCTGCGCGCCATTTACGCCTTCCTGCGCACGCTGAAGCCGGTGTACAACCCCGTTGTAAAGCATCCGCAACTGGCCGGGCCAACCAACTGACCCGCGAACCTTGCGGCTCTGGCAGAATGGAAGCTTCCGCAAGCCGGAAGCCGCATGACGCCCCTGCATCCTTACATCGAATCCGTGCTGGCGGCGATGGTTCTCATCGCCGCATTCACCGACCTGAAGCGCCGCGAGATTCCCAACTGGCTCTCGCTGGGAGGCATCGCCGCAGGCATCACTCTGAACACCTGGCTGGCTGGCTGGACGGGCCTGAAAACAGCCGGAGCGGGACTTGGCCTGGCCGCCCTGATCTTCGTCCCGCTGTTCATCATGCGCTGGCTGGGCGGCGGCGACGTCAAGATCATGGGCGCCATCGGCGCGCTCGCCGGCCCGCAGTACATGATCGTGATTTTCGTCCTCGACGCGATCCTGGGCGGCATCGCTGCTCTCGTGCTTGTCATCGCCCGCGGCCGGCTGCTGAGAACGTTCCGGAACATTCCCCGCATGTTCCGTTTGAAGCGCGACAGCGAACTCGAGGCGGGCGGCGAGAAGTCCCTGGGTCTGCCGCGCGCCGTCACCATTGCGGCAGCCACCCTGCTGGTGCTGTGGGGCGCTACTCGATCACCGGCAGGATGACAGAGCTCGCCGCCTGCTTGTTGCGGTAGACGCGGTGCGTCGCCTTGATGAAGTCGGCGGCTCTGGCTTCGTGGATCCGCACGAACTTCTGCGGGTTGCGGTCCGCCAGCGGAAACCACGAGCTCTGCACGTGGATCATGATCCGGTGCCCTCGCCGGAACGTGTGGAACACGTCCGGCAGCTCGAACTCCACCAGTTCCATCCTGCCCGGTGTGAACGGCGTTGGCCTGTCGAACCCGGTGCGGAAGCGCCCGCGGAACGGCTCCCCGCGGACCAGCATCTGATATCCGCCCATCCGGACCTGCTTCGGATTCGGCTGCGGATCGGGGGCGTCGTTTGGAAAAACGTCGATCAGCTTCACTACCCAGTCGGCGTCCGTGCCCGTCGTAGAGACGTGCAGCACGGCCTTCAACGGTCCGGCGATCCGCATGTCCTGTTCCAGCGGCTCGGTCTGGTAGACCAGCACGTCGGGCCGCGAGGAAGCGAACCGCTGATCGTCGGTCATGTAGTCGTAATTCATGCCGCGGTCGATGTACGGCAGGAACGGCACCGGGCGGTTCGGATCCGAAAGAAATTCGTCGAAGCCTTCAGCCGCGGCGGGCGCCTCCGTGGACAGCCGTCCCTCTTCGCGGAAATAGAACGTCCGCTTGCGCGCTTCCTTCGGGGGCCAGGCGTCCATGCGGTGCCACTCATTGCGGCCTGTTTCGAAGACAAACGCTTCCGGCAACGGCCGGGCGGGGCTTTCGCCCTTGAGGTGCTGCGCGAAGAACGGATACTCGATCTCGTCCTGGAAGAACTTCGACGTATTCATGGCAAAACTGATATTGCCGAGCGACGTGCCGTCGGTACGGGCCCAGCCGCCGTGGCTCCACGGCCCTTCCACCAGCATGTTCACCGCGCCGGGGTTCTGCTTCTCCACGGATTCATACAGCCGCAGCGGTCCGTACACGTCCTCGGCGTCGAACCATCCGCCCACCGTCAGCATCGCAGGCTTCAGATTCGTCACATATTGCCGGAGATCGCGCGCCTTCCAGAAGTCGTTATAGGTGTCGTTTTCCAGCAACTCCCGCCAGAATTTCACCTGCCCTTTGAAAAACTTCTCGTCATAGTTCGCCAGCGGCCCGGCGGAGAGGTGGAACGTGTAGGCGTCGGGGCCGTCAATTTCGAACCGCGAGCCAGCCAGCAGCGCCTCCGATGGCTGCGGCCGTCCGAACGCCCCGAGAAAATTGAATGCATGCGCCAAAAACAGCGCGCCGTTGTGGCGGAAATCGTCTCCGATGAACCAGTTGATGACCGGCGCCTGCGGCGACACGGCTTTCAGCGCCGGGTGCGCGTCGATGGCGCCCATCGCCGCGTAAAAGCCCGGGTAGGAAATGCCCCACATGCCCACGCGTCCGTTGTTGCCGCCGATGTTTTTCACCAGCCAGTCGATGGTGTCGTAAGTGTCGGACGACTCGTCGACATCCGTCTTGGATTTCTTGTTGGGGATATGAGGCCGCACATGGACGAACTCTCCTTCGCTACGGCCGCGCCCGCGCACGTCCTGATACACGAAGATGAATCCTTCGCGCATGAACTTTTCGCTCGCCGGTCCGAGGCTCGCGCGGTAGTTGTCGATCCCGTACGGCGCCACCGAGTAGGGCGTCCGCAGCAGCAGGATGGGGTACGTGCGGCTCCTGTCCTTGGGCGTGTAAATCGACGTGAACAGCCGCACGCCGTCGCGCATCGGGATCAGCACCTCGTGTTTGGTGTAGTTTTGCCGGATGTAGGCCGCCCGGTCGGCTGCCTGCGGCGGCAACTGCGGAGGCGCCACTGTCCGCGGCTGGGCCCCCAGCATCAGCGGCACGAGCAAAGCAAGGAGAAATCGCCGGGTGATCATCACAAATTCCTCTTACCTGAACAGGAGAAACAGGCGCATCGCGCCCGCGTAACTGGCATCCACCATCCACCGGCCCAGCCCCGTGGAAAACATCAGCACAAGCAGCAGAATGAACCCGAAACGCGCCAGCTCGATATAAATCGTCACAGGAATGCGCGCAGCGATCAGGATCTTGGAGCCATCGAGCGGCGGAATGGGAATCAAGTTGAACAGCGCCAGAAACAGGCTGATGAACGCCGCGCGGAACAGGATCTCCTCGCCGGAGGGCCACATCATCGCGATCACCGCCAGCAGCAGTGCAAACACCACGTTGCTTGCCGGGCCGGCCAGCGCTACCGCCAGCAGCCCGTTGGCCCCGCCGCGCAGTTTGGACGGGTTGGTATTCACGGCCCTGCCCCAGCCGAAAAACACGCCGCCGAACAGCGACGACAGCAGCGGAACGAATACCGTGCCCATCCAGTCCACGTGCGCCAGCGGATTGAGAGTCACGCGCCCTTCCAGCCGCGGCGTGTCGTCGCCCAGCCGGTCCGCCACAAATGCGTGAGCGAACTCGTGCGGCGTTGTCAGGATCCAGAAGATCGTCACGTTCAGCAGCGCCTGGGTGAAGTCGAGTTGCATCAGTCGCCCTTCACCCGGTACTTCTCGAACCACGCCAGCAGATAGAGCTGCTGCATCAATTGATGCGACGGCCGCCGCCAGCCGTGGAACTCCTCCGGCACCCGCACCAGCAGCGTCTCCTTCTTCAACAGCTTCAGCGCCCGGTAATACTCTTCGCTTTGGGAGATCGGCGTGCGCAGGTCCGCCTCGCCCGTCATCACCATCGTCGGCGTCGTCACATTGGCCACATAGTGCAGCGGCGAGCGCACGGCGTACTCCATCGGATCCTCCCACGGCTTCTTGCGGAACTGGTCATACCACATCACCCCGTCGGTGGTGCCGACGAAGCTGTGCCAGTTGATCACCGGGCGCATGGACACCGCCGCCCGGAAACGGTTCGTGTGGCCCACAATCCAAGCGGTGAGCACGCCCCCGCCGCTGCCGCCGCAGACGAAGAGGTTGCGCTCGTCGATGAAGCCTTTTTTCAGCGCGGCGTCGACGCCCGCCATCAGATCGTCGTAGTCCTTGCCCGGATAAGCAAGGTGGATCCCGTTGACGAAATCCTGGCCGTAGCCCGTGCTGCCCCGCGGATTCGAGTACAGCACGGCGTACCCGTTGGCGGCGAAGTTCTGCCACGCCCAGTTGAAGGCCACGCTGTACATCGACCACGGCCCGCCGTGAATGTACAGCACCAGCGGATACTTCTTGGCCGGATCGAAGTTCACCGGCTTCACCAGCCAGCCCTGAATCCTGAACCCGTCAGGACCGTCCCACCACATCTCTTCCACTTCTCCGAGAGCGCGGTCTTCGAGCACGTCCTTATTCACGTCGAGGATCTTCGTGACCGTATTGCCGCGGATGTGAACCAGGGAAGACGGCTCATGGAAGGACGAACGCACGGCGGCAACATCGCCGCTCTTTGCCAGGGAAGCCTGTGAAATGACGTGCACCCCATCAGTCACCTTGCGCGGCGCGCCGTTCAGCGGCAAGAAATAGAGGTTCGCCGTGCCCTTCTCCTCCATCGTGAAGAACACGCCCGTCCCGTCGGCGCTCCAGTGAAGCTCGCCTGGCCCCGATGGCAGGTTGCCCGCCCACAGGCGCTTCTGTCCGCCCTCGCTGTCCATCAGGTAGATCGAGGGCAGATGGTGGGTCAGAAGCTTGTCGTCGAATCCTGTGTAGGCGATCCACTTGCCATGCGGCTTCGGGTTGTTGTCCGGCCCTTTGCGGTCCGTGAGCTGGCGAATGTTGCCGGCAGCCACGTCGAGCGCGTAAATCTCGGTGTCGTTGCGCAGATACTCGGCATCGGGCTTGCGGATGCCGCTGAAATAGATCGTCCTGCCGTCGGGCGACCACTGCGGGTCGCGGTGGTTGTAACTGCCCGAGGTGAGCTGCTTCGGCTTGCCACCGGTGAAGGCATCCACCACGAAGATGTGCGACCAGCCTTTCGGCACGGGGCCGATGCCGTCGCTCGCCCACGACAGCCGGTCGACGATCACCGCCGGCTTGGCCCACTGCGCCCCTTCCGGCCGTTTGGGCAGCTTGATCGGCAGAACCGGATCTTCATCGGGCAAGGTCATCGTGAAGGCGATCCTCTTCCCGTCCGGCGACCAGCGGAGCTGCGAGGGAGCCTTCTCGACCCGCGTCAGTTGCGCCACTTCGCGCGTGTCCACCCACATCACATGGATCTGCGTCGTTCCGTCGCGGTCGCTCAGGAACGCAATGCGCTTCCCATCGGGCGACCACACAGGCGAGGAATCGCGCCATGGCCCGGAAGTAAGCTCGCGCAGCTTCGCGCCCGCGGGATCCGTCCAACCCGTGATCAGCCACAGATTGTTCCGCTGCTGGTCTTTGATGCGGTCTACAAATCCGCGCGAGAACACGATCGCCTTGCCATCGGGGGAGATGGCCGGACTGGAGACGCTCTCCAGGTCGAAGAGCGTTTCGGACTCCAGTCCTTTCTTCTGCTGGGCGGGAAGACTGACGAGCAGCGCCAGCGTGAGGAACAGCAGTGAGCCGGTTCGGGACATAACCTCATGCTACACTTCAGGCGCGCGAGGCGCGGAATCAGGCTTCGATATCCGCTTCAGGCGCCTCGTTGGGCCGCGGGATCGCGCGCGGCGCCTACTTTGCCGTCTTCGCGAAGCCCAGTTCTTCCAGTACGCGCGTGGCGCCGTAGACCGACCGCAGCGCTTCGATGATGCCGCTGGAGGCCACGTGCACGCAGCGCTCGCCGCGGTCCATGCCGTACACGAAGCGGTTATGCATGGCCTCGTAGTTGGAATCGAAGACGATGCCGATCACCTCCCCGCGCGTGTTCACCGTCGGCGAACCCGAGTTGCCACCGATGATGTCCGCGGTGGAGACGAAATTGAACGGCGTTTTCAGCTTCAGCGCGGACTTCCGTTCCAGCCACTTCGCCGGCAGCTTGTAGGGATCCTTTCCGGTGGCGCGCCGGTACAGCCCGTCGAAGTCTGTCGCCCACCGCACCGGCTGCCCCTGCGCATTGCGGTATCCCTGCACCGCGCCGAACGACAGCCGCAGCGATCCTGTCGCGTCCGGGTAAACCGATGTGCCGTACAGCGCGAACCGCGCCCTTGCGATGCGCGATGACGCATCGCGGATCACCGGATCGAACTCCTCGTCAAACACCTTGCGGATGGCGCGCGCATGCGGGTCGATCAGCCGCACCAGGCGGATCATCCCGTCTTCGGAGCTCCGTACAGCCGCGGCATCCGCCGCCAGCCGTTTCCGCTCGCTCACATCATTCAGCTTTGAACTGAACACGTACCCGCGCGCGGCGTCGGCGGGAGTCCTGCCATCCAGGATCTGCCTCACCACCGGGTGCGATGCTCCCAGCTCCGCCGACAACAGCTCGAACCACTTCTGAAGCATCAGCGCTTCCAGTTCCGGCGTGACCGGCGTCTGTGCGAAGAGACGCAGCTCGAGCGACGGCAGCGCGGCATCGCTGTACTCGCGGAGCCGCTCGGCGTTCGGCTTCGGGCGCTCTTCCGCCAGCCGGTACAGATGGCGCGCGTAAGTGAACATGTCGCACAGGACGGCGCCGTTTTCGAGCAGATACTCAGCCGAACGCGGACGCCACTTCTGATACGCCGCCGCCACCTGTTCGAACGCGCCGCCGAGCGCCTCTCCGGCTTTGGGATTCGCGGCTGCCGCGGCGCGGAACTGCTCCTCGCTGCGGCGCTTGGCTTCCATCAGCCACGCCTCGCGCATGCCCTTCAGTTCGCCGTCCCGCACCTTGAAGGAGTTCTCGGCGCCGAACAGCTTGTCACGGGCCACGCGGTGGTTTTCCTCGCTTTTCGCACCGTACTCTTTCAGCGCCTGGATGATGGCGGAGAGGTTGCGCAGCGAGCGCGGATAACTCACGTCGCGCAGGAATTCCAGTTGCGCCAGCGTGATGAAGCGGTCCGTCGAGCCGGGGTGGCCGCTGACCAGCGCCAGCTCGCCTTCCCGCGGGCCGCCCTTCGACCATTTCAGGTAATTCGGCGTCGCCGCCGGCTTGCCGTCTTCATACGCGCGCAGGAACGTGATGTCGAGGTCGTAGCGCGGATAGGTGAAGTTGTCGGGATCGCCTCCGAAAAAGGCGATCGCCTCTTCCGGGGCGAACACCAGCCGGACATCGGTGTACTTCCTGTAGCGGTAGAGATGATAGAGCGCGCCCGAGTACAGCGTCACCACCGTGCAGGCGCCGCCGTGGCGGTCCATGCATTCTTTCTCGATGGTGTTCATCGCCGCCTGCCGCTGCGCGGCGGCTTTCGGATCAGAGAGAGGCGCGGTGACCGATTTTTTCACGCGCTCCGTGACGTCCTCGATGTCCAGCAGCACCTGCACTTCCAGTCCGGGACACCTCAGCTCTTTTTCAGGCGTCTCGGCGTAGAAGCCGTCGCGCATGTAGTTGTGCTCTTTCGAACTCACGTTTTGGATGCAACGGGAAGCGACGTGATGATTGGTGAAGATGAGTCCGTTTGGGGAAACGAACGAGCCGGAGCCGCCCCCGAACCGGACAGAGGCGAGCCGGAGATGATCGAGAAACTCTTTCGACGGCCTGAAGCGGTGCTTCGACGCCAGTTGCGCTTCGGGGATCGCGTTGAACAACCACAGGCCCTCGTCGGCGCGGACGAGGCTGAGAGCAAGCAGAGCGAAAAGGAACAACCTGGTTCGTTTCATAGAGGAATGCCTTTCCTTTTCAGGATAGCGGGGCGTGAATTCCATCCGGGCCCCGCCCTGTCGGACAATGGGATCAATGGCAGGAGCCGGACTCACCGAACGTCAGGCGCAGGTCCGCAGGGGACTGCGGCTGGAATACATCACGCTGAGCTACAACGTGATCGAAGCGGCGGTGTCGATCACCGCCGGCATCATCGCGGGCAGCATTGCGCTGGTGGGTTTCGGCGTGGACGCCGTGATCGAAAGCATCTCCGGCGCCATCATGCTCTGGCGGCTGAACGTGGATGATCACCACCGGCGCGAGGAGTTCGAGCAGCGGGCCCTGCGCCTCATCGGCTGGTCGTTCCTCCTGCTCGCCGCCTACGTCGGCTACGAAGCCGTGGAGAAGCTCTGGCACCGCGAGGCGCCGGACCGCTCCATCCCCGGCATCATCCTGGCCTGCTGCTCGCTGGCGGTCATGCCCGTACTGGCGCGGAAGAAGCGCGCGGTGAGCCGCGACATCAGCAGCGGCGCCATGGCTGCCGACGCCAAACAGACGCTGCTGTGCAGCTACCTTTCGGCGATTCTGCTAGGCGGGCTGCTGCTGAACGCGACGCTCGGCTGGTGGTGGGCCGACCCCGTCGCCGGCCTGATCATGACCCCGATCATCGCCCGTGAGGGCTGGCTGGCGCTCAAGGGTGAAAACTGCGCCTGCCGCTAGTCGTCCGGCTCCATCGTGACCTGTGCGCCGCCGAGGGCCTGCAATTGCTCCCAGTGCCTGACGTGCCTCTCAAGGTAGTACTTGTATCCATGCGGTGTCAGGGCCACCCCAATGACGCTCTCCTCCAGCAACCGCGTGAATTCGGACCTCGGTGCACCCACTTCCCCGTCCGTCAATATCACCGCCCTCCGGATCCGGTGGCGCAGCATGTGCTCCAGCACGCAGTTGATGTCCGTTCCCCCGGACGTCTTCACCTTGCCCCGGTGTAGCTCTTCCCACTTGGCCTCTGCCACAACAGTCGAGAACTGATGCACCTCCGGTTGTACAAGGTCCCGGCATCCCAGGACCGCCAGAAAGAAGCTTGGAATGTAGTCGAACACGCTGCCGCTGACATCCACGTATAGATGGACTTTTTCGATACCGAACCTCGCCCGAACCGGAACTTCCCAGGCATAGAGAAGAGGCTGCAGCCCCAGGAATCGGAGAATGTTCGACTTGCGGTCGAGAGCTGGCAGCACCGTCGTTGCCCTGATCCGGTCTTCATAGAATTTCCGTGCACGCACGTGTCCTTCCCTTGCGACCTTTTCGATGAGCCGTGTGACGCGGATCGTGTTCTCACGCTCCCTCGCCGGGTGAGGGGGCAACGTGAACGTGGTCTCGCGCCCGTAAGGACTGCGTCCCCTGGCGGCGTCGACTAACGAGTGCAGCACTACTTCCATGCACCTGAGCCAGTAGAAGTCCACCTTTGCAGAGCAGCACTCCCCCACAGGATGATTACCGAGTAAGGGCACCCCTGTCAGTGGTGCGTAAACACTGGGTGATTCTTCCCAGGCTCCCTCCCATGATTCCAGTTCTCTGCTCGTGCCTTCACCGGACTCCTGCCCCTCCCCCTGCCCCTGTCTGCCACCCGCAGGTTGCGGCCTGCTGCCGCTATTGTTGAGACCTTCGCCGGTTTCCGGGGGAAAGCGATATAGCCCGTCCAAGTGCAGTTGGCTCGAAGCACATTTCATCAGCTCCTCTCGCAGATCGGTGTAGGTTGCCCCATACTCTCCGTAGAGGTCACGGTAAATTGCTCTCAGGCGGGCGAATGCGGGCCCGCTTAAACGGCGCGGACTCAAAACTGGCCGGCCCGGTTCAAAGTGCCGAGGGGGCCGTAGCAGACATTCAGGAAATTTGTTTGCGCTGTAATACGAGGTGAAAAGGGACCAGTAGGCCCGATCGCGCAGGATCCGGCACAGCATTGCGTTGATCACCGCGTCGAATACGAAGTTGTCCAGCTTCGTCACCGGCCGGAGCTGATGGCCGAGCAGAAGGTGCATCAGTTCGTGAAGCACTAGCGTCACCTGCCGCTCCGGCGTATGGGCGTAGCGCGCCACGAAGTCCGGATTGACCAGAATCGCATGGCCTTGCCGCGTTTGGATGGCGGCCGTCTCCACCTCGCGCGATTCCTGGAAGGCCATCAGACGAAGCCAGCCGCTGATCGCGTAGTTTCCTGCTGGAAAAGCATCGAAGAACTTGTTTCTGTCAATCATTGGTGCTCGCTTCTCACGGGAAAATGCAGGACAAGTTCTTTCCTGCCATTCAGCCTCTCCAGGTTCGGCTCCTTGTTCAGCAGAATGATCCGTCCCACCTGCTTGGAGGCGGCCGTGCACCAGGTCAGCGCGTCCCGCAGTTCTGCATGAAAAGCGCCCGACGCCTTCCGGACCAGCGCCAATGAAGGCCAGGGCAGGGAGGCCGCCCGCTCTTCGATCCGGCGCGTCAGCTCGGCCGCGGCCTCCTCCGCCGAGCCTGTCCACGGTTTGCCGTCAAAGTACTCCAGCAAGATCCTGGGATTCCCTGAGATCGGCATTTCCTCAGGGGGCCGCAGGACCAGACATTCGGTAAACGATGCCTGCGGCAGCGAGAAAATGTAAATGTGATATGGCAGTCTCATGACCAGTCTCCATGGCGGCTCTGCCCGGGAAGCTACTCCTGCGTCGCGCGCAACTGCTCCCAGCTGCTCCACCACGCCCGGATAGTGCTGCGCACTTCTGATTCGGTGTTGAGCTTCTCCTTCAGGAACAGGTTGAACAGCAGATTGGCGAGCCCCGCCGACTCAGGCTCGCTGGACTGAAGCTTCGTCACTTCCCGGGCAATCAGGTCTCCCGTGCGGACCTCATAATTCCGGTCCAGCCTGTGGCCGGATTCCCGGAAAGCGACCAGCGCGTAATCTTCCGAGATCTGCTCGGCGACAGCCGCCACCAGCTTGCCCGCCAGGTCGTGCGTCATCAGGTAGGCCGCCAGGGCGTGGCGGGTGCCATTCGGCAGAAACTGCAGGCAGTCGGCGATGATCACCGAACGCTGCTGGCGCGTCAATCGCCGGGATTTCGCAGCCAACATCGCTCTCTTCAGGGGGGCCTTTTCCGAATAAATCCGGATCAGTTCCGCCGTGTCGTGCCCTGAGGCGCCTCTCCATGCTTCCGTATGCGCCGCCAGAAGTTTGGACTCCGGAACTGGAATGCCCTCGGCGCGTTGCGGAATTGAGCATGTCAGCGCCAGGTAGGCCGAATCGCTCACGCTCGCCGTATCGCCCGCCGAGACCATCCTCACCGCGTGCACGGCCGGAATGTTCCGCATCAACATCACCAGACGGCGTGCGCTGAGCTGGATTTCCGCCTCGCGCAGAAGGGCCGCCAGATACTGCACGTACTCGCGCAGAAACGGCTCCATCTGTGCTGAAACCGACGGCCACAGCTTCCTTGCCTCCTCCAGCAGAGTGCGCAGCGCCGAAATCCCCTGGCCAGACATCTCTTTCTGAGCTTTTTCGAGAATCCGTGCCTGCGCCTGCCGGTCCATCGCGAACCAGTCCGGAACTTCCACGACGAATGCATAGCGGTCCGCCAGTGCCTTATCCAGCGGTTCCGAGCCGCGATAGTTCTCGGAATCCGCAGTCATCGAGGGGGGGTTCATTGCAGACCAGCGATACCTCAGCCGTCCCAAGTCCATCCCCTGCACCCGGCGTTCGTGGATGATCGAGAAGAGTTTGTTTTGCACGTCCGGCTTGCAGCGCGAGACTTCATCGAAGAACACCGCCTCGGCCTTCCAGATCGTAGCCGGCGTTTCCAGATAGCTCAATGAAGTGGCCCTCTTGTTCGGTACCGGAAAACCGATCAGGTCGTCAAAGCAGATCAGGCTGGCGTTGTAGTGGCGGAAATTCAGCCCCAGCGCTTTTGCCAGCCTTTCCAGGAGCATCGACTTGCCGGTGCCGTGCGGTCCGATCAGCAGCAGCGGGTCGCCCGTCAGCAACGATGCCAAGATTGCGGGCTCCACTCTCTCGTAACCGTACAGGCCGATGCCGGCCAGCACAGAGGCCGCGCCATCGCTCTGCGGCGATTTCGACTCCGGTGTGCCCACCGTTTCCGCTCCAGTTTCGGCCGCCGCCGCGGCCGTCTGCACAGGATTCTCTGCGGTGCTCATCCTTCACTCTCCTTCGGGCGCGGAGAGGATCCGTGCGGCGGGACAGGATCAGGCGGGACAGCCTTTTCTTGCGCCATCTCGCGCCACATCGCTCCCGTTGCCGGGCTGACTTTGGCACCTTGGCGGCTGAGGCCAGGTTGCCGGGCGGTCAGCGGGTCAGTTCCCTCGCGCCTCTCTTGATGTGTTTCTGAAGCTTGCGCTTCAATCAGAAAAACGCGCGCCCCGGGCGGTTCGTTTCACATTTTTTTCTTCTGCGCGGGGAGCGCCAAGAGTGCGGGTGGATCACGGGCAGGGAAGCCGCACGGTCATCATTTCTTCTTCTTCGGCGGCTCGGGCGTGATGGAAGGCGGCACGGTTTTCGGCTTCGGCTTGTCGTCGTCCGCTTCCGGGAAAGTGATCTCGCTTTCCACCTGCAGCACCTGCGATTCGACCTGGAACTTGCGGTAATTCTTGAACTCGATCTCGTTTCGCGTGCACGTAAACGTGCCACGGAAACAGGCGAGGTTCTCGCTGCGCACAGGGAGCAGATAACGCGTGCCGGCGATGTCCACCCAGCCGTAGTCGACCGTCATCTCCACCTTGTCGATGTCGTAATTCGTGGGCAGCCGGCGGCTGCTCATTTCGATGCGCAGCACGCGCGCCGAGTCCGGATCGATCCACAGCGCCCCCTCGTGCGCCGGCTTCACCGCGTAGCCGTAGCGGATGGTCCACTGGGAACGCTCTTTAGGAACCGAAAAATCGTAGACCGTTGCTTTCAGTCCGGCTGCGTCGGAGTCGCCGCGGAGGCGGAAGTCCTCAGGGCGTGTCGAGGAGAAGATGCTGACGAGCGTCGTGCCAAAATCGCCCGTCGACCAGGAACCCGATTCCTCCGGGCTGCCTTTTTTCAGCGGCTTGCCGTTGATGCGGATGTTGCGGTACTCCTCCTTGCCCTTCGTGTAGGCCAGCTCGAGCTGAACCCTATCCTGAAGCTTCCAGTCCGGCTTCAGCGTCTTGCTCTCGTACCGGCTCACGAACTGGTCGCAGATGAAGCTGGGCAGCTTCTCGTTGAATTCGAATGCCGCCGCTTCGGCTCTTGCCAGCAGATCGTCCCTGGCGGGCGCGCCCTCGCCTGCGGCGGCTTTTTCGGTGCGCCCCTCTTCGTCGACGATCACTTCCCGGTACGGACCCTGCGGCGCGCGCCGTTCCTCCGGCGCCTTCACCGGCTCGCGCTTTTGGGCCGCGCCGCCGCGCCGCAGCACGGGCCGGCCCGGGTCGGGTGCAGGCTCGGGCTGCTGCTGCGCCGCCAGCGGCATCAGAAACAGAACTGCCAGGAACGCCCGCATTCTCTTCGCCGCTGGTGAGACGCGCCCCCCGGAGAGGCGGTTACCGCGCCGGGATGATGCCCCTCACCATCAGCCAGTCCTTGAGCCGCCCGGGCCACGTCGAAAGCACCGGATCTTTCGGCGCAAGCCCCACGCCGTGGCGCCCTTCCTGGTAAATGTGCAACTCGGCAGGCACGCCTGCGCGCCGCAGCGCGAGATAATACAGCACACTGTTCTCTGGCGGCACGCTCGTGTCGGAGTTCGTGTGGAAGAGGAACGTGGGCGGCGTCTGCGACGTCACCCGCAGCTCGTTCGACAGCTCCCACACCAGCGCCGGGTCCGGAGGTTCGCCGAGCAGGAAGCGCATCGAGCCACTGTGCGTGTATCGCGTCGTGAAGCTGATCACCGGATAGCAGAGGATTGCAAAGTCTGGCCGTTCGCCCTCGTGGAAATGGTTCGACAGCGTCGACGCCAGGTGCCCGCCCGCGCTGAAACCCATCACGCCCACCCGCGCCGGGTCGATCCCGAACTCCTCCGCGCGCTCCCGAATTACGCGCATCGCCCGCCGCGCGTCTTCGAGCATCGCCGGATGCCGGTAGCGCGGCCCGAGCCGGTATTTCAGCACAAACGCAGTCACGCCGAATGAATTGAACCATTCGGCGACCTGCCTGCCTTCATGGTCCATCGCCAGATTCACGTACCCGCCTCCAGGGCAGATCAGCACGGCGGCGCCGTTCGGCCGCACGGCCGGATAGATCGTCAGCGCCGGCTTGTCGGCGTCTTCATTGCCTGCCGCGCCCGGAGCGCCTCCGGGCCAGAGCAGCTCCGTGCGCGGCGCCTGCGCCGCCAGCAGGGACACGAACAGGCAACCTAGAAAAACGAATCGCATGCCAGTTACTCCTTCAATGCGGATTCCAGTATTGTCAGTGTTCCGGCGTCCGCGTCCAGCTCCGCCTCGACGCCCAAAGGGAGCGTCAACTGATCGTCCGTATGTCCGATCACCAGCCCGGTGAGCACCGGCACGTCCAGCCCTCCCAGAATGTTCTGAACCACCTCTCCCGTGGAGAACGTCGACTCGAACCCCGGCTGGAACTCGCGCGGGCGGCAGGAGGCGCATTCGCCCCAGATGAGCCCGCGGATGCCGCGGAACTTCCCCGCCAGCCGCAGGTGGGTCAGCATCCGGTCGATCGAGTACGGCTCCTCGCCCACGTCTTCGAGGAAAAGGATCCTGCCCTCGGTCTGGATCTCGTAGGGCGTGCCCAGCGTCGTGGAGATCAGCGTCAGGTTGCCGCCGGTCAGCGGCCCGCGGGCCTTGCCGGGACGCACCGCGCGCCACGGATGGCGCGGGCGGATGGGGCGGGGCTCAGGCGGGTTCGACAGGCGCCCCAGCGGTTTTGTTTCAAACAAGGCACGCCGGAAATGTTCCAGCGTCCAGTCCGTAAGCGCGGACAGCGTCACCGGACCATGGAACGTCACCAGCCCCGTCAGGCGGTGAATCGCCAAGTGCAGGGCCGTGATGTCGGAATAGCCGACGAAGACCTTCGGGTTCTTGCCGATCAGCGCGTAATCCAGCGAGTCCAGCAGCATCGCCGCGCCGTAGCCGCCGCGCACGCAGAAGACAGCCTTCACCTCCGGATCTCCGAACATGGCGTGGAGGTCTTCCACCCGCTCCCGGATGGTCCCTCCCAGGTAGCCCTCGCGCCGCCCCACTGAACGGCCCATTTTGCAGCGCAGCCCCAGCTCCTCAATCGTGCGCTGCGCCAGCCACAGCCGGTCCGGATCGGAGACGTAAGTCGAAGGCGTCACCAGCCCCACGGTGTCTCCCGGCCGCAGCACGCGCGGCTTTACCAGCGCGGGCGGCGCCAGTGTCAGAGCCGCCCCGGCGGGAGCGGCGGCGAGGAAACTGCGGCGCTTCATAGGGACAAGTCTTCCGCACTCGCGGCCGCAGGGGCAAGTCTGGCACTCTGGATTCATGCCGCCCGAAGCGTCCCGGCAGCCGCAAACGCTCGACGAACTGCGCAGCATGATCACGCCTGAAATGTGGGCCGATCTCCGCCGCGCCGCCCCGCTGGTCCGCCGGGCTCGCCAGAGCGATTTCCCCGATCGGCTCATCCTGCCCCGTTCCTTCTGTCTGGGCTTTGCCGCGCAGTGGGGGCTCCCCAGTGATCCTGAGACGGTTTCAGGTCTGGTGCACCTGCTCTATGAGGCTGCCGGAGAGCCGCTCTGACAGTCTGCCGCCGTAGCACCACTTCATGCGCCCGTTTCGCCAACCTTTAAGTTCCTTTCACCATCTGGCAGTTATTGGAAAGCCTCTGCTGGGGTAGACTGGAGAAGATCCGTGGGGCTTTTCTGCTGTGTCACGGCCCCAGGAGGGAAGGGGAATTGCTGTGAGTCGACACCCAGATTCCGAACTCAAACCCGCTCAGGATAACCGGCGCGGTGTCTCGCGCCGCGGACTTCTGCAAAGCATCGGCGTTACGGGCGCTGTCGCGCCGGCGCTTCTGGAGCAGCCTGCGCAGGCTCAGACGCCTGCGGGCGTCATGGGGCCCGGCGCGGTTCCTGTCACGCTCACCATCAACGGCAAGCCCATGAAGGTCTCCGTCGAGCCTCGCGAGACCCTTCTGGACGTCCTGCGCAACCGGCTGGATCTGACCGGCGCCAAGCGTGTGTGCGACCGCGGCACCTGCGGCGCCTGCTCCGTGCTGGTCAACGGCAAGGTCATGTACGCCTGCACGATCCTGGCCATCGACGCGCAGGGCAAGCAGATCACCACCATCGAAGGCTTCGCCCTCAGCGGCGGACGCCCGCATCCGGTGGTGCAGGCTTTCGTGAACAACGACGCGCAGCAGTGCGGCTATTGCACGCCGGGATTCGTGGTCGCCGCCAAGGCGTTCCTCGACTCCCATCCGAATCCCACTTACGAGCAGGTGAAGGAGGGGCTCGGCGGCAATCTCTGCCGCTGCGGCACCTACGTCGGCGTGCGCCAGGCGGTGCTGGAAGCCGCCAAGGCGATGAAAGGAGGGTCCAATGCCTGAGTACCGTTGGCCTGAAATGTCCAAGCGGAAGGTGATGGGCAGGCGCCTGAGCCGCCTGGACGGCGTCGAGAAAGCTTCGGGCAGGGCGAAATACAATTCGGATCTCAACAAGCCCGGCATGCTGCATGGGGCCACGCTCGTCTGCCCGTACGCTCACGCGCGGGTGAAGTCCATTGACACCAGCGCCGCGGAGAAGCATCCGGGCGTTGCCGGCGTTCACGTCGTCAGCCCGGCGGGCACCGAGATCCAGTGGGCGCACTGCGAAGTGGCTTTTGTCGCCGCCGAAACGGAACTCGCCGCCAGGGACGCGCTGAAGAAGATCAAGGTCGAGTACGAGGTCCTGCCTCATGTCGTGCACGAGAAGGACCTCAACAAGGTCCAATCCCGCGCCAAGGCGGCAGGCGAACAGATCGAGGGCGACCCCGACCAGGCATTGAAAGAAGCCGCCGTGGTGAGCGAGGGCTTCTATGGCATCCCGGTGCTCGAACATAGCTGTCTGGAGCCGCACGGCAACGTCGTCTCCTGGACGCCCGATAACAAGGTGGAGCTGAATCCCAGCACACAGGCGGTTACCAGCATCCGCGGCGACATCGCCCGCGCGCTGAATGTGCCTGCGGCCAACGTCCACGTCCACCAGGACCACATCGGCGGCGGCTTCGGTTCCAAGTTCCAGCCCGACCGCTGGGGCGTCGCCGCGGGGCAATTGTCGAAAGCCGCCGGCGGGCGGCCGGTGAAGCTGTTCCTGGAGCGGAACGTGGAACAGGTCATTGCCGGGTGCCGTCCTTCGGCGTTCGCCCGGATCAAGCTCGCCGCCAGCAAGGAGGGCAAGATCACGCTCTGGGAGAGCCAAAGCTGGGCCACCGGCGGATTCACCGGCGGCGGCAGCCCGCCGATTCCCTACGTCTTCACGCGCATCCCCAACCAGCGGAAAAATCACAGCGCCGTAAGCACCAACACGGCGCCCATCCGCGCCTGGCGCGCCCCCAACCACCAGCAGGCGTCTTATCTCACCTGCGCCGCCATGGAAGACCTGGCGGCGAAGATGAAGATGGATCCGCTGGAGCTTTTCCTGAAAAACGTCGACCTCACCGCCCGCGCCGACACCTACGAGCGGCAACTGAAGAAAGCCGCCGAGATGGCCGAGTGGAAGAAGCTCTGGCATCCGCGCGGCGATTCCGGCCGCGGCCCGCTGAAGCGCGGTCTCGGCATCGGCGTCAACACCTGGGGCGGTGCGGGCCACGATTCCACCGCCCGCTGCAACATCCACCCCGACGGCGCCGTGGAGGTCGAGCTCGGTTCGCAGGATCTCGGCACCGGCACGCGCACCATCATCGCTCAGGTCGCTGCCGAAAGCCTCGGCCTGCGGGTCAACGACGTCCGCGTCAAGATCGGCGACACCAACTACCCGCCCTCCGGCACTTCCGGCGGCTCTACCACGGTTGGCGGCGTCAGCAGCTCCACGCGGAAAGCCACGCTGAACGCCCTGGGAAAGCTGTTCGAGGAAGTGGCCCCGGCCCTCGGTGCGCCTCCCACCGAGCTGGAAGCCGTGGACGGCAAGATCCAGGTGAAGGGCAATCCCGCCAAGAGCCTCCCCTGGAAAGCCGCCTGCGCCAAACTCGGCGTCAAGACCATCAGCGAGACCGGACAGAACATCCCGCGCGATGCGCCCAAAGAAGGCCTCAACACCGGCGGCGTCGGCGGAGTGCAGATCGCCGATGTCACGGTGGACGTCGAGACGGGCATCGTAAAGATGAACCGGATCGTCGCCGTGCAGGACTGCGGCACGATCATCAACCCGAAGACGGCGGAAAGCCAGGTGTACGGCGCCATCATCATGTCGATCTGCGGCGCGCTGATGGAAGAGCGCGTCCTGGACGCGGTGACCGGCAGGATGCTGAACAACGAACTCGAGTTCTACAAGCTGGCCGGCATCAAGGACATCGGCGAGATCCTCGTCCATCTTGAGATCGACGAAATCAACGATAAGCGCGGCGTGATCGGGCTTGGCGAACCGCCGGCCATCGGCGGCATCGCTGCGATCGCGAACGCGGTGGCCAATGCCATCGGGGTGCGCGTGCCGTATGTTCCGATGACTCCGATGAACGTGCTGAACGCGCTGAGCGGGAGGATGAGCTGATGCAACCCTTCGAATACGCAAGCCCCAAGACCCTGAAGGAAGCCCTGGCGCTGCTCGGCAGCGGCTGGGGCGACGCGGCCGTGCTGGCCGGCGGCACCGACCTCATCAGCCTGATGAAGGACGAGGTGATGAGCCCGAAGCGCGTGGTCAACATCAAGGAGATCGCCGAGCTGAAGGGCATCTCGAAGACCGCCGCCGGCATCCGCATCGGCGCTCTGGCGACGGTGGACGAGGTGCTCTCAAGCCCGCTCATCCGCGCCTCCTTCCCCGCCTTGACCGAAGCCGCGCGCGGCGTGGCCAGCCCGCAGATCCGTAACATGGGCACCTTCGGCGGCGACCTCTGCCAGCGGCCCCGCTGCTGGTACTTCCGCGCGGGCTTCGGCCTGATCGCCCGCCATGAAGGCAGGGATCTGGTGGCCGAGGGCGACAACCGCTACCACGCGACCTTCGGCAACGGCCCGGCGCGCTTCGTCTCCGCCTCCAGTTTCGGCCCGGCGCTCGTCGCCCTGGGTGCGAAGATCAAGCTGGTTTCGCCTTCCGGCACCCGCGAGGTGGACGCGGAGAAGTTCTTCGTCGCGCCCTCCTCGAGCGACACGCGCGAAGTGGACCTGAAGCCGAACGAGATCCTCACCGAGGTGCTCGTTCCAGCCAGTGGCGCGAAAAATGCCACTTACGAGGTTCGCCAGAAAGACGCCCTTGACTGGCCGCTGGCCACGGCCTCGGTGGCGCTGACCATGAAAGGTTCCACGGTGGCATCGGCCCGCGTGGTGCTCGGCCACGTGGCGCCCACCCCGTGGGTATCGGCCGAAGCGGCGAAGGCCATCGAAGGCAAAGCCGTGACGGCCGAGACGGCGGAAGCCGCCGGCAAGGCCGCCGTCGCCGCCGCCCGTCCCCTGAGCATGAACGCCTACAAGGTGCAGATCGCCGCCGCTGCCGTCAAGCGCGCGCTGATGGCCGCTGCCGGCGTGAAGGTCTGAGGAGTCCTGCCATGGCGATCGTCAACCGCGAGCGCGCCGGCCTGACCCGCATCGGCAACGACCGCTGCGACAACCTCCGCTGGAAGGGGCTTTACATCGAAGCCGAGTGGGATCCGACGGTCCCGCACAGCAACGACCGCGCCTTCTGGTGTGACAAAACCCTCATCCCCATCGGTCCTGACGGCAAGCCCGTCGACGAATACGAGTGCAACGAGACGCGGAGCTGCTACAAGCCGCTCTGACATTTCTCGTGGGAAATGATCTGGCGCGGAGGAGGCTTCGGCTTCCTCCGCGCCTCTTTCTTGCGCTGCTTTCCGCTCAGGACGCGTGCGCCGCCCGCTGCCGCGCCCGGTGCACCGATTCCCGCTGATACTCTGCAAACGCCCCCGCCAGCCGCTCCGTCACTCTCCTGTCCGTCCCGATGCTGAGCCCTTCCACCGAGCCGACAGGCAGCAGATCCCGCGTCGTCGACGTGATGAACAGCCCGTCGGCTTTCTCGAGATCCTCGAGCGCCAGCGTGCGCTCGCCGGCGCGGATGCCGGGAACCTGGATCACCTCCAGCAGCAGCTCGCGCGTGATGCCCGGCAGGCAGCCGGAGCTGAGCGGCGGCGTCACGGCTTCATCGCCGAACACGGCGAAGACATTGGCTGACGTGCATTCGCTCACCTCGCCGCGCTCGTTGAGCAGAATCACCTCGTCCAGCCCCTGCGCGTGCGCCTCTTCGTGCCACACCAGGTTCATGGCCCAGGAGGCGGACTTCGTGCCGGAAAAAGGTCCCGCCGCGTGGCGCGCCTGCGCCACAACGCCCAGCCGCGCCGATTCGCCCCACTGCGTGCGCGGCGCTGTGAAGGCGACCAGATCAAAATCGCGGTCAAAGCCCGGCCCTTCCCACAGCGTTCCGCGGTTGCGCATCACCAGCACGCGGAGCGCCGCGTCGTATGCGCGATTCGCATCCACCAGCTTGAGCAGTTCCGCTTCCAGCTCTTCCGGCGTCCACGGGAACGGAACCCGCAGCAGGTCCGCGTCCCGCCGCATCCGCGCCCAGTGCCGCTCGAACGCAAACAGCGTGCCTTCGATCACGCGGATCGTTGAGAACACGCCCCAGCCGGCAAACAGGCCCACCTGTCCGGCGCGGAACAGGGCCTCGTCCGCGCGACGAATTTCGCCCGAGAGCAGAAAGTGCTGATGAATCACACAACCAGTGTAAACAGAGCCGCGTGCCCAGCGGGCCGCAGGCCGCGGGAGCGGGGCGCGGTCCGGGAGGCGATGCGGCGGTGGTGTCTGGACGAGCGTGCTGGAATCGATGAGACAGCGGGCGCCGTGCTGGCCTCGTTCGAACGCCTGATCTCCGGAGGCGCGCCGGAGCGCAAACCGGATCCTGGCGGGAACGGCCGCAAGTTCCTCTGAGGGCGCGCAGGTTTCGTATAATGCCCGCGTCATGATCCGCAGGCGCGAATTCCTCGCTCTGCCCGCAGCCGCAGCCGCTCAGCCGCGCCGGCTCAGGGCGGCGTTTCTTGGGGCGGCCCACTCGCACGCATTCGACAAGCTGCGGCTTGTGCAAGAGTCGCCGGACTACGAACTGGCGGGCGTCTGGGAAGAGTCGCCGGCTGCGCGCAAGACGCTTGAGAAGCTGGGCCCGCTGCCGTGGCGGCCCAAAGCGGAGATTCTGGCAGACCGCTCGGTCGAAGTGATTTTCGTGGAAAGCGACGTGCCGGAGATTCCCGTGCTCGCAATCGAAGCGCTGGAAGCCGGCAAGCACTGCCACGTCGAAAAGCCCATCGCCGACACGATGGCGCGCCTGCGCCGCATCACGTCGCTTGCGCGGGACAAGGGGCTGATTCTCCAGGCCGGTTACATGTGGCGCCACAATCCGGCGGTTGAAAAGGCGCTGGAAGCGGCGCGGCAGGGCTGGCTCGGCGATGTCTATCTGGTCCACGGGCGGATGAACACGCTCATCGGCGCCGACCGCCGCCCGGAATGGAACCGTTTCCCGGGCGGGCAGATGTTCGAGCAGGGCGCGCACCTGATCGACATCGTGGTGCGGCTGCTGGGCCGGCCGCAGCGCATCACGAAGTTCCTCCGCCACGACGGTCCCTATGAAGACACGCTGAAGGACAACACGGCGGCGGTGCTCGAATACAGCCGCGCGATGGCGGTGATCACCTCAAGCGTGTTGCAGCCGAACGCGGGCGCGCACCGGGCGCTGGAGATTTTTGGCACGAACGGCAGCGCCCTCGTGCGGCCCATCGAGCCGCCGTCGCTGGTCCTCGATCTGGCGAAGCTGGCAGGGCCGTACACCGCGGGAAGGCGGCAGGTGGAACTGCCCGCCTACGAACGCTATGTGGGCGACATCGCGGCACTGGCGCGCGCCGTGCGCGGCGAGCGCGCGCTGGCGGCGACGGCCGGGACGGAACTGGCGGTGCATGAGACGCTGCTGGAGGCGTCGGGCATGGCGCCATGAAGCACGCACCCGCCCGCGCCGCCTCATGAGACGATGGATGTGTGCAGGCAAGCCGGTCGGCGCAGCGCGGAGCGCTGAGCGCGATCTTCCTCATCGTCTTTCTCGACCTGATGGGCGCAGGCATCCTTGTGCCCGTCATCCCGTTCGTCGTCAAACCGTACCGCAGCGACGCGCTGACGGTAGGATTGCTGGCGCTGGCGTTTTCCGCAGCGCAGTTCGCCGCCGCGCCGCTGCTGGGCGCGTGGTCGGACCGGCGCGGCCGCAGGCCCGTGCTGCTGGCTTGCCTGGGGGGCACGGCGGCGAGCTACTTCCTGTTCGGCGCCGCATGGTCGCTGGCGGTGCTGTTCGCCGCGCGCCTGATGTCGGGCTTCGCCGGCGGCTCGATCACGACGGCGCAGGCCTACATCGCTGATATCAGCGAGCCGCGCGACCGCGCCAAGAACTTCGGCCTGATCGGCGCGGCTTTCGGACTCGGCTTCATACTGGGGCCGGCGATGGGCGGCGCTTTGAGCCGGATCAGCCTGTCGGCGCCGGCTTACGCCTCCGGCGTGCTGTCGCTGCTGACGCTCGCTGTGGCTGCCGTGACGGTGAAAGAAACGCTCCCGCCGGAACGGCGCAGGGCGCACTCGATCCGCTGGCGCGATCTGGATCCTCTGGCGCAGATCGGCGGCGCGCTCGGCCGGGTCGAGTTCCGCGAGCTGATGCTGGGCACCTTCGCGCTGAACTTCGCCATGGCCGGCCTCCAGACGAATTTCCCCGTTTTCACGCACGCACGCTTCGGCCTTGACGCCTCGGGCAACGCCGTGCTGTTTTCGTTTCTCGGTCTGATGGCCGCTTTCACCCAGGGCTATCTGTTGCGGCGCCTCACCCGGCGCGCGAGCGAAGCGGCGCTGGCGGTGTGGGGCGCGTGCCTGTTCGCTGCCGGGTTCGCCGTGGCTGCAGCCGCGCACGCCGTGTGGCTGCTCTACTTCTCGGTGGCGCTGACGGCGCTGGGCTACGGGCTGGCCGGACCCGCACTCACCGGGCTGATTTCGCGCCGCGCCGGCGCGGGCGAGCAGGGCGCGCTACTGGGCACGGCGCAATCGGCCTCAAGCCTGACGCGGGTCGCCGGTCCAGTGTGGGCGGGCGCGGTGTTCGATCACGTCAGCGACGGCGCCCCTTACTGGAGCGGCGCGCTGTTCTCCCTCGTCGCGGGCTATTGGGCCTATCACGCCACCCGCATCCGCCCGGCCCGCGAGCACGAACAGGCGGCGGCGCGGAAGTAGCTTATCCGGATTTGCGCGAGCCGCGCGGCGCCTTGCCGGGCAGGCCCGCCGGGTTCTCGTGCACCTTCTCCCGGTCCTCCGCCGTCATGCCTGCGGCCAGTTGCACGCTGGTTTCGCCAAACCGGTCGCGGATGCGGTCAACCGCAGCCAGAGCCTGCCGTGCGCGCTCCTTCTTCTCGCCGTCCAGCAGCGACACCTGGCCTTGCGCTTCATCGAGCCCCGACACGCCCATCCCGATCAGCCGCACCGCCGAGCCCTTCTTCCATGCGGCGCGGAACAGATCGCGAGAGACGGCGATCAGGTCTGCATCGACATCAGTGGCTTCAGAGAGCGTCCGCGAGCGGCTCAGCGTCGTGAAGTCCGCATAGCGGAGCTTCAGCTCCACGGTGCGCGCAAACAGCTTGTGCTCGCGCAGGCGGCGTCCGACCTTTTCCGCCTGCCGGGCCAGCGTCGCTTCCAGCAGCCCGGCGTCGCGCACGTCTTCGGAGAAGGTGTGTTCGTGCGAGATGCTCTTGGGATCCTCGTAGGCGCCGATCTCCCCCTCGAACCACGCGCCGGCGTCCAACCCGCGCGCCTTGCCCGCCAGCGCCAGCCCCCATTGGCCGAAGCGCCGCAGTAGGAAGTCTTCGTCGAGCCGGGCCAGATCCCCGATCCTGCGCACGCCGATCTCGCGCAGCCGCTCTTCCGTCACGCGCCCCACGCCGGGAATGCGGCCGGCGTTGAGCGGCGCGAGAAACGCCGTCTCCATGCCGGGCGGCACCCAGGCGATCCCGTTCGGCTTGGCGAAGTCTGAGCCGATCTTGGCCAGCATCTTCGAAGTGGCGATGCCGATCGAACAGTTCAGCCCGGTGCGCTCCCCGATGCGGTCATGCAGTAGCGTGGCGGCGCGCAGCGGCGGACCCCACAGCCGCTCCGTGCCGGTCATGTCGAGGTAGGCCTCATCGATGCTCGCCATCGAGACCTGAGGAGTGAACTCGAGCAGAATCTCATGCACGCGGTGCGAGTATTCGCGGTAACGCTCCGGATGCCCATCGAGGAAGACCGCCTGCGGGCAGAGTTTCGCCGCCGTGCGCAGCGGCATGGCCGAGTGCACGCCGAACTTGCGTGCGGCGTAGGAAGCGGCCGCCACCACGCCGCGCTCGCCCTTCTGCCCGCCCACCACCACGGGCTTGCCCTTCAGGCCCGGATCGAAGAGCTCTTCGACCGAGACGAAGAAGGCGTCCATGTCGACGTGGAAGATGGTTCTCACGGCGTAAAGCGCGCGCGGACCACGCGCGGCCATCCAGCCAGATCATACTCCGTGGCCGGCTCCGACCATGCGGGACCGAACAGGGCGCGCACCGCGCGCTCGCCCTGATAGCCGATCTCGATGATAAGCCAGCCGCCGGGCGCCAGAACCCTTTCCGCTTCGGGCACGATGCGCCGGTAGTAGTCGGTGCCCGTTTCGCCGCCAGCCAGGGCCAGATGCGGTTCGTGATCGCGCACCTCGCGCTGGAGTGTGGCCATCTCGTGCAGCGGGATGTAGGGAGGATTGGAAACGACCAGATCGAAGCGCGCGCCGACCGCCCCGGCCAGGTCGCATTGGATCAGCTCGACACGCGCGCCGTGGCGGCGCACGTTGCGCCGCGCCACTTCCAGCGCGTCGAAACTGATGTCGGTGGCCGCCGCCCAGGCGTTGAGTTCCAGCGAGAGCGTGACTGCCAGATTGCCCGAACCGGTGCAGAGATCCAGCACGCGGCGCGCGCCCGGCGCATGACGCAGCGCCTGTTCGACGACATGCTCGGTCTCGGGGCGGGGAATCAGCACGGCGGGCGAGACCTCGAACTCGCGCCCATAGAACTCCTGCTTTCGCGTGATGTGCTGGAGCGGTTTGCCCTGAAGCCGCTCATGCAGATACCGGCCGTAATGGATCCACTCCACCAGGGTGAGTTCGTGTTCGGGATGGGCGTAGAGGAAGCTCCGCTCGCGGCGCAGAGCGTGGCAGAGAAGCACTTCGGCGGTGAGCTTCGGCTCGGGCGTGCCGGCCGAAGCCAGGATCTCAGACCCTTGCCGGAGCGCCGTCCGCAGATTCATGCTGGGCCGCCTGCGCGGCTTCGGCCTGCTCGCGCAGCTTTTGGGCGTTGTAAAACGTGGTGCAGGCGTCGATGAGGGGATCCAGCTCGCCCTCCATGATGCGGTCGAGCTGGTAAAGAGTCAGCCCGATGCGGTGGTCGGTGACGCGGTTCTCCTTGAAGTTGTACGTGCGGATCTTCTCCGAGCGGTCGCCCGTGCCCACCTGCGAGCGGCGGTCGGCGCCGATCGCCTGCCGCTGTTTTTCGAGCTCGATCTCATAGAGCCGCGAGCGCAGCACCCGCTCCGCCTTGGCGCGGTTCTTGATCTGCGACTTCTCGTCCTGGCAGGTGACCACCAGCCCGGTGGGCAGGTGCGTGATGCGCACGGCGGAGTAGGTCGTGTTGACGCTCTGGCCGCCGGGCCCCGAAGAGCAGTACGTGTCGATCCGCAGGTCCTTTGGATCGATCTTCACTTCCACTTCATCGGCTTCCGGCAGCACGGCGACGGTGATGGTGGAAGTGTGGATGCGCCCCTGCTGCTCGGTCACCGGGACGCGCTGCACGCGGTGGACGCCGCTTTCGTACTTGAGCTTCGAGTAGACGCGGTCGCCGCTGATGAGCGCGATCACTTCTTTGAAGCCCCCGGCTTCGGACTCGCTCACCGAGGTGATCTCCACCTTCCAGCGCTGCGCTTCGGCATAGCGCGCGTACATGCGGAACACCTCGGCGGCGAAGAGGCTGGCTTCGTCCCCGCCGGCGCCGGCGCGGATTTCGAGCACGACGTCCTTGTCGTCGTTGGGATCCTTGGGCAGGAGCAGAATCTTCAGCTTTTCGGCCAACTCCTGCTCGCGCGGCTCCAGCCGGGCGATTTCTTCTTCTGCCATCTCGCGCAGCGCGGGATCCTTGTCTTCCAGCATCAGCCGCGCGCCGCTCAGATCGTCGAGCACCTTGCGGTACTCGCGCCACACGCCGACGATCTCTTCCAGGTCCCGGTGCGCCTTGGCGGTCTTGCGGTACAGGGCGGCGTCCTGGATCACCGCCGGATCCGCCATCTGGGCGGCGAGCGATTCGAACTTGCGCTCCACCTCTTCCAGTTGCCGCGTGAAGTCCATCAGGCGATCACCAGCTCTCCGCCCTGTTGTTCCTCCAGCGCCATGGCGCGGTTCAGGGCGATGATGGCGACTTCCGTCTGTTCGTCGGAAGGCGGCTGCGTGGTAATGCGCTGGAGCCAGAGCCCCGGCGCGGTGAACAGCGCCAGCAGGCTGCCCCGGCGGCGCGCCGCGAAGCGGATCACTTCATAGCTGAGTCCGGCGATCAGCGGCAGCGCCACAACCCGCACAGCCATCTTTTCCATGAAGCCGTGCGCCGGGATCACGGCGTAGACGGCGATCGACACCATCATCACGACCAGCAGGAAGCTGGTGCCGCAGCGCGGATGGAACGTGGAAAACGTCCGGGCGTTCTCAATGCTGATCGGCTTGCCGCTTTCGAAGTTGAACACGACGCGGTGCTCGGCGCCATGGTACTCGAAGACTCGGCGAATGTCGTCCCACCGGGAGATCAGCCAGAGGAAACCGAGGAAGATCACCAGCCGCACGATGCCGTCCACCAGGTTGAACAGGATCTGATTGTGCAGTTCCGGGTAGACGCCCTCGAGCCGGGTCGTGATCCAGAGCGGAACAAACTTGTAGAGCGCGATGAAAAAGACGAACGAGAAGGCCAGGTTCAGCGCCATCAGCCAGCCGGGGATCTCGGCGGGCTTCTTTATCCCTTCTGCCGGCTGCGGCGCCGCGCCGCCTTGCGCCTGCACGGCCACATCGGCGGAGAACCGCAGCGCCTTCACCCCGAGGGCCATCGCCTGCCCCAGCGTGCCGATGCCGCGCAGCAGCGGAAGTTTGAAGACCGGGTACTTCTCGGAGAGCTTCGGAAGCGGGCGCTCGTCGATCACGACCCCGCCATCCGGACGACGCACGGCCACCGCATAGCTGTGCGGGGCGCGCATCATGACGCCCTCCATCACCGCCTGCCCGCCGACAAGGGTCTCCTCGCCGCTCTCCAGCACCGGCAGCATCTGCGTATACGCGGACAGACGGAAGAAGTCTCGCAGGGTCAATCGAAATCAGCCTCTCTCTCTTTGAGTATACCGGCCGGGACACGGATTCCGCCAAATGGACGCAACAAGACCGCCCCCTGCCGCTGCGCCGCTGCCGCGGCTCAGGCTGCGGCCATCGAACGGCGCGAGCCGGCGTGCGTCTCGAGAAGCCAGCGGATCTGGATGGTCTCAAACGGCGGCGCGCAATAATCCGCCGCGCCCTCTTCCAGGGCGTCGAGCCAGCCCTCCACCTCGGGCAGGCGGCTGACCACCACTACCGGCGTGTCTGGATAAAGGCTCAGAGCCTGGCGGAGTACAGGGCGCGCCGAAGGGCAAAACACGATATCAGCCTGTTCCGGCGCGGCGCCAGAGGCGGGTTCCGCTTGACAGCCGCATTTGGTGAGTTCGCACTCCAGGCTGGAAGCCAGAGCTGGATCGAGTGCGTAGAGCAAGGCCCGTCTGCGTACGGGTCCGGAATCGGATGCGCCTGCCATCGCTCACTTCCCCTCCACGGCCTTGACGGCCGGTATCGCCAACTGCGAGCGCCCCACCGCTGAGGCGCTAAAGCGAACGTTGCCAGCGTTGCGCGGACATCCCCATTTTACCCTGAGGAACGCGCTATTCCAATCGAAATTTTTTATCGCAAACATGACATTCCGGCCAACCTGGCATCGTTACTGCTAAAATGGAGCTTCCCGGAGGCAAGATGGCGAAGATCGAGCGTCGAAAGAGCGTCAGCGTCGATGTGGGGGGAGTGAAGGTGGGCGGCGGCCACCCCATCGCCGTGCAGTCCATGACCAACACCGACACGGCGGACGCTGCGGCCACGGCCAACCAGGTGATGGACCTTGCGCGAGCCGGCTCCGAGATCGTGCGCGTGACCGTCAACACCGAGGAAGCCGCCAGGGCTGTCCCACGCCTTGTTGAGACGCTCGACAAGTTCGGATTTCGTACCCCTATCGTAGGTGATTTCCATTACAACGGCCACATTCTTCTAAAGAAGTACCCTGATTGCGCGAAAGTTCTCTCCAAATATCGAATTAACCCGGGGAATGTGAACATCGGTCGAAAGACAGATGAAAATTTCCGCACAATGATTGAATGCGCCATCGAGTACTCCAAGCCGGTGCGGATCGGCGTCAACTGGGGGTCGCTCGATTCGGCGCTGCTGACCCGCATGATGGATGAGAACGCGCGGCTCCCCGAGCCGCTGGATGCGGCGGAGGTGACGAAGCGTGCCATCGTCGCCAGCGCGCTCGAGTCGGCGCGCATCGCGGAAAGCCACGGGCTCCCCCATGACAAGATCATCCTGAGCGCGAAGGTTTCCGGCGCGCAGGACCTGATCGACGTCTACCGGATGCTGGCGGCGCAGTGCGACTACCCGTTGCATCTCGGACTCACCGAAGCGGGCATGGGCGCCAAGGGAATCGTCGCCACCACCGCGGCGCTGGCGATCCTGCTCCAGGAAGGGATCGGCGATACGATCCGGGCATCGCTCACTCCGGCGCCGAACGGCGACCGCACCGAGGAGGTGCTGGTCTGCCAGCAGATCCTGCAATCGCTCGGCATCCGCAGTTTCACGCCCCAGGTGACCGCGTGCCCGGGATGCGGGCGCACCACCAGCACCTTCTTCCAGGAGATGGCGGAGCAGATCCAGACCTATCTGCGCGAGCAGATGCCGAAGTGGAAGGAGCGCTATGCGGGGGTCGAGGAGATGAAAGTGGCGGTGATGGGCTGCATCGTGAACGGTCCCGGCGAATCCAAGCACGCCAACATCGGCATCTCGCTTCCCGGCACGTTTGAAGAACCCAAGGCGCCGGTTTTCGTCGACGGGAAACTGGTGACCACCCTGCGCGGCGAGGGGATTGTGGCTGAATTCATCGCCATGCTCAACGATTACGTCGAGCGGAAATACGGAGCGGCAACGCCAGTCCAATAAGACCCGCATCGGTCCAACCGCGCCGCATCCGAGCCGCCTCCGAGCTGCGCGGGAGCGCCAACGGCGCGACCAAGCGGTCCTGACACCGCCGCCACAACCACCGCCGCTGAAGCGACCGGGCCGCGGGTTTCAGTGCCGCGAGCGAAGCGGCCGCAGGCCGCGGGAGCGAGCGGTCCCGGCGGGGAGAGCACGCTGCCAGCGGCCGCGCGGGGACTGCTTACTGCGGCCGGAATTCCGGCGAATTCCGGTCTTCGTGCTCGGCACAGAAGCGTGCCGCCGCGGCCGCGGAATTCAGCGCAGCCGGCGGCCCTGCCATCGTGAAATTCACGGTGATTGGTGAGGCGTGAAACAGCGCGGCTCTTTCCGGGAGCACAGCCACGCAATCCTGGGAACTGCGCCTGGACTCAGGGAATGGCTCTGCGGGCACTGTCGTGGGCAATGGAAGACTCATGGCCGCGCCTTGCCGAATTCTGTCGAATCCATCCCAGAATCAGAAATAAGCGCCTTTGAGAGTACAGGCGCCTTAATCGCGGAGCCAGTCAGAATGACGGCTGGCAGAGTGGACACGGAAAGGGATTGCCGCGGACGAAATGCCCCCAGGCCACCTCCGCTGCAAGGCCGCTGGGCGGCTTGGCCGCGGCCCTTGACACCCTTCGCGAGAGACAGGAAAGGGCGCCTGATCATGTTCCTTCACGGGTGGCTCAGAACACCCGGATCGTATAAGCGAACCGCACGCCGCGGCCCAGTTCCGGCGCGATGTCTTTGACGAAGTTCAGATGGTTCCGGTACAGCCGGTCGCCGAGGTTGAACGTGTTCACGTTGAACGTGTGCAGCACATGGCCGCGCGTCAGCGTGTAAGAAGCGTTGAAGTGGAAGACCGCGTAGCCGGCGGTGGATGACTCGTTCGGCGCCACCTGCCACTGGCGGTTCGCCACCACCATCTCCGGACGCAGGCTCAGGCCCTTCCAGAAGTAATCGAGGCCGAAGCGCCCGCGCGCCGGCGGAATGCGCGGCAGGTTCATGCGGTTTCCGGCGGTGAGGTTGGCATCGATGTAGTCGAAGCCTGCATTCGCCCATAGCGGCCCGCGGATGCGCGCCTGCACGCGCGCCTCGGCGCCCGTGAAGCGCGAGTCGGCCTGCGAGAACAGGTTCACCGGCAGGCCGTCTTCGAACTGGCCCGTTGGCAGGAAGTACACAAAATCGTGCATCTGGTAGCGGAACAGGTTCGCTTCCGCGCGGAGGTCGCGCGCCTGGTGGCGGAGGGAGACCTCCACGCCGTCGCCGCGCTCGCGCTTCAGGTCCGGGTTGCCGATTTCAAAAGCCAGATTGCCGGGATGCGGCCCGTAGTTGTACAGCTCTTCCAGCGCGGGCGCGCGGTAGGAGTGGATGTAGTTTGAAACCAGCGACCCGTTCTTCCACAACGGCAACATGGCTCCGGCCGAGGCGGAGAGGCCCGAGAAAGTCCGCTCCCGCAGCCCGTCCGGCGAGTAGCGGTTGCGCTCCCAGCGGCCGCCGAACTGAAGCCGGACGCGCTCCCAACTGAACTCTTCCAGTCCGAACACGGCGAAGGACGAGTGATCCACCGGCGGCGCCAGCGCCTCTTTGCCGCGCGTGTCGTAACTCCGCTCCAGGCCCCACAGGCCGAAGCGTCCGCTCCAGCGGCCGCGCCGCCGCTGATCGAACGTTCCCGTATAAGTGAACTGCTTGTTGAAGAACTGCGTGCCCGTGACGCCGCCTTCGATCTCGCGGTGCGAGTAATCGGAGTACCCCAGATCGAACTGGAACTGTTCGAACGCCGCGCCCAGTTGCTTCACCGCGCCGTTGAACCGGCCGCTCGTGCGCTCCATGTTCAGCACCGGTGACTCGTGAGAGCGCTCCTCCCCCGCGTGGGCCCCTGGCACGCCGTAAGTGGTCTCGATCCGTTGCAGCATCGCGTTCCAGCTCAGCCGCTCCCCGTAGTGGCCCACGCCCGCTTTGGAGTTGGTCATTTCGGTGAACGAGTTTTCCACACGCCCGGCGGGCGTGTTGTAGTCGCCCGTGCGCATGCCCCCGCCGGAGCCGTAGACCATCCAGTTCCTGTATCCGTACTCGAACGATCCGCTGCCCCCGCCTTGCGCGTTGGCCGTGCCTCCGACGCCGGTGAGCGCCATGTGCAGCCCCTGGTGCGGGTGCTGGTTGATGACGTGGTGATCGGTGAGCACGTTCACCACGCCGCCGATGGCATTGGAGCCGTACAGCAGCGTGGCCGGGCCTTTCACCACCTCGACCCGCTCCAGATTTGACGGATCCACCGGCTCTCCGTGATCGCCTGACTGCGAAGAGACTGTCCCCGTGCGCATGCCGTCCTGGAGGATGAGCACGCGGTCGCCGTCGAAGCCGCGGATCACCGGGCGGCTGGAGCCTGGGCCGTAGCTGCGTTTGGCCACGCCCGCTTCCTCCCCCACCAGATCCCCCAGCGAAGTGGACGAACTGCGCGCCGTCAACTGATAGCCGTCCAGCGAAACGACGCTCAGAAACGCCTCTGCTATGTTCTCCTCACGTCCGGAAGCTGTGACCGTCAGCGATTCCCGCACCGGACTGAGGGTCAGCGCGAAGTCAGCGCGCGCCGTCTCGCCCGCCCCCACACGCACGGTCTTGCGCTCATCGACCAGCGCGTGCACATGGGCCACCAGCGAGTACTCTCCCGGTGCCAGCCCCGCGAAGCGATACCGCCCCTCGGCGTCGCTCTCCACTATCCTCCCGCCGGGAGTGAGCAGAACCGTCGCGCCGTGCAGCGGTTCGCCGCTGCCGGCGAAGGTGACTCTGCCTTCGATCACCGCCCCGCCGGGCGTTTGCGCCGCCAGCGCGGCCCACAGGAGCGCTGTCAGCATGAATTGCGAGACAATTCTCAGAAACATGACCCGCTTTCATTGTCAGCTCGCATCCCTCCGAAAGCGAGCGATTCCGGTGGCCGGTGCAGAATGGCGGATGAGCGGGCCCCCGGGGCGGATGGGCGGAACGCGATTCTGCGGTACAGATACGCTGGCCGCCCCGTTTCTTCCGGCCGCCAGGCCGGGCATGGCACTCTTGAGAGAAGGGAGGATTGGGGATGCATCCAAGGTTCACGCTGGACTCGGCGCGGCGCATGCTTCCACAGGTGCGCGCGTGGCTGGGAGACGCGATGCGGGCCCGTCAGGAACTGGAAGGGATCCGGCGTGCATTGGACGCCTTCTCCGCCAAGGCGCAGATGATGATGGGAGGCATAACTCTGGATGCCATGGCCGTGGACCGCTGGCAGGCCGGCGTGCGCCAGGCATCCGCGCTTCTCCAAGAGGCGCTTGGGCGGCTCGGAGGGGCAGGCGTCCAGGTGAAGGATCTGGAGACCGGGCTGGTGGATTTCCCCACGATGTACCGCGGCCGCGAAGTTCTGCTGTGCTGGAAGTGGGGCGAGCCCGACATCGCCTGGTGGCACGAGACGGATGGTGGCTTTCGGGGGCGGAAGCCGCTGGACGAGGACTTCCAGCTCCATCATGGGGACGGCGGGACGCCGGAAGCTTGACAAATCCTGCGGCTTGCCCTCAGCGCCCGTATGATGGTAGAACGTGCCGGGAACAGGGCAGCCAGGATTTTGCCGCAGCCGTTTTGTGCAGGCTGCCATGCTGCTGCCCGTGCTTCTGGCCGCGGCCGCCGTGCGCGGCCAGCCGGCGTACGGCGAATCCTCGGCAAACGTCCTGATCCTGCACTCCTACGATCCGACCTACAACTGGTCTTCCGAGGTCACGCTCGGGCTGAAGGCGGCGCTGGAAGACCGGTCGTTTCATGTGGCCGCGTGGACGGAGTACCTCGACTCGCGGCGCTACCCGCAGCAGGAGTCCTGGGCCTGGATGAATCATGTCCTGTCGCAGCGGCATGCCGGCAGGCGCTTCAAACTGGTGATCGCCTGCGACGATGCCGCCGTGGAATACCTGGTGAAAGCTGCGCCCCCGGCGCTCCAGCGCACGCCTGTGGTTTTCTGCGGCGTGGGCTCGAAGGCATTGATCGATAGTCTGCCGCGCGAGCGTTTCACCGGCGTCCGCGAGATCTCGTCGGCGTCCGATTTTCTGGATGCGGTCCTGCGCTTCCTGCCCTCCACGAAGACAGTGGCCGTCGTGACGGACAACTCGCCCACCGGTTTCGAACACCGGGAGTTTTACGGGCAGATCAGCGGGTCACGCCCGCAATTGGAGTTCCGGTTCCTGGAGGGATCGCGGATTCCCGTTGAGCGGATTCTCGAGCAGTTGCGCGCGCTGCCGCCGGACTCGCTGGTGGTGCTCACGCATTTCACGCGCGACTGCGAAGGGCGGTATGTGAGCTCCAGCGAGATGGCCGAACAGGTGGCGCGGGCCAGTTCGGCCCCCGTCATCAGCCCGCATGTGCGTGTCTTGGGGCAGGGAATTCTGGCGGGCAACACGAGCGCCGGGTTCGCGCACGGCGAGATGGCGGGAAGAATCGCGATGGAAGTCCTGCATGGCGTCTCGCCTGCCGCCATCCCTCTGCGCGAACAGGGCAACATCCGCCTCATTATCGATGACACCGTGGCTGCGCGGTGGGGCATCCCCCGCGCGACGTTGCCGGGCGAGGCCTACATCGTCGGCGAAGCTGGCGGCTGGCGGGCACTGTCTCTGGCGGACCGCCGCCTGCTGTGGGCCGGCGCGGTCCTCGTGGTGCTTCAGATGTTGCTGATCGTGGTTCTGATCGTCAACATCTGGCTGCGGCGGAAGGCGGAGCGCGAATTGAAGGAGAGCCGCGACACCCTGGAGCGGGCCCAGCGCACGGCGCACATCGGCCTGTGGAGCCGGGATCCGGAGACCGGGAAACTCGTCTGGTCGGACGAGGTGTACCGGATGTTTGGCATCCGTCCCTTTTCGGTGAAGCCCTCCTATGAGTCGTTCCTCTCCCTCGTCCACCCCGCCGACAGGCATCGTGTGGACGCCATCGTCCGTTCAAGCGATGCGCGCCGCCAGAGCCGCATGATCGAATTCCGCGTGCAATTGCCAGGAGGGCGGGAGCGCCATATCCGCAGCACGGGCGAATGGATTACCGGGCCGGACGGCAAGCCTCGCGTCGCCGGCATGGTGCAGGACATCACCGAACAGAAGCACACGGAAGAACTGCTGCGGCAGATGCAGCGCATCGAGTCCGTGGGCACGCTCGCCGGCGGCGTGGCCCATGACTTCAACAACCTCCTCACCGTGATCAACGGGTACAGCCAGCTGCTGGCCGGCGCGCTTCTTCCCGGCGACCCCCGTTTCCAGCACGTGCGGGAAATCCAGCGCGCCGGCGAGCGCGCGGCGGAATTGACAAGGCAACTGCTCGCCTTCAGCCGGAAGCAGATTCTGTCGCCCCGCCTTTTCGACCTGAACCAACTGATCCGGGACAGCGAGGGCCTGCTGAAGCCCTTGCTCGGGGACCGGGTGCAGCTCGATCTGGATCTGGCCGGCCAGGTCTGCCTCGTGCATGCCGACCCGCTGCAACTGGAACAGGTGCTCATCAACCTGGCCGCCAACGCCCGGGACGCCATGCCCGGTGGCGGCGCCTTCCGCATCCGCACGTCCGCGCTGCTGATGAGGGAGTTCTCCGGTCTGGGCGCCGAAACCATCGCCCCCGGCCGGTATGTGGAACTGCTCGTCTCCGATACGGGATGCGGCATGGACGAGCAGACGCGCCGCCGCGTCTTCGAGCCCTTCTTCACCACCAAGCCCGAGGGCAAGGGAACCGGGCTGGGACTGTCTTCCGTGTACGGCATCGTGCGCCAGAGCGGCGGCTGGATCACCGTCAGCAGCGAACCCGGCGCGGGCTCGGCGTTCCGCATCCTTCTGCCGTTCGCCGAAGGCGCCTTGCCTCCGCAGGGAGATGCCGGCGGAGGAGGAACCCGGAGAAGCGCCGGGCGCGTCCTCGTGCTCGACCATCATCCGCAGACCGGCGAGCTCATCGGACTCACTCTGCGTCAGGCGGGCCTGGATGTGGAATTTGCACCCGATGAACAGAGCCTGGTGCGCATGGTGGAAAGCGCCCCGGAAGACGATCCTTTCCGCGTTCTCCTGTTGGACCTGCGCATGACGCACATTTCAGGCCTCGATCTGGCTCGCAGCCTGCGCCGGCGCCACCCGCGCCTGCGCGCGCTGCTGCTGTTTTCCGAACTGCCTCAGGATCAGGCTGCGGCGCCGGCCGAGGGCGAAGCGATGCTGAGCGCTCCGCTCACCCCCGCGGCGCTGATCGCGGCTGTCAGATCCCTGCTGGCCGAACCGGAGGCGGGCTGAGCCGCCTCGCTCAAGGCGCGATGGTGAAGCCCCTGCGCTCGGCTGCCGCTTTGCCTGCCGCCACCGCCGTCACACGCAGTTCATAATCTCCTGCCGGAGCGTTTTCGAGCGCCACGGCCGTAAAGCATGAAAATCGGCCGCCGTCTTCCTGCTTCAGACCGGCGCCGGCGCGCGCCACCGGCGCTCCGTCCTTCAGGATCTCGATGGTGACCGTGGGCGGCGCGCCGCCCGGTGCGTGGACCGTGAAGTACACGCCGAGCCGCCCCCGCACACTGTCGTCGAGCGCCGGCGTCACCATTCCGCCCCGGAACCGCAGCGGGTTGGGCCCGCGGTCGTCGCCTTCCCCGTAGCGGATCTCCTCGGGCGCGTTCGTCTCCACGCGCTTTACCAGCACCAGGCTGCTGACGCTGAGTTCGTCTTCTTTCAGCGCAGGCACGACGAAAGACACGCGCTTCGTCCCCACCCGCTCTCCCAGCCGGTCCGCCACGGCGCTCTCCATCACGTAGCGGCCGGGCGGCAGCGGGAAGTGATCGTTGTAAATGAAATCGCCCGCCTGGAACGCCGGCAGCTTGTCCAGCGGCCCGGAGAACGGCACATCGCGCGTGGCCTTGCGCACCGGCCGCCCATCGCTGTCTTTGACAAAGACCAGAAACGACGCGTGCACCTCGTATGTGTTGGCGGCTTCGTTCTTTCGCACGCTGAGGTCGCGGATCGGGATTTCGATCTGAAAGGCGCACTGCACCCGGCCTTGCGGCGCGGGCCCGAAGTGGAACATGCCGGCCCGGTAGCCGACCTGCTTCGGCATGGGGTTCGAGCTGAGAGCGCGCAGCAGCGGCACTTCATGCGGAAACAGAAGCGCCTGCATGCCGGGAGGCAGGGCGAAATATCCGCTCCGGGCCTGCACCTGCACGCCGGGGCGCCTGACGCGCAGCTCGATTTTGCGGAACCGGCCGTCCCAGTTGGTGTTCCGGGGCGTGTAGCTGGCCAGGTAATACGCGGCTACGTCTTCGGTCACCTGCTGCAGCGGCGCCCGCACATCGTTGGTGCCGGCTACAGCCAGGCCGCCGGTCTCGGCGGCGAGCTCCTCGAGAAACGGCGCCCGCAGCCGCGCCTGCGCCTCAGGCAGGCCGGCATCCGGCGCCGTGACAAGGACGCCACTGTGCAAGCCGCGCGCGTCGATCGTATAGAAGGCCACATTGTTGCGGTTGGCCTGCCCGATGAGCACGCGCGTCATCGCGCTGGAGCCGGCAATGCCCTCGCTGAAGAGAATGGCATTCTTCCTTCCCTCCAGGCTTCGCAATCCGAGCACCATCGACAGCAGCCCGTTGAACGCCGCAGCGCCGCGCTGCTCGCGCTCGAGCTCCGCCGCCCGGATTTCCATCTCCGCCACGGCGGCGGCCATGGCGGAGGCGGCGAAATCGCCCGAGGCGGCCTCGCGCGTGCCCTGCGCACTCGCCGGCGCGCCTTCACTGCGCGCGCCTTTGACGCCCGTGATTCTCTCCGCCGCCCATTTCACCAGGTACGGCTCGTTGGTGAATGGCTGCACAATACGGAACGACGGATCGAGCTGCGCCACGGCGTAATACGTGTTCGGCGGAATACCCTGCTTCACAAGGTCTTCCACCGCGCGGCGCGCCAGCGCCCGCCCCTCCGTGCTCAGGCGGTCAAAGACCAGCAGGATCAGATGCACGTTGCGCGAGGGATCGAGACGCGCCTCGCGTGCTTCCTCGCCCGGCAGCCGCTGCCGCACCTGCCGCCCTTCCACGCGGCGGAGCGCCTTCAGCGCCTGCGGCGCTCCGTCTTCCAGCAGTTCGATCTCCTCCGGGCGCAGGTCTGTGATCTGCCGCCCCCGCCGGTCGCGCACGATGAAGTCGACCAGCACCTCTTCGGCCGAAGCCCGGAACGAGGGCGGCTCCTGCGCCGGCAGAGCCGCACACCCCGCCAGCACCAGCGCCAGCATGCGCCTCATTTCGCCGCCCCCGCGCCCGTTCTCAGTGCCTCGCTCTGTTTGGCGATCTCGGCGCGGATCTTCAACTGCTTCTCGGCGTCGGCGGCGCGCCCGTCGCGCGCGTAAGCATTGGCCAGCACGGAGTGGCACAGCAGGCACTCGGGCGCGAGCTGCACAGCCTTCTCCAGGGCCGCAATCGATTCCTTCACCTGCCCCAGGTCCAGCAACAGCCGCCCCAGCATCTGGTGCGTCATGAACTGCCCTGGCTCGAGCTCCAGCGCCTTGCGCGCATACGGCAATCCCTTTTCCGCCTCGCCCTGCTTCAGCCAGTAGTTGGCCAGTTGCAGCCGCGCGGGCACGTTGCCCGGCGCCACCGCAATCTCCTTCTCCATCTCCGCCGCCATGGCGCTGTCGTCGGCGGCCATCAGGTGAACGTAGCCCAGTGTGTAGTGGGCGTTGGGGCGGTTTGGGAAGCGCTCGACCAGCGTCTCGCCGGTCTTGCGCGCCTCTTCGTGCCGGCCCTTCCACGCCAGCAGCACCGCGCGTCCGGCCAGTTGCACGGCATCGCGGTCTTCCGGCGGAACCTTGCCCGGCAGATGCGGCAGCCGCAGCAGGTTGATCCCCGCAGCCTCCACGAGCATCGGCGTGTCCTGCTTCTCTTTCGCGAACTCCTGCAACAGGACGCTGGCCAGATCGTGCTGCCCCGCCCAGTTCATCAGCGCGATCAGATGGAAGCGCGCCACGGTGTCCATCTCCGAACCCGGCGGCAACGGCTCGCGCGCGGTCTTGGCCGCCAGCAGATGCCTGAGGGCGGCGGCGTACTTGCCGTTCTCATACTCGGTCAGCCCGAGCATCGCCAGCGCCGCGCCGTGGTTCGGGTCGAGCACCACCAGCCGCGCGAACGCGCGCTCGGCTTCGGCGTGGTTGTCGCTGTCGTAGTGCGCCAGCCCCAGATACCACCACGCCTCCGCGCGCCGCGGCTCGATCTTCACCACTTCGCTGTAAATGCGGATGGCTTCCTCGATCAGTTCCGCCGCGCGCGCCGCCTCGCCGTCCTTCATCAACTGCTCGACGCGCTGCGCGGCAGGGCGCGGGGCGCTCCTTGCGGCGCGAGGCTTCACCGCCGGCGCCTGCATCAGAAACGCCGCCAGCAACGCGGCAAAGACGGATCCCATGTCCACCACTATGCCGCCGTTTGCCTTGTTGCCGCCAGCGGCTGTACACTGAGCGGCGATCCCCGCCGATGAGACCGTGGCTTCCGATCCTCGCGCCATTGCTGCTGGCACAGCCCGCTGGCGGGCCCATAGTGTTCGAGGAGATCGCCGCGCGGGCGGGGCTGCACTTCCAGTCCGACTCCTGCCCGACGCCGAACAAGAACCAGCCGGAAACGATGCCGGCGGGCGTGGCTCTGATCGACTACGACCGCGACGGCTGGCTGGACATCTACCTGGTGAACGGTGCCGCCATCGCGTCGCTGGCCAAGGAGTCGCCGAAGTATTTCAACCGTCTGTTCCGCAACAACGGCGATCTCACGTTCACCGATGTGACGGAAAAGGCGGGCGTGGCCGGCTCCGGCTACGGCATGGGAGCGGCAGTGGGCGACTTCGACAACGACGGCTGGCCTGATCTTTACGTGGCCAACGTCAACGCCAATCAGCTCTTCCGCAACAACGGCGACGGCACCTTCACCGATGTGACCGCCAAAGCCGGCGTCCCCGGCGGCGTCCACAAAGGCCGCAAGATGTGGACCGTGGCTGCGGGCTGGATCGATTACGACAACGATGGCTGGCTGGACCTGTTTCTCTCAAACTACTGCGTCTGGGAGCCGAACAGGGATCCCGTTTGCGGTCCGTCGCCGCAACTGCGCGCCTATTGCCACCCGCGGATGTACGATCCGCTCCCAAACACGCTCTACCGGAACAACGGCGACGGCACGTTCACCGACGTGTCCGCGCAGACGGGCATCGCGCGCCATTTCGGAAAAGGCATGGGCGTGGCGTTCGCCGATTTCGACGGCGACGGCTTCACCGATATCTTCGTCGCCAACGACACCATGCCCAACTTCTTCTTCCGCAATCTCGGAGGCAAACGGTTCGAGGAATCCGCTCTGGCTCTGGGCGTCTCCATGACGGAGGATTCGCGCGTGTTGTCCGGCATGGGCGCCGACTTCCGCGACGTGGACAATGACGGGCGGCCCGACATCTGGCACACCGCCCTTGAGTACGAGACCTTCCCGCTGTTTCTCGCCATGCCGGGCGGCTTCTCCGATGCCACGCGCACTTCCGGCCTGGCGCGGCTGACGCGCCCGATGTCGGGTTGGTCCAACTTCGTCGCCGATCTCGACAACGACGGCTGGAAGGATCTGTTCGTGGCCCGCGGAAACGTGCTCGACAACGTGGAGCGGATCACCGGCCGCCCCTACGCCGAGCCCAATTCGGTGTTCCGCAACCTGGGCCGCGCGCCCGTGAAGTTCGAAGATGTCTCCGCCACGGCGGGCGAGTCCTTTCAGACGCCCGCGCCGCATCGCGGCGCCGCCTTCGGCGACATCGACAACGACGGCAGGCTGGATGCCCTGGTGACTGTGCTGAACGGGCCCGTGAAGCTGTTCCGCAACACCACCCGCAACGGCAACCACTGGCTCCTGTTCCATCTCGAAGGGCGCAAATCAAACCGCATGGGCCTGGGCGCGGTAATCCGGGTCGAGACTCCTGACGGGCGGACCCTCTCCAACCACGCCACGACCTCGACCGGCTACGCCGCAAGTTCTGATCCGCGCGTCCACTTCGGCCTCGGGCCGGACCGGGTGGCGCGCCGCGTCGAGATCCGCTGGCCGTCGGGAGTGCGGCAGGTGCTGGAAAACATCGCTGCCGACCGGGTGGTTTCCGTCGCCGAGCCGGCGCCCCGGTGAGCAGGCGCGGGAGCAGCCCGTCCGGCCGGCGGCCCTGGCAATCGCCCATGGATGACGGAGGAGATTCTGCACCGCCAGGGTTGATTTCGGACTCCCCGCTCGTTTGGCGGGCATTCCGGTGCGGGATGTAACGAAATGTTCACCCTGCTTGCCGCCCGATCCACGCAATGCTAAGCTTTCTTCATACAGGGGTTCACCATATGACGACTACAAAACAAATCACCCTCACCTTGTTCGTGCTTCTCAGCCTTCTGGCCGTGTCCGCCAGCGGGCAAACCATTACCGGCGCCATTACCGGGACCGTCACGGATCCTTCAGGGGCGATCGTCCCTAACGCCCGCGTGACGGCGACCAATACGGCGACGAACCTGTCTTACGACACGCAGACCAACGATGCAGGCGTCTACAACCTGCTGTTCCTGCCCGTCGGAGACTACACTTTGACTGTTTCCTCACAGGGCTTCAAGCGTTCCACTCTGGGTCCGTTCAAGCTGGAAGTGAACCAGGTGGCGCGCGTCGACGTGAAACTGGAAGTCGGCGACACGACGCAGACCGTCGAGGTCCGCGACATCGCCCCGATCCTCCAGACCGAGAGCACGCAGACCGGAGACACGCTGAGTTCGCAGAAGCTGACCTCGCTGCCTCTGAAGGGCCGCAACTTCGTAGCGATGACTTTGCTGATCCCGGGCGCGGTTTCGCCGAACCCGGAGGCGACCAACAACCGCTTCGGCGCGCGTCCCTACGTCAACGGCAACCGCGAGCAGACCAACAACTTCATGCTCGACGGCATCGACGTAAATGATTCCATCGACAACCGTGTGGGCTATTCGCCCAACGTGGACGCGCTCGAAGAGGTGAAGGTGCTCACCGGCAACATGGGCGCCGATTACGGCAACGCCGGCGGCGCGACCGTGATGCTCACCATGAAGAGCGGCACCAACCAGTTTCGCGGCAACGTGTTCGAGTTTCTCCGCAATGAGAAGCTCGACGCCAACGGCTTTTTCCGCAACCGCAATGTGAATACGGCCAAGCGTCTCGGCTATAAGCGCAACATCTTCGGCGGCACGCTTGGCGGGCCCATCCAGCGCGACAAGGCGTTTTTCTTCGTCAACTACGAGGGCACCGAGCAGCGCACCAGCGGCCCGGCTTCGGCCAGCGTCGCGCCGCAGGCGTGGCGGCAGGGCGACCTGAGCCAGTTCCCGAACGTGATCAAGGATCCGCTGGCCGGAGGCGCGCCGTTCCCCAACAAGCAGATCCCGCAGTCGCGCATTGTCAATCCGGTGGCTCTGAAGCTGTTCTCGAGCCCCGACCTGTACCCGCTGCCGAACCAGGCCGGCGCCGGCGCCCTTGGCGTCAGCGGCAACTACGCCTCGTCCTCCGCCAGCACGCTGAAGAACCACCAGGGCGATGCCAAACTCGACTACCATTTGAGCGACAAAGACAACCTCTCCGGCCGCTTCAGTTGGGGCGAGTACGAGAGTGTGGGGAGCCGAACCGCGCTGCCCGTGAACATGACCGGCGGCCAGCTCGGGCCCACCCGCTCCGGCGTCATCAACTGGGTGCGCACGTTCAGCCCGACCATTGTGAACGAGGCCCGCGCCGGTTTCTCCCGCATCATCATCAAAGACACCACCATCGACTGGTCCGGCAAGCTGGGCATGAGCGGCAACCAGACGTTCGGCATTCCCGGCGGCCAGTCGGTGCCCGGACTCAGCTCGGTGACGCTCGGCGGAGGGCTCACTTCCGTCGGCGCCAGCGGCATCTTCTCCAACACGGCCGACAACAAGTACACCTATTACGACAACCTTACCTGGCAGAAGGGCCGCCAGTTGATCAAAATGGGCGGCCAGTTCATGCGCTACCAGCAGAACCGTTACTACTCCGGCAACAACGGCGTGCTCGGCCTGTTCAGCTACAACGGCACCTACACGGGCCTCGACTACGCCGACTTCCTGCTGGATCAGCTTGCCGCCAAGGGCCGCGGCTCGGCCACCGGCACCTGGGGCCACCGCTTCTGGCGCTCGGCGTTCTTCATCCAGGACGACTGGAAAGTGCTGCCGAACTTCACGCTGAACATCGGCCTGCGCTACGAATACATGCAGCCCATCTATGAAGTGGCCGACCGCCAGGTGAACGTCAACACATACACCGGCGAGTTGATGTACGCCGGCAAGAACGGCAACAGCCGCGCGCTGTACCGCCCGTACAAGAACCAGTGGATGCCGCGCATCGGCTTCGCCTGGACGCCGGGCATCCTCAACAACAAGCTGGTCATGCGCGCCGGCTGGGCCTACATGAGCTTCATGGAGGGCACGGGCGCCAACCTGCGCCTGCCGCTGAACCCGCCGTTCTTCATCGAAACCAACTTCAATTACGACATCACCTCGCCCGGTTCCATCAAGACCGGATTCGCCGACGTCGTGACGGCCGACATCCGGCTCGACATGCCGCGCCCCGGCGCCACGCCGCAGTTGCAGGGCCGCGCCTGGGACCTCGACCTGCGGCCGCAGACCACTTCGCAGATCAACTTCACGCTGGAATACCAGCTCGACAATGCGACCTCGATCTCGGCCGGTTACGTCGGCCAGAAGGGCACTCACCTGGTGGCCCCGGTGGAAGCCAACCAGCCGCTGCCCGGCGTGGGTCCCGTCTCCACCTGGCCGAACCTGAACCTCCGCCGGCCGCTGATCAACAAGCTGCCGAACCTCGGCAACATCGCGCGCACGGAGTCCTCGGCCACGATGGACTACCATTCGCTCCAGCTCTCCGCCCGCCGCCGCTACAGCGCGGGGCTCGAAGTGCTGGCCAGCTACACCTGGGGCAAGACGCTCACCGACAACCTCGGCTATTACGGCAGCGCCTTCACCGCCAGCGAAGGCGCCTACTGGCAGAACGCCTATGACCGCCGCGCCAACCGCGGCAGGGCGTTCTTCGATGCGCGCCACAACCTCAGCATAGGCGGGCTCTACGAGTTGCCTTTCGGCAAGGGCAAGAAGTTCGGCGCCGACATGTCCAAGGCGGCTGACCTTCTGCTCGGCGGCTGGAACATCAACTCGATGGTGCTCGCCCACAGCGGCTTCCCCATCACCGTCCGCGCCATCGACCGCACCAGCCAGGCGGTGCGTGGCAACGTCCGCGCCAATTACTTCCGGAAGCTTGTGAAGAACGAGTCGCTCGTCAACATCGACAACTTCTTCGGGCTGCCCACGGACACCGCCGCCCGCACGGCGTTCTTCTGCCCGGCGGGCGTCGACGACGGCAAGTGCCCTTACGGCAATCCCGGCGACGGGCTGTTCGGCACCGCCAGCATCGGCACCGAGACCGCTCCCAGCTTCTTCTCGATGGACTTCTCCATCGGCAAGAAGTTCTTTGTCACCGAGTCGAAGTACTTCGACTTCCGCACGGAGTTCTTCAACGTGCTGAACCATGTGAGCTGGGCGCCTCCGGGAGCGAATCTGGCGGCGCCGGCGAGCTTCGGCGCCGTCACCGCGCAGGTGCAGTCGCCGCGCAACATCCAGTTCGGTCTGAAGTTCTACTTCTGATTCGGGCTGAGTCCATTCGAGGCGCCCTTTCCTGTGCGGGGAGGGCGCCTTTTCTTGTGCAGTGCGTCGTGCCTTCCGGCTGAAATCAGCAGCAAATTCCCGCTGAATTATGCGGATGATCTGCTCTGATTGTCGTGAAATAGTCTTTCACGCCGCCCCTGTTCTCTGCCAATGAGGGCGGTTTTTCACGCTCTTTCCGGGCCGGCTGCCCGCGTCCGCCGCCCCCTGTTGTAGACTGGCGTTTATGAAGACTGCTTGTGCCCTTTTCGCCCTTTCTCTCGCAGCCCCCGCGGTGCTGCCCGCGCTCGAGGATCCGCCGCCGCAGCACGTCCAGTGGATGAAGGAGAGCGGCCAGCTCCAGGACAGGATCCGCAACGGCCAGGACCTCGAAGCCAGCGCGAAGCGCATCCAGGCGCTGTACAAAGAGGTGGAGGCTTTCTGGGCCAGGCGCAATTCAGAGGTTGCGGTGAAAGCCGCGCGGGACATTCAGGCGGCCGCGTCGAAATTGGCCGCGGGCGACTCAAGCGCCGGCCGCGCCATAGGCGCCGGGTGCCGCACCTGCCACGACCAGCACCGCGAGAAGATCTCCGACACGGTGTACAAGATCAAGTAGCCCGTGGAGTTTGTTCCGTGCGCCGCACGGAGGGCGCTCCAGCGGTTCAGCGCCGAGCGCGAAGGCCGTCTCATCGGTTGGTGCTGGCGGTTCCAACCCGGCAGCGGCGCTGCCCGCGGGCCGCTCCCTTCGCACCTTCGGCGCACCAGCCGCGGCTCCTGGCGGCTGCCTTACATTAGGCTGGAAGGCATGTCCGTCTGGCAAACAACTGTCCGGCTCTCCACCCGCGGCATGTGCGATGTGGTCGACATCACCGGCCACGTCGAGCAGGCCATCGTCGAAAGCGGCATCCGCACGGGCATCGTCAATGTCAGCGGCCTCGGATCCACGCTGGGCGTCACTACGATCGAGTTCGAGCCCGGCGCCGTCCAGGACCTGCGCGAAGCCCTCGACCGCATCGCCCCCGTCCATGACCGGTATGCCCACAATGCCCGCTGGGGCGATCACAACGGCTTTTCGCACCTCCGCAGCGCCCTGATGGGCGCCTCCAAGACATTACCTGTCCGAAATGGCAGACTGCATACGGGCACCTGGCAGCAGATCGTCCTCTGCGACTTCGACGACCGCCCCCGCCAGCGCGAAGTCACCGTGACCGTCATCGGCGAATAGGAACGCCTCCGCCGGCAGGTTGACGTCCGGCGCCGCCGAACCCAGGGAGCCGTCTCGCGGATGCCCCCCGGGCGAACAGCGGTGTCTTTTCAAAAGGCAGGGTCAGGCCCGCCTGGCAGAGTTTTCCGACCCTTTCGCCGGCTGCGGCTGGAGACAGCCCCTCGCGCGTGCGGCTGTTCATCTGCGGTACAGAAAGCGGCCCTCGGCCTGGTAAAGTCGCGGCACGGGCTACGGCTGCGGTCCGCTTCAACGGCTGACCGCTTCCACGCCCCTGCCGGCCGGGCTGGCCTTGTACCAACCTTGATGCCCCTGCGTCCCGTCAGCGGCGTCATGGGCGACATCTGTCATTCCCGCGCCCCGGCGCCCCTCGGGCGCGCGGCCAGAGGGCGCCCCTGTGGCGCCGGGTGCGCCCTTCACACGACAAGTCTCCTGCGGATGGCAATCCAGACTCAGGCCAAGGCTGAAGTGCCGCCCGGCGCCGTGCGGCCGGTTCAGAGATCGCTTGCATCCCCATGACGCGTTTGCCGGTGGCCGACCATCAAGCGGCTCGCCGGGGATTCCGAAGTGCCCCAGGGGCAGTCGATCGAAAGCACGGCGGAGCGTGCATCTGAATGTAACACAAAGGTTTGTCGCCGCAGCCCGGGTTGGGGAGGACCCGTGTCGCCGATCACAATATGCCTGAGATGTTCAAGAGACTGAATATAAACAGCTTGCCCGCCACGAATCTCGACGAACAGGTCCGAAAAAGATCGGCGAAATAGTATTGACACACTAGTGGGCTTTCCATATACTTGATTAGGATCGAACGGCTCAGGGGGTGCCCAAGCCGCAACCTCCGCCGTCGCGATCAATTTGCACTCTACCAAGGGGTCCAATGAAAGAGACACTTGAAACCGTTAACAAGGCGGCGTGGCGGGAGGCGCCGAGTGCGTTGCGGTGGGTTGCCACGATCTTGGCGGCTGCCGCATTGCTTTGCGCCCTCGCGATTCCTGCCTCGGCGCAGTATGGCAGCGCGTCCATCAGCGCTACTGTGGTGGACCGCACTGGCGGCGTGGTGCCAAACGCGAAGGTCGTTCTGAAGAACGAACAGAGCGGCATCACGCGCGAGACGGTCACCAACTCGAGTGGCGTGTTCGTGTTCCCGTCCGTGCCTCCCGGTTCGTATACCGTGACTGTGTCGTTCACGGGGCTGGAGACCTGGGAGCGCAAGGGGATCCAGTTGACGCAGGGCGCCACCGTCAACCTCCCGAACGTGGTTCTGGAAGTCGCGGGAACGCGGCAGGAGATCCAGGTTTCGGAGGCGGCGGAAGTGGTCGTTCCGGTTGACTCCGGCCAGTTCAGCCAGACGCTGAACCGCACCATGGTGGAAGACCTGACCATCGTCGGACGCAATGCCGCCGAGCTGATCAAGATCATGCCGGGCATGGCGATGACCAGCGGTCTCGGCCAGACGATGTGGAACAGCTACGTCACGGCCACCAACTCCGGACCGATCGGCGCCTTTTCCGCGGCGGGCACGCAGCCCAACGGGGCCATGACAATGACCTCGGACGGCGCCAACCTGCTCGACCCGGGCAACCAGGGGACGCAAACCGCCAATGTCAACCAGAACCAGGTCCAGGAAGTGACTGTCCTGACCTCGGCCTACGGCGCCGAGTTCGCCAAAGGGCCGATCACCTTCCAGGCGATCGGCAAGAGCGGCGGCGCGCAATTCCACGGCAGCGGATATTTGTATGCGCGGCACGGGAAGTTCAACGCGCTCGACAGTTTCCAGAAGAGCCAGGGCGTCAGGAAGGAGTCTCCTTCCTTCCAGGTGGACAAGTTCTACTACCCTGGCGGCGATCTCGGCGGCCCCGTGCTCATCCCGGGCACGGGCTTCAACAAGAACCGCGACAAGCTGTTCTTTTACACCGCTTATGAATACATGAAGCAGCAGCCGGTGGGCCAGTTGCGCAACTACTTCGTGCCCACCGACGAGATGCTGAAGGGCAACTTCAGCCGCGAGTATCTCGACACGCTCGGCCCGACCTTCGCCAACGCCCGCAGCCAGGCCAACACGCTGCCGGGCGGCAACGCCCTCAACGACGGCGTTTCGTTCCCTGGCGGCATGATTCCCGCCAGCCTGTTCGACAAGGACTCGATGGCCTACCTGAAGCTGTTCCCGAAACCGAATACCGATCCGCGCACCAACTCGACGGGTTCCAACTATCAGTACCTGGCCAACCCGCCGCAGGACCGCTGGGAATACCGCGTCCGCACGGACTACAACATCAGCCAGAACACGAAGCTCTTCTTTAGCTGGAATCATCAATCCGAGCTCCAGAAGAACCCCATCGCTATCTGGTGGACCATGCCGAGTGCCTTGCCCTATCCTTCACCGCAGGACGCGCGGCAGACGGCGGATGTGCTCAGCGCCAACCTCGTGCACGTCTTCAGCCCGACGCTCACCAATGAGTTCATCTTCGCGAAGGCGAAGTTCCTGAACCCGGTGAAACTGGTGAACCCCGACGCGGTGAACCCCAGCAAGATCGGCTTCACCATGACGGGACTGTTTGAGAACCCGTTCCTGCCGCAGATCCCCAACACGTATGGTTGGGGCAACTCGGCAGTCGGCTTCGCCACCTATCCCTACGGCGCTCCCTGGAAGGCCGGCGGCGCCAATGCTTTTGGCAAGCTGTCCGATACGCCCAATATCTCCAACAACCTCACCAAACTGTGGGGCACCCACACGTTGAAGACCGGTTTCTACTGGGACTTCGCCCGGAACAACCAGACCGGCGGCGGCTACAACATGACCACTCAGGGCGGCGCGGCCTTCGAAAACTGGGGCGCGCGCAGCACCGGCAACCCGCTGGCGGACTGGGTCACCGGACGCATCAGTTTGTTTGAACAGATGCAGAACGCTCCGGTGACGGACTTCAAGTACTACACCTGGGCGTTCTATGTGAGCGACCAGTGGAAGGTCAACCGCCGGCTCACACTCACCCTCGGAATGCGCTTCGAGCACCTTGGCAACTGGGTGCCTCTGGGCAACCACCCTGGGTTGGCCGTCTGGGATCCTGCTCGCTACGACAACACGTCGAGTGCGAAGTCCTGGACAGGTCACGTCTGGAACGCCATCGACAAGTCGATTCCGAAGTCCGGCTGGCCTTCGCAAACGGTGTTCCCCGAGCCGCGCTTCGGCTTCGCCTACGACCTGTTCGGCGACGGCAAGACCGTGCTGCGCGGCGGCGCCGGCCTGTACCGTTACCAGATCGCCTACAACTCGGTCAGCGGCCAGGCTTACAGCGCGCCGTTGGACATTCCGCAGTACGGCACGGTGTGGGGCTGCTGCGTGGGCTGGCACCAGTTCAAGCAGTACTCTCCCGCACTCGGCCCGTCCGGCCTGGGTTCCAGCGTCGCTCCGCTGAAGAAGGGGGACGATGCCGTGCCTTACACCTGGACCTACAACTTCACCATCTCCCGCCGCCTGCCGTGGCGGAGTGTGGCCGAAGTCCAGTATCAGGGCAACCGTAGCGACGACATGCTGATCCGCGGCTCCCTCACCAACCTGAACGCGATCCCGTTCAAGGCCTTCTTCGGCCCGAACCCGAAGACAGGCCAGATCCTGGATCCCGCTTCCTCCAACTTCCCGGTCAACGATTACCGTCCGCTGGCAAACTACAGCGACGTGTCGCTGATCACCCATGGCAGCTACTCGCGGTACAACGCGTTTATCGCCACCTGGCAGAAGCAGTCCGGGCGTGTCACGTTCACGACGAACTACACCTTCAGCAAGGTGCTCGGCGTGCGTGACAACGTCTCGGACAACGGCGCCAGCTCCGGGGCTACGCTGTGGCCCTTCGGCCTGAAGGAGAACTACGGCGTGCTGAGCTGGGACCGCACCCACATCTTCAATGCCGCCTATGTGGTCAACCTTCCCAACGCCTCCACCAAGAACAAGTTCCTTGGCGGCGTCGTCAACGGGTGGACCCTCAGCGGCATCACGCAGATGCAGAGCGGCGCTCCCATCCAGCCCAACACGGGCGGCACGCTCAACGCCCTCTGGCCGGGCGACTTCACCAACCAGCGCCAGCTCGGCACCAACTCCGTCACGCTGGTTCCCAAAGTGATTTGCGACCCGCGCAAGAATCTGCCTGACGGACACTACTTCAACCCCGCCTGCTTCGCGCCTCCCGCTGGCAATGGGTTGAACGGCGACATCATCTGGCCGTACATCAAGGGGCCGGCGTTCTTCAATAGCGACCTGGCGGCCTACAAGACGTTCAGCATCAACGAACGCCACAAGATCCAGTTCCGGTTCTCGGCGTTCAACTGGTTGAACCACCCGCTGCCGCAGTTCGGCGCCGCGGGCAACCAGGACATCCAACTCAACTTCGCGGCCGGCGGGTCGCTCGCACAGACCAACCAGAACAAGATCACCAGCGGCAAACCGCTTCATACGGTCGGCCGCCGGGTGACCGAGTTCACGCTCAAGTACACCTTCTGAGCGCGGACGCAGTTCTTTTGACCTCGAAGGGGACGCCTGCGGGCGTCCCCTTTGTTTTGTTGAAATGAGATCGATGCACAAGGGCGAGCGGTGGGTGCTTCCGGCATTCGCGCTTCTGGCGCTGGCCGTGTGGGCTGCCTCCGGCGCTGCCCAGACAGCCTCCCCGGCGGCAGCGGCGATCCGCTTCAAGCCTGCCGCCATCGGCTTTCAGCTCGAACACGGCGAGGTGAAGCCACGCCGCGTCCCCGCCACCATGGCAGGCGGGCTGGCTGTCTTCGACCACGACCGCGACGGACGCCCCGACATTTACTTCACCAACGGCGCCAACCTCGAAACGCTTCAGAAGGACGACCCGAAGTACCGCAACCGCCTGTTCCACAACGAAGGCGGCGGGAAGTTTCGAGACGTGACGGAGGACGCGGGACTCGCGGGTTCGCGCTACAGCCATTGCGTCGCGGCTGGCGACTTCGACAACGACGGCTGGCCGGATCTCTTTGTCGGGGGCGTGCACCACAACACGCTTTACCGCAACAACGGCGACGGCACATTCTCCGATGTCACGGAAAAAGCCGGCATCCGCAACGCGCCCGACCCCGAGTACGGACCGCTGTGGGCCATCGGCGGTGTCTGGGCGGACGTCAACCAGGACGGACTGCTCGATCTGTTCGTCGTCAACTACCTCCAGTGGGATTTCAAGACCGAGCCGCTGTGCGAATACAAGGGGGAGAGCGACTATTGCAGCCCGCGCATGTACAAAGGCACGCCGAACCAGCTCTACCTGAACCGCGGCGGCGGCCGGTTCGAAGACGTCTCCGCGCAGTGGGGCCTGCGCGCCAAGGCAGGGAAGGGCATGGGCGGCGCCATGGCCGACTTCGACGCCGACGGGCGACCTGATATTTTCGTCACCAACGATTATCTGTATAATTTCCTTTTCCATAACAAGGGGGATCGTTTCGAGGAAATTGCGTTCCAATCCGGCGTCGGGCTTGCCGAGGACGGATTGTTTATCTCTGGAATGGGCACGGATTTCCGGGATTTTGACAATGATGGGATCCCCGATATCGTCTTCGCCGCGCTCCAGCGGCAGACCTTTCCACTGTTCCGCGGCCTGGGCGCAAAAGGCTTCGCCGAAGTCACCTCCTCCACCGGCCTGCGCGAGCTCGTCATGCAGATGGCGGGCTTCGGCGTCGGCTTCGTGGACTTCGACAACGACGGCTGGAAAGATCTTTTCGTCTCGCGCGGCGACGTGCTGGCGCGCGCTCTGCCCGGCAACGTGGTCGAGCAGCATAACAGCGTGTTCCGCAACCTCGGCCGGAAGGGCGGCTGGCAGGCGCTCACCGCGGAAGCAGGGCTCGACGCCGTGCCGCCGGCCCGCCACCGCGGCCTCGGTTTCGGAGACTTCGACGGCGACGGGCGCATGGATGCCGCAGTGAGCGCCCTCGCCCGCCCGGCCGAAATCTGGCTGAACCGCTCGCCTTCCGCGGGCCACTGGCTCGCCTTTCAACTGGAAGGCGTGAAGTCGAACCGCGACGGCATGGGAGCGCTGATCCGCATCGATACCCCCTCCGGCCCGCAATGGAACCACATGACATCCAGCCTCGGCTATGCCTCGTCGAGCCTCGGCCCCGTCCGCTTCGGCCTCGGCCCCCATGCCAGGGCGGACCGCGTCGAGATCCGCTGGCCCTCGGGCAAGACGCAAATTCTCGAAAATGTAGCAGCGGACCGTATCGTCCCCGTTCGCGAACCCGACTGAAAAAACCGGGACAGGCCCGCCTGGCACCAATTTTAAGTTCTTGTCCTGGTGATGGTTAGAGCCGGATACACCCCGGCTGAGTTCGCGCCCTCCACGCACACCTGCCGCCGACGGCCTTGTTCTGGCGCCACCCGCAGGCGATAATCGTCAACACGAACATGGGTGCTGTTCCGATTCTGCTTGTCCTCGCCATCGTCCAGGCCCCGCCGGATCCCGCGAAACTGCTGGGCGGGCCGTGCGCCGATCCCGCCAACCATGAACTGCTGTCGACGCTCTCGCGGCAGTTCGATGCCGCCATGAAGCGGTCCGATTTCGTGCGAGCCGCGGAGATCGGACCTCAGCTCGTCCGGGCATTCTGCGCCAATGATACCCTCTGGTGGAGGTACGCCGAGGCGCTGGTCCGGGCCGGGCGGCTGGCAGATGCAGTGGCCGTATTCGAATACCTGATCCCGCGCAATGAAACCGGCGCGGCGGACGAACTCATGCGGCCGGGAAATCCATTCGGCGGCCTGGCAGCGTCCCGGCAGTTTCGCGAGTCTCTTCCGGGACGGCGGCTGGCGCAGATCCTGCTGGAAGCGGAACAGCGCCGGAGCGAGGCGCGTGCGCGCCTGGCAGGCATGGCCCGTCCTCCTCAGGCGTATGTCGCGAAGAAAATCTGCCCGTTTGAGTGTTGCCACTACGGCCAGTGGAAGGTCACGAGCCCGACGGTCTTGTTCGATGCCCCGGGCGGCTCCACCGCCGTGGCGAGCCTGCGCCCGGGTGAAACCATCGAGGCGCTCGACGGCGAGGTGCACCTGAAGCCGGCCGCCGTGCTGGTCCGGCAGCAGAGGGCCCCCGAAGCACCGTTTCCCGCCGGCGCCATCGTTTTCCTTGCCGGCTACACGGGTGAAGGGTGGGGCAGGGTCTGGTACGAAGGCCGCGAGGTGGAAGCCGAAGTCTCGGGCGCGGCCGTCTACTGCCCTTCGCCCGGCCGCGTCTGCTGGGGTGAATTCCTCGATCCCGCCGATCAAGGATGGGCGGAGCGCGCGGTGTGGTGGATACGGATCAAAGCTCCCAACGGCCGGATCGGATGGACCAGCGAACCCCGCAATTTTTCCGGCGCGGACGGATGCGGCTGACCGGTTTGCTCTTCCCGTGAAACGTCGGGCGTGGCTGCCTGCAGCGGCAAGCCCCGCCGGCCCGTTTCACGCCTCCCGGCCGCCGCACTCCCTCAGCCGAACAGGTCCTGCGCCCGCTTCATCCGCTCCGCCACCAGCACGCCATTCGGGCACCGCACCGTGCACTCCGCGCAGTCCTGGCAGCGCACCTGCCGCTGCGGCTCCGGCAGCGCGGCGAAGTGCTCGCGCCCCAGCGCGAACTGCCCGTAAAAATCGGCGTACGACAGATACCTCAGGGTCTCCGGGATCGCCCCCCCTTGCGGGCACTGCCCCGCGCAGCGGTAGCACATGCGGCAATAGAGCGGCCGGATCTCTTCATTGATCTGCGCCAGCAGCTTCTCATCGCGCGGCTCGAAGCGCTCTGCCATGGCGCGGATGTTTTCCTCCAGTTGCTCCATGTCGGTCATGCTGGGAATCGTGGTAGCGAAACGCTGGTCCTTCAGAACCCACTTCAGCGCCGCCAGCGCGCCGCCGGGCCTGCTCATATGCTCCCCGCTGCTCTTGAACCCGAACGCCCGGTTCGCCGGCGCCATCACCTTCATCGCTACCAGCCCGATGCCCGCCTTGTGCAGCCGGTCGAAGGCCGTATCGTGCGCCGCGCCGATGGCGAAGTTGTAGACCGACAGCACCACCTCGATCTTGCCCGTCTCGATCACGCGGTCCACGATTGCGGTCGGGTTGTGCGTGCTCACGCCAATGTGCCGGATCTTGCCCTGCTTCTTCGCGTCTTCCCAGACCGCCAGCAGCTCGTCCGTGATCGCCGACGGACTGTCGCGGAAGTGCATGTACCAGATGTCGAGATAATCCGTCCCCAGCTCCTTGAGGCTCGTGTCGAGGTGCGCCCGTGCCTCGGCCGCTGTCCGCGCCACCGACTTGCTCGAAAGGATCAGGTTCTGCCGGCGCCCTTTCAGCGCGCTGGCCACCATCCGCTCGTTGTTCCCGTTGCCATAGACGCGCGCCGTATCAAAGTAGTTGATCCCCATCTCGGCGCCGTGCTCGACGACGCTCGCGTCGGTGGTCACCATGCAGCCGAAGCCGACGGTGGTGACTCTGAGCCCTGTTTTGCCCAGCGTCCGGTAGGCGAGTGCCACCGGGCCCGCCTTGGCGGACTGCGGTTCCAGATTCTTGCGCCGGGGCAGCGTGGCCGCGGGGGCGGACAGCCCGGCAGCGATGAAATTTCTGCGGGAGGCGTCGTATTTCATGGTTCCGGATCCGTTTCTACCAATATCAGCTGGCCCCAGACTATCCCATCGGCCGGCGAAGCGTCACCCTAATCCTCTCCGGTTCTTGCCCGATCCTCTCAAGAAGAAGCCCCTAACCCTGCCGGCACGGAGCCGACCGGTCCACCGAAGTTCCCCCCACACTGGCTTGACTCCTGCTGCACCCGCCCTGTACTATCAACCCACATGTCCAGGCTTCTCATCTCAACGCTGGCAGCTTGTCTCGGTGCTGCTGTGGCGGCGGCGCAGCCATCCGCCGGCGGATATCTCCTGGTTGCGAACAAAGGAGACCGCAGCCTCGGCATCATCGACGCCGCGGCGGGCCGCATGGCCGCCAATGTTGCAGTGAACGGCGTCACAGGGCACGAGGTGATCGCCTCGCCCGATGGCCGCCGCGCCTTTGTGCCCATCTTTGGAAACTCGGGTGTCGGCCTCCCCGGCACCGACGGCCGCACCATCGCCGTCATCGACATTCCTTCACGCCAGCTCGTCTCGGAGATTGATCTCGGCCGCGGTTTGCGCCCTCACTGTCCGCTGTTCGGCCCGAAGGACGGACTGCTCTACGTCACCACGGAGATCGAAAACACCGTCACCGTGATCGATCCCGCCACGCTCAGGATCCTCGCCGCCATCCCCACCGGGGCCGCTGAGTCGCATATGCTCGCCATCGCGCCGGATAATGGGCGCGCCTATACGGCCAACGTCGGTCCCGGCAGCGTTTCGGTCCTCGATCTGCGCGCCCGCAAGCTGGTCACAGTCATTCCGGTCGCGGAGCACGTGCAGCGCATTTCGATCTCGCCGGATGGAAAGCACGTCTACACTTCAGATCAGCGCACGCCGCGGCTGGCAGTGATCGACACGGCATCGGACAAGGTGGCCGGGTGGATCCCGCTGCCTGCTACAGGCTACGGAACGGCGCCCACGCCCGATGGCCGCATGCTTGTCGTGGCCCTGCCGCGCGCCAATAAGGTTGCCGTCGTCGATCTCCATTCCCGCTCCGTCGCTCATGTGATCGACGTACCGCCGGCGCCTCAGATGGCGCTGATGCGTCCGGACGGCAGGATGGTCTACGTCTCCTGCGACCGCAGCGGACAGATCGCCGCCATCCGCACCTCGGACTGGAAGCTGGAAACCCTGATCCCCGCGGGCAAAGGGGCCGACGGGCTGGCCTGGGCGAAGTAATCCGACGGCGCACGCCGCCCCGTTAGTATGGTCGCAGCACCATGAAGTTCCTCGATCCCCGCCGCCCCGGCTACGCCTGGTTCGTGGTCGCACTGCTCGTGCCGGTAGCCCTGCTGAACTACCTCGACCGCCAGATGCTCGCCTCGATGAAGTTCTCCGTCATGCAGGACATCCCCGACATCGGCAACGAGGCGAACTGGGGCAAGATCCTGGCGTTCTTCAAGTGGACCTACGCCTTCCTCAGTCCGGTCGGCGGCTATCTGGCGGACCGCTTCAGCCGGCGCTACGTCATCGCGGGCAGCCTGCTTGTCTGGAGCGCCGTCACCTGGGCCACGGCGCACGCCGCAACATTTCAGCAACTTCTTGTCACGCGGGCCGTCATGGGCGTGAGCGAAGCTTTCTACATCCCCGCCGCGCTCGCCCTCATCGCCGACTACCACCTCGGTCCCACGCGCTCGCGCGCCGTCGGCGCGCATCAGATGGGCATCTATGCAGGCGTCATCCTCGGCGGTTTCAGCGGCTATGCCGCCGATCATCCCGAACTTGGCTGGCGCTGGATGTTCGAGCTCTGTGGTCTTGCGGGGCTGCTGTACGCACTGCCGCTGTTCTTCCTCGTCCGCAATGCGCCGGCGGCGGCGCCGCAGGAAACGCGGAGCGCGTCGCCCTGGGGAGCGCTGCGGGAACTTCTCGGAAACTTTTCCTTCATCCTGCTGGTGCTGTATTTCACGCTTCCCGCCATGGCGGGCTGGATCGTCCGCGACTGGATGCCCGCGATTCTCAAGGCCGAATTTGGCATCGGACAGGGCAAAGCCGGCGTCTCCGCCACGCTCTTCTGGATGCTCGCCGCCATTGCTGCGGCGCTCGCCGGCGGCTGGCTCGCCGACCGATGGACCCGCCGCAACCCGCGCGGCCGCATCTACACAAGCGCCATCGGCGTGTTTCTGATCGCCGCCGCCATGATGGGCGTCGGCTACTCGCCCCAAACCGGCGTGCTGGCGCTTGCGGTCGCGTTCCTCATCGTGTTCGGCGTGGGCTGGGGCTTCTTCGATACGAACAACATGCCCATCCTCTGCCAGATCGCCCGCCCGCAGGTGCGGGCCACCGGCTACGGCCTCATGAATCTGGTCAGCATCAGTTGCGGCGGCGTGGCCGATTGGGGCTTCGGCCTGCTGCGCGACCACCACATCCCTCTGCTGGCCATCTTCGGCGTCTTCGCGAGCGTGGCCGCCCTGTCGGTTGTGCTTGTTCTTCTGATCCGCCCGCGCTATACGGACACAGCACCCGCACCGGCGGGGCATTGACGCGGCTGCCGCCGGGGCGCGTTTACGGAGTCTCCGCCTCGGGCGAGGCCGCCTCCGGGGCGATCTGCACCAGCGCCGGACGCGCCGTTTCTTTCCGCCGCGACGACGCCACCAATTGGCCGAAGCGGTGCGAAAGGTGGAACAGCCCGCCTGCCGTAACCGGTCCCGCCACGCGGTAAGCTCCCACCGCCGCCAGCCCCATGGCGGCGATGCAGCCGCACTCGGCGCAATCTGGATCGCCTCCAAGCTGGCAGGGAGTCACCGGGGTCCGGAAATCCGCGGAAATCGTCCGCGTGGTTTTTGCGAAAATGCACTTGTCGGGCGAAGCCGGCGGCTTCAGAAACTGCCGCAGCGCACTGGGCGCCATGTCGATCTTCGGTTGCCTCTCCCGAAGCGCCAGCAGCGTTTCCACCACGCGCCGCCGCTGCCCGGCGTCCAGCCGCTCCTCCGCAAACACCCCGCGCTGCGGCGTAAACAGGCTGAACCACAGCCGCTGCACCTCGCTTCTCCCGCACCAGAAGTCCACGAACTGTTCCAGCGATCCCTCGCGCTCCGCCATCTGCCGCGTCACCGTGCAATGCACCGTGATCCGGCCGCCGCGCACATTTTCCAGAATCCGGTCATACGTCGCCGGCGCGCGCCGCTTGTCGTGCTCTTCGCGCAGCCCGTCGATCGAAACCACCACCGTCAGCTTCCGCACCGCCGCCCACGCCTCCGGCAGCCGCCGGAATGCGCTCGTCACCACTTGAACATGGATTCCCCGTGCTATCAGCTCTGGAATGATCCGCTCCACTTCGCGGTACCGCACCAGCGGATCGCCGCCCACCAGCGAAACGTGCAGCGGCTTCTCGCGCTCCACCAGCTCCATCACGCGCCGGACCAGCTCGTCGCCACGAAAGTCGCTCAACTCCCGCAGCGTCACCCCTCCGCCAAGATGATTGGGCTCATAGGCGTAACAGCCAGGGCAGCGCAGCGGACATTCGCGCGTGAGTTCGATGGATAAGGCGGGCGCGTATCCTTGAAGAATTCTCGCCCAGGAGTGAAGGACGTGGCGTACTTGCATGCAATCTCCCAGTCAGTTCATCCGGCCTGACGGCCGCTATTGTTTCGTGAGCACCCACCTGGAAGGCAGACCTGCCGGAGAGCGCAATTCGCCGAGGACTGTATTGAGCGTAGCAGGAAACCCGCCGCCCTGTTCGGATTCCGGGGCGCGCAGGTGATACATTCATTACGCGGAGGCCCCATGCCCGCCAATCTCGGTCCCGACTATCTCGCTGCGGAAGAGGAGTTCCGCCGCGCGGAGACCCTGCCGGAACGGATCGCCGCGCTCGAAAAGATGTACGCCGTTCTGCCCAAGCACAAGGGCACCGAGAAGCTCCAGGCCGACATCCGCCGCAAGCTGTCGCAACTGCGGAAGGAGAACCAGAAGAAAGGTCCTGCGCGCGCCGCGCCCTTTTATCTCATCGAAAAAGAGGGCATCGGACAAATCGCCCTGGCCGGTCCTCCCAATTCCGGCAAATCCAGCCTTCTGCGCGCCATGACGCACGCGCAGCCCGACGTCGAGCCCTATCCGTTCACCACCCACTCGCCCACGCCTGGCATGGCGCAGTTTGAAGACGTCCAGTTTCAGCTCGTCGACCTCCCTCCTCTGGCCCCTGAATGGATCGAGCCGTGGGTCGCCCAGGTGCTCCGGCGCGCGGATCGAACGCTGCTGGTCGTTGCCGCCGACGATCCGGACGACCTGGCCGAGATTGACTTCCTGGAACAGCAGCTCGCAGAGTGGAAACTCGCGCTCCCACAGGTAATGGTCGTCAACAAAGTGGATCAGCCCGGCGGGCGCGAGAACTTCCAGGCGCTTGCCGAGCTGTACGACGGCAAGTATGAATGCCTGCCCGTCAGCGCCGAAACCGGTGAAGGGCTGGACCGCCTCGCCCGCCGCTGCTTCGAGCTGCTGGACGTCGTGCGCGTTTATACCAAAGCGCCCGGCAAGAAGCCGGACCTGGCGGCGCCCTATGTGCTGAGGCGCGGTTCCACCGTCCTCGACGCCGCGCGCCACGTCCATAAGGACTTCGCCGAACGGCTCAAACTCGCCCGCCTCTACCGCCGCGGGCAGCTCGAAGTGGGACTGCCCGTCAGCCGCGATCACGCCGTTGAGGACGGCGATATTCTGGAGTTCCATGCGTAGACTCGCTTCCATTCATTTGCTCCTTGTTTTCTTCTGGACCTCCGCCGCAGGGCAGGCGTTCCTCGCCGGCACGGCCCGCCGCGACATCACACCGCGCGAACCGGTCCCGATGTGGGGTTACGGGGACCGCCACGACGCCCTGTCCGACGGCGTTCTTGATCCCCTCTTCGCCGACGCGCTCGTGCTTTCGGCCGGCGGAGAAAAGCTCGCCATCGTCGGCCTCGACCTTGGCCGAAGCCCCGGCGAGCGATCGCTCGAGCGCATCCGCGAACGGCTGTTGCGCGAAGCCGGTATCCGCTGGTCGATCCTCGGCGGCTCCCACACGCACCATGGCCCCGTGCTCGAACTGGTGGACGAAGAAGGGAAGGGAAGAGGCCGCTTCGACGCCGCGCTGCGCTATTACCGCCAACTGGAAGACTCGATCGTCGAAGCCGTCCTGGAAGCCAATGGGAAGCTCGTTCCCGCCCGCCTAGCGGCCGGCTCGGCGGAGTTGGCCGGGTGGAACGCGAACCGCCAGACGAAGCTTGAACCCAAGCCCGTCGATCCCGTCCTCGCCGTTCTCCGCATCGACCGCGAGACGGGCTCTCCGCTGGCGATCCTCGTCAATTGGGCGGCTCATCCGACCACGCTGCCTCCTTCCACGCTGAAATTCTCGGCCGACTATGCCGGGCCTCTCAAAGAAATCGTCCGCAAAGAGACAGGGGCGGCGGCTATTTTCCTCCAGGGGGCGGCTGGAGATCTCCGCACCGAACGGCGCGGCATGGACACCTTCGGGTATGGAGAAGCCCTGGGACGCGAAGCAGTCCGCCTGGCCCGCTCCCTCACGCCCGCGGCGCCCGCGCAACCCATCAACATCCGCGCCCGCGAAGAGCGCTTCAGTTTCCGTCCGCGCGTCGATCTCAACAACCCCATCGTCGCCGCGGCTTACGAGAAAGCCTTCTTCCCGGAACTCGTCCGCAACTACCAGGACGAGTACGCTCAGGGTGTCCGGCCCCGCCTGATGGCGGTCCTGCTGGGAACGGATCTGGGCATGGTGGCCGCTTCAGGCGAATTCTTTTCGAGCCATGCCGTGCGGCTGCGCGAAAGAGCGCGCTTGAATACTCTCTTTTTCTTCGGATATTCCAACGGATATCACCAGTACTTCCCCACTATTGAAGCCTGCGCCGAAGGCGGCTACGGCGCCGACCCGCCCGTCGCTCCCGCCGCTGTGGGCGCGGGCGAAGAGCTCATGAACCGCGCCCTCCTGTGGCTGTATCAGTTGCGAGGCAAGATCCGGCAATGAAACTTCTCTGCGTTCTCCTCCTGGCCGCGGCTGCCGCATCCGGCGCCGATCTCGTCCGCGCGGGCAAGTCGCCTTACACAATCGTGATCGCCGCGCAGGCGCCGCCCGCCGAGCGCCGCGCCGCCGAAGAATTTCAGCGCACCGTGCGCGAAATCAGCGGCGCCGAACTCCCTCTGGCTGACGACAGCCGCCCCGTGCGCGGTCCCATGGTCCTCATCGGGCGCAGCCGCGCGCTCGCCCGCGCCGCCCCTGCGCTTCCGCCGAAAGACCTCGGCGCGGAAGGATTCGTCATCGAAACCCGCGGGCGGCACCTTGTCATCGCCGGCGGCGGTCAGCGCGGCACGATGTACGGCGTCTACGAGTTCCTCGAACGCCTCGGCGTCCGCTGGTTCACCGCCGAGGTCACACGGGCGCCCCGCCTGGCGTCCATTCCCCTGGGCCGCCTCCGGATCCGCCAGGAACCTGCCTTCGAGTACCGCGAGCCCTTCTTCACCGAAGCCTTCGACCGCGACTGGGCCGCGCGGAACCGCGCCAACGGCAATCACTCAAAGCTCGATTCCTCCACCGGCGGGAAGATCAGCTATTATCCATTTGTCCATTCCTTCAACCAGCTGGTTCCGCCCGAGAAGTATTTCGCCGAACATCCCGAGTATTTTTCTCTCATCGACGGGAAGCGGCGGGCCGAGCGCAGCCAGCTCTGCCTGACGAATCCTGACGTGCTGCGCATCGCCACGGAAACTGTCGAGCGCTGGATCGCCCAACACCCGGAAGCGACCATCTTCTCTGTTTCACAAAACGATTGGGAGGGCTGGTGCGAGTGCGACCGCTGCCGGCGGGTGGAAGAAGAGGAAGGCGGCGCTCACAGCGGTCCTGTCCTGCGCTTCGTCAACGCGCTCGCGGAACGCATCGCCGCGAAACATCCGGACAAACTCATCGATACCCTCGCCTACTGGTACACGGAAGCTCCGCCCCTGCGCGTCCGCCCGCGCCCGAACGTCCGCGTCCGTCTCTGCCCCATCGGCATCTGCACTGCCCACCCCTTTTCGCAGTGCCCCCGCAGCGCCTATTTCTACAGGAATTTGCAGGCGTGGTCCAAAATCACTGATCAGCTCTACATCTGGCATTACAACACAAATTTCAGGCATTACCTCCTTCCGTTTCCGGATCTGGACGAACTGGCCGCCGACATTCCGCTCTACCGCAGGCTCGGCGTCAAGGGGCTGTTCCTTCAGGGCGCTTATCCGGAAGGCGGCGGCGGCGAAATGGCGTGGCTCAAGTCCTGGGTCCTGGCGCGCCTGCTGTGGGATCCGTCGCGCGATGCCTGGAAGCTCGTGGACGAATTCCTCGATGGCGTCTACGGCCGCGCCGCGCCGCTGATGCGCCGATACCTGGAGCGGCTTCATTCCGAGGTCCGCCCGCAGCCTGCCGGGCGCGGCCTCCACCTCTGGATCTTCAACGTCCCGGATTACAGCCAGGAGTTGCTCGACGAGGGCTTCCGGCTGTTTGACGAGGCGGAAAAAGCGGCAGAAAGCGAGGAAATCCGCCGCCGCATCCGCAAGGACCGCCTGTCACTGGAGTACCTGGCCCTGCTCCGCGCGGGACGGTACGAGGTGCGCGGTGAGCGCTACAGCCCGGCGAATCTTGATCTCCTGAAGGAAACCGCGCGTGCTTTTCTGGCCCGCGTCCGGGAATTCGGGATCCGCAGCCTGCACGAAGGACGGCCTGTCGACTTTGACGAGCGCTACTACGACTCGCTGCAGGTCCACGCCGCGGAACGGCTGGAGAACCGTCTCTTCGAGGTGGTTGCCGTGCCGGGGCTGAACGGCCGCATCGTGCGCTTCTTTGACAAAGTCCGGGGCCGCGAGATGCTGCGCCCGGCATCGCTGAGCGATCTCAGCTACCCCGGCACGGGCCGCATTGCCGCCTCCGTCCATGCGCACCGCCGTGCTCCGGCATGGCCCGTTGAATGGCGCGCCGAACGCGCCGGCGAGGACCAGTTGCTGCTCTCCGCTTCGCTCGAAAACGGTCTCCAGGTCCGGCACCGGATCGCCCTCAGTGAACGCGGCCTCACGATCGAGACCGTGGTCTCCAATCCCACGCCGAACGAGGTCGACGCAGCCATCCAGCACCGCGCCGAGGCTGCTCCCGGGGACATCGATGCCGAAGTGCTCGAATACACGGATGCCTCGGGCCAACCCGTCCGCCGCCCGCTGATCCAGCCCGGCGAGCCTCCCGAAGGCCGCCTGCAGCTCGATGCGCCTGCGCTGCCCCGGGAGGGGTTGCACCTGGCGCTCTCCGGTTTCTTCGCCGCGAGCGGCGAGGCTGCACGGATCATCGGCCAGTGGACGGCCAAGACTCCTCCAACCGTCGCATTCACCCATTGGTCCGGGGAAACACGTCTGGGCCCCGGCGCTGCGCTGCGGCTCACCTCGTTCTACAGCCGGAAGTGATCAGCGCCGCTCGTAGATCTCGGTCCACCGCTTCGTCCCCTCCGGGCTGACGAGCTTGAGCCTTCGCTCCATCACGCGCCCGTCGCGGGACACGATGGTCCGGGCGGTCTCCACATAGTTCCCGTCCGGCGTGCGGAAGGTCGAATCGATCGTCCGGCCGTCGACCCGTACAAGCACGATTTCTCCATTCCCGAACGAGCGCGACATCGGATACGGCTTTCCGTCGATGGCGCCGGAGAAAACGAAATCCCGCTCGTCTTCGTTGGCGTATTGCACCGTTCCGTGATAGCTGAGCTTCGGCTCCTGGTGGTCGATCGTCAGCATCACCGAAACGGGCTTGTTCACATTGCCCCACTTCGAGCGGCTGACGTTGAGCTGCCAGTTGCCGCTGAGGTTGACTGGCTGGGCGGCGCACAGCGCGCCCAGCAATAGCACTGCGGAAACGATCTCCATCAGCCTTCGCATCGCTCGCCTCCTCGCAATGCTCGCGGCTTTACTATAGCGCCGCCCGCCGTCAGGGGGAACCCTCTTTCGATCCGCGGAGTCGAAAATGGATGGAGGACGGGCCATGCGGATAGCCCCGCTGCTGTGCCTGCTCGCATGCTGGACCACTCTCGCCAGCGGTCAGGAACTGCTCGTGCCGCAGGGCGCCGCTGAGATGCTTCTGCTTCACAGGGAACCGGTGGAACTACCCCCGGAGGCCGCGGAATCCGGCATTCGCGGCCGCGTACGGTTTCTGATTCACGTAGGCCCGGACGGCCGCGTCAAAGCGGCACACCTCCTTGATGGACATCCCCTGCTGGCCGATGCCGCCCGCAAAGCCGTGCTGAGATACCGCTTCCGGCCGCTGGCCCCAAAGGGCCGGCCGGCGGGCTGGAAGTCCATCATCTCGGTGCCCGTTCCGACGCCAGATCCATCCGTGCCGGGCCGCGCGGCCTGAGCCGCGCCTGGGCGCAACCGGGTTTTCCCCGCAGATGCTCCGCCGGCCATTGGAGTATGATTGCCCCGGAAATCCGTCTGGAGACACGCCATGCGCCTGCTGTACTGCTTTCCGCTGTTCTGTCTCGCCACTCTGGCTGCCGAGAAGTTCATCGCCATCCGCGGCGACTCTAACGTCCTCGATTTCGAAATCGCCGACGCTCCCGTCACCAATGCCGAGTACGCCGAATTCATCGCCGCCACGCGTCACACTCCCCCGCTGCACTGGGAAAACGGCGCGCCTCCGCGCGGCTTCGAAAACCATCCTGTGATCTACGTCAACCGCTACGACGTCGAGAAGTACCTCGCCTGGCGCACCGCGCGCGAAGGCCGCATTTACCGCCTCCCCACGCCAGCCGAATTCGAGTACGCCGCCCGCGCCGGACGCCCCGACGCCCTCTACCCCTGGGGCAGCGAGCCGCCGTCGAACCAGGCCAACTTCGATCCAGGCGGCGCCCGTTCCTTCCCTGCCTGGCGCGATCACCTTAAGCCCGTGCGCTCTTACCCGCCCAATCCCTGGGGGCTGTACGACATGGCCGGCAACGTGTGGCAGATGGTTCACACCGATCACGACCCGGTGACGCAGCGCTGGATCTTCCGCCTCCACCAGCCCTACGAGAAGGAGTCCACGGTGATGGGCGGCTCGTGGGCGCGTTCGGCCGCCTACCTGAAAATCGGCGTCCGCGGCGGCGCCGGCGGCGCCGGCATCCGCCATCCCGATCTCGGCTTCCGCCTCGTGCGCGAGCCCGGGGGCGCCACCCACTTCCGCCGCCAGCCGCGGCGGCTCGCCGTCATCAGAACACAACGCGGCATTTTTGTTTCCTGGCAGCTTCTGCCCCGAGAAGACCGCCTGGGCTTCCACGTATACCGCTCCCGCCGGCGTGACATGGCCGGTGAACGCCTGACGCGTCAACCGTTGTTGGACCGGACAGCCTGGCTCGATGCCGCCCCGCCGGAAGGTCGCCTCTACTACCGCGTGCGCGCCGTTTCCGCTGACGGCCGCGAAGGACCGCCTTCGGAGTGGGGCGCCGAACTCCCCGACTCAGGCGGCCTTCCTGCCGCGGCTGTTTTCCAGCCGGGCATCCGCCAGGGCCAGGCCGTTCCCGTCTTCGGCGACCTGAATGGCGACGGCGTGCCTGACGCCGTCTTCCGGCTCGACAACCTGATCCAGGAAAACCGCCCCAATCCCGGCCTCCCCGTCGAGCTCGAGGCGTTCACCAGTTTCGGCAAACAGCTCTGGCGCCGCCCCATGATCGGATTCGATGCCTGCTTCGGCAACGCCAACAACGCGCCTTTCCTCGTCTACGACCTCGACGGCGATGGGCGCGCCGAGATCGCCGCCCGCGTGGAGGAAGACGGCCGGACCTGGCTCGCCATTCTCGACGGGCTGACCGGACGCACGCTCCGCCGCACGCCCTGGCCCGAAATGTTCACCGACAAGGCCGGCACCTCCACCCGCATCCACATGGCCGTAGCGTATCTCGACGGCCGCACGCCGAGCCTGATCACGCAGACAGGGCTTTATGAAAACGAACTCTTACACGCCTGGAGTCAGGATCTGAAACTTCTGTGGAAGTATGAGAGCATTGGCCCCACCTCCGGCTCCGGCTCTCACCACATCGATATCGCCGACCTCGACGGTGACGGCCGCGACGAAGTCTTCGACGGCACCACCGTCCTGAACCCAGGGGGCGCTCTGCGCTGGAGCCTCTACCGCCTGCATCCTGACATTGTCGCCATCAAGCGCATCCTGGGGCAGAGGCAGCGGCAGGTCTTTTATGCCGTCGAGAGCACCACCCACGCTGGCGTCTACGTGGTGGACGCCGCCACCGGCCGCCTTCTCTGGAAGAAGAACCGCGAGGACGATCCGCGATGGGTTCACGCTCACACCGGCTGGGCGGCCGACATCTGGGAGGATTCACCCGGCTTCGAGTTGCTGGCCAACACCGACGGCCACGAAATGAAAGACACCCTGCTGCTTTCATCCGATGGCCGCGAACTCATGCGACCCGTGCCCGGCGCCTGGCGTCCGGTGAACTGGCTCGGCCGCAGCGTGCGCGAACTGATCTCCGGCGATGCGGCGCAAATCGTCCGCTTCGATGGCAAAGGGTTCACGCCCGCCGCCGAGTCCCCCGCTCCCGGCTGCCGCGTCCTCATGACCGCCGATCTTTGGGGCGACTATCGCGACGAGATCGTCTGCACGAAAACCATCGATGGCCGCTGGACTCTGCTGGTTCTGACCAACACGGCCGAACCCGCGGCCCGCGCCGTCACTCGAACCGCCTCCCGTGAATACCGCCTCTGGCTGGCTCGCAACCTCGGCGCGGGCTACGGCTCCTATTTCGAGTGGGAGGATGACCACTGACCGCGGCGCGGCCTTCGCGCGCGGCACGGAATCCGCTGGCCGTGTCAAAGCGGCGATCGCAGGGCGCGAAGCGCGTTCGGTGCCGCGACTGAAGGGCGCGAAGCGCCCGAAAGGAGCGGTCAGCGGCACGGGGCGCGTGTGGACCGCTTGCTCCGGCCGCTGGCGCGGCCTTCGCGCGCGGCACAGAAATATGTTGTCGCGGACTTCGCGCGCGGCACCTATTGCACCGGCCGCGTTCAGCGCCGCGCCTCCAGGGCGCGCCGGTCATTTCCTGTCTGAAACGCCGGGCGCCGTGCGGATCTTCTCCCCGCCCCTTTGCCGCTTGACGGATTCCAGCCCGCACGAGCCTGCCGTCCGGTATCCTCTCTCGGCGAGATACGCCGCCGCACGGGCGGCGCGGCCCCCCTGCGTTCAAAGCGTGACGATGACCTTGTTCTTCGGGATCTCGCCCAGCCGCGGGGCCAACTGGCTCATGGGGATGTTGACGTAGCCTTTCACCGAACCCAGCATCTGGATTTCGTGCGGCTCGCGCACGTCCAGAAAGAATACCTTATCCGGCTGTTCTAGCAGCGTCGCCAGCTCTTCGGCGCTGAGTTCCTTCACCCTGGCCCCTGACTGCGCGCAGGCGAAGGCCAACGCCAGCACCGACGTCAGGACGCAGGCCCAGCAGAATGCTCTCATGACCGGCAGTGTAGCATGGTGTGTATATGCAGTTGGGCACAGCCGTGGATGAGTTTTATCGCATCGCAAAACTGCCTCCTTATGTTTTTGCCGTCGTCAACGAGATGAAGGCGCGTCTTCGGGCGCAGCAGTATGATGTCGTCGACTTCGGCATGGGCAACCCCGACGGGGCCACTCCGCGTCCTGTCGTCAACAAGCTCATCGAAGCGGCGCGCAACCCGCGCAATCACCGCTATTCGGTTTCGCGGGGCATCCCCAATTTGCGGCTGGAGATCTGCCGCCGCTACGAGCGCAACTACGGCGTGGCGCTCGATCCGGAGACGGAGGCCATCGTCACCATCGGAGCAAAGGACGCCCTGGCCCATCTGATGTTCGCCGTGATCGGCCCCGGCGACGAAGTGGTCACGCCCGCCCCCTGCTATCCGATTCATCAGTACGGCGTGATCATGGCAGAGGGCCGCGCGGCGCCTCTGCCGGTGGCCGATCCCGCCGAGTATCTGAACCGGCTGGAAGACCACTTCCGCCGAGCGTCCAGGCCGCCGCGCCTGATTCTGCTCAACTATCCGCACAATCCGACCACGGCGTGCGTCGAGCTGGACTTCTTCCGCCATGTCGTCGCACTGGCGCACCGGCACGGGGCAATGATCCTGCACGACTTCGCTTACGCGGATCTCTGCTTCGACGGCTACCGCGCTCCGAGCATCCTCCAGGTGGACGGAGCCAAGGAGGTGGCGGTCGAAATCTTCTCGATGACGAAGAGCTACAACATGGCCGGCTGGCGCGTCGGATTCTGCCTGGGGAATCCCCGCATGATCAAGGCGCTGGCGCGCATCAAGAGTTATCTCGATTACGGCAATTTCCAGCCCATCCAGATCGCCTCCATCATCGCCTTGCGCGACTGCGAAGAGGAAGTGGGCAAGATCTGCCACGTCTATGAGAAGCGCCGCGATCTGCTGTTGGAAGGCCTGAATTCGGCTGGATGGCCGGTGGAAAAGCCGAAGGCTTCCATGTTTGTCTGGGCCAAAATTCCACCGCCATTTCAGCACCTGCCGTCGCTCGAGTTCGCCAAGCTTTTGCTGGAAAAAGCGCTGGTGGCGGTGAGTCCGGGCATCGGCTTCGGCCCTGCCGGCGAGGGCCATGTCCGGTTCGCACTGATCGAGAACCACCACCGGACGCGGCAGGCGCTGCGTGCAATCCGCCAGTTCCTGCGCGATGCCGCGCGCCGCAAGGAGATCTGATCCTGTATGCCGCCAGGCCAGGGCGCCGCGGTCGTGGACTTGCCGGCCATTGGGAGCGCGGAACTCGCACCCCTGCTCGAAGAAGAAAAAGCCCGCTGGCTGCGGCTCCTGCACTGGGACTTCTCGCCGCTGGCGGAGTTGATCCTCCGCTACGCCGCGATGGGCACGCTGGAAGGCTTTGCGCTGAAAGACGAAGACAGGGTTGCGGGCTACGCCTACTATGTCACCGAGGGCGGCAAGGGGCTGATCGGCGACCTGTACGTCCTCAGCGCCTGGCGGTCTCCGGCGCATGAAAACCTGCTGCTCAACGCCGTGCTGGACCGGCTGCGCTCCATGCCGTGGCTCCGCCGCGTGGAAGCGCAACTGATGCATCTGGGAATGCACAGCGGGCAGATTGCGCCGGCCGGCCGCCCGCCAGCGGCTTTCCCCCGCCAGTTCATGCTCGCGCCGCTCGACGTCCTGCCCGAATCCGTGACTGTGGCCGCGGACCTGCATTTCGAGCGCTGGTCGGCCCACTGGACCGACGCGGCGGCGGAGGTGATCGCCGAGGCTTATGCAGGCCACGTCGACAGCGAGATCAACAACCAGTACCGGTCGGCGGCGGGGGCGCGGCGCTTCATCGAAAACATCGTCCGCTACCCGGGCTGCGGCTACTGCGCTCCTGATTGCACATGGGTGGCGCTCAACCGGGAGGGCCGCATCGTCGGCGTCTGCTTCACCAGCCGTATCGCTCCCGCCACGGGCCACATCGCGCAGATCTGCGTCATCCCCGCGGCGCAGGGCTGCGGCGCCGGGGCGGAGCTGCTGCGCCGGTCCCTTCACTCCCTTCGCTTGAGCGGCGCCACCGAGGCGTCGCTCACGGTCACCTCGTCCAATACCCGAGCCGTCAGGCTCTATGAGGCGTTCGGTTTCCGCCCCGTCCACCACTTTGAGGCGCTCGTCTGGGAGCCGCTCTGACGAAGGCCCGCCTACGGCGCCATGAAGGCTTGCATGGCGCCGAGGAAAGCCAGTACGGCCGGTCCCAGCGTCACCACGAAGACGGCGGGCATGATCAGGAAGAACACCGGAAAGATCAGCTTCACGCCCAGCTTGCGCGCCGCTTCCTGCGCCATCTGGCGGCGCCGCGTCCGGAGGTAGCGGGCGTGCGTCCGCAAAGCCGGAGCCAGGCTCGTGCCGAACCGGTCGCTGTCGATCAGCACCACGGCCAGCTTCTTCAGCTCCGGCGAGCCGGTCCTGCGGCCCAGATCGGACAACACCTCTGACCGATGGCGCCCGGCGCGGATCTCCAGTTGCACCTGCCCCAGTTCCGATGCCAGCTCCGGATGGATCCTCCGCAGCTCCCGGCTGGTTTCCGCCAGCGCGACGTCCAGGCTCTGGCCCGCTTCCACGCTGAGCACCATCAGGTCCAAAGCGGCCGGCAAGGCCCTGTGGATCCGCCCGATCCGGGACTGCGTCATCCCTTCCAGGATGCGGTCCGGCAGCAGGAGGCCGAAGCCCGCGCCGCACATGGCCGCCAGGGCCGCTGAAGCCGCGCCCGCCGATTGCCAGAGCGCCGCCCAGCCCAGGGCCGCGCCCAGAAGCGCCGCCGTGGCGATGCGAATCCCCTGGAAAAGCTGCGCCGCAGCCGGGTGCCGGAATCCCGCCGCCGCCAGCCGCGCCCGCAGATTCATGGCCTTCGGCTCGGAGGGCTGCACCAGAGTGCCAAGTTGCAGTAGCGCCTCAAGCGTCCGGCGCGACCATTGCCGCCCGGCTCCCGCTTCCGTCTCGTTGCCGGAGGACGGAGCTGCCGCCGGCAGCAGCCGCGCCGCCACCACCAGCGCCGCAGCCGCCGCCGCCAGCGCGAAGCCGAAATGCAGGACCAAAATCCAGACGACGCTCATCAACGCCTCACAGCCGGATCTGCACCATGCGCCGGATGACAAAGTGCGCGGCGGCGATGGCCAGGATCGCGCCGCCCAGCATCGCCCGTCCCGCCGGTTGCTGGAGCAGAAGGGCCATCTGCTCCGGATTGATCCAGAACAAGAACAACGCGATCACCGCAGGCACCGCCGAAAGCACCGTGCCGGTGAGCCGGCTGTGCGCCGAAATCGAGCGGACCTCGCCCTCCAGCGCCGCATGCTCCCGCATCGTCTCGCCCAAGCGGGCCAGCACGTCGTTCAGCCGCCCCCCGAAACGGTTCTGCATCTTCACCGCAGCGCTGAACAGAGTGACCTCCGGCAAGGGAACCCGCCCCGCCAGATTGTCCAGCGCCTGGTCCCACGGAATGCCCAGTTTCCACTCGTCGCGCGTGCGGCGCATCTCCGAGGCCAGCGGCTCGGGCTGTTCCATTGCCAACATCTCGATGGCATGGGCCAGCGGATAGCCCGCCTTCAGCGCGCGGGCGAGCGAGTCCAGCGCCTCCGGGAACTGGTCGGCAAACAGCCGGAATCGGCGCGCCCGGGCCGCCTGCAAGTAGAGCAGCGGACACGAACCCGCCAGCAGCGTCAGCAGCCAGCGGACCAGTGGCGAAAACAGGCTCGTATTGGTCAGGAACAGGCCCACAGACGCTCCGCCGAACAGCATGATCAGCGTCGTGCGCCCGACCGTCCAGGGAACTCCGGCCTGCAAAATCAGATGCCGCAGCCGTTCCACCTGGCTGAACCGCTCGAGCAGCGCGGCCCAGACCCGGATCGTGCTCAACTGGCTGCCGGCCAGAAGCGTGCTCCCGCCCGCCTGCCGGCTTCGCCGCGCCTCCTGCACCGCCCAGTAAAAAGACGCCGCCAGCAGGGCTGCCAGCAGCCCGGTGGCGAACATCATCAGCCAAACGCTTGCCTGCTGCATCGGAACCTACCGCGCGGATCGCTCGCCTTGCGCTCTCTCGCCCGGATTCCGGGCCAGCAATCGGATCTGCTGGAGCGCGTCGGCCAGCGACAACCGGTCGGCGTCTTCCGGCCTGGCGATCACCGTCACGACCGCCCGCTGGCCATCGCCCTTCTGCACCTGCAGCACCTCCACCTCTTCCAGCACCCGCCTTGCATAGATCTCGCCGCGCACGCTGACCACCTGCACGTCCACCCGGCTTCCCGGCTGGAGCATCGCCACCACGCCCTGCGAATCCACCGGGTGGAGGCTGACGGCCCGGAAGCCTGGCGGAATCGCTGCCAGCGCCCCCGCGCCCGCCGTCGCAAGGCTGCCCGCGCGCAGAATCTCTCCTGCGGCGATGGGGCGCAGCGCCACCCTGCCCGTGGCTTCCGAGACCAGCCGCAGCGCGCCTTCCGGCGGCGCGCCCTGCGTCCAGGGCTCGGCCCGCACATCCTCGGCGCTCAGCGCCGCGCCAAGCCCGACATCTCGCGCGGCTACCACCACCGTGGCATGCGCCGCCGCGGCGCCACCTGCCGCGCCGGCCGGCAGCAGAGCATAGAAGGCTCCCGTGGCCGCGACCGCAGCCACCAGCGCGATGCCGAACAGCGGCAACAGGTTTCTCTTCACAGCTTTCCTCCAGACAGAATCCAGGATTGCGCCTGGTATCAGTGAATCATGCAATCCAGCAAAGCAAGAATCCGGCGTTCGCCTGAGGCGCGCCCGGGAAGCGCCTGAGGCGGACGCGCCACGCAGGCCCGCCGCTACAATGAAGGGAGTGGAAACCCGCCGCATGTGCCCGCATTGCCGGGCCTTCATCACGACTCACGACAAGGTCTGCCCCTATTGCGACACCCCCGTCGGCCCGCGCGCCGCCGACCTACGCGACCCTGGCGGCATCTTCGGCGGGCTCGTGCCTACGGCGCAATTCGCCACTATCGTCATCTCGCTGGTCTGCGTGGCTTTATATCTGGTGACCTTGCTCGCCTCCAGCAAAGTCGGCGAGGTGAACGCGCTCATCCGCTACGGGGCGGCGCTGCCCGAGGCCGTCCTCGGCGGACAGTGGTGGCGGCTGATCACCGCCGGCTTCCTCCACGGCAACCTGATGCACATCTTCTTCAACCTGTGGGTCTTTATGGATTTGGGCCGCCACGCTGAAGAAATTTACGGCACAAAACGCATGGTGGCGATCTACATTTTTTCCACCATCGGGGGATTCGCCCTCAGCATGCTGCGCGGCACCATGCTTACCGTCGGCGCGTCAGCCGGCCTGTTCGGCCTCATTGGCGCCATGATCGCCCTGGGCTTCCGTTACAAGTGGTCCGGCGAGGCGGCGATGATCAAGGGATTTTACGTCCGCTGGGCTGTTTACGGACTTTTGTTCGGGCTTCTGCCGTTTTTCCGTGTCGATAACGCAGCCCATATCGGCGGATTAATCACTGGATTCGCGGTTGGATATCTCGCCGGCACTCCCCGGCTCGTGCCGAATTTCACGGAAAAGATCTGGACCGGCGCGGCGGTTTTCGCCCTGGCCCTGACCGGCTACGCGTATCTCCAGCTCGTCCTCTGGCTCTCCCGGCTTGGTTGAACCTCGCCGGCTGCAGGCCGCTGCCGCGGCCCAGCCGGGAATCTCTTCCGCCGCTGCGTCCTATGACGGCTACCCCTTCTTGCAGTGCGGGGTAGTTCCCTTGGACTGCCGGAAGCACACGATGCATCAAGGATTTACGTGTGGAACGAAAACCCGTGCCTTGTACAGGGCCAGGCCATCCCGCAGAATCGGGCATGGTTCTGGAACCACCCGCCTATTGGAAGCTCGTCTTTCGCCTGCTACGCTTCCAATTGCCGCGGGATTTCAGTAGAATCAGTTCCTGCTGGCAGGAGAATTTCATGGCCTTTTGGCGCGTCGTGTTGCTGTCAGCTTTCTACATCGGCAGCCTCTTTGCCAGCCCGCTGCTTCCCGGCTCTGCGTTGGGCACAGGCAAGACGGTGCAGATCACGAATGACCGTCTGGTGCTCGTCCTGAACGGCGGCCGCTACAACGGACTCGTGGACGGCGTGGATGTGGACCTCTGGTGCGTGGACGTGGAACGGTTCGCATCGCCGGGCAACACCTACATGGCCAACGTGGTTCCGCTCCTGCCCTGGACGCCGGATCAGGCCGCGCTCGTGCGCAAAGGATCCTTCTCCAACGAGGATTTTTGGTGGGATCTCGGGCTCGGTTCCGTGGAACGCTACCAGGCCGCCGCCTGGCTCATCACTCAAATGGAAGCCTACCGCAGCGGAACGCCATTCCAGCCCGATCTGCACATCCAGCAGGCCATCTGGGGCATCCTCGACGACGCCGAAAACCAGTCCATCAGCCTCACCCCGCTGGCCTGGTCCTGGATGCACACCGCCGCGGCGTTCGTCCGTGAAAACCCGGAATTCGGCCTCGGCGAGTGGGCCGTCATCAGCGGCAACGCCGCCGCCGATGGCACGTTCCAGGGCTGGCAGTACCAGTCGTTCCTGACGAGGCTCGAGGCGGTGAAGCCCGAAGCCCGGTCCGGCGCGCTGCCGCCGGAGGCGCCGCTGACGGAGAATCCGGAGCCCGGCACTTTCGCTCTCATTGGCGCGGGGCTGCTGCTGGGCGGCTGGGCCTTGCGGCGCCGCCAGCCCCGGTAGTGGAGCGCTTCAGACGATCTGCTCGTTCACCGGGTCCCACTTCACCTTGCGCTCCTTGAAGTAGGACTCGACGCTCATCACGATCGTCACCGCTTCTTCCCACGCGCGGTCCATGCCGCAGCGCGGCTGGTCCAGCCCGCGGATCGAGTCGATCCAGTTCCGCATGTGGCTCGATACCGGGTTCTCTCCCCGCTTCCACTGATACTCCGGCTCGGCCAGAAACTGCGCCATCTCGGGATCCAGCCCCCATTGCTCAGCCTTCTTGCGCGCGGCATTCACCTTCGCCGCGCCCTCCGGCGTCCACTCCGCCGTGTACAGCCGGCAGTGCCGTTCGGCCACTTCAATCGTCGCGTCGCGGCCGAAGATATACGTGTTCGTGCCGTGGTGGCGGTTGTGGAAGGTGCACGCGAAGGTGACATTCAACTGCTTTTTCGGATACTCGAACATCACGTGCCACTGGTCGGGCACCTCCCGGTCCTTCGTCCAGAAATACAGGCCTCCCATCGTCTGCACCGCCTCGGGGATGCCCATTCCGACGATCATGTTCACGCCGTCCCACTGGTGGCTCATCAGGTCGCCCGCGATCCCCGTGCCGTACTCCCACCAGCAGCGCCAGCGGAAAAAACGTTCCGGGTCGAAATTGGTTTTGACGCCGGAATACTCCTGGAACCGTTCCCAGTCGATCCGCTGCGGCGTTGCGTCCGCCGGCAGTTGCTGGTTGTCGTAGCGGGTGTAGAACTGCCACTCCGGCCACGGATTGGTGCGGTCGATGTAGGTGCGCGCGAGGCACGTCTTGCCGAGCCGTCCGGACTGGAAGATCTCCCGCGCCTTGATGAACGTGGGCTCGGAATTCTGGTGATGCCCGAGCTGGAGCACGACCCGGTTTTCCCGCACCGCCTTGCGAATGGCCTTCGCCTCCTCCAGCGTCCGGCACAAGCCTTTCTCCACATAAATGTGCTTTTTTGCCTGAGCAGCGCGCACGGCCATCGGCGCATGCCAGAAATCGGGCGTGGCGATCACGACCGCATCCACGTCCTTCGCCTCGACCGCCTTCTCCCAGTCCTTGGTCGCTATGGCTTTCTTGTTGAACGCCGTCTTCTGCGCGCGCTCGAGATTCGAGTCGTAGAGATCGCAGATCACGGCGATGTCCGTGTTCGGCGCCTCCTGCATCCGCTCGAGCAGGTAAATGCCGCGCGTGCCCACGCCGACCACGGCGAGCCGGAGCCTCTCGTTCGGCTTGGGCTGCGCCAGCACGGCCGGCGCGGCGGAAAGAGCGGAGGCGGATTTCAGAAACGTTCGGCGGGGGACTTTGCTGTCGCTCATGGCGGTTCTCATTCTACTCCTCGCCAGAGCGCCGCCAGAAGGATCACCGCGGCTCGTCGATCGGCACCTCGGCGAAGAACAGTTCCCTGCCGCTTCCCCCCTCCCGGATCCCCGTAATGTACAGGATGGCGTCCCGCCGGTGCCGCGTCTCGAAATAGAAAAAGCCGTGTGCGGATTCGCCCTTCAGCAACGTCTTCGCCCCGAATGCCCGCGTCTCGAATTCCACCTTGGCCAGCGCGTTCTTCTTCTTCGGCAACGGAATCGGCGCCCTTGGCCCCATTCGAGGCCGCCTCGGCCCCAGGATCGATGGCAGCTCCTGCGCGGGCGTCGGCTGCACTTCATACCGTCCCGCCTGGTACGCCACCCGCATGCGGTCCAGCAGCAGCGTCTCTTCACCGCGGTTCTCCAGGATCAGCAGCACCGGCAGCACGCCGTGCTCGTTCGGATTCACGCCGCCGAACAGCGGCTTCGTCTCTTCGTCCGTTTCGAACTTCACCGCCGCCAGCACCAGCGATCCCACCTTTTGATGCGACGGATAACTGGCGGCCGGCTTCGGCCGGAACGGCGCCTGTCCGGTGGCCGCCGCAAGCATCAGGCCCAGGCTTACAATCAGTGTTTTGCCCACGATTCTCATCTTCGTCCTCTACTGGGCCCTGGAGGCCCTGGCCTTCCCGTTCCTTTTACTCTACCTGTCGCTGCGCGCAGCCAGGGACCGCCGTTACCTCCACCGCCTCGGGGAGCGCTTCGGCCGGCTGCCCCGGCACATCCACCCGACGGTTCCAGGCTGCGTCTGGTTGCATGCCGTCAGCGTCGGCGAAGCGCTCACCGCCGCGGTCCTTCTCCGCCGCCTCCGCCCGCTTCTGCCCGGCGTGCCCGTCTTCGTCTCCACCACCACGCTGGCCGGACGCGCCGTGTGCGAGGAGAAACTCGCCGGTCTCGCTGACGCCGTTTTTTATGCTCCTCTCGATTACCGCTTCGCCGTCCGGCGCGTCCTGCGGCGCCTGCGTCCGGCGCTGGTCATCGTCATGGAAACCGAGATTTGGCCCAATCTGTTCCGCGAAGTCCGCCGGTCAGGCGCCCGCCTTCTGGTGGTCAACGCCCGGATCTCGGACCGCGCTTTGCCCCGTTATCAGCGTCTCCGCTGGTTCTTCCGCCACGCCCTGGGCTTCGCGGACCAAATCTTCGCCCAGGACTCCGCCGCCGCGGAGCGCTACCGCTCGATCGGCGCCGGCCGGGTCGAAATCGGCGGGAATCTGAAATACGACTTCGATCCGGAATCGACGCAAATTCCCGCCGGTATCGCCACATTTCTCTCTTCTCTTGAGGCTGAGCCGGTCTGGATCGCCGCCTCCACCATGCCCCCCGCGCTGCCCGGGGACCCCGACGAAGACGACATCGTCCTCGACGCATTCGAGCAGCTCGCGCCCCGGTTCCCCGGGCTCCTCCTGATCCTCGCCCCGCGCCGCCCGGAGCGTTTCTCCCCCGCCGCGGACAAGCTCGCCGCGCGCGGCATCCGCTTCATCCGCCGCTCGGGCCTCTCCGCGGGCGAATCTTTCGGCCTGCCCGGCGTGCTCCTGCTCGACTCCATCGGCGAGCTGAACTCGCTGTTCTGCGCCGCCACGGCGGTCTTCATGGGCGGCACTTTCCCCCGGCGGGGCGGGCACAATATCCTCGAGCCGGCCGCCTTCGGCGTGCCTGTGCTTGCCGGGCCGCACATGGAGAATTTCGCTGAAATGGCCGCCGAATTCCAGCAAAAAGGAGCGATGATTTCCCTGGGATCTCCCGCGGATCTCGCGCCCGCCCTCGACAGGATCTTCCACGACGCAGCCGGGCGCGCGGAACTGGGCGCCCGCGCCCGGGCGCTGGCGGAAGCCCGGCGCGGCGCCGCCGCCCGCGCTGCTGCCGCCGCCGTGCAGCTCTATGATTCCGCCTTGCCCCGCCCGTCGGGTTTCAACCCCCTCGCTTCCCTCTGGCTCGCGGGCCTGGCCATCCACCGCGCCTTCTCGTCGCAGCTCCGCATGGATCTCCCCGAAAAGCCGGTCGTCAGCATTGGCAACCTCGCCATGGGCGGCACAGGCAAGACCCCTCTTGTACGATGGCTCTGCCGCGAGCTGGCCGCGCGCGGTCTGCGCCCAGCAGTCCTCACCCGCGGATACCGGCGCCAATCCCGCGAAATTGCCGCCGCCCTGCCCGGCGAGTCCCTCCCCGTTGAATTGACCGGCGAGGAGGCGCAACTCATTCTCCGCGATGGCGCCGCCGCCGTCGCCATCGGCGCCGACCGTCAGGCTGCGCGCTGGCGCCTTGCCCTGGGCCGGGGATATTCACCAGATCTCTACATCCTCGATGACGGCTTCCAGCACTGGCGCACCCGGCGCGAGCTTGACATCGTCCTCATTGATGCCATCGACCCCTTCCGCGGCGGCGTGTTTCCGAGCGGGCGGCTCCGCGAGCCCTTCAGCGCCCTCTCCCGCGCTTCCGCAGTCGTCATCACCGGCGCTGAGCGCGGCAGGGAATACACCGGGCTCAGGGAAGAGATCCGCAAGCACAACCGCTCCTGCCCCGTCTTCCGCGCCTGGCTTGCCGCCGAACCTCCTGCAATCCCTGAAGAAGTCCGCCCCGGCGCCTTCTGCGGCATCGGCCAGCCCGCCTCCTTCCGCCGCACTCTCGCCTCGCTTGGAATCGAACCCGCCTTCTTCCGCATCTTTCCGGACCACCACCACTACACCGAATCCGACATCCTGCCGATGCTGGAACGCGCGTCCCTGCTGCTCACCACAGAGAAAGACCTCCTGAATCTCCCCGCCTCTCTCCAGACCCACCCGTCCATCCGCACGGTTCCCGTGCGGCTCGAAATCGACCGCCCGGAGGATCTGCTCCAGCTTGTGCTTGGCTGCGTCAGCGCAACTCGCGAATCTTCAGGTTCCTGAACCACGCCGCGTCGTTGTGGTGCTGCAAAGCGATCGGCGCCCGCCTCTTCGGGATCTCCAGCAGCAGCCGCCTCACCGGATGCCCTTCCTTCCACCGCCGCTCCACGCTCTCTTTCACCTGCGGATCGTCCAGCCGGATGTCGACCACTTTCACTCCGTTCAGCCAGTGCTCGACATGCAGCCCGCGCAGCACGATGCGCCCTTCATTGAACTCGCCCGCCGGCTTCGCCGCCGCCTGCCTGGGCGCCGCCATCCGGTACAGCGCTCCGGCGCGGCTGGAGGCGTTGTACAAAGCGTCCGGGTGCTTCTGGTCGTCGATCACCTGATACTCAAACGCCACCGGATAGACCTGTGCCCCCGAGCCCGGTTTCACCAGTTCCCGTTTCGCGCTGCGGTGCTCGAGAAACCAGCCCACCTGCTGCTCGAAGTTCAGCTTCATCCCCTCCGGCAGCTGCTTTTCGTCAACAAGCACCGAATCCTGGATCAGGTACTTCACGCCGCTGTTCGCCCCCGGCGCTACCTTCCACTCGAACGCCAGTTCGAAATCCCCGAACGCGCTGAGCGTCACCAGATCTTCTCTGAGGACCGGGCGGGGAATCGCCTTGAGGCATCCGTCCTCCACCGCCCAGGCGCCCTCGGCTGCCGGCGCCCATCCTTGCATTGTCCTGCCGTCGAACAACAGCCGCCAGCCCGCTTTCATCTCGGCGTCCGTCAGCCTGTTGGGCGCCGGCTGTGCAGCCGCTGCCAGCGCCGCCGCCGCGAAAAGCAAAAGCCGCCCGAAGGCGGCCATTCTGTTTCCGTTCATCGCTACTCCTGCCTCTACTACTTCTTCTTCTTTTGCGGCGCGGCCATCCTGCCGCCGCCTTCCGCCAGCAACTGTTCTACCACCTTGCGGACACCGGCTTCTTCCGCCGCGGGGATCATTCGCGGATCCTCCGCCCGGAAATGCTCCCGCAGGACGCCCTTCCTGTCGATGAAAGCCAACTGCGGATACGCCATCCGCAGCATCAGCGGCACCTGGAGATATTCCCGCGCCGCGCCGTCGTTGTAGACCGCGATGGGGAACAGCGCACCTGTCTCCGCCGCAAACACCGGAATCCGCGGCGCCGCCCCGGGATCCACGGCCAGCCCGACGACCTGGAAGCCCCGCGAACCGTACTCCCGCTGGAGCTTCGCAAGGATCTGGGCCGAAAACTTGCACCCGGGACATGTGGTCAGCAGAAATTCCAGCGCCACAACTTTGCCGCGGAACTGCGACAGCCGCATTTTTCCGCTGCCGCCCGTCACTGGGGCGAATTCAATCTCCGGCGCCGGGCGCGGAATCTGTCCCGATGCGGCCGTCGCAAGCACAGACGCCAGCAGCAGGGTCCGCGCGCCTTTCACGATTTCTTGCCCCTGGGCCTGGCCGGATCACGGGATGAATTTTCTGCCGAAAGCTCCAGAATCAGCCGCCGCATGTTGGCTTCTTCGTTTCTGAAAAAGTCATCGCCGCCCGGAAAGTAATAGCGGATGACGCCTTTCTTGTCGATGAAGACGACCTGCGGGAAGTAAATCGGCCCGGCCGAAGTCTGTGCTTCCAGCCACGCGTAAGCCTGCTCGCGGGGTGTGTAACCCACGGGGAACTTCAGCCCCAGGTTGCTGATGTAGGCCGGCACCAGCATCCGGGCCTCCGTTATTGAATTGGGATTGACCGCCGCGCCGAGAGGCTGGAACCTGTCGCCCATTTCGCCGTACAGCTTCTGCATGATCGCCGAGCAGGTGGCGCAGTGCGGACACGTGGTCAGCAGGAACTCCAGCACCACCACCTTGCCGCGGAACCGGCTCAGCAGCAGGTGCTCCCCGCTGTTCAGGATGATGGTCAGCTCAGGCGCCGGCTTGGGAGGCTTCAACTGCGCCAGCAAAGGCGTGGCCCCGGCCAGGGCGAGAAAGTCGCGTCGGTTTAACATGACAGGAATCTTCACTATATCGCAGGACGCGCCCTGTCCTCAGGCGGTTGCAGCCCTTCCACCGCCGCCACAGCCGCTCCCCGCGCTTCCACCCGGAACATCCCGTCCCGGTTGCTGCCTTCCAGCCGTCCCCGCCCGGCTGCCCGCCAGCGCAGCCCCTCGGACTTGCCCTCCAGCACGCGGCGGTAGCGCTCCACGAAGTCCAGCGCCGCCGCCTCTTCGTTAAAGCCAAGTGACCACCGCAACGCCGGCTTGCCTGTCGCCCGGTGCTCCAGCAGCTCGTAGCTGCCTCCTCTCCACATCGGCCCGAACCGCTCGGCCTCTTCCTGCCCGCAGTACTGCTTCATCAGAACGCGCACATCGAACTCTCCCAGGATCCCTGAAGTCAGCCGCCGGTATTCGGACTCCCGTTCGGGAACGGGCGCCGCCGGCGCCGCGTACTTCCGCTTCTCGATCCACGCCTCCGGATGGAAGATCTCGTGCGTCGTCGCCGGAGCCCTTTCGAGCACCTGCCGGAAAGCCGGCTTGCCCATCTTCTCCACTACCGCCTGCTGAAACAGCACGCCCGCCGTGTATGGGAACAGCAGCGTCTCCTGAAGGTACAGCGGCGACCGTCCGAACACCGGATAACTCGCCGCGGCCATCGTGCCGAGCGCCGGCAGCATCTTCTCCAGTGCTGCCCGGTTCTCCATCAGCGAGCCCATCCCCATTCGCCCGAGCTGCCACTCCAGCATCACCCACATCGCCTGCCCTTCCACCACCGCCAGCCGGGCCGCCTGCTGCTCGCCCGTCTTCGCGCCTTTGTCGAGAAACTTCTCCATGCTGTAGTGCTGATCGGCCAGCGCATGCGCCAGCTCGTGCACCAGCACCGCATCCTCGAGCCCGCCGCTCGAGCCGTCCTCCAGCAGCAGCATCCGCTTCCGCCGGTGGTCGTACACGGCTGCCGCCTGCTCCGCCAGCAGCTCTATGGTGGCCTGCTTCAGATCGAAATCCCGCGGCACCAGCCCGAACAGCTTCAGCGTCAGCTCATCCGCCCGGATTTCGTCCGGCTTCACCTGCTGCTCGAGCTCGCGCTCCACATACTGCTTCCACTGCGCCCGCGTCAGCGTCTCCACCGGAACCGGACGGCGCTGTTCAAACCCAGTGATCCGCGCCACTTCCTGCGTCAGTTCGCGGATCTTTGCCACCGCAGGCGCCTGAGCCCACGCGGCTGCCGAAACCATCAACCAGCCCGCAGCCGCCGCTGCCCATGCGCCCGTCTTCTTCAGCCTCATTCATTCCCCCGATCCATGAGCTCTCTTGCCTTTTCCAGCGCGGTTCCAGTGCTGCTTCCACCTTAACGCACCCGGCCGCGGCCTTTGCTACACTAGCGAGTTGGGAGGTTCGACTTGGCCGAGAAGAATTCCGCCACGCTCTACCAGGCTGAGTATCTGGGTAACGGCACGTTCATCATCCACAAGCCTAAGCGCAATCCGCGCAAGCTCCGCCAGCTCCGCCTGAAGAGCCCCAAACCCGGCATGCGCAAGTAGCCGCCGGCCGAGGCTGCCCTCCGCTGCCGCTCCCGTCTGGTGCAGGTTGGCCTCCACTCGACTCCGCTCGGGGCTGGTCTGCCTGTCTCCGATTCGAATCCCACGTCTGCGGCAAGGCCAATCTTAACTTCTGCAATTGCGGCTGGCGCAAGAAAGCCGGCGCCAGGTCTCAAGCATGCGCCCGCTGCCGACGCAGGACCGTGAAAATTGGGAGCTTCGCGTGATGCGTATCTGAGCGCCAAAGAACTGCGGTTAGGAGGCGCGCAGCGATCTTCTGACCCGTGACTGAAGCGCCGGATCCGCGAAAAGTGCTGCCCAGGGACTACAATCAACCCCCGTGCAAAGCTCTGGCGTGGGTTTTTTCCAGCAGCGGGGGCGCCCAGGTCAGAAGCCGATGCCGAGAAACAAGTCCACCTGGTTCTGGGATGGCAGCCAGCGTTTGGCCGTCCACCGGGTGTAGCGGATCTCCGGCGTGATCTTGAGCCCCAGTGGCAGGCGGAAGCGGACACCTGCCGAACCGGTCCAGCCGAACAGGTCATCAGATGTGCTGTATTGGCCGGTCGTCTGGCGCGGAGGCTGGCTGAGATTGTTGACGCTCAACACAGAGACATCCCGAAGAGCCCGCGTCCACACGCCCCCCGCTCCAGCGAACGGGCGCACACTGCCGGAGGAAAACTCGCGCCGCAGGGCGACAGGCACCTCCCATCGTTTGTCACTGAGGAAAGTGAAGGTACGGAACGTGTCGCCCAGAAGAGTGACTTCGTTCGCATCGAAGCTGCGGTACAGCAGCCCGGTTTCCAGCCGCAGGCGCGCCGGCAGAGCGATTTCAAACGAGGGCCCGACAGAGTATCTGTGCAGTTCCAGGCCGGTATCGGTCTGTCCCTGCCTGCCGGTAGTTCTGAAGGTGTCAGAGGAAGAGCTGAGCAGCACGCCGCCCTTGACGCCCACATAAACAGGCTGTGCGGAAAGCGTCAGCGCGGAAAAGACGAACAAAAGGCGATAGAATGCGCGAGATGGAACATCCATGTAACACCGACGCTATTCCAGCCCGATTGGTTTCGGAGGAGGTTTCGTCGGATCTTCTTCTTTTGCCTTCTTCAGCAATTCATCGAATTTCGCCGAAAGTACTTCCTTCGACGATTTCATCTGCTCGAAAGATTTCTGGAACGCCTCTTCGCGCTTTTTCTCCGCCTCTTTCACCAGACTGAGGCCTTCCTGGATATCGCCGATCGTTTTCGGTTTCGGCTTTTCCTTGTAGCTCAGAACGGCTTTCAGCGCCGGGCTGATCTTGAGCGTCGCCCCGCAGCAGGGGCATTCGAGATCGAACGAGTCGGCTTTGGCCATGGCATCTGTTATTGTACGCGCGCACGGCGCCCCCGGTTTGTGGCGGCCGCGGAAAAAGGGGCTTGACACTGGCGCGCGATTCGGTTACACGTTGTAGCGTGACAATCCGTAACAGAAAAAGCGCGCGCCATCCGGCGCCCAGCGGGCTGGAGCAGGCGGTGCTGGAATTCCTCTGGACTCACGGTCCTGCTACTGCGGAAGCGGTGCGCGAGGGATTGGCGCGGCGGCACAACCTCAAAGACGCCACCGTGCGTACCCTGCTGCGCCGCCTGGAGCAGAAGGGCTACGCAGGGCATGAGGAACAGGGGCGGACGTATGTCTGGCGTGCACTGGAACGCCGGCGGAGTCTGGCGGCGCGGTTGTTGCGCGAGTTGGCCGAGCGCTTCTGCCAAGGATCGGTGGAAGAACTGGTAACGGCCATGGTGGAGGACGAAGTGATCGACCCGCGGGAGCTGCGCGAGCTGGCGCGGCGGCTGGAGCGGGAGAGGGATGGGCGCAGATGATGGCTGTTGCGGACATTCTCGTGCGTGTCACGGTGCTCTGGTTGGCGGGCGAGCTCGCCGCCTGGCTGATCCGGCGCCGCAATATGCGGTTGGGCTATGGGGTGCGCGTCGCGGTCATTGCGGGGATGCTGACCGTGCCGCTGCTGAGCCTGGGGCTGCCCCAGCGGTTTGTGGAGGTGCCGTGGTGGCGGAGCGCGGCGGCTGCGGAGCCGGCGATGATCGATGTGGCCGTCGAGCCGCCTCTTGCCGCCGGCAGCGCGCATGCCACCGGTGTGCGCCCGAACTGGCTGGCGGCGGGTTACGCCGCCATTGTTGCGTTCCTGCTGCTGCGCATGGGGGCGGGCGCGATTCGGCTCCGCCGCATCCTGATGACTTCCCGGCTGGAAGAGATCCCGGAAGCGGCGGAGCTGGCGCGCAGCCTGGGTTTGGACCCAGCCCGGATCGGGATCCGGTCGAGTCCGCGCGTCGCCATCCCGTTCACGCTTGGCGTGCGCCGGTCCCTGGTTTTGCTGCCTGAAAACTGGCGCGAGTGGCCGCTGCAGAAACTCCGCAGCGTGCTGGCTCATGAAATGGCGCACGCAGGCGGAAGGGACTGGATGGCGGCGCGCCTTGCAGCGCTCAACCGGACGTTGTACTGGTTCCACCCAGCGGCTTGGTGGCTTGAGAAGCGGTTGGCTGCCGAAGCGGAGGAGTGCGCAGACCAGGAGGCGCTGGCGGTGCTCGGCGACCGTCAGGCGTATGTGCAGGCGATTCTCGATTTCGCGCGCGATGTGCAGGCCCGCCGTCTGCACGGATTGGAGGCGACAGCCATGGCTCGAAGTTCTCGAACGGCAAGGCGGATGGAAAAGATCCTCTCCGCAACCCGGTTTTCCGCTCAACCTTTGCGCAAGCCTGCACTGGCAGCGTTGATCTCGGCCGCGCTGCCCGTGGTGGTGGCTGCTGCGCTCGTCACGCCTGTCCCGCAACCGCCGGAGGCGCCTCCTGCGCCCCTCGCGCCGCCGCCCGCCATTTTGTTGCAGTCTCAGACGCCCGTCAGCGATCGGGAGGCCGCGGAGATGGAGGCTGCACTTGAAAAGGATCCGAACGATGACCGCGTGCGGTTTCGCCTGCTGAACCACTATGTGGCTAAGAGGGAGATGGCCAGGGCGCGCGAGCACGCGATGGTTCTGATCGAGCAGCGCCCGGAGACGTCCCACGCGGTGCAGGCGACGATGCTGTGGGCCGCCATGGCGCAGCGGGGCGAGGCGGCCGAGGACATTCAACAGTTGGCGCAGATCTGGAAGAAGCACACGGCCGAGCGGCCGGAGTCGGCCCGCGTGCTGGCCAACGCCGCTAATGTCATGGCCCGCGCAGGAATGCTTTTCGATGCAGAGTCGCTTCTGCAACGCGCCATGCGGCTTGAACCCGCAGACCGGTTTTATACCGTGGGACTCGCCAACCTCTACGCGAATGCGATCCTTGGCAATGTGTCCGGCAGTACGGATTTTCGCGCCAAGGTGCGTGCGGAGCTGGCGAGCACTCCGGATCCGTTGCTGCTGGCATACGTGGCCGAGGTGCTGCTGGCGTACCGCGGGCCAGTCGTGAAAACGCAAGGCCAGGCGGCGCCGTCTCCACAGGACTCCGGCCTGTTCGTAAAGGAGGCTGAGACTTACGTGCGCCGGGCGCTCGCGCTGGACCCGGACAACGAAGCCGCGAAGAAAGTGATGGCGATCTACGAAAGCCGCCTGAAGGGCGCCTCTCCGGCGGCTTCCGTTGCCCCTCGCCGGATTCGCGTGGGAGGCAACGTGCAGCAGGTCATGCTCCTCTTCAAGCCGGAACCGGTGTATCCCGAAGCGGCCCGGGCAGCCCGCATTCAGGGCACGGTGCGATTCGCAGCCGTCATCGGAGAAGACGGGACTGTGAAGAACCTGACTCTGCTTGGCGGACATCCACTGCTGGCGCAGGCGGCCATGGAAGCGGTGCAGAGATACCGCTACCGGCCCACGCTGCTCAATGGCGCGCCGGCCGAAGTGGAGACTGAAATTCACGTACCGTTCGTCCTGCCGGGTGAGAATGCGACGCAGTCCGAAAGTCGTCCTCTGCCCGAGGTCGTGCGGTCTGGCGGCCAGATTCCGGTTCCCATTCACAAGGTGGAGCCCGACCTGACTCCCGAAGCGCGTGCGGCGCGGGTCCGGGGCACGGTCTTGCTGGAGATACTGGTCGATGAAGCAGGCGCGGTGAGAGAAGCGAAGGTGCTGCGCGGCCTCGGCCTGGGGCTGGACGAGAAGGCCCTTGAAGCTGTCTCGCAGTGGAAGTTCAAACCCGCTGTCCAGGATGGAAAACCCGTCGCCGTTCGGGCGAATGTCGAGATGAATTTCCGCGTGGAATAGCGGCATTGTTTCCCAGTTTTGCGGTGCTGATCCCGGCTGGCAGTGTGGTTGCCCCGTACTTTCCCGGGAACCACTCCGCACTGGCGGTTGTCCAAGACGGATGAAGGGTTGGCCATGAGGCGGCCTGGGCAGCCAGAGACTGGTTCTCCGGGCGGCCGCAACCAGCGGGTGCGAGGCCTGATTTTGTCGGCATTGCCGGTGGCGCTGGCCGCTGCGTTGATTGCATTGCCGCCGGGGCCGGCGCCGCCTCGGCAGACGCCAGCCATCCGCCCGCCCGTGCCCTCCGGCACGCAGAGCTCCGCGAGGATTCGCGTCATCAGCGTTCTCTCCAGTGGCCGCCACCTGGCAAGGAGTCCCAAACCCAAATATCCCGCTGAGGCTCGAAAATCCCGCGTGGAAGGCGAGGTGGTCTTGCGGGCCTTGATCGGAAAAGACGGAACGATTCGGAGGGTAGAACCGGTGTCCGGACATCCGTTGCTCGTAGAGGCTGCCAGAGAGGCCGTCCTGAGATGGCGCTACCGCCCCACGTTGCTCAACGGCGAGCCGGTGGAAGTGATCACGGACATCGCCGTCACATTTCATCTGCCGTCATCCCGCGGCGTCCGCCGTCCGTCGGGAAAACAGTAGGCGCACAGGCTCGACCGGCTCGATGATTTCTGGCGGTTTTTTCCGCGCCAGCGCCCGCCTCCGCTCCGGGCGCTATGCTGCAAGTGATGACCACGCTCACCCATCTCGAATGCAGCCTTTGCGGCGCCCGGCACGAAGCGGGCCGCGCCTGGAACCTCTGCTCTTGCGGCGGGCCGCTGCTGGTGCGTTACGATCTCGACGCCGCGCGGCGGAGCTGGAGCCGCGAGTGGCTCGCTGGCGCGCCGGCTTCGATGTGGCGCTACGCCCCGGTTCTGCCGGTGTCGAATCCCGCTTCGATGGTCACGCTGGGTGAAGGATGGACGCCGATGGTGCGCGCGCGGCGCTACGAGGAGAGACTCGGCGCGGCGAACATCTGGATCAAGGATGAAGGACTGAATCCCACGGCTTCTTTCAAGGCGCGCGGGCTCTCCTGCTGCATTTCAATGTGCCGCGAGCTGGGCGTGGAGCGTGTGGCCATCGGAAGCGCGGGCAACGCCGCAGGCGCGGCGGCTGCCTACAGCGCCGCTGCAGGGATTGAAGCGCACATCTTCATGCCGCGGGACGTGCCGCAGGCAAACTACATCGAATGCGAGAGCTACGGCGCACGCGTGACGCTGGTCGACGGGCTCATCAGCGATTGCGGACGCCTGGTGGCAGAAGGCGCGGCGCGCGGCGAGTGGTTCGAAATCAACACGCTCAAGGAGCCGTACCGGATCGAAGGAAAAAAGACGATGGGCTACGAGGTCGCCGAACAGTTGCAGTGGAAGCTGCCCGACGCCATCTTTTATCCGACCGGCGGCGGCGTGGGGCTGATCGGTATGTGGAAAGCGTTCGACGAGATGGAGGCGCTGGGATGGATCGGGCCCGAGCGGCCGAAGATGATCGTGGTCCAGGCGGCCGGTTGCGCGCCGGTGGTCAAAGCGTTTGAGGAGGGTAAAGAACGGGCCGAATTCTGGCAAAATGCGAGTACGATTTCCGCCGGATTACGGGTGCCGAAACCGCTGGGTGATTTTCTCATCCTGCGCGCCGTGCGCGCAAGCGGCGGAACCTGCGTGGCCGTTGAGGACCGCGAGGCGCTCGAAGCCGGCGCCAGCGTAGCGCGCCTCGAAGGCATCTTCGCAAGCCCCGAAGGGGCGGCCTGCTTTGCGGCCCTCGAAAAGCTACTGCAGAATGGCTTCCTCCGCTCCTCAGACCGCGTCGTGATCTTCAATACGGGTTCCGGGCTGAAGTACCTGGAGGCGTACTCCACGCTCTTCCCACGCCTGGATTCCAGCGAAGCGGACAAGCTCGGCGGCCTGATCACGCCACGGTAGCGGCTGGCGCAAGAAGGCACGGAAGGGAACGGCGGAGGTTCTGGCAGGACCGGCAGGACTCGAACCTGCGACCCTCTGCTTAGAAGGCAGATGCTCTATCCATCTGAGCTACGGTCCCGCAGCAGCGTCTCTTCTTCTATGATAGACGGCGCGGCAAGCATGCTCCAGGCGTCCGACGGCGCTGGGCCGATGGTTCAGCGCAACGGCGCGCGGCATCGCGCGGGGGCTTCCGGCGAGGGCTCCGGCGGTGCCCCCGATTCCAGCGCGCCCGGTGTTGTGGCCATTGGGCGGCGCGCCCCGCACGCCGGATGCAGGTACTGAGCCGCGGGAGTCTCGTTCTGCGCCAGCGGCACGGCTGTTTGCGTCCGCCCGCGCGGCCGGAAATCCAGCCCGGCTAGATCGGTCACGCCGGACAGCGGCAGATGAAAGTTCCCGGCGCCAGGCCGGAAGGCAGCGTTCGTGATCCGCGCGTCGCCGAAGAATACGTTGTTCCGGAACACCGCCGCGCCCGGCGCTCCGCGGCCGCCGAACACCAGCGTCGCCTGCGGCGGCCCCAGGTTGATGATCGTGTTGTGAATCAGGCGCAGCACTGCGTCCGGCTGCGGCGCCGCCTCCTGGCCCACGGAGACAACGATCGAATTGTGGCTCGATGGACGCTGCACAATCACATTGCCGAGCAGCAGGACGGTGCCCGGTTCAGGGAAGTCCGCCTCGTAGCTGGCCGTGCCCCGGCCGGTGTCCAGATAGTTGTACAGCAGGTTTGTCACTGCCGCCCGGCTCTTCACAAGATGTCCTTCCTTCGCCGAGTGCGACCAGCAGAAACGCATGGTAAATTCCGCGATCCGGCCCACATAAACATTATGCGAATATCCATCGCCATAGCCGTTTGAATCAAACTCTGAATATTCGATCAGCAGAGCAGAGGACGGATCATTCCCACTGAGAACGCCGTTCTCATTGTTGCGAAACACGCAATCCCGCACCGTGAGCCGCCGCCCTTCGAACCGGATGCCCGCGCCGTTCCTGTCCGCGCATTGCGCGCCGGTGAATTCGATATTTTCCACCGTCACCTCCCCGCCGCCGATGACCCAGATGGCCTTGCCCTGCGCCGTGCGCCCGCCGGCGTCGATCCGCGGGCGCCCGTTGACGCCGCGCAGCGTCAACTGCTTCGGATAAAAGGCGCACACGTCGCCTGTGTAGCTGCCTGCCGCGTCGATCTCAATCACGTCGCCCGCGGCGGCGGCGCGGATCGCCTCGCACGGCGTCCGGTAGCGCTGCCCCGGACCCACGCGGCGCGTCTCGGCCGCGCAGGCCGCCGCGATCAGCGGCAAAACCATCAGCCATCGCCAGGTCATATTTCAATCCTGCGTGAGCGCCAGCGCTTTGTCCAGCAGATCCGCGCCCCGCACCAGCGCCGCCGCCCCAAACCGCTTCCTCACCGCGTCCAGCACCGCCGCCGCTCGCCGCCGCCGCTCGCGCTGCTCGGCGTTCAGATCGAACAGCGCCAACTGAGTCCCCGGACGGTACACGCGCCCCGCGCGCAGCGTCATCGCCCGCAGCCGCACGCGGCGCGTCCACGCCCCTTCCAGCAGCGCGGGCAGCAGCGGCAGCGCGTCGTCTTCCGTGCAGGAAGGCTCACTCAGGTCCACCGAATACCGCGACTCCGCGCGGTCCGTGTAGCGCAGCTCCAGCGTCAGCCGCCGCACTTCCACGCCCGCCGCGCGCACAGCCGCCATCAGCCGTTCCAGCATCCCCCGCAGCGCCGTCAACAGCAGCCTCTCTTCCCACGCATCCTCAGGAAATTCGATCCGCTCCGCCCATCCTTCTTCCGAACTTCTGCGGCGCGCGCCCACCGGTTCGTCGGCGATGCCCTGCGCCTGCCGGATCAGCGGCAACGCGCGGCGTCCGAGCACCGCCCCCAGCATATCCGCCGGCAGCGCCGCCACCTGCCCGATGCGATGAATGCCCGCCAGATCCAGCGCCTCCAGCGCCTCGCGGTTCAACCCGGGCAACGCCGCCACCGGCAACGGCGCCAGAAACGCGCGCTCCCGCCCAGGCGGCACCACCAGCCGCCCGCCCGGCTTGCCCGCGCGCGCCGCCAGTCTCGACACCAGCTTGTTGACGGCGATCCCCGTCGAGATGGACACGTGCAGCCACTGCCGCACAGTCGTCTGGATCCGTTCCATCACGGCGCGCGCGTCCCGCGCGTTCACCCTCTCCGTGCCCGTCAGATCGAGCCATGCCGCTCCCACCGACGCTGGCTCCACCAGCGGCGTCGTCTCCTGGCACAGCCACAGGATCTCGTCAAAGAACCGCTCGTACAGCTCGAAGTGCGCCGGAACCACCACCAGATCCGGCACCGCCCGGCGGGCGCGTCCCACCGGCCACCCCGGCCGGATCCCGACCCGCCGCGCCTCCGGACTCGCCGACAACACCACTCCCCGGCGCTCCCCGCCCACCACCACGGCGCGTCCGCGCAGACGCCGGTCGGCCGCCTGTTCGATCGAAGCGAAGAAGCGGTCGCCATCCCAGTGAGCCACAACCCGCGGCGCCATGTTTATAGTGTAAGAAATTACACTATCCGGTGCCAGCCTGGAAACGGCAATCCCGCCGGGAAGCGCCCCCTGGCGCGCCTCCTGACGTGCTGTTCTGAAACGCAGCGGAGCCAGACACCGTTCGGAGCCGTCTCGCTGCTACGCCCCGCTGACCAACCGCAGTCCGCAGCGAACCGGGAATCGACAAAATTATGAGAGAGATCAAACTGTGCTGCAAGGATTTTTATCACCGCGTTAAAATGGCGCGTGCGGGGAAAAAATCGTGCTGCATTGAGCGGCCAATCGCCCGGATCAGTCCGAACCGTTACGCCTGATAGCGCGCCGGTACGGGGATGAGGCCGCCTCGCAAAACAGGACGTCCTGTTGCTCAATTCCCGGCAGCAGCCGCAGTTTTCCAGAGTCTTCAACGATCAGAACCCAGTCCGGCCCGCGGCTGCGGGTGGGCGGCGTGCAGGTTTGGAGCCTCCTGGTTGCCGAACCGGCGAGCCATATGAGCGTCCAGCACCAGCCCTGATCGGGGGCGAGTTCCGCAAAAGACCGCGCCTCGACCGGGCGGACGAACCGCGCCGGGACGGCTGCTGCCGCTCAGTGACCCCGTGCTGAAGGTGCGGCGGAGAGCGACTCGGCTCTGCTGAACCGCGGCCACTGGAAACCGTACCAGGCCACGAAGAGGAAGCACAACATCGGCACAATGAAGCCGCGCGACATGTTGGACTTGTCGGCGATGAAGCCCATCAGCTTCGGCAGCAGCGCGCCACCCATGATGGCCATCACGATGAACGAGGAAGCCTTCTTCGCGCGCGCCCCCAGCCCGTGGATGCCCAGCGCGAAAATCGTCGGGAACATGATGGACATGAAGAAGTAGCTCAGGAACACGCACGCCACCGAGAACCAGCCCAGCTTGAAAAACACCAGCAGCGTCGCCAAAACATTCATCAGCCCGTATGTTCCAAGCACGCGGTGCGCCGCGTACCGCCGCAGAATGGCTGCGCCCGAAAACCGTCCCGCAAGAAAGAACAGAAACGCCGCACTCGCCAGGTTCGCCGCGCCCTTCTCCGTGATCCGGCACGCGGCGCCCCCGTCCACCGGCTCCAGCCACCCTCTCAGCCAGTCGCTCAGGATGCCAGCACGCGCGGCGAAGCTCTCCATCGCCGGATGCCACGAAGCGGGCATCGAGGGCGGCTCCTCCACCATATAGTTGATGAAGAAACTGAAAATCCCCGCCTGAGCCGCCACATACAGGAACTGCGCCGCCACCGCCAGCGTGAAGTGCGGGTGCAGCCAGATGGACTGCGGCACGCCGGGAGTGCCGTTGTCCATGTGGTATTCGTCGGCCGTCTTGATGTTCGGCAGCTTCGTCAGATAAAAGATGAGCGCCAGCACCAGGACGCCGATGGCGCTGGTTACATAGGGAATGTAAAGCGTCTCGCTCCCCGTGCTCCGTCCCGCCGCGTCTTTCGAATAGAAATACACGCTGCCCACCATCGGGCCGAAGATCCAGCCGAACCCGTTCATCGACTGCGCCAGGTTGATCCGCGTAGCGGCGAACCGCGGGTGACCGAGCACCGTCGTGTACGGGTTCGCCACCGTTTCCAGAAACGTGAGCCCTCCGGCTATCGTGCACACGCCAATCAGGAACGCGAGGAATGCTGCGTTCGGTCCAACCTTCCCTTCCTTGACGAGGGAGTGCACCTCCGTGGCGGGCAGAAACCAGAAGCCTCCGATGGCCACAATCAGGAGGCCGGCCACAATGCCCGCCTTGTATCCGTGCTTCGACGCCAGCCAGCCGGCGGGCACCGCCATCAGAAAATAGCCGAGATAGTGCGCGAACTGCACCCAGGCCGACTGCGCCTTCGTCAGCCCCAGCTCATCCTGAAAATGCTTGTCCATCACATCGATCATTCCGTTGAGGAACCCCCACAACAGGAAGAGCGAACTGACAAGCGCAAAAACGAAGGCGACATTGCGCCCGTCTTCAGTGACGAACATGCGTTCCCGCGGTTGGCTCATGGCTTTCCGTCTCGCACTCCGCTGCCCGCGGCCCCGGCGCAACACTCGCGGCCCGCGGAGAAGTTGAAGTATCAAGGATATCAGGAACCCCTCGCGCCGTCGCTCGTGCCGTCAGGTATCATCGTGAACACGGGGCTTCGATGAGAATCCTGCTCGCGCTGTGGTTCGTCCACCTCCTTGCTGCGGCCCAGCCGCCTGGCCGGATTGTGATCGACTACCCGCTGCAGGATTCGCTGTTTCCCCCGGACTTCGCCCCGCCCACGTTTCTGTTCCGCGACTCGGCGCCGTCGAACACCGCATGGCGCGCCGTAGTCCGCTTCACCGATGGGGGTGCGCCCCTGCGGCTCCAATTGCAGGTGCGCTGGCTCGAGTCCGGTGAAATCGATTACCGGGCGGTGGCGGACACCAACGAATTGCCCAGGGTGCCCGCCGACAAAGCCGCTTCCCGCACCTGGCGTCCATCACGCGAAGAGTGGGAGGAGATCAAGCGAAGGAGCGTGGAGAAGCCGGCCACAGTCGTGATCGAAGGCTACAGCCCGCTGGAGCCGGACAGGATCGTCTCCACCGGCAGCGTGACCTTCCGCACGTCCAAAGATCCCGTCGGCGCGCCCATCTTCTTCCGCGATGTGCCGCTCATGCCCGCACAACTGGAACGAGGCGTCATCAAACCCCTGCCGCCTTCCGCGCTGCCGCTGGTCGCGTGGCGCCTGCGCTACGTGCGTGAAGATCACAGCCGCCTGCTCATTGACGACCTGCCAGTCTGCATGAACTGCCACTCGTTCTCGCGCGACGGCAAGACCCTGGGGCTTGACGTCGACGGGCCTCAGAACGACAAGGGCCTCTACGCCCTGGTGCCCATCCGCAGAGAGACGGTGATCCACAACCGCGACGTCATCGCCTGGAGCAACTTCCGCGGCAAGCTCGGAGGAAAGATCCGCGTGGGGTTCATGTCGCAGGTGTCGCCCGACGGTCAAACCGTCGTTACCATGGTGAACGGCTCGGAATTCGACCGTTCTCAACCGGTGAAAGGCGCGGGAATCGCCCCGGAATTGCCGCAGGACGTGCAGGGAAATTTCTACGTCGCCAATTTCCGCGACTACCGCTTTCTCCAGGTCTTTTATCCCACCCGCGGCATCCTCGCCTGGTATGACCGCGAGACCCGCCAGTTGAAGCCGCTGCCTGGCGCTGACGATCTAGGCTACGTCCACACCAACGCCGCCTGGAGCCCCGATGGAAAGTGGATCGTTTTCGCGCGGGCGCGCGCCCGCGATGCCTACCCGCCAGGCACGCAACTGGCGGAACATGCCAACGACCCCAACGAAACGCAGATCCAGTACGACCTGTACCGCATCCCGTTCAACGGCGGGCGGGGCGGAAAGGCTGAGCCTGTCCGCGGCGCGTCTGCCAATGGCATGAGCAACAGCTTTCCCAAGGTCTCGCCCGACGGCAAATGGATCGTCTTCGTGCAGGCGCGCAACGGGCTGCTCATGCGTCCCGACAGCCAGCTCTATATCGTGCCGTTCGAGGGCGGCGTTCCGCGGCGCATGACCTGCAATACGCCGCTGATGAATTCCTGGCACAGCTTTTCGCCCAACGGACGGTGGCTCGTTTTCTCCTCCAAGAGCCGCTCCCCGTATACCCAGATGTTCCTCACTCACATCGATGAGAACGGCAACGACAGCCCGGCGATCCTGATCGAAAACGCCACTGCCGCGAACCGCGCGGTGAACATTCCCGAATTCGTCAATATCGGCGTAGATGAGTGGCTCAAAATCGAAGCGCCCGCCACCGAGTTCTACAGGATTTCCGACCGCGCCCTGGCGCTGTACCGGCAGGGGAGATTCGAGGATGCCATCAGCGAGTGGAAGAAGGCGCTCGAACTCGACCCGCAGGACGCCGCCGCCATCAGCAATCTGGGAGCCGCCCTTCACGGTGCCGGTCGGCTGGAGGACGCCGCGCGCGAGTTCTCCCGCGCGCTCGAACTCGATCCCGACAACGTCCGCGCCCACACCAACATCGGCATCGCTCTCGCGCGGTCGAAGAAGTATGACGAGGCGGCGCGCCATTTCGAACGCGCCCTCGAACTGCGCCCAGGCGACGCGCAGGCTCGCAGCGCTTACGGAGGAATGCTCGTCGAGACGGGGGAAACGGAGAAGGCTCTGGTCCACCTGCGTGTCGCTCTGGAGCTGACGCCGGACAGCTCCGACGCGCTCAACAATTACGCCGGGGCGCTGGCGCGCGCGGGGCGCTACCAGGATTCTCTCCCGTATTTCCGAAAAGCGCTCGAGCTCGAGCCGAATTCCGCCGTGCTGCACTTCAATTTCGGCCGCGCCCTGGCCGCAACCGGCAGCCTGAAGGACGGTCTTGCCCATGTCGAGAAGGCGGCGCAATTGAGCGGTGGCGAGGAGCCGGTGATTCTCGAACGGCTCTCGGAGCTGTATGAGGCCTCGGGCCGCGCCGGCGAGGCCCTGGGCGCCGCGCGGCGTGCCGCCGATGCCGCTCGCCGCCGGGGCGACGAGGCGCTCGCCGCCCGGCTTGCCGAAAAAGCCAGGCAGCTCGAACGTTGAATCAGCGTTTCTCGGCCGGCGCGGGCAGCGGCTTCTCCTCATCGAACAGCCGCTCGTAATCCTCCCAATACTTGGCCATGATCCTCGCGCGGAAACGCAACTGCTCGGCCAGATCCGGCCCCAGCACGCGGATGTTTTCCTCGTCCTTTGTCCGCGCCAGGTCCAGCAGCACGTCCTTCGTCGATTCGAGCATCCCGGCCAGCACAATGCTGTTGTCCATTTCGCGACGTGCGATGTCCTTGATCTGGCGCCATTCCGTGATGTCGGTCAGGTGCTCCTGAAACTCGACCGGGCGGCGGAGCCGCCCGCCCTTCGTGAAGTCCAGCAGGTACTGATACTCCAGCCCGTCTCGGCAGTTGTCGATGAGGATGTCGAACACCCGGAGCCGCTTGTCGAGAAGCTCGAGTTCGGCCCTGCGCTGGGCCGCTGCGGGCTGCGAGACGGTCCTGCCGATCAGCTCTCGCGCCTGCGCGATGTCGGCCTTCATCCGTACGAGCAGTTGTCCGGAAACGGCCATGCCGCCCAATCCCTGATATTGCCGCGTGCCCTGGATGTCCCCCAGGTCGCGCGCCCTGTCTTCGCCGCGCGCCTGAAACTGGAAACGGCGGTAATAGTCGCGCTCCCCTTCCTGCATCTCCTCGGGGAACGGCACGAACGGCCGCGTGATCCACCGCTGGTGAACTCCTCCGATGTAGAACAGCGTGCCGCCGAAGTTCAGAATATCGACATCTCGCCCTGCGCGGTGGATCGCGTTCCACGCCCCCACCAGCGCTCCGGCGTTCGCCTCTCCCACGCGCGCGGCCGCAATCGACCGCAGCAGTTGCATGCGGGAAACATCGTCCGAAGTCGGGCTCTTCCAGAATCGGTCGTAGATATCGAAATAGATGTCCGTGTTGTAGCGGTCGCCGATCAGATAAAACAGCCGTGGCGCGCTGCTCCGGGAAGCTTTTTCGAGTTCCTCCAGATACCGCACGGGCAGCGGAATTCCGAGCGCCGGATAAAACGGATAAAAGTAGTCGAGCAGGAAACCCACTACCGCTTTGTATGGCGTCGCCTTAGGCCCCTCGATGTTCGCAATCGCCATGCCGGCGTCGAGCCGCGTGGCGAACAGCTCCGGCACGGACTCCCGCACCCATTCCGCGTCGATCTCCAGCGGTCCCTGCCGGGCGTCCTGCGCCCCCTGCCGCAGCGCGCCGAAAAACTCCCGGTAGCGCTCATACATCTTCCGGTTGCGGGTCAACGCGCTGCCGTTCGGCCCCTGATACAGCCCCGGGCTCCAGCTCATGCCGGAGCCGGAATCGTTCGTATGCAGCGAGACTACTTCCACTTCCGGACACACGGTGCAGAACTTCCGCATCGACTCGCGATACAGCGCCAGCACTTCCGGGTTGTCGATATTGGGCGCGAAGCGAGGCACGCGGGAGCGCAGCGGATGGTCCACCTGCGGCCCGCGCCACAGCGGGTGGTCAAGATAGACGGCCTCGGGCAGGATCTGCGGCTCGAACGTCGTGTACGCCGCCTTCAGCCCCAGCCTCCGCAGGACCTCGCAGCGTTCCTTCAGGATGCCCATCACGCGGTTCGCGTAGTCCTGCGGCAGGTAGGGCTTCAAAGCATCCGGCGTGGCTGCCTTGAAGATGCCGATGTTCGACATCGCCCACGCGGGATAAGGATCGCCCCTCGTGTCGAGCATCCACAACGCCCACGGCAGGTCCTCGGCCGTGATCACAATATGCGTGGCGCCGGATTGTCTGGCGCGCTGCGCGAACGCTTCGAAGCTCTGAATCGAGTCCGAATAGCGTCCGAAGACCACCGTGCGGAACTGCTTCTGCGCCTGCGCCGCAGCTGGCGCCGCCAGCAGGCTCCATGCCGCCACCACAGATGCCCATCTCATGTGCGGTTCCTCCTCGAGACTGCCGGTCCGCGCGGGACCGCTTCCCAAAGAGACTATCGCATCGGCCGCGCGCCGCGCGCTCCTTGGTCAGATCTCGAACCGCCCCCCGTAGATCATCTTCGAGGTCCGGAAGCGCTCGCGGAAACGCGCGATTTGCAGGTCTGCCATCACTTCCATCTCTCCGCCTGGCGGCCCCAGCGCGGCGCGCTCAAAATAAGCATACAGATCCAGCGTCAGCCCCGTGATGTCGGCGCGCGTCTTCACCGGCGCAACCACCCTTCCGCGTGGCAGGCGCACGCGCACGCCCTGCATCGCCGCCAGCTCCACTGATCCTGCTCCTTTGTGCGCAATCTGCGCCGGCAGCCCGTGGATCTCCAGGATGGCGTGCTCGGGTTCATCCTCCAGCAGCTCGCCCAACGCCCTCGCAGACCCGCCCTGCGAGCGTTGAATGTATAAGGCGCGCGCCTGCCGCACTGGCAGCGCCGAGGACCAGCGGATGATCAGATCCGCCTCCAGCGGCAGCGACGTCCGCGGCACGCCGATTCCCCCGATCGGATTGCTCCCTCCGGGCCGCCTCATGTTCGGCCCGGTCGCGCCGGGCATCTCCTCCGCGCGCGGTGGCTCCGGATCGCGGCGGAACCATTCCAGCCTTACCCGCCGGCGGTGCGCCCACGGGGAATCCGTCAGGATCTCGAGCACCTTCCTGTCGCTCCAGCGTGTCCAGTCTTCCCGGTCGGCGCCGGCGCAGATGACAGGAATGAAACCGGCCAGCAATTCTCGTCGATTCATAACCCGCGTCACGTCCGCATTCTCGACATCAGATACAGCCCGGCCAGGGCGAACAGAGCATTCGGCGACCACGCCGCCAGGTGCGGCGGAAGCTGCCCCGCGTTGCCGAGCTGCTCGAACAGATAATTCAGCGCGAAATACGCCACTGCGATGCCGAGGCTCACTCCCACTCCGGTGAGCGCCCCCCGCGTGCCCGTCAGAAACGCGAACGGCACGCTGAGCAGCGCCATCACCAGCGCAAACAGCGGCGCCGAGAACTTCCTGTGATATTGCACCTGGAGCGGAATCGTGTTGAAGCCCGACTGCTGCATCTCGGCTATGTACTCGCCAAGCTGCTCGAACGTCATCTGCTTGTAAGTCTTCACCTCCTTGATGAACCACGATGGCGGCTCGTCGATCTCCGGAAACGTCGCCGCTTCCCCCTCGAATTTCCGGAACCGCTCCTGTCCCGGGCCCAGATCCCGAACCCAGCCGTTCTGGAAGACCCACGTGCGCAAACCCGGCTCCCACCGGGCCCGCTCGGCATAGATATGGCGCGCCAGATCAAATCCTTTGTCAGCGAATTCGTACACGCTCACGCCGCCCAGCACGCCCTCCGACTCATTCAGATAGCGGTAATAATAAATCCGCGGCCCCTGCCCGAAAATCCAGGGACTCTGCGGGCGCATGTACGTCTGCGCCGGCCGCCCCTTGATCTGGTTGCGCAGCCGCTCCTGGATCACGTTGGCGCCCGTGGCGACGTAGTGATCGAAAGCGAACAGCGCCACGCTGAGAGCCGCGCCGGCCGCCAGCACCGGCAGGCTCAGCCGGTGCAGGCTCACGCCGCACGCCTTCATCGCCGTGATCTCGTTGTGCTTGGAGAGGATCCCGAACGACACCAGCGTGGCCACCAGCACGCTGAGCGGCGCCGCGTCGTAAACCAGCTTCGGCGTCAGGAAGAAAAGATACCGGAACAGATCCGCTATCGGGATCTGGTTGCGGAAGACATCCCCCAGCAGCTCAAAGAAATTAAATACCTCTGTAAGAGTGACAAACGTGAACAAAAGAACCAGAAAATAGAAAAAGAAGCTGGATATGACGTAAAAATCGATCACCTGCGGCAGGAAAAAGATCCTCGTCCCTCCCGTCCTCAGGCTCATCACGCCCGGCGCCGGCGCCGGGAACCGCAGCAGCGAGCGGATCCGGGGCAGCAGTTCGGAAGCCCGCTGCCGCGCGGCTGCAAGCCAGTCCCTGTCGCCGGGTTTTTCCAGCCGTATCAGCAGCGCCAAGGCGAGCACAGCAAACACCGCGTCTGGCAGCCAGGCCGCCAGCTCGGCGCCAATGCGCCCCTCCCGTGCCAGCCCGATCAGGCTCACCAGCGCGGTGTAGTAGAACAGCGCGAAGCCCACCGTGATGACAAACGCACCGCTCTTGCCGCCCCGCCGCGCCGCCACGCCCAGCGGGAATGCCGCCAGCCCCAGCAGCAGGCACGCCATCGGCAGCGCCAGCCGCTGATGGAACTCAATCCGCGCTTCCACGCTGCGGTCCAGTTCGGGCAGCAGGTCGAGCGTCGGCGTCGCCGTGTAGTTCTTGGCCCGAACCTCCGTGCGAGGCCGCGCGTCCAGCGCCTGCTCGCCGCGCGGGAATTGAATGCGGTGATACTCGGCCGGATCCGGCGCTGCTTCGTACGTCGCCCCGTGCTTCAGGGAAAGCTGAAGCCGGTTCCGCGCCGGGTCCGGCAGAACCACCGCTTCCGCCGCCAGTGTCACCACCGGCCAGTCTCCCTTGCGCGGCGCCGCGCTCTGCCGCTCGGACGCCGGTGTCAGGTCGGCAATGAAGATCCTGCGCCAGACCACCGGCGTGCCCGGAATCAGGTCCCCGACGTAGAGGACCTTGTTGGGGAAGCTCTCCTCGAACACTCGCGGCTGGATCTCCGACGACAGTTGCGCGGCGCCCAGCTTGTTGATCACCCGCACCAGCTCCCGGTTGCTCAGCGGCGTCAGATGGAGCGAGCAGAAGCCGGCGACTGAAGCCGCCAGCAGCGATAGGCCCGCCACCGGCGCCAGCAGCCTCCACGCGGGCACGCCCGCCGCCCGCAGCGCCGTCACCTCGCCGTCGCCCGACATCCGGCTCAGCGTGATCAGGATTCCGGCCAGCACGCCCAGCGGAACCGTCAGCGGCATGGTCGACGGCAGCAGCAGAAGGAAGAGATAGCCCACCGTGCCCGCCGCCGCCGATGTCGTCACCAGGATCGAGAAGAGTTGCGCCGCCCGTTGCAGGAACAGGACGAAGACGAAAAGCGCGGTCCCAAGCAGCGCGCTGGCGGAGATCTCGGCGAAGATGGCGCGCGTCAGCAGTCCCACGGGGCTTCCGATTTCGAGCTTAGCAACCTCGCGCCCGCGCCCGCCGCCTCACTGCGGCGGCGGCACGATGGGAGGCTTGGGAAGATCGGCGGTCGCCGGTTCCAGGTCCAGCTCTTCAAACAGCAGAGACGGCGCCACTACCGAACACCCCACCACGTAATTGCCGGCCCCGGTGATCGCCAGCGGCGCTCCATTGTCCAGATAGTCGAACTGATACGGCCGGTCGCCCGCCGCCACAATGTCGCGGAACTGCCTCGTCCCGAGCGAGCGCAGCCGCATCCCCCGCACCAGCTCCTCGCGCCCGTCGCGGTACAGCCGGTACACCAGCACCGGGAGCGGGGCCGGCCGGCTCCCGCCGCCGCTGCGCCCCGCCTGCGCCGCCAGTTGGCGCAGGTCATCCACCGAGCCGAACGAGGGGAAGTCCAGCTTGCGGATCACGATCGCGTACTCGCGCCCCGCCTGCGCCGCCAGATCCAGCAGCCGCTTCTTCAGCGCCGCCTCGCTCTCCGTCGCACTGGCCTGCACAAAGAGGTTCGAGATGCGTGGCGTCTTCAGCCCGAACGCCCCCGGCAGCCGCGAGCGCCCGCTGGGCCCGTTCATCCCTTTCACCGGCTGGCGCGTGGCCAGCAGCGCCTTCAGCACGCCCTTCTCCACCACGGTCAGTCTCTGCGGCCGCACACCGTCCAGATCCACCAGGTAGAACCCCAGCAGCGGACGGCCGGCAAACTCGCGTTGTCCGGGGTCGTCGATCAGGTCCATCCACTCCGGCAACACCCGCAGCCCCAGACGACCCTCCAGCTCGCTTGCCGGCACCGGCACCTGCCGCCCAGGCTCCGCCACCGGACGGCGCGTCACTCCCAGGTTGGAACCGAACACTTCTCCGAACGCCTGCGCCGCCGCGATCCCCTCCAGCAGCACCGGCCCCGAGTAACTCACGCCTGCCGGCGCCGCAGCCAGTGCGGCGACATTCTTCGCCACCGCCTCCACCGTCTGCCGCAGTTCCGCCTCGCCGGGCAGCCGCTGTGGCTCCAGCGCCTCAAGTGAATCTCCGTCGTACAGGATCATCCCGTCGGGCGCTTGCGCCGTGGCGCGCACGCGCAGATACCCGATCCGGTCATTCACACGCGCGATCGTCCCCTCGGTATTCAGATAGTACGAAGTGCCCTGGGACACCTGGAAATCCACGCCCGACGAGAGAACCGCCGGATAAGCCGCAAAAACCGCCGAAAGCTGCCTGACGCGCTGCGTCCATGCGGCTTCGTCGATTTTCACCCGCGACGGCGTTTCCATCACCACCACCGGCGTCGAAGGCCAGAAGTCCGGCAGCACCTCGCTCTGTGTCACACCCCGCAGCGCCGCTGCTTTCCGTCCCAGCGCGCCGTAGGCCGTCTTGTAAGCGCGGTCGAACGCCAGCCACAGCGCATGGCGCAGCGCCGGAACCTGGTTGTCCAGCGGAAGCATGCCTGAGTCGAACCGTGTGCCCTCGAAGTAGTCCGAATAAATCGATCCCGTATTGTCGAAGCTCGCCTGCCCCACCCGCAGCAGCGGCCGCACCGGCCGCAGTTGGGCGCGCTGCGGTGCGTAGATCGAGCCGAGCGTGGCCGAAACGGAAAAGCTCTCCGCGTCGTCCACGCTTACCTCGCCGAAGTACACGGCTTCCCCCAGCGCCCGGAGGTTCTTGGCCCGGCCAAGCTCTTCCGCCATCGCCCGCAGCACCGGATCGCTGTTCAGCGCCGCGTTGATCTTGGCCGCAACAGCCGCATCCGGCGCCTGCGGCTGGGCCGCTGCCGCTGCCGCAGCCAGCATCCACATGAATACGGCGCGCTTCACCGCTGCACCTCCATCGCCGGGCGGGGCAGGATCGGCGGAATGTCTTTCGACTCCGGCTGCCTCTGGATTTCGATCTCTTCCACCAGCAGCGCCGGCGACACCGCCGCCACCGGCACGTTGCCCGATTCGGCCCCGCAGTATCCGTTGAACACTTCCGGTTCGTCGCCCGTGGCCAGAATCTTGGCGAAGCTCGCCAGCGGGGTTCCCACGATGTCGGCGCCCCGGATCAGTTCGTCCGGACGCCCGTCGGCATACACGCGGTACACGAGCAGCGGAATCACCGTGAACGCCTGGAGCCCTCCCCGCCGCGTTCGCGTGAACCCTCCGGTCACCTTCTCGAAATAAAGCCCGTACGGCTTGTTCTGCCGGCGGATTTCCGCCAGCAGCAGCCGCCGCAGTTCCTCCTTTGAGGCCCGCTTCGACGACTCCACCACCAGGTTCGATTGCCTCGACAGCGGCTCCAGGCCCGGCTGCGCGCGCCCGTGCCCGTTGGTCCGGGCAAAGCCCGGCGCCGGCAGGCGCGACATCAGAAAATTCCGCAGGATGCCCTTCTCCACTACCACAACCCGCTGCGCCGCCACGCCCTCGTCATCATAGGCGTACCATCCGTTCAGGTCCTGTCCGGCCGCGCGCCGCAGCGTTGGATCGGAAATCACGCTCAGAAATTCCGGCAGCACGGGTTTGCCTACGGAGCCGGCGAACGTATGCCCTTCGGTCTCGTCCCGGAGCCGGTGGCCTTCAATCCGGTGGCCGAAAATCTCATGGAAAAACACGCCCGCCGCAGTGCCGGAAAGAATCGCCGGGCCCACGTACGGCTCGGCTGGCCGGGCGCGCATCAACGCCGTCAATTGCGCGCCCACTTTGCGCACCGCCTGCTCCACCGCGCTGTCCCTGGGCAGCCGCGCGGCGTCGTCGGCGTCGAAGCTCTCGAACAGGTTCAAATCGTTTCCGTCATATCCCTTCGCTGTGGCGTTGACGGAGAGCCGGTAAAAATACCGGCCGTGGTGCGTCCGGCTTCCCTCGCTGCTGATGAAAGTCCGAGTCTCCCGCTGCCATTGCAGGCTGACATTTGAGGTCACCAGCATGGGATATTCACTGAAAATCGCGGACCATTTTCTCAGTTTGGAGGCCCATTCCTCCGCCGGAAATTTCTGCCGCGGTACGTCCTGAAAATCCACCGCCGGCGGTTCCGCGGAAAAGTCCGGCAGCTCCGCCATTTCGGCCGTCTCGGTGCGCATCTTGACGGCCGATTCCACCTGCATCAGGCGCTGGGCCGCCGCCCGCCACGCCCGGTCCGTCTCCCGCCAGGCGATCCGCATGATCGCCGCCGCGCCGTCCTCCACTGGCAGGGGGGCGGAAGCCGCAAACCGGGGCCTCTCGCCCTTCAGAAGATGGAAGTTGTCCAGTTTCGGCGAGCCCACCCGCACCGTGACATCAAGGTTCCGCCGGTGGCTGATGCCGCGTTGGGACAGGCTGCCCAGCGTGGCTGCCATGGCGCCGCCCTCCGATTCCACCACGCGATAGCAGATGTAATACGGCTTCGGCTCCGCCTTCTCCTTCAAAATGCGGAAATTGCGGTCCAACTCGACGGCCAGGATGTCTGCCAGCGCGGGCGGGGCGCCCGCCTGGCTGTTCGACGCCCGGGTGCCGGGCTGGATTGCTGCTGCCATCAGCAGCAGCGCCACACTGATTCGCCTGACATAGCCCTGTCGCACCCTGTCAGAATACCAGAGGCGGGTTCCGGTCTATCGTCCGGCCGTGCCGCGCCGGACGGCATTGACTCGCGCCGCCGTGTTCCGTACGGCGACAAAAGCCGGATGAGCGGCCGCAAGAAGCGGTCCCGCGTCCGGTCACCACCGTGCCTGAACGGATGCAGTTTGAGCCAGGGCCGCGGCGCCGGCCTCCCGGCGGTGAAAGCCCTTCCACCGCCCTCCGGATTCAGGCCACCTCTGCGTGCCGCGACTGCGCCGCCGTCCGCGCCGCCATCAGGTTCAGCGCCAGCGAGAACCGCCCGTGGATCCCCGTCTTCTCAAAGATGTGCCGGAGATGGATCTTCACCGTCCCTGGCCGGATGCCCAGCGCTGTGGCGATCTCCCGGTTCCGCATGCCCTGGCGCACGAGTTCGAGCACCTGCGATTCCCGGGGCGTCAGTTGTGGCAGCGTGCCCCGTGCCTCACCGGCCGCCGGCGCCGCCATGGCGTCTTCCACCCACATGCCCCCCTGTCCGACGGCCGCCAGGCAGCGCTCGATCGTGGCGAGACTCGCGCTCTTCTTCAGCAGCCCGCGCACCCCCGCCTGGAGGTAGCGCAGCGCCTCGGCTTCGCCGATCGCCGTGCCCCACACCACGAGTCCGGTGACCGAGGCGTGACGCAGGAGTTCTTCCACGGTCCGCATCACGAGCTGCTGCCCGAAGTGTTTGTCCAGCAGGATGACACCGGCCGGCGATTGCCGCGCCAATTGAAGTACCACTGGCAGGTGCGGCACGATCCAGGCGCAATGGAGCCCGGCGCTGCGTTCCAGAAGGGAACGGAGTCCCTCCGCTGTGGCCGGCTGCGTTTCGCAGATCCCGACCTGGATCGGAGCCGGTGCTGATGTGCTGTGTGAGTCCATGGTTCTCTGTCCCGTTGATCTGACTGGCGGCCCCTGCCGGAGTCGGCCGCTCCCATGAAAAAGTTGGTTCAGCGGAACAAGACTCTCAAGTTTTTCTCGCAGAAAGTCGATAGCGCTAATAGACAGGAAGGGGGAGGGTTCAGCCCGCCCCGGTTCTGCACATGTCGGGAACACGCCGCAATTTCGGTCAATGGAAAGTCCTTCTCATCTGCCCCGATCCCGGCCTGAAGACCGCCATGGAAACATTGCTGGCGGAATTGCTGCCGTTCTCGCCGGTGATGGCCCTGGAGGAGTACCCGACCCGGGCTGTTCTTGAGGAGATCCTCACCGGCCACGGTGTCAGCCTGTGCTTCGTGGATGCCACATCCCGTGAGGAGTGGGCTCTGGCCCTCTTGAGCGACCTTGCGCTCCTCAATCCCAAACTCCCCGTCGTCGCCCTTCACGCCACCAACCAGCCCGAGCTGATCCTGAAAACCCTCCGGCAGGGAGCGACCGAATTCCTCTGCGCCCCGCTCACCGAAGACCAGTTCTGCACGGTCATGGAGCGGATCGCCTCCGTCCACCGGGCCAGAAATGGCTCGGAGGCCAAGGTCGTCTGCTTCATGCCCGTCAAAGGCGCGTGCGGTGCTTCTACTCTCGCCTGCAATGTGGCCTGGCAGTGGCACAAGCTGGGCCAAAACAAGATCGTCCTGGCGGACCTTGATCCGCTTGCTGGAACCGTGGCGTTTCAGGCCAAGGTGAAGCAGAGTTACTCTTTTCTCGATGCACTCTCACGCGCCGGCGAACTCGACGAGGACGTCTGGAAAGGACTCGTCTCCGTCAAGTCGGGCGTGGACGTGCTGGCTGCCCCCGAGCAGCCTGTCCATAGCATGAACGGCAACACCAATCTTGCCGGGCTGATCCAGTTCATGCGCTCCATCTACAGCGTCGTCCTTGTGGACACAGGCGGCCCCTATGGGCCGTGGAACCTCAGCCTCGCTAACCTGTGCGACGAGCTCGTCCTGGTCACCACCAACGAACTGCCCTCGCTGCACGCTGCCCAGCGGGCCTTGGCCAACCTCGAAAAGCACCGCGTGGATCCGGCCAGGATCCGCCTCGTCATCAACCGATTCCGCAAAGAGATCGGGCTGCAGAAAGAACTCGTCGAGACGGCCCTGCATCTGGAAGTCTTCCATGTGGTGCCCAACGCCCACGAAGACGTCCAGCACGCGGTGATCGAGGGGAAGCCCGTCCCGGTCAATTCCCCGGCGGGCAGGGGCTTCCTCCAGGTGGCCGAGAAGCTGGCCGGCAAGTCGATGGAAGACAGCGAGGCTCAGGCCAAGGCCGGCAGCGGGGGATTCTCCGGCATCTTGTCTATCTTCCGAAGGTAATTCCCCCCTCCGCTTCAACCGGATGACCGTGCCCCGCGGCTCATCCGCCGCCTGCGGCAGCCCTGGCTTTCAGCCACCAGCCTTTCAGCTCCGGGGTGTCAGCTCTGCACCTCCTCGCTCCGTTCCGGCCGGGAACGCGGCGGGCAAGAAGCGCCGCGCTCTGGTGCTGGCAGCATGGAGCCCGCTTGCGGCAAGCCTGCCGGTCCGCTCCCGAGGCGCTCTCCGGCAGCCCTGATCCGCTACGGCAGAGTGGACCCGTGGGCGGCTGCGGTCCCGCCGCAGGATCGCGGGGCAACGCCTCTGCCGGTATGGTGGCTCGACAGCCCGGGCTTTTTCCGAAACGCGCCCTGCTGCTAACGCCCGGGTTCAGGCGGCTGTTCCGGCCCTGTGCGGCGGACGTGTTCCTGTGCGCCTGCGTCTCCGGAGCCGGGCCCCCTTCCCGTTCTCCTTCTTCAGATTGATGGTGCCCCGGCAGTTTGCGGCGCCGCACCGGCACTTCACTTCCTCGACGTCGGGGTCGAAGCGGTAGTCCACCGTCAGCTCTTCGCCCGGCTGGATGTCGCGGGCGGCGAAATACAGAATGTGCCCCTTCACGATCCGCGCCACGCAGTTGGGCTCGCAGCAGTGGTTGATGAACTCCGCTCCGCTGCCGCCTGCGCTGCCGTCGATCGTCCAGTAGCTGTCCAGCGTGAACAGGTAATTGTAGCGGCGCCGCGCGCGCCGCGCTGTCTCGCGGCGGCTGATTTTCTCCCCCGTATACTCGATGATTTTCCGGCCTTTCGGAATAAATTCTTCGGCAAATACGCCCCAGCGGTGGATTGGCGATGGCCGCACCGAAAGGCGGAAACAACAGTGTTTTTCTGAAATGACTGGGGTTTTTTCCGTCGTCTTGCGCGTCTCAGGCATATAGCTGCGCCTCGCTCCCCGGGCGGACGTCTCCGGCCGTTCCCGGAGCGGGGCGGTTCAGGGCTCCGGATGATGATTCGACTTGCGCCGGGCGCGCCGCCGCAGGAGCAGCAGAAGACACACTGCCGCCAGAACTCCGCTGGCGATCCGGATGGTCTGCTCGTCCACGGCGCCACCTCTGCGCGAGTCTGTATTGTAACGCGGCGGCCCGGACTGCATCGCCGGCCGGAGCGCGGACGCCCGTGAAAGCGCCCGCGCCCCGCCGCCACTCCCGTCAGAGTCCCGCCTTCTCCCTCAACACGCCGATCAGCTCTTTCACTGCGTCGGCGCTCTTCTGGAGCTGCGCCCGTTCTTCCTCGTTCAACGACAGCTCGTAGACCTTCTCGATGCCGTTGGCGCCGATCTTCACCGGCACGCCCACGAAAAGGCCGTTCAGTCCGTACTCGCCTTCCAGGTAGGCGGCGCACGGCAGCACTTTCTTCTTGTCTTTCAGGATGGATTCCGCCATCTCCACCGCCGCCGCCGAAGGCGCGTAGTACGCGCTCCCGGTCTTCAGCAGCTTCACGATCTCAGCGCCGCCGTCCCGCGTCCGTTGCACGATCGCGTCGATCCGCTCCTTCGGCAGCAGCTCCGGCAGCGGAATTCCGCCCACGGTCGTCAGCCGCGGCAGCGGCACCATCGTGTCGCCGTGCCCGCCCAGAACCAGCGCCGAAATGCTCTCCACGGAGACGCCCAGCTCCATCGCCAGGAAAGTCCGGTAGCGGGCCGTGTCCAGCACCCCCGCCATGCCCATCACCCGGTTGCGGCTGAACTTCGACACCTGGTACGCCACCCAGCACATCGCGTCCAGCGGATTCGTAACAAGAATGAGAATTGCGTTGGGCGAATACCGGACAGCCTCTTCCGTCGCCTTCTTCACGATCTCGTAATTGGCCATCAGCAGGTCGTCACGGCTCATGCCGGGCTTGCGAGGGAAGCCCGCGGTGATGATGACGATGTCTGAATTCTCTGTCGGCCCGTAATCATTCGAGCCGGTGACCATGACGTCGTAGCCTTCCACCGGCCCGGACTGGAGGATGTCGAGCGCCTTGCCCTGCGGCATCCCCTCGACAATATCGACCAGCACCACATCGGCCAGTTCTTTGCCGGCGATCCGCAGCGCGCAATTCGCGCCCACGTTTCCGCCGCCCACTACCGTGACTTTTTTCCGCATATCAGGACCCTTCCTTCTAAGAACTTGAACGAGATTGCGGCAGGCCCGCCCCGAGGCGGACAGTCCTCTTCGATTGTAGACCCGTGCGTGGGGGCTGTGAATCGCCAGCCTGGCGCGCCGGCGCTAGAATGGGAGGTTCATGCAGCAGCCCGAATCCGCCCGCCGCTTCTTCGACGAGCAAAAGGAGCGCCTGAGGCGGCAGATCAAGAAAAAGAGAATCGCTTTCCCCGAGGGCGAGGACCCGCGCGTCATCTCCGCCGCCAACCGCCTCTGTACCGAGGAGCTCGCCATCCCCATCCTCATGGGGCGCCCTTCCGGCCAGGTGGCCTCCTGTGTCGTCGTCGAGCAGCCGGAAAACAACCCGAAGCTCAACGACTATGCCCGCCTCTTCTACGAGAAACGCCGCGCCCGCGGCGTCACCGAGATGGAAGCGCGCCGCATGGCTCTCGACCCCCTCGTCTTCGCCGGACTCATGGTCGCCTCAGGCGATGCCGACGGCTTCGTCGGCGGCGCCGCCACCACTACCGCCGACACCTTCCGCGCCGCCTACCGCACCATCGGCATGAGGCCCGACATCAAAACCGCCTCCGGCGTGATGATCGTCTGCACTCATGCCGATCAATGCGGCGCCGGCGGCGTGCTCGCCATGGCCGACCCCGCTCTTGTCATCGACCCAACCCCGTCGCAACTGGCCGACATCGCTATCGCCACCGCCGACACCGTCCGCAGCGTCATGGGCGTGGAACCGGCGGTCGCCCTGCTGTCGTTCTCCACCAAGGGCTCGGCCAGGCATCCGCTCGCTTCCAAGGTGATTGAAGCCCGCCGCATCGTCGAAGCCCGCCGCCCGGACCTGCACGTCGATGGCGAGTTGCAGGCCGACGCGGCGCTCGTGGAAAGCGTCGGCCGCTCCAAGGCCCCCGGCTCCACCGTCGCCGGCAAAGCGAATACCCTCATATTCCCCGACGTCGGCAGCGCCAACATCGGCGTCAAGCTCGTCGAACGCCTCGGCGGCGCTGTTTGCACCGGGCCGCTGTTTCAGGGCTTCGCCAGGCCGGCCAATGATCTCTCCCGCGGCTGCTCGTCCGAAGACATCTACCGCCTCGCCATTCTCACCGCTCTCCAGGCGGGCGATTAGGGTGCATCCGTGCTTCCGTTCAAGCTGGTCTACCACGAACGGTATGACCTGAATCTCGGCGCTCACGTTTTCCCCGCGCAAAAATACCGCCTGATCCGCCAGGAATTGCTCCAGCGCGGCATTGCCGGCGAAGAAGACTTCCTGGAACCGCAGCCCGCCTCCCGCGAACAGTTGCTGCTGGTTCACACCGCTGACTGGATCCAGAAGCTCGAGCGGGGCAGGCTCAGCTACCAGGAGGTGCTCAAACTCGAGATTCCTTACTCGCGGCGTATGGTGGAAGGCGTCTTCCTCGCCGCAGGCGGGACTCTGCTCGCCGCGCGCCGTGCGCTCGCCGATGGGGCCGGCTTCAACATCGGCGGCGGCTTCCATCATGCCTTCCCCGATCACGGAGAGGGCTTCTGCGCCGTGCACGACGTCGCTGTCGCCGTTCGCGTTCTCCAGAGGGAAGGCCTGGTGAAGAAAGTCCTGATCGTCGACGTAGACGTGCACCACGGCAACGGCACCGCAGGGATCTTCGGCTCCGATCCGGATGTCTTTACGCTCTCCATCCACCACTTCAACAACTATCCGGCGGTGAAGCCTCCTTCCGCCATCGACATCCATCTCGAAGACGGCGCGGGCGACGCCGAGTACCTCGCCCGCCTCCGCCCCGCCTGCGAGGCTGCCGTTCTGGGATTCCGCCCCGAGATCGTCTTTTACGTCGCCGGAGTCGACCCATACGAAGACGACCAGCTCGGCGGACTCTCCCTCAGCAAAGAGGGCCTCCACGAGCGCGACCGGCTTGTGTTTGGCCTCGCTCTCCGGAAGCATGTCCCCGTCGTCGTCACGCTCGCCGGAGGATATGCCCGTTCCACCCTCGATACGGTAGACTTGCACGTGCAAACCGTGATGGCATTGAACGAAAGCATGAAGGAATGGGCACGCCGATGGTGAACCGCAGACAGTTTCTCGCCTCCGCGGCTGCCGCCGCGCCGTTCTGGCAGCGCGCCGCCGCGGAGCGGCCCAACATCGTCCTCATCCTGGCCGACGATCTCGGCTACGGCGATCTCGGCTGCTACGGCCAGACCCGCATCCAGACGCCGAACCTCGACCGCATGGCCGCCGAAGGCATCCGCTTCACCTCCGCCTACGCCGGCTCTACCGTGTGCGCCCCGTCGCGCTGCTCGCTCATGACCGGGCTGCACACCGGCCACGCCCGCACCCGCGGCAACCGCTCGCCCGACCTGCCCCTGCGGCCGGAAGACCTCACCTTCACCGAGATCCTGAAGAGGGCCGGCTACCGCACGGCCCTGTTCGGCAAGTGGAGCCTCGGCGAACTCGGCTCCACCGGCTACCCCACGCGAAAAGGCTTCGACGAATGGTTCGGCTTTTTCTCGCAACTGCACGCGCACAACTACTATCCGGAGCACCTGCTCGACGGCGAGACCGCATACTTGTGCCGCGGCAACATGGGCCTTCAGCGGAAGGACTACGCTCCGGACCTTTTCACCCGGCGCGCCCTGCAATTCATCGAAAAACAGAATCCATCCAATCCGTTTTTCCTCCACCTCTGCTACACTGTTCCGCACGCCAACAACGAAATGGGGCGCGACTCCGGCAACGGCATGGAGGCGCCCTCCTACGGGCCCTACGCCAACAGGCCCTGGCCGCGGCCGGAGAAGGGCTTCGCCGCCATGATCACCCGCATGGACTCCGACATCGGCCGCCTCTTCGCCACTCTGAAAAGCAGGGGCCTCGACGACAACACGCTCGTCATCTTCACCTCCGACAACGGCCCGCACAAGGAGGGCGGCCACAGCCCGTCGTTCTTCGAATCGTCCGGGCCGCTGCGGGGCATCAAGCGCGACCTTACCGAAGGCGGCATCCGCGTGCCCGCCATCGCCCGCTGGCCCGCCCGCATCCGCGCCGGCCAGACCGTGGATTTCCCGTGGGCGTTCTGGGACGTCCTGCCTACGTTCGCCGAACTTGCCGCTGCGCCCGTTCCTTCCGGCCTCGACGGCATGTCCATCGTGCCCACGCTGCTTGGCCGCTCGCAGAAGCCGCATGACTACTTTTATTGGGAATTCCACGAAGGCGGTTTCTCACAGGCCGTGCGCATGGGCCCGTGGAAAGGCATCCGCAAGGGGCTTGATGGACCTGTCGAGCTCTACAACCTCGGCGAGGATTTGCGCGAATCCCGCAACCTCGCTCCGGACCAGCCCGCCATCGTGCGCGAAATCGGCCGCCTGATGCGGGAGGCCAGGACGGAAAGCGAGTTCTGGCCCGTGAAAAAGTCCGGCTGAGCGCCGCCTCGCGCCGCAGCCGCTGCGCCGGCCTGAATCCGTCAGAAAGCCTCATTCCGCCGCCAGCAGCAGCGTGGACCGCGCTTCCGCCTTCACCGTGCTGCCGATGGGCGGGACCGTGCCGCCGGAATAAAACGCCGCCTTCCAGTCCGCCCCCGGAGGCACTTCAAACTCCAGCGGCTCCCAGTAGGCGTTGGCGATGAGAAAAACCCGCTCCCCGCGCCAGCGCGCCTCCATCGCCAGCGAGCGCGAATCGAAGCTCCAGTCGGGCTGGTGCAGCCGAACGCCGTGGAAACAGATTTCCGTCTGCTCCGCTCCAGGCAGCGGCGCCCAGTCGATGTGCGCAAACAGCCCGTGGCCTCTGCGGAACGCGATCAGCGAACGCACAAACTCGAGCAGGCTGCCGTTTGTCTCCTTCAGCCGCCAGTCCACCCAGCCAATCTCGTTGTCCTGGCAGTAGGCGTTGTTGTTGCCCTGCTGCGAGCGGCCGAATTCGTCTCCGGCAAGCAGCATTGGCACGCCGCCGCTCGCGAACAGCAGGATCAGGAAATTCCGCATCTGCCGCCGCCGCAAGGCGAGAATTTCCGGATCGTCCGTCGGTCCTTCCGCGCCGCAGTTCCAACTGAAATTCTCATCGGCCCCGTTGCGGTTGTCCTCGCCGTTGGCTTCGTTGTGTTTCTGGTTGTAGCTCACCAGATCGGCCAGCGTGAAGCCGTCGTGGCAGGTGACGAAGTTGATGCTGTGCTGCGCCTGCCGCCCGCTGCGGGCGTAAAGGTCCGGACTGCCCTTGAGCCGCTCCGCCACTGCTGGCGCCAGCCCAGCGTCGCTGCGCACAAAGCGCCGGATGTCATCCCGGTAGCGGCCGTTCCACTCCGCCCAGCGGCCCCAGGCCGGAAACGTGCCCACCTGATACAGCCCTGCCGCGTCCCACGCTTCGGCGATCAGCTTCGTGTTGGCCAGCACCGGGTCGTACGCCAGCCGCTCGAGCAGCGGCGGGTCTGGCAGCGGCTCGCCGGTCTTGCCGCGGCCGAGAATGCTCGCCAGATCGAAGCGGAAGCCGTCCACATGCATCTCCATCACCCAGTAATGAAGACAGTCGTTGATCAGCGACCGCACCACCGGATGGTTGCAGTTCAGCGTGTTGCCGCATCCGGAGAAATTCAGATACCGCCCGTTGGCGTCGAGCAGGTAATAGACGGAATTGTCCAGCCCGCGGAACGACAGCGTCGGCCCGCGCTCGTCGCCCTCTGCCGTGTGATTGAAAACCACGTCCAGGATCACTTCGATGCCCGCGTCGTGGAATGCCCGCACCATCTGCTTGAACTCGGTCACCGCCGCGCCGGGTTCCGCGCGAGATCCGTAACTGGAGTTCGGCGCGAAGAAGCCGATCGGATGGTAGCCCCAGAGGTTGAAGAGCCGCTCGCCTGTGAGCGGGTTGAAGCGGTCCGTGTCGGCTTCTTCAAACTCGTACACCGGCATCAGTTCCACCGCGGTGATGCCAAGTTCTTTCAGGTAGGGGATCTTCTCCGTCAGGCCGAGGTATGTTCCTGGCGCGCTCACCCCGGATGACGGATGGCGCGTGAACGCCCGCACATGGAGCTCGTAAATCACCGATTCGGCCAGCGGAGTGTTCAGCGGCTGGTCTCCAAGCCAGTCGAAGCGGTCACGGGGCATGCCGCAGGTCCGCCGCGATGAAACGCCCCACTCTTCGCCGCCCGCCAGCACCTTCGCATACGGATCGAGGAGATACACGGACGGGTCGAAGCGGTGAATGGCGGGGTTCGGATTCGGGCGCATGTCCATCCGCCACGCATACAGCACGTCGCGCGGCAGTCCGCTGATCCAGACGTGCCAGATGTGCCCCGTTCGGTTGGCGCCCGGATCCAGCGGGATTTCATGGAAAGGCAGCTTCTTGCCGGGACGGAACAGGCTCAGCCACACGTGCGTTGCGTGCTTGCTGAACACCGCGAAGTTGACGCCCTCCTCCAGGGGCGTCGCGCCCAGCGGAAGAGCCACGCCGCGGTCCACGCACAAAAAGCCGGCCATGGCGCCATGCTACAACGGTTCGGCGCCCGCCTCGCCTGCCGCGTTCATCGCCGCAGCAGATATACGGCGGTCTCCGCCCGCCAGTTGGGCGCAAATCGGATCTGCGCGTGTCCGGAGAGGAACAGCCGGCTTTCGATGCGCCACCCCTTCTCCTCGACCGTCTCCTCGAAGTCCAGCACCGTGAGGAAATGAATGTTCGGCGAGCTGTGCCAGGCATGCGGAAACAGCGGCGTCCGCGGGGCGTGCCCGCTCAACAGGTGATGGAAGCGCACCCGCCAGTGGCCGAAGTTCGGGAACCCCACAATCGCGTGCCTCCCGATGCGCAGCATCTGCTCCAGCACCTCCAGCGGCCGCCGCAGCTCCTGCAATGTCTGGCTCAGGATCACGTAGTCGAAGGCTCCGTCGGGATACTCGCTCAGGCTCGACTCCAGATCCCCCTGATATACCGGCACGCCCCTCGAAGCCGCGCGCTGCGCCAGTTCCGGCCTCACCTCGATGCCCCGTCCTTCGATCCGCTTGTTCTCCCGCAGCCACGCCAGCAGCGCACCATCCCCGCAGCCGAGATCAAGCACCCGCGCCCCCTCTGGAATCAGCCCGCTGATCAACGCATAGTCGCCGCGGCCCAGCACATCGCGGACCTTCATGCCCGGTCCCTCCGGAAGTCGCGGTGGCACCGGTCCAGAAAGCCGCGCATCACCTCCGTCTGTTCCGCAATGTCCACGAGAAATGCGTCATGGCCGTAGTTCGATGTCAGCTCGCAATAAGTGACATCGTGATTCCGGCTGCGCAGCGCGTTGACAATCTCCAGCGACTGATACGACGGATACAGCCAGTCCGAAGTGAAACTGATCACCAGAAAGCGCGCCGTGGCGCGCTCCAGCGATGCCGCCAGCGACGGATAGCCGAGCGTCAGGTCGAAGTAATCCATCGCCTTCGTGATGTACAGATACGAGTTGGCGTCAAACCGCCCCACGAACTGCTGCCCGCGGTAGCGCAGATAGCTCTCCACCTCGAAGTCGATGTCGAAGCCGAAGCTGAACGCCTCGCGGTTCCGCAGCCGGCGCCCGAACTTCTCGCGCATCGACTCGTCCGACATGTAGGTGATGTGGCCGATCATCCGCGCCACTGCCAGTCCGCGTGCCGGAGGCTTGTCGTCCGGATAGTCGCCGTTCTGAAAATCCGGGTCCATCATGATCGCCTGCCTGCCGGTTTCGTTGAACGCGATCTGCTGCGCGCTGTGCCGCGCCGTGGCGGCGATCGGGATGCACGCTTCCACCGCTTCCGGATACGCAACGGCCCACTCCAGCGCCTGCATGCCGCCCATGGACCCGCCGGCCACGGCCAGCAGGCGCGGAATCCCCAGATGGTCGATGAGCTTTTTCTGAAGCCGCACCATGTCGGAGATCGTGATCACCGGAAAGCGCAGGCCGTAACGGCGCCCCGTGCGCGGATCGATCGACGACGGCCCCGTGGTGCCACGGCACCCGCCCAGCACGTTCGAGCAGATCACGAAGTAGCGGTTGGTGTCGAAGCCTTTGCCGGGGCCGATCATGTTGTCCCACCACCCGGTCTTGCCCTCATGATCGATGCCCGCCGCATGCGCGTCGCCCGTGAACGCGTGCAGGATCAGAACCGCGTTGGTCTTGTCTTCATTCAGCCGCCCGTAGGTCTCGTAGGCGACCTGAAGGCCATGCAGCGTCTCTCCACAGTCCAGCTCCAGCGAGTCGAACTGCACCAGCCTTGTCTCGGTAATCATGCGCCGCCTGATTCTCCATTGTAATTGGCGTGCGCGAGCCACGGCCCCGTATGCCGGCGGCCGCCGCGCGGGCCACCAATCAGGATTCGCCCCGGAACACGAACAGCCGCGAAGGCGCGTCCTCGGGCAGCAGGTACAGCAGACCGTCGCGGACATCCATGCCTTCATTCGTGTACGGAACGCCCCGGTCCGTGCGCCCCAATGTCTCTCTTCCCAGCAGCATCAGCGTGTCAGGATCGAGCCAGTCCAGAACGTTCCGCGCCGTTTCGCCCCTGCCCAACAGCCCCGAGGCGGCGATCGAACCGTAGCGCCGCTTGATCTCCTGATACCGCGCCGCGTGCGGATTCGCGCGCGACCATCGCAGCTTCCCCTCCCGCGAGTAGAACCGGAACAGCCGTGAGTCCCAGTTCGCGGCCAGCAGCCCGTCCGGCAACACCGCAAGCGCGCCGATGTGATCCGCCGCCTCGAAGGAGGACATCAATTCCAGCGTCTCTTTCGAGCGCCGCTGGATTACGGTCCGCCCGTCCGGACGGTATTCCGCCACCGGGATCCACAACGATTCCTCGTCGTGGTCGAAACCGCCCGGATGATACATCGCGCCCTGCTGCACCTCGACAGCCCGCAGCCGCCTGCCCGTCTCCAGTTCGTACTCGAAAAGCCATCCTTTGCGCGCCGCCCGGTCCACGCTGGTGACCCACAGGCGCTGCCCGTCCACAACGATGCCCTGCACATGGTGCGTGTCGCCTTCCAGCGGGATCACACGCACAAGTGTGAGTGCAAGAAGCAGAAGAACGTGCATCGGAGCGTGCCGCGCCCTACAATCGCCAGCATGAGGCGCGGAATTCTGATTCTACTGATACTGGTTGCCCCGCTGCGCGGCGAGCCGCGGCGCATCCTGATCGCGTTCCACTCTGAAACCGGCAACACCGCCGCGCTCGCCGCAGCGGTCGGCGAAGGCGCCGCGCGCGTTGAGGGCGTCAGTGCCACGGTCAAGCCCATCCAGGACGTTCGAGACGAAGACATTCGCGCCGCGGACGGCATTGTCATCGGCACGCCTGTCCACTGGCAGACGCTTTCCGCGCCCGTCAAATCATTTCTGGACCGCATGGGGCGAGTGCTGGGATCGGAATTCGGGGAAGGGAAGACGGGCGGCGTCTTTGTCACCTCGGGTTCGCCCTCGAACGGAGCGGATCTGGCGCGGCTCGACGTCATCGCCGCCCTGCTGTCGATGCGGTTCATCGTCGTCGGGGGCGTCATCGAAGGCGGTTATGGTTCTCTCGGCGCGCAGGCTTTCGGAGGCGTCAATGCAGCCGCCCGGGAAGACGCCCGCCGCTTCGGTCGACGGTTCGCCAGATTCACCCTGAGGATGCCATAACAGGATGCTTGACATCATTCTCAGCGTTTGTCATCCAAGGAACTTCCAGAGCATCGTCGAGTCGTGAGAACGACACTGCATCTGGATGACGCCGCCCACAGAATTGCCCTCCGCCACGCACGGCGCCGCCGCATCGGATTGGGCAAGGCCGTTTCCGGGCTGGTGGTCAGGGCCGCCCAGGCGCGCATGCCGACAAAGGTGGTGGACGGGCTGCTCATCTTCGATTCCCCGCAAGACCTCCCCAGGATTACGCCGCGCGAGGTCTGCCAGATCCTCGAACAGAAGCAAGAGTGAGCGGAGCGAACCTGCTCGGCATGAATGTGCTTCTGGCTCTGTTCTGGCCACGGCAGACGGGCCATATCGCGGTCCGGCGCTGGTTCGCTTCCCAGCGGAGGCAGGGATGGGCGGCGTGCGCGGGCACCGAGGCTGGCTTCGTCCGGCTGCTGTCGCATCCGGCCTTCACCCTCGGCCATGTGCAGCCGCAGGAGGCCCTCCAGTTGATCCTGGAGAATTCGAAGGACTCCAGGCACGAGTTCTGGCCGATGGACGTCCCCCTCCCGGAGGCGTTCCGCCTGTCGGGCGTGCTCCTGGAGGGTCACGATCAGGTCACGGATCTTTACCTGCTCGGCCTGGCCTGCCACCGCGGCGGTCGGCTGGTCACCTTCAACGAGAAGCTCGCAAAGGCTTCCCGCCATGCTGTCCTGTTGCGCGGTTGACGCCGCTGCAGCCCAGCAATTGAAGCCGGACGCGGAGGCTCTGAACCGTCCTCCGGGCCGCGCTTGCCCACCTTGATATGATTCGGGGTGCACGCCGGACAACGGCCCGCTCCCAGGATCAAGCGTCTATGAAAGTCTCAGCCTTCGGCGGCGCCTCCGCTCTCTCGCTGGTGGTCGGCTGGCTGCTGGCGGTTCCCCCGCCGATCAACGCGCAGGAGCCGCCGGACACACGCCACTGGACTACCGCCGACGACCACAAGCACATGATGCAGCAGCTCGGCATCCGCGCCCTGCGCCCGGGACCGAGCGGCAACGCACAGGCCCCCAATGCGGCGAACTACGATGAATCGAAGGCAAATCCGTTTCCCGACTACCCGGAACTGCTGCGGCTGAAGGACGGAAGCCCTGTCACTACGCCTGAACTCTGGTGGAAGCGGCGGCGGCCGGAGATCGCTGAGGACTTCGAGCGCGAAGTTTACGGCCGCGTCCCGCCTGATGCGCCCAAGATCGAGTGGCGCATGGTGCGCACCGCGGAAGACAAGGCGGGGCCATTTCCCGTCGTGGCCCGCGAGCTGCGCGGCCGCGCTGACAACCGCGAATTTCCGGAAATCGAAGTCGAAATCCAGATGGTCGTAGTGACGCCCGCATGGATCAAGCAGCCAGTGCCGCTTATGATCCTGTTCGGCCGCCCCGCGTTTCCCTCCGATCCGGCGCCGCCCGCCTTTGCGAAATTCACCTCTCTTGCCGGTCCGGACCCTCCGGCCACGGTGCAATTGATCGGCGCCGGCTGGGGTTATGCGCTGCTCAGCCCGGCGAGCATCCAGGCCGACAACGGCGCCGGGCTCACCAAAGGCATCATCGGCCTCGCCAATCGAGGCCGCCCGCGCAAGCCCGATGATTGGGGCGCGCTTCGCGCCTGGGCCTGGGGCGCCTCCCGGGCGCTCGACTTTCTCGAGACCGATGCTTCCGTCGATGCGAAGCGTGTGGGTATTGAAGGCGTCTCGCGCTTTGGCAAGGCGGCGCTGGTGACGATGGCCTTCGATGCGCGCTTCGCCGTGGCTCTGATCGGTTCTTCCGGCGAGGGCGGCGTCAAGCCCCACAGGAGGAACTTCGGCGAAGCCGTCGAGAATCTCACCGGGGCCGGGGAATACCACTGGATGGCCGGCAATTTCCTGAAATACGGAGCAGCGGAATCTGATTTCAGGAGCAAAAATGCGGGCGATATTCCTGTCGATTCCCACCAGTTGCTGGCGCTCTGCGCGCCACGGCTCTTCTTTGTCAGCTATGGAATTCCGGAAAAAGGCGACGCGAAATGGCTCGACCAGCAGGGTTCTTTCATGGCAACCGTGGCCGCCGGGCCTGCCTGGCGCCTGCTGGGTGCGAAGGATCTCGGCGTAACGGAGGATTACAGGGCCGCCCAAATGCCGCCCGTCAATACCGGCCTTCTGGACGGCGAACTCGCCTGGCGGCAGCATGACGGCGGCCACACCAACGGGCCCAACTGGAAGTATTTCATCCCCTGGGCTTCCGGCAAGCTCGGCTGGAAAGCGCCCCCGCATCCGCAATTTCCGCCGGACGAGCCCGTGCCCCGCCTCGATGCCAACTCGCTGGAGGCCCACGCCGAGCTTCTGGAAAAAACAAGAAAGGGCAAAATCGACCTCTATTTTCTCGGCGATTCCATCACACGCCGCTGGGGAGCGCTGGACTATCCTCACTTATTGGAGCATTGGAAGAAGACATTTTACGGCTGGAATGCTGCCAATTTTGGCTGGGGCGGCGACACCACGCGGAATATTTTGTGGCGCATCCGGAATGGAGAGCTCGACGGGGTGAATCCGAAAGTGGTAGTGCTGATGGCGGGCACCAATAATCTGGGCCGCGATTCCGTGGACTGGATCGTGGAAGGAATCCGGGCAATCGTGGCCACGGTCCAGGAGAAGGCCCCCGGCGCGCACATCATCTTGATGGGCATCACGCCGCGGGGCGACAATCCTGTCCACCGCGCCACCATCCCGCTCATCAATCAGGAGCTGGCGAAGCTCACCGGAGAGAAGGTCCGCTTCCTCGACATCGGCAATCGTTTCCAGGCCATCCGGACTGGTCTGGCAGCGCGCCTGCTCGAGGCCGACCGCCTCCATCTCGCGCTTCCCGGCTACGAAGTCTGGGCAGATGCGCTGCGGCTGCATCTTCTCGAACTCCTCGGCCCGCCCGCGCAGGAAGACTTTGCGCCGCCGCCCACCGGCGATCCTGCGGCACGGAAACGCAATCCGTAACAGAGCCTGCGCTGCAGGCGTGTCCGGCCTTCGAGCGCCGCGGCGCGGCGGGATTTCACAGCGGCAGACCGCGACCCTCCAGTACAATGCAGGGCGATGGCCTCGACTACCACGCCCGGGCTGCTCAGGCGGCTCGGCCTGTTCAGCGCCACCGCGCTGGTCATTTCCAACATGGTGGGCACAGGCATTTTCACATCCACCGGCTTCCTCGCCGGTGATTTGGGCGACCCCTGGCTCGTGCTCCTCATCTGGTTCGTAGGCGGCGTCGTGGCGCTGGCCGGCGCGCTCTCCTACTCCGAGCTGGGCGTGAACTTCCCTGCTTCCGGCGGCGAATATGTCTATCTGACGCGCGCTTACGGGCCCACGCTCGGCTTCATGAGCGGCTGGGTGAGCTTCTTCGCGGGCTTCAGCGCGCCGGTGGCGACGGCGGCGCTGGCGTTTTCGAATTACCTCGGATATTTCTTCCCCGCGTTGCGGCAGGAAAACGTCTGGTTCCGGCGCACATGGGGCGAAATCGGCATCGAGGCCGGCGGCGCCCAACTGGCGGCCGCGGCCCTCATCCTCGTCTTCACTGTCCTGAATCTCTTCGGTGTAGAATTCATCGCGCGGATCCAGAACACCCTGACCTCGATCAAGGTGCTCGTCATGGTGGCCTTCATCGCCTTCGGCCTCGCCGTGGGCCAGGGGGATTGGTCGCACCTTTCGCAGACAGCCGTGCGGACCTCCTCCACCCCGCTGGCGGCGCAGTTCGCCCTGAGCCTTTTCTGGATCTACGTCGGCTACAGCGGATGGAACGCGGCCACCTATATCGCGGAAGAATTGAAAAAACCCGAACGCACGCTGCCTATGGCGCTGGCCATCGGCACCATCACTGTGGGCATTCTCTACATCCTGTTCAACGTGGTGTTCATCTACGCCATGCCGCTTGAGCAGATGAAAGGAGTGCTGGCCATCGGCAGCGTCACTGCGCGCGCCCTGTTCGGCCCCGAAGTCGCTGGCGTCTTCAGCGGGTTGCTTGCCGTCAGCCTGATGTCCACGGTAAACGCGATGGTGACCATCGGGCCGCGCCTGTATTATGCAATGGCGAAAAACGGGGCCTTTCTTCCCTCGGCCGCCTGGGTTCATCCGAAGTGGCGCACTCCGGTGCCCGCCATCCTCTTCCAGGGCGCCTGCGCGATGCTGATGACCCTGGTCAACTTCGGCAATCTGATGACCTATATCGGTTACCTGCTGAATCTTTTCGCCATGCTGGCCGTCGCCAGCCTCTTCTGGCTGCGCAAGAGGCCCGACTGGCAAAAACTGCCTGCCGTGAGCTTCGCCTGGCCGCTGGCGCCCGTGCTTTTTGTCGTGCCGGGGCTGTGGCTCGTCGTGGCGGGTTTGCGGTTTGCGCCGGTCATCTCGGCTGCCGCGGCCCTTACGCTCATTTCCGGAGCGCTCGTCTACCGCTACCGCGTCGTGCCCAAGCTGCGCTCCTAGCGGCGCGCGCTCACTGAACTGCGGAGCCCTCCATCGGGGGCTGCACCCACTGCCGCCACCGTGCGCGCACCTTCTGCCGCGACTCGCTCTGCTCCTTGGCGCGGTACATCTCCCGGTCGGCTATCGCCAGCAGGTCTTCCGCATCGGTGCCGTCGTCCGGATACGAGGCCCACCCCATCGACAGGATGAGATCATAGCCGGTGCGCTCATGCACGTCCTCTTCCACGGCGTGCTTGAATTGCCCCAGGCGCAACGGCAGCATATCCCGGTTCAGTCCGCTGAAGACAAGCACAAACTCATCGCCCCCCATCCGCGCCACATAATCGTACTCGCGGCAGTGCGCCCGTAGCGCCTCCCCCAGCACCCGCAGCAGGCGGTTGCCCTCGAAATGCCCGCACTGGTCGTTGATCAGCTTGAAATTGTCCACATCGCACACCGCCACCGTGAGCGGCTCGCCCTGCCGCCGCGCCCGCGCCAGTTCCCCGTCCAGGTGCACGAACAGCGACCGTGCGTTTGGCAGCCCGGTGAGGAAATCCGTCGTGGCCGAGCTCTCCGCCTGCTTGTAGCGCAACGCGTTCTCCACCGCAAGCGCCAGCTTCGAACTGATCGCCAACAGGATTCGCAGGTGGTCTCTGCTGAAAGCATTTCGCTCAGCCCCATACAGCGTCACCACCCCCACCACGCCATTAAGCCCCTCCAGCGGCGCCGCCAGCGCCGATTGCAGGGTCGAAAACTTCGAATCGTCGTTCAGGTAGCCCGGCTCCACGCTCGGATTCCCGTTCAGGATCTCCCTCCCGGTCTCGGCCACCCACCCGGACAGCCCCTGCCCCAGAGGAATGCGCAGGGAGGAGAACAGCCGCGCATTCTCGCCGACCACGAATACCGGCTCGAGCACCTGTTCCTTCAACAGATACACCGCCATGGCGTCGAACGGCACGATCCGTTGCAGCCTGACGCTCAGCACCGAGAGCGTTTCATCCAGGCTGAGCGACGTGCCCAGGTCATGCGCCAGCTCGAACAACTCGTGCGCCTCCTGCCGGGCCGAGGCGATCTGATTCAGAAAATCCGGCTGCTCGCCCGCAGGCTCAGCCGCCTTCTGGAAGCCTGCCGCAGGCGCCTCGCCGCCCAGGATCGCGAAGTCTTTGTCCAGCTTGAGGTCCTCCACCTGCCGCGAGCGCGCCATTTTTTCCAGTTCGCGATACCGCCGCGCCAGCACTTCCACGACCTTCGGGTCGAACGCTTTGCCCGCCTCCCTCAGGATCACGCCCACCGCCTCGTCCAGCGGCAGTGCTTTGCGGTATTGCCGGTCCGTCGCCAGCGCGTCCAGCGTGTCCACCACGCTCAGAATCCTCGCCCCGATCGGGATCTCTTCGCCCTTCAGCTTGTCGGGATATCCGGTCCCGTCCCACCTCTCGTGATGCGACCGCACGATCGGAGCCACCGGATACGGGAATCGTACCCGCTCCAGGATCTGCGCACCCACTATCGGATGGATCTTCATCCGTTCGAACTCTTCCGGCGTCAGTTTGCCGGGCTTCGAGATGATGTGCTCCGGTACAGCCAGCTTCCCGATGTCATGCAGCAGCGACGCCGCCCGCAGCGCCTCCAGGTCTTCCGCGCTCAGCTTCAGATCCTTCCCGATTTCGACGGCGTACACCTGCACCCTCTGCAGGTGCTCCTGCGTCGTTTCGTCCTTGGCGTCGATGGCCAGCGCCAGCGCCTCGATCGTCCGCAGGTGAAGCGATGCCATCTCTTCGGCATGCCGCAACCCCGCCTCCACTTTCTCCAGATACAGAAGGTACGCACGGTATGGCAGGTACAACGCCAGCAGCAACACGAGCGGGAACTGCCACCCAAACTGGCTCCTCGCCAGATCGAACAGCGCCGAGAGCAACGATGCCGCCACAAAGTACGGCATCATCCAGAAATACCGGTCCTTCCAGATCTCTCCCAGCCGCCTCCCCTCTTCCAGCGCCTGCCTCACTGCGTCCGGAAACGACAGCGGCAAGAACACTGCCACACCCGCCAGCACCGCGCTCACCGCCGCCGACAGCTCGCGCCTCGACGACACCGGCGCCACGCCCCGCAATGCATAATCTCCCGCCGCCATCGCCAGGCTCCAGAGCGCCACCGAGAACAGAATCCGCTCCGCCGACTTCCGTTCCCCCCGCCGCGCCCCCAGCTCGATCGCCGCTCCGTTCAGCGCCCCCAGCACGATCGCCTGCTCTCCACCCAAAGCCCTTAGCCCAATCATTACGAACAGCAGGCTCGCCGGCAGCAGTTGCTCCCCCTGCTTCATTCCCACCTGCCAGTAGCTCGCCAGCACCGACAACAGCAAGTACGACAGGAACTGTAGCTGTTCCGTCGCCTGCCATGTCAGCAGCGAAGGCACCGTCAGCGCGGCAGCCACCAGGATGATCAGCCGGATATAGGCTCGGCCTACACCGTGGGCGTTCATGCCCCTTTCATCGGCGGTTTCCTCATGGAACATTATGCGGCCCCGGGCTAAGGGGATTTCCTCAGGCCGGCTCAGGTTTTCGCAGCGGCTCAGAGTGCGGACTTTCCCTCTCCCCTTTTTGTCCAATCTCCTGCAAGATAAACGTGACGGCATTGCTGATGTCAGACGGCGCCACCCTCAGGCTCGATCTGTTGGGGCTACCGGCGGTTTTCGCCAGCCCCGCCATGCGGGCCCTGTTTGAACTCATCGAGCGCGTGGCGCGCTCCCAGGCCGCCGTCCTGATCCTCGGCGAGAGCGGCACGGGCAAGGAGCTTGCGGCCCGCGCCGTGCACCACTTCTCCATCCGGTGCGCCCGCCCCTGGGTGGACTTCAGTTGCGGCGCCCTTCCGGAGCACCTGCTTGAAAGCGAACTGTTCGGCTATGAACGCGGCGCCTTCAGCGGCGCCTTCTCCTCCAAGCCCGGCCTGTTCGAACTCGCCCATACCGGCACCCTGTTCCTGGATGAAATTGGCGAGCTCGACCCCCGCATGCAGGTCAAACTCCTCCGCGTCCTCGACGGCGTTTCTTATTACCGGCTGGGCGGCACCAAGAAAGTCCATGTGGATGTGCGTATCGTCGCCGCTACCAACTCCGACCTCGAGCGCGCCGTCAGCGAAGGCCGCTTCCGCAGCGACCTCTACCACCGCCTCAGCCAGGTTGTGCTCCGTGTGCCCCCGCTCCGCGAGCGCCCCGAAGACCTCGCCCCCCTGGCCGAGCATTTTCTCGCGTCTTACGAGGCGCAGCCCAAACTGACCCGCACGGCTCTCGCCATGCTGGAGAGCTACCACTGGCCCGGCAACGTCCGCGAGCTCCGCAATGTGCTTACCCGCGCCGCACTCGCCGCCGGCGGCGCTCCCATCGAACCCTGTCATCTCGGCCTGCCGGCCGCCCCGCGCGGCTGCGGCCAGCCAATCATCCTGCATGGACTGGAAACCCTCGAGCGCGATGCTATCCTCCGGGCGCTCGAACAGACCGGCGGCCACAGGCAGAAAGCGGCCGCGCTGCTCGGCATCTCCCGCCGCACGCTCAGCCGCAAGCTCAGGCAATATGAAGAGGAAGACGGGCAGGCGCTCCTGCGCGACAGCCGGACATCCCGCGCGCCTTCTGCGGATGGCGACGGAAGGAGCGATCATGAGCCGCAACTGGCAGGAAAAACGGCGTGAGGCCCGCCGGGTGGCCAGCGGCCCGGTCAAACTGGTCCTCCAGGAATCCTTCGAAGCCCGCATCGTGCACGGCAGCCTCCTCGATATCAGCGATCACGGCTTCCGCGCCGCCCACGGCTTCTCCGGTCTGACCTCCGGCCAGGACGTTGTTTTCGAACATGAGGGCCGCCACGGCCGCGCCCGCGTCGCCTGGACCCGCGTCACTCAGGAAGGTGTCGAATCCGGCTTCTTCCTCCTCGCCGGATGATCGCGCATCACCCGTTTGTACCCCCGGCTCCCGCGCGCTTCGTATAATGAAGTGTTTGGAACTCCCCGCTCGGGGCGACAATCTCCATCATGCGCATCTTGCCTGTCTTCTGCGCCGCACTTCTTTTTGCGGCTGCCGCCGGGGCTGACTCGGCCGATCCCCGCACGGCTTTCTCCCAACTTCCTGCCTGGTTCGAACCCGGCCCCGCTCCGGGCACTTTCGTCAGCCGCACGCCCGTTCTCGCGCTTGCCGTCGACGCGGCCGGCGCGCGCCTGGCGAGGCCCGGCTTCTCGGCCCGCCTCGAGTTCCGCGGCGCCCGCTCCGTAAGCCTTGAACCGCTCGATCCCCTGCCCGGCAGGAGCCAGTATCTGGTCGGACGCGACCGCCGCCAGTGGCGGAACGCCGTCCCCCACTACCGCCGCGTCGCCGCCCGGCAGCTTTATCCGGGCATCGACGCCGTCTATTACTCCAACGGCCGCGAACTCGAGTTCGATCTTCTCGTCGCCCCCGGTGCCGATCCCACCGCCATCGTCCTCGATTTCAGCGGCGCGCAGCCCGCGCTCGAAGCCGACGGCAGCCTTTCGCTCAACGGCCGCATCCGCCAGCGCCCGCCTGTCGCATACCAGACCGCGGGCGGCCGCCGCGTTCCAGTTGAAAGCCGCTACGTCCTGGAGGGCAACTCGGCCCGGTTCGTTCTTGGCAGCTACGATCCGCAACTGCCCCTCGTCATCGATCCCGTCATCGACTGGGGCGGCTATTTCGGCGGGGACGAGATGGAAGTCATCCACAGTGTCGCCGCTGATCCAGGCGGCGGCTACTGGATCGCCGGCAGCTCCAATTCCATCCTCCCCGTGGCCCCTGATACCGATCCCTTCCAGTGGGAGCGCAATGGCTCCCGCGCGGCCACCGTGCTCGCCGCCGCCGTCGCCGCCGCCGATGACACCATCACCGTCGATTCCGCAGCCGGCTTCCCCTTCGTCCCCACATACGAGATCACCATCGGCGAAGAAGTCATGACCGTAACTCAGATCGCCGGAGGCACCACCTGGACCGTCCGCCGCGGAGTCAATGGCACCAAGCCCGCCGACCATCCCGCCGGTTCGGGCGTCTTTTATTACGTCCCCGACATCACGACCCGCGACGCCTTCCTGGCCAAGATCGTGCCCGATGGGCACTCCTGGCGCGTGGCCTATTTCACCTATATCGGCGGCGGCGGCGAAGACGAGGCCCTCTCCATCGCCATGGCCGGCCGCCGCGTGGCCATCACCGGCAAGACCGCCTCAGAAAACTTCCCCGTTACGTGGAATGCTTTCCAGCCCCAGCGCAACGCACAGTTCGACATATTCATCGCCCTGTACGATCCCTTCTCCTCGGGTCCCGACGCGCTGACATTTTCCACATACTATGGCGGCGAACTTTCCGATACCCCCACCTCGATCGCCGCCGGCCCAAACGGGCGCCTTGCCGTCGCCGGCTACACCGATTCCGGTTTCCTGAACTTCATTGTTTCCGGCCGGTCTCTCCAGCCCGCCAACCGCGGCGGGACCGAGGCGTTTCTCGTTGTCGCCGATCCCTTCCGGGAGGCTCCCGCCTCGCTGGTTTACGCCACCTATTTCGGCGGGTCGTCCACCGACATTGCCAACGCCGTCGCTTTCGATTCCGAAGGCAAGGTCTATGTGGCCGGAGTTTCGATGTCGGAAGATCTGCCCGTCACCGACAATGTGCAGATCGGCCACCCGCTCTCGGTCGGCGACGGCTTCCTGCTCAAAATCGACCCTGACAAGCTCTGGTTTGACTCGTTCCTGTACGGCGGCTTCTGGGGCGGCAACGACCTCGACGTAATCACCGCCATTGCTGTCACCGCTCCGGACGAGGTCTGGATCTCCGGCTACAGCTTTTCCGACGATCTGCCCGTCACGCCCGGCGCGCACCAGAGTTCCCGCCGCGGCGCCGCCGACGCCTTCCTGGCCAGGCTGAATCTCCGCGGCTACGGCCCGGACTTCACTCCCTTCTGCACATACTTCGGCGGCCTCCGCAGCGAAGTGCCGAACGCCATGGCCTACGATCCGCTCACACGCTCCATCACCCTCACTGGCTATACCACCTCGCCCGACTTCCCCGTGAAAAACTTCCCCGGTTACGAGCAGCCTCTGATCCGCTCTTACGAAATCTTCGTCACCCGCTTCGCAGAAGACCAAACAGGAGAAGCGCAGTTGGTCTGGTCCACCATGTTCGGAGGCGCCAACGCCGACGTCGGCACCGGCATCGCCATCGGTCCCGATGGCAGCGTGTTCGTCGGCGGCTACTCCACGTCGCTCCACCTGAACATCGCCGGAGCCGCCGCCAAGCCTAACGGCCTCGGCCGCGACGCCGGTGTTTTCCTGCGCATCGTTCCCTGAGGCGGGCCCCGGCGCCTCTTCGATAGAATGGCCTTTGCCGGTAACCTGCCGCCTTCTTCTGCGCCTGAATGTTTTTGGGCCCGCGGCAGTCCGCTGCCCGCTCCCCAGGTGGATTCATGTCATCGCCCCGCTCGATATCCTCCGCTCTTCTGAGCGCAATGGTTCTGCTGTCCGTCCCCGGCTGCCGCAACAACAACCTGCCTGCCGCCAGGAAGGAAGGCGCGGTCGGCGCCGTCCGCGTCGCCCAGGTGACCCAGCGCACCATCCAGCGCGCCATCGAGAGCGTCGGCACGCTGTTCCCTTTTGACGAAGCCATCATCAGCGCCGAGGTCGACGGCCCGCTCGTCGAAGTCGCCGCCGATCTCGGCGACCAGGTCAAGGAAGGCCAGGTGCTGGCCCGCATTTCGGATGAGGAGCAGCGCTACCTCGTAGCCCAGCAGGAGGCGCAGCTCCGCCAGTCGCTCGAAAGGCTAGGCCTCAAGAACGAAGGCGACCGCCTCAAGGACATCGAAGACGCCCCCGACGTCCGCCGCGCCCGCGCCGACCTGTTTGACGCCGAGTCCCGCTACAAGCGCGTCCGCGAACTCGTCGATCAGGGCATCGGCCCGCAATCCGACCTCGATCAGGCTCTGGCCCGCTTTCAGGCCGCCCAGGCCGCCTACGACCAGACCCGCAACCAGACCCGCAACCTGCTCCAGGAGGTCGAGCGGTTCAAAGCCGCCCTGAGCCTTCAGCGCAAGAAACTTCGGGACACGGTCGTCCGCGCGCCCTTCGCCGGCTATGTCAAGGAGCGCCAGGCTGTCGTCGGCGCTTACGTCCGCGCCAACTCGCCCCTGTTCACGCTGGTCAAGATCGACCCCATCCGCCTGCGCATCGAGGTGCCGGAGCGCATGAGCCCATGGGTGCGCGCGGGGCAGAATGTCGAGGTCTCCCTGGAAGCCTTCGCCGATCGCAAGTTCACCGGCAAGGTCTGGCGGATCTCGCCCACCGTGGATCAAACCAAGCGCACCTTCGTCGTCGAAGCCCTCATCCAGAATCCCCGGGGCGAGCTCAAGCCCGGCTCTTACGCCCGCGCCCGCATCCAGACCGAGAAGGCCGAAACCATCACCGTTGTCCCTGCGCGGGCCGTGCTCTACGTCCTCGGCGCCAACAAGAGCTTCGTCGTCAAGCCTGACTCCACCGTCGAGGTGCGCGAAGTGAAGGTGGGCGAGCGCCTGCCGGAAGAGGTCGAAATCCTGGAAGGGCTCGCACCCGGCGAGACCGTCGCCGTCTCCAACCTCGCCCGCCTCACGCCCGGCATGACCATCAAGATCCAGCAGGGCGCGCCGCCGAAAAGCTGAGCCGTGCGCTACTGCGCATCCCGCACCCAGCCGCAGATCTCTTCGATCACTTCGCCCGCCACGTGGCCCGGCCGTTGATATTCCTCCGGCCGGCTCTTGCCTTGACCTGTCTGGAACAGGTGGTTCAGCGCCTCATATCGCTTCAGCGCCGCCTGCGGATGCCGCGCCAACGCCTTCTGCCACAGGCGGTAGTCCTCGCCGGTCACCTGGTAGTCGCGCCCGCCGTGCAGCAGGAGGATGCGGGTGTTGAGCCGCGCGGCCACCGACAGCGGATCCAGCCCGCGCAATGACAGCCAGTAGGCGCGCGGCGCTCCGAGCGCCTTCTCCGGACCCTCGCCCGTCGCGCGGATCCGCCGCACCGCCGCCGCTTCCCTTTCCGCCTCGGCCAGTTTCTCCCGCGCGGCTTCCGTGCCGCCCATCTGCAACGGCAACAGGTAGCGCACCTGCTCGATGTACAGATCCTCGAGCGGGCGCGCCGGCGCTGCCAGCAGAATCACCCCTTTGAGCCGCCCGTCCTTTGCGGCGATCAGCGGCGCGGCCCAGGCGCCCAGGCTGTGGCCCAGCAGAAAGACGCGCTTCGGATCCACGCCCGGTGTCTTCCGCAGCAGATCGACCGCCGCCAGGGCGTCGTCGATCACTTCCTCCCTCAGTGTGATCGATTCCGCAGCAGCCAGCTTGCCCGCGTAGTGCCGCGTGCGCTTCTCGTAACGCAGCACCGCTACGCCGCAGGAAGCCAGCCCCTCGGCCAGATCGCGGAACGGCTTGGCCGCGCCTACCGTCTCGTCCCTGTCGTTGGGCCCCGATCCGTGTACCAGCACCAGGGCAGGGAAGGGCCCGTCTCCCTTGGGCATCGACAGCGTGGCCGGCAGCGGCCAGCCCGCCGCGCCCGCTGTGACTTCGCGCTCAGTGAACCGTTCGGGCGCGCTGTAGGACGGCCGCGCCCAGGGCGAAGCCGGCGGCGCCGGGGGCCGCAGGAACAGCCCTGCCACCTCGCCCGCGGCGTTGATCGACAACTGCACCCGGAGCGAACCCCGCTCGAATTCCACCGGCACGACGGCCAGTTCCACCGGCCCCGCCTTCGAAATCTCCGGTTCTCCGATCTTCTTCACTGCTCCCAGCGCAGCCAGTTGTGCGCCAACGGCCTTGCGCAGCATCTCTGGCGGCGCGGCTTTCCGCATTTCGATGGAGAACTTCTCCGCCAGCGCTTCATACTCGCCGCGTACCAGCAGGCCCGCCGCCTCCCGCGCCCGCGCCGCCGTGTCCTGCGCCTGCGCGGACGCCGCCGCGGCGGCCAGCCACAGCAGCAGTGCCCACGCGCGCCTATTCATCTTCGACAACCACCGCCGTCCCATACGCCAGCAGTTCGGCCATGCCCTGCGCCACCATCGACGTGACGAACCGCACGCCGACTACGGCATTCGCCCCGAGCATCTGCGCCTCCGCCACCATGCGGTCCAGCGCCTGCTCGCGGCTCTCGGCCAGCAGTTTCGTGTACTCCTGCACTTCGCCGCCCACGATGTTGCGCAGGCCGGCCATGATGTCGCGGCCGATGTGCCGCGCGCGCACGGTGTTGCCGCGCGCCATTCCCAGCGTGCGAACGATCCGTTTGCCGGCGATCGTTTCGCTTGTCGTGATGATCATTTTTCGATCCTCCGGTACTTGTCATGGGGCAACTGCCGCAGCCGCTCCACGGCGACGCTGACGAACAGCAGCACGAACCCGATCACCACCGCGCTGCCGATCAGCTCTTCCACGGTCGGCGGCCGCCAGTGGCGGATGTAGGTGATGGTTCCATAAACGATCCACGCCGCCAGTCCTGCCACCACAAACAGCCACCCCAGGCGCCGCGGCGCCTGTACGCTCAGGCTCTTCTCCAGTTCCTTCATTCTTGCCTCCGGCGGTTCGGCAAAAGCCAGTTTCCTCGTCATCTCCTGCAGCCGCACCAACTCCCCGTAGGTCCGGCGGCACTCTTCGCAGTCTTCCAGATGGACCTCTACCCTCTGCGCGGAGCCTTGGGTCAGTTCACCGTCCAGATAGGCCGACAACATCTGGCGGATTTCCTCGTGCTGGTTGGGTGCCGTCACAGATACCTCCTCATCTGCTCGCGCACCTTCTCGCGCGCGTGATGCAGGCGCGAAGACACCGTGCCGAGGCTCAGCCCCAGCACCTCCGCAATCTGCCCGTAATCCAGCCCGTGCCAGTCCCGCAGCAGCAGGATCTCCCGCTGCTCGGCCGGCAAAGATCGAATCGCGGCCCACAGACGTTCAGCCAGTTCGCTCTGCTCGGCCGCCTTCTCTGGTCCCGCCGCCGGCGACCGCAGAAGCGCCTCGTCGATTTCCGCCTCCGGCCTGCGCGCCCGGCGCCGCAAGTGATCGATGGCCAGGTTCCGGATCACCGAGTACAGCCATGCCGTCGGTTCGCGCCCCGGGTCCCGGCTCGCCCACCGCTCGTGCAGCCGCAGATAGGCCTCCTGCGTGATGTCCATTGCCTCTTCCCGGCGGCCCACCAGGTGCAACGCAAAGCAGTAGGCCTTGTTCCTGCCTCGTTCGAAGAACTCGGCGAAGCTTCCTGCCCCGCTCTCGGCGCTCTCTCCCACCGGCATCGCTGGCATTGTAGTTGCGGCCGCCATGGCTCTGCTGTCTATTACGCCCGGCGGCCGATTTTCTTCTCTACTATCTCACGGCGTTTCGCACGCCCCGTGTCGCCCTGACGGTTTCGCACGCGGGGCGTGCGCCGGCGCTGCAAAGCGGACAAAACAGGCGGCCATCACACCCGCGCCGGAGCGCCGCGAGAACGGGCTGCCCGGTGTCCTCAACGCCCGCCGGCTGGCACGGCTGGCCCCGCCCCGTCCGGGAACTCCCTGATCCGCTGCCGCCGCAACATTTTTCTTGACATCAAGGTCAAGCCATGACAGTATGCTACAGCCTCTGTTAGCAACGCCTGCGGACACTGGGCATCGCAGGCGGCGCCTCAGCCTGTTAATGTCGGAACCAACCTCGGAGGACAATGGGATGCAACTCGTCAGGTACGATCGCAGTGTGCGCCTGCTCGGCAAGAGCCTTGCCCTGATCGCCGCCGTGGCTGGGCTGGCCGCAGGCCAGCAGCCGCCGGAAAAAATGGTGTTGACTTTCACCGAAATCAAGCCGGAAAAGATTCACGAATTTAACGCTGTCAGAAAAGAATGGAGCGCGGCCCTCAAGAAAGGAGGCGCTTCCTGGGCTCGCTTCTGGAACCCCGGCGCCATCGGCCCGGCTTACGTCCACGCGCAGGTGACCCCCATCGCTGGCTTCGCCGCCTTTGACGGCCCGTCTCCATTGCGCCGTGCGCTCAGCGATACTGAATTTGAACGGCTGATGGCGCGAATGAGGGAATGCACCGTCTCGGTCCGCCGCGAGGTCATCGAACCCATTCCGGATCTCGGTTTCCGCGGAGATGGCGCCGCCGACGCGAAGTTGGCCATGATCGTTGAGATCACTACGCACCCGGGCAAGCGCTACGCCTTCCTGGACCTCGTCCGGCAGGAGATCATGCCAGCTCTCCGCAAAGCGCGCGTTTCCAGCTTCCAGACTTATCAGGTGCTCGCTGGAGCGAACGCAGAAAGAATCTTTGGCGTCATCGGGATGCCGAATTACGCGGCGCTGGACGGGGGGAACTTTCTGGAACAGGCTCTCGGCCCCGACGGTGCGCGCAAGCTGAACGAAAAATACTCGGGCATCGCCATGTCCGTCAGCCGCGTTGTCCTGCAGTTGAACTCGGACATGAGCTTCGGCGCGCCTACGGCCGCCGCCGCTGTTTCCGGAAGCCGCTGATCCCGGCCGGCCTTCGGCCCGCCAGCCGGTTTCCGGCCATGCCGGCCGTGCAACAGGCCTCGACCGTGCAGACGGTGCGCCGCAGTCTGAAAAGGACTGCGGCGCTTCACTATCGGCGGGGTTCCCGCCCCTGCGCTTTCAGGCGTGGCTCAATCCGCTCAGGGCAGCCCGCCCCAGGCTTCCCGCCGGCCGCCTGAGACTTCGCCGGCAGCCGGAACTGCCGCCACGCGGCGGTCCCTGCGTAGCCGCGGGCCCTTGCCAGTCCCAGACGTGTGCGCTTGATCGTCCGCCGGGCTCGTTGCCCGGCATCGGACACGAAGCTCAACATCAGTTCTCCGGCAGCGAACCGCTGCCACAGCCGTTCGGCGTCGCGCACATCCGTCTTTTGCGCCCCTTCGGCGCCCGGTTCGACTACGCCTGCGCCAGATGCAGCCGCAACTGCGGCTCCAGAGCCAGCCACACCGGCTTTCAGTACTGCGCCACCGATTCCATCACCGCCTCGGCGATGGGACCGGCGAACAAACCGTGTCAAAACACCCGGTCTGTGCCGCCGACTAAGGCCAGAATTCGCCAGAATCCCCTGTTGTGTGCCGCGCACGAAGGCCGGAGTAAGCGGTCCGCCGTACGATGTTGCGGCCTGCATCTTCTCCGCAAGAACCGCTCCCTCGAAGATCGCCCTTGGGCGGCGCTGCGCCGGCGGCCGCTCACTTTCGGCGGCTGACGCCGCCTTCGTTCGCGGCACTGAACCCGCCGCAAGGCGCGGCGATTCTCTGCCATGCTGATGCCCCGCAGTGTCAGCCAGGCGCCCCACGCGCCTGCGGCGCTCCAGCGGCGGCACCGACTCCGGCGTAGACTGGCTTCCGTAGGGAACCGGCTCTCCGGCCGCGAGGCCCGGGCGCCATTTTCATGCCCCTGTGTGCCGCGGCTCTGGGACGCGAGCGTTGCCGCCCTCCGCCCGCATTTGTGGTGAACTAGGAACAAGCCTGCCGATGGACTCGCCGCTCATCTTCCACGCCATCCAGTTCGCCTCCGCGGCCCACGCCGGCCAGTACCGCAAGGGCACGCGCATCCCCTATCTCATCCACCCCCTCCGCGTCGCCGCCATTCTGCTCGAGTCTGGCTGCGCGGAAGACCTCGCCGTCGCCGCGGTGCTCCACGACACCGTGGAAGACTGCTTTGTTTCTCTCGATCAGATCCGCCGCCTGTTCGGCCCGCGCATCGCCGAACTCGTCGCCGGCGCCAGCGAACCCGACAAGTCGCTCCCCTGGGAATACCGCAAGCAGCACACCATCGATTACCTGCAAACCGCCGGGGACGACCAGTTGCTCGTCTGCCTCGCTGACAAACTCGACAACATCCGATCCATTCGCGAAGACCTGGCCCTGCATGGCGAGCTGGCCTGGCTCCGCTTCCGCCGCGGGCGCGACAAGCAGCGCTGGTATTACGAAAACCTCGCCGCCGTGTTCACCGATCGCTGCAGGCAAGGCATCGGCGCCCGCCTTGCCTCCATCTTTGCCGCCGAAGTCACAGCCGTCTTCAATCACGTCCCTTCAGAGCCAGGCGCCGGAGCCTGATTCCGCTCCCATCCCCCATCGACGGGATTGTTCCTCCCGCCTCTGCCCGTCAGACTGGAAGAGTACCCCTTCATGTCCCAGGACATCCTGCCCGCGGAAGCCCGCCAGGCCGTTGAAAAGCTCGGCCGCGCCGATATCGTCATCGGCATCCCCAGCTACAACAACGGCCGCACCATCGGCCATGTGGTACGAGCCGCTCAGGCCGGGCTCAACAAGTATTTCCCCGAGTTCCACGGCGTCATCGTCAACTCTGACGGGGGCTCGAAGGACGACACCCGCAAACAGGTTCTTGAAGCCCGGCTCGACGCCTCCCAGCTCCTGCTCGTCAACACCCCCCTCAACCCCGTCCACCGCCTCTCTTTTCCTTACCACGGCATCCCCGGCAAAGGCAGCGCCTTCCGCATGATCTTCCAGATGGCGCGCGAACTCGGCGCCAAAGCCTGCGCCGTCGTCGATTCCGACCTGCGCTCCATCACCCCCGAGTGGTTCGATCTCCTCCTGCGTCCCGTCCTCCACCGCGGCTTCGATTTCGTCGCTCCCTACTACCACCGCCACAAATACGACGGCACAATCACCAACAGCATCATCTACCCTCTCACCCGCGCCCTTTACGGCTACCGCATCCGGCAGCCCATCGGTGGCGATTTCGGCATGTCGCTCCCCGTCATCGAGACCTACCTGAAGCGCACCGACTGGGAGACCGATGTCGCCCGCTATGGCATCGACATCTGGATGACCACTATTGCCGTCGCCTCCGGCTTCAGGGTTTGCCAGAGCTTCCTCGGAGCCAAGCTCCACGATGCCAAGGACCCCGGCGCCGACCTGAGCGCCATGCTCCAGCAGGTCGTTGGCAGCGTCTTCGGCCTCATGATCGAATTCAGGGACGTCTGGATGCGCATCCAGGGCAGCCGCGACATTGAGCTGTTCGGCTTCCGCTACGACGTCGGCCTTGATCCCATCGCCGTAAACCTCGACCGCATGATCCAGGCCTTTCTCCGCGGCGAGTCGGACCTGCGTGAAATCTGGTCCCTCGGTTTCTCCGACCGCACGCTTCGCCAACTGGCCGCCCTGGCAGCCGCCGCTCGCACCTCGCCCCCTGAACAGTTCCGCCTCCCTGACGAACTCTGGGTCAACATCATCTTCGAGCTTGCCTCCGCTTACGCGGAATTGCCCGCGGCTCGCGCGCACCTGGTGCGCTCGCTCACGCCGCTTTACCTCGGCCGCGTGGCTTCTTTTGTCAACGAGACCCGTGACATGAACGCGGCCGAAGTCGAGGACCGCATCGAACAGCTCTGCCTCATGTTCGAGCGCCTCAAGCCTTTTCTCGTCGAGCGCTGGGGCGGTCCCCGCGTCGACGATTATGTTCCTCAGCCTGCACCGGCCTCCGGCCACACTCAGGAGGTGTCCTCATGATTGAGACGTTCCGTCAGGTTCTCGAGCAATCCGTTGCCCGCCTCTCTGCGCAGGCGACCCAATTCCTGCCGCCTCTCTTCGTGGCTCTCGTCGTCTTCGGCGTCGCCTGGATCGTGGCAATCCTGCTCCGCTGGCTGCTCCTGCACGCCTTCAAAGGGGAGCGTTTCGATGCCTTCCTGCGCAAGACCGGCATCGGCACGATGCTCGATCAGTCAGGCCGCCTGCGCGCCAGCCCGCTGCTGGCCCACGGCATCTATTACGCCATTCTCCTCGTGGGCCTGCTGAACGCCATCAGCGTCTTCGAAACCGAAATCACCCGCGAAATCGTCGATGGCGTCGTCCATCTGCTGCCGAAGCTGTTCGCCGCCTCCGCCATCATCCTCGGCGGCGTCTGGCTGGCTCAGTACCTCGGCCGCGGCGCCCTGCTCTGGGCCAGCAACGAAGGCTTCTCCTGGGCGCGCCGCTTCTGCGCCTTCGTCCGCGTCGTCGTCGTTTTCGTCGCCATCGTCGTCGCCGCTGACGTGCTCAACTTCGCCCGCACGGTCTTCTTCTCGGCATTCCTCATCTTCTCGATCGGCGCTGTCTTCGCCGCCTGCCTCGTGCTGGCTCTGAACCATCGCGACGTCTACCGCTGGTTCGCCGGCTCCCGCTCCCCCGGAAACGGAGAGCAGGACGAGCGCTCCCTTTGGCGGCACCTTTGACTGTTCCCGGTCACCCGCGCGTCAGCTTCAGTTTCCCGCCCACCAGCGCCCGCGTGGGCACAACGTGGCGGTCCAGATCGCCGCGCAGCGTTTCAAAAAGATCCCGTGCGAACACCCGGTTCCCAATGTGCCACGAGTGGTCGAACGTTCCGGTCACCTCCGTCTGGTCAGCGGCTTTCACAGAGGCGTCTTCCTTCAGCAGGCCGAAATACTCCGTGCAGTCGACGTCCACCGCTTTCTCCGGTGCTCCCGCCGGCAGTCCCGCGCGTCCCGCCCGAGGGGCCATCCCCGCCCGCTTCACGTTCGACAGCTTCAGCACCGAATCATACTGGTTCGAGTAATTCGTCAGCCGCACGCAGTGCCGGTACAGCGACGCGCTGCTGTCGCTGTCCGCGCGCAACGAGCCGGCCGACACATCCGCGCCGATGAACACCACCTGGCTTGCCATCCAGCCCGTGTTGTCGAGCTTCGCATCATCGGCGTCGTCGAACGCCTCCCGGATCACGTACGCTCCCGTCGAATGTCCCAGCAGATGCACATTGATGGCGCAGTCCGGCGCCTGTTGCTCACTGAGAACCCGGACACCCGCCGTCACCAGTTGCATCGCCGTCTGCTTGGCGTCGTGCCGGTCCTCGATGTAGTTCAGCGCCATGTCCGCGCTCGGCCAGTCGAAACTCATTACTTCGCCCCGGAACCCCGCCGCGGCAAGGTCCAGCTTCAAACGTCTGTGACGCGCCATCACTACTTCCTGGCTGTTGTTGTAGCCGTGCACGAACACCAGCACGTCGCCCCGCGCCCGCCGCGGATCGCGCGAGTCCTTGCCCCACGTGGCCGCCTTGCGCAGCCTTCTCAACCACGCCTTCTCCTCCATTTCGTGCTCCGGCTTCGGCCCCGCGTTCTCAGGCACGAGCAGATACTTCGCCGGTCCCGGCTCCGGAATGAACCGTCCGCCCTGCACCTTCCGTGTGCATATCAGGAACAGATCACCCACAGCGTTTTCCTCCCCCTCTGATTTCACCAGCGGCATTCCCAGCCCCTGGCGTCACCGGCTCAGTGTGGGGCATGCAACACGGAATGTCAATCCGTCGTTCTCCGCAGAAAATGCAAAAGCTGCTGCGCGGTTATCCGCGCAGCAGCCTTTTTCGAGTGGACCGATGATTATCTTCCGCCGAAGGTGTAACCGACGGAAACGCCGTATTCAGGCACCCAGTTGCGTCCGAACTGGAACAAATCGTTCACCCACCGCAGCTTGAACTCCGGCTTCACATAGACGTTGTTGTGAACGAACGTCTTGAAGCCGCCGCCGAAGTGCGTGGTGAACTTCTTGCTCGAGCCCACCAGCGCGCTCGACGTGCTGCACCCGGTGAAGTTGTTGCAGAGCCTCTGGTCATAGTAGAAGCGCAGATTCGCCGCGCCCATGCCGGCCTGCAGCTCCGGCACGAACCACTTCGACCGGGCAGGCGGCGTGTACATGCCGTAGAAGTCGTAGAAGAACGGCCTGTACCTCAGGGCCGCATAGTCGCCTTTCGAAGCCCGCCAGCTCATCTCGCCACCCACGGCGAACTTCGAATTCAGCTTCAGGTTCGCCCCGAACTTCGGAAACGCACCCGTCATCTGCGGCCCGTAGCGCAGAACGCCGTCGCCAAAGGTGTCAATCGGCGTCTCCCGCGCCTTGACCTGGTTGGTCACCGTGCCCACATACACGTCGAGGCTGTCCTGCGCGAATGCGGGCAGGGCAATGGCAAATATCCCTGCGAATAACAGGGTCCAAACAGACACGAACATCCCACGCAATTTCATAAGCGAATCTCACCTCCCGCCGGGCGAATGGGAGCTCGCTCCGGCTCAACTCCTGAAGTCTTCGGATGCGCAGACTTTTCGGTCCGGCGCCCCTCTCGACTCGCCGGTTGTCTGCATCCACTTTCTGAGACGCGCAGCCGGCTGGCCGGGTTTCATACTGCCCGGTCAGCGCAACGATGCCGCCACCCTCGCCCGCCTGCGCTCCGCCTCGCGCAAAACTCCTGCTTCATCAATCAGTTGCGGCTTCCTGTCAAACACCGTTACCCGGCCCTCGATCACCACGTCCCGGACGTCGCTCGACTTCAGGCTGTACACGAGCATGGAATAGACGTCATGCGCCGGAGTGGCGTGCGGCGCCGACAGGGAAATCGTGATCAGATCCGCCCGCTTTCCGGTCTCCAGCGATCCGATATCTTTTTCCATTCCCAGGACTTTTGCGCCATCTATCGTCGCCATCCGGACCGCTTTTTCCGCAGGCAATACCGTCGGATCCAGCGTCGAAACCTTCGCCAGTTTCGAGGCCAGATCCATCTCCTCGAAAAGGTCGAAGTCGTTGTTCGACCCGGCCGGCCCGTCCGTCCCCAGCCCGACCGGAACCCGCGCCGCCAGCCATGCCCGGTAATTTGGAATCCCGCTCGCCAGCTTCGTGTTGCTCGAAGGACAGTGCGCGATCCCTGCCTGCCGCCCTTCCAGTACCTTCAGATCCTCCGCGTCCGCCCACACCATGTGCGCCAGAATCGTCCGCCCGCTGAAGAAGCCCAGCGAGTCCAGGTACCGCGTAGGAGTCAGCCCGTGCGCCCGCTTCGAATCTTCGTTTTCTGTCCTGGTCTCGGAGACGTGCGTGTGCACCGGCACTCCGTAGCGGTCCGCCAGCGCCCGGCACGCTTTCAGCGTCGCCGCGTCCGTCGTGTAGATGGCATGGGGTGCCACCGCCGGAGTGATCAGCTCGTCCCCGCGCCATGCCGCGATGAACTTCTCCGTGCCCGCCAGCGCCTCCTGCGGCGTCTTGTAGTCCGGGGCAGGGAAGCCGATCACCGTCTGCCCGAGCACCGCCCGCATGCCGGCGCGCTTGGTCTCTTCGGCGATGGCGTGCTCGAAGTAGTACATGTCGGCGTAGGTCGTGATGCCCCCCAGCATCATCTCCAGCACCGCCAGGCGCGTCCCGGCGCGGACGAACGCCTCGTCCACGTTCCGCGCTTCCGCCGGGAAAATGAACTTCTCGAGCCACGTCTGCAACGGCACGTCGTCGGCGATGCCGCGCAACAGCGACATCGGCGCGTGAGTGTGCGCGTTGATCAGACCCGGCGCCAGCAGGGCATCCGGCCGGTCGATCCTCCGCCGCGCGCGGAACCGCCTGTCGATCTCCGCCTTCGGCCCCACACCCACGATCCTGCCGCCCCGCACCGCCACCGCCCCGCTCTCGATCACCCGCCCGGCAGCGTCCATCGTCACCACCTTCGCCGCGCTGATCACCAGATCAGCCGGCTCGGCGGCTCCCAGGTTCAGAAACAGGAACAGGCTAATCCAGGAATGTCGCATCGAATGGCCGTGGCAATAGAGTTGAAAGGCGCATCGTTTCCCGCGCGCCGTCCAGGTTCAGCAGCAGGATTTCCACATCTCCGCACAGCTCCCACAGCACCTGCCGGCACGCCCCGCACGGTGGTGTCAGAGTTTTGCTGTCGGTGGCTACCGCGATCCGGACAAAGCGCCGTCCCCCATCCGCCACAGCCCGGAACGCCGCCACCCGCTCAGCGCACATCGTCAGTCCGTACGATGCGCTCTCCACGTTGCAGCCCGTGAAAATCCGCCCGTCTTCTTCTTCAAGCGCCGCCCCCACCAGGAAGCCTGAAAACGGCGCCCGCGCCCGCTGCCTCGCCTCCAGCGCCGCTGCTTCCAGCCGGTCCATCTCAGACCTCCAGCTTTTCGAGAAGCGCCTCGAGAAACCGCCGCAGCTCCGCCGCGCTCGACCTGCCCGTTTCGAGCACTTCTTCGTGGCTCAGCTTCGCCTGCAATCCCGCCGCCATGTTGGTCACTGTCGAGATCGCCAGCACCCGCATGCCCATGTGCCGCGCCGCGATCACCTCCGGCACGGTCGACATGCCCGCCAGGTCTGCGCCGATCGTCCGCAGGAACCGGATCTCCGCCGGCGTCTCGAAGCTGGGCCCGAGCATCGCCGCATAGACGCCCTCGCCGGCGTCCATCCCGAGCTCGCGCGCCGTCTGCCGCGCCAGTTCCAGCAGCCCGCGGTCGTAGGCCTCCGACATGTCTGGAAAACGCGGCCCCAGGCTGTCGTCGTTCGGCCCGGCGAGCGGGTTCACTCCCTGGAGGTTGATGTGGTCGGTGATGAAAACCTGCATGCCCGGACGGAAGGTCTCGCGGATGCCCCCTGCCGCGTTCGTCAGCACCAGCACCTTCACTCCCAGCAGCCCCATCACCCGCACGCCGAACACGACCTGCTGCGGCGTCCAGCCTTCGTACAGATGCACGCGGCCGCTCAGCACCGCCACAGGCTTCGAGCCCGCGCGCCCCACGATCAGTTCGCCCGCATGCCCAGCCACGCGCGGCGCCGGCCAGCCCGGAATCTCTCCATACGGGATCACGGTCCGCTCCTCCAGCGCCTCGCTGAACGATGCCTGCGCGCTGCCCAGCACAAGCGCCACGCGAGGCCACTTCTGCACCCTGCGGCGCAGCTCGTCTGCGGCGGCGCGGATCATAACAGCATTCCTGCGATACAGGCTGACATGAAATTCGCCATCGTGCCTGCCATCATCGCCCTCACTCCCAGCCGCGCCAGGTCCGGCTTCCGGTTCGGCGCCAGCGCGCCGATGCCGCCGATCTGAATCGCGATCGAGCTGAAGTTGGCGAATCCGCACAGCGCGAATGTCGAAATCACGAACGACCGCGGATCCAGCGTCCCTTTCAGTTCGCCCAGGCGCAGAAACGCGATGAACTCGTTCAGCACCATCCGCGTCCCCAGCATGTCGCCCACGGCCTGCGCGTCCTTCCAGCTCACGCCCAGCAGCCACGCCACCGGCGCAAAGACCAGCCCGAACAGCTTTTGCAGCGACTCCGGAAACCAGGCGAAAGTCCCGTGCGCCCAGCCCATCACCCCATTCAGCAGCGCGATCAACGAGATGAACGCAATCAGCATCCCGGCGATGTTCAGCGCCAGTTGCAGCCCCTCGCCCGCTCCCCGCGCCGCCGCGTCGATCACGTTCACGCCCGGCTTCTCGATCTCCACCCTGACCTCGCCTGCCGTCTCCGGCTCCTCCGTCTCCGGCACCAGCATCTTCGCCAGAACCAGCGTCGCCGGCGCCGTCATGATGACCGCCGTCAGCAGGTGCTTGATGTCGACGCCCGCAATCTTCACGTACGCTGCCATCACCGCTCCCGACACATGCGACATGCCGGCCGTCATGATCGTGAACAGTTCGCTCTGCGTCAGCCGCGGCAGGAACGGGCGGATGGTCAGCGGCGCTTCCGTCTGACCCATGAAGATGCTTGCCGCCACGTCGGTCGATTCCGCCCCGGAACACCGCATCACGCGGTGCATCGCCCACGCCATCGCGCGGATCACCACCTGCATGATGCCGAAATAGTACAGCACCGAAAACAGGCTCGCGATGAAAATCACGATCGGCAGGACCTGGAAAGCAAAAACCACCCCGAAAGCCCCGGTCTTCACCCCCAGCGGGCCGAACAGGAACTCGCTCCCTTTTTCCGCGAATTCCAGCAGCGCATTCACCGCCACGCTCGCCGCCTGGAACAGCAGCCCGAAGTCCGTCTTCAGCACCAGAAAAGCGAACGCGAATTGCAGCAACACCCCCCACATGACGATCCGCGGCCGGATCGCCTTCCTGTTGCTCGAGAGCGCGTAGCACAGGCCCAGGATGCACAGCAGCCCCAGCAGGCCCGTGAAGCGCTCCATGCGTCGCCTCGCGCCGTCAGCCCACCACTTCCAGAATCAGCTCGCGCGCCTCGGGCTCCGAGGTCGAAATCCGGAACGCGTCCTCGATCCGGTCTACCGCCTCCTGCAACCGTTCTGCATCGGCGTAGTGGATCCGGCACAGCACTTCGCCCTCGTCCACGCGGTCGCCAACCTTCACTTCGAGGAACACCCCCACAGCCGGGTCCACTGTGTCTTCCTTGGTGTCCCGCCCCGCGCCCAGCATCGCCGAGGCGCGCCCGATCTCTTCGGCGTCGATCGCCGCCACAAATCCTGACCGCGGCGAGAAGATCTCGTAGGCCATCGGCGCATTCGGCAGCAGGTCGAACCGGTCCAGCACCTGCGGATCCCCGCCCTGCGCCGCAATCATCTCTTTCAATTTCCGGTAACCGGCCTGTTCAAGCAGCAGGTTCTGAGCCATCAGCCGTGCGTCGTCCAGCGTCTCCGTGATCCGGCCCAGGAAAATCATCCGCGCCGCCAGCTCCAGCGAAATGCGCGTCAGATCCTCGGGCCCCGAATTCAACAGCGTCTGGGATACCTCCATGATCTCCAGCGCATTCCCGATCGCGCGGCCCAGCGGCTGGTTCATGTCCGTGATCAGCGCCTGCGCCCGCAGATCGTTCCTGCGCGCGATCGTCACCATCAGTTGCGCCAGCCGCCGCGCATCCACCTGCCGCTTCATGAACGCGCCCGAGCCCACCTTCACGTCCAGCACCAGCCCGTCCAGGCCCATCGCCAGCTTCTTGCTCATGATCGAAGCCGCGATCAGCGCCGGCGATTCCACCGTCGCCGTTGCATCGCGCAATGCGTACAGCTTCCCGTCGGCCGGTGTCACCGATTCGCTCTGCCCCATCACGGCAAAGCCCACCCGGCTCAGCACGTCGCGGAACTCGTCCACCGTCAGGTTCGTCCGCAATCCCGGGATCGACTCCAGCTTGTCCAGCGTCCCGCCCGTGTGGCCCAGCGCGCGTCCGCTCACCATCGGAACCGTCACGCCCGCCGCCGCCGCCAGCGGTCCGGCGATCAGGCTCGTCTTGTCGCCCACGCCGCCTGTCGAGTGTTTGTCGATCTTCGGCCCGGGTATCGCCGAGAGATCTACCCGCTCGCCGGATTCAATCATTGCTTCCACCATGGCGCCCACTTCGTGGTCCGTCATGTTCTGGAAATACACGGCCATCAGAAAGGCCGCCATCTGATAGTCGGGAATCTCTCCGCGGGTGTAGGCTTCTACCAGCCAGCGGATCTCTTCAGGCGAAAGTTCTTCGCCGTTTCGCTTGCGCTCGATCAGGTCGACGGTTCGCATTTTCAACTGCTTAGGGTAGCATCCCGCAGTTGCCGAACACAAATCGCCGCTGCTTGGGTTACTGGATGCCTGGGATCGGATGCCGGTACCGCCCGGCAAACACCTCCCCGAACAGCTCCAGCAGCGCGTCGTGGATGCGCCCGTTGGTGGCAGTGACATGCGCGCCGCGGATGTCCGCCGCCGCGCCCGTCATCGTCGTCGTCCGCCCGCCCGCTTCGCGCACCAGCAGCAGCCCCGCCGCCATGTCCCAAGGGTTCAACCCGAATTCCCAGAATCCGTCCAGACGCCCGCACGCCACATAAGCCAGATCCAGCGCCGCTGATCCGCTCCGCCTCACGCCGTGCGACGACATCGCCACCTGATGAAAAAAGTGAACGTTCACGTTCTCGTGCCGCTTCCTTGACGGAAAGCCCGTCGCCAGCAGCGCTACCTCCAGCTTTTCCGCTGAACTGACGCGGATCCGCCGCCCGTTCAGAAACGCCCCGCCGCCCAGCTCCGCCGTGAACATCTCCTGATGCAGCGGATCGTAAATCACGCCCGCGATCATCTCGCCCCGCCGCTCCAGCGCCAGCGTCACATTGAACGCCGGATAGCCGTGCGCAAAGTTCGTCGTTCCGTCCAGCGGATCCACATACCAGCAGAACTCCCCCGGCTTGTCCCGCATCCCGCCCTCTTCTCCGAGCACCGCGTGGCCCGGAAAATAGGAATGCAGCCGCTCCACCACCAGCGCTTCACTCGCCCTGTCAGCCTCCGTAACGAGGTCGAACTCGCCCTTCAGGTCGTAGGAAATGCCGCGCTCGAAATAGTGTGCCAGCAGCGCGCCTGCTTCCCGCGCGATCTCTGCCGCCGTCTCCAGGTAGCTCGTCATGGAACCTGCCACCTTGCCGCCCCGCCCTCACTCGCCCAGCTCGGCGATGTAGCTGATGTCGTGCTTGAAAATGAAGAGATTTGGAGCCTCGGGCTCGCGCGTCACCCGCACGAAAGCCTGATCCCAGTACTCGATGTAGCCTTCCACCTCTTCGCCGTTCATCATCTTCACCCGCACCCGCGCCTTCGTGCTCGCCAGCTTGCGCAGGAAACGCGCTTCTTCAAACGTGTGCGCCGGCGCCTTGGATTTTGCCACTCCGCGTTCCTCCCCAATCCCACTATCGTATCTCATCGGCGAAATATCCCGTCCTCGCCGACACCGTGTAGCCGCTCCGTTTTACCGTCACGCTCACCCGGTGAAAACGCTCTTTCGAGGGCGGCACGTTCTTCGGGTAGTAACCGATCAGGTACTGCGTCCGCAGGTCGCGCAGGATCTCCGCAAACGCCTCTTCCAGCGCGCGGGGCGCCGCGGGGTAAAACATCTTGCCCCCGGTGCCGGAACAAAACTGGATCAAAGCGTTTTCCCCCCGCAGGTTCCTTCCCGCTTCGCCCTTCACCGGCACCAGCAGCACCGCATAGAGCACCGCATCGGCGCGGTGCAGCGCTTCCAGCGCCTCATGGAACGCCGTCTTGCTGATCGTGTCCGCCCCGTCGCTCACCACCACCGCCACCCGCCGCCCGCCCCGCCGCTCCAGGTCGCGCGAGGCGAGGTAGATCGCGTCGTACATCGCCGTCGCCCCTTCGCTTTTCAGCCGCCGCAGCGCCGCCTCCAGCTTGTCCAGCCGCCGCGTGTAGTCCGCCTGTAGCGCCACCTCGTAGTTGAACGAGTACAGCGCCACCGTGTCCTCCTCGTTGCCCTCCCGCACCAGCGCCCGGAAAAACCGTTGCAGCGCCGTCAGCTCGTAGGCACGCTCCCGCTGCGTCGAACGGCTCCGGTCGATCAGCACCGCCACAGACAACGGTTGCGCCGACTGCCGCTCGAACACGGCAATCTCCTGCTCCACGCCGTTGTCTGTCACCCGGAAGTCTTCCCGCTCCAGACCGCCAGCCAGCGCTCCCTGCGCGTCGCGCACCGTCGCCAGGATCCTCACCAGCCGCACGTCGACGCGGAACACCGGCTCCTGCGCCGCGCCTGCCAGCGCCGCAATTACCTGCCGGCGATCGACGAGTCCCACTCGCCCTCCACCCACTCCGCCCCGTCCTCGAAGTGTTCCCTCTTCCAGACCGGCACTTCCCTCTTCAGCCGGTTGATCGCCTCCAGCGCCGCGTCGAACGCCGCCTGACGGTGCGGCGACGCCACCACAATCACCACGCTCGCCTCGCCGATCTCCAGCCGCCCGAGCCGGTGCGCGATCCCCACCCGCGAGACCCCGTGCTTGGCCGCGATCCCGCGCCCCATCTCCGCCATCACCCGGATCGCCATTGCCTCGTAACACTCGTACTCCAGATACAGCGTTCTCCGCCCGCCGCTGTGGCTTCTCACGATTCCCTCGAACACCACCACCGCGCCGTCCTGCGGCTGCGCCGTCCGCTCCCGCAGCCACTGTGTGTCGATCGGCTCGCGCGTCAGCCCGAAGAAGTGCCCCGCCTCGTCCTCCACCGCCTGCACCCACGGTCCCGCGCCCCCGCTCACGGGCGGAAGCAGCGCCACCTCATCGCCATCCCGCAGCGCTTCCGTCTTCTGCGCATATCTCTGATTCACCGCCACCACCGTGGAACGCCTGTGCCGCGCGAGTTCCGGCCACTTCGCCTCCGCCGCCTCCATCGCCGCTTCCACAGTCGCGCCTTCCGGAAGCTCCAGCCGCCCTTCCGCCGCGCCCGCGGCGTCCTTCAGCATCCCGAACAGCAATACCCGGACCGTCACTCTATGGCCATCGTAGCATCCGGCCCTCCGCGTAACATGGAAGGGATGAACCCCAGCCCTGCGGAACGTTCCGAGGTCCGCTTCCGCGTCCGCTACGCCGAAACCGACCAGATGGGAGTCGTCTACCACGCCAACTACCTGGTCTGGATGGAAATGGCCCGCACCGAACTCTGCCGCCTCCGCGGCATCAGCTACCGCGACCTGGAACGGCAAAGCGGCCTGCACCTCGTCGTCGCCGAAGTCCGCTGCCGCTATCTCCAGCCCGCCCGCTACGACGACGAGATCCTCGCCTCCGCCTGGCTCGACAGCGCCCACCCCCGCATGGTGGCCTTCGCCTATGAAATGCGCCGCGCCGCCGATGGCGCCCGGCTCGCCACCGGGCTGACGCGGCACCTCTTCGTCCGGGATGGAAAACCGGTGAAAATCCCCGAACAATACCGCCCGATTTTCGGCATTTCATGATTACCAGGCGCGCGATCTTTTCCGCAATTGCGCCCGTTTTTTCCCCGGGAGGCGCGGCCCTGGCGCTCCGCGTCTCCGACGGGGCGGTTCTTCGCGCCGAAAATCCCGCCACGGCCCGCACTGCCGCCGCCGCGCCCGGCTCCGCCATCAAGCCTTGGCTCATGGAGGCCCTGCGGCCCTGGATCTCCCGGCCCTGCACCGGCCGCTTCCGCCTCAGCGGCCGCAACCTTGATTGCGTTCACGCACCCCTGGCCGCTCCGCTCGACGCCGAAACCGCCCTCGCCCTCAGTTGCAACCAGTGGTTCGCCGCCTCCGCCCTCGCCGCCGGTTCCCGCCCCGTCTTCCGGCGCCTGCTCCAGTGCGGCGCGCAGGCGGAGGAAGCCCGGACGCCGGAAGCCCTGCAGCTCCAGGCTCTCGGTCTCGAGCACGTCTCCATCACCCCGGAGCTGCTCGCGCGCGCCTACCGCCGTCTTGCCCTCGATGCCAGTCCTGCAGTGCGCTCCGGGCTCCGCCGCGCCGTGCTCGAGGGCACTGCCCGCCCTGCCGCCATTCCGGACGTCGAAGTCGCCGGCAAGACCGGCACCAGCCGCGGGGGCGCCTGGTTTGCCGGATTCGCTCCTGCGGCCAGGCCCGCTGTCGTGGTCGTCGTCTTCCAGCCCGCCGCGCGCGGTCCCAGCGGCGCGGCGCCCATAGCCGCGGACCTTTTCCTATGGGCAAAGCGCGCAGGCCATCTCTGATCCTGCTGGCGCTGTGTCTGCCGGGCGCCGCGCAGACGGTTGCCGTGCGCACCCCCGCGGGCGTCGTCCGCCTGCCCGTGGAAACCGTAGCCGCCGCCGCCACCGCCGGCGAAATGGGCGCTGCCGCTCCGCCGGAAGCCCTCAAGGCGATGGCTGTCACCGCCCGTACCTACATCCGCGTCAACTCCGGCCGGCACCGCAAAGAGGGCTACGATTTCTGCTCTACTACGCATTGCCAGCGGCTGGATTTCTCGCACAAAGCCGAGAAAATTGAGCAGGCTATCGCCGAAACAGAAGGCGTCATTCTCTGGTGGAAGGGCTCGCCCGCCCTCGTGTTTCACTGCGCCGATTGCGGCGGCCGCTCCGCCTCCGCAGGCGAAATCTGGCCCGGCCTCGCCCGGCCCTATCTCCCTTCGAGAGAAGATCCGTGGTGCCGCGGCGCTGCATCGCCTGCCTGGAGCGCCCGCATCGAATGGCCGCTGCTGGAGCGGGTCCTGGGCCTTTCAGGCCTGCGTTTTCTCGCTGTCGAGCGCCGCAGCGCCTCCGGCCGCGTCCTCTCTTTGCGGTCCAACCGCGGCCCGGTCGGCGCCGAGGCGTTCCACCTCGCCGTCGGCCGCGCCCTGGGGTGGAACCGGCTCCGCAGCCGCCTCTATGAAGTGGAATCCACTCCCGCAGCCGCCGAATTCCGCGGCCGCGGGGCCGGGCATGGCGTTGGGCTATGCCAGAAAGGCGCCATGGAAATGGCCAGAAACGGCCATGATTTCCGGGAAATCCTCGAGTTTTATTTCCCCGGCGCCGCAGCCGGTCTCACGCCGCGCGGCCTTTCCTGGCGGCGCCACCGGGGCGAGGCCGTCGACGTCTGGACCGCCGGCGATGCTCCTCCCGTCTCTCAGCCCGCCGCCGATGGCGCCTGGCGTGAAGCCCGCCGCCGCTCCTCTCTCGACGCCGCCTGCCGCCTCAGCATCCGCGAATACCCCACCGTCGATCTCTTCCGCGATTCCACCGGCGCACGCGGCGATTTCGCTGCCATGACGCGCGGATGCTCCGTCCACCTGAATCAACCCGCCCGCCTCCGTGCCCAGGGCCGCCTGCCCCAGGTTCTGCTCCACGAGATGATGCACGTGCTCATCGAAGCCAACCGCCGCGCGCCGCTGCCGGTCTGGTTCGAGGAAGGACTCGCCGAATTCCTCGCTGGCGGCTCGGTTCGCGCCGCCGAGCGCGCGCGTGTCGAAAGCCTCGTCCGCCGCCACGGGCGCGATTCAGTCCTCCGCTTCCTCCAGACCGGACTGCCCCAGTAGCCGCTCGTACACCCGGTAAGCCGCCTCGCCGAACTGCACGAAGATCACCTCCTCCACGCTGCTGGCGCGGGATTCCAGGAACCGCGTCACCTCGTCAATGGCCACCCGCGCCGCCTCTTCCGCCGGGTACCCGTAAACGCCCGTGCTGATGGCCGGAAAACTGATCGTGCGGCAGCCGCGCTCTTCGGCCATCTCCAGGCACATCCGGTAACAGGATGCGAGCGCCTCCGCTTCTCCATGCCTGCCGCCGCGATACACCGGTCCCACCGCGTGAAACACATACTTCGCCGGCAGCCGTCCTGCGCCCGTCGCCACCGCCTGTCCCGCCGGCACGTGCCCCACGCGCGGGCGGATCTCATCCAGTTCCCGCATGATTTCAGGACCGCCCGCCCGGTGGATTGCTCCGTCCACCCCTCCTCCGCCTGCCAGGGCCGAATTCGCCGCGTTCGCTATCGCGTCCGCCGGAATCCGCGTGATGTCTCCTTCCACCAGCCGGATGGTTCTTCCCGCCGCCAGCCGGTAACGTTTTTGCATCAGCTTTCCTCCTTCGAAAACACGCCGAGGCATGCCACCAGCCAGCAGAGTCCGCCCGTAAACAGCGCCCATGCCAGCAGGGAACGGATCATCGCACTCGCGGCCTGCGCGCCCAGAGAGGCAAAGCCGGGCACCCACATCAGCAGCCCCCACGGCAGCAGCAGCCCCCCGGCCGCGAACAACGCCACCGTGCCCCACAGGTCCGGCCGGACAAGCACCCGCCTCAGCCGGATGCCCTCCGGAGCGAACCGCCGTTTCGCCAGCCAGAGCGAGTACCACAAAAAAGCCGCCGCCCAGAGCACGTACGCCGCGTTCAGCACGATGTGCATTCCCGTCGCGAGTGGCGCCGCCAGCCACAGCAACGCCACCGCGCCCGCGCCCGTCAGGAAGGCCGCCACCAGGATCCAGTCCTTCCACCGCCGCAGCACAAGCCGCGCCGCTTCAGCCCAGCACTTCACGGCATCACCTCCCATTCCGCCCCCTCGCTCCACGCTTTCACGTCCGGCTCGTACATCGCCTCCACCCGCGCCGGCGCGGCGCGGAACTTGCCTGCATTGGTGAACCGGAACAGGTACACCGTCTCGTATCCGGCATCCGGCATCCACCACGGGAACCACGACGTGCGCTCATCCCGCAATTCGCGGCGCTCATACCACCAGCGCCACCACTCCGGCCGCCCGCGCAACCGGTACCCGTCGTCCCGCGTCACCGCCTCTGCGCCCGCCGGCAGGGAGTCTTCCACCACGAACGCCAGCCTGTTCCCGGCGCCCCGCACACTCACCCGGACCGCCACAATGTCGCCCCGCCGCGCCATCCCGCTCCACGGCTCCAGCGCAAAGTCGATCCCGCGCCCCGACTCCACGCGCCGCAGACGGTAATAGCGCCGTTCCACTTCGATGTGGCCCGCGCCCGGCAGCCGGCGCGTCTCGTCTGTCCGGGTCTGCCGCCAGCGCCACGTCACCGAAGCGTACAACTGCCCGCGTCCTTCCGTCTCCACACGGATCTCGCTGCGTCTCCCGGCTGCGGGCAGGGCCAGTTTCACCGGTTTCGCCGCCAGCGCGTCCGCCGCCGTGAACCGTCTCCGCAGCAGCTCCCGCCCGTCCGCCGTCACACGCGCCGTGTAGTCCGGCTTCAACTCGCCGGAACGCTCCAGCAGCGGAATCAGCCCGTAGATCACGAACGCCGTCCGCTTGGTCGAATGCCAGTAATAGCCGCGGTCCCGGTGGTTCACCAGCCACTGCGCCGCCCGCTCCGCCAGCCCGCTCTCCGGACGCTCAGCCGCCAGGAACCGCGCCGCCATCGCCGTGGCTTCGAACGTGTGCTCCGCTTCGTGCAGGAACATCACATCGCGCCCGCCCGGCCAGAACGTTTCTTCCCCTTCCTGTTTCGCCATCGCTGCGAGCCGGTCCGCCGCCTCCCGCCGCCGTCCGTCGTTCATGCGCTGGAACGCCAGTCCCAGCGACGCCCACCCGAATCCCGACATCTCCGCGCGGCGCCGCCACACCGGCTCCACCCATTGCGCCTCCAGCTTCCGGTCCATCGCCAGCGCCAGCAGCGCGTAGGCGAGCAGGTCTGCGTCGGTCTTCTGCGGGCTGGTCACGCGCACTGCGATGAACTCTGCCGCACGGTTCCGGGAATGCTGGGGTACTGCATAACCGTTCTCGCGCGCATGTCCGAGCCCCAGCAGAATGTACGACGTCAGGAACAACGCGCTGTCGTCCTGCCGCCACCAGCCCCAGCCTCCGTCGCTGTTCTGCTGCGCCAGCAGCTTCTCGAATCCGGCTTTCACGTTCCGGTCCAGTTGTTTCCGGTCCGCGGCGGTCTCCAGATTCAGCTTCCGCACCGCCTCCGCCACCACCAGGTTCGGCAGCAGCCCGGACATCAATTGCTCCGAACAGCCATACGGATATTCGAGCAGGTATTCCAGCGCTCCCAATAACGCGCCGCCCAGCGACGGCGCCAGCCGCACTTCCACCGTGCGGTCCGATGCCTCCTCCGCCGGCGGGAACTCATGGACCAGAGTCTTCGACGATCCTCCTTCCAGCCGCACCTGCGCCGCCGCCTCCATCGGCACGCCGTAGGGATGCACCGGCAGCGTGATCTCCAGGGCGTCACCCTTGCCCCTGCCCGCAGCCGCCATTGCCGTCAGCGTGGCTTTCCCGGCCTGTTCCGCCTTCAGCCGGAAATCCACTTTGCCCTCGCTCTGCGGCGCCAGCTCCAGTTCGGTCTCCCTTCCTTCCAGGACTCTCAGCCCCTGCGCCTGAAGGCTGACGCGCGCCCGCAGCGGCGCTCCCGTGTAGTTCCGCGCCAGCACCGGCACCACTGCCTCGTCGCCTTCAGTGAAAAACCGCGGCGCCGCCAGCGACACCACCACGTCTTTCCTCACCAGCACGCGCTCCACTGCTCCGCCGACGCGCGTATCTTCCGTCACTCCGCGCGCCGTCGCGCGCCAGGTGGTGAGCGAATCCGGGAATTCGAAGCGGACTTCCGCCCGCCCCTGCGCGTCGGTTTCCAGGTCCGCCACCCAGAAGGCGGTGTCCGGAAAATTCTTGCGGATTTTCGGCATCGTCACGCCTTCGCGTTTCAATTGGGCCAGTGCGCGCCGCTCCGTGGTTGCCATTGACGCGGCGAGTTGCATGCGCGCACCCATCTCGCTCCAGAAGTAGAACGTCTTGCTCGTCGCGGTCTGCACGCGGTTCCACCGGCGCCCGTAAAACACCTTCACCAGGTCCGGCTGGGCCTCCCTCTGGATGGCATAGATCGCTTCGTCCACCACTCCCAGAGCGAACTCGGCCCGCACGGGCCGGCCCGTGTGGTCTTTGGCGGTCAGCCGCAGCGCCGCCGGCTCTCCCGGCTGATATTCGCGCCGGGAAGGTTCCAGCGCCACAAAAAGCTGCTTCTCCAGCGGCGGCACTTGCAGGATGACGCTGCCCTCATAAAGCCGGTCATTCCGCAGAAAAACGGCATTGACATAGACGTTGGGCAGAAACTCCCGCTTTACGGGTATCTCCACAGTTCCTGCACCGCCCTCGATCCGCACGAACCTCGACCAGTACAGCGTAGGCCCCTCGACCGTGATCCACACGTCGGCCAGCGGCGTGCCCGTGATCACCGTTGCCCGCGCCGTTTCCCCCGCAGCGTACGACTTCTTGTCCAGCGCCAGTTTCACCCGCTCCGGCGGCTTCCATCCGCTGTCCTCCCCTGACATCCACATCCAGCTCTCTTCCCGGACGTCGCCGGACGGCCCGTGCGCCACCGTCCACACTCTCCACGCGCCACTGGCGGGCAGGCCGAACTCCACAACCGCCTCTCCGTCCGCGCCTGTTGTGGCCGTCCGCGTTTGCACCGGCTGGCCTTGTGCTTTGCCATTCACATCCCGGTATGCCTCCACACGGAACGCCACGCCCGCCACCGGCCGCCGCTCGAAGTCCATCGTGCGCACGCGCCACCGCACTGTCTCGCCCGTCCGGCAGACCCAACTGTCGGGTCCTGCGATCACCAGAAAGGGAGCGCGCGTGCCCAGAAACCAGCCCGCTCCGCCAATGGCCCGCCCGCCTTCGTCAGTCACCCGCGCTTCCACGCGGTACTGATAATCGTGTTCGCCCCGCTCCAGCGGGAAGGAGACCGCCAGCCGGCCTTCCGAGTCCAGCCGCCCCTCGCCATCGAGAATCTGCTCGCCGCCGAACAGCTCCTCTTCTTCGTCCTCGATCTCCATCTCCTCCCACTCCCACCACGGCGGGAACCAGCGGTAGCGGTGCACGCTCCACTCAACGGCCGCCCCCGCCACCGGCTCTCCGTAATAATAGCGGGCCTCGATCCGAGCCTCCATCCGCGTCCCCTGTAAAACCCTCCCCGCGGCGGGCGTCACGCGGACCTCGTAATCCGGTTTCCGGTATTCCTCCACGTGGAACCCGCCGTATATCCCTTCTTCTTTTCCTTCCGGGGTGATTTGAATGCCGAAATATCCAAGAGGCGCATCAGCAGGGAGATCCAGCTCTCCGCTTGCCGTCCCGTACTTCGTCAGGGAAACCGTTTTTTGCAGCAACGGATTCCCCCGTGCGTCGTCTACTTTGATCCGCGCTTTTCGCGACTCGGGCTTGCGGTAATCGCCCTCGGTGACTTCTCTCACAATTGCCCGGAACCGCACCTTTTGCCCAGGCCGGTACACAGGGCGGTCCGTGTGGACCGCGCCCTCCACGCCGCCCCACCGGGGAGTGACGGCGTAGGCGGGAGGGCGCACCAGCGCCGGCGTGCCCCCGCAGTCCGCCAGCAGCAACAGCTCGTCCTCCCACGTTCCTTCCACTGCAAACCCCGCTTCGCCATCGCTGCCCGTCGTGCGCCTGCCAAAACTCCGGTCGCGGGCAACGTCCAGCAACTCCAGCCCGCAGCCGCTGCGGGGCTCGCCCGTCACGCGGTCCACCACGCGCACCGCCGCCTGCCGCGGAAATCCCTTGACGATCACGCCCAGCGGCGTCGCCACCAGCACCGTGTATGCCTGCTTCGCCTGATCGGTCGCTTCGAGAACGTAGACGCCCGCCTCCGCCAGTGGCACGTGCACGGTGACCGAGTCCCATCTCGTCCTGGCGCGCACCGGCTGCGTCCACCGCTTGACCAGCAGATCCGGATTCAACAGCGGCGCCCCGGCGAACGACGGCGCCTTCTCTGCCGGCGTCTGCTGCTTCTGCTCTCTGCGCTGGAGCCAGGCGCGGATCTGTCTCCGGTTCTCCCCCGTGAACTGCATCCTGGCGAGGTCGCGGAGCCGGGCGAATTGCCGCTGCTTCCACGCAGCGATTCTCTCGATCGGCGTCCGCGGCGAGAACAGCCGCGCCCGTGTCCGCCGTGCCGTCGAGGCGCTGCCCAGCTTCACGAACAGCGCCCGCGGATCCTTCACCCGATAAAGCCGGAACTCGAGCTGATCCACCCCTTGCGCCCGCACCTGCACTGCCGCTTCCTGGCCCGGCAGCACGGTCTCGCTCGACGTAAGCGAGAAGTACCTTCTGGCTTCCTCCACCTGTGCCGGCACCGCAAAAGCGGAAATCAGCAGGAACGCAATCAAGAGCCTCGACCGCATGGCGGCTTCACACCTCCATCAGCAGATTCCAGCGGTACACACCCAGAAAATGCGGATTGCCCTCCACCGGCCGCCACCGCGGCTCGGGATGCGCCATCAATTCGCGCACCGCGGGACGCCGCACTTCGCCGCGCCATTTTCCCTCCGGCCCCGTATGATACACGAGATATTTCTCCGGGGACTTTTCGAAATGGCTCCGGCCCAAGTACGCCATGGCGTGCCAGGCCCCTCCATCCGCTGCGCGGAAGAAAAGCACGTCGGCGGGCATCGCCTCCTCCACCCTCTGGCCAATCCGGCGCGTGTTGAACCGCATCAGGTGGCGCGCATCGGCGAAGTGCCTCGCCTCGTCTCCCACCCGGAAAGGCGGCGCCGCGCTGATGCGCGCCTCCGGATAGGGAGGCAGCCACTCATAGCCCCACTGCCGCGCCCATTCCGCCGTGTGCGGCCGCAGCGCTTCCCGGTAGGCGAAACGAAGCAGGGAAGAGCAGTCCTTCACCTCAGCCGGCGGCTGCCTGAGGAAATACAGCGATTCCGCCAGCCAGCAAAACCACAGCCGGAACGCCTCCCCCGCGCCCGCCGCGGCCACCGGCTGCACCGCCCCCTCGGCCGCTGCGAAACCTGCCAGAAAGCTCCTCCGGGTCATTTTGCCCACTTATGATAACCGGAACACCTCCCGGAAAAAAGCCATCCAAAAACTGGGGACATGCCCGCCTGGCACCACTTTTTTTGGCCTGAGCGCTGCCGCGCCTCGCTCCGGGCCCGGATCAGGCGGACTCGACCACCTGATGCTGCTTCACCCAGCCTGGATCGAACTCGACCCCAAAACCCGGTCCCGCCGGCACCTGAATCTTACCCTTTACGACCTTCAGCGGCGAGGTCTTGCACTCGAACTTCACGTGTGTCTGGAAGCCCTTGAACTCGTGATGTTCGCCCGCGTTCGGCACGGCTGACACCAGATGGATGTTATACAGATAACCCAGCCCGCCGCCCGACATATGCGGGATGAACTGTTTGCCGAACGCCGCCGCCATCCTCGCCACTTTCATTGAGCGGATCATCCCGCCGAAATAGTAATTGTCCGGCTGCACGATATCCAGCCCCTCATGCGCCAGCAGCCAGCGGAACCCGTAGAAACTGTAGTCCTGCTCTCCGTTCGAGACCGGAATCGCCAGGGCGTCCGCCACCTGCTTGATTTCCTCCAGATGGTCGAACATCACCGGCTCCTCGAAATAGCGGTACTTATATTGCTCCAGCAGCCGCCCTACGCGGATGGCTTCCGGCACGCTGTAGAAACCATTGGCGTCGGCGTACAGCGCCATGTCATCCCCGAACGTCTTCCGCACCAGCGGGACGATCTTCTCCGTCCTTCCCGGCGGACCGGAGGCGTACATGTCCGTCGTCATGAACATGAGCCCGCCCACCTTGATCTTCAACGCTTTCGCGTCGTATTTCGCCACTTCATTCCGGATGAGCTCGATCGATTCTTCCACCGGTTTTTCCCGCCATTCCGTGGCCACGTACACGCCCACTTCCGGATGGTGGATCTCGCCGATCAGCTCCCCTACAGGCTTCCCGGCGATCCGGCCCAGCATGTCGAGGACCGCGAACTCCATGGTCGCCAGCGGTACGCCGAGCGAAATGCCGCTGAAGCGGAAATTGAAATCGTAGACAAACACCCTTTCGAGAATCCGGTCAAGTTCGCGCGCGTCTTTACCCAGAAAGAATGGCCGGATCCTCCTCAGGAATATCGGATAGAGGTTGCGCATTTCGCTGTGGGCTACCGAAATGCCTTCCGCCCCGTCGCGGGAACGCACCCGGCAGAGGAAGCGGTTGTCCAGCCGCAACAGCTCTATGGACTCGAGAATCACCGGCGAAGAGAACAACTGTTTCTTCAGCACCGGCTGTTTCAGGATTTCGTCGAGGCGCGCGAGGCGCTCCTGCACCGAGCTGGGCAGCCGTCCTGTCCGCCCCCCTTGCGCCCCGCGCGCTCCAGGCCCGCCTGCCATGAGGCCTAACATCCATCTGCGCCTGTCAAGCATCATGCTGCACCCTCCTTCGCCGGCCGGCCCGCAGCTTGTGATGTGGCGCCGTCCGGCGGCTTCGAGCCTACCACGATTCGCGGCCGGACGCTGTTCAACGCCCAGGAAGGCGGCCTCCGCCGCGGAAACCGCATCAGCGGAACAGCAGCGGCGCGAATTCCCTGAAGCACCGCCTCCATGTCAGCCATTCATGAGCCGTGCGCGGCGACACGTAGTACACATTGCGGATGCCCGCCTTCGTGAGCAGGTCGCTGAACTCCTTTGTCCGCGGGCCTTCCTCCGAACCGATCCCGAGAAAGAGCACTTTCACCTGCTTGTTGAACTTCGCCGGATCGGCGAAAACGCCGCCGTGCGCCGTCTTCACGTCGAAGCCCGGCCGCCACCCGGAGCTGCCGCTGAACCCGCCAATATAGGCGAACCTGTCGAGGTTGGCGAGCGCCGTCATGAAAGTCTGCATGCCGCCCATGGACAGGCCCGCCATAGCGCGGTTCTCTCTTCCAGGCGCCACGCGGTAGGCGTTTTCGACTGCCGGAATCAGGTCTTTGATCAGCATCTCGGTGAATGTCGCGCCGGTAAATGAGGCCAGCCCGCCGCGCGGCGCAGCCCCGGCCCCGGGCTTGGCGCTTTCTGGCGGACGTGGGGGCGCCGGTTGCGGCCACAGCCAGCGGGCGTTGAAAATCGATCCGTCCTCCCCTGGTTTGACAGCGTTCAAATTGTCCATCACGATGATCATAGGCCGGGCTTTTTTCTCGGCTATCAGGTTGTCCAGGATCACGTCGACGCGGCCCTGCTTGTGCCATCCTTCTTCGTTTTCGCCCCAGCCGTGCAACAGGTAAAGCACCGGGTAGCGGGCCTTGGGATTTTTGTCATAATCCGGTGGCGTGTAGATGTAGGCGCGCCGCCATTTCTGTGTCACCGTGGAGAAATACCAGTGCTGGCGCACCCCGCCGCGCGGCACATTTTTCTGCTGGTAGAAATCCTGATCCGGGGCCGGTATCTCGATCGCGCTGTTGTCGAAACCTGAGCCGAAGAACGTCCGCGTCGCCGGATCGGCCACGATGGACCCGTCGATCTGCAGCGTATAGTAATGAAACCCCTCCGCCTGCGGAGGCGAGGTGGCATACCACCAGCCGTCGGCAGCCTTGGACATCTCGACGCCTTTGCCGATCCTCACCGTCACCTTCTGCGCCTCAGGCGCCCACACCCGGAATGTGACGCTGCCATCGGGGCGGACGCACGGATATGCCGCCCCGGGGATGTTGTACGCGCTTGGCGTGCAATCCCCCGCTGGCTGGCTCAGCGCGGCGCTGCTGGCCAACAGCCCGCAGACCAAAGAGATCTTCCTCAATTCCATAAAACGCTCCCCAATCTGAGTTGACCCAATTGCTACCCAGCCAGCCGCGTGGCGTCAACACGGAGCCGTTCCGCAGCCGGCTGCCTGAACTCACGGCCCCGGCTGAGGGCTGTCCGATCCCGGAGGACGGTCAGCAGCCATCTGGGAACTTTGTGAACGCGGATGCATACATGCGGCCGCGTGTGATTCTATCACTGCTTGCGGCCGGTTCTGTAACCGATTCCATCCAGTGTCAAGGCGGAGGAATAGCTTTCGGTTGCGAGACCATCAGAAACCGCTCATGGAGGGCGGTCGAGCGCTCACCGGGCGCGGTTCAGTCCCCGGAAATGCCAGGCAAAGGGAATGGGAATGAAGCGCCGCAGGTGCGCGACGAGCGGGTCCCGCAACGAAACGCAGGCTCGACGGAACCCTATTCCCCGCGCTCCGGCCCTCGTTTGTCCCGGCAGGCGCCGCAACCTGCCGGAATGCCACCAAGATGTCCAGCGCCGGTTGAAACAACGCCGGGCGGCCACACAAATCCTGAGGAAATTGTTTCAGGAGTGCCGGTCCGGATTCGTCCGCCGGCCGGCCGCATCGGCGGAGGCGGACAAGGGAGGGAGTGCACCGAGGCCAGCGGAGCGGCCGGGATTACGGGCCGGGACTGCCCCGTCTTCACCTCCAGTCCTCACCGCGTCCCATGCAGTTGCCCGTACGCTTCCACATAACGCGCCGTGCGCGGGTTGCTGGCAATCCAGCCGGGCGCCTCGCCGGCGTTTGCCGCGCGCCACACGGCCACAGCGCAGGTGCGCACGGCGCGCTCCATGTTGGCGTAATCCAGCTTGTCCCATTCGTCGCCGGGCCGGTGGTAGTCGGGGAACGTCCACGCCACGGAGACGGTGATCGCCGGGATGCCAAGGTCGGCCAGGGCCTGATTGTCGCTGCGCGAATAAAACGAATCGCTGTTGGCGCCGTCCTTGAAGGCTTCCACTCCCGTGTCCTGTCCGGCCAGAGTGAGCAGTTCCCCGAGCGTGGTGTAATCGAAGCCTGAAGCCGTCAATTTGCCGGCGCGTGATCCCGTGTTGTCGTCCGTGCGGCCCATCTGTTCGAAATTCAGATTGGCCACGGTTTTCCTCAGCGGAAAAAGAGGATTGCGCGCATAATATCGGGAGCCGATCAGGCCCTTTTCCTCGCCGAAATACAGCATGAAAACCAGGGTGCGGCGCGGCCGGGCGGAATGGCGCGCAAAGGCTTCGGCCAGCGCCAGCACCGTAGCCGTGCCGCTGGCGTTGTCATTGGCCCCGTTCATGATGCGGTCGCCTTCGCCGCTCTCGCGCACGCCGACATGGTCGTAGTGCGCCGTGAGCAGGATCACTTCCTCTTTCAGTTTCGGGTCGCTGCCTTCGAGCACGGCCACGACGTTCTTCAGATCCACGGGCTGCCGTTGCGGCGGCGGGATGCGGAGATTGACCGTGCAAGTGGCGTCCAGGGATTGGAGCGCCTGGGCAAAACCGCTGTCTGAAATCGTCACAACCGGAACACGGCGCCGCCTGGCAGTCCAACGCTCTTCGAGCATGGTCCTGGCGCGGAATGCCGGGCCGGCTGTGATCAGAACCGCCGGCTCGAGAGCCAGAAGCTGCCTCCGCTTCTCCATGTAAGCGGGGCTGCGCGCAGGCGCGCTGAGCAGGACCGCCTTGCCGGCGACGCTCTCACGGGGAGGCAGCGGATCGCCGGGGCTCTGCCAGGCGACGCGCACCGCGGGCGCATCCTTCAGCTCCAATGCCTCGCCGCCCATTACCGCGGCGCGCAACGGATCGGCCGAATAGCTGCCGCCATCCCACTTCAGCTCCAGCGCAAAGCCTTCCATCGGCTGCTGGACGGACTCCATGCCGGCGGTCTGAAAATAGCTCTGGCCGGCGCCGGGTTTCAGGCCAAGCCGGCGGAACTGGCTGGCCAGGTATTCGGCGGCGGCGTCCAGGCCGCGCGAAGGCGTGTCGCGGCCTTCCAGCGCATCCGCGGCGAGGAAGGACACGTGGGCCTTGAGCAGATCCGCCGAGATCACAGAAGCGAGCCTGGCCTCCTCCGGCGCAAGAGCGGCGGAACCGGCGGCCGCCATCAGGACGAAAAGAACAAACCGTTTCATTCTTGTTGCAACGCCGGAAACTCCCATTCCATGTTCCAGCCGAAGCCCCTTCTGTTGTCGATCAGGCGCATCCATCGCGGCTCAAGCCGGTAGAGGCGGCTCCGGGCGATGACCGGATCGAGTTCTTCGCCCAGCCGGAATTTGGCCTTGTATTTCTCGATGACGGCACGGCGCTTGCGCATTGCCACGGCCTCGCCGCGCACCTGCACGCCGCGCAGATCCGACCACGCCTTCGATGGACGGAACACCGACGAGGCGGCCTTGCCAGTGCGCGCAATCTCCAGGCTGTGCAGGCTGCCGGGCGAGGAAAGCCAGTAAAGCGTGAAGCCTTCGCCGCGGACGAAGTACACCGGGGCCGAATGCGCCCACCCGTCCGCCAGTCCCACGGCGAGCACCATGGTCCACACGGAATCCAGCAGCAGCGCCGCTTCCCCCAAAGGGCTCTTCATGCCGCCTTGTACCCCGCCACTTCGTCAAACAGCGCGAACGCCGCGTCGATGTCCGACATCCGCAGATGGATGGGCGTCGAGATGCGCAGCCTCTGGCCGCCGAACAGCCAGATCCGCCGTTCCTTCGCCTTGCGCCAAAGCTGTGCAAAATCAAAATTCTCAGGAAATGTTACGGTGACCAGGGCCCCGTACAGCCGGTCGTCGGCCGAGCTGAGCAGCTTCAGGTAAGGACGCTGCGCGGCTTTCTGATAAACGCGCCGGGCCAGTTCGTGAATCCGCGCGTAGACATGATCCGGGCCGAGGGATTCCATGAAGCGCTTTCCCGCCATCATTCCTTCTATGGTGGCCCGGTTGTTGGTGCCGATCTTCATGAACCGCGCGGCTTTCAACTCCAGCTTGTCCCAGTCGCCCGTGACAATCACGGGCCAGTGGCGGTCCAGATGCTCCTCGCGGATGTACATCAGTCCGCAGCCGGCAGGCGCAAAGAGCCACTTGTGCGGGCTTCCGGCGAAGAAGTCGCACTCGAGATCCGCCAGCCGCAGCGGCACCTGCCCGTTCATGTGGGCTCCGTCGACCACTGTCAGCACGCCTTTGGCGCGCGCCGCGCGGCAGATCTCGCGCACGGGCATCAGCACTCCGGTGGGGCTGATGATCCCGCTGAAGCTCAGCACGCGCGTGCGCGGACCGATGGCGGAGACCACGATGTCGGCGAGCTGTCCCGCGCTCTGCGGCGGGTGCGGCAGCTTCACTGCCCGCATGACGATGCCGTGCCGCTTCGCCCGCAGCGCCCACGGGGCGATGCCGCTGGGATGCTCGTGGTCGGTGAGCACCACCTCGTCGCCCGCTTTCAGGTCGATGCCGTTGGCGATCACGCTCATCGCCTCCGTGGCGCAATGCGTGAAGGCCAGTTCTTCTTTCTTGCAGCCAACGAACGCCGCCATCTCGGCGCGCTCGGCGTCGAGTTCTTCGTAGCCCCACCGCGGGTATTCGTCGCGCACAAGCGCAGCCGCGGTTTCAAGAAATTCAGTCACGGCGTGAACCACGGGGCGCGGCGCTACGCCCAGGCTGCCGTTGTTGAGAAAGGCGCGCCAGCCGGGCAGCAGGAACTGTTCCCGGCGCACCTGCAGCCAGTATTTCTCGGGGTCTTTCTCGCGCAGCGAGGGATCCGGCAGCGGGCGGACATCCGCGCTGGCTCCGCGCGCAGCGATGCCAAACAGCGATAGCGAAACGGCGTCCCTGCGGTTCATGCCCTCAGCATAGCGCACCGCCGCTGGATCACCTCTTCGGCACGGAAACCGTGATGTTGCGGAACCGAACGCCGCCCGCATGATCGCCCTGGATCAGGAAAGGGCCGGGCAATTCCTCGTCGGCGTCGAGTGCGCCGCCGGTGATGCCCTCGATCTCCTGCCGTTCGATGGTGACCACGCCGTTTTGCGTCACGGTGAGCGTCCTGCCCACCAGCGTGACGTCGAACACGTCCCAATGCCCGCGGCGGTTGGCGGGCGCCGGCTTCGGCGCGATGCGGCCATAGATCGAGCCCATGCGGCGCTCCGGCGGGCTGTTGCCTCCGGGTTCGTTCTCAAGCTGGATCTCGTACCGCCCGCGCAGATAAAAGCCGCTATTGGTGTGTTCGGGGAGCATGACTTCAAAATGCAGCTTGAAATCTTCGAATTTCTCCACCGACTTCAGGTTGGACCCGAGCTTTTCGTTCACCAGTTCTCCGTTGATCGCCTTCCAGTGGCTGTTGGCGGGGTTGCCCGCGGGCTCCCATCCCGCAAGGTCGCGTCCGTTGAAGAGCGGGCGCGGCTCGGTCCAGGCGCGCGGTGCGGGACGTTTCAGCTCGGGCGCGCGCTTGCCCTCCAGCGGCGTCGTGTTCTCCCCGCGGCGCGCCACGCCGGCGAGCCTTTCGCCCCGGGCTTCCAGCTCCCAGACGACTGCGGGACGGTTGGGACCGGATGCGGAGATGTTCAGGATCAGCTTGCCGCCGTCGATCCGCGCCTCTTTCACCTGGAAGACGTTGCCGCCGGTGGGCTGATACCAGACCTCCAGGGCTCCTGCGCGGTCATAGATGCCGAGCCAGCTTGCCCGCTGGCCCCCGGGCGTCTGGATGTTGAAATTCCACCGGCCCAGGAACGGAGCAGGCTGCGCGAAAGCCGCGGCGATCGCCGCCACAGAGACGAATAGCAGTCGAATGCACGTTCGCATGAGCAGAGTCTATCGCATGCTTCCGCGGCGGCGCGGGACGGCCGGCCGGCGCGGAAAACCGCATCCCTGGCCGGTATAATCACAGTGTGACCCAAGCCCGATGGATCGTCCCCCTCGCGCTGGCCATGCTGGCCGGCTGCTCGAAGAACATTCAGACCAATGAAGCCGTCCGCGCCGGCGTGATCAAGCACCTGACGCAGAACTCGGGGCTCAACCTCGCGCAGATGGACATTGAGGTGACCAGTGTGACCTTCCGTGACAATGAGGCCGATGCCGTGGTCGGCTTCAAGCCGAAAGGCGCGGGCGGCGCCTCCGGCATGTCCATGCGCTACACGCTGGAGCGGCAAGGGAATGAGTGGATCGTGAAAAAGAAGGCCGACTCCGGGATGGGCCACGGAATGATGCCGCCATCGGCGGAGCCCCCTGCCGGGGAAGGCGGACTCCCGCCGGGACACCCGCCCACGGGCGGCGCAAGCCCGGAGCGCAAGCAGTGAAGCGGGTGGTGGTGCTTGGCGGCGGGCCCGCGGGCGCCATGGCCGCGGCGGGACTGGCGCAGGCCGGCCTGCCCACTGTGTTGTTCGACGAAAAACTCGCCTGGGAGAAGCCTTGCGGCGGAGGCATCACTTACAAGGCGTACCGGCAGTATCCTTTCCTGCTGGAAAACGCGGTTCCCAAGAAAAAGATCTTTGAGACGCGGCTCTCCGAGCCGAGTGGCGGCAGCGTCTCCATGCGGCTCCGGCATCCGCTGCTGATCTATTCCCGAAAAGACCTCAACCAGATGCTGCTGAGCCGTGCCGAAGCGGCAGGCGCGCAACTGGAAAAGGAGCGCGTGCTGGGGCTGGAGCCGCTCGAGGGCGGCTGGCGCGTCCGCACGGGGCACGGATCGTTGGAAGCGGATTTCATCGTCGCCGCCACCGGCGCGCGGAACACGCTCCGCACTGTCGGCACGGAATGGAAACCCGGCGATACCATGTGCGCTCTCGGCTATTATGTCCCGGAAACGAGGGCCGAAGTCGACATCCAGTTTTTCCCGAATTTCGAGGGATATGTCTGGGTATTTCCGCGATGCGACCACCTTTCCGTGGGCATTTGCGGCAAAGGCGTGGCTTCCCAGGAGGCGAAGGAGCAGCTTCACCGTTACATGGACGAGCACGGCATCCGGCGCGCGGACGCCACGTTCTTCGCGCACGTCATTCCCGCGCTGGAGCGTCCATCCTGGCGCTCGAACCGGGTCAGCGGACCGCGCTGGGTGGCGGCGGGCGACGCCGCGGGGCTGGTCGATCCGGTGACGGGCGAGGGGCTTTATTACGCCATCCGGTCCGGCGACCTCGCCGCGCAGGCCATTCTGCACGATCGCGTGGATCCATCATCTCGGCACACCGTGTATCACTCGCTGCTGCGCCGGGAATTTCTGGAGGATCTCGCCTTCGGGGCAGGGCTGGCGAAGCGGTTTTTCATCCAGCAGATCATGTTTTCCAGTGTTCCCGCGCGGATGATCGAATTGATGCGTTACTCGCCGCGGATGCGCGATATCGTACAGGACCTTTTCGCGGGCACGCAGCGGTATCTCGACCTGAAGGAGCGGCTGCTGGCCAACCTGAACGGCACGTTGCAGGAGGCGGTTTACGCGATGCTGCTCGGGCATCGGGTGGCGGGGGAGGGTACTCAGGTATGAAGACCGAGCGCAGCGAGCGGCTTTACGCCCGGGCGCAACAGGTGACACCCGGCGGCGTCAACTCGCCGGTGCGGGCGTTCCGCAGCGTCGGCGGCACGCCGCGCTTCATCCGGCGCGGCAGCGGCTGTCTGCTGACCGATGCCGACGGCAATGAATACATCGACTACATCTGCTCCTGGGGGCCGCTGATTCTCGGTCACCGCTTCCCGCCAGTCCTGGAAGCCGTGCAGGAGGCGCTGGAGAACGGATCCAGCTTCGGCGCTCCCACCGAACGCGAGATCGAACTGGCTGAGCGGATCATCGCCGCTGTGCCGTCCATCGAAATGGTGCGGCTGGTCAACTCCGGCACCGAGGCAACGATGAGCGCGCTGCGGCTGGCGCGCGGCTTCACCGGCAGGACGCTGACGGTGAAGTTCGAGGGCTGTTATCACGGCCATGTGGATTCGCTGCTCGTGAAGGCGGGCAGCGGCGTGGCGACGCTCGGCATCTCGGGCACGGCGGGCGTGCCGGAGGAGTTCGCGCGCACCACGATCGCGCTGCCTTTCAACTCCGTGGAGGCGCTGGAAGCGGCGTTCCAGAAGCACGGCGGCCAGATCGCGGCGGTGATCGTCGAGCCGGTCGTCGGCAACATGGGTTGCGTGCCCCCCGAGCCCGGTTTCCTGGAAGCCATGCGCGATCTCTGTACGCGGCACGGCGCGCTGCTGATTTTCGATGAAGTCATGACGGGCTTCCGGCTCTCGCTGGGCGGGGCGCAGCAGCTCTACGGCATCCGTCCGGACCTGACGACGCTCGGCAAGATCATCGGCGGCGGACTTCCGATCGCCGCTTACGGCGGGCGGGCGGACGTCATGCGCCATGTGGCGCCCGCCGGGAACGTCTACCAGGCAGGGACGCTCTCGGGCAACCCGTGCGCCGTCGCGGCGGGCATCGCCATGCTCAGGCGCCTGTCGGAGAATCCCGAGATATATGCGAAGCTGGATGCCGCCGCGGCCCGGATCTGCGCCGCCGCGCCGGAAGGCGTCACCGTGCAGCGCGTGGGATCCATGTTTACGTTTTTCTTCACGTCCCGGCCGGTGAAATGTTGGGAGGACGCCGCCACCTGCGATACGCAGAAATACGCCGCATTTTTCCATCACTTGTTGGAAAATGGCGTCTATTTTCCGCCGTCCCAGTTCGAGGCCGCGTTTGTTTCCGCGGCTCACGATGACGCCGCTGTCGCCCGCACTGTGGATGCGATCCGCTCCTTCCGGGCCTGAACGCTACTGCCCCTTCGCATTGAGCCTGTCGAAGATGGCCCTCTCGCGCTCGCCGTCCTCGGGCCGGTTCAGCTTGAAATACAGCGCCGACAGTTCGATGTGCGGCTGCGCCCAGTCCGGATCGGCCTTCACGACATGCTCCAGATGCTTTACCGCCGCCTCGGCGTTGCCGGCCGTGCGTTCCAGCCGGCCCATCTGATAATGCGCGAGCTTGTCGCCGGGCTTCAGCTTCAAAGCCTTTTCCAGATGCGCGCGGGCCGCGTCCAGATCGCGGTTCACGATCAGCACAGTGCCCATGCCGAGATGCGCCTCGAAGTCGTCCGGGTTGGCAGCCAGCGCTTTCCGGAACGCCTCCACTGCCCCTTCATTGTCGGCCAGATAGTGCCGCGCCATGCCGGCCAGCGTCCATACTCCCGGCAAGTCCGGGTTGATTTTCAACGCGAGTTCGGCGTACTCGCGGCCGAGTTCGTACTCGTGGATTCCCATCGCCGTCTGCCCGGCCAGCAGGCATGCTTCCGCGCTGCGGCCCTGCCGCGCCGGACGGTCCAGCCGCAGAATGCCGTCCTGCTTCTTGCCCGTTCGCACGAGCGCCGCCCCCAGCAGCCACTTCAGCGCCAGGTCGTCCGGGTGCGCGCTCTCCAGCCGCCCGAGCAGCGCCACGGTCTTCGCCTCCTGCCCCGTGCGGTTGTAACAGTCCGCCACGAGCAGCGCCAGGCGCAGGTCGCCGGGCGCGGAGGCATGCAAAGGTTCCAAAAGGCGCAACGCCTCCCGGTAGTTCTGCTGCTTGTAATGGGCCAGCGCGAGATTGAACTGCAACGCCTGATTTGAAGGTTCCAGCGCGAGCGCCGCCCGGTAATGGCGGATGGCGCTGTCGAGCTGTCCGGTGCGCGCGTAGGCGGCGCCCAGGTTGGCGTGGACCTCTGGCACATTGGGCGCCAGCTTCAGCAGCGCAAGGTACTTTTCGATTGCGAGCCGGTCGTTGCCCTTCTGCTGGGCCTCCACGGCCTCCCGGAAGAGTTGTTCCGGCGAAGGCGGTTGCCCCGCAAAGGCCGCCAGCGCCGCCAGCAGGAGAAGCGCTCGCATCGATTTCATGATAGCGGCCGCCCGCTGTGCTATGAAGAAAGTGGATGGCAGGCGGGCAGGGCAGGGGACGCAGGACGATGAAACATATCGGGGCGGTTCTGATTTTGGCGGCCGCGCTGGCGCCGCCGGCGGCGGCTCAGGCGTCGCAATTCGAACGGTTCGAGCAGCTCGCGCGCCGCGCCGAAGCCGTGCTCGACGCGAACCCGTCGGAAGCGGTCTCGCTCTACCGTGAGGCGCTGAAGATCCGCCCCGCGTGGGTCGAGGGCTGGCTCTACATGGGAGCGGCGCTGCACCGGATGGAGCGCTACGCAGAGGCCACGCACGCACTGCGGAAAGGCCTGGAACTGGCGCCGCGGTTTGGAACCGCCTGGGCGCTGCTCGGCATGTGCGAGGCCGAATTGGACAACTCCGAGCAGGCGCTGGCCGACATCGCCAGGGGCGAGCAGCTCGGGCTCGGAGCGAACCTCGATTTCGAAGTCGCTGTGCGCATTCGCGCAGCCCGGCTGTTGATCTCGGAAGGACGCTTTGACGAGGCGATGGGCAAGATGTATCCGCTGTCCAAGCGCAACGTGAACCATCCGGCGATCGAGGAAATCATGGGGCTGGCCGCCCTCGCCGTGGACCGTGATCCCGGCGCTCTCTCGCCCGAGCGCCGCGAGATTGTGCAACTGGCGGGCAAAGCCGCCTGGGCCGGCGGCACCGGACGCCCCGAGGAAGCGCTGAAGGGCTACGACGAACTCGTGCGCCGCTTTCCGAAAGCCCCAGGCGTGCACAACGCGCGTGCGCTGTATTTGATGGAGAGCGATCCGAAAGCCGCGCTGGAGGGCTTTCTCGAAGAAGTGCGCAATACTCCCGATCACTGGCCTGCGCTTCTCATGCTGGCAAACCTGCAAATCCGGCAGGGCGCGCCCGATGAGGCGTTGAAGAACCTGGAGCGCGCGCTTCAGCTTGTGCCCGTCAGCTACCGCTGGATCTGCCACGCCAGCATCGGCCAGGCGCATCTGACCGCCGGGCGTCTGGATCAGGCAATCCCGCGTCTGGAAAAGGCCGCGCGCCTTGTGCGGGGCAACGCGCAGATCCATTACTACCTGTCGCAGGCCTACCGCCGCGCCGGCCGCAAAGAGGACGCGGCGCGCGAGCTGGCCGAGTTCCAGCGGCTCAAGGAAATCGAAGACCCCCTCGCCCTGCCTGCATACCAGCCCGGCGCCCGGCGGCAGTGAGGGCTGCGCTTTTAGCCGGTCACTCTCTCAGCGCGTTTCCAGACGGCGCCCTCGACCTCTACTCCGAGGCCAGGTCCCGATGGTACCGTCAGCATCCCATCCTCGCTCTTCAGCGTCGAAGTGGAGCACTCTACTGGCAGCGTGTCTTCCGAACCCTTGTATTCCTGGTGCGGGCCGGGATTTTCGACGCACGAGGCGAAGTGAGCCACGTACAGATATCCGAGCCCGCCGCCGGACATGTGCGGCGTGCAGGGCAGGCCGGCGGCGTTGGCCATGCGCGCGACTTTCACGGCGCGCATCATTCCTCCCCCGTACAACAGATCCGGCTGGATCACCTGCGCTGTGCCCGTCTCGATGATGCGCCGGAAGTTGCGCAGGCTCATCTCCTCTTCGCCGAGCGCGATGGGAATGTCGAGGGCATCGGCGATGGCTTTCGTTTCGTCATAGTAGTCAAAAGGAACCGGCTCTTCGAAGAAGGCGTAGCGCTGCTCCTCCATCAGGCGGCCGATGCGCAGCGCCATCGGCACGTCGTAGGAGCCGTTGGCGTCGGCGTACAGGGCCATCTGCGGGCCGAAGGTTCTCCGCACCAGCGGAATCAGCTCCAGATCCCGCCGCGTGGACCTGTCGTCATATCTCATCCGCGCGCCCAGCCGGAACTTGATCGCTTTGGCCCCGGTTTCCTCGGTGATTTTCCGCAGATATTCGATCTCCGCTGCAGGCGTGTTTCCCCGGTTTCCGCTGGCCCGGTAAACAGCGATCTTCCGGCGGCGAACCTTGCCGAACAGCTCCCCCAGCGGCTTGCCGCTGGCTTTGCCGAGCAGGTCGAGGATCGCGATTTCGGCCGCAGCCATGCATACCCAGAACGGCAGCCCCTGCCACTTGTAATTGGAGTTCGCCAGATAGGCCTCGTGGAAAACAGTCTCCAGATCCCTTGCGTCTTTTCCCACGAAATGCGGAGCGACTTTCTGCAAAAAGATCGGATATGCCGCCCGCATCACCGTGCTGTGAGCTTCTGAAAACCCCTCCAGTCCTGCGGCCCGGGCGCGGACCAGAAAGAACCGTCCGGAACGCAGCAGCTCCAGTGACTCGATCTTCAGCGGTTCGCGCAGCAGGTCCTTGCGCAGGGCCGGCTCCTGCATGATTCTCGCGAGTCTGGCGGCGAGCGCCTCGCGGGATTCCGGCCTGGCCGCGGCGGGCGCGGCCGCAAGGGCGGCTGCCGATTGCAGCCAGTATCGGCGGTCAGTCTTCATCGCCCGCCATTATGCCACGCACCCGCCTCTGACAGAGGTCATATGGCGGCTTCTGCCGGCGACGATGCAGAAGGGGCTGGCGGCTGCGGGCGCTATGGCGCCGGCTCGCGCACTTTCAGGATCTGGTTGGCAGGCACGTCGTTCAGCACTTGGCGGATCCCGCTCGGCCAGCGGATTTCGATCTCGCGGATCTGCTTCGCCTGTCCGAGCCCGAAATGCACGCGGTGGTCGCTGGTGGCGGCGTAGCCGGTGCTGACCGTGGCGTGGTTGTACCGCACCTGGCCTTTGTCGTCGGTGACTCTGATCTTGGCCCCGATGCCCATGCGGTTGCTCTTCGTGCCCGTGAGTTCGATCAGCAGCCAGCCGTGTTCATTCGGCGAAACATTGCGCAACACGCGCGCCGGTCCGTTCAGCACCGAAAGCACAGCGTCGACCTTGCCGTCGTTGTCGAGGTCGCCCATCGCCATGCCTTTGTGGTTGGCAGCAACCTGCGCGTCGCTGCCGGCTGCGTGCGTGAGATTCTGGAACCGTCCGTTGGCGAGGTTCCGCAGCACCGTGACCGGCTCCTCAGGACGCCGCGGCGCGTACGTATGGATCATGTCCTGTACGTTGGAACGGCAGACGACCAGGTCTTTCCAGCCGTCGTTGTCCAGGTCGTAGATGGCATTCGACCACCCCGACATTTCCAGCGTTTCCAGCGCCAGTCCGCTCGCCGCCGTGCGGTCTTCGAAAACGCCGCCGCCCGCGTTGGCGAACAAAGGGAAAGTCTCTTTTTCGAGCGCCGTGACCCAGATGTCCGGCCGGCCCGTGTTGAATATGTCCCGAAAATCGGCGCCCATGCCGGAAATTACGTTGCCATTTTCTGAGAAGGCGACGCCCAGCTCATGCCCGATTTCTTTGAACTTCTTGCCGCCCCGGTTGTGGAAAAACTGCATCGGGGCGTCGTCGTTGCCGACGAAGACGTCCATCCAGCCATCGTCGTCATAGTCGGCCACGACAACCGCCATCCCGCGCCCCAGGGCGTTGGACAGACCCGCTTCCACGGAAACGTCGGTGAACGTGCCGTCGCCGTTGTTGCGGTACAGCGTGTGTGGCAGCGCGCCGTAATGGCGCGGACCGCAGTAAATGCGGACATTGTTGATCAGGCAGTCGGGCTCGTTGTTCGGGTCCCACTCGCAGTAGTTGGACACGAACAGGTCCAGATCGCCGTCGTTGTCATAATCGAACCAGGCGGCCCCGACCGACCACATCTTTTTGCCTTTGTACGTGCCGCCGGGCACGCCCGCCTTCCGGGTGACATCAGTGAACGTTCCGTCGCCGTTGTTGTGGAAGAGCTGGTTGTCGTTCACGTTGAGAACGTAAAGGTCCGGCCATCCGTCGTTGTCGTAGTCCGCGGCGGCGGCGCCCATGCCGTAGCCCTCGCCCGCCACGCCGGCCTTGTCGGTGACGTCCGTGAACGTGAGGTCGCCGTTGTTCCGGAAGAGACGGTTCTTGTGCTTTTCGCCCTGCTTGACCAGAGACGGCATGTGGGCGCCGTTGACGAAGTAGATGTCCAGGTCGCCATCGCGGTCGTAGTCGAACAGCGCCACTCCCGCGATCAGCCCTTCCGGCTGGTGCTTGCGCGGCGTGGCGCCGTTGTCGCACACAAAGCGGACGCCGGATTTCTCCGTGATGTCGCGGAAAGCGATCGGCGGCAGAGCAGTTTGCGCCGCCAGCAGCGCGGCGATAGCGGACCCCAGCCAGAAGCGATGACGCATCATGCAGTCGTGTCTTCCAGTGTAGCCGACGCAACGGCGTCAGACGCAGTGCGCCTACAATGAAAGCATGAGAAGACGCGCCTGGTTGTGCGCTGCGTGTGCGCTGCTGGCGGCCGCGCCCTCCGCTGGCGCTGCGCAGCAGCCGGCTCAGGATTCGCAGGCCACCATCCGCACAGGCGTGGCGGAGGTGCTGTTGGAGGTCGTCGTGCGGGACCGGCGCGGCAGGATCGTGCGCAATCTCAAGCCCGAAGACCTCGAGATTTACGAAAACGGCGTGCGGCAGGACATCCGCGCGTTCCGCCTGGCGGGAACGGACCGGCGCAGAACCGAGCGCATTGAATCGCCGGCGGCGGCCGCAGCCGCCGGCGCGCCGCCCGCTCGCGCGGCCCGGCCCATGCCGCTGCGCGCCGTCAACCTGCTGTGCTTCGTCTTTCACAACCTCGATCCGGTAAACAGGACCCGCGCCGTGCGGTTGGCCGAATCGGTCCTGAAGGAAGATCTGCCGCCAAACACACTTGCCGCTGTCTTCACGCTGGATGATTACCTGACCCCTGTCTCGCCTTTCACCGATCAGAAGCAGGACCTGCTGGCAGCGGTGCAGCACGCCTTCTCGGGCAGGGCGCTTGATTTCGGACAGGCATCCGTCGCGGTCCTGACGGCCAATCCCACCGTGTTCACCATCGATGCGCTGGTCGACATGGCGGCGCAGTCGGCCACCGTGACAGACCGCATCTCGGGCGGCGAGGTCAGCAAGTCGGTTGTGCCGCGCGCCGACGTTTCCATGAGCGCCTCAGCCAACGCCTCGCGAGGCTTCCGCGCGCGGGAGCGCGTGGACATGGCCCACGTGACGGGCAGCCGGGCCTTTGACCAGATCGAAACCATGGTGTCCCAGCTCTCCCAACTCCCCGGCCGCAAGAGCGTCGTCCTCATCTCCGGCGGACTGCTGACGACCGGTGATCCGGATGCATTCGGCAAACTCATGGCCAAGGCCAACGCGGCCAATATGACCGTTTACAGCTTCGATCCCACGGAGCTCGACGAGACCACCGACACGCAGGCAGCCAAGATCGCCCTCTCGCAGGTGGCGGAAGTGAGCCGCTCGCAGACCAATCTCAACGCGTCGCTCCAGGAGCGCCGCCAGCAGAGCCGCCAGGGCGACGCGCTCGAGGTCGCCGTCCGCTCCTCGGATCTGCGCGCCGCGCTCCGCGAGCTGGCCGAAGGCACCGGCGGCTTCCTCGTGGCGAACACCTCCGAATTCAACAAGCCGTTCCGCCGCGTGCTGGAAGAAATGGAAGCGCGATACGAGGTCGCCTACAGGCCGGCCGACCTCAAGCTGGACGGCCGGTTGCGCACGATTGAGGTGAAGACCACGCGCAAAGACCTCATCGTAGAGAGCCGGCCCGGCTACTTTGCGCTGCCTGCCAAGCCGGGTGCAGATGCTCTTGCCCCGCATGAAGTGGTCGGGCTCGCTCTGCTCGGAAAAGATCCGCGGCCGGCCGATTTCGACTTCCAGTCCGGCCTGTTCACATTCGGCACGGATCATGGCCGCCGGCAGGTGGCGCTGGCGTTCGAGTTGCCGGGCAAAGTTCTTACTACGGCCCAGGACGCTGCGCGCGGCGCCGCCCGCGCTCACGTCGCGCTGGTGGGTTTGGTGAAAGACGGCGCCGGAGAAGTGGTGGAGAGGTTCAGCATCGACTCGCCGTATGAGTTCGCCCTGAACAATCTCCCGGCCATGCAGGCCGGCAGGATCACCCATGCGCAGTCGCTCAGCCTGCCGCCGGGCCATTACACGGTGGAAACGGCGCTGCTCGACCGCCTCGGGGGGCGCGCCAGCGCCAAGGCTCTGGAAATTGAGGTTCCGCCGCCGCCAGAGGGCCTGGCCGTCAGCACGCCGATGCTGGTGCAGCGGGTGGAAGAGACGGCGGCCGGCAACGGCGATCCGCTCTCGTATCAGGGGCGCCGCGTGGTTCCGCTGGTTACCCCGGCGCTTGATGGCGTGTCTCAACCCCACGTGTATTTCGTCGTATATCCGGACAAAAGCAAGGCAGAAAAGCCGCAATTGCTGGTGGAGTTCTTCGTCAACGGCCAGCGTTTGGCTGCGCAGTCCGCGGAATTGCCCCCGGCCGATCCTTCCGGCGCCGTGCCAATGATGGTCTCCGCTGCCATGCGCCCTGGGATGTGCGAGTTGCGGATTACTGCTACACAGGGCCAGGCGAAAGCCGCCGGCAGTGTCCGCTACGTCGTTCCACAACTGAAGGCCCAGACACCGTGAGAAACCCTTCCGACAACAATCCGAGGATCTGTCTGCGATGAAGCGATTCCTGCCGGCTGCCGCGCTCCTGGGCCTGGGTGCGTTCGCCCAGCCGGCCCCCGGCGGCCCCGCGGAACTGCTGCGCGCCGCTGCCGCGGCCTTTGAATCCGGCGACATGCCCACGGCCATCCAGCACTACCGCGCGTTCCTCGAGGAATTTACCGAAGCTGCCGAGATCCGCTCCAACCTCGGCGCCGCGCTCGTGGCCAACGGACAGATCGAGGAAGGCATCCAGCAGTACCGCTTCGCGCTGAAGCACCTTCCCAACAACCCTCGGGTGCGCATGAACCTCGCGCTTGCTTATTACAAGACCGGCCGTCCGGAAGAGGCCGCCAGAGAAATTGCTCCTCTCATCCAGCAGCAGCCGCTCGACCCCAAGCCGGCGCTGCTGATGGCCGATTGCCTCATTCTCGCCGGGCGCCCGGAAGCGGCCGCGCAGCTTCTGGCGCCTCTTGCCGAGGAGTACCCGGACGACCGCGCCATCGCCTACGCGCTCGGCATCTCCTACCTGCGCGCCAATGACGAAGACCGCGCCCAGCTCATGCTCGACCGCATCCTCCGCGACGGCGCGTCAGCCGAAAGTGAGTTCCTCTTCGGCCAGCTCGAATACCGCCGCCAGAACCTGCTGAAGGCCGCCGAACACCTGGCGCGCGCCGTCGAGCTGAATCCGGCGTTGCCCGGCGTGCATTCCCTCTACGGCCAGGTGCTGCGCAGCAACGCGCGGCTCGAGGAGGCCGCCGAGCAGTTCCGGCTCGAACTGGAAAACAATCCCTTCGAACCTGTGGCCAACATCGAGTTGGCCATGCTGCGCAAGCAGGAGGGGCAACTGGACGAAGCGCTGAAGCATCTTGCCCGCGCCCTTCAGGTGCGGCCCACCGATCCCGGCGTGCTTTTGCAGCGGGCGTCGATCTACTCCACCCAGGGCCGCCTCGAACTGGCGCGGCAGGAGCTTGAGTCCCTCGTCAAGGCCTACCCGCACTTTGCCGAAGCCCACGCAGCGCTGGCCACCGTCTACTACCGCCTGAAGCGCACCGCCGACGGCGACCGTGCCCGCGAAGCCGCCCGGCGCGCCCGCCTCGCCGGCCAGGCGCAGCCGGCTCCTGCACCAGCCGGACAACCTCCAGCCCAGCCGAAACCCGCTGCCGCAAAGAAGCTTGCGCCACAAAACCGCGACTGACCGGGCCGTAGCCGTGTTCATGCCGCAAGCGGCGCGGCCGCAGGCCGCGGGAGCGGGCGGCCCCGGGCGGGGAAATCGTGTCAGGCGGCCTCTTCGCGCGGCTCTCCCGGAGGCCGCCGGTTCAGCGCTTCGCAGGACGCGCCCCGGGCGCGCGCGGCGGCGGCGCCGGTTCGCGCACCGCGAGAATCTGATCCGCCTTCACATTCTCGAGCGTCTGCTTCACTCCGCTCGGCCACGCGATTTCCACCGTGCGGATCATGGCCGCCTTGCCCAGCCCGAAATGGACGCGATGATCGCTCGAAGCGCTGTAGCCCGTGCTGGTCGTAGCGTGATTGACCTGCACGCGCCCGTCATCGGCCGTGATGCGGATGCGCGCGCCGAGGCCCATGCGGTTGCTGCGCGTGCCCTCCAGCACGAACAGAATCCAGTGATTCTGGTTCGGTGTCGTGTTGCGGAAGTGCTCCGAATGCCCGTTCAGCGTCGTGGTGACGAAGTCGATGCGCCCGTCGTTGTCCAAATCCCCGTAGGCCAGCCCGCGCCGCAACAGCGGCTTCATGGCGTCGGGCCCCGCGGCTTCCGTCACGTCCGCGAAGCGGTTGTTGCCCAGATTGTGGAAGACCGCCAGCGGCTCTTCCGACCGGCGCATGGAGAGCATCGCCAGGCTGTGCTGCACGTTGCCGCGCGCCGTCACCAGATCTCGCCATCCGTCATTGTCCAGGTCGAACGCCCCGCAGGACCATGCCGACATGTTCCGCGTCGTGTGGCCGAGCCCCGCCCGGTGTGTCAGCTCCTCGAATCCGCGGCCCTCTCCGAGATTCCGGTACAGGGGAAACGTCTCGCCCTCGATCGCGGTGTGCCATATATCTTCCCAGCCGTCGTTGTCCAGGTCGCGGAAATCGGCGCCCATTCCTGAAATAAAGGCTCCGGATTCCGGGAATGCCACTCCCATTTGCATGGCCACTTCGGCAAAAGCCTTCCCTTTATTGTTGTGGAAGAGGAAATTCGGCGCGTTGTCGTTGGCCACGAAGACATCCATGTAGCCGTCATGGTCGAAATCGGCGAAAGCCACGCCCATGCCTTTCCCCAGGTGCGGCAGGATTCCCATGGCGCGCGAGACGTCCGTGAACGTGCCGTCGCCGTTGTTGCGGTACAGAGTGTTCGGCAGCGGTTCGTAGCTGTCGGGATGACAATAGGCCCGCGTTTCCGGATTGGGACCGCAGAACGGATCCTTGTTCACCTCCCAGACGCAATAGTTGGAGACGAACAGGTCGAGGTCGCCGTCGTTGTCCATGTCAAACCAGCCCGCCGCCACGCCCCACAGTTTTTTTCCGTTCAGCTTCGCGCCGGACAGCCCGGCTTTCATTGTCACGTCGGAAAACGTGCCGTCCCCGTTGTTCCGGTAGAGCTGGTTGTCAGTGACGTTGGCCAGGAACAGGTCCGGCCAGCCGTCGTTGTCGTAGTCGCCCACAGCCGCGCCCATGCCGTAGCCTTCGCCCTGCACTCCAGCCTTTTCCGTCACGTCGGTGAACGTGCCGTCGCCATTGTTGCGGAACAGGCGGTTCCAGTAGCGCGGCGACTCCTTCTTCAACGACGGGATGGCGGCCCCGTTGACGAAGTAGACGTCCAGCCAGCCGTCTCTGTCGTAGTCGATCAGCGCCACGCCGGAGACCATGGTCTCCGGCTGATTGCGGTTGGGAGTGGGCGAACTGTCACAGAAAAAAGACAGCCCCGAGCGCGCGGTGACGTTCTCGATGCGGATATCGGAGACCACCGCCGACGCTGCCACAAACAAGGTTGCTGCCGCGATCAGCGAGACCCGCCACATACAGCCATCGTAACAGGCCGTGCGGCGCGGCCCTGCTATTTCGCCCCTGGCGCCGGCAACGTTACCGAGCCCAGGAAACGCGAGCCCCTGTCGTACAGCAGGAACCGCACCGATTTCGCCCGAGGATCCACGATGATCTCCTGGTCGAACGGCAGTCCTTCCTTGGCCGCATCGGAAAACTGCTGGCGCGGCATCCGCATGTTGAATGTCATCGGCTGCGTAGACCCAAGCAGGCTCTTCCCGTCGTACTGGGCGTACATCACGGAAACCTGGCCGGCCACCTGCCCCGCGTCTTCGATCGTGAACAGGTCCATCGGATCGATGCGGATCCGCACCATGGCTGTCCCGGGCTTCGATCCCGGCGCGATGCTGCCGCGCAGATCCACTTCCGGCGCGTCCGCCGGAATCTTCAGCAGCGCGCTCATCGCGGCGAATTCGAGGGCGGGCACCTGGCCCTGGCTGGGGTAGGCATAATAGCGCTGCCTGGCAAGCACCTTCACTCCGCGCCGCTCGCACTGCACGCGCAGCCGGTGGAACTTGCTGTCCCAGTTATCCGCGGGCGCCGCCGCCAGCAGGAGATACGATTCCGCCGATGCCCGCCCCAACTGCGCGATCACCGCATCCAGATCCTCGCGGTAGAACGTCTTGCCAGCCGTCAGTCCGGCCACGTCCTCCATTGCCAGCGTCACGTCCGGGCGCAGGATGCCGTAAGAGAGCGGATGCACTGCAACACCGGCATTGTCCAGCGTGACGGCCAGATGCGGCACATACAACGCGCACTCCATCCAGTCTCCGGAACACTGCTGGCGGGTGTCGAAAACGTTGGGCACGCCATCGGTGATCCAGACCAGATCGCGCACCCCCGGAAACGCCCCCAGGTGGCGGGCAACTGTCTCCAGCGCCACATAGGTCTTCTTCACCACGTCTTCCTGCAAAATGCCTGCCGGCCGCGTCCTCCCGAGATTCTTCGCGTACTTCTGCAACAGCTTCGAGGCGTTCTTGTGCCAGTCGGCCGGCGGCGCCAGCATGTTGCCCTTTTCGTCCTGCGCTGCCACCAGAGGCTCCAGCGTGCCGTCCAGGTTCAGCAGATAGAGGTACACATGGCTGCTTGAAGCCAGCCGCGGCAGCCCAGCTTCCACCCGCTGGAACGAATCGAGGCGGTTGTTCTGCATCAGATTGAACAGGTCGAACAACACAGCCACCGTGTGCGGCGTCTCTTTCGAAGCGCGGCTCAGCACCCAACCCGGCGCGGCCGCCGGCTCCGGATGCGCGGCGAAGGGAGGGTGCAGGAACGACAGCGGGAACGTCCTGTTCTGATCGGTGATCCTGAATTCCTGCGCTTTCAGATCGAGCACTGGCGCCCCCTTGGCGTCAGTAACGACAACGCGCGTGCGCACAAGCTGCGGCAGCGAGGCGGGCGACTGGCTTTGGGCCGTTGACAGGACGGGAAACAGAAGTGCAATCAGTAGCGCAGTTTCGGATCTCTTCATTGGTTGGACCTTTACAGCCAGCTTATGCAAGCGGGAGGGGAAGGGGCAACCCTGCGCACGCGGCCGGAAAGACGCCCTGGCGCCGCGGCGGGTCAACCCTGGCCCAATTCTTCTTTCAGCTCCGCCAGCAGCTTCAACGCATCCACGGGGCGGAGGTTGTCCACATCGAGCTGGCGGATCCGCTCCGCAATCTGCCAGCCCACGGGTTCGAACAGCCGGATCTGCAGGGCAGGGCCGGCGCCGTGCCTGCGCTTGGGGGCTTCGAGCTGGTCGCTGACGGACTCCTCTTTTTTCTCATGCAGCGCCAGAATCTCCCGGGCGCGCTCGATCACCTCCAGCGGCAGCGCGGCCAGCCGCGCCACTTCGATGCCATAGCTCCGGTCCGCGCTGCCTGGCTCCACTTTGCGCAAAAAGATGAGCTGCTCGCCGCTCTCCTTTACCGACACATGCAAGTTCACCACGCCATCCAGCCGTCCGGCCAGTTCCGTCAGCTCGTGATAATGCGTGGCGAACAGCGTGCGCGCCCCGATCCGGTCGTGGATGAACTCGAGCACCGCCCACGCCAGCGCCAGCCCGTCATAGGTGGCTGTGCCGCGTCCGATCTCGTCGAGCACGATCAGGCTGTCCTTCGTCGCCGTGTTCAGGATCACCGCCGTTTCGGTCATCTCCACCATGAACGTCGAGCGCCCGCGCGCCAGATTGTCGCTCGCGCCGATGCGCGTGAACACGCGGTCGATCACCGGCAGTACGGCTTCGGCGGCGGGCACGAACGAGCCCATCTGCGCCAGCACCGCAATCAGCGCCGCCTGCCGCAGGTACGTGGACTTGCCGCCCATGTTCGGCCCTGTGATCACGGCAATGCGGTGCGCGCCTTCGTCGAGGTACAGATCGTTGGGAATGAAATGCCCCGCTTCCGCCTCGGCCAGCTTCTCGATCACCGGGTGGCGCCCCGCCACAATCTTCATCTCGCCTGAATCCGAAAAGCGCGGCCGCGTGTATCGCCGCTCCACTGCGGTTTCTGCCAGCGATGCATAGAAATCGATTTCGGCCGCCGCCGCCGCCGTCGCCCGCAGGCGCGCCGCCTGCGCCGCCGCCTCGGAGCGCAACTGAGCCAGGATCGCGCGCTCCAGCTCCAGCGCGCGCTCCTCGGCGTCGAGCACCTTCGCCTCCAGCTCCTTCAGCTCCGGCGTCGTGAACCGCTCCGCGTTCACCAGCGTCTGCTTGCGCTCGTAATCGGCGGGCACCAGTGGCAGGTTCGGCTTGGACACCTCGATATAGAAGCCGAACACGGTGTTGAACCGCACCTTCAGCGAGCCGATTCCCGTGCGCTGCCGCTCGCGCGCTTCAATTGCGGCGATGATCTGGCGCGAGTGCGTGGCCAGATGCCGCACTTCGTCCAGTTCGGCGTTGAAACCCGCCCGGATCACGCCTCCATCGGCGGCGTTGGACGGCGCGTTCTCATCGATCGCCTGGAGCAGCCGGTCGCGCAGCTCCGCCACGTCGTCCAGGGCCGCGGCCGCGGCTTTGACTTTCTCCGCTGCCGTCTCGATCAGGTGCGGCCGCAGTTCGGGCACGCAGGCCAGCGTCCGCCCCAGGCCCAGCAGATCGCGGGGACTGGCCGTTCCCACCGTGATCCGGGCCAGCAGCCGCTCCAGGTCGAGCATGCGTCCCAGCACCTCGCGGACCTTGGCCCGCTGGATCGTCGCCCGCCCGAACCACTCCACCGCATCCAGCCTCGCTTCGATCTCCGCGCGGTCGAGCGACGGCTGGAGCAGCCGCTTGCGCAGCAGCCGCGCGCCCATGCCCGTGCGCGTGCGGTCGATCACAGCCAGCAGCGTGGCGTCCCGCCCGCCTCCGGCATCGGCCGTGAACAGCGGCTCGACCAGCTCCAGATTCCGCACCGTCACAGCGTCGAGCATCATTGCGCCCGAGCGGTCGTGATACACGGGCCGGTCCAGGTGGTCCAGCGCGGAGCGCTGCGTTTCGCGCAGGTAAGAAAGAATCGCGCCCGCCGCGCCGGTGGCCAGGCTCCGGCCTGCCAGCCCGCAGCCGTCCAGCGCCAGCAGGCGGAAATGTTCCCGCAACAACTGCTCCGCATGCGCCGGATCGAAAGTCCAGGGCTCGGCATGCGTCACCGCCCAGCGGCCGCGCGGCGCGCCGTCTGCCTCGGGCGTCAGCAGCTCGCGCGCGTTCAACTGCTCCAGCGCCGCGGCGGCTTCCGCGGCGGGCAGTTCCGTGGCGCGGAACTCGCCCGTGGAAATGTCCACCCACGCGAGTCCCGCCTCGTTGCGGCGCACGAACAGCGCGGCCAGGTAGTTGTTCTGCGCTGCATCGAGCAGCGCGGATTCGGTCACCGTGCCCGGTGTGACGATGCGCGTGATCTCGCGCCGCACCAGCTTTTTCGCCAGGCGCGGGTCTTCCATCTGCTCGCAGATGGCCACGCGGTAGCCTTTCTGGATCAGCCGGGCGACGTAGCCTTCCGCCGCGTGGTAGGGCACGCCGCACATGGGTACCGGCTCGCCGCGCTCCTTGTTGCGCGAAGTGAGCGTGATCTCCAGCTCGCGGGCCGCCGTGACGGCGTCCTCGTAGAAGAGCTCGTAAAAATCGCCGAGGCGGAAAAACAGCAGGCAGCCTGGCGCCTGCTGTTTCGCCGCGTGGTACTGCCGCATCAGCGGCGTCGTCGGTTCCTGAGCCACTCTCCTTAAGCGTAGATGCCGCGGAGCTTGATCGCAAAAGCGACGCGGTCGAGCGCCAGCATGTAGGCCGCGCAGCGGTTGTGCACATTGTGACGCTCGGCGTAGGAGACGACGTCGCGGAAGGCGTTCACCATGATCTCTTCCAGCCGCCCGTTCACCAGTTGCTCGTTCCAGAAATAGCCCTGTCGGTCCTGCACCCACTCGAAGTAGCTCACCGTCACGCCGCCCGCGTTGGCCAGGATATCCGGGATGACAAACACACCCTTGCTCTGAAGGATCTTGTCGGCTTCCGCCGTGGTCGGCCCGTTAGCGCCCTCGCAGATGATGCGCGCGTTGATCTTGTGCGCGTTGCGCGAGTGGATCACGTTCTCCTTCGCCGCCGGCACCAGCACGTCGCAGGGCAGGAACATCGCCTCCTCGCGGTCGATGTCTTCCGCTTCGGAGAAGCCCGTGATGGACCCCGTGGCTTTGCGGTGGGCGTCCAGCGCCACAGGATCGATGCCGTTGGGGTTGTACACCGCGCCGTCGTACTCGATCACTGAAATGATCTTCATGCCCGCCTTGTGCATCAGCCGCGCGGCGTTTCCCCCCACGTTGCCGAAGCCCTGCACCACCACATTGGTCTGCGACGGCTCCATGTGGAATTTCCGCAACGCCTGCAACGTGACGAACAGACAGCCCCTCCCTGTCGCCGCCGGGCGCCCGCGCGAACCGCCCAGATCGAGCGGCTTGCCGGTGACGACGGCAGTGACGGTGGTGCGCTTGTGCATGGAATACGTGTCCATAATCCACGCCATCGTCTGTTCGTTCGTGTTCATGTCCGGCGCCGGCACGTCGCGCTCGGGGCCCAGGATCTCGATGATGTCGGCGGTGTAGCGGCGCGTGATCCGCTCCAGTTCGCTCTGGCTCAGCACTGACGGGTCGCAGATGACGCCCCCTTTGCCGCCCCCGAATGGAATGTTGACCACCGCGCACTTCCACGTCATCCATGACGCCAGCGCGCGCACTTCATCCAATGTCACGTCGGGCGCGAACCGGATGCCGCCCTTGGCCGGGCCGCGCGCCAGCGAGTGCTGCACGCGGTAGCCGGTGAACACTTCAATCCGCCCGTCATCCATCTGGACGGGAATATAGACAGTCACCTCCATCGTGGGAGTCCGAAGGACTTTCTGGAGCCCTTCATCCAGGCCGAGCAACATGGCGGCCTCATTGAAGCGGGCCTCGGCGGCCAGCCATGGATTGAATTCACGCTCCAGGGCCGGATCTTGGCCGGGCTTTGCGGCTTCGAGGATCATGCAGGAACACCTCCGCACCCATTATCCTCGGAGCTAATGGCCCCGGCAAGCTCCATCAATACCGAAATATCAAGGCGGTCATTCCTCGCTGCGCCCGCCTGCCTCTGTTTGCTCCGCTCCCGCGCTCTCGCCGAAAGGCGCAGGTTGAACCTGGCCGGCATCCCGTGGATCCACATCCGCAACGGAGGAGCGCCGCTGCGCCTGCTGCGCATCCACGGCAACGAAGAGACGGCGCGCGAGGCGGTGGAGCTTTTCATCGAAGACACCTCTGGCGAAGCCTGGATTGTCGACTCGCAGACGAGGCATGTCGCGCTCGGCGGGCTGCGGCTGGATCCGAACCGGATGTTTTCCCGCGAGGGCGCGGAGAAAAATCTGCGGATGCTGAATCCGGAAGCAGGCGATGAAGTGGTCCGCACTGTACTGGACCAACTTGATCGAAACAGAGGAGCCCTGATGAAGGCCCTCGCGCCTCCGCCCGGCGGGCTGTGGATTGCCGCCCACAACAACGGCCCCGGCTACTCCATCGACACCGAGGCGCCGATTTCGCAGCGCGTGCACCGCCCGCAGCCGGAAATGCCGCGCGATTTTTTCCTCTTTACCGACGAAAGAGACTTCGATAAGGCTGCGCGCGGCCCCTACAACGCGGTCTTGCAGAACCGTCCCGGCGGCGAAGACGACGGGTCGCTGTCCCGCTGGTGCGCAGCGCGGGGCGTGCGCTACGTCAATGTGGAGGTGGCGCAGGGAAAGCTGGACAAGCAGCTCGGGATGCTGCGCTGGCTTGCCGCCGCCCTGCCGTAGTAGGCTTTGATCCATGCGCTACTCTCTGGCCGGCGAGCTCGCCGCGGAATTCATCGGAACCATGCTGATCCTCCTCTTCGGAGCCGGAGTCGTGGCGATGGTGCTGCTGTTTGGGACAGGAGCGCCCGGCGAGGTCGTGCACGGCGGCTACACCAACATCACCGTCGCCTGGGCTCTCGGTGTCATGTTCGGCGTGGCCGCTGCGGCGCGTATCAGCGGCGCGCACCTGAATCCGGCGGTGACGCTCGCGCTGGCGGTTTTCCGCGGTTTCCCATGGGGCAAGGCGGCTCCGTACATGCTCAGCCAGACTCTGGGCGCCATGGCGGGCGCGGCGCTGGTGTGGTTCAACTATCGAGAAGCGATCCTGCGCTTCGATCCGGCGCTCGAAAAATCCGCGGGCATTTTCACCACGTTCCCTGCTTTTCCGGACGTGCCCGCCGCGGGCTTCTTCGATCAGGTTCTAGGCACGGCGCTGCTCCTGTTCCTTGTCTTTGTGTTCACCGACGAGGAAAACCTCGCCATTCCCTCCTACCTGACGCCCGCGATGGTGGCTCTGGTCGTGCTGGCCATCGGCATGAGTTTCGGCAAGCTGCACGGCTATGCCATCAATCCAGCGCGCGACCTTGGCCCGCGGCTGTGGACCGTGATCGCCGGTTACAGGGTCAACGGGCTGACTGACGGCTCCCACGTCTGGTGGGTGCCGGTGGTTGCTCCGATGCTGGGCGGGCTGCTGGGCGCGGGATTCTATGATCTGACCATCCGCAGGTTCCTGCCTCGCGGCGAGTGAGCCCGGCCGCCGCCCTCCATCATGCGGAACTGCTTCCCGAGGGGGACAGCCTGATCCGGCACTTTCCCCTTTTTTGCGAAAGTGCCAATCGTGCCTGACACCTTCGTCTTTTGCGCCAATATCCGGTGCGGTCCTCGTCCCGCGGCGCCAGGCCGGCGTGTAGAGCAAGGCTAATCCCGCCCATTTGCACACTACTTGCCGCACGGCACGCCAACCCCATCCTCCCGGATCAGTACCCCAGTTCGCGCAGCCGCTCCACTGTCAGCTTCTCCCGCCGCAACTCCATGTGCTCGAGCAGCCGCTCCACGTATTTGGCCAGAATGTCGGTCTCGAGATTCACCCGCTGCCCCGGTCGCGCCGTCCGCAACGCCGTATTGGCCCACGTGTGCGGAATCACTGCCACGGCAAACACCGGCCCGTCCACACGCGCCACCGTGAGGCTGATGCCGTCCACCGCGATCGAGCCCTTGTAGACCAGATACCGCGCCAGTTCCGGCGGCGCTTCCACCTCGAGCCACCAGTCCCCGCCGCCGCGTTCCTCAAGCGCCCGGATCACGCCCGTTCCATCCACGTGCCCTTGCACGATGTGGCCGCCCAGTCTGCCCGAGGCCGCCAGCGCGCGCTCCAGATTCACCAGCGCCCCCGGCCGTGCTTCGCCAAGCGTGGAACGCTCCAGCGTCTCGCGCGAGACGTCCGCCGAGAAGCTCCCGGCGGTAATCGCCACCGCCGTCAGACACACGCCCTGCACCGACACACTGTCGCCCTCCCGGAGCCCCTCCACCACGCGCGCCGCCTCGATCCGCAGCCGGCTTCCGGAGGCGCGCGGCTCTGCGTCCGCCACTCGTCCGACTTCCTCTACGATCCCCGTGAACATCACTCCCACGGTACAACGACGGGCGTTCCGTCCGCCTGTCCGGAAAGGAAAGGCCCGCCTTGCGGCGGGCCCTGGAGGGATGATGGCTGGTACGCCCGGCACGATTCGAACGTGCGACCTTTTGCTCCGGAGGCAAACGCTCTATCCAGCTGAGCTACGGGCGCTCCTGACTCCTATGATACGCAGTTCGGGCAGGCAAGGGAAGAGCCGCCGCTCTGCTTTTATCGATCCCCTCCGCCCGGCGCGCCCCGCGGCAGCGGCGGTTTCACCTCCACTGTCCCGCAAGCCGCACGAATCCGGATGGTTACCGCCGGATACGTGATCACCTGCGGAACCAGCGCGTCCGGCGGCGGCTCGATCACCGCATAGTGCGCCACGCAGCGGTCGCCCTCCCGCTCCACGCGACGCACTTCCACATGGTAGCCGCCCGTGGGCTTGCGCCCGGCGTGGATCGTCACGATCAGCGCCCCGTCCTGCTTCTCCACCTCATACCGCGCCTGCTCGGACTGCCGTCTCGGGCGGCCCTTCAGCACCTCGAACGGCACGTCTTCCATATTCAAGCCACTCAAGCACACCGCGGCGCCCAGCGCCAGGGCCGCCAGCCGGCCGGATCTAGAAGCCGCTGACATTCAGCCTTCCGCCTGTGACGCACTTGCCCGCAAGCGAGGCCGTGGGAACGGCGCTCGACAGGATGGCATTCTTGATCGTCGTCGCCGCTGCGCCAGCGTGGCCGGCGGCATACAGCGCCGCGGCGCCGGTCACATGAGGGGTGGCCATGGAGGTTCCGCTGTAAGAGCCGTACCCGTTGTTGGTCTTGTTCGGCAGGGTGGAGTAGATTCCCGAACCCGGCGCTCCGATGTCGACGCTGGTGGCGCCGTAGTTGGAGTAGCTCGCCTTCGCTCCCGTGCTCGTAATGGCGGCCACGGCGATGATGTTCGAGTTGGTGTAGCTGGCAGGGTAGGAGGGCGTCTTGTCGTTGTCGTCCCCAATGCCGTCCGCGCCGCCGTTGCCTGCGGCCGCAATGAACAGGATGCCCGCCTGGCTGGCGCGCTCAATGGCGTCGTACAACGCCTGTGAATAGCCGCCTCCGCCCCACGAATTGTTCGTCGCGACAATATTCAGACCGTGGCGCGTCTTCAGATCCGTGATGTAGTCCACGGCTTTCACCGCATTGGCCGTCGTGCCGCCGCGGCGGCCCAGGAACTTGGCCGTAATGATCTTCACGCTCCACACGACTCCCGCGACGCCTTTGCCATTGCCGCCCACGGCGCCGATGGTTCCTGCGACATGAGTGCCGTGGTCGTCCTGCGTGCCGTCGTAGGTGGTGTTGTCATTGCTGTCAAAGTCCCAGCCGCGGATGTCGTCAACGTAGCCATTGCCATCGTTATCAATGCCGTCGGGCGGATCGTACGGGTTGATCCAGATGTTGGGCGCAAGATCCTCATGGGACCACTGCACGCCCTCGTCGATGACGCCGACATAGACCGTGTTGTTCCCCGTGTTGCCCGCGGCCCAGGCTTCGCCCGCCTGGCTCCCGTACGGGTTCGCTGGCGTCGTGGCGTCGCCGTACATGCCCCACAATGACCCTCCGGTGTAATAGGGGTCATCGGAAGTTGCCTGGTGCGTGTAGATATAGTTGGGTTCGGCGAATTCGACAGCCGGATCTGACGCCACGGTGCGCCGGGCGGCCTCGGGAACGAAATCCGGCTGGTAGCGCACCAGCACGAGATCGCCTTTGCCATCCGGGCGGCGGCTCCGCGCCAGGACAGTCTCGATCACCTCAGCCCGGATCCGGCCCAGCGCCCGCGCCATATCGGCGGGCGAAGCGCCGCTCCGGAACTGTACCAGCAACTCACCCGGAACGGACTCTGCATCTCTCGATGGCAGTCCCTCCGGCTGTTGGGCGGTTCCGGCCAGAAACAGCGCAAGAACGCCCACTGACGCAAGAATCATCTTCTTCACGTTGTGCTCTCCCGAACTCCTCTGACGTGCACTAAAATCAGCTTCACTCTACTACGGCGAATCATAGGACGCAATCAGTCGTTTGCCATAGCCGTCCAGAGGCCGGCCTACGCAGCGGCGCCGCACGGCGCGGGTCTCCGCCCGCCTGCCCGGGACGATGTGCCGGCGGCCCAAGGCCAGAAATTTGAACACCCACCGGCGATGCGCGCAGCACTACGGGGCCCGAATCTCTGGCGGTTCCGCCTCCGGGCCGCGCCGGTTGCGCCTCATGCCGCCGGAACAAGCACCTCCCAAACCCAGTCCGTGCCGTCCCGCCTCGTGATCTGCGCGAATACCTCTCTTGTATGCAAACGGCGGGAAGGAGTCCGTACCAAACCAGAGCCGCCGTCCCGCCGGCAGGTCCATGAGCGGTTCCTCTCCCGATGAGACCCTTTCCTTGCCGCGGCCCATGTGCGCCCCGATCTCCCGGTTCGCGTTCTCCACCGGCGCCGGATCGGCACAAGGCCGGCCGCTCAACGAAAAAGCCACTGAAAATGCTGTCAGAACTTCCTTTTCGTTACGGCTGAACCGAGGGGCATTTGGCGCCAGCATATGACATGGATTGCGCCCGGGTCAAACAGAAAAATCTCTGAATCGCGCCCGGTTCCTCCGCAATCGATTTCTCACTTTCTCGCCAATGCCCGGAAATCATTGGGGTGCTTCCTGATGCAGGTCACGCCCCGCCCGATGCCGCTCCCAGCAGCCGGATGAATTTCCCGAGCCACGCCGGATGCGCTGGCCACGCAGGCGCGGTCACCAAGTTGCCGTCTTCCACGGCCTCCGTCATGGGCACATCCACGTAGGTCCCGCCGCACGCGGCCACATCCGGCCCGACCGCCGGATAGGCCGTGAGCTTGCGGCCTTTCAGCACCCCTGCCGCCGCCAGGAGTTGAATTCCGTGGCAGATAGCCGCCACGGGCTTGCCCGTATCAAAGAAATGCCTCGTGATGTCGAGAACGCGCGCGTTCAGCCGCAGATATTCCGGCGCCCGGCCGCCGGGGATCACCAGCGCGTCGTAATCCGACGGCAGCACCACATCGAAGCCCTGGTTCAGCGCGAAATCATGGCCGCGCTTTTCGCTATAGGTCTGGTCGCCCTCGAAATCATGCACCGCCGTCCGGATCTTTTCCCCCTGCTTCTTGCCCGGACAGACCGCATGCACCGTGAAACCCAGCATTTGCAGGGCCTGGAAAGGAACCATTGCTTCGTAATCCTCTACGTAATCGCCGACGAGCATCAGGATCTTCTTCGCCATGGCACGCTCCTTTCGCCTTTTACTCTACGCGAAGCTGCTTCCCGGAGGAAGCCGGCGCGCCCTTGAGATAGAATGCGCCGCGGAGGGCTTATCATGAACCACGAACCGGACGGCGGCGCCAGCCGCCGGGTGTTTCTGGCTTCTTCCGCCGCCTGGCTGCCAGCCGGTCTCAGCTTGCACGCCGCCGGCTCTGGCGTGATCCGCGTCGGCGTAATCGGCTGCGGCGGGCGCGGCGAGGCGGCTGCGATGAACGCCATGCGCGCGGGCAAGGATGTCCGCATCGTCGCGCTCGCCGACATCCTGCGCGACCGTTGCGAGGAAAAGCGCACGTCGCTCAAGCTGAAATTCCCCGAACAGGTCGATGTGCCCGATGACCGCATCTTCACGGGCTTCCATGCCTACCGCCACATCATCGAATCGAGCGACGCCGTCATCATCGCCAACGCCGCCAAGTTCCACCCGTTGCACCTGAAGGCCGCCATCGAAGCCGGCAGGCACGTCTTTCTCGAAAAGCCCCACGCCATCGACCCCGCCGGCATCCGCATGGTGGAAGAAGCCTGCGAGCTGGCACGTCAGAAGCGGCTTTGCGTGGTCAGCGGGCTGCAATCCCGCTACCATCCCGGCTACATCGAAACCATGGAGAAGGTCCACTCCGGCCTCATCGGCGACATCGTCGCCATCCAGGAAACCTGGCTCCGCCCGCCCTACGTCGTGCGCCAGCGCCGCCCGGGACAGAAAGAACTCGAATTCCAGGCCGCCAACCAGTACCACTTCCACTGGCTCTCCGGCGACGATGTCCCGCAGACGCTCATCCACAACCTCGACCGTTCCTCCTGGGCGCTCGGCAACGCCGCGCCCCTGCGCTGCTGGGGCATGGGCGGCCGCTCCACGCTCAGGGGCGAGGAGTTCGGCTCGGTCTTCGACCACCACGCCGTGGTCTACGAATTCCCGCGCGGCGTCCGCGTCTATGCTTACTGCCGCACCATCGACAACTGCTACAACGAGAACTCTTCCCTGATCCTCGGCGCCAAAGGCCGCTGCGACCTGCTCAACCTCCGCATCACCGGCGAAACCAACTGGTCCAGCTCCCAACCGCCATCCAAGAACAACGCCTACGACCTCGAACACGTGGCGCTGTTTGAAGCCATCCGCTCCGGCAGGCCGCTCAACAACGGCGATTACATGGTGCGCTCCACGCGCATCGCCGTCATGGGGCAGCTCGCCTGCTATACCGGGCAGGAACTCACTTGGGAGCGCGTCGCCAAATCGAACTTCTACTACGCCCCGCGCCCCGAGGAATTGCACGACAACAGCGAGCCGCCCGTCTGGCCGCAGGCCGATGGCACGTATCCGGTCTTCACGCCCGGTGTCACGAGGCTGCTGTAATCCGTCCTGAAGGCGTCACGAACGGCTGCCCTTGCTGTGGGCTCCTCCTCCCCCTCATTGGCGAACACCGCCGCGGCTGACGTGCCGCAGGCGCAACAGATCATCTGACGCCGGTTCAAGGTGACCGCGATGCTGCGGCCGACGGGCGCCGGCTCCGTCAGGAGTGGAAGCCGGATCGATTTGGCCGCATGCTGGAACATCGGCGATTCCTTCCTCAGCCCAACGTCGGATCGATGGACGACGCACTCTTTCTCGTGGCCAGGCAACACGCTTCAGCCCTCTGCTGGCGCCGCCGTGCGCTCCCCGCTGCGGACCGCTCCTTCAAGCAGACCTGCGGCGCTCCAACCGCGGCACAGACCGCCCGTTCTGCCCGCCGCATCCGCGGCTTGGATCGTGCTTCGGCCTGCTCCAATGGGTGTTTGGTGATTCATCGCGGCCGCCAGCCGTGATATCGTGCCTGCGTGATCATCAAGGAATTTTCCATCCACCCGCTCGCCGCCGCCGACCCGCCGCTGCGCAGCTCCTACGGGCGCCACGCGCCCTATGCTCTGCGCACGCTGATCCGGCTCGAGACCACCGACGGCATCTTCGGGGTCGCCGAAGGGCACGGCGGCGACGGCTCTCTGGCAGCGCTGAACGCCATCCGCGAACACGTCATTGGCATGGATCCTTTCGCGCTCCATGCGCTCTGGATGCGATGGGGCGCGGAGCAGGCGGAAGGCGACCGTTCCCAAACCTGGCTCGTGCCCGGCGAAAATCCTCACGACGCCCGCCGCCGTGCTTTTGCTGCCGTCGAGGCCGCCTGCCTGGACATCATCGGCAAAGCCGTGGACAAGCCCGTCTGCGATCTGCTCGGAGGGCGCGCCCGCGATGCGGCGCCTTTCTCCGCCTATCTTTTCTACAAGCATGCCGGCGGCGGGGGCGAAGGCGCGGACGAGCGCGAGGACGAGTACGGCGAATGCCTCACGCCCGAGTCCATGGTTCGGCAGTGCCGCCAGATGATCGCTCAGTACGGCTTCCGCGAAATCAAGCTGAAGGGCGGCGTGCTCGAGCCTGAACTGGAGATCGAGACCATCCGCCAGTTGCGCGCCGAATTCGGCCCTGACTACCCGCTCCGGATCGACCCGAATTGCGCCTGGAGCGTCGAAACGTCGGTCCGCGTCGGCCTCTCTCTGCGCGATGAACTCGCTGGCGGAGGCTACCTGGAAGATCCCTGCGCCGGCCTCGACGGCATGGCTGAAGTCCGCCGCCGCCTGCTGGCGGCGGGCGCCGGCATCCCCCTGGCCTCGAACGTCGCCGTCACCGGTTTCGAGGACATTCTGCCCGCCTGGCGTCAGGACGCCGTGCAGATCGTCCTGTCCGACCCGCACTATTGGGGCGGCATCCGCGCCGTGCAGCGGCTCGGCGATCTCTGCCGCTGCCTCGGACTCGGGCTTTCCATGCACTCCAACAACCATCTGGGCCTGAGCCTGCTGATCATGACCCACGCCTGCTGCGCCACGCCCGCCATGCAGTTCGCCTGCGACACGCACTATCCCTGGCAGCATTCATCCGACGAAATCCTCGCCGGCGGACGTGTCAGGTTTGAAAATGGCGCCGTGCGGGTGCCGGAGCGCCCCGGGCTGGGGGCGGAGATCGACTGGGACCAGGTGGCGCGGCTGGAAGAGCGTTACCACCGCCTCCCTTACCGCCGCCGCGATGACGCCGCCGAGATGCGCAAACACGTCGATCCGAACTGGCAGCGCATCCTGCCGCGCTGGTAGGCGCCGCAGCGGGGAGGCAGGCTCCCCGGCGCCGACAGCTTGCGGCAACGCCCCCTGCGCCGGGAGAAGGAGGCGTGCGTCACCGCAGCCTCAGGCCAGACCCTCTGCAACAGCGTGGATCCGCTCCAGGCCGGTCGACTACTCCCTTGCCTTGGGTGCAGCCGCGAACGTGCCGGCCCCGGCTGCCGTGCGAGGAGAAAGATTCACCGGCACTTCTCAGAGAGTTGGGCTTTGCCGCCTCATGAGAAGGCAGCATCAGATGAAACAATTCCCCTCCCCCGCCGCTATCCGTCCGAATGTCTCCCCCTGCTGTCCGCCACCTCTTTTTTCAGGGCGGCGGGCGGATGCCCCTGGCACCCTCCTGGCCGCCCCAGGCTGTCAGCTCTTCTTTGATGTCACGGCGGAGAATGACGTCACCGCCAGCTCCACCTTCGTGCTTCCGCAGTAGGGGCACTCCACCTTCTTCTTGTGGAGTTCGTCCATATGCATCACTTTCTCGAATTCCTTCTTGCAGTCCTTGCACACATACACGTAGTGAGGCATACAGAACCTCCGTCTCTACTTCTTCTCTTACACTACCGCCGCGTCTGTTTCCACCCTTGCCAGGGCGCCCGGCCCGCCCTCCGCCCGCCCGCCCGCCATCCTGTCTCGATGGGATTGTATGAAGGTTTCAAAAGTGTTAGTGTCAGGGTGACGGCGGTTTCGGACAGCCGCCGCCGGGTGTACTGATGCAACGGTCCTTGCGCCGCGCCATCTCATCCTTCCTGCCACGAGACGGCCAGGCACGGACCTTCCCACATGAAGGAGAACCATTCACATGGAGAAGTTTACCCAGGAAGCGTTGAAAGAATACCTTATGCAGCACAATGAGGAGTTTCGGGCTCTCGCCGAGAAGCACGCCGAGTACAAGCGGCTGATCGAAGAGATCGAAGCGAAACCCTACCACACTCCGGAGGATGAAGTGGAGGAACACCGCCTCAAGAAGCTGAAGCTTCATGTGAAGGACCAGATGCATCAGATCATGTCCCGCTACAGAGCCTCCGAGGTGGCCTGACCTGAGCCCGTGTTCCCCGGTTCGAGATGCGGACCATGTAGCCCCGGCCCCCGCTGACAGTGGGCCGGGGCTTTCAATTACGGCAGAGTTCCTTGCACTGGCTTCCATCCGGCCGTTAGGATAGCGGCCATGCGCCCGCAACCGCCCCGCTCTTGGAGTCTGGTCTCCACTCCGGCGCTGGCTTGTGGACTGATCGCCAGCATTCTGATCCTGGCAGGGTGCGGCGCCCCTCCTCCAACCCCCGATGAGGCCGCGCGGGCGATCCTGGCGAGCGAGCCTTTTCGCGCCGCGCGTGTGGAAACAATCGACTCGGAAAGCCCTGGGCGTTGCCAGGAGGCTTTGAGCGCCCAGGCCGGTTGGCGCCGCTGGACTAGCCTGGGCATTGGGAGGCTTTCCGAAGTCGTCACGGCGGCAGGGCCTGTCTGCCGGCTCGCCGTGGAAGAGACTTTCCGGCGGGAAGCCGAGAACTGGAGCCACCGTTCCTTGCCTGCGAGTCTGGAAAGCGGAGCTGCGATCGTGCTCCCCGTCGCCGTGCCGTCGCTGGTGCGGATCTCTGAAATCCGCTCCACCGCGCGCGGCGTCGCCGAAGCCAGCTTCGAATGGCAATGGCGCCTGAATCAGGCTGGACAGCGCCTCGGCATCGATACCAGGGTTAGCCGGGGATGGGCGCAACTCGTCCTCGACGACAGCGGGTGGCGCGCCGCGCGCGTCGAAATGAGCAAAGAGTAGCTTCCTGTTTGCTTCACTCAAATTAATGAAAGTCGGAAGAATTATATGATTTGGTACCAGTATGTCTTGACAGTTGTCAGACAAGGTGCAAATATACTGTGTCAGCACACGCTGATTGAGAGTCCTTCGAGGCGGGAAATACCCTCAGTGGTGGGACTTTCAGGGCGGTAGCTTGTCCCCGAGAACGGGATTGATCCCCCATTCAGGTTTGGCGCCGGCGCCAGACCTATCTCCGCCATGACAACGCCAGGAATTGCCCTCCGGTGGCAGGCCCATCGGGGTGGCGCCAGTGTAGCGGCGCGTGCGTGGCTGGATGAGATGCCCACGCCGCGTGTGCTGGTGTTTGTGTTTGCGTTGCATGTGGCGCTGGGCCTTGCCATGCGGCAGATCTGGCAGTTGGCGACACTGCACACGTTCGCGGTATTTCTCGCTGTGCTGGCGATCAGCCTGTCGACGAAAAATCCCGCTGTGGTGCTGATGTGCGCCTGTTACGTGAGCGGCTCGGAAGTGCTGTGGCGGATGTCGAAGTCGTACACGTTTCACGAGACGGCGAAATATGCGGTGTCGCTGCTCTTCCTGATCGGGCTCATCCGGATGAAGAAGGTGCGGCTGCCGGGGCACGCGGTCCTGTACCTGGTTTTGTTGTTGCCGGCGGTGGTGTTTCCGTTTGTGTACTTTCCGTTTGACACGTTCCGCAAGCAGGTGATGTTTCATTTGTCAGGGCCGATTGCGCTGACTCTGGCCATCCTGTATTGCGCGAACCTGCGGATTTCGGCGGGCGAGATGTGGCGGGCGTGCGTGGCGTTCGCGGCGCCGCTGTGCGGGGTGCTGGCGGTGACAGTGCGGTCGTCCTACATGCAGCAGGTGCGGTTCGGGACGGAATCGAATTTTCAGACAAGCGGGGGATTCGGACCGAACCAGGTGTCGTCCTCGCTGGCGATGGCGGCGCTGCTGGTGCTGGTGGCGGCGCTGCTGGCGCACACCGGGTGGAAGCAGCGGGTGATGCTGGCGGGGCTGGCGGCGGCGCTCACACTGCAAAGCGCGATGACGTTTTCGCGGGGAGGCGTATTGTCGCTGGCTGGGACGCTCGTGGTGACAGGGCCGTGGCTGCTGGCCGGGCACCGCTACAAGGGAAGAATTCTGGCTGGGCTGGCAGGCGTGGTGCTGGTGCTGGCGCTGGCGTTTCCGATGGTGAACGCCTACACGGGCGGGAAGCTGGCAGAGCGGTTCCAGGAGAAGGAGATGTCGGGGCGGGAGAGGCTGGCCACGGTCGATTGGGAGGTGTTCCAGGAGTTTCCGGTGTTCGGGGTGGGGGTGGGGATTTCGAAATTCTTCCATCCAGGCGGGGTGACCGCGCACACGGAGTACACGCGGGCGCTGTCGGAGCACGGGCTGTTCGGGGTGGCGGCGTATCTGACGCTGTTCTGGCTGTTGTTCCGGCGCGGCGCCGGGATCCTGGAGCAGCGGGAGCTGCGGCCCTACCGCGGGCTGCTGCTGGCGCTGCTCGTCTGGCCGCTTGCTTACATGGTGGTGAACGCGATGCGGACGTCGGCGCCGGGGCTGGCCCTCGGGATGGCGTTCCTGACGGTGCTGCCGGGCGCGGCGCTCGAGCAGAAGGAACGGTTCGCGCGGTGACGGGGCCGGCAATGACACAAATCTCGCCGGTTTTGTTGATTGGGAATTTCCTGTCCGGGCACGACGGGCGGCGGACTTACAGCGAGGATCTGGCCGGGCGGCTGGAGGCGGCTGGGCTGAAAGTGTTGCGGGCGTCGTCCTGGTTCTTCAAGGCGGCGCGGGTGGCGGACATGGTTGGGACCGCGCTGGGAGTGCGGGGGCCATACAGGGTGGCGGTGATCGATGTTTACAGCGGACAGGCGTTCCGGTGGGCGGAGGCCGCGGCGCGGGCGGCGAAGGCGAGGGGCAAGGCCGTCGTGCTGGCGCTGCATGGGGGGAAGCTGCCGGAGTTTGCGGAACGGAATTCGTTGCGGTTGGCCGAACTGCTGTGGATGGCGGATGCGGTGGTGGCGCCGAGCGGGTATCTGCGGGACGCGCTGGCGGGATGGCGGAGTGATATTCAGGTGATACCGAACGCGATCGAGCTGGAGCGGTACCCGTTCCGGCTGCGCGCGCGCGCCTTGGCGCGGATGGTGTGGCTGCGGTCTTTTCATGAGATTTACAACCCGGAGATGGCGGTGGAAGTGCTCCGGCGGGTGCGGGCGGAGAAGCCGGAGGCGCGGCTGACAATGTACGGGGCGGACAAGGACGGGACCCTCGGGCGCGTGCGGGAGGCGGCGCAGCGGCTGGGGGTGGAGGAAGCGTTGGAATTGCGGGGCGCGATTCCGAAGGAAGCCGTGGGCGAGGCGCTTGCCGAAGCGGACGTGTTCCTGAACACGACCAACATCGACAACGCCCCGGTGAGCGTGCTGGAAGCGATGGCGTGCGGGTTGTGCGTGGCGAGCACGGATCCGGGAGGGGTCCCGTATCTGGCAGAAGACGGCGTGGACGCGCTCCTCGTGAAGCCAGGGGATGCCGATGGAATGGCCCGGGCGGTACTGCGCGTCCTGAACGAGGAAGGGCTGAGCGCGCGGCTGAGCGCGATGGCGCGAAGGAAGGCCGAGCGGCACGACTGGCGCGGCGTGCTGGGCGAGTGGATGAGGGTGTTGAGCGAAGCGGTGGATGCAGGCGGAAGGGCGCGGCATGCGGACGTGGGTTGAGCGGCACAGGCGGCTGGCCATTGCAGCCATGCTGGCGGGGGCGGCGGCCTTCAGCGTATTGGCGGCGTACCTGCTGCGGTTCGATCTGTCGGTGCCGCGCGCGGAGCGGCAACTGATACCGCTGGTGGCGGCGGCGGCGGTGGGGGTGAAGCTGGGGGTGTTCTTCGCCGCGGGGCTGCATCACGGGTGGTGGCGCTGGACGGACACCCGGGACCTGTTGCGGCTGGTGGGGGCGAATTTCGTGGGCTCGGCGGTGTTCGGCGCACTGCTGCTGACCACGCAGGGCGGCCTTGTCCCGCGCAGCATCTACTTGATCGACTTCGTGGTCTGTACGGTGCTGACGGGCGGGTTGCGGATGCTGGCGCGGATTACGAAGGAGCTGACGCTTCAGGAGCGCCCGGTCAAGGGGCGCAAGCAGTTGCTGATCTATGGGGCGGGGGCGGCGGGGATTGCGCTGGCGCGGGAGATGAGGACGAACCCGGATGTGGGGTGCCGGGTGGTGGGCTTCATCGACGATGAACCGGCGCTGCGGGGGGAGGTGGTGAGCGGGCACCGGGTGCTGGGGGCGGGGCGGGATTTGATCAAGGTCGCGGACCGGCTGCGGCGGCGCGGGGTGGTGGTGGACGAGGTGGTGATTTCGATGCCGTCGGCGACGGGGCGGCAGGTGCGCGAGGCGATGGCGAATTGCCGGGCGGCGGGGCTGCCGTGCCGGATCCTGCCCGGGCTGGGCGGGCTGTTGCAGGGCAAGGGGCTGAGCGGGCAATTGCGCGAGGTGGCGGTGGAGGACCTGCTGGGGCGGGAGCCGATCCGGCTGGACAAGGCGCAGATCAGCGCGAAGCTGAAGGGGAGGGTGGTGCTGGTGACGGGGGCGGCGGGCTCGATCGGGCGGGTGTTGAGCCACCAGATTGCGATGTTCGAGCCGGATCTGCTGGTGCTGGCGGACCAGAGCGAGAGCGGGCTGTTCGAGATCGATCTGGACGTCAAGAAGAAACACCCGCAGGTGCGGGTAGCGGCGGCGGTGTGCGACATCCGGAACGAGGGGGACGTGCGGGAGCTGTTCGGGCGGCACGGGGTGGAGGAGGTCTACCATGCGGCGGCGTATAAGCATGTGCCGCTGATGGAGGGGCATCCGGTGGCGGCGCTGTACACGAACGTGCTGGGGACGTGGAACCTGGCGCGGACGGCGCTCGAGGCCGGGGCGCGCTCGTTTGTGATGATTTCGTCGGACAAGGCGGTGAATCCGGCGAACGTGATGGGGGCGACGAAGCGGGCGGCGGAGATGGTGGTGTCGAGCTTCAACCATCTGGACGGCGGGCGGACGCGGTACATGTCGGTGCGGTTCGGCAACGTGCTGGGGTCGAGCGGGAGCGTGGTGCCGATCTTCCAGAAGCAGATTGCGGAGGGAGGACCGGTGACGGTGACGCATCCGGAGGTGCGGCGGTACTTCATGCTGACGGAGGAAGCGGTGCAGCTTGTGTTGCAGGCGTCGGCGATGGGGGAAGGGGGCGAGGTGTTCGTGCTGGACATGGGAGAGCTGATCCGGATTGCGGATCTGGCGGCGAACATGATCCGGCTGGCCGGGCTGGAGCCGAACGAGGACATCGAGATCCGGTACACGGGGCTGCGTCCGGGGGAGAAGCTGTACGAGGAAGTGATCAGCGAGGGGGAGCGGATCGCGCCGACGTCGCACGAAAAGATCAAGGTTTTCCGGGGCGATGGGGTGCGGTACGCGGAGGTAGTGGAGTGGATGGAGCGGGCGCGGGACGTGGTGGAGCGGCGGGACGAAGTCGGAGCGGTGGCGTTGCTGAAGGAGATGGCGCCTGAGTTCGAGGTGGGGGAGACATGGCGGGAGAGGCTGGAGCAAGGCGGCTGGACGGAAAGGGACAGGATTCGAGGAGGAACAGCATGACGGTGATGAGGGCGCGGTCGAAGCTGGTGTATTTCCGGGTATCGGAAGAAGAGTACGCGTGGTTGAACGCGATGTGCGAGCAGACCGGGGCGAGGAGCCTTTCGGACCTGGTGCGGACGTTTCTGCAGGAGCGTCGGGACGGGCGGTTTCCGGGCGGGGGAGGGGTGGAAGAGCTGCGGGAGCGGATCGCGAAGCTGACACAGATGCTCGAGAAGGTGGAGGCGAAGCTGGACGGCGCGCAGACGCTGAAAGCACGGGGCGGGATGTAGGAAAATGGGGGAGACGAAGCGGCGAAAACAGGACGGAATAAGCGAGGAAAAATGACGCGAATTCTGCTTTTGATGGCGTTGATGGCGGCGGCGATGCGGGCGCAGCAGGCGCCGGCGCCGGCGCCGCAGGCAGCGGCGCAGGAAGAAGCGCCGCGGCCGGTATACGTGCTGAGCCCGGGCGACCAGATCGTGATCCGGGCGCAGAACGTGGAGGAGATCAGCGAAAAGCCGTTCCGGATCGACGGGGAAGGATTTCTGAACCTGCCGGTGGTGGGACGGATTCGGGCGGGGGGGCTGACGGTGGAGCAACTGGAGGCGGCGCTGATCGACCGTTTGAAGCTGTTTGTGCGGACGCCGCAGGTGGTGGTGAGCGTGATCGAGACGGCGCGGCCGCAGGAGGTGGCGAACCCGGTGTATCTGGTAGGGGCGTTCAAGCAGCCGGGAGTGTATCCGCTGGGCACGCGTCCGGAGACGCTGGGAGAAGTGCTGATGCGGACCGGCGGGCTGCTGCCGACGGCGATGCGGCGGGTGAGGGTGATCCGGCGGGCGGAGCAGGGGCGGCTGGACCTGAAGAACGTGACGGAAGCGACCGACGGGAAGACGACGTACGGCGAAGCCGCTCTTACGGCAACGGGAGAGCTGGCCGATCCGGCGGACAACATCGTGATGAAGCCGCAGGACGTGGTGGTGGCGATGAAGCTGGAACCGGTGTACGTGACGGGAGAGGTGGCGCGGAGCGGGGCGTTTCCGCTGGAGGACCGGGAGCACCTGACCGCGGCGCAGATCCTGGCGATGGCTGGGGCGGGGCCGCTGGCGGACCTGGAGAAGGCGCGGGTGTTGCGGGTGGTGGGGGACACGAGCCAGAGGGCGGAAATCCCCGTGAATTTGCGGGCGATTTTCCAGGGAAAAGCGAATGATTTTCCGCTGATGGCGAACGATGTGCTGTATATTCCGCGGAAATCCGGCGCCGGGCGGACGGCGGCGCAGGTTGGATTGATCGCCGTGCCGGCGCTCATCACAAGCCTGATCTGGGTGTGGGTGCGGCGGTGAAAGGGGAAAGGAAGATGGGACAGCAGGAAGAGAACCGTGCGTTGACGCCGGCGCGGAGCGAAGGCGCGGAGGTTCCGGCGCCGGCGGGCGCGCCCGGCTATGGCTACGGGTATGGGTTCGGGTACAACCCGCCCGCGGGCGACGCCGGGGCGGGGACGTTCGCCGACATGCTCCAGGCGCGGACGTTCAGCGATTACCTGCAAGCGCTGCGGCAGCGGAAGGGGCTGCTGGCGGGGCTGGCGGCGGCGGGGCTGGTGATCGGACTGGCGGTGGTGCTGCCGAAGCCGCTGACCTATCCGGCGGAGGCGACGCTGGAGATCCAGGGGATCAACGAGAATTTCATGGGGCTGGCGCAGGTGGACCCGCAGGCGAGCGGCGGGATCTACTCGGCGACGCAGGCGAACATTCTGACGCAGGTAGAGATTCTGAACAGCTCGTCGCTGCGGCAGCGGGCGGCGGAGCGGCTGGAACGGGAGACGATCCCGACTCTGCCGCCGGCGGGAACCGGAGTGGCGCGGGCGTTCAATGCCATCCGGCGGGCGGCAGGGCTGGGACCGTCGAATCCGGTGGAGGCGATGCGGGAGGCGATCCAGGCGGCGGTGGGTTCGGCGCGGGCGCAGGCGGTGGAAGGGACGCGGGTGGTGCGGGTGTCGTGCCAGTCGACGATTCCGGAAGTGGGATCGGAGTTTGTGAACGTGCTGGTGGCGGAATACCAGGAGCAGGCGCTGGAGACGCGGGCGCGGAGCTCGAAGACGACGAACCAGTGGCTGGAAAGCCAGATGAAGGAGCAGAAGCAGAAGCTGGAGGAGGCGGAGACGCGGCTGAAGGAGTTTGTGACGCGCGTGGGGATGGACGCGGTGTCGACGGATCAGGCGCAGCAGGGGCTGACGCTGGCGGACGCGAAGATGCTGGCGCTGCAACGGGAGCTGGCGCAGATCCAGACGGACCGGATCGTGAGGCAATCGCGGTATGAGATGGCGCTGAAGAGCGGGCCGGAGAACCTGCCGGAGGGGATTGCCAGCTCGGCGCTGATGCAACTGCGGGCGCAATTGCTCGAGCTGGAGAAGCAGTACGCGGAGCTGACGACGACGTTCACGGAGACGCATCCGCGCGTGGTGCGGCTGAAGGCGCAGATGGCGGAGCTGCGGAAAGCGATTGCGCAGGAGCGGGAGGCGGTGGTGGAGCGGCTACGGACGGACCTGGAGGCGGCGCAGCGGCGGGAGCAACTGTTGCGGGGCTCGTTCGCGGCGCAGACGGGGCAGGTGAGGAGCCAGGCGGACCAGACGCTGCAATACAACCTGCTGAAGCGGGAGGTGGAGTCGAACCGGCAGATTTACAACACCCTGTTGCAACAGGTGAACCAGGCGGGGATTGCGACGGCGGTGCCGACGCAGAACGTGCGGGTGATCGACCCGGCGGCGCCAGGCGGGCGGGCGATTCTGCGGAACGTTTATCTGGGCGGCGGGCTGGGGCTGTTGACGGGGCTGCTGCTGGGCGGGGTGCTGGCGGTGCTGCTGTTCCACGGAGAGATGAAGTTCCAGAAGCCGGGCGAGCCGGTGGCGGTGCTGCAACTGCCGGAACTGGGGGTGATCCCGAGCGGGGACCTGTTCCAGCCGAAGCAGGGCTGGCTCAAGCTGCGCGGGGGCGGTTCCGGAGATGCGAAGGGACTGCTGCACGCGGGCAACGGGAACGGCTCGGCGCCGGTGGAAGTGATCCGGCACGGGGAGCGGCCGACACTTCTCGCGGAGAGCTTCCGGGCGGTGCTGACGTCGCTGCTGTTCACGGCGGACGGAGAGAAGTGCCGGCTGGTGACGGTGACGAGCCCGAATCCGCAGGACGGAAAGAGCACGGTGGCGGCGAACCTGGCGATGGCGCTGGCGGAGATGGGGCGGCAGGTGCTGCTGGTGGACGCCGATCTGAGGAAGCCGAAGCTGCATGTGCTGTTCGGGCTGGAGAACACCTGGGGGCTGTCGGACCTGCTGGAGGACGAGACGACAGTGAGCGCGTATCCGCGGGAGGCGTTTTTCCGGACGACCGAAATCCGGAACCTGCATGTGCTGCCGAGCGGACCGCCGATGAAGAACGTTGGGGCGATGGTGCACTCGGACCGGTTTGCGGCGCTGCTGGAGCGGTTCCGGGCGGAGTTCGAATATGTGTTTCTGGACACGCCGCCGGTGCTGCTGGTGAGCGACGCGCGGGTGGCGGGGCAGCGCAGCGACGGGGTGATTCTGGTGCTGCGCGCGGGGGAGACGAAGCAGGCGGACGCGCTTCAGGTAGTGAGGCGGCTGAAGGAAGACGGGACGCGGGTTTTGGGCACGGTGCTGAACCAGTGGACGCCGACGGGGCCGGGGCGGAACTACTACAAGAAGTATTACGACTACTACCGTCCGATGGAGAGCTGAATGGCGGCACGGGAATCCAATGTGACGGTCACGGCGGAAACGCCGGTGCTGGTGATTGAGCCGTCTCGCGGCTGGGTGGGGCTGAAGCTGCGGGAGCTGTGGGAGTACCGGGAGCTGGTGTATTTCCTGATCTGGCGCGACGTGAAGGTGCGCTACAAGCAGACGGCGCTGGGGGCGGCGTGGGCGGTCATCCAGCCGCTGTTCAGCATGCTGGTATTCACGGTGGTGTTCGGCAAGCTGGCGAAGATGCCGTCGGACGGGATTCCGTATCCGCTGTTTTCGTACGCGGCGCTGCTGCCGTGGAACTACTTCGCCCAGGGGTTGTCGAACTCGTCGGACAGCCTGGTGGGGAGCGCGAACCTGATCCGGAAAGTGTATTTCCCGCGGCTGGCGATCCCGGTGGCGGCGGTGTGCGGGGGGGTGGTGGATTTCTGCATTGCGTTTGCGGTGCTGCTGCTGCTGATGGGGCATTTCGGGGTGGCCCCGACGTGGAACGTGGTGTGGCTGCCGCTGTTCCTGCTGCTGGCGCTGGTGACGGCGCTGGGGGTGGGGCTGTGGCTGAGCGCGCTGAACGTGCAGTACCGGGACGTGAAGTACACGGTGCCGTTCCTGGTGCAGTTCTGGATGTATGCGACGCCGATCGTGTATCCGAGTTCGCTGCTGCCGGAGCCGTGGAAGACGCTGTACGGGCTGAACCCGATGGCTGGGGTTGTGGAGGGGTTCCGGTGGGCGCTGCTGGGGGTGAAGACGCCGCCGGGGGCGATGGTGTGGGCGAGCGCGGCGGCGGCGGTGGCGCTGCTGGTGAGCGGGGCGTACTTTTTCCGGCGGATGGAGAAGACGTTTGCGGACGTGGTGTGAAGGGGGTAGTCCGGTGTCGGGCAGGGAGGTATGCCGAAGTTGGGCGGGGGTATGTGCGGAGTTTGGAAGTTGTTGAAAAGAAAAAGCGGAATTTGTTTTCGACAGGGAGTTCGTTCCAGTTCGTTTCAAGGCGGATTTTCGCGGTTTAGTGGTTTGTTTTGAATGGGTTTGCCTAGATTTCCACAGCCTTGCGAAATTGGACGCGATCCATTGTGGGGAGGGGTACGAAGAGCGAGCGAAGGATGGCGTCCGGGGAGCCGGAAGCGGGGCGGGAGGGAGAGGCTGCGGCTGGGTGCGTGGAAGGTGGATGCCGGGCGAGGCGGCGACGCGCCGGGGAGCGCGGGGCGGCCTGCGGGGAAACGAACTCGGGTTGGGAGGGCCAGGGGCGGGAGCGGCTGGCGAGGAATGGGAGAAGGGGCTGGCGGCGTGGGTGAGTCTGGATGTGGACTCCGGGTTCATGCGAGCGGGAGGTTAGGCTGGGCGAAGGCGCGCGGGAGTGGAGCCGGCGGGCAAGTGACTGGAGGGGCGGGAGAAATTTGGCGGTTGGGGGCGTGAACGAGATGAGCCATAGCGAGGTGCAGGCAGAATGAGCGGGGCAGCGATCCGGGTAGAAGGGCTCGGGAAGGTGTACCGGATTGGGGGGACGGTGGAGAGGTACAAGACGCTGCGGGACACGGTGTCGCAGGCGGTGGCGGGGATCGGGCAGAAAGTGAGGGGGCTGTTCAGTGGGGAAAACGGGTCAGGCAAGAAGTATGAGACGATCTGGGCGCTGAAGGACGTATCGTTCGGAGTGCAGCCGGGTGAAGTAGTGGGGATTATTGGGAGGAACGGAGCGGGAAAGAGCACGCTGCTGAAGATTCTGAGCCGGATCACGGAGCCGACGGAGGGGCGGGTGGAGATCCGGGGACGGGTGGGGAGCCTGCTGGAGGTGGGGACGGGGTTCCATCCGGAGCTGACAGGGCGGGAGAACGTGTATCTGAATGGGGCGATCCTGGGGATGAAGCGGGCGGAGGTGGACAGAAAGTTCGACGAGATCGTGGCTTTTGCCGAGGTAGAGAAATTCATCGACACGCCGGTGAAACACTATTCGAGCGGGATGTATGTGAGGCTGGCGTTCAGCGTGGCGGCGCACCTGGACACAGACATTCTGCTGGTGGACGAGGTGCTGAGCGTTGGGGATGTAAAGTTCCAGCAGAAATGCATGGGGCGGATGCAAGACAAGACTTTTTCGGACAAGACGATTCTGTTTGTCAGCCATAATCTGGATGCTATCAATCAGCTGTGCGACCGCGCCGTCCTGCTGGACCGAGGCAAGCAGGTGCTTGTTGGGCGAACGGATGACGTTCTTGTAGCGTATATTGGTGAGGAACACTCTGGGGCAGCTAGGGAGCTCACCAGACTTCCCCGCCGCACGAAGGGAGGCGAGCAATGGAATTGCCTCCGTGAGATCAAATTGACCAGTGGCGGAACACCCCAGGTCGTATATGCTACCGGTGGCCAATGGGAGATGTGGGTGGAGTGCGAGCTCTCAGATCACCTGCTCGGCAGGAATCTCTGTTTGGCATTCGACATCCGTGATGCGCTTGGCAGGCGTGTGCTGGCCTCAAGCACAGACCAGTACGGTTGTACGGTGCCTTCGATGAGCCGGCAACACGTATTCCATGTGGGAATCACCAGCTTGCCCCTTTCACCGGGAAGGTACCAGGTAGGGCTTTACTTGGGGGATGGTTACAGGGATCATGAGATTATAGAAAACGCTATTTCATTCCAGGTGGTGTGGAATGGAACCAGAGCACTACCTCATCCGCCCCGAAAGAATTGGGGACCGCTGTTTGTGCCGATGGCGTGGCACAGTGGATGCGGGCAGAGTTAGCGCCTCCGCGAGACGGCGATTGAACTTTCGTGTCTGAACGACGAGGACGCTGGAGAGGCAATCGGACAGGCACCTCCAAGCGCATTCTGTAGCGCAGTTTGAGGTTTAAGCCCGGGGATTCTGTGATTTGTATGGTGACAAGGTAATTTTGCGCTAAGAGTATAAGTCGTGAGCACATCAAGACCGTACAGTCCAGGTTTGAGGGAGTGTCAAGAGTTCTATGACGAACGCTGGCAGAAGCAGGCGTACATAGGAGCGTATAAGAGACAGAGACTGGCAGCTATTCTTCAGGAGCTTTCCAGATTGGAGGGGTCTCCGCTCCGGATACTGGACGCGGGTTGTGGAAGCGGCTGGCTGACCGCCGTACTCTCACATCTTGGCCCCTGTGTTGGTGTAGACATTACTCCGCGGACTCTGGGCAGAGCCAAGCGAGAAGTTCCGAGGGCTGCGTTTGTAGCGGCAGACGGGTGTGCGATGCCATTCAGAGCGGGAGTGTTCGATGTCGTTGTCAGTCAAGAAGTGCTTGAACATATCATGGACAAGAGCAGGTATATAGATAGTATTGCTCAATGCCTTAGAACAGGAGGGCACTTGCTACTGACCACGCCGAACGGTGACTTGGCCGAAGGGATGGTCGTAAAAGACCAGCCGATAGAAGAATATGTAACGAGAAAAGACTTGCTACTGTTGTTGAATAGACATTTTGAAATAGAACACTTGACGACTATCATTCCGGCGTATGCTGGTCACCTAAAAACTCATCCTGTTAATTGGGGACTTTTGAAGTCATTCGCTGCAAGAATGAGGGCTGTAAAATGGCTCGACACTCTTCAGGGGATCTTGTTGAGGGCCGGGCATTTTCTAGTTGTGGCCGAGAAGCGCTGAGATTGTGTTGAAGAAGGTCTTGCCGCAGGGCGAGTCTGTGGTGGCGGGTGGGGACGTGGGTTGGGGCGCGCAATTGGGAAGTACGTGTGATCGGAGGCAGTGCCGAAACAGAAGCGGGGATTCGGAGCGCCGCTGAGCCAGTGGTTGCGCGAAGCGCTACGGGAGCGGGCGGAGGACGAGCTGCTGGGGCGGGGATCGCGCGTGGCAGAGTTGCTGGGGCGACCAGTCAGGCGGTGTGAGAGGAGCACCAGTGCGGGAGACGGAGCCACCGGTGGGCGCTGTATTCGATGTTGTTGCTGGAGACGTGGTGGAGGGTGCATGGGCGGGCAGGTGAAAGGGTTTCCTGAAGCCTCTGCCCAAGGGCGGGAAGCCCCGGCCTAATTTGAGTGGGAATGATTCGAATCCTTTTCACAATCCCCAACTTCATTACGGCGGGGTCTGGTGGGGCGATGCTGAACATCGTGTCGCGGCTGGACAGGCGGAAGTTTGAGCCGGCGGTGTGCGTGTTGAAGCGGGGGGGGAAGCTCGACCGGGTGGTGGAGGAGATGGGGATTCCCTTGCTGGAGGCGCCGTTTCTGGTGGGTGCGCGGCCCTATGTGACGCTGCCGGCGCGGGCGTGGGAAGCAGCGCGGGTGTTCCGCCCATACCGGTTCGATCTGTGGCACTCGTTCCATTACGGGGATGATTACACCGAGCCGCTGATCGCGTACCTGGCGGGGGCGAAGGCGTGGGTGTACACGAAAAAGAACATGAACTGGCGGGGGCGGGCGTGGAAAGTGAGGAGCTTTCTGGCGCGCGGTATCGCGGCGCAGAACAGCGACATGCTGGAGCAGTTTTTCGCGAGCCGGTGGTTCCATGACAAGACGCGGCTGATACCGCCAGGCGTGGATATGGAGAAGTTCCGGCCACAAAGAGAGGCACGGCTGGGGATGCGGCGGAAGCTGACCACTCCCGCCGGGGCGCGGGTGGCGCTTGCGGTCGGGCATGTGCTACCGGTGAAGGGGCACGACCTGCTGTTGGAGGCGGTTCGCGGCATGGATGGGATAGAGGTGTGGATCGCGGGATCGATGGCAGGCGGGGAATATTGCGAGAAGCTCCAGGGCGTGGCAAACAGTGACGGGTTGACGGGGAAAGTCCGCTTCTTGGGGGCCATGGATGATGTTGGGGCGCTGCACGCCGAGGCGGACGTATATGTACACCCCAGCAGACAGGAAGGCTGTCCGGTGGCGCTGCTGGAGGCGATGGCGAGCGGAATGGCGTGCATCGCAACGGACGTGGCCGGTTGCCGGGACGTAATCGAAGACGGGCGGAGCGGGCTGCTGGTGAGGGCGCTGGATGCGGAGGCGCTGCGGGCGGCGATCAGGCGGGTGTTGTCGGATGACGGGTTGCGGCGGCGGCTCGGAGAGGGGGCCCGGCGGCGGATCGAAGAGCAGTACTCGATCGAGCGGGAAGTGGCCCGGCATGAAGAGATGTACCGGACGGTTCTCGAAATCGACCGACTCGATTCAGTGTTCCAGCAGATCCTGACTTTTCCCAAAGCACTTTGAAGAAAGGCCGGATGAATCCTGCTAGCACAATGCTTTGGCCTGGTGAGATGGGGGCGCGGAGAGAGACGTTTGTGTGGATCAGCGAAAGGTTACGGTATCTGGGAATCAGGGCCACAACCACCTTAAGAGCCCGAAGGCATGGCTGGCCCAAGGCAGAAGGGGCGCGGGTCTGGATGTTGCACGGGGTAGTCGAGCACTTCATGGACCGCGCGCTGGAGCACAACTTCACCACTCTGGCCGACTTCCGCGATTGCGTCTCCGTGTTCCGGAGGAGAAGGCCTGTGGGGCTTGAAGAGCTGGCCAGGTTTGTGCACTCGGATGAAGGGACACCTCCAGACGGTGTTCTCATCACTTTTGATGACGGCTACCGGAACAATCTGTTGGCGTGCGAGGTGCTGGCGAAGGCAGGACTTAAAGCGGCGATTTTTGTTTGTCCAGGCATCCCGGACGGCAGGACAGTTTGGCCGGCCGAGGTATCGCTGCTCGTGCTGCAAGGGGGCAGAAACAGACTGGATATTCTGGGCCGACAGTGGGATCTTTCTGATCCGATGGCGCGGCGGGACGCGTGCAGGAGAATCCGGGCAGAGATGAAGCGACTACCGGCGGGAGAACGCGTGAGGGTGCTGGAGGAACTGGAGGCGCAATTCCCGCAGGGATTTGTGGAGGAATGCCTTTCGCGTTACCCATCGCTTCAGTTGCTCAGCCGAGAAGAGATCCGGCAACTGGCTCAGGCGGGCATCGCCATTGGCAGCCACGGGATGAGTCATGAAATTCAGCACGAACAGCAGTCCGATGAGGTTCTGTCGCACGAGATTGTCAAATCGAAATCGGCAATCGAAAAGCTGACCGGGAGAGAGTGCCTGGCATTTGCATATCCCAACGGGGACTATGTGGCAGAATCCAGATCGCTGCTGAAGGCAGCGGGATACAGGCTTGGCTTGACGACCCACAGAGGCTGTCTGACTCCTCAAGTGGATCCTTATCTGCTACCCCGAATGGAAGGGAGCCGCGTGGAGGCTGCTGTGCGGGATGCCTATTACCTGGCAGAGAAGATCTGAAAAGGGACGCCAGAGGCATGTGCGTGTGGGAATGGTCCTCCTGGGGAGTTCTCTAAAGAATCGCCGCGGGCCGACTGGAGTGCCGGGAGTGATGGCTTGCTGAAAGCGCGCACGCACCTATATTTGAGAGCCGCAAGACTTGAAGGCGACCGTTGGTCTGGCTGGGCGGCGGAGTCCCTCCAGCCCGAAGAATGCCTGGAGGCCAGGCATAACGAAGGGATAGTTGCTGTTCTGGACGAAGTTTTGGCAAGCGCATTCCCGAAGGGGCATATCTGGCAAATCGCGGGTGAAGCATACAGGCAACGGCACGGGCCGATGAAAGGCGCTCCGGCGGGAGACGGCAATACACCAAAGCATGTTCACGCAGGTCGTCTGCTGGGCCGTCACGCGGTGGTTTGCCGGTCTGAAGACGGCCGGGTAGCGAGCGTCTGGACGGACCTGGCGGGGAGTCTCCATGTGTACCACCTCAAGAATGGGCGGGGCGCGGCGCTGGGGACGAAGTTTGCGGAGCTGGCGCGGGAGTCGGAGAGGAAGCTCGACTGGGAGGGGCTGGCGGGATTTTTCGGGCTGGGTTTTTTCCCGGGGGATCGGACCTATTATCGAGACATCCGGATCCTGCGTCCGGCGAGTGTGTATGAATTCGACGGAGCGGGGCGGAAGATCAGTGAGAGGCGATACTGGGAGTGGTTCCACAAACCCGACGAGCGGCGTTCGGAAGCGGACACGATCGCCGAGTTCGGCTCCGTGCTGCGGGAGGTGCTGGCGGACCAGACGCGGGAGGGGCGGGTGGCGCTGCCGCTTTCCGGCGGGCTGGACTCACGGACGGTGGCGGCGTGCCTGCCGGAGGAAGCGAAGCCGTTCAGCTATGGATATGGGTATACGGAAAATTCGATTGAGATAGGGATCGCGCGGCAGGTGGCGGAAGCGGCTGGGCTGCGGTTCCGGGGGCACGTCATCCGCCCGTATCTGTTCGACCGGCTGGACCTGGTGGCGGGGGCGACAGAGTGCTTTCAGGACATCACGCAGGCACGGCAAGCGGACGTGGCGGACTGGCTGGGCGAAGAGGCGGACTTCGTGCTGGCGGCGCACTGGGGGGATGTGTTCTGCGACGACATGGGGTTTCCGAAGCCAGAAGGCAGCGAGGAGGAGGTGCTGGAGCACAGTCTTAAGAAGATGCTCAAAAAGGGCAGGCAGTGGCTGCTGGAAGAGCTGGTGCGGCCGCACCTGGGGGGTGATCCGGAGGAAGTGATCCGTGAGATGATGCGGGCCGAGTTGCGGAGGATTCCGCCGTTCGACGATCCGGATTTCCGGGTGAAAGTATTCAAGACGGAGCAGTGGGCGTTCCGGTGGACGCTGGCGAGCCTGCGGATGTACGAGGCGGCGGCGTTTCCGCGGATTCCGTTTCTCGATCCGAGGGTAGTTGAGTTCTTTTGCACCGTGCCGACGCGGATGGTGCGGGGGCGGCGGCTCCAGATCGAGTATCTGAAGCGCCATGCGCCGCGGTTTGCGCGGATCGAGTGGCAGCCGTATGAGGCGAACCTTTATGTGTACAAGTGGTCTCCGCTGTGGAAAAAGACGGTCCGGGCGTGGCGAAAGCTGGGAAGAGTGCTGCGGGGGGAGAAGCCGATCCAGAGGAACTGGGAAGTCCAGTTCTTCTCGCCGGGGCAGTGGGAGCGGCTGGAGGGGGTGCTGCTAAAGAACGGATCGCCGCTGCACGAGTTCGTGGCGCCAGGGAAGGTGCGGGCGCTGTTGCATGGGTTCCGGACAGCGCCAGACGGGGCGAACGGCTACACAGTTTCGATGTTGCTGACGTTTGCGGTGTGGCTGGAGCGGGTGCATGGATGAGGGGGTGCGGCTGCTGATTCTGGATATAAGCTGGCCGCCGGAGACGTTTCTGCGGCGAAAGATCGAGGCGCTGGCGGCGTGCGGGTATCTGATCACTGTGGCGACGGCGGACACGCCACAGGGGACTGTGCCCAGGGGCGTGAAGGTGGTGACGCTACCGGGATCGAGGCGGGGCTGGTGGCGGGCGGCGGGGCTGGTGGTGCTGGCGCTGATGCGGGACGCGAGGCAGGCTGTGCGCGGGATGAGCGAGGCTGCGAGCGGAGGCATGCCTGCGTGGCGGCTGGCCGTTCGGCGGTGGGCGATTGCCGCGCAGCGGCCGCAGATCGTGCACTGGGAGTGGACCCTTTCGGCTGTGCCTTGCTTGCCGCTGCTGGAAGAGAAGCGCCCGTGGCATGCAGTGGTGAGCTGCCGAGGGTCGCAGGTGGCGATAGCCCCGCACAATCCGAGACGCGCGAAAGAAACGGGGCGGTTGAGAGAGGTGTTCGCGCGTTGTTCGAAAGTACACGGGGTTAGCGAGGCGACTGTCCGAGAGGCGGCGAAGCTGGGGCTGGAGGTTGAGAAGGCGGAGGTGATCCGTCCGGCTGTGGATCCTGCGCAGTTCTCTGGGGGGCCGAAGGATGCCAACAGCGGGAAGGTGCGGCTGGTGATCACGGGGGCGCTGATCTGGTGCAAAGCCGTGGAGCATGCCCTGGCGGCTTTCCGGCGGGCGGTGGATCAGGGGGCGGACCTGGAGCTTGAGGTGATCGGATGGGCAGGCAAGGAAGAGCGGGCACGGTTCCTGTATACGGTGGAAGATCTGGAGCTAGGGCAGCGGGTGATGTGGCGGGGGGCGCTCGGCGAGGACGGGGTGGCGGAGCGGCTGCGGGAGGCGGACATCTTTTTCCATGCCAGCCACAGCGAGGGGATCAGCAACGCCGTGCTGGAGGCGATGGCGAGCGGGCTGCCTGTGGTGTGCACGGACGCGGGCGGGATGCGGGAGGCGGTGCGGGACGGGATCGATGGATTTGTGGTTCCGGTTCGGGATGTGGAGGCGATGGCGGAGGCGTTGGTGAAGCTGGCGCGGGACCCGGAACTACGGAGGCGGATGGGGGAGGCGGCGAGGCAGCGGGTGCTTGGAGAGTTCACGCTGGAGAGGCAGACGCGGCAGTGGCGGGAGTTGTACGAGGGGCTTCTGCAGGAGTGCCGACACTGAGGCGGAGCAGGCGACTCGGAGGGTGACTGATAGCCTGGATGCCGATGTCAACGAAAGTCTGCATCATTTGGGACTATGACAGCGCCATTGGTCAAGTGAATTCCAGCTATCCATATAACTTCCACGAGGAGAGTTTACTCACCGAGATTCAAAACGTGGAGAAGATACTGGATCTCGCCAAAGAGCGGGAGCTGAAGATGACGTTCGCGGTGGTTGGTTTTGCTGCAGAGAGGGGACAATTCCCATACCATGTGCCTAACCAAATCCGCGCGATTGCCGATGCCGGACATGAAGTGGCTTCGCATTCATGGCGGCACGAGTGGTTTCCTTTTCTTGAACGGGAGCAGGTGAGGAGGTCTCTGAAGCGGAGCAAGGAGGCTCTGGAGCGATGCATCGGCAAGCCTGGAGGCGTTAAGGGATTCGTGCCGCCATTCAGCAGGCCAATGAGCTGGTACGGCAGGTTTGCCGTGAGTTTGGGGGACAGAACGTTCGGGCCTGGTTTTCCGGGCGCGAGCCTAGGGTCTCTGCTGAAGCTGGTGGGAGAAGCAGGATACAAGTGGTGCCGTGTGGTGTACAAGCCTCTGTGGAGGAGAGTCGCCAGGAGCGAGCCGGGGCCGAGCTCGGTTTTCTGGTGCGGAGAAGTGGCCTGTATACCGCAACATACATGCGGATTTGGAGAGAAGGCGCTAACGTTGCTGAACCAGAGCATTGAGCGAGAACGCGCCTTGGTGGTGACCGGCCATCCGCTGGGATTGAGCCTTCCGCATGAGGAACACGAGAAAAAGCTTGAGAGATTCCTGAGCCATTTATCAGATCTTCAGGCCAGAGGCCGTGTCAGGGTCTGCACGGTCCAAGAGCTCGTGGGGCTTGAGGTTTGCTGAGGAAGGAGTGGATGGCTTGAGTGAAGTGAGAATAGAACCCTATTCGGAAGATTGCGTCGAACCGCATGCCGAGTTCGCTCGCAAGATGTGGCCGGGGAAGGGCAGAAGAAAGAATGAGCGGTACTTGCGGTGGAAGTTCCGAGGGAGGCCGGCTGGAACCCTCGATGGACTGCTTGTGGCAAGAGCGTGGGATGGAAGAGTCGTGGGACAGCTCGGCCTTATTCCAGGGCGGCTGAAGCATGATGGCGAAGTGCAGGATTGTCAGTGGGCATGCGAGCTCATGGTGGATCCTGACTTCAGGCGCAAAGGAATCGCGTCGATGTTGTTCAGGGCCGCTTTCTCGAGGGGTGTCATCACCGCAGGCAGCAATCCAAGCGCAAGCGCTGAGCCTACGATGCTACGGCTGGGCTTCCGCATCCTCGAGGGGCCGTATATCATGCAGTGTCCGCTGGACCCGAGCGAAATCGTCAGATGGAAGATGCCGGAATACCCATTGCTGGCGAAAGTGGTGGGACGGAGATTGCCCGGAACGGCGTTGAAAGTTGCGACTCCCGACAGGCTCATAACCTACCCCACTCTGCGCGCGGTGGCAACCACCGGGAGCTTGCCTCTGCTGGCAAGTGCCTGGATGGCAGCCACCAGTTGCGGGATGTCGCGGTAGCCCTTCACCCGCCGGAATTGTTCCTCCGCAAACAGCAGGCCACTGGCCACCCAGCGCAGT